>CAWGRH010000005.1:0-154571 GCA_963824905.1 uncultured Alphaproteobacteria bacterium
CATGCCCGAGGCGAGGTACTTCTCGATGCCGTCGAGCGAGGTCGGGGTAGAGGTCTTGAGGAACCGGGCTTTGAACTGCTGCCCGTGAGTGCGGTCATTCGTCCAGTCCCCAGAGGCCGTGATCCACTCACCAGCGGAAATCACCGCAGCGTGGCCGACGACCGTGACGAGATCGCGGTGACCGCGAGCCTTCACCCGGATGACGCAGAAGCCGTTTTCGGCGTTCTGGTATGTGAAGCGCTCAACCAGCCCGGCAAGCACCTCCGCATCGGATCGTGGTGGTTCCGTCTCATGACGCCCATCGTACCGGTCTGGTCGCCAGACGTTAGCGCGCGGTCCGAGGTTGGGCACAGTCTGGCCCTGAAGGCCGATCCGCGGACGGCAGGAGGGTAGGGGACGGCGCCAGGTAGGGCACGGCGCATGTGAAAAGAGCGCCGATCCTGCTATCCTCTAGCTCCGGGCCGCAAAGGCTGGTCTCATTTAGCGACTCTATGAGCAGATTGAGCCATAACATGTGGGTGGAATTGCAGAACCTCCGAAGAGGCCAACTCGACCTTCATTGGAAAACAGCCGAGGCCTTGGTTTCTCGAAAGCTGGCCAGGAAAGTCAAAGTCCTTCCCTCCGGCCGCTGGGTCTGCGAGATCACAAAAAGGGGTAAGGACTACGGCGCCTACTACCCCCAGGCGTGAGAGCGGCGGGAGGGGGCTTGAGCCCCCTTGCCGGGAGCGGAACTGGGCCGGGAACAACAAGCATGATCCGTGCCGGCGGGCGCTTTACCGCGCGCGGAGGTGGGCCACTCGTTCGGGTTCATTCAGGGTTAGAGGGGGCTAGTAAATGGCCCACTTTTTCTAAGCCTTTGATGAAATGGGAGTACGTTAGTCCTGCCGGGCCCACCACGTAGTCCTGCACGATTCCGGTTTCCTGGCGCCGTCAGAATAGTCTTTGACTTTCCGCGGCTTTGCCGCCGGAGACGTGGAAAAGCGCGGTCTCTGTCACCCGGAATTGGTCGGTGTCGCCGAAAATGCCGTCCCGGTCTCTGGCGACACCAAACCCTTTCCCGGCGGACTTCCCCCTCGCGAACGGAGACCGGTTCGAATGTCGGCAGAGACGCGTTTGAGTCCTAAATGCCCGGGGGATTTATTGGACCGGCTCGTTCTCAAGTGGGTACGGTCGGCGGCCTCTCCTTGACGTCGGCGCGATTGTCCGGGCTGCGGACAAGCCGAGCGACGGTGGTCCGTGATCGATACACGCGATCGAGCGCACCACGCCGCCGTTGACCCGCAGCGCCGCTGCCGTGGCGCGCAAAGCGCGGGGCCGCGAACGGCGATGCCGTAGGAGCGGCCTTGATCTTATTCGTGTCCGCCGTCCGTTTCTTTTTCTCGCGATTGCTTCTCACTTGGCCCTTCGCCACGGCACTCGCCCGAGGGCCGAACCGACCGACTTGCGCGACCATCGGCGTTTTGCGGCCTATGCCAGATCGGCGAGGCGATCGAAATCGGCAAGCACGGCTTCGATGAGTTTTTGCCTGCGCCGATCCGCCGGGGGCAGCGTGCCAGCAAAGAGATTGAGAAGATATCTGGCTTTCTCGGCGGCCTCCGGCCAATTCGAGGCTGGTGCCGCGACGAGATGGGTTTCCAGCTCTTCTTGCCGCAAGCGAAGGGTCGCTTCGTTGGCCGCGACGTCGGCAAGCAGCCGCCGAAGCTCGGTCGCCTTTTGGGCGGCGATGCCGCGGTGGTGATCCAAATCGATCGTGCTGTCGGTCATGATCTGCTCCCTTGCATCCAAGAGCCGTTGCAAGTCCCAATGTGGGCTTGTGAGGCATTTTCGAGCACGAGCGGAAAAGTCTGCGACTATTCCATGATCATACTCCAAACCACGCGCGTTGCCAGTACATCCGTGGTCAAAGCAGCGTGGTTCGAGCCGTGGCTGATCAGTCGACGCTCAGCCGGTCGGCAGAAGACTTGCCGGTTCGTCGGTCTGCGACGACATCGAATTTGAGCTTTTGCCCCTCATTGAGGGAGCTCAAGCCGGCACGCTCGACCGCACTGATGTGAACGAACACATCCTTGCCGCCGTCGTCCGGTTGAATGAAGCCGAAACCCTTTTGGTTGTTGAACCACTTTACAGTGCCCGAACTCATGAGAATTTCCTTTTGCTAACGGTGCACACGTCGCCGTTGGCGCACGAAAGCGTCGCGCGCCTTTTCCCGGATTTGTCGATTTTGGAAAAATGTCTGAAACGTGCGCGCCCATCATCGCAGGCGAATCGGACATGTGGGCCCGTCGCAGGCAATAGTCAAGTCGGCTTGCTCAGTCGCGCACGAAATCCGACGAAGCTTCGATGAGGACGTCAGCCCACGTGCTCGCGGGTTACGAGACGAGCCATTCGCGACTGGAGTTGTTGAGAAGGCGCGGCGATCTTTGGGAAGGCTGTAGATTTTGGCGGGCCTGGTTCAGCAACACGGAGAGAACGAAAATCATATTTTCGAGATTTGCCGCGATTTCGGCAACACGCTCGAGGCGTGCGACGAAGTTACCCACGTTGCCGGACTGGGACGGATCGACAATAGGCGCAAAAGCGCGCAACGATGATTTTACCAAGAGGAAAACACGGCATTCGCACGTTCCGGTCTTTGTTGGGCCGGGCGGAAACTGCGCGCTCGCAGGCCGCGTTTGCGTTCAATGCGGTCGCGCCGCCCGCCACGGCGAACTGCTGGGACAGTCGGCATCTGCGTGTCTCGAATGGCCTGGACCACTGAGGGATTCTCCGAATGCTCCACAAAAAGCTGTTTCCGTGCATGGCTCTGCTGGTGGCATCGCTGGCCACGCCATCAGGCGTGTTCGCTCAAAATGTTTCGAAGCCGGACATCGCCAAGGCTATCCCGGCCAATGCGCAACCGAAACCCTACGGATCAGGATGGGAGTGTAAACCGGGGTTCCGCCAGGGCGGGACTGCCTGCGCGGTCATCAAGCAGCCGGAGAACGCCTTCCTGACGGATGACACGTTTGGTTCGGGCTGGGCGTGCAAGCGCGGATTCAAGCTGGAAGGCAATGGCTGCACAGCCGTGAAACTGCCGGCGCATGCCTATCTCACCGACACCTCCTATTCGGACGGTTGGGAATGCGAGCGCGGCTTTCGACGCACCGGGGCCGCCTGTGTCGCCGTCGCCGTGCCCAAGAATGCTTACTTGTCGGACACGTCCCCTAGCCGGGGCTGGGACTGCGAACGGGGCTTTCGCCTGGTCGGTGATGCCTGCGTAGCCGTGAGGGTACCGCAGCACGGTTATCTCTCCGATTCCTCATACGACACCGGCTGGCTATGCGAGCGCGGTTTCCGCCCGTCCGATCAGGCGTGCATGCCAATCGAGGTCCCGCCAAATGCCTACCTCGATGGGTCCGGAAAGGATTGGAAGTGCGAGCGCGGTTTTCGCAAGACGAGTCGCGATTGCGCCGCCATCGAAATCCCTGTCAATGCGCACCTCGACTTCTCGGGCAACGACTGGAATTGCGACCGGCCGTTTTGGCGCCAGAGAGATGTTTGCGTGGCGTCACGGTAAATCGAGGCGAGCTTCGCAGCCTCGCAATGCTCCCCGCCTCCTTTCATGAGCTGGTCAGCCTGTAGCCACTTCGATCCCTGGGTCCGGTTCAAGGACTTGTGGCGGTAGCGTTCAGTGGAATCGCAGATAAATTGCGGAAGACTATTGTAATAAGCGGGGAAGCAACTACGTATGACTGGTACCTGAAAAGATGTTTTCAAGTATTTTCAAAAGGAGTTGCTCATGTCCAATTCGCAATCCGCTCCGAAGACGGGTTCCAATGATGCCCCCAAGACCCCGGCACCGGACGTTGCCAGCCCCGCCCCCCAGCAGAATCAGGGCGATAAGCCGGCGTCCAAGCCGCCTGAGCAACAGAAGTAAGCTGCGATCCGTCGCTCGAATAAGAAAGGCCTGGCGCTCGCCGGGCCTTTCTTCCCGAAAAGCCTGCGAGCCAAACAGTTCCGCGACGCGGTTCGTTTGACGCGGTTGGTTAGCGCACCGACGAAACGATCGATGGCAGGGGATCCCTGAGAGGTAACCATCCCTGAGAGGTAACGATGGCTCCCTGGTTTGTACCGACGACCGCAGTCCCGATCATGCTTTGGGCGCCGATCCCGACATCGGCGCTTCATTGGGCAGCGCCGTGAGTGACGCGCATCTGATCAAATTCCAATGCCCGCAGTGCGGGCATGAACTCGAGCAGTCGATCCAAAGTCTTAAGCAGACCGCTCACATATGCTGCACGGGCTGCAGCGTTGGAATAAACATCGACACGAACCGGCTGGCAAACGCCGCCGAGGAAATCCGGCGGGCGCTGGAAAAGGTGCCACCTGAGATTACGATCAAGTTTTTCAGCTGATCCGCTCCGACCGCGCGCGGCGAGCGAGGGCCAACGGCCGTGCCTTGTTGCCAGTGAAACCAGAAGCCGAGATCGCCGACAGCACGTCGAACCGAACCGTGGATGTGTCCCGATGGTTTTGTTTTCTTGTCCGTTACCGAAATAAAGGGAACATTGCTTGCAGATATTGGTTCGCGACAACAACATCGACCAGGCGCTTCGGGTCCTTAAAAAGAAAATGCAGCGAGAAGGCGTCTTTCGGGAGATGAAACTCAGAAGGTTCTACGAGAAGCCGTCCGAAAGAACGGCGCGGGAGCGCGGTGAGGCGATCAGACGAGCCCGCAAACTCGCCCGCAAAAAGGCCCAGCGCGAAGGCCTTCTTCCGGATCCGCGTGCGAAGAAGAAACTTCTTGAGAAAAAGCAAGATCTTCGCAGACCCGGTCAGGCATTTGCCAATCGAAACTGAAGCTTCGGTGCTTGTAGCTAGGCCACCTCGGTGCTTCAAAAAGGAAATTCCCGTTGGCAACGAAGGAGCGATTGATAGCCATGGCGGCTGCCCGTTGTGCGGTGTGCTCCGGGGCAATGGTCCTTACCTTGGTGAAGGCTGATCCAAACAACGAAGCGTTAGAGCGTCGTACCTATACCTGCGCCGACTGCGGACACAGCGGAACATACAGCGTCGATGCTGACGGCAGCTGACGCGAAGGCGACGTCGAACACCAGAAGCCCCAACCCCGCTGTCCCGTTCCGCCGGCAGCGCCTCCGGGCGCCGAGAATAGACTCGCTAATTGTTCGATAGGAGCGCACTGTGGCCCATCATCGGCCGAGGACCTACGAATCAGGCGTCGGTGGCAGAGAGAGGTGCGTGCTCCCGCCTGCGAAAAAGGGAGCACCATGCGATCTTTCGATTCAATCGTTGCGCCGCCGATCGTGATTGCGCCGGCACCCCAGTGTGAAACCTCTCTGCGCACGGATCGCGACACACTTGAGCAGCGCTTGGCGCATGCCGAAGGGTACATGGCGATGAGCAAGCAACATATCGCAAGCCAGCGTACGTTCGCCGCCGGGCTTTTGCGGGACGGCCATGATGCGTCGCTGGCGCTGGCGCTGCTGTTGCGGTTCGAAGAACTGCAGCAGTTGCACATCGCCGATCGCGATCGGCTGCGCGAAGAACTGGGCATGTAGGCACTCCGGCAAGGCGGGACGACCCAACCGCGACTATCGCCGACAGGCCCCGTGTCCCTTCAGACCTGGGCGCCTTTTCATCTTCGCAGTTCTCTCGGACGGCCGAAGCGGGTGCGATTGCACCTGAAACCGCACACATAGGGGCAGCGTCCATGCGCATATATGTCTTCAAGTCGGCATCGACGGAGCGTCTGCGCGCATTCGCCAGCGATCCCGATGTGAACAATCTGCCGCGACAGCACGGTCCGTGGGTTATTACGGGCGCGATTGCCCCTGGCGGCACGCCGCCTCACAATTTCTCGCGCGAAGCCATTGAAAAGGCGATCACCTCGTCTGGATTTCAGCTTTGGCGTTTGCTTGAGGGTGCCAAAGCTCAGACGACCTGATGCACCGTTTCGGGTCTTTTCGTGCGGGCACACGCACGACGGATCGAGGATTGCACATCAACTGTGAGGCGCGACACGGGAAGGGGCGCGCTGCTGGCGTGGCCGCATCGAGACATCCAGCGACTAGCCAAGAATCTCGACTCAGGCAATGACCACGCCAACGTTGAACGTTTCCCCCGACTTGCGCCGTACATTCATTGATGTGACTGATTGAAGTAGCGCAGATCTGGCGAGGCCTGCCCCTTTTTTGTAGGCATCAGGTGTCCGTCGCCGCTCCGGTAGTACATTTCATGTCCGATGAAGATAAGCGGGTTGTTTTGCGTACAAATCTCTTCCGGCCAATCAGGGTAGCGGGGTTTGTCGCGCGTGTATGTTTTCGCCACGGTCCATGGCCGCGTCAACGCATGGTCGACAACAGTCATGTCATTGTGAAGGATGTCTGGATTTGATTTATCGAGGTATATCCGTTCCTTGACGATTGTCTGGTTATCCTTGTGTAGCGGCAAGCCACTCGGCTCGAATGCACGGGGGCCCTTGAAATGGCGCGTCTCGACTTCAAGTGTGTCGAAATGCCCGTCCCTATCGGTATCGAGCCATTTTCCAATCGAATAACCGTCAAAGCTCGGTTCAACATCCGCGGGCCACTCGCGCCCATCGGTGAAGATTCGTCGGTGCGAATCGCTAATATAGTCAATTAGAATATAGGTGACTTCGGGAAGGATGACGATTTCCGTAGGTCGAGATAAGGTCATCATTCCTGGCATGCCGATCGGGAGACACCTGGCCGCGGGCCATAGACCCTGCCCACCGGCGGCCTGATCGGCCAAGCTCGCATCGAAAATCGTCTGATATTCGGGTGTCAGCGGGGCTTGTTGCGCCCGTCCCGCCGGCTTGTCCGGGTCAAACGGTCTTTGGCCACTGACGGAAGCGGGAGCAGGGGATCTTTGCCACTGTCCGCCCAGGTCGGGGTATTGCGCATCATCGAACGCCCATACTCCGTGCATGGCCATCGATTGAACCGTGAGGAATACAACCGCACCAATCGAGTTTCGAACGCGCATGGTGTCACTTCCCAACTTTGCAATCCTACAAGCAAGTCTTGGCACGGTTAGTCCGGGGGAATTCGCCGTTGCCGGAAGTGTGCAAGTCTATCGTGATTGATTCGTCTGCGGAAGGCGCTCGACGACGACGGGCGCTCGATGACCAAGGGCGATCGCTGTCGCCCAGAATTTGCCCTCGTCGCCAAGAACGCGCTATCGCTTCTCAGAAAGTTTTCTGATGTAGCGCGGTCTCGCCGCCCGGAATCGGCCAGTAACGCCGAAAATGCCGGGCCGCTCTCTGGGACCGCTAGTTACCGGCTATAGCGCATGCGAGTTCGGCGCCCTCGGCCTTTTTCTGATTGGCGAGTGCACTCGCGAGTCCTAGCTGTCTGTATGTGGTCCCGTCGGCTATCTTTTCGCTCACACAGCCGCAGTATTGGCTAATTTCAGCTTCGGTAGCATCCTGGGAAAATGATCGTTGTTTTTGAACGCACAAATTGAATGTCTCGACGACAAGTGCTTTTCGAGGCTCTCCGCTGATTGCTTCATCCCTGGAAAAGAAGAAGTTGCCGTAGACCACGAGGCCTCCCAGGATCGACGCGAGGAGCATTGCGAATGTGAACGCGCCCACGAGCGCACTCGCGCTCGAAGTCTTCGCCCGCCTGTTCAAGAGATTGCGTACGACGGCGAGCAACACGAAGATTAGCGGTGCGGTGAGGACACGGATGAGCAGGGCGAAAATCGTCGCGACACTGGGCGTGTGAGCATAGTTCGCGAGCTCGAAACCTTGCCCATTACCAACCTGAAGTATTATAATGAAGGTGCTGAATAGAAGTCCGATACACGCGCTCCACCATAAGCTCGATCTTCCACCAGTGGCGCTCTCTCTCTCCAGCTCTCGGCCGTGTTTGACGGAGCACGGTATTTGAACCGCGGCCGCCGTTGAAGTTTGCGCGGCGAATGACTGGCGGTCGAGCACCGGCTTCCATCGGGGGAACCACATACCAAATCGCCTCCTCCTCGAAGATGGCGGACTGGCCGTCGCTGTCATCCGACCCTCAAGACGCCGTTGTCGTGCAGTGCGAGACCTTCCGACATGTGCGCTACTTTGCAGATGGAGGCGTTTCCGAAGGGCGTGGCGAGCGCGGGAGATGCGATCAATGCTCCCAGGGGATAGCGTCGGCGCAAAATGGGCGCGAGTAAGGCGATGGAGCAGGCAACGGTCTATTTTTCAAGCGACAGAAAGCAAAGTTCTCTTTACTCAGCAGTCACTTAGTTGCTCTCTGTAGAGAGACCGAAGTCTGCGTCCAGATGACGTGAAGGACACGGACGATGGCTCGTAAATCGGAGTGACGTTGACGATCTTCAGCGCGCGCCTTCGGTCGGAGCGCGTCACGCGGGCGCGTGCACGTCACGTATCTTCAAAGGTGATCAGCCGGCGACACCATCGATGCGCGGCGAGACCTGCGGCCGTCGGAACCGCGAAAGTTGAGCCCAAAGTCCAGGGGTGAACCACGAACGACGCTGGGACAACCAAATCTCGGATTGTTCTGTGGCCCGCAACTTTCTGGATGGGTCATTCGAACCGCCAAGTCGCCCGTGGGGCTTCCGCTCCAATTCCCGAACCTCGATCCGCGCGCGATGAAATGGTCAAAGCGGCGCAGACCCAGGACTTTGCTCCCATCATGCGGCCGCTCTCCATGGCGACGACTGCGCCGATCGGCCCGGCAGACCCGCGGCGCTATACCTCCTTTCGCTATGATCGAAAGTCGGTGAAGTTTTGCGGACTGACTCGAAAGTTTTGATATCAATCGAGGGCAGTCATGCCATTTCCTCGTCGTCAATTTTTGCATCTGGCGGCAGGCGCCGCCGCCCCTGCCTCTCCTGCCACGAGCCGCACGGGCGCAAGGTTGGCCGACCCGCATCCTCCGCCTCCTGGTGGGTTTCCCGCCCGGTGGGGGGATGGATTCGGCGGGCCGCATCGTCGCTAGCCGCCTATCGGAAATTTGGGGCCAGCAGGTCATTATCGAAAACAAACCCGGAGCCGGGGGAACGATTGCGCTGGATGCGACGGCCCACGCAACTCCCGACGGTTACACCATGTTGATATCGAGCGGCGGCCCGGCAACCTACGGCTTTCTGTTCTCGCTCGGCTTCGATCCGGTCGTCGACTTGGCGCCGCTGTCCCTGGTTGGTCGATATCCCAACATGATCGTCGTGCCAAATTCCGCGCCGTGGAAGTCACTGAAGGAATTCATTGCCTTCGCCAAGGCCAATCCGGGCAAGATCAATTGGGCGTCGCCAGGCATCGGCTCGTCGCCCCATCTCGCTGGCGAATTCTTCAAGCGTGCGGCCGGAATCGAGATTACGCACGTGCCGTATCGTGGCGTTGCTGCCGGCGCCATGAGCGATCTCATCGCGGGGCGCCTCGACGCGATGTTCAACACGACGGGTTCGCTGCTCCAGGCCGTCAGGGCCAATCAGGTGCGCGGGCTGGCGGTATCGACCGCCGAACGCTTCGCGACTGCGCCGGAAATTCCAACCGTCGCGGAAGCCGGCGTATCCGGCTACGACGTCGAGTCCTGGTACGGGATGTGGGTGCCCGCCAAAACTCCGCGAGAGATCGTGAAGAAAATGAATGCGGACATCGTTGCGATGCTCGCTGAGCCTGCCGTGAAGGCGAGATTCGAGCTGCTCGGAGTCGTCGCTGCCGGCTCGACGCCCGAGGAGCTCGCGGTCAGGGCGCGTGCCGACACCGAATTATGGGGGCCGGTCATCAAGGGGGCGAATATCAGGCCGGAGTGACGTCGCCGCGCAAGGGACGCATACGCCCCGCTCCGTGTTCGCCATCGAGCTCGCGTTGCCGACGGAGTGTGTCCGGGCACGGCGGGCGAGGGTGTGGACCGTCGATGACGATGGGAATGTCTGCGCCACGACGGCATTCTGCTTTGAATTAGACGTCCGCCGGCCGCGCTTTCCCGCCCTGGTCGGACCGTGTAATTTCGGCGCCGGGGGAATTCCAACAAGAGTTTGAGGAAACGCGATGAGGATAGCCTTTGCCAGTGCAACGCTGCTGGCTTTGACAATATGTCTTGGACCTTTGCCGCGGGCTCATGCCGCGGACATCAAGGTCTTGAGTACCGGCAACATGTCGTCGATCCTCGCCGAGCTCGGCAAGGAATTCGAGCGTATGAGCGGCGACAAGCTCGCTATCGAGTACGGCTCGACGACACGCATCAAGAGTTCGTGTTGAAGCCGACGAAGCAGCCGACCTCATCATCAACGAGCGCTTCGTGCTCGAGGATCTGCTGCACCAGGCTCGAATCGCGAATGGCACGCTCGTCGATGTTGCGCGCTCACCGCTCGCCTTCGGCATACGCGCCGGCGGCGTGAAGCGCGATGTCAGCACGGTCGAGGCGCTCAGGCAAACGTTGCTGGGGGCCGAGAGCATCGCCCAGCCCGATGCGAGCGGCGGCGCGCAGGACGGCGCCTATTTCGTAAACCTCCTCCGCTATCTCGGGATTGCCGACCAGGTGAAGCCCAAGATCAAGCTCACAATGGGCGGCGATGCGGCGGCACAAGCTGTTGCTTCGGGCGCCGCACAGATGGGCGTCGCGCAGCGGCGCAATTTCAATACGCTCCCTGGTGTGCAGATGCTCGAGCCGCTGCCGGATCTCCCGGGAGTGAAGTTTCTGATGGTGGCCGGTGTTCTCGCCAATGCGCGCGAGCCGAATGGAGCGCTCGCGTTCGCCAAGTTTCTGGCGTCTCCCTCAGCCGTAGCCGTGATCAAGGCCAAGGGCATGGAGCCTTATGCACCGTAGCTTTTTGTCGGCCGGATGAAGCCGGTGCGCAAGCTTGCGAGCGGCGAGCGCCAGCAGGGGGATACCTGTCGCGGGCTCGCCAGCATCGCTCCCCGGGGGATGAGTGCGACCGGCTCGTCGTCAAGATGGGCACGGTCGGCGGCTTCGCAGCCGCGCCGATCGTCGCACCAACATAAAAGCGGCCCACTTTCGCCACGTTATGGTTAGCACCTTCCTTGCGTGGGGCCTGCGCCGTTGCGGGTTCGGATCGGGGGATCGCGCCATGTGGATCGTTCTGTCTTACGCGACCATGGTTTTGCTCGGCGGCCTGGGGCTGTTGGCAGCCTGCGCAGACATCTGATTCAAAATTCCTTGCCAAGGCACGCGCGCATCCAGCGCCGCGATCTGTTTTTCACCTCAACCCGCGAGGAGCTTTGCGATGTCTTTATCCGCTGACGATATTTGCCCCGTCCGCGACGAGTTGCTCGGCGAATTGTGCCGCGCGGACGATCGCTTCATGCCTGGTTTCGTGACAACCTTGGCGCCGGACATTCGGGCCTCGCTAGCGTTGTTCTGCTATCGGCGCAATCATCTCCATTCCATGGGGCTAGCCATCGCGGCGAGTTGTGACGAAAACGACTTGGTCCGGCAGGGAGGAAGTGCTGGCGCAGTTCTCTTCGCATGTTCAAAGAAATGGTCCACAGGAGAAACTCCGTCACCCCGTATTGGCAGGCGGGAGATCACGCTCTCGACCGGCGTTCTTCGTACCTTTGCGCTAGACGACGAGTCGCCTTTGGAAGCCGCTCACGCTGTGCGAGCGGTACCCGCAGCTTCGTAAATCGGACCTTCATCCTCACGGATGAGCCTCTCCGTGGGCTTCGCAGAACGCGCCGCGGTTCGGTGCCGGTTTGCGAGGGCGGCGGGGGGCTCTATAGCGGCACCTTGCGAGTTATCAAAGGGCGCCACCAGAACCACCACATCGCCAGTGCGTAAGCCAGCACGAGCGCAGCCATGATGTAGATTGCCATTTAGCGCACTCCGAGAGGTGACGTCGGGGCAGTCCAATCGACCGGCGCCGGGATTCCGTCTCTCAGAGACGTGGCCTCAACGGCATAGAAATTCGAGATGAGCGTGCAGCCGAAATCATAGGAAACTCATAAGTATTGGGCCCCCGTCGAAGTCATCCGGGCTTGGCAGCGGCCTCTGTCTCGACGGTTGCTGGCCAACGATCGATGCTTGCGGCGAGCTTCTCCGCGAGCGCGCGTGCTGCGTTCACGGACCTTTGAAAGGCGACGTAGGGCATCGGAAGGCCCTGAAGCCAATACAGCCGATGTACCCGCGTGACGCGCTGACGCGCGTCCCAAGTTGGTAGCGGGCTCATCTATGCGGAACTCCGGTACCACGAAGAAGTTGCCGCGTCCGAGATCGTAGCCCTGCTGTGGCTCACGGTTTCGTGACGGGCCGCAGCCGGCCCAGGTCGGCCCCTTTTGGCGCCCGTGCGAGCAAAAGGACGCGCTCGGCATTTGGCGCAAAGACCAGCGAATTTCCGCAAAAAAAGCAAAGCCGACCGGCGAGCCGCCACTACCTCCTGCTCAACGCGTTCGCCGCCCGAAGCGGGGCTTGGACGTGCTCCGAGATGAAGGAATGAAGCCATGACTGCATCAGCCAAATCGATCACGCCACTCATGGAAACCCTCGCGATTGCGGACACGTCGCTTGTGGTCTCCCGGGTCGGACTGGGAACATGGGCAATCGGGGGCTGGATGTGGGGCGGATCCGACGAGCAGCAGTCGATCCGGACCATTCACGAAGCGCTCGATCGCGGCATCACGCTGTTCGATACGGCGCCGGTCTACGGTTTCGGCCGGTCCGAAGAAATTCTGGGCAAGGCTCTCGCGCAGGACGGCCGGCGCAGTCGCGCGGTGATCGCGACCAAGGTCGGCCTCGACTGGAGCGACGGCAAGCCGTTCCGCAACGCCAGCAGGCAACGGATCATGAAGGAGGTCGAGGACTCGCTGCGGCGCCTGCGCACCGATGTGATAGACCTCTATCAGGTGCATTGGCCCGACGCCGGCTCGCCCATTGCCGAAACTGCGAGCGCGATGGCCGATCTCCTTCGCGCCGGGAAAATCCGCGCCATCGGCGTGAGCAATTTCAGCCCGGCCCAGATGGACGCGTTTCGCGCCGTCGCGCCGCTCCATGCTGCGCAGCCGCCTTACAATCTGTTCGAACGGGCGGTCGAAAACGACGTCCTGACCTATTGCCGGGAGCATGGCCTCGCCGTGCTGGCCTATGGATCGCTGTGTCGCGGGCTGTTGTCCGGCAAAATGACTGCGACGAGCCGCTTCGACGGCGACGATCTGCGCAAAGCCGATCCGAAATTCCAGCCGCCGCGCTTCGCACAGTATCTCGCGGCGGTGGCCGCGCTCGATCGCTTCGCGCGCGGCCACTACGGCAAGCGGGTGATCGATCTCGCGGTGCGCTGGGTGCTCGACCGCGGCAACTCCAACATTGCGCTGTGGGGCGCGCGGCGCCCGGATCAACTCGCCTCGGTAAACGCGGCGATGGGTTGGCACATCGACGCGGCCGGGATGCAGCAGATCGACCGCATTCTCCGCGACACCATCACAAACCCCGTTGGACCCGAGTTCATGGCGCCGCCCGATCGGCTTGCCGCCTGAACGCGGCGTCCTGCGACCTGGAGACCGACGATGAGATGCCTATCAATAATAGTCGTGATCGCCATGCTGGGCTGTAGCACGGCTTTCGCTCAGGTCGGCGGAATGAGCTTGCCCATGCCGAGCGTTGCGGCGACCTCGCCGCTCGGTACACCGGGCAGCCAGCAGTCCGCCCCATCGGTCGGAGCAACCGGTATCCCGCTCGGCTCGACCGAGCTCGCCTCGCCCGGCATTAGTCCGATGCTCACCGATCCCATGGGGACGATGATCTCGGGTACCTCTTGCTTGGCTGGCGAGAGCGTATCGAGTGGAATTTCCGGCGGCATCTCCGGCGCGAGCACCTACGATGGCGGCGGGCTGGCGATTGACGGCGGGACAGAGGCTGGAAACGCCTTGCCGGGCAGCGCGGCTCCCTGCGCCGCCGCCGGCTCGGCGTCCGCGATGGCGTCGGCGCCTTCGACATCCACGGGAGGCGACTCACGAACCGGAATTCCATTGGGATCGGTCGAGATCGGAAACGCAGGCGTGAGCCCTCTAATCGCGGTTCCCGCTCCGACGGTTTCGTCTTCTCCCATTGGAACATTTGGCGCGGGCCTGTCCATCCTCGGAACGTCGGCACCGCTGCCCGCGTCGATTCCCGTGTTGCCGGCACCGGGAAACAGCTTCGCAACGAACCAGAGCATCATGCCGTGCGGGAGCATCGTCACGTCGAATCCGGCGACGTTCTGCTGAACTGCAATAACAGGCACGGGAGCCAGCCATGGGTCGCAAGCACATCGCCATCGTCAGCGGCCTGATGCTGATCGCCGCAGTCGGTGGCGCCTTTGTATTCATGCACGTCTGGTCATCGAGCGATGTCATGGCGGCGGTTGCCCCGCCGCCGGCCGCTCCGATCGTCGCGGGAACGGTGGTTGCGCATGATGTGCCGATCTATCTCTACGGGGTCGGTACGGTGATCGCCTACAACACCGTGGTGGTGCGTGCTCAGATCCAGGGACAGATCGTCAGCATCAACTTCACCGAAGGGCAGCAGGTCCATGCGGGCGACCTGCTGGCGCAGATCGATCCGCGCCCTTACCAAGCGCAGATCGAGCAGTTCACCGCGAATCGTGATCGCGACAAGGCCCAGCTCGCCAACGCCGACGCAAATCTCAACCGCTACACGCCGCTGGAGCAGAAAGGTTTTGCGACGTCGCAGCTCCTTGATACGCAGAAAGCGCAGGTGGCGCAGCTCGAAGCCGCGGTCAAGGCCGATCAGGCGCTGATCGATGCGGCGAACGTGCAGTTGAGCTATACGCGGCTTACGTCGCCGATCGACGGCGTCGTCGGCATCCGCCAGATCGACGTCGGCAACGTCATCAGCCCGTCGACACCGAACGGGCTCGTCGTCGTCACGCAGCTCCAGCCGATCTCGCTGATCTTCACGCTGCCGGAGACCGATCTGCCACGGATTCAGCAGCAGCAGCAAACCGCCAAGGCGCCTCTCACGGTCCTTGCCTACAGCCAGGACGGCAAGATGCAGCTCGACCAGGGCACGCTCGGCCTCGTCAACAACGAGATCTTGCAGACCACCGGATCGATCCAGCTCAAGGCGAATTTCCCCAATGCGGCGCACCGACTATGGCCGGGCGAACTCGTCGACGCGCGGCTGCTCCTCGATACGCGGCACAATGGACTCACCGTCCCGGCGTCGGTGGTGCAGCAGGGCCCGCAGGGAGCCTATGCCTACGTTGTGAACCCGGACGACACCGTCGCGGTGCGCGCGCTCAAGGTCGCGCAGATCGCCGACGGCCAAGCGCTCATCGATTCGGGCCTCGAGGCCAACGAGCGAGTGGTGGTCGACGGGCAGTACAAGCTTCAGCCGGGTACGCGCGTGACGATCCTGCACGGCAAGGCGGCCGAGGAAGCAGCCGCCCAAAGTGCGGAACAGGCGAGCATCCCATGAACATTTCCGTGCCCTTCATCGAGCGGCCGATCGCGACCGCCCTGCTCATGGTGGGATTGCTGGTGGGCGGAATCGTCGCCTACCCGCTGTTGCCGATCGCCGCACTGCCGAACGTGAACTATCCGACGCTGACGGTGACCGCCCAGTTGCCGGGGGCCGATCCGCAGACCATGGCGTCGTCCGTCGCGACGCCACTCGAAGAGCAGTTCGGCGAGATTCCCGGGCTGACCCAGATGACGTCGTCGAGCGCGCTCGGCTACACCCAGGTCACCTTGCAATTCGACCTTAGCCGCGCCATCGACGGAGCAGTGAGCGACACGTTGTCCGCGATCAATGCGGCGGCCGCCTATCTGCCGGCAAACATCCCGTATCCGCCTTTGATCCGGAAGGTAAACCCGGCGGACACCCCGATCCTCGTGCTCGGTATTACGTCCGACACCCTGCCACTGACCACGGTTGACGCCTATGCGGAGAACATTCTGCTGCAGAAGATTTCGCAGATTTCCGGAGTTGGGCTCGTCGGCGTCGGGGGCCAGCAGAAGCCCGCAATCCGCGTGCAGGTCGATCCGCAAGCGCTCGCCGCGCGGGGCATCAATCTCGAGGACGTGCGCACCGTGCTCGGTCAGGCCAATGTCGATCTCGCCAAGGGTACGCTGAACAGCCCGCGCCAGACTTTCACGCTCAACACCAACGACCAACTGCTCGACGCCAAAGCGTATGACGACCTCGTGATCGCCTACCGCAACGGCGCGCCGGTGCGCATTCGCGACATCGGACACGCTGTCAGCGCAGCCGAGAACGATCTCATTGCCGGCTGGTACAACAACGGCCGCGCGATCATCCTTGCCATCCAGCGTCAGCCCGGGGCCAACGTCATCGAGACGGTCGCCCGGATCAAGGCGGCCCTGCCGGTGCTCGAGGCCTCGATCCCCGCTGCGGTGAAGGTCAACATCATCTCCGACCGCACGCAGACCATCCGGGCGTCGATCGATGATGTGCAGTTCACGTTGATACTCACCGTGGCGCTCGTCGTGATGGTGATCTTCCTGTTCCTGCGCAATTTCTGGGCGACCATCATTCCGGCCATCACTGTGCCGCTCTCGCTAATCGGCGCCTTTGCTGTGCTCTACGAGCTCGGTTACAGCCTCGACAACCTGTCGCTGATGGCGCTCTCGATCGCGGTCGGCTTCGTGGTCGACGATGCCGTCGTGGTGATCGAGAACATCGTCCGGCACATGGAGGGCGGCGCATCGCCGTTCGACGCCGCCATGAAGGGGGCCGGCGAGATCGGTTTCACGATCGTCTCGATCACGCTTTCGCTTATCGCCGTGTTCATTCCGCTGTTCCTGATGAGCGGTTATGTCGGCCTGCTGTTCCGCGAGTTCGCCGTCGCGGTGAGCGTGGCACTCGTGCTCTCGCTCGTGATCTCTCTCACCCTCACGCCCATGATGTGCGCCTACCTGCTCAAGCCGGAGAGCAAGCAGCACGGACGGCTCTATCGCTTCCTCGAGGGCGGCTTCGACGGCCTGCTCAATCTCTACGAGACCGGTCTCAAGATCGTGTTGCGCCACCAATTTTTCACGCTGATGGTGATGCTCGCGACGGTCGCCTTGACCGGCTATCTCTATGTGGTGATCCCCAAGGGGTTCTTTCCCCAGCAGGACACCGGATTGATCATCGGCCTGTCCGAGGCGGCGCAGGATATCTCTTTCGGCGCAATGGCAGAGCGTCAGCAGGCGATGCTGAACGCGATCATGCGGGACCCCGCTGTCGCCTCGGTCGGTTCGGCGGTCGGTGCCGGCGGTGGGAACTTCACCGTCAACAACGGCCGCGTCTACATCCAGCTCAAGCCCGCCGATCGACGCGAGCCGATCGATCAGGTGATCGCGCGGCTGCGCACCGAGCTGACGAAGATCCAGGGGATCACCCTCTACATGCAGGCCGCGCAGGACATCACCATCGGCGGCCGCGTGTCGAAGACGCAATATCAGTACACGCTCGACGACGCCGATCCGGGCGAGCTTAATCACTGGGCCGGACTGTTTCTCGACAAGATCAAAGCCATTCCGGGCGCCGTCGACGTCACGACCGATCAGCTCAACGCCGGTCCTCTGCTCGACATCACCATCAAGCGCGAGGTGGCGTCGACCTACGGTATCCTGCCCTTCACCATCGACAACACACTGGACGACGCCTTCGGCCAGCGCATCGTCTCGACGATGTACACCCAGCTCAACCAGTACCACGTGATCCTCGAGGTCGATCCCAAATTCCAGTACGGACCGGAGGCGCTCAACGGCATCTACGTCAAGTCGTCGTCCGGCCAACAGGTGCCGCTCTCCACGTTGGTGGAAAGTGCCGTGAAGGTCGCGCCGCTCGTCGTCAACCACCAAGGCCAGTTCCCGTCGGTGACGATCTCGTTCAATCTGCAGCCCGGCGTCGCGATCGGGCAGGTGGTGAGTGCCATCCAGCAGGTCGAGAAGGAGCTCAAGCCGCCGCTTTCGCTGCAGACGAGCTTCCAGGGCAACGCCCAAGCTTATGGAGACGCGCTGGCGAGCACCCCAATCCTCATCGTGGCCGCACTCTTCGTCATCTACCTGATCCTCGGCGTCCTGTACGAGAGCCTGGTCCACCCGATCACCATCATCTCTACCCTGCCGTCGGCCGGTCTCGGCGCGCTGCTGTTGCTGATGGCGGCGGGTTTCGATCTCAGCGTGATCGCGATCGTGGGGATCATTCTCCTTATCGGCATCGTCAAAAAGAACGGCATCATGCTCGTCGATTTCGCCCAGCACCTCGAACGGAACGAGGGCGTGGCAGCCGAGGAGGCAATCTATAGGGCGTGCGTGTTGCGATTCCGGCCAATCCTGATGACCACCATGGCGGCGCTGCTCGGCGGCGTTCCAATGATGATAGGAACGGGTGTCGGTTCAGAAATCCGTCAACCGCTTGGATACGCCATTGTCGGCGGGTTGGCGGTGTCACAGCTGCTGACGCTCTACACGACGCCGGTCGTTTATCTTTATCTTGATCGGTTCCAACGCTGGCTGCGGGTGCGGGGCAGGGGGAGCAGGCGGCATGAGCAACCCGTCGCGCTGCCGGCGGAGTGAAAATTCCCAATCTTTCGCGCAATCGAACAAAACCGAGTGCCCTACCGTGGATTACTCGGGGCATTACTCAGGCCAGATGATTCAAATCCCGGCAGCAGGCGCTTTTCCGCAGCCCACCTATGCAGCAACTCTGCCTGCGACCAAATGCGCGTTTTTCCTTCAACAGGTTTCCGGCAGCTACCTACTGATTTTCCAAACGAAGGAGAAAGCGGAATGGCTCTCAAAACAATGTCGGTTGCGAAGCTCAGAGATCTCAGGAGCATGGTTGAGGCTGCAATTTCTGAAAAGGTAGCGACACGCCGGAGAGAGCTTGAGGTGCAGCTCTCGGAGCTGGCACATCACGATCCCAAAGCAACGCGCGGACAGGCCCGCGGTCGTCGGCCAATGGGATCAATTCCGGCGAAGTACCGTAATCCGAACGACCCGTCGCAGACCTGGGCCGGTCGCGGTTTGCAGCCGCTTTGGTTGCGTGACGCTCTCAAAACCGGGAAGAAGCTCGACAGCTTCCTCATCGTGAAGGCGACCAAGAAGCGCTGACCGCCGGCCAGGATATCCTGTTCGCACAAGCGCTTGCGAACCAAGCCGATGAGATACTCCGACTGGCGCAAAAGACAGTCGGATTATCGAGGTCGAATTAGTCGATCGGCTCTTGCGGTGCGTCCGTCTTCCTAGCCGCACGCACCTTTTCGCGAATGCTGACTGGTGAACCCTCCTCCAAGCCGTTCCGCATAGGCCAACGCGTCGCGGGGAGGGGTCTGGAGCGGCACCGATACGAGAAAATCGGGTTGGCTTGAGGGAGACTCGCCGGTCTTGCGACGCGGGATCAGTCAGGCTGGCCGAGACCGCCTCGACTTGGCACGTTTCGCCATCTTGGAAACCTGGCCTACGCAGCAACTGCATCCCGCACCGTGCAATTTTCCCGGGTCGTGCAATCCGTCGGTGACGCGCTCGTACTTTGCGCCGGCCTGACGCGTTTCGGCCGACATGGTGAGGCAGCTTGGTGCGGTCAGGAGGACACGGGGGGCGCGCGCGCCGCATTCCGGGCAGGCGGACGGCAGCTCGCATTCCGCCATCGCTCGCAGCTGTGTGAACGGCCCGCACTTCTTGCACATATATTCGTACGTCGGCATCGACCACCTGCCTCCGGCCCAAACGCATCCTGCGGCGGACCCGTCCGTCGCGATTGTGGCAGACTATACCAGTTGAAAGGCGGGCTGTGAACGCGGACGACGATGGCGAGCTCATTCGTAGCGTCCAGGTGCTGCGGCCGTCGCAACTCTGCGGTGCTTACCCGGGATGGGCTCCCGAGCGGCGGCTGACGTTAAAGGCTTGATAGCCGGGTACCGTCGTGCCTCATCCCCCTCCTTGACTGCCTTGACCCTTGAGTGTCACTGGCGAGGGTCGGAAGTTTGCTGACGCTGCGCCCGCTGGAGTCGCCATGTGGTCTCGCTCGCTCGCCTTCGCTTTGCTCCTGCTGCCTGCTCAGGCTCTGGCCGGCGTCAAGGAGAAGGTAGCGGCCCTTGCCCCGCAGGGGTTGGTGTTCGTGATGGACGCCCAGGGCGACGAGCTGGTGGCGCAGAACATCGATCAGCCCTTCGTCCCGGCCTCGGTTACCAAGATCGTGACGGCTTGGCTGGCGATGGACGTCCTTGGCGGTGATTACCGCTTCGAGACCCGCTTCTACCTGGACGCCAAGCGGGTGCTCTACGTGCGTGGAGGCGGCGATCCCTTCCTGATTTCAGAAGAGCTGGCGCCGCTTGCGACCGAACTGGTGGCGGCGGTCGGCAAGCAGCCAATCACCGGCATCGTGCTGGACGCGAGCTACTACCCTTCGAACCTCCGCATCCCGGGCATCGAGCAAACGGGCGAGGCCTACAACGCCCTGAACTCCGCGCTCGCTGTGAATTTCAACACCATCAGCGCGGTGCGCAACGGAGACAAGGTGCGCTCCGCCGAGAAGCAGACCCCCATCACCCCGGTGGCGATCACCCAGTTCCTGCTGCGAGGCCCTAATAAGGGCGGCCGCATCAGCTTGAGTCAGGACCAGTCGGTGAGTCTGCAATATGCCGGCGAGCTGATCGCCGCGTTCATTGAACGGGCCGGCGGCAAGGTGAAGGGCAAGATCTCGACCGGACCTATCCCTGAGGGACTGCAACCGGTCTACGTTCACCGGCAGTCGCGTACCCTCGCGAAGATCCTCGGTGAGCTGCTCCGCGCCTCGAACAACTACGTCGCCAACCAGGTTTTCCTGGAGATCGGGGGACACCGTCTGGGCGGCCCCGTCAGCCTCGAGAAGTCACTTCAGGTCGCGAACGAAATGCTCGCCGGGCACGGCTTGGCCGATGATATCCATTTCGAGGAGGGTTCTGGTATCAGCCGCAACAACCACTTTACGGCTCGCGGCCTCGCCAAAGTGCTCGAGCTGTTCGCGCCCCACGCCGATTTGCTCCACGGCCACGACGGCGGCATGAACAAGACCGGTACGTTGGAGGGGGTCAGCACACTCGCGGGCTATGCCGACACTTCGAAGCACGGCCGCGTGCGTTTCGTGATCTCGCTGGCGAGCAATGACGATCAGCTGCGCTTCCGGCTGCTCCGGGCTATCGAGTCCGAGTTGTAGTTGAAGTAGTAGGTTTCAGGCTTGTTGCCGAAGGCGATTTTCTGCGCCATCCAGAGGACGAGCGCCCGTCCTCGCCGACAGCCAGTGAGTGCAGCGAGATTCCGGAGGCGTCCGCCCCGCGTCGAAGGCGGCACAGCCGTTTCCGCGATGACAGCTCCGCCACGACAGCTCCGGGCGACCTGGCAGTTACCCGCGAATTGCAGCCTTGATGCTTTCCACGGTTGCGCCCGGCGCCCGCGCCGCCTCGATGATGCGCGCTTCCGTCTTTGTCAAAGAGTTCGAGCGCACCACGCATCGCGGAAATTGTGTCAATCGGCACCACGACGGCGCCATGGCGGTCGGCGTGGATGAGATCGCCGCTGCTCACAGCCATACCATGCACCGTCACCGCGCTGCCGAAATCGACCACGTGCACGAAGGCGTGCGAGGGAGCGATCGAGCCGGCCAACATCTGAAAGCCGCTGGCGATCATCGGGATATCGCGGACGCAGCCGTTGGTCACGACGCCCTGGCAGCCCAGTGCCTTGTGCACGTTGGACTGAACTTCGCCCCAGAAGGCACCGTGCCCAGGGGGATCATCAATATCCTGAATCACCATCCAACTGGGATTGGGCTGGGAGGCGACGTAATCAAGGTAATCGAGACGCTTTTGCATATAACCCTGGCCGCCGAGCGGGCCGGGGTTCTTGGCGCGCATGGTCACGGTCTTGGCAAAGCCCACTTTCGGCGGAAGATCGGGGAAGGCGCAATGCAGGTGCCGAGTGGTGTAGCCGTAGCCGCGGCGCTCCGGCGCAACGATCTCAAGCACGTTGCAGACCGTCGGCGTGTCCATGGACTCCAGAAACGCTATGTCGTCCTTACCGAGCGGCATGATGCTCCCTTCCATTCGTGGTCCGGCCAAATCCTCGCCGGCAATCAATGCGCCACCGATGCGGAGCTGACGCGTGAATTGGGCACCCTTTGCCGCTGCTCGCCCAGCATCACCACCGGCCTCGATTACGTCAGAACGGCAACGGGCGGTACAAAAATGAGCCGTGACAGGGTGAACGTGTAGAAATAGACACCTTGGAGACCAGAGCCAGCAGGGATGGTCATCTGGATCCAATTTTCCGTCGATGGCACCGGCGTGAAAACGAGGTCGAAGGTGTGGAACAGCCAGTCACCTCCTCCAGGAACAGTCAGCTGGAACGATGCGACTATGTCGTACCCATTAAATACCTCGATGAGAATGTTACCTACCTGTCCAGGCTCGGTGCTTGTGGCGAGATACAGAGTTAAAAGCGAGAGACCCTGGGGAGGGTCAAACACCACGGCGTCCATGCCTCCCACGTTTGTGCCGAGCTCCGGAACCCACCAAAACGCATAGCCTTCCACCTCGGCCGCAAGGCCCATCCCCATGCCGTGCACTTCTCTTGCCCATCGGAACCGGAGGAAACCCAATGGCAATTCTTGGTAGGGGTGTTGCACGGTAAGCCGGTATGTCGGCGAGCCGAAGATCGATCCGTTGAATGGGGTGCCACGCACCTGGGAGATCCGTTCGGCTCGCGACAGCGGCGCGATTGGCTGGGTCATTCGCGTCGTGACCAGCTTTTTGGTTGCGGCGTCAGCTACGTGGTGCACCCAGCCTTGATGCTCCATCCGTTCGTATAGTTTTCGAAGACGCGCAATGTCCGCCCTGCTCATGATCGCCTCCACATTGGTGGTCATTTCGCGGACCGGCGCGGTACCTTCAAACGCCTTTCCGCCGCGATGTCTGCTACACGGGGCCGAGCTACCGTCCGACGGAAGGGCTCAACAGACAGCGCCCATTCCGGTCATGCCCGCGTGTCACTCGATCACCTCGTCAGCAATGGCAAGCAGCGTGTCAGGGACCGTCAGACCGAGTGCTTTTGCGGTCTTGAGGTTGATGGCGAACGTGAACTTGGTCGGTTGGACGACCGGCAGATCGGCCGGTTTCTCGCCCTTGAGGATGCGGCCGGCATAGAGACCGGCCTGGCGAAAAGCAGCCACGATGTCGGCGCTGTAACTCATCAGCCCCCCGTACCTCACACTGGCTGCAGAAGCGTAGATCACCGGGACCGCGTGCTGTTCCGCTAAGCGAAAGAGGCGCTCAGACTCAGAAGCAAACAAAGCATCCCCCGATATGACGACCGCCTCGACACGTCGTTCGGCAAATTGTGCAAACGCCGCATCGAAATCAGGCGCGGCCCTGGCGGATGCGATTTCAAGTGTGCCGCCCCACCCGCGTACGATATTTTGCGTCAATTCCAACCGCGCAGGATTGTCTGGGTTGACGAGATATCCAAAACGTCTGGCGTTTGGAACCAAGTCGTGGAGCAACTGCAGGCGCTTC
Source organism: uncultured Alphaproteobacteria bacterium (assembly GCA_963824905.1). Classification (GTDB taxonomy): domain Bacteria; phylum Pseudomonadota; class Alphaproteobacteria; order Rhizobiales; family Xanthobacteraceae; genus JAJPKK01. The sequence continues at coordinate 23,491 of CAWGRH010000005.1, forward strand.
TGCCAGATATCGACGACAACGGTGGTAACGCCTGTGATGTTTCCGCCAGGGCGGTTGAAACTGGCAACGAGACCAAGTGCTACGGGGTTTGCGCCCATGACGAAAACGATGGGGATTGTCGAAGTTGCAGCCTTGGCGGCACGGGCAGGCAGATTGTTGCCAATGGCGAGAATAAGCGCCACCCGGGCGCGCACGAGGTCGGCTGCCATTTCCGGGAGGCGATCATATCGATTGTTCGCCCAGCGTTGTTCGACGGCGAGGTTCTTGCCTTCGGACAGGCCGACCTCGCTTAGTACCTGCATGAACGTGGCCATGAGGAACGAATAGCTATCGGGCAATGAGCTGCCCAGAACTCCGACCACCGGCGTCGCAGGCTGTTGCGCCCACGTCTCCACCGGCCAGGCCGCCGCGCTTCCGAGCCCCGCGATGAACTCTCGCCGTCGCATGCTCGATCCCTTGCCTATGACTTAGCGACCCTACCGCGACCGCGATTGTAAGGAAACTGCGTCACACTTCGTTGCGCCACACTTCGGATCGCACCTCGATGTGTCTTCCAGGCCCGAATCGGAAGCCCCGCTTTCCCCGGTAGTGTCCGCTTGTCGGGACGGGGCTGACGCGGCCACGAACTTTCCCATCAGCAGCCTTTGATCGATTCGGACGCGGCGGACGTGCTAAAACTTGGGTGACCCCTCGGTGGCTGGGTGGGCGCTTGCCGGCACATTGCCAAGATAGCCAATGGCTGCTTTGGTCACGTCTACCTCAAGCTCCAGCAAAACTTGCTCGATGAAAGGTGCGTCCATGAGGTCACAGCTAGCGGCAATGTTTCTCGTCTTTTCGGTGTCCGCGAACGCGCAAACCGTGAGCGGCGCTATCGACATGCACGCACACGCCGATCCAGATGGCGTTCCGAGGAAAATCGACGCCACCGATCTGGCGCGTCTGGCGAAAGAGCGCGGGATGCGCGCCATCGTGCTCAAAAATCACTACGAGCCCACGGCGTCACTTGCTTATATTGTTCGCAAGGAAGTGCCGGGGATCGAGGTCTTCGGCGGTATCTCGCTCGATCTCACCGTCGGCGGGGTCAATCCGGCGGCCGTCGAATGGATGACCAAGGTCAAGGGCGGTTACGGCCGGGTGGTCTGGCTGCCGACCTTCAACTCCGAAGCGCAAGTGAAACTCACGAAGCAGCAACGCCCGTTTGCCCCCGTGGTCAGAGACGGCAAAGTCGTGCCGGAGGTGGCACAGGTGATCGCGATCGCGGCCAGAAACAACCTGGTGCTCGAAACCGGACACTCGTCGGGAAGCGAAGACCTGGTGATTATCGAGGAGGCCAAGCGGCAGGGCGTGCAGAACGTGATGGTCACGCATGCGCTCACCAACCCCGGCGGCCCGCTCACGCTGGCCGAGATTCAAAAAGCCGCGAGCATGGGGGCGTATATCGAGCTCGTCTATGGCGGGCTTTCGGAAGACCTGCTTCGTAGGGACGCGGAAGTGATACGCGCTGTCGGGGCGTCCTCCGTGGTCCTGTCAACCGACCTCGGTCAACCCCCCAATCCACTCCACCCTGACGGACTGCTGGCGTTCTACAAAGGACTGATGGCGCATGGCATCTCCGAGGCGGACATTGTGCAAATGTCCCAGACCAATCCGGCGAAGCTCTTGGGGTTGAAGCCTTAATCGCTCGTCCGGACGATTTTTCGGCTTATCCTGAAACGCAACGAGGCCACGATACGCTATCGGGAACGTAGTGTTCGTGGCCTTTTCTGCCTGCACCCGACTGACCCGAGGTCCGAAACGGGGAAAGCAGACATGCCCCCGAGCGCGTCACAAATTCAGCATATTCGCTGCCAAACGTGGCGATCGCCGCCCGGGTGAGGTGGGTGCGGCCGACGAGGGCTGCCCGGTCGGCGGGAGCGTTGGCGCCGCCGCCGACGCTCGTCCAACGGCAACACCGCGAACCGCATTTTAAATCCGGGGAAGCGCAGGCTCGGTCCTATTTGATGAACATCAGTTCGGTAGCGCTGGGGTTGATGTGTTTGCTGGGGCTGCTCCCGGCACCCGCGGCTGCGTTCACCGAGATCGAAGTGCGCCAGGATCACGACGGCGCCGGTCCGAGCCATATCTTTCACCTGCATGATGGCGTGGTGGCGGTAGTTGATCCGCTGGATGGCACCATCTCCACCTATGTGGATACGCACGGCGCCCCGACGCGGACCGCCAACGTACCGGTCGGATTTCGTCCGTGGCGTCTGGTCCGCCTGGCCGGCAGCGTTGCGATTATTTCCGAGGACGGCCGCTCGCGCATCGAGGTGGCGCGCGACGAAAAGGTTTGGCCGCGCGAATTTGCGTTGAGCGAGCATCACGTCAGCGATGCAGCCTACCGGGTTGCGCCGCTGGTGCGCACTCCTGCCGGCATCTCGCTTCAGCCGTTCCGGGGAGCGGGCGCGCTGCCGATCCGCGCCATCGGGCCCTACTACATCGCAAGCGCGCGCGAGCTCGAGCGTTTCGGCGACGGGCGGCGCTACGTGCTCTGGAAGGAATACTACATCGGCGAGCCATCGCCGGAGGAGCCGGACGAGCAGCACATCAAGGTGAATGTCTACGTGGGCCGGTTCGAACGCGACGGGACGCTCTCGGGGCTGGCAGCACTGCCGATCGCGGTCATGTCACGCGTAGGCTTCGACTATGCGACCATCCTGCCGGACGGGACGATCGCGCTGCTCGCAAGTATCGTCGCGGGGAGCAAGCCCGGGCCGTTCAAGATCTACCACCTCGCGTTTGCGAAGCCGTCGTCCTATCTGGCGGCGTTGCAGAAGGCGATGGGCCGTGCGCGCCATTGGGCCTCTCCGCCGCCGGTGGCCGATATCTTTCCGATCGCCGAGCCCAAAGCCATGGTCGTCGCCGCAGTCGAGAGGGGCCGGGGCTCTGGCAAGGACGCAGAGGAGCAGACACCTCCGGTGCCGTCGCGCGCGGAGATGCGCCGGCAAATGGACGCGTATCGAGACCATCGCTGGACTTTGGTCGAGGCGAACCGGCGCAATCCGTGTTCAACGACGATCATGCCCGGCGTCGAGATCGACTGCCGCAACCAGTCGCGCTTCGTGGTCCCGTCCGAGCAGGAACGATTGCGCACGCCCGTGGCGATGCGCGGCCTGCCCTACGACTGGGGTGGCAGCGATTCGCTCGAGCGTTTCGACGACAAGATCAGGCGCGGCTTCGTCGCCGGCAATATCGGTGGCACCTTCTGGTCAGCCGGCTCTCGCCGGGTCACGGCGGGAGTCGATTGTTCCGGGCTCGTATCCAATGTCTGGCACATCCAGCACCACGCCGGGACGTCGGAACTGCCTTATCTCACCGAGCCGGTGGCGCGGCTCGACCGTATGCGGGTCGGCGACGTGCTGCTGCTGCCCGATCGCCACGTCGCGCTCTATCGCGAACAGGTGGATCTGGATGGTGCCTCGATCGGCATTCGGGTCACCGAGGCTGCGAGCCGCTGTGGCGCAGTCTGCGACAGCATCTATGAGATCGACCACTTCCAGGATTACATGCTGCGCCGATTCGGCCCGCAGCGGTGAGGTCCGCGCGGTCGGTGTCCGGGTGAGACTGAGCGTCGGGCGCGTTAGCCTCCGTCGGAACGAGGCTTTCGGACCGCACGCGACGACGGCTTTGCTGCGAACGCGGCCGGTGTTCGGGGGCGGAGCTGCTGCGGAGCCAAGCCGCCGGGAGGGCTTGAGTCCGACATCCGGCGGCCCTCGACGCCGCGCAGAGACACCTTTGCACGACCAAACTGCGGCCTCATTTGGTGACCAACGTCCCCGTGGGGCGCCCTTGGATCGGAGCTTCCATGGAATACACCATTACAGCCGCTTTCCTGCTCGCCGTGGTCACCGGCAGCTTCGCCGCTGTCATTCTTGGCGGTTACGAAATCGCGCAGTTGGTCGCGTCCGCTCTCTGAAACTCGCCAGCAGCGCGATTTTTGGCAGGTCCGCGCCCGAAAGATGGGCGCGGATGAGGTATGGCGTTCTCCTTCTGCGCCCGACGACGCTCGGAGCGTGTCAGGGACCAAACAACCCAGGCATTCGCTGGTGCATACAAGAACGCCCCGTCTGTTGAGACGGGGCGTACGCAGAAAGTCTTTCGAAGAGTGTTATTGGTCAGCCGCCGCGGCCGCGCCACTGCGCGTGAGCACGGCGTTGACCCCGGACTTCTCGAGCGGGACGGCGCCGCGCTTGAGGAGAAGGTCGGCCACGTCAGGCCGGTACCGGCGCGGGATCTGAAGGCGGTGGGCACCCGCCTCCTTGGTGAGCACAGACAGGGAAATGCTCAGGGGCGTCTGCCTGAAGCCGTCCATGGCTTCGATGTTCGCGCCCTTATTGAGCAGGAACTCCATGAGATCGGTGATTCCCTGATAGGTGGCGGAGTGCAGGGCGGTCCAGCCGAACTGTCCCGCGGCATTCACGTCGGCGCCGTGGTCCACCAGGTACTTCGCCGTCTGGAGCGAGAGCCCGCGCTCCTCGATCGATCGCGCCCGTTGCACGTCCGTAGCGGCGCCCGACGCCAACATCAGCGGCGTCGTGCCATGGGAAGTCGCGATGTTCGGATTCCCTCCGGCATCCACCATCAGTTTGATGGCGTCGAGGTTGTTGACCTCCGCGGCAAGTGCGATCGGGGTCGCGCCTTCGAACTCGACCTCATCGAGGGCCCGGACGGTGGGCTTTTCCTGATGAATCCGGGCGTTCGGATCGGCGCCGTGCGCCAGAAGCACCTTGACCGTCGCCACGGCGCGGACGCGTTGTTCCCGCTCCTCGCCGTAATCGGAGTCCCGCACCGCCGCATGCAACGCGGTAAAGGTGTTTTCATCGCGGTGGTTGATATCGGCACCCTTGGCCAGAAGCGCTTCGACGATATCCGGCTGGCCCATCGTGCTGGCGATGGTCAGCGCCGTGCCCTTCCAGTCCGAGATTTCGAGGTTCGGGTCCGCGCCGGCATCGAGCAGGGTGCGGACCGAGCCAAGATCCCCTCGCGCCGCGAACATCAGCGCGGTGCTCCCGGATTTTGAGCGGCCGTTGACGTCGACCTTGTGCTTCACGAGCTCCGCGGTAACGGCGGAGTTTCCGCCCGCCGTCGCCCACATCAGGGCAGTCTGGCCGCCGTTCTTTTCCTTCGCATTGGGGTCGGCACCGGCCTCGAGCAGCGCGCGCACCGTATCCGCGTTGCCCTTGCGGGCCGCCGACATGAGTGGCGTCTCACCCGATATCAGCGCCACGTTGGGGTCGGCGCCTGCCGCGAGCAGGCTCTTCGTCACCGCCGGATCCTTGAAGTCCGCGGCAGCGTAGAGCGCCGACGCGCCGAAGTCGTTGACTGCCTTGGCGTTCGCGCCTGCGTTCAGGAGCAGATCGACCATCGCCTTGTCGTTGTGCGACGCCGCCCAGATCAGTGCAGCTCCGCCCTGCGCGGCAACGATCTCTTGCTTCGCGTCGCCGTTGAGTATCGATTGGGCGTCAGCTTGGCGCCCCTGCTTCGCCGCGGTCACCAGCGCATTGCCGGTGTCCGCAGCAAGCGCGGCGCTCGCAACGAGTGGTATGCTCAACGCACTCGCCAAAAGAGTGGCCTTGATGTTCATCGTCGTCCTCCCTGAAGAGCTCGAGCCGGCGTCGAACCGCTATTGCTTGTTGGATCGGACGACGGCGGTGCGCTTCGACCCAAATCGGCACCGCTCTTCCGAGGCGCGCGCACAATACTTTCAGCTTTAACGTCTTAAGCCTTACTGGAAATTTCTTGTTGAACAAGGTATTCGACAGAAGTGCGAAACATAAATTGTTTATGCGCATTTAATAATGATGCTCCGGCGAGGAGCAGCATCTGATCTCGGTTCTTTCGTCTGCCTCCACCGCGACACGCAAATCGTTTCGCGAAGAAGACGGCCGATCGCGTATCGACGACATATCCGGGAGCGGCAGGCGAGGCAATGCAGAAGAGCTAGCCTGCTATGCATAGAAGCCGAGGGCGCACGGCTGCCAGAAGCACCGGCCAACGGCGGGCGTCCCGACAGTCCGCCGTTGTAGCGCCTCGATCATCCAGCTCCCCTTCGTCGCGTTCGTTAGTCGCGACCGCTTCGGAGGTTGGACATCGTGAACGCACGCCCGCATCGCGTCATCGCTCGCCCGCGGGCGGCGGCACTTCGTCGCCGCTTATGCGTCGCAGCTTCGCGATGAACGGCAGTGCCGACATTGAGAGCGCGGCCATGGCCCAGAATCCGGCCGCGCCGAATTGGCCGTAGAGACCTCCAGACGCCAAGGTGAGAAGGGAGCTTACTGCCCCGATCGCTACCGTGCCGTAGATCGCCTGCGCGGTGGCGGCCAGCCGCGACGGGACCAGTTGGCTGATCAAGCGCATGCAGGCGAGGTGCAACAAGGCGAAGCTCAGCCCGTGCAGCGGTTCGACCAGCGCCATGGCCGCGACGTTGGCCGTCATCGCGAAGACGCTCCAACGCACCGCCCCCGCGGCGGCCGCAAATGCCATCGCGGTGCTCATCGCAATCCGACGCAGGAGCCAAGGACCGAGCGCCAAGAAAACCAGAACCTCGGCGGCAACCGACTCCGACCACAAAAGACTGGCCGTCTGCGGCGCTATTCCCGCGGCACGCCAGCGGATCATCGCGAAGCCGTCGTGCATGGCGTGGCTCCCCAACACCAGCGCGGCGACGATCAGAAGCAACCTGAATCGTGGGAGTCGCAGGAGCGCCCCGAGGGATGGACGCGCGACAAGCGACTGCGTGGCCGTGGTTCGCCGCACGGGTACGCCGATCGCCGCCGCCGCGGCCGCGGCCAGGAACACCGATCCGCCCCAGATGATCGCATCGAGGCCGACGCGCGGCGATCATGCGACCGGCCGACAGCGAGCCGACGATGAAGGCGGCGGAGCCGCATCCGCGCACCCACCCGTATTCGAAGCGGCGCCCGGTTTCGTCGGCCTTCCCTGCCGCCGCAAGGGCGAGTGCATCCGCAGTCGTCGTCAAAGGAGCCAAGAGCGCAGCGTAAAGAAGACTCACGAAAAGCGTGAGGATGAAACCCCCGCCGACCAGAAATCCGAACGCGGTCGCGGCGGCTGCCAGCGCGCAACAGGCGAAGACCGCACGCAAGGCATTGAACGCATCCGCAATACGGCCCGCCGCTGGGCCGGACACCAGCCGAACAGCGGTGCTACCAGCCAAGATGAGCCCGATCTCACTGGGCTGGAGTTCGCGCTCTTCCAGCAAAACCGGCAGAAACGGAGACACCATGCCGAAGCTCGCATAGAGCGTCGCATACAGGACGATGAACGGAATCAATCCGCTGCTGACGCTTGCGCTGAGCCAACCGGCCATTGTGGACGTGCCTTGCATCTGCCGGGGTCATCAACGCGACTCCGACGCTGATGGTTCGCGCCGCCGCCTCCGGTCTTTGTTCGTCGCGACTTTCGCCGTGGATGTCCGCTCGTTGTTGTAAGCCGGGCGCCGGTGGGATGAAGCTTACCCATTTTGTAGGCGCGCTTTCCGGCCACGCGCAGAGATCATTCCACCTTGATGTTGGCGTTCTTGATTATCGGCCACCATTTCTCGATCTCGGTCTTCTGACGTGCATCGAGCGCTTCGGGCGTCGCTGATCGGGAGTCGGAATCCTGCCCAAGCTCAACAAAGACGCTGACGTGCTGCCGGATGCTTGGCCCAACTCAGCCGTTCCATCTTTGCCTTCAATGTCCACTGGTTCGCGGCGGAGCAGCGAGCCTTGACGAACCGGCGCGCCGGTCTCATGTTGTTGCAACAGATGAGCGTCGATGGCGGTGGGATCGATCTCGCGCCGCTCACGGCGGAGACCGCAACCGGCCGCTCAAGCGCGAGATCGCGGTCGGCGCGATCGCGTAGCGCTTCGTCGATCGCGACTTCACAGGCAAAGCGGTGCCGCATATCCGTTGATCGAGAGCATGGTGACCCTGCACCCTGGCCCGAGGCGGCTCCTGAACTGGCCCGATACGCTCGTCGACGAGGCGGCGTTTCGCCGTGAGCAGGCGCAACTGGCGCGGGTCTGGACGTTCTTGGGACACACCCGCGACGTTGCGAATGACGGTGACTGGTTCCGCACAAGCTTGGCTACGCGTTCGGTCTTCGTGCAGCGCTTCGGCAGCGAGTTGCGCGGCTTCGAAAACAGCTGCGCGCATCGCTCGTTTCCATTGCGCAATGCCGACAAGGGCAACGGGCCGATCATCTGCGGCTTTCATCACTGGCGCTACAACGAGGAGGGGCGTGCGGTCGGCATCCCGCAATGCCCGCAGCTCTTCGACACGACCCCGAAGGAAATGGGCGCGGCGCTCACGCCGGTGCAGATCGCGACCTGCGGCCCGTTGATTTTCGGCCGGTTTCGCGCGCCGGGCGATGACGAGACGTTGGAGGAATTTCTCGGCGACGGCTTCCCGATCATCGAGGCCCTGTGGAGCGTGCCCGAGGCTACACATGTGATGACCCGAGAGGTCCGGGCGAACTGGCGCCTCTGCGTCCACATCACGGTCGAGGAGTACCACGTTCCGGCGGTGCACGTGCCGTATTGGGGCAGTCACGGTTACTTGAAACGCGAGAGAATCGGCTATTTCCGCTTTGGCCGGCACAGCGCGTATATCACCAACTCCGATCCCGACGCGTTTGGTCGAATGGCCGCCGAATGCCGGGCAAGAACCTGGCTCTCTGCCGATTATCGGGTGCTGCACATTTTTCCGGGCTTCGCGATCTCACATGCCCGCGCCGATCGCGAGCATTGGTATGTTCATGCGATGCAGTTCCAGCCGGTCGCGCCGGACCGCCTGCTGCTGCGCTTCTGGGGACGGATCTCGCCGTTTCCGAGCGCGGTCGAACCCCCCTGGTACGACCGCCTGCTCGATCGGTTCAGCCTCACGCAGCGGGTGCGTGACCGCGTCGTTGCGTATTACGCCGAGAAGATCAACGCGCAGGACACCGGTGTCTGCGAGACGATGCAAACCATCGCCAGGCAGAACAGGGCCTCGCCTATTCTCGGCCGGCTCGAAGAGCGGATCGGCTGGTTCGAGGAAGCCTATGAAGCGGCGATGAAGGCGCCCACGGCCGCTGGCGATCGGGCTGCCGCCGAGTAGGCGGAAGTCTCGGTCTGCAGCGATGGCCGTGCTGCACCGACAATTACGGCGCTTTGACAATCTGCTTGCACGCAGGAGGCAGCTTGGCCAGCGTCAAAACCGGCCTCGGTTTGCTCGGCGGCGGGTGCAGCGTCGATTCCTTGAACCAGGAGTCGAGCTCGCTGCCGCAGCCGTCGGTCGGGTGCGTCGGGGGCGGTGGCTTGCATTCCGCACTGTCGACCGGGCAGCCGAGTTGGACATGAAAATGCTCGGCGTGACCATACCAGGGACGCACCTTGTAAAGCCAGGTGCGATCAGCTCCGGCCTCGCGGCACAGTGCCTTCTTGATCGCGGCATTGACCAGGATGCGGACGACCACCGGATCCTGCGCAGCCGCTCGGATGAGCGCCGCATGGGTGTGGGTCCACAGTTTCGGATCAACGTCGCGCAGATCGGGTGCGACCAGTTCGGTTCCCGGGGTGAACTCGCGCTCCTCGCGGCTTTGCTCGTGGTCTGGCATCGGCACAAACCAGATATCGGCGTCGAGGCCGATTTGATGGCTGGTGTGCTCGGAAATCATCTGCCCGCCGCGCGGCTGAGCCATGTCGCCAACCAAAAGACCGTTCCAGCCGACCATTTTTGCGTTGGCGGCAAACCGTTCGATGAAGCGAATGAGTTGCGGATTGCCCCAGTTGCGGTTGCGCGACGGCCGCATGACTTGCCAGGTCGGACCGGTGATCGGCAGCGACACGGCGCCGGCGAGGCAGCCGTCGAAATCGCCGCCGATCGAGCGCGGCGGTCCGGGAAACGGCGTCGATTTGCGCGCGAACAGCTCCTTGGCCGGCGTTGACGGCGCATCCGGATTTTTCAGCGGCGGCAGCGGCTCCGGATTGAGCGAGCCTGGAAGCATCGGGTCGATCAAATGCTTTTCCTGCGCGACGGCGGAACTCGCGCCGGCAAGAGACACGACGGCGAGGAGGCAAACGACTGCGCGCATCAGCAAGTTCCTCCGCCTGTCACATATCCCTGCGCGCGCCCGGCATCTGCGAGCAGCTCCTCCTGGCCTCTGCGGCGATCTCGCCGGAGGATCATCTGCGGCAAATGGCGCAACCGTAAGGCTGATCGGAACAGAAACTGGTTCGAACGTCCGCAGAGGTGCGTTCCAGTCCTGGCGTCGCGCCCGCCGTCCCGCGATCACTGATCAGAAATCGGGCTCGTCGGCTTGCGGAATCGGGAACAGGTTCTTGCTGAAGCGATCGCCGTTGTTCTCGGCGCACACCGTCTCTCGCAGCGGGTTGTCGACTTTGCGCCAGCGCTTGACCATGTGAAGTGGCTCGTTGAACGTGTCGGGATCATCGACAGTCACCGCAGCTTCGAGCGCGAGACCGTCGGCTGACACCTTGTAACGCTCGATCACGTGCTCCTTTTCGCTGTGGGGGGTGCGGAAATTGTCGATGAAGCTGTTTTTCGTGGACAGCCCGATGGTGTCGATCACCAGCGTGTCACCGTTCTCGTAATGGCCGATGGATTCGCCGAACCATGACGGCGTGACACCCTCCGAATGGCGGTCGGTAAGATAGATGCGGCGAACCATGTGGTCGCGCTGCCAGATCATCCAAACTTCTTTCGGCGTCTGAATGAAATAGAACGGCTCCGCCGGGTACAGCAGCTGCCCGGGGACACCGCCCGGGTAGCACCGTCCCTGAGCGCTGAATGGCAGACCGCGCTTCCCCTCGAGGTACTCTTCATTCGAAGCGCGCATCTGCGCCGCGGCCCACGGCTTCAGCACGGGGTCTTTGTAATTGCCCATTGGGGGCGTAACCAAGCCGGGCCCTTGATTGTTGCCGCGGAAAGGGATCTCCGGATCCTGCTTGATCGGGCCATGCCCGGCGCCCGGTTGCGGATCGAGAAAGCCACCGGCCGAGAGCCAAGCGAAGCTGATCGAGGCAAGTTCGGGAATCTTCTCTTTCGCCCGAATCCTGTGCGTCCGCTGAAACCGCCCAGCTGGCGAGTCCCGTGCAAAGCAAAGCGCCGGCGACGCCTCGCCACGGCTTGGCGGAAAGACGAGCACGAACGCCTCTGGATGCGGTCACCATGGAAATCTTCCTTGCTCAGATAAGAATTTCGGCGAGCAGCGTTACCTTGGGCGCAAGATTATGACACCGGCGGTCCCGCGACAACTTCATGGTGCGTGGCTTTGCTGCCGGACGCGGGATAGCGCGGTCTCCGTCGCCTGGAATCGGGCGGCGACCCCAAAAAACGACCGCCCAGTCTTTGGCCTCACCAGACCTGTTCCACGACGAAAATCTCCACCTGCGTGTAAGGGCCGGTTCGGCGGAGATCGGTTCGAGTCCCGGACGCCTTGGTTCCCTGGAGACCTACTCCTGACACGGCCATTTACTGCGCATGGCTGCGAGCGCGATCAATCGGAAATCCCGCTCGGCCGCGTCTGGGTTTGCATCGACGAAGTCGCTGATCGCCTGAATAATCTGCTCAGGCGTTGCCGTATTCGGGTGACAGAACTTGAGATTGTCGGGCAGGACGCGGCTCACGAACGAGAGGGTCGCAATAATTCCCATGCAGCGGCCGCCGGTCGTGCTCTGGGGATCCGGCTTCAGTGCAGCCATGCAGTGAGGCAGCATCGCCTGGGCACTTCCGGCATCTTGGGCATGCGCGCCCGACGCGTTCAATGCCAGGGCAAGCAACAAGATCGAGATCAAAAAAGGCATTACCACCTCCGCACATGTGTTCGATCACCAGAGCGACACACCGTATCAGCATCCCCGGCTGCTGCGAGTGTGCCGACAAAATGCGGCGGCCGATGTGAATAGCGGCGGAAATATTTCGGATGGCTTCTGTTAAATTCAGTTGCGGCCGCCTGAGCCGGTCGATGTGACGGTTGTCTATGCGGCGGACGTGCGTGCCGGCCAGTCGGTCGACGCCATCGCGGTCGTCTATATGCTGACGACTCTCGTATGGCTGCTGATTGCGTTGCGCTTTGTCGATCCAACAATGCGCCAGTCTAGAAATCCGGCCTGTCTGCGTGCGGGATGGGCACCACCTCGTAATGCAGGAAATCGAAGTTGTTCTCTGCGCAGATGTCCTCCTCCCATTCGCGGTCGACACGTCGGAATCGCTGCCTCGCGGCCCACGGTGTCGTGAACGCGCCCGGATCATCGATGTAGATCGAGACGTCGATTGCCTTGCCGCCGTCGGTCAGCTTGTAACGCTCGATCACGTGCAGCTGTTCGGTGTGGGGCGTCAGGTACGGATCGACAAATGTCTCGGTCGTCAACCCGATCGTGTCCACCACCAGCGTATCGCCGCCTTCGTAGTGGCCGACCGAGTCGCCGTACCAGGTCGGCTTGGGGTTCGCCGCATGCGGCACGTCGAGCCAGATACGCCGCACTTCCGGGCCGCCCTCGTTGATCATCGTGACATGGGTCGGCGTCTGGATGATGTGGATCGGCTGGACGAGGGTGTAGACCACCCAAGCCGGAACACCCGACGGGTAGCAGCGCTCGCGGGCGCGGAATGGGACTTTTCCAGCCAGCACCCGATCGTTGGCTTTCCTCATCTGCTCGACGACCCACGGCTGGAGTATCGGATTTGTGAGGTCGGCCACGCGATAAGTGGGCTGCGAATTGGTTCGTCGCGCTTCGCGGTTGTCTACGTAAGGATATCGCTTGTCGAAAGTCACCGGGCCGGGACCGCTCTCGGGCGGCAGCAACTCGTCGCCGATCATGAGCCAGGCCGATTTGTTGTCCAGGGAGAAGTCCGGGATCTTTTCCTTCTGCTGCGCTACCGCCGAATTCGAGCCACATCGCGGCCGCCGAGAGCAGCACCGTGCCTACCGCAAGGCTGATCGACGACGGTCCTGAGCGCGTTGTGGCGAGCCGCCCCGCATCCACGGACCTCGTTTCGGACATGGCGATCTCCTCGGCGCGGAGCGGGGCGCGATGATCAGACGCAAGTGCTGCCGGCTGTCGGACATACCCTGATTTGTACGTTTCGGCCCTTAACGGGCGCCCGTGCGATCTCCGCTCGCATTTTGTTGAACGTCGGGCAACAGCGCCGGCTGCGGCCCAATCACTTTGGTCATGGCCCGCCAAGCGCAGATTTCGTCGCTCCAGCTTGGAAGATTCGGTGCCGAGCCGCCGACGCCGATTGCGCCGATCATCTGGTTGCCATTGACGACGATCGGCAGACCGCCGGAGTTGGCAAAATTCCCAAACGAATATTGCCGCAGCTCCGATGACCGGCCCGTCAGCACCTGGTTCATGACCGCCTTGCTGGCCTGGCGGGTATTGATCACGGTGTGGGCCTTCATCATCGCGGTCTCGATGGCGATCCTTGCTTGACCGTCCATACGGTACATGTAGACCGGCTCTCCGAACTGATCATAGATGACGATGCTGACTTTCACGCCCTGTTTGTTGGCCTCGTCTACGCATGCCTTGCTGATCGCTTCAGCGGTCGCGACGTTGATCTGATTTTGCTCCATGAGCACCTTCGTCGCATCGCCGCGAACCACGAACTTGTCGCTATCGTCCGCGTATGCCGCGCGATTCAAAGCGAGAGCCATTAGAGCCACGACCATGCCAATACTGAGCTTCATGCTGCTTTCTCCCGGGATCCTCTCGGAGAAACAGTCTGCACGATCGACCGGTCGCGTACAACTACGGCTCTGCGCGTAAGTCGGTCGGCGTGCGACCGGCGCCGGCGGTCACCATATCGGCTTATCGGAAACCGGTCCAAGTTGCGTGCAGCACACGAAGCCAGTTTCCAAAGCACAGCTTTTCAATCAATGGCTCGCCAAAGCCACGGGTTCGCATCGCCTCGACGAGTGTCTGGAGCCCGGCCGCGCTGCCAATCTGAGACGGCATCCTGGCGCCGTCGAAATCGGATCCGAGACCGACGGCGTCCTCACCGACATGGGCGATCATGTATTCGAAATGATCAAGGACCAGATCGATCGGTGCGTCGCCGTCACGAGCGCCGTCAGGTCGCAGGAACGTCGTGGCAAGGTTGACGCCCACCAAGCCGCCCGTATCTCGGATTGCCGTCAGCTGCTTGTCGGTCAGGTTTCTCGAATGCGGGCTCAAGGCGTGGGCGTTGGAGTGGGTCGCCACCAGCGGTGCGTTGCTGATCGCCGCCACGTCCCAGAAGCCGCGTTCATTGATGTGGGAGAGATCGATGAGGATGCGGAGCTTGTTGCATCGGTGCACCAACTCCTTCCCCAGGTCCGTCAGGCCTGGTCCCGTGTCCGGCGACGATGGGCAGAGGAACGGAACGCCCTCGCCAAATGCATTCGACCGGCTCCAGACCGGGCCTAGGGACCGAAGACCGGCGGCATGCAAAACATCCAGCATTTCGAGATTCGCGTCGATGGCTTCCGCCCCTTCCATGTGGAGAACGGCTGCCAGCACGTCGTCTTTCATGCACTGCTGAATGTCGCTCACGCGGCGGCAGATGCGAACGCGGCCCTGCGACTCTGCCTCAATCTGCAGAAGCAAGGAGATCATTCCGAGCGCGACGCTCTGGGCGGACGCCAGGTCGACCGAAGCCGGTGTGCGAGGGGTCGTTTCGGCGTTCGGACCAGGCGGTTCGCCGGCCGCAATATCTTTCTGACGAAGCGATGGCACGAACACCGCGAACAGGCCGCCAACAAACCCACCCTCGATTGCCTTCGGCAGGTCCAAGTGGCCTTTGGTCGCTCCTTCAAGGAACAATCGCGGCCCGTCGGCTTCTCCGCGCCGATACAGCCGCAACAACGCATCGTTGTGGCCGTCAAAAATCGGAACACGGTTTGGCAATGTCATCCAGCCTGCTTCAAACGCAATGTCGATTCGGCGGCCAACCATAAAGCCTTGGCGGTTTCAGATGCTTGTCTACCATCCGCGCGCTCACGTCCAACATCTCCGGGATGTCCCGGTTCGATTGGCCGCGCGCCATCCACATCTGCACCTCTGACTGCTGGATCAGCATTTAGGCGGCGCGACAGGATCGCCGCGCCGCTCCGATCACGTCCAAGGGCCGAGTTGAGGCACGATCTCAATTTGTGCCCGGCTTGGTGGCCGCGTAGGTCTTGGCAAAGCCGTTCCGCGCATTGGTAACGGTGAAGGTCCCATCGGGTTGCGCAGAGACCTTGATCCAGAACGCGGGCCCGTTGTGCGCGGGTGGAGGCGGCGTATTTGGGCCGGGCTGCGGCGGTGCAATCGGCGCGATAGGCATCGCGGTCAGCGGCTCATCGAGCCCATTGGCGATAAACATGCCTGGCACCGTGTATTCCTGCCCACTGAGCTGGGAGAAATGGATTTGCCAGAGGTCCTCCAGGCCGGGAGAGGAATGGAGCACCTTCATCGGCTCGGGCAGTCCGCCCTTTCGCGTGCCGTTATTCATGATTGCGACGCGGGGGTGAAGCCCGTGCACCAGGGCCTCCGAGTTTGAGACGTTCAGGCCGTGGTGCGAAACGACGAACAGATCGACGGTGCCGAGCGGATTGTTCGGACACATCAACTCGAATTCCTTGTTTTGGGTAAGGTCGCCGAGATGCGCCACCCGGAATTTGCCGAAGGTGACGACGCTGCCAACCGACTGAGCGTTCTCGGTGGGGTCGACCGGCTGCGGCTTGAAGCTGGCGCAGGACGGGTTCGGCGCGCCGGCGCCGGCGAGCGGCGTCTTGAGCACCTGTCCGGCCGACGACACGATGCGCCAGTCGAGCCCGGCAACCGGCACGGTATCGCCGGGCTTGGCAACAGTGTGCTTGGCCTTGCCGTAGAGCGCGGGGTAGGTGCTGGCGAAGAATTCATTGAAGGCTTCGACGGGCTGAATGTTCGGCCCGTGATCGATGAACTCCCGGACCGGGATGCGATTGGTCACTTCGACCATGCCGCCGAAGTGATCACCATGCCAGTGCGTCGTGATGAGATGATCGATCTGGGAAAGACGAGCATCCTTCGCCGCGGCCATGATGCGCTCGGCATCACGCTTGGCTGCGTCGGGCGCAAAATTCCCGGTATCGATGAGCACGGATTCGCCGGATGGGGGTACGAACAGGGTCGCGTTGCCGCCTTCCACATCGACCACGTAGATGTCGAGGCTCGTCCTCGTCTGCGCGATGGCCCCATCTGATCCGAACGCGACGAGCGCCGCCAGGCCCGCGACTGTCGTCAGCAAACGTTGTGATCTCATCCCTTCCTCCCGATTGGATCGTTCCGACTTTTTCTCAGGTCCACATCGTAGCAACCCCGGACACCTCCCGAAAGGTGGGCTCGCTTTGGGCGTTACGAGCATGCCGTTGTCCTGTAAGCTCCGGGAAAATCAACGGGAGGATCGTCATGCGCGCGTCCTTGTCAGAGTTTGCCCTTGCCTTTGTCACAACCGCGCTCGCTGCCGGAATTGCCAGCGCGCAATCGAGTTATCCCTGTACGGAGACAAACGCCAACCTGCCCAATCCGTACCGTCAGGTGGCGGATTGGGCCTCGCCGCCGCGGCCCTGGAATCCGGTCAACGCCGTCGCCGTCGATCAACACAACAACCTCTGGGCCGCGGATCGCTGTGAGAGCGATGACTGCGTTCCGGTGATCGAGCTTGGACCCGACGGGAAGACTCTGAAAAATTTCGGCGTAGGTCTGTTCATCGAGCCGCACCAGGCGGCGATCGACAAGGACGGCAATCTTTGGGTCGCCGATGCCGGGGCGAAGGGCGCCAAAGGGATGCAGGTGACGAAACTCGGTCCCGATGGCCGCGTGCTGCTGAAGCTCGGCAAGCCCGGCCAAGGTGCGGGCCTCGCCGACCTCGACATATTCAATTCGCCGACCGGCGTCGCTGTCGCCTCGAATGGCGACATCTATATCAGCGAAGGCCACGGCGAGGGCAAGCCCAACAATTCGCGTATCATGGTGTTCACTGCGGACGGGAAATTCATCAAGACCTTTGCCACCCGCGGTGCCGGCGATGGTCAGTTGTTCTCACCGCACGCACTCGCCTTCGATAGCAACGACCACCTTTACGTCGCGGACCGCGGCAACAGCCGCGTCGTGGTCTTCGACAAGGACGGGAGATTTCTAGCCGCCTGGAAGCAATTCGGCCGGCCGAGTGGAGTTGCCGTCGACAAGAATGATTTGCTGTATGTGATCGATTCCCAGTCCTCGGATATGCCGGGTGCCGCGAACTACAATCCGGGCTGCCGGCGCGGCATCCGCGTCGGAAGCGTGAAGGACGGCAAGGTCATGTACTTCATTCCGCCTCCCGTGCCGCCGGATCCGAAGATGCAGCCGCCGATCGGGATCGTGGTCGACGGCAACGGGGCGATCTATGCGGCGTCCGACGACCAGAAGGACATCAAGAAATACGTGAAGAACTGATCCGGGCAACAAACGGACTGTCCTGGCAAGTCCAGCGAGGCGTGCGATCACGATGGTGAGTTGGGCAGCGGGTTGCGCATTGCGCCATTCCCGCTGCTCCCGAGTGTCGGCGGCCGGCACCTCGCACCAACTCGGCTCCCTACGGCAGCGTCGCAATCGGGTAGTGCAACGGCGGAAGCTTTCGCGCCCGCTCGCGTGATTTTTGGCGTTGCGGGCGGATAGCGATTTGTATTACAATATGATAATCATACAATTCCTCCTCCTGTGTGCCCCGTGTTGAACGAACGATCATTCAAGGCTGTCGGAAGGGCGCTGCCTCGCAACGAGGACCGTCGGCTCGTCACCGGTCGTGGCCGCTTCTCGGATGATTTCACTTTGCCCGGCCAAGTCTGGGCCGCGATGGTGCGCTCCCCGCATCCCCACGCTCGGATTGCCGGGATCGACACGGCCGAGGCGATGGCGATGCCGGGCGTATTGGGAGTGTTCACCGGTGCCGACATTCAGACGGATGGTCTGCGGCCGATCCCGCACAATCCGGTGCCGTCGACCAATTTCGACCTCAAGCTGAGGGGCCGCGGCGGAACCGAGGTCTTCATCGGCCCGCACTATCTGCTGCCCGCGGACAAGGTGCGCCATGTCGGCGAGGCCGTGGCGATGGTGATTGCGCAGACGCTAGGGCAGGCGCAAACGGGGGCCGAGCATGTGGCGATCGACTACGAGGTGCTGCCGTGGGTGGCGGATACCGTCGAGGCGGCGCGGCCCGCCGCGCCGCGAGTCTGGGACGAGCTGCCGGACAACATCCTGGTCGACAGTACCTTTGGCGACGTTGCGGCGACCGATGCCGCCTTCGCCGGTGCCCGCCATGTGGTTTCCGCGACGTTTCACATCGGACGCGTGACCGGCGTTCCGCTCGAGCCGCGTGCGGCGCTCGGCAACTTCGACGCCGAGACCGGGCGCTACACCGTGTACGCAGGCAGCGGCGGCGCGGTCCGCCAAAAGCAGGAGCTGGCTCATGTCCTCGGCGTGAAGCCGCAGGATGTGCGCGTCCTGTCGTTCGATGTCGGCGGCAATTTCGGAACGCGCAACCGCGCCTATGTCGAATTCGGGCTGGTGTTGTGGGCTTCGCGCAAGGTCGGTCGGCCCGTGAAATTTCGCGCCGAACGCTCGGAACTGTTCCTGACCGACTACCAGGGCCGCGATCTGGTGACGGAGGTTTCGCTCGCGATCGACGAGAACGGACGTTTCCTCGCGATGCGGGCAGACAACCTCAGCAACGTCGGTGGACGTTGCGTGTCCTTGTCGCCGCTGAGCAAGGGATCCGGCCTGATCACCGGCTCCTACGACATCCCGGTTGCGACGCTGCGCTCACGCGCGGTGTTTTCCAACACCATGTCCACCAATGCCTACCGCAGCTCGGGGCGACCCGAGGTGACCTTCGCGATCGAACGGCTGATCGACAAAGCGGCACGCGAACTCGGCTTCGATCGGATCGAGCTGCGTCGCCGGAACCTCGTCCGGCCCGACCAGATGCCCTACACCAACGCGGTCGGGTCGAGCTACGACAGCGGCGAATATGAAATCAACATGGACCGCGCCATCCGGCTTGCCGATGTCGACGGCTTCCCGTCGCGGCGTGCCGAGGCAAGGGCGCGCGGCAAGCTCCTGGGGCTGGGCTTTGCCAACTATGTCGAGTCCTCCATCGGGTCGCCCAAGGAACGGGCCGATCTGATCGTCCACACCGACGGCTTCGAGGTGGTGATCGGCACCCAGCCGGCAGGGCAGGGGCACGAGACGAGCTTTGCCCAGGTCACCGCGGATCTTCTCGGTGTGCCCTTCGAGAGCGTGAAGATCACGCTGGGTGACACCGATGTGGTGAGCGCCGGCGGCGGCACCCACTCCGGCCGCTCGATGCGGCACGCGAGCGCGGTGATCGCGCTCGGCGCCGAGGATCTGATCGAAAAGGGCAGGGCGCTGATGGCGCACCTCGTCGGCGTCGGAAAAGAGCTGATCCGATTCGAGGACGGAGTCTTCCGTGCGCTCGACAGCAACCAGACCATGAGCTGGGCGGAACTTGCCAGAGAGGCGAGGCGGCCTGACTTGCCCCAGGAATTCGCCGGTGGGCTCCGCGTTCGCCGCGACAACGAGATGCACACGCCGGTGTTCCCCAACGGAACCTGCCTGTGCGAGATCGAGATCGATCCCGAGACCGGCAGCCTCGATCTCAAGCGCTATGCGACGGTCGATGACGTCGGCCGCTGCATCAACCCGCTGATCGTGCACGGACAGACCCACGGCGGGATCGCCCAGGGCGTCGGACAGGCTTTGTGGGAGCATTGCACGATCGATCCGTCATCCGGACAGCCGCTGGCCGGCTCTTTCATGGATTACGGCATGCCGCGCTTCGACAACATGCCGTCTTTCAAGACCGAGATCGCCGAGGTGCTTTCGCCCACCAATCCGTTCGGTGTGAAAGCCGGCGGAGAAGGCGGCACGACGCCGGCGCTCGCCGTCATCATGAGCGCGATCGACGACGCATTGTCGGAGCACGGGCCGCCGGAGATCGACATGCCGGCGACGCCCAACAAAATCTGGAACGCAATCCACCGACGACCGGGCATGGAGCACCCCGACGATGCTGGTTAGCATGATCGTCAACGGAACGCCGGTGTCGCGCGAAGTCGAGGATGAGACGCTCCTCGCCGTGTTCCTGCGCGAGCATCTCGGTCTCACCGGAACCCATGTCGGCTGCGACACCACGCAGTGCGGCTGCTGCGTCGTCCATCTCGACGGCAGTTCGGTCAAATCCTGCACCGTGCTTGCGGCACAGGCGGACGGCGGCCGCGTGCTCACCATCGAGGGACTGGCAGGCGATGACGGGGCGCTGCACCCGGTGCAGGAAGCCTTTCGGCGCTGCCACGCGTTGCAATGTGGCTTCTGTACGCCGGGGATGATCATGGCGGCGGTCGACCTGATCGAGACCTACCCGGGACCGCTGTCGGAGGCGGTGGTGCGCGAAGAGATGGAAGGGAACCTGTGCCGCTGCACCGGCTACCACAACATCGTCAAAGCCATACTGTCGGCAGCCGACATCATGAGGGCCGCGAAGACGGCCGCGGAATAGCGCCATGGCAATGTACCCCACGAGATATCATCGCCCGGCCGATCTCGACGGCGCCGTGCAGCTTTTCACCGCGTGCGAGGATGCGACCTATCTCGCAGGCGGGCACACCTTGCTGCCGACGCTCAAGCAGCGCCTCGCAAGTCCGTCCGATCTCATCGATCTCTGCGGTCTCCCCGGGCTCGCGGGCATAAGCCTGCAAGATGGAGTCGTTTGGATTGGGGCGACCGCGCGGCACGCCGACGTCGCCGCATCGGCCGTCGTGCGCGGGCTCATTCCTGCCTTGTCGGGGCTCGTCGGATCGATCGGCGATCGGCATGTGCGCCATCGCGGCACCATCGGTGGGTCGGTTGCGAACAACGATCCGGCGGCCGACTATCCGGCGGCCGTCCTCGGCCTCGGTGGGACCGTCGTGACGGATCGCCGTCGCATTCCCGCCGACGACTATTTCGTCGCTCTGTACGAGACGGCGCTGGCGCCGGGCGAAATCATCACCCGGATCGAGTTTCCCGTTCCCGCAACAGCCGGTTATGCAAAATTCCGCAGCCCTGCCTCGCGCTACGCCATCGCGGCGGTCTTCGTATCGAAGTCGGAGGCCGGTGTGCGGGTCGCGGTGACGGGAGCCGGCGCCTCGGGCGTCTTCCGGCCTCGCGACATGGAGCGCGCCCTGGAGCGCGACTTCAGCGCGGCAGCCGTTGTCTCGCATCAGATCGATCCCGGCCTGCTGCTGAGCGATCTCAACGGCACCGGCGAGTATCGCGCCAATCTCGTTTGCGTCTTGGCACGCCGGGCCCTCGACAACCTTGGCGAGGCGCATTCCTACAAATAGACCTCGCCGGGTGTGCCTCGACTCTTTGCTTGCTTGTGACGTGGAGGAGCGCAGTGCCCGTCTCCCGCCGACTTGACGACGACGACCTCCGCGACGACGACCTCCGAGACGACGAGATTCTGCCGTCAAAGGGCGCCTGGCATCGCTCCAGCAGCCGTCGATTTCGCTGCGGAGCAGAATCATCCAATCGCTGCGGAGAGCGATCGAGACCGGCGTCCTCGCACCCGGCGCGCGATTGGTCGAACGCGACCTGTGCGAGCAACTGCAAGTCAGCCGCACCTCGCTGCGAGAGGCCCTCGGCGAATTGCAGGCGGAAGGAATTCTGACTTATTCGCCGACACGGCGACTTTCGGTCAGCGTCATCTCGCGGACCGACGCCGAGAACGCCTATCGCATTCGTGCGGTGATGGAGGCGCTCGTGGTCGAGCAGTTCATCGAGAGAGCCGGCGACGCGGAGCTCCAGGCGCTGGTCGAGGACAGCAAACGGCTCAAGAGCGCTTATCGTTCCGGAGACGTGGAACGCATGCTGATCGAAAAACGCGCCTTTTATGACCGCATCTGCCGGGGCGCGCACAATCCCATGGCCTTCGACATCATCAATCGGCTGATCCTGCGGACGTCGGTCCTGCGCCGGCGTTCGCTGGTACGCAAGCAACGCCAGCAGCAGAGCATCAAGGAGATCGATGTTCTCATCGAAGCCATTCGCAAGCGCGACATGGCGGCGGCCCGCGAAGCCGCGATGCAGAATGTCGCGCATTCGGCGAGCTCTGCCCTCGCCGACGGGTGAGACGCGTCTACCGACGCCGGGGCAGCGGGCTTCTGCCGTCCGGGGCGGGACTCAGCCCTTCCCCGGCGGCGCATCCGTCCTGACGCTTTCCGTGCGCCGGTCGGCCGGCACGATTGCGAAACGCGGTCGCGGCGCACTCACGCCGCGCGCTCGGGGCGCAGCCACTTCTTGATGAGCCGGCCGCGCGGCTTGCGGACGAGCTGAATGTCGGTCACGAACTTTGCACCTCCGTGCCGGCGCTCGAGGACGATCTTCCGACTGTGGAAGGCCTCGAGCTCGGGACGATGCCCGACGCTCAGCACCGTGATGCCTGCCCGCTGCTCGGTGAGGAGAGCCATCAGCTTGTCCTGGCTCTCCGGATCGAGCGCCGAAGTCGCCTCGTCGAGCACGACAATATCGGGCTTGTGAAGGAATATCCGAGCGAACGCCAGCCGCTGCTTCTCGCCGCCGGACAGCGTCTGGTCCCACGGGCCTTCTTCGTCCAGCCGTTGCGCCAGGTGGCCGAGACCGACCAATTCAAGCGTCTCGCTGATTTCCCGGTCGTCTCTGGAGTCCGGCGGCTCCGGGTAAGTGGCCGCCCTGCGCAGCGAGCCGACGGGAACATAGGCCCGCTGTGGCATGAGCATGATTCGCGCCCCCGGAGCCGCCTTCACGCTGCCACGGCCCCACGGCCACAATCCCGCGATGGCGCGCACCAACGTGCTCTTGCCGGTGCCCGACTCCCCGGCGACGAGAACGCGTTCGCCCTTGGCGATGGCAACCTCGGCGTCCCTGACCACCGCGGTGCCGTCGTCGAGCGTCACCGAAAGATCATTGAGGCGCAACGCCGGACCTTCGGCATCGGCCATTTCGCCGCGTTCGATCCGACCGACGCCCTCGCCGTTCTCCGCGCGCTCCAGTGCATCGAGCGAGACCATGAACGAGGACACCCGGCGCGCCGACGCGGTCCAGTCGGCGAGCCGCGGATAGTTGTCGACGAGCCAGTTGAACGCCGCCTGGACGATGGTGAATGCCGAGGCCGCCTGCATGACCTCGCCCAGGCTCATCGTGCCGGCCAGGAATTTGGGTGCGCAAAGAATGATCGGCAACACCGGCGCAATGTAACCGCTGGTCTGGGAAACCATGGTGGTGCGCATCGTCTGGAGACAGATGTCGCGCCAACGCCGCAATACCAGTCCGAGCGCCTCACCGACGGCCGCGCGCTCCTGCGCTTCTCCGCCGAGGACCGCGATGCTTTCGCCGTTTTCGCTCAGACGCGTCAGCACGTAACGGTATTCGGCCTCCGATTGATTCTTGGCCTCCGACACCGTCACGAAGCGCCGGCCGATGATAACCATCGAGCCGCTGGCGAGCAGCGCATAGACGACGGCGGCGACGACCAGGAATCCGGGAATTGTGATCTCTCTCCCCGCCAGATTGAATGTCAGCGATCCTCCGATCGTCCACAGCACGGTGATGAAGGTGACGGCTGAAAGGACCGCGGTTGTTACCCCGATCGCGAAGTCGACGGGCGCCTCGGTGGCGAGCCGCACGTCGTCGGCGATGCGATACTCGGGATTCTTGTGGTCTCCCGTGACCAGGTTGAGCTGATAGTAGCGCCCATTTCTGAGCCAACGGTCGAGCAGATGATGCGTCAACCAATGGCGCCAGCGCCGCTGTGCGGTCATGCGCGCATAGACCTGCACCATCATGAGGCAGACGCTCGACGCCAGCAGCGGGAAATAGATCAGCGCCAGAAACAGCACCCGGCTCGGGTCGTGTTTTTCGAGCGCGTCGAAGATCGACCGGTTCCAGACGTTCATGCCGTAGGAAACGGCGAGATTGAAAACGATCGTGAGAAGAATGGCGAGCGTCAGCAGCCACGTTGCGCGGGCGTCAGCACCGCGCCAGAATCCCGTCGCGCTCTGCCAAAACCGCCGCAGCAGCAATTTGCGTCGCAGCTTTTGCGAAAATTCGTTTTCGGGGTCGAGGTCGACGATCGTCTGGTCGACGTCCCGACTGCCGTCAATCCCGTCGGAATGGTTGAGTTTCCCTGCATCGCTTTTCATGGGGTGCGTCGAATTCGTCATCGGGCGACGACCAGCCGCGTCGTCAGGAAAAAGCGCTGTCCGGCACACAGTAGACTTGCTCGAACGAAGTCCTGACGCGAAGACCCCGTACGACAAAATCGCAAGTAAGCACGCGCCGCGTTCAGCGCGGGTGAGCGCAAAGGCCGAATTCGGCGGCAGTCCTCGCTCGCAGCAGCCGTCTCTTCAGCGCGTGCAGTTCTGCGCCGATACCGCGGCGGCGGCTAAAGCCGCCGCCCAAAACTTCCACGCATGCCACCAAAAATGAGGGACACGACGAACAAGACGAGCGCGACGAAGAAGATGATCTTCGCGAGCCCCACTGCCGTCCCGGCTATGCCGCCGAAGCCGAGCAAGCCGGCGATCAGTGCGATGATGAGAAGCGTTATCACGAGATGCAGCATTGTGTGGCTCCAAGTCTTCGCACCGAACGATAAGTCTTCGCACCGAACAATCGATCCGCGGGGAAAAAGTTCCGTGCGACTTGATGGCCTGACAACGCGACACGGCCGGCCTTCACCGGCGCCGATCTCGGCCAACGCCTGCCGCTCAAGCCCTCTGGTCTGGCCCGTGCATTGATGCATAATGCCGGTCGACCATCCTCTTTGCAGCAACTCATGAAACCCGCCGCCGACGTCATCGACCCCGTCAAGATCGCGGACCACAAGTATATCGGCCAGCCGGTGCCGCGGCTCGAGGATCCGCCGCTGGTGACCGGGCGCGGGCGCTTCGCCGGCGACATCTCGTTTCCGCACCAACTTCACATGCGTGTCGCGCGGTCGCCGATCGCCCACGGCACCATCGTCGCGGTCGATACCGCGGCGGCACGCGCACTGCCCGGGGTCGTCGCGGTGTGGACCGCGCAGGACATCGCCGACGTCCCGCCGATCGACTTTCGCGAAGGCCGCATCGAAAAGCTGGAGCCCTACCGCCAGCCGGTGCTCGCGAGCGGCACGGTGCGCTATGTCGGCGAGCCCGTCGCCGCCGTGTTCGCCACCGATCCCTATGTCGCGGAGGACGCCGCGGACCTCATCGCGATCGACATCGCAGAGCTGCCGCCGCTGCTCGACGCTGTGGCGGACCCCGGCGAGTTCTCGCCGGGCCGCAACACCGAGCCCACCCTGGTGCGCCAGGGCTATGGCGACGTCGACGCCGTGTTCGCGCTGCGCCGAGACGGTGGTGGAGCTCGATCTTTCGGTCGGCCGGCACAGCGGCGTGCCGCTGGAGACGCGCGGCGCCATCGGCCGCTATGATGCCTCGCGCGACATTCTCGAGCTTCACGGCGCCGCCAAGGTGCCGCATCGCAACCGCGACCTGCTCGCCCACATGCTCCGCCGCAGCCCGTCGTCGATCCACGTGCACGAAGCCCACGTCGGGGGCGGCTTCGGCATCCGTGGCGAGCTCTATCCCGAGGACGTGCTGGTGTGTGTCGCCGCGATGCGGCTCGGGCGTGCGGTGAAGTGGATCGAGGACCGCCGCGAGCATCTTCTCTGCGCCAACCACTCGCGCCAGCAGCGCCACAAGATCCGCGCCGCACTCGACGCCGAGGGCCGCATCCTCGCGCTCGACGACGAGTTCTGGCACGACCAGGGCGCCTATGTGCGCACCCACGCGATCCGGGTCCCGATGATGATCTGCGGCGTGCTGCCCGGCCCGTACCGGGTGCCGGCCTATCGCTCGCTCGGTCATTTCCGCCTCACCAACAAGACGCCGGCCGCGACCTATCGTGCGCCGGGCCGCTACGAGACGACCTTCATCCGGGAGCGCCTGATCGACGCCATCGCGGTAAAGCTCGCCATCGATCCCATCGAGGTGCGCCGCCGCAACGCCGTCACCGCGGACGAGATGCCCTATGCGCGTCCGCTCGAAGCGCTCGGCGAGGAGATCCACTTCGACACCGGCGATTACATGGGGCTCCTCGAAACCGTGCTGGCGACCGCCGCCTGGAACGAGCTTCAGGCCGACCTGCGGCGCCGGCGCGCTGCCGGCGAGCTCGTCGGCGCGGGCATCTCCATGTTCGTGGAGAAGAGCGGTCTCGGCCCGGCGGATGGCGTGAAAATCGCGGTCGATACTTCCGGCGCGATCGAAGTGATCACCGGCGGCGCCTCGATCGGGCAGGGCTTCGAGACGGTGATGGCGCAGGTCGCCGCGGAGACAATCGGCGTCGACATCGCGCGGGTGCGAGTGACCCACGGCCAGACCGACCGCATCGAGTTCGGCATCGGCGCGCACGCCTCGCGCGCGACGGTCATGACGGCCTCCGCAACGCATGTGGCGGCGCTCAAGCTGCGCGACAAGGCGCTCGACATGGCGGCGCAGCTCATGCAAGCGGCGCCCGGCGATCTCGACATTGCCGGCGGCGTCGTGCGGCGCAAGGACGGCGCCGGCGCCTCGATCTCGCTCGCTGCGGTGGCGACGGCGCTGCTGCCGACCTCGAAGACACTCGCCGGCCGCGAGCCGGGGCTATCGGCCGAAGGCTGGTTCGAGGTCGAGCGGCAGGTCTACCCTTACGGGAGCCACATCGCCGTGGTGAAGGTCGACGCCGACACCGGGGCCGTGACCGTCGAGCGCTACGTCATCGGCTACGACGTCGGCCGCGCCATCAATCCGATGCTGGTCAGGGGCCAGATCGTCGGCGGGTTCACGCAGGGGCTAGGTGGTGCGCTGATGGAGGAGTTCCGCTACAGCGAGAACGGCGATCCGCTGTCCGCGACCTTCGCCGACTACCTGATACCGACCGCGCGCGAGACGCCGGCGGTCGAGATCGTGCTCACCGAGGATTACCCGACCGACCTCAATCCGCTCGGCATCAAGGGCGCCGGCGAAAGCGGCATCACCGGCGTCGGCGCGGCGATCGCGTCCGCAGTCGACGACGCCATCGGCATGCCGGGCGCGATCACCGCGCTGCCGATCACGCCGGCGCGGGTGAGGGAGATTTTGGCGGGACGCGACCGGACAGGCGCGCTTTGATATCAGCTGTCATCGCCGGGCTTGTCCCGGCGACCCCGATCATGGGGCACGGCCGTGCCCTGTTGAGCGGGGTGGCCGGGACAAGCCCGGCCATGACCAGCCCAAAGCGCGCTCCGCCGCCGCGAAGCGAATTCGTCAATTCGGAGGAACGCCTTTGTCGAAGAACATCCCCATTACCCTCGCCTGCGGCGATTACGAGATCACCCGCGCGCTCAAGGAGGGGACGGTGAAGCCGGACGGCATCGACCTCACCGTGCTCACCGACATGGATTCGACGACCCGGCATTGGCGCTTCCTGCGCAACCGCGACTTCGACATGGCGGAGACCTCGGCGTCGTCCTACATCGTCGCCCGCGGCCAGGACTGGCCGGTGCGTGCGCTGCCGGTGTTCCTGCATCGCCGCTTCCGCCACGGCTTCGTGTTCGTCAATGCGACGAAGGGGATCGAGAAGCCGACCGACCTGATCGGCCGCCGCATCGGCATCAAGTCGTTTCTCGTCACTGCGATTCACTGGATGCGAGGGCTCCTTGAGAAGGAGTACGGCGTGCCGCATACCGCGGTCGAATGGGTTGCCGAGCTCGACGAGGACGTCGACTTCACGCCGCCGCCCGGGCTCAAGCTCACGCGCCTCCCGCACGATAAATCGGTCGAGACGATGCTCGCCGAGGGTGAGCTCGACGCCGTGATCCATTCGAGCATCATCAAGCCGTTCGCCGCCGGCGATCCGCGGGTGCGCCGGCTGTGGCCGAACTACAAGCAGGAGGAGATCGCGTTCTTCAAGCGCTCCGGCATCTTCCCGATCATGCATGTGATGGGGATCAAGCGCGAAGTCGTCGAGCAGCATCCGTGGATCCCGATCAACATGTACCACGCCTTCAACAGGTCGAAGGCGGTCGCCATGGAGCGCATGAAGAACCCGCGCATCGTGCCGCTCGCCTGGTATCAGGAGGCACTCGAAGAGCAGGTCGCGATCCTCGGCCCCGATCCCTGGGAATACGGGCTCACCGACCGCAACCGCAAGACGCTCGAGATGCTCGCCGGTTTCTCGCACGAGCAGGGCCTCACGCCGCGGCGGATGTCGCTCGACGAGCTGTTCATCCCGGTGTTCCAGGGACGCAAGCGCGGCGACGAGCACCGGATTTGAAGAGGATCGCGCCGGTCCGTTATCGGCGCGATCTGCTCAATGCCCGAGCGGCTTTGTCGCGCTGATGAGACGCCAGCGGTGAAAGAACACGATCCGGCCGTCCCGGATCGACAGCCCCATTCCGGCGGTGCGGCCGGCTTCCGCCAACGCGCGGACGACGGTGCGCAGAGGCTCGGCCCGCGTGGGATCGTTCACGATCCCCATCCATTCCTCGAATTCGCGGTCCTTGTCCCACGTGGCGTGTTCGATGTCCTCGAAGCCGGCCTTCGTCATGCATGCGTCGAGCTCCGCGGCCGGAAGCATGCGGACGTGGGAGGGATCGCGCAGCCGCTCGATGGCGTTCTGGAGATCCGATTCGGTGGCGTCCGGCGAGGAGACGATGTCGACGACCACGGCAGTCCCGCCGTGGCGCAGAACCCTGAACATTTCACCGGTTGCGCGCTGCGGATCGGCAAAATGATGGACCGCGAGGCGGGTCACGACGCCATCGAACTGCGCATCCGCGAACGGCAAATTTTCGGCGTCGCCGCGTTTGAAGGTGACGTTCGCCAGGCCGGCTTTGTCGCAGCGTGACCTCGCCTTTTCGAGCATCTCCTCGGTGGCGTCGAAGGCGACCACGGAGGCCGCGCCGGGCGCGAGGGCAGCAGTGACGACGCCCGGACCGGAGGCGACATCAAGCAAGTGACCGCGGGCTGCCGCGCCGAGGGCCGCCTGGAAGCGCGAAGCGACCTGGTCATCGGTCTTCTCGGCCCACCGCTCGAAGGTTTGCGCCTGCCGCGCGAATTCGTCGGCGACGCGCTTGAGGTGATCCATCCCCGGGGTTCCTTTTGTCCGTCGCCGCGCGCAAGTCCAAGCGGCTGACCCGGATTTCGCTGCGCTCAATCCGGGCTACGGAATCGTGCGGTCTTCGCCTCGTAGCCCGGATTGAGCGCAGCGAAATCCGGGACGGCAATGCTCTGCATCGCCCTAAGGAATATACGTCGAATACACGTAGCCCTGATCCTTCTTCGGCACGTGGCATTCGTAGCAACTCTTGACGGGGTCGGTGACGATGGGCTTCGCGGTCTTCGGGTCGGGGCCCGCGAAGAACTGAAAGCCCCAGCCGCCGGTCGAGGCGAATTTCTTGGCGTCCTTCACCATCACGGCGACGCCCTTGCGCGCGCCTTCGACGTAGGAGCCGTCGGTGACCATGAAATCGTGCAGGTCGGTGACGAACATCGTGCGGTCGGGATACGGACCGCCCTTTTTGAGCGCGGGTAATCCCACCGTGTTGACGTAGACGTTGTGCATCCCGCCGAGGTCCTTGAACAGCGGACTGTCCTTGTCGACGATCATCGTGTTGACGTGGAACCACTGCCGGTAGTCGGGCGGCGGTGGCTTGATGTCGTCGGCGGACAGCGCGGGAAATGAAGCGACCGCGAGCACGAACGCTGCAGGTAGAAAGCGCAATCTCTCAAACATGGCGGATGCTCCTGTTGACGGCTGGTCGCCCGATTCCTTGCGGCACGGCGAACAAACCACGGTTGAAGGTGCTGCTCCAGACTCGGCGTCTCGATCCTGCGTCGCGTTCACAACGAATTGATGAAGGCGCTGTTGTGGATCGCGGTCACCGCCCCGCCTTGCGCAGAATCGCGCGCAGCCGTTGCGGCGTCACCGGCAACTCCGTCACCGCGCCGGGAATGCCGATGGCATCGTCGATCGCGCTCGCGATCACGGCGCCGACGGCGTTGATGCCGGCTTCGCCGCCGCCCTTGAGGCCGAGAGGGTTGCGCGGGCTCGGCGCGTCCTCGGTGATCAGCGTCTCGATCAGAGGCACGTCGCCGAGCGTGGGCATGAGATAATCGGCGAAGGTCACGGCGAGCGGATCGCCGTTCTCGCTGTAAGTGAACTCCTCGAAGAGTGCACCGCCGAGGCCTTGCACGGCGCCGCCGACGAGCTGGCCTTCGAGCATCATCGGATTGACGGCACGACCGACGTCATAGGCGATCGCGAGGCGCTCGACGGTGACGCGGCCGGTCGCAACATCGACCCGGACCACAGCGAAATGCGCGCCGAACGGAAACACAGTGTGTTCGGTCGTGAACCAGGCCTCGGCCGTGAGGCCGGGGTTGCGTCCCCCCAGCAGGTCGGAGCCCGGCCGCACCCGGCGAGCGAGATCGCCGAGCGCGATCGACGGCCCCGCGGGCGGCGTCGAGAGCGTGCCGGGCGCGGCGCGGCACACGATGCCGTCGACGATGTCGAGCACCGCAGCCGGCGTCTGCAGCAACTCGGCGGCGTAGCCGAGCGCGAGCGTGCGAAGCTTCACCGCAGTGACGTGGACCGCGTTGCCGGTGAGCACGGTCGCCCGGGCGGCATGCGCGCCGATGCCGTGGGCAATGCGGTCGGTCTGGCCGTGCACGACGCGTATGCGGCGATAATCGACGCCGAGCGCCTCGGCGCAGATTTGCGCCATCACGGTCTCGAAGCCCTGGCCGACCGACGCGCCGCCGGTGACGACCTCGACGGCGCCTGAGGTGTCGACGGAAATGCGGGCGCCGTCACGCGGCCCGCGCCCGGCTTC
The DNA here is from genome assembly GCA_963824905.1 of uncultured Alphaproteobacteria bacterium. Lineage (GTDB taxonomy): Bacteria > Pseudomonadota > Alphaproteobacteria > Rhizobiales > Xanthobacteraceae > JAJPKK01. The sequence goes on from CAWGRH010000005.1 coordinate 54,451, forward strand.
CTCGAGGAAGAACGCGACCCCGGTGCCGACGCATTCGCCCGCGGCACGGCGTGCCGCCACGGCTGCCTCGACCTCGCGCCAGCGAAAGTGCGCGAGCGCCTTGTCGAACAGCCCGACGAAGTCGCCGGAATCGAGCGGCAGCTCCTCCGCGCTCTTCTCGTTGAACGTGATGGTAAAGGGCATCTCCGCCGCGGGGATCAGGTTCGCGCGGCGCAGCGCGATACGGTCGATGCCGAGCTTCGCAGCGAGGGCATCCATCACCCGTTCGCGCACGAAGCTGCCTTCGAAGCGGCCGGGGGCGCGATAGGTCGCGGCCGGCGTCTTGTTGGTCAGACGGAAGTGGCCGGCGGCGCGGTAGGCGCCGACCTTGTAGGCACCGGTGAGCATGCTCATGGTCCGCCCGACGACGCTCGCGCCGTGGGTGCGCACATAGGCGCCTTGGTCGTGGAAGAACTCGTCGTCGACGCCGAGCAGCCGTCCGTCCTTGTCCACCGCCGCGCGCACCTTGTGGCGCTGCTGGCGCGAATGATTTGTCGTGGTCAAGTTCTCGCGGCGGTCCTCGATCCATTTCACTGGCCGGCCGAAGCGCTTCGCGGCGAGCAGCACCAGCACGTCTTCCGGATAGAGCTCGCCACGCACGCCGAAGCCGCCGCCGGTGTGGCCTTCATGAAGATGGATTTGTCGCCGGCGTCAGGCCCAGCATACGCACCAGCGTATCCTTGTTCCGGTGCGGCACCTTGGCGGCGCCGTGCAGCTCGATCACGTCGTGCGCGGCGTCGTAGAAGCCGATGGCGCCGCGGGTTTCCATCGGCACGCCGGAATGGCGTCCGATCGAGAGGTCGAGATCGACCACGGCGTGGGCCGCCGCGAAGGCGGCGTCGATATCGCCGAAGCTGTGGCGCACGATGAGAGGCGCGGTGTCGCGATCGTCGTCGAATTCGCCGGGCAGGTCGCTCGCGCAAAGAAGCGCCGTCAGCGGCGCGATGTCGATCTCGACGAGGTCCGCCGCATCCTCGGCGACATAAGGGTCCTCAGCGAACACGGCGGCGACGGGGTCGCCGACATAGCGCACGCGTCCCGTGGCCAGCACCGGCTGGCGGTAGGGCTTGATCTCGTCGGCCGCGCGCGAGGCGTCGCGGAAATCGATCGCGGGAATGCCGGCGATGTCGGCGCTGGTCCACACCGCTACGACGCCCGCAAGGCCGAGTGCCGCCGCACGGTCGATCCGCACGATCCGGCCGTTTGCGATGGGCGAGCGCACCATGCGCATGTGGAGCTGACGGGCAAAGGCGATGTCGCCGGCGAACCGGCCGTGGCCTTTCACGAGGGGAGCGTCCTCGATCCGCGGCACCGGATGGCCGAGCACGCGGCGCTCGTCCGCGCGCGGCGGCGCCGGATAGTCCTCGCTCACGTCGTGGCCTTCACGTCGCCGCCTTGCGCATCTCCGCGGCGGCGGCGCGCACCGCCTTGATGATGTTCTGGTAACCGGTGCAGCGGCAGAGGTTCGAGGCCAGTACGTCGAGCAGGTCCTCGTCGCCGATGTCCGGCTCGCGCTCGAGCACATTGACCGCGAGCATCAGGAAGCCGGGCGTGCAGAAGCCGCATTGCAGGCCGTGATGATCGATGAAGGCCTGCTGGATCGGATGCAGCGTGTCGCCGTCGGCGAGCCCCTCGACGGTGCGGATCTTGCGCCTGTCGGCCTGCACCGCGAACATCAGGCAGGCAGCGCACGGCGACGTCGTCGAGGATGATGGTGCAGGCGCCGCAGATGCCGTGCTCGCAGCCGATGTGGGTGCCGGTCTGGCCGCAGTCGTCGCGGATGGCGTCGACCAGCGTGCGCCGCGGCTCGACCCGAACGGGATAGTCGCGGCCGTTGATGTTGAGCGTGACGTCGACTTTCTCGGTCATGAGGTGCGGCGCTTCGAGCTTCCTGCGGGCACGATCTGTCCCTCTGACCTCATCCTGAGGAGCCGGCGCAGCCGGCGTCTCGAAGGATGGCAATTGGGCATGGACTTGCGGCCATCCTTCGAGACGCGCGCAAGAGCGCGCTCCTCAGGATGAGGCCCGCGAGGGATGGTAGACCGACACTCCTCACGCTCCCTTCGGCAGGAAGGCGGCGAACTTGGCGCGCACGCGGGCATCGAGCTCCTTGCTGGCGCGCGCCTCGATCGGGAAGGTGTCGCGCCGCGCCCACGGCTTGCAGGCGTCGATGACGACGCGGGCGTTGCGCGGGTCCTCGTGGCTGTAGGCCATCGGGTCGAGCGAGGTGCTCCAGCAGCCGCGCAGAATCTCGACGTCCTCGCGCGGATCGAAGCGGGTGCACATCGCCCACACCACCTGGTTCATGTCGGCGGGGTCGATGTCGTCGTCGACCACGACCACCCAGCGGTTGGCATAGGCGCCGGCATGGCACTGCGAGGCGATGAGGCCGGCCTGCTTGGAGTGGCCGCCATACATCTGCTTGATGGCGACGGTGAGCCACAGCCGACTGCCGCCGGCCTCGTGGGACCACACGCCCTTCACCTCGGGGATGCCGGCCGCTTCGAGCTGATTCCACACCGCGCCGCAGCGGTAGGTGCCGCGGTAGAAGGTGTCGTCGTTGGGCGGCATGCCCGGCACCGCGCCGAGCAGCACCGGGTCGTTGCGGTGCCAGAACGTCTCGATACGGATCGCCGGCTCGCGCTTCTTGCCGCCGGCATAGTAGCCGGTCCACTCGCCGAGCGGGCCCTCGTCGACGAGATCATCGGGGTACACGAAGCCCTCGAAGGCGATCTCCGCGTGCGCCGGAATCGGCAGGCCGGTCTTCGGCCCGATGATCACTTCGACGGGTTCGCCGAGCAGGCGTCCGGCCGCGTCGTACTCGTTCTTGCCGTACGGAATCTCGATCCCCGCCACCATGAACAGCGCCGGATGCATGCCGCACACCACCGCGATCGGGCACGGCTTTCCGAGCTCGTGCCAGCGCCGCATGATCAGGTTCCCGTGCTTGCCCTTCGATGTCATTATCGAGGCGACGCGACGGTCCTGGGCCTGGATGCGGTAAGCGCCGTAATTGATCCACCCGGTGTCGGGGTGCTGCATGACCACCATGCAGCCGGTGCCGATGTAACGGCCGCCGTCGTGCTCGTGCCATTTCGGGGTCGGGATTTTGAGAATGTCGATGTCGCTTCCCGTGGCGACGTTCTCCATCAGCGGCCCGTCGTCGACCGTCACCGGTGGAATGGTCTCGGTGTTCTTCATGTAGGCGCGCCAGTAGCGCACGAGGTCCATCTCGCTCGTGTCGGCCGGCATGCCGAGAGTGAGATTGATCCGCCGCACGGAGGTGAGGATGTTCGCAACCACCCGATGGCCCCGCGGGAAGCCGGGGATGTCGTCGAACATCACCGCCGGCGCCCCCATGGTGCGCTGGTAGATGTCGACGATGCCGCCGATCTCCTCGTCGCGCCCGGCGCCGGGGATGGTTACCAGCTCGCCGGCCGCCTCCATCTCCGCCAGCCAGACGCGGAGGTCCTGCTTGGGGGCGTTGCGCAGGCGTCGCTCGGCGCGCGGCACGGTGTCTAGCATCAAGCGCTCCTCCGAGGCCGGTCTTTGAGGCCCCAGTGTTCCAAAAGTGAGAATTTTTTCGAATATGGAACAGTGCCGATGGGGCGTCAACGGACCGCGAACCGTCATTCCGGGGCGCGCGTCAGCGCGAACCCGGAATCCAGCGGGTGGTCGCTAACAGACGCGCCCCGCAGATTTTGGATTCCGGGTTCGGCCTGCGGCCGCCCCGGAATGACACTGTTATTGCGGATTGCCCGCTACTTCGCACCCGGCGTGATGATGGCGCGGACCTCGGCGATGATGTCCGGCGGAGTCGCGTAGAGATCGCCGAGCAGCTTGTCGAGATCGCCGCCGCGGACGGGATTGATCTCGAGGCCCCGCCCGGTGGCTTCCGCGACATACTCCGGATCGGCCATGGTGGCATCGAAGGCGCGCCGTAGCGCCTCTTTGCGATCGGCCGGGATCGCCGGTGGCGCCACCACCGGGCGCCCCATCACCTGGCGGCCGAGGATAACGTTGACGATCTGCCGCTGCCGGTCGGTCGTCGCGTGCTCGGCGAGCAGCGGCACGTCGGCGAGGTCGGGAATGCGGTGCGCGGCGAGTTGCACCAGCACGTTGAGCCGGTGGCCGGTGATCCATTCCGGCCGCTGCAGCTTGATGCTGGACCACGTCCAGCCGCAGCGGCCGTCGACCTCGCCGCGCTCGATGGCGAGCGTCATCTCGGCGCTGCCGGGATAGCCGGCGACGAGGCGGAGCTTCGCGCCGAACACGTTCTTGATCATGGTCGCGAAGATATCGGGATCGGAACCCGAGCCTTCGCCGGCGACGGTGAAGGGGGTGGCGAGCAGGTCGTCCCAGGTCTTGACCTTGGACATGCTCGAGGTCGCGCACACGCTCGTCTCGTTGGTGATGCTGCCGAGCCAGCTGAACTTGCGGGCGTCGTACTGGGTGTTGCTCGCGCCGATCAGCGGCTCCATCGCCATGCCGCGGGAGAAGATGCCGATGGTCGAGCCGTCCTTGGGCGCGGCGTTGTAGAGGAAATTGGCGCTGCGCAAACTGCCGCCGCCCGGCATGTTCTGCACGATGATCCCGGGGTTGCCGGGGATATGCTTGCCGAGATGGCGGGCCAGCAGCCGGCCATGGATGTCGTAGCCTCCGCCGACGCTGTAGCCGATTACGAGATTGAGGGTGCGGCCGCGATAGAAGTCCTCGACCGATTGCGCCTTCGCCACGGGGGCGTGCACGGCGAGACACGCAAGCAGCATGGCCGTCAGCCGCATCGCGCGCGGCAGCAACGAGGCTATGGCAGTCGCGCCCCGCATTTTCATATGACCACCTGGACCACACCCATCATGCCTTTGTCCTCGTGGTCGACGGCATGGCAGTGATAGACGAAGCGCCCGACGATCTCCGGATCGGTGAATGGGATCACCACCTTGATCACGCCCGGCCGGGCATCGGTCGCGGGCGGAATTGGGAAGGTGTCGCGCTGGCTGTCCTCGTCGCGTTTCACGCCGTTGACCTCGGTGACGATGAACGCGGTCTGGTGGATGTGGAAGCTGTGATACTGCTGGTCGGTGTTGACGACGGTCCACTCCTCGGTGTCGCCGAGCTTCACCGTCTGATCGACGCGGTCGTCGTCCATCACCTTGCCGTCGATCATGAAGACGCTGCGATCCTCGGTGCGCGAATAGACGATCCGCCGCTGCCGCGCGATCGGGCTCTTGCGGACCTCGTCGAACCAGCGCGGGCCGGCGACGCGCTGGCGCAGCACCTCGGGCTCCGCGTCGGCGTTCGCCGCAGGACCAGCAGACACCACGGTCGCGATCTGCTGGGCGGGGAATGGATCGCGCCACGCCATATTCTTGAACAGCGGCGTGTTTACCGCGTACTCGCCCGCCGGCGGCCCGATCACGATCGCGTCGAGGCGCTGGCCCGGACCGAGAATGACCTGGTCGACCTTCTTGGGCTGCGCCAGCGGATGTCCGTCGGTCGCGATGACATAAAGCGCCATCCCCTGTATCTGCAGCGGGAAGAACAGCGTCGCGCCGATATGGGCGATCCGCCAGAACTGCATCTCGCCCGGCCTGATGTCCACCAGAGGATTGAGCTGGCCGTTGACGGTGATGATCTCGCGGCCGCCGCCGGGCTCGGCGTGCTTGATCAGGAAAAACCGCTCGGGCAATCCGGCGACGATCGGAAACTGTGTGTCCGTGCCCTCGACCACGAATGCGCCGGACATGCCGCCGAGCATCTGCTTGGTGACGAAGCCGTGGCCGTGCGGATGGTACCAATAGAGGCCGGGCTCCTGCCGGCCGGCGCGCGGTATCGTCACCTCGTAGTGGAATTCGTGTCCCGGCTGGAGATGGATGAAGACGTTGTCGCTTCGTCCGCGCGGCGACACGCTCATGCCGTGGAAATGCAGGTTCGTGAACCCTTCGGTGAGCTCGTTGTGCAGCGCGACGCGCATGACGTCGCCCAGCCGGACCCGCCACAGCGGCGGCAGATACGTCCCGTTGTAGAAGAACCCCGGCAGCTCGGTCTCGCCGATCTGCAGCCGATGCGGCGCCGCGGTCAGCGTCGTCTCGAAGACGCCGCTCCGGCTGCGGATTTCCATCGGCTGCACCAGGGGCTCGCGCTGCGCCGCCGCCCGGTCCGCGCGCAGCACCGCGGTGCCGGCGCCGAGCAGCGCGGCGCCCGGCCGCCAGGTGGCTGCGGCGACGCCGGCTGATGATTTCAGGAACGAGCGCCGGTCGAAACCGACTTTCTGCAAGGACATGAACGCACTCTCATCGGTCGGTGCCCGATGCTAGTGAGAACGGGGTGCAGGTTCAATTCGCATTTGCGTATGTACCTGGCTCGGAACCTGAGCACCGCCAAGATGATCTTCGCTGACGGCTGCTTGTTGCCCACGCCGGGCCTCAGCCCCACAGCTCCATCGACGCGAGCTGCGCCCCGGCGGCGAGCGCTTCGAGCTTCGCCCACATGATCGAAGGATGCACCCGCCGGTACATCGGGCTTTGCGCAAAGCCGCAGTCAGTGCCGGCGATGACGTTCTCGCGGCCGACGAGCTTCGCCAGCCGGACGATCCGCTCGCACACGAGCTCCGGATGTTCGACGATGTTGGTGGCGTGACTGATGACGCCGGGAATGAGCACCTTGCCGGCCGGCAGCTTCACGCTCTGCCACACCTTCCACTCGTGCTCGTGGCGCGGGTTGGCACCCTCGATCACGTAAGCGCCGACCCGCATCTTGAGGATGAGATCGACGATGTCGCGCAGCGGGACGTCGGTCGTGTGCGGTCCCGGCCAGCTTCCCCAGCACACGTGATAGCGCACGCGATCCTCGGGGATGCCTTCGAGGGCATGGTTCACCACCTCGACATAGCGCGCGACCCAGTCGCGGTAGTCGGCAAAGCTCGCCGGCGGCACCATGCGGTCGAAGGTGACGGCGGTGCGTGCATCGTCGAGCTGCACCAGGAAGCCGGCATCGACGATCATGCGGTATTCGCTGCGCATCGCCTCGGCGATCGCCTGCAGGCAGTCGTCCTCGCTCGCGTAATACTCGTTCTTGCGGTCGGGGATGACGCTCGCCGGCGCTGCGACCGGCAGAAACGCATCGACCGCCGGGCTCTTCGCCAGCGCGGCCTTGAAGTTGTCGATGTCGCGCTGGAGCGCCGCCTGACCAGTGTAAGTGATCGGGCCGATGCAGGCGGCCTCCGATTGCGTCGCCGGGGCGTCGCGCGCATCGAGCTCGGCGTAGAACTCGGCAAAGCGGGTACGATCGGCGCCGCGCGCGAACGGATTGGCCCCGGCTTTCAGCGGCCGCCGCTCGAAGCCGGAGAGGCGCTCCAGCGCATATTGCGACCAGCTGATGGTCTTGCCGAACTCGCCGTCGCTGACGACGTCGATGCCCGCCTCCGCCTGCTGGCGCACGATCTCGGCGACCGAGGCGCGCAGGCACGCGGCGAAGGCCGCTTCATCGACCGGCTTGCGCTCCTGCTGGGCGCGCAGGAACTCGATCAACGCCGGCGGCCGGATCAGGCTGCCGACATGGGTGGTGAGGATGCGTGCGGTGCTGCGTTTCATGTGAAGCTCTGAACGTCACGATTATCGGCGGATCGGCTTCCGCACCTCTCCCCGTGTACGGGGAGAGGTCGGATCGCGAAGCGATCCGGGTGAGGGGGCCTCGCCGCGAGTTTGAGCGTCAGAGATATTCTCGGACGCTCAGACTCGCGAAACCGCCCCCTCACCCCGACCCTCTCCCCGCGCGCGGGGAGAGGGGGAAGAAGCGCCGAGCCGCGTGGCAAAGGCGCTGCACCACTATGCGTTCGCGGCGCGCTTTACAAGCCGCAGCGGTTGCGCACACTGTGCCCACCGGATCGCGACCAGGCCCGGTTGGGCGGAAACCTCATGCACGAGCTCGACCTCTTTCACGAGCATCTCACGATGTCCGACGAGGAGCGTGCCGAGATCGCGCGCACCATCTGGAGCCAGGAGAACGTCGAGCTCTCCACCATCGGCATCGACATCGGCAGCTCGACCTCGCACCTCCTGTTCGCCAAGGTGCTGCTGCAGCGCCAGAGCCAGGGCCTGTCGAGCCGCTTCGTCGCCGTGCATCGCCAGGTGGTGTGGCGCTCGCCGATCATGCTCACGCCGTTCCTCGGCGACGGCACCATCGATGCGGCCGCGCTCGGCGACTTCATCGCGCGATGCTATCGCGACGCCGGCTTTGCGCGGGAGGACGTCGACTCGGGCGCGGTGATCCTCACCGGCGAGGCGATCAAACGGCGGAACGCCAAGGCGATCGACGAGCTGTTTGCCGCCGAGGCCGGCAAGTTCGTCTGCGCTACCGCCGGCCACAAGCTCGAATGCGCGCTCGCCGCCCACGGCGCCGGCGCGGTCAGGCTTTCCAGAGAGCGCGAAAAATGCGTGCTCCATGTCGACGTCGGCGGCGGCACCACCAAGCTCGCGCTGATCGACAACGGCGTGCTTCTCGGCGTTGCGGCCTTCGCGGTGGGCGGCCGTCTTCTCGCCCGCGACGACACTGGCGCCTGGACGCGGGTCGACGAGGCGGCGCAGCGCGTCGCCGACGACCTTGGCATCGCCACCGACCCGGCGACACTCGCGGTAGCCGCTCCGCGCGAAGCAATCGCGCGCCGGCTCGCGACAATCGCAGCCGGTTACATTCTCGATGCCGCGCCCGATGCGCTCGCTCGCTCGCTGCTGCTCACCGAGCCGCTGGTGCGCGTCAAGGCGCCGGACGCGATCACCTTCTCCGGCGGCGTGTCGGAATACGTCTTCGGCTACGAGCACTGCGATTACGGCGACATCGCCCGCCCGCTCGCAGACGCGCTGCGCGCCGAGCTTGCGCGTCGCACGCGGCTTGCCGTGATCGATCCCGGCCAGCGCATCCGCGCCACCGTTATCGGCGCGTCCCAGTTCACCGTGCAGGTGAGTGGCAAGACCATCCATCTGCCGGGGCCGGGCGTGCTGCCCGTGCACAACGTTCCCGTCGTTCATGTCGGGCTTGATCTCGACGGCGCGATCGACGGCGAGGCGCTTGCCGCGGCGATCACGGCGGCGCTCGCCCGGCTCGACCTCGATCCCGGCGGGCGCCTCGCCATCGCGTTCTCCTGGCACGGCGATCCCGACTATCACCGGCTCGCCGCCGCCGGCCGCGCCATCATGGCCGCGGTCGCGCCGAACGGCACGCGGGCCGCGCCGCTGCTCCTGATGATCGACGGCGACGTCGGCAAGACCATGGGCCGCATCCTCACCCAGGAATTGGGGCTCGCCTGCGACCTCGTCTCGATCGACGGGGTCTCGCTCCAGGACCTCGACTTCGTCGATGTCGGCGCGCCGATCACCCCGCCAGGCGTGGTGCCTGTGGTGATCAAGTCGCTGCTGTTTTCCTAGGCATTGTGGAATTGACTGACATATAGTTGGCGGCTGTCACTCCTTCCTGGAGTGTCATCGCCGGGCTTGACCCGGCGATCCCGCTCGGGGTGGCAAGACCGTGCCACACGATCGGGATGGCCGGGTCGAGCCCGGCCATGACGACTTCTGATGAGTAGGGGGTGCCGAAGGCTGCAAGGACGAACGGACGGAGCCCGATGACCGAGGACAAGCCGCGCTACGGCGTCGACGCCTATCTCGACTGGGTCGCCAAGGAAGGCTTAGCCGTTGTCGAGGACTACGGCATCGATCTCTTCAAGGTCGAGACCGCGATGTGGCCGCGCGTCGGCGTCAAATCGGCGGCGGTGCATCTCAAGGGCCGCGGCGACTTCGCCAACATGTTCTTGTTCGACATACCGCCTGGCGGTTCGACGGCGCCGCAGCGCCATCTCTATGAAGACGCGATCTGCGTGCTCGAAGGCACCGGCTCGACCCAGGTCGAGTTCGCCGACGGCCGCAAGAAGAGCTTCGAATGGGGGCCGCGCAGCCTGTTCGCGATCCCGCTCAACGCCAAGCACCGCCACTTCAACGGCAGCGGGCGGGAACGCGCGCTCCTCGTCTCCACGACCGACCTGCCCCTCGTGATGAATACTTTCCACGACGAGCGCTTCGTGTTCGACACCGATTTCGAGTTCGCCGCGCGTACTGGCAAGAACGCGTATTTCTCAGGGGAGGGCGATCTCATCACCGTGCGGCCGGGCAACCACATGTGGGAGACCAATTTCGTCCCCGACCTTGCGGCGATCGAGCTGAAATCCTGGGGCGACCGCGGCGCCGGCGGCACCAACATCATGTTCGTGCTCGCCGACGGCACCATGCACGCCCACATCTCGGAGATGCCGGTCGGCACCTACAAGAAGGGCCACCGCCACGGCCCCGGCTTCCACGTGATGTGCGTCACTGGCCACGGCTATTCGCTCCTGTGGTTCGACGCCGACAAGGATTTTCGCCGTCTCGACTGGCATTTCGGGGTGGTGTTTCCGCCGGCCGACCAGCAGTTCCACCAGCACTTCAATGCGAGCCAGCATCCGGCGCGCTACCTCGCGACCGGCGTCGGCGGGTTGCGCTATCCGCTCACGCTGCAGCAGCGGCGCTCCCTGCTCGGCGTCAACGGCGAGAAGGGCGCGGTGTCGCTCAGCCTCAAGGAGGGCGGTGACCAGATCGAATACGAGGACCAGGACAAGCGCATCCATCCGCTCTGGCTCGACGAGATGAAGAAGAACGGCGTGACGCCGCGCATGCAAAAATATTTCCCCGACGACGGCGCTGCGCCGGCGATCGAGGCGGCGGAGTAGGGGCGCAACCAATGGAGTCTCCCCGGAGAGATGCCGCGGAATCGCCGCCAGCCGGTTCAGGGGCCGGCATCGCGCAAAGTGTGGAAGCGCCGCAGCGTCCCGGCGAGCCGGTCGACGTTCTCACTTCCGAGATCCTGCAGCGCCTGCACGACGCCTCGCCGAAGGAGCATTTCACTCTCGGCTGGCTGATGAGCATGCTGGACAAGCGATCGTTCGGCCTGATCATGCTGATGTGCGCCGTGGTCGCGGTCGTGCCCGGCGTCTCGATCGTCGCGGGCCTGCTGCTCATCATCGTGGCCGTGCAGATGATCGAGGGGCGCCCGGCTCCGGCCTTTCCCGACGGCCTCGCCGACCGCCCGCTGCCCGCGCGACACCTCGCATCCGTCATCAGGCGGTTTCTGCCGATGCTCAAATATCTCGAGCAGATCGCCCACCCGCGCTGGCCGACCCCGCATGAATTGACGAAGCGCGTCGTCGGGGTCGCGGTGCTTGTGCTGAGCCTCGCGGTGACGTTCACGCCGCTGCCGCTGAGCAACATCCCGCCGGCGCTGGCGATCGCGCTCATCTCGCTCGCTTATCTCGAAGAGGACGGGCTGCTGCTGGGAGTGGGCCTCATCTTCGGGGCCCTCGTCGTGACGCTGCAGATGTACGCGGCGTGGGAGGCGATCGGCGATATCGCGCGATGGATCGGGTTGTAGCTTACTTTTCGACGCGCTTGCCTTTTGGTCATCGCCGGGCTCGTCCCGGCGACCCCGATAATGTGGCACGGCCGTGCCATGCTGAGCGGGGTGGCCGGGACAATCCCGGCCATGAGCGGCTCTGTGAAAAACCGCTACCTCAGCATCTCCGCGAGCCGCTTCGCGAGCGCCGGCGGCGTCTTGTAGAGCTCCGCCATCAGCGCCTGGATGCGCTCGCCGGAGACCGGTGTGATCTCGAGCTTGCCGCGCGCGGCGTCGGCGAGGAAATCCTTGTCGGCCATGGTTTCCATGAAGGCGCGGCGCAGCGCGGCGACGGTTGACGGCGGCACGCCGGGTGGGGCGAGGTAGGGACGGCCCATCACCTGGCGGGCGAACACGAATTTGAGGAGTTGCTGCTGCTCCTCGGTCTTGGCGAGGTCGGTGATCAGCGGCACCTCGGGCAGCTCCGGGTGCTTGGCGAGCGCGAGCTGCACCAGGATCGCGATCTTCTTCTGCGCAAGCCAGTCCGGGTGCGCGGCCTTGATGCTCGAATAGGACCAGCCGCAGCGGCCCTGCAACTCGCCGCGCTCCATCGCAAGCACGGCATCGTTGCCGCCGGGATAGCCGGAGATGATTTTCAGCTTCGCCCCGAGCACGCCGACCAGCACCTTGCTGAACTGGATGGTATCGTCGCCCGGCCCGGTGCCGCCGACCAGTAATTCGCGGCGGAGGACGTCGTCGAAGGTCGTAAATCCCGACGTGTGCCAGGCGACGCAGACGCTCACCTCGTCGTTGGCGCTGCCGATCCAGTTGAACCTGGTGCCGTCGAACTGCGCGCCGGGCTGGCCGAGCAGCGGATCGAGCGCAGTGCCGCGACCGATGGTGCCGAACACGCTGCCGTCCCTCGGCGCCGCGGTGGTGAGCCAGTTGGCGAGACGGATGCTCGCCGCGCCTTCCATGTTCTTCGGCACGACCGCCGGGTCGCCGGGAAGATGCTTGCCGATGTGACGCGCCAGCAGGCGGGTGTAGAGGTCATAGCCGCCGCCGACGCTGTAGCCGGTGTAGATGTCGACGGTCTTGCCCTTGAACGAGGGCGCGTCCTGCGCGAACGCGATGCCCGAGGATGCGACGAGAAGCGCAAAAAGCAGCTGTGCGGCGAGCCTCGGTGCGAGTGCGAGCATTTGCGCAAAGCCCCTGTCGTTGTCATTGCCCGGCTTGACCGGGCAATCCAGTAACCCCTGAGCTATCGATGTTTCTGAGACCTTGCCCCACCGAGAGTCCGGTGGTTACTGGATCGCCCGGTCAAGCCGGGCGATGACAGTGCGTGAGGAAATGGGCAGCGACTACGCGGCCGCCGTCAGATTTCCGAACCGGATCAGATTTTCCTTCTGCTTCTCGTTGCGCGGAGGAAGCTTGAAGAGCCGCGCCGCGGTGCCGCCGAGGATGTTGTGCTTGCCGCGCTCGGAGACGAACGGCAGGTCGAAGATCGTCGACGGCAGGTCGAAGTCCCAGTGCGGATAGTCCGAGGCGTAGAGCAGATGGTTCTCCGCATCCATCATGCGGAAGGTCTGCTCCATCGCGGCGTAGTCCTGGACCTCCATCGGCTGCGACGAGTAGTACATGTCGCGCATGTACTCGGAGGGCTTCTTCTTGAGCAGCGGGCACTCGGACGGCCGCATCATGTATTCGTGGTCGAGCCGCTGCATCAGGAACGGCACCCAGGCGATGCCGGACTCGATCCAGATCACCGGCAGCTTGGGGAAGCGTTCACCCATCCCGTTCACCACCCAGTTGGTGCAGTGGAGGATGTTGTAGAACGAGAAGCCGAGCGCATGCACCGCGATGAAGCGGTTACAGCCGCGGAACACGTTTTCGTTCCAATTGAACGCCGAGTGGAACGACAGCACGAGGCCGCGCTCCTCGATGGCGCGGTAGGTCTTCATGTAGGCATTGTCGTGCACGGGCAGCGTGCGAACGGTGGTGACCATGAAGCCGCCGACGCCCTTGCGATGGCCGAAGGTCTCGACGTGGCGCAGCGTCTCGTCGGGATCGGAGAACGGCAGGCACAGCATCGAGAACATCCGCCCGTCGGATTCGGGGAGCACCTTCTCGGTGACCCACCGGTTGTAGGCCCAGCACAGGTCGACCTCCATTTCCTTTTGGGGATGCAGGCCGATGTTGAGCATGCCGGTCGGGAACAGGCAGGAATAGTCGACGCTCATCGCGTCCATCCAGCGGTTGCCGAGCTGCACGTCGCGATGGACGCCGGGCTCGGTCTTCTCCGAGGAGCGCATCGAGTAGCGGGTGACGCGCCCGCCCATGTCCTGGTAGCCGACCTGTGTCGGGATCAGGGTGCCGCGGCCGCTCTTCATGGTCTGCGCCATCGAGAGCTGGCGAAGCACGTCGTTCTCCATGAAGGGCAGGATGTCCTTCATGTGCTCGTTCTCGTAGTGATGGGCGTCGACGTCGACGATCACCATGTCGTCCAGCTTGCGCTTGTGCGCTTGCTGGCGGGCGTGAGCGAGGAGCCGCGAGGTATTGAGCTCCTCGACGGTGACGCGCCGGCCGCGATCGGAGATGAGATCCATTGGCGTACCTCCAAAAAATCAAGTGCGGCCGGTCAGCGGCCGGTCCAGCTTTGCCACATTCCGAGTTCGAAGACGGCGAGGTTCGTCGCCTTGAGCAATCCGCTCGCGGTCACCATGACGTCGGTCGAGGTGACGCGGCTGCGATCGGACAGCGGCGGATAGCTGCCGCCGCCTTCGATCTGCGCCGAATAGCTTCGGCAGGCCGCTGCCATCAGGGCCTGCACCGCCGCTTCGCTCAGGATATCGGTGCGCCCTTCGTTGAGCGCGCGGTCGATGTCGCCGGCGAGCGCGAGGGCCAAGGACGATGCGTCGCCGGACGATGCGTCGCCCGTCGAAGCGTCGGGTCCCGGCGCGGTCGCCGGTACGGGGTTTGCGGCGGCCTTGGCGGGCTTCGGGACAGGCCGCGCCGCGACGTTGGCGGGCGCCGGCTTACGCGCGGACATAGACCTCGTCTCCCTTCTGGATCACTTCGTATTTGCGCAGCTTGAGCTTGCGATCGGAGACACATTCTCCAGTCTTGAGGTCGTATTCGTAGCCATGCCACGGGCACACGAAGTGCATCTCGGTCTCGGAGAAGTAGAGGCCCTTCGACGTCTTGTCGGGCATCAGCCGTTCTTCGACCTTGGCGATGGTCAGGCCCTCGCAGGCTGGGCCGCCTTGATGCAGGCAGTAGTTGCTGTAGGCGTAGAACGTCCCGTTTTCCCGGAAGACCCCGATTTCATTGTCGCCCACGAACACGATGCGGCGGTCGCCGTCCTTGAACTCGGCCGCTTTGCCGACGAGCTTTTCAACCATACGACGCTATCCTCCGAGGCCCGGAGGCCTGCTTGTTGCCTGATCGTTGAGCCGCGATTCATAACGGAAATCCGCGGCCGGAACCAGCGTGCAGCACAAGGCGTCATCGCGACAAACGTGCATATGGCTTGCACCTCGCGCGCGCTTCTGCCAAGCGAGCGCGACCTGTTTGAAGACGACCAAAGGGAGGGGAGATGAGCTATCGCCTGGTAACTTATGCCGCGGACAGCCCGCGCGCGGGACTGGTCATCGGCGAGGAACTCTTCGATGCCGCGGCCCTGACCGGGCAGGCGGGCGACGCGACCGTGCTCGGCATCCTCGAGGACTGGCCGGCGGCGCAGGCGCGCCTCGCCACGGCAGCGTCCGCACCGGGCAAGGGGCGACGGCTTGCCGATACCAGGCTACTGGCGCCGCTCCGCTGGCCGTCGGCGATCTACTGCGCCGGCGCCAATTATGCCGACCACGCCGCCGAGATGGCCCGCGCCCAGAACCGCCCGCCGCCGCCCGACCCGCACACGCTCGGCCTCAAGCCCTGGCACTTCATCAAGGCCGGGCGGAGCACCCTCGCCGCGCCGGGGGAGACGGTCACGATCACCGGGCTGTCGCAGACCATGGACTGGGAGATCGAGCTTGCCGCGGTGATCGGCCGCCCGGCGAAGAACGTCTCCCTCGCCCAGGCGCTCGACCATGTCGCCGGCTACACCATCGCCAACGATCTCTCCGCCCGCGACATGGGCCGCCGCACCGGTGTACCCGACGACTCCCCGTTCAAGTTCGACTGGGTCGCTCACAAGAACTTCGACGGCTCCTGTCCGCTGGGACCGTGGATCGTGCCGGCCGACGACATCTCCGATCCGCAGAACCTCGGCCTCAAGCTCTGGGTCAACGACGTCATCAAGCAGGATTCCAATACCGGCAAGATGATCTTCTCGATCGCCGAGCAGATCGCGCATCTGAGCTCGCGCATCACCCTCAATCCCGGCGACGTCGTGCTGACGGGCACCCCCTCCGGGGTCGGCGCGGCGCGCAAGGAATTCTTGAAGGCCGGCGATGAGGTGAAGCTCTGGATCGAGCACATCGGCACGCTGACCAATCGGATGGCGTGAGGGCAGGCGATGACAGCGCCGGACCTGTCAACTAAGCTTGCGCCAAGGCCCCGGCGATCGCGTCGGGCCACGAGGATGCCGGATCAAATTAGGGAGAACTGCAATGGGGTTGCGAAGCGTTTCCTGCGCGAGCGCGCTGGCGGCGATCGTCCTGTCGAGCGCCGTCGCCTTGGCGGACGACGCCAAGAAGTATCCGGACTGGGAGGGCCTGTGGAATCGTGGCAGCCCGGTCGGCACCTGGGATCCGACGAAGCCCGGAGGCCTCGGCCAGCAGGCGCCGCTTACCCCCGAATACCAGAAGGTCCTCGAGGCGAACCTTGCCAAAGGCAAGGCCGGCGTCCAGTTCGACATCAAGGGCACGTGCGGCCCGGTCGGAATGCCGCGAGTGATGATGATGTACGAGCCGATGGAGATCGTGATCAAGCCGAAGACCACCTACATGCTGGTCGAATCCATGAGCCCGATCCGCCGCATCTATACCGACGGACGGGCGTTCCCGAACCCGGAGGAATCCGATCCGGCTTTCGTCGGCTTCTCGGTCGGCAAGTGGCTCGACACCGACAACGACGGCACCTACGACACGCTCGAGATCGAGACCCGCAACATGCGCGGCCCGCGCCTGTTCGATTCGGTCGGCACGCCGCTCTCCAAGGACAACGACACCGTCGTCAAGGAGAAGATCTATCTCGACAAGTCGAACCCTGACGTGTTGTGGAACGAGATCACCACGCAGGACGGCGCGCTGACGCGGCCGTGGACGGTGAAGCGGTTCTACAAGCGCGAGCACCATCCGATCTACGAGGAATACAACTGCACCGAGGATAATCGTTGGGTGGCGATCGGCGGCGAGCTCTATCTCGCCGATTCCGAGGGCTATCTGATGCCGATCCAGAAGGGCCAGTCCGCGCCCGATCCAAAGTACCTGCAGAAGTATTTCCCGCAGGCGAAGAAGTAAGAGGCACTCGGCAACACCAACCGACGGTCATTCCGGGGCGCCGCGCAGCGGCGAACCCGCAATCCACGCTTTTGCGCAATCGTCCTCTGGATTCGGGGTTCGCGCCGACGCGCGCGCCGGAATGACGAACGCATCGATTCTTCTACCGAGAGAGGCAGACATGACGCCCGCACAACAAGCACTGGTCCAGGCGAGCTACGCGAAGGTGGTGCCGATCGCCGATACCGCGGCAACGCTGTTTTACGAGGACCTGTTCCGGCGTGATCCGAGCCTCCGAGCCCTCTTCAAGGAGGACATGGCGGAACAGCGCCAGAAACTGATGGCAGCGATCGGCACCGCGGTCGCCAGCCTGCGTGACTGGGGACGCATTGCACCTGCGATCGCGGCGCTCGGCGCGAGGCACGCCGCATACGGCGTAAGGGCCGAGCACTATGACACCGTGGGAAAGGCCCTGATCGCCACCCTCCAAAAGGGTCTGGGCGATGCCTTCACGCCGGACGTGAAGGATGCCTGGCTCGCCTGCTATGGGGTGGTATCGGCGGAAATGCTTGGCGGCGCGAAAGCCTCGACCTGAAAAGCATCGCTTCGATTTGAATTGATTGCTCTCTGAGCTTGAACGCGCCTCGACGCCGCGGAACCTCCGGCTTCAGCGCCGAGTTCCATTCATGCCGAAGCGCCTCCCGGGTTCCGACGGAATGCGGCGCGGTCGCCGGGCCCGCGTGTGAGGGAAGTCACTGTCGATCTCTGCATGATCCGTAGGATGCCCCTGTGCATTACCCAGGAGGCCGTCATGTCACCGCAGATGCCGTTTGGCGTGGCCTGGACCGACGTGTTGCAGGTCATGCAAGTATACTGGATCATCGCTGCCGGAATGCTGGCCCTCTATTTCTACGGCCAGACACGTTTCAACAGCCTGGAATATGCGATCGATTTCGCCGGTCGCGGCGAGCCGGGCGATGTTGCGGGGGGCCGCCTGATCACGCCGGCGCCGCCGATCTTCACCACCTCGCGTGCGCGCTATATCCGCTTCGCACTGTACTACGTCGCGATCCTGGAAGCAGGCTTCATCGCGATCGTATTCTTCTCTGGCCTCGTCGCCGATGCGGGCAATCTGCTCACGGGCGCGGAGGTGACCCTGCCGACCGCCGCCGATCCGCTTCAGCACCGCGCGTTGTTCGCCCTGTTCGTGCTGACGGGGCTGCTCTCCTCTGTTCCCGGGTTGAAGGACATCGATGGCTGGATGCTGCGCAAGCTGCACAAGGCGGCCTACATCCCGGACGACGCGAGGATCCTCGCCGAAAGCCTCTACGACGCGCCGTTCTCACCGACGGCGGAGACGCTCGCCGCGGTGCGTCCGACCCTCGTCAGCCGTGATGCGATGAGGGCGGCCGCAGGCCGGCTGACCGGCGGTCTCGAGCAGCGGCTGGTCCAGATGGTCTGCCTGAGAACCGCGCTGACCGCCGCCATGAGCGCCGGGAAGTTCACCGGGTTCCGGATCAAGCTCGACCGCGATCTGCGGGAAGTCGCGAACCGGAGCCAGGAATTGCGGGCCGCGCTCACCGCGTACCTGCACGACCAGGAGAAAATCATCCCCGTCGAGGTGACCGACATCGACACCCATATCGCCGCCAATATGGGCAACCAGGAGATCGCCGCTCTCGCCGCCCGCCGGCGCGAGCTGCAGGACAAGTGCGACGGTCTCTACGAGACGCTCTGCCTCCTCGCCGCGCTGGCGGCGTTTGCAACGGAGAGTGATCCGGAGGAGATGAGCGAGGCCCTGGCGAAGCTCGGCTTCACCATCAAATGCAAGACCTTGCCGTTGATGGACTGGGATGCGGTCGCCCGCGTGGTGACCTCCATGTTCATGATCCTGCTCGCCGCCAACGCGTGCTACGCACTGGTCGGCTACCTTCGTGGCATCCCGTCGATGGCGCTCGACCGCGCGCACATCATCAAATATACGATCGTCTTCACCGTGAACTACGGAACCATCCTCATCCTCGCCATCAAACGCAAACGCGCATGGCGTGCCGAGGGCGCTTTCGATGGGCAGCGGCCCGAGAACCTCATCCTCGCCCTGATCGCCTACGCAGTTTCGCTGGCCTTCACCGTCCCGGTCAGCTACTTCCTGCGCGGCGAGCTGACGATCGCGCCGTTCCTCTACGCATCAAGCCAAGCGGTGCTCGGCTATTTCATCGGGGTCTATATCGACCGCGGCAATGCCTCGACGATCTCGTTTGCCACCGCCGCGTGGCAGGGCGCGCTGCAGCTTGTATTTACGATGGTCGCGTCTCTGTGCTCGACGCCGCTTCCGGGAACGTCGTCGAACCTGCTCGACATCCTCTCGATCAACGCCTACGTCGCGGTCCAGTCGGCGCTAAGCGGTTTCCTGATCGGCGTGCTGTTCCAGTTCTTCTACAAGCAGGCGACGCCGGTTGCTTCGCCGAGCTCCGCTTCGGTTCCTGCCGGTGCGGTGCTCATGGGCTCGACCCTGTGAATGACGGCGATGCGCCGGCGGTCTGCCCTGCGCATCGCCCATCGGATCGTGGCAATGAAATCGCCCCGGAGCCCCGCGCTCCGGGGCGAGCTTTTCAGGCCGGCACCGTCGTCGAAAGTCCCGTTGCCAGCGACGCGATGACCGCCTCGAACGCCGCAGTGACGTCGACGAGCTCGCCCGGCGTCATCACGAACGGCGTGCCGTGCTCGACCGCCACGGCAAACGCCTCGCAGGCCGCGCGCAGCGAATCGACGCGCGCAAAGGTTTCCTCGCGCGGCGGCTTGCCGATCAAAGCGACCCGCAAGGTGTCCTCGTCACGCGCCTCGGCGGCACCATTGGTGCCGAACACATGGACGCGCCAGAACGGCGCGCTCGCCCGTACCGTCGCCATCACTGCCGGTCGCGCCGGACGCAAATTGGGCGAGCACCGCGACGGCGTCGCGCGGATCGGGCACGGGCTTCGCCGCGAACGCCTTGGCGTCGAGCTGACGGATCGGCCCGGCGAGCGAGATCAGCGCATCGAGCACGTGCAGCCCGCAGCCGGTCATGCCGAGCGCGGGGAATTCGTTCGGATCGTCGCGCCAGCCGCCGCCGATCACGTGGATCGAATACTCGTTGGAGAAGTGTCCTTCGATGTGGAGGATGTCGCCGAGCGCGCCGCTCTTCGCCACGCGCGCGAGCTCGCGCATCGAGGAGAAGAAACGCCGGTTGTAGCCGCTCGCCAGCGTCACGCCGGCGGCGCGGCAGGCCTCGACCGCACGCGCCGCCTCGGCGCGGGTCAGCGCGAGCGGCTTCTCGCACCACACCGCCTTGCCGGCCCTGGCGGCGGCGACAACCTCGTCGACGTGCTGGGAATGCGGCGTCGCGAGCACCACGGCGTCGATGGCAGGATCGGCAAGCACCTCGTCGAGGCTCGTCGTCAGCGCGAGGCTGTGTTGCGCGGCGAAGTCCTGCGCCGCCGTCGGGTTGCGGCTGACGGCCCGCACGTAGCGGATGTGCGAGCTGCCCGCCACGGCATTGACATGGTTGCGGCCCCAGCGCCCGAGCCCGACGATTGCGGCGTTGATCATAGGAGCATCCGTTCGACTGAAGTCGTCATGGCTTGTCCCGGAGACGATGCCGTGGTGGCGTCGTTTGACAAGCACCGGGCCGACGGGTCATAGCGCGCGACGCGTTATTGAGGAAGCCAACATGAGCGATCCGGTCGGTATCGTCGGTCTCGGCCTGATGGGAAGCGTGCTGGCGCGCCGGCTCGTCGCCGCGGGGTTCGATGTGGTGGGCTACGACATCGACGCGGCGAAGACCGCGGCCCTCGCTGCGCTCGGCGGCCGCGCCGCGGCGTCGATCGGTGACGTCGCACGCGCGGCCGATCCGATCATCCTCGCGGTGTTCGACACCGGCCAGGTTGAGGAGGTGGTGGAAGGGCCGATCCTCACGGCGCTCGGCGACGCCTCGGGCAAGATCGTGACGTGCACCTCGACCTGCGATCCCGACCGCATCGCTGCGCTCGCGCGCCGCGTCGAGCCTCGCGGGCTGCGGTTTCTCGAAACGCCGGTGTCCGGCACCAGCGAGCAGGTGCGGCGCGGCGAAGGAGTCGGGCTGATCGGCGGCGACCGGCAAGTGGCGGCGCAGGTGGCCTCCGTGCTCGACGCGATCTTTCCGGTGCGATTCCATGTCGGCGCCCCCGGCGACGGCGGCCGCGCCAAGCTTGCGGTGAACCTCATTCTCGGGCTCAACCGCGTCGCGCTCGCCGAAGGCCTGGTGTTCGCGACCCGCCTCGGCCTCGATCCGCAGGCTTTCCTCGAGATCGCACGCGGCTCGGCCGCCTATTCCCAGGTGATGGACACCAAGGGCGCGAAAATGGCGACGTCAGATTTTGCGCCGGAAGGCCGCGCCCGCCAGACCCTCAAGGACGTGCACCTGATGCTCGACCAGGCCGCGCGCTGCGGCCAGGCGCTGCCGCTTCTCGAGGTGCACCGCGACATTCTCACGGCCTGCGTCGCCGCCGGCGAAGGCGACCTCGACAACAGCGTGGTGATAAACGAAATCCGCCGTCGGCGATGACGGGCGACGACGAAGACGTGTTGCGGCGTCGAAGTGCGTGGTACGGACGGTCCGTGACGGAGGAGTGCATGTCTGTCGACGCTGCGCGCGTGCGCGAGTTGGCCCTCGCTCTTTCATCGGCGAGCGAGGCGCCTCACTTCGACCGGCTCGCGTTCCGCACCCCTCGCAAGATCTTCGCCACGTTGAACGCGCGCGACGCCGACCTGAACCTGATGTTCGATCCCGACCTGCGCGACTTCTATTGCGAGCAGGCGCCGCATGCGTTCGCCCCTGTGCCCGGCGGATGGGGGCGCCGGGGAGCGACACGCTGCGATCTTCGAAAGGTGGACGAGGCGACGTTGATGTCCGCTCTGCGGGCCGCTCATCGACTTGCAGCACCCAGACCTAAGCGACGGTAGCGAGCGGCTTCCGGACGCGCCGCGGCTACGCCGCGACGGCCTTGCCCTTGGGCTGCACCTCGGCCGAGTAATCGTCCATCAGCTGCTTGGTGATCGCGCCGGGCTTGAACTTCCACTCCGCGATCTCGGACACCGCCGTCACTTCGGCCGCGGTGCCGGTGATGAAGCACTCGGTGAAGCTCGTGAGCTCGTCGGGCAGGATGCGCCGCTCGACCACCTCGATGCCGCGCCGCCGCGCGAGGTCCATGGCGGTGCGGCGCGTGATGCCGTCGAGGAAGCAGTCGGCGGTCGGCGTGTGGATGCGCCCGTCCTTGATGAAGAAGATGTTGGCCCCGGTGCACTCGGCGACCCGGCCCTCCCAGTCGAGCATCATCGCATCGGCATAGCCGCGGCGTTCCGCGCGGTGCTTGGAGATGGTGCAGATCATGTAGAGCCCGGCGGCCTTGGCAAGGCACGGGATGGTGCGCGGATCGGGCCGACGGTATTCGGCGAGGTCGAGCCGGATGCCCTTGAGTTGCTGCGCGGGATCGAAATAGCTCGGCCATTCCCAAGTGGCGATGGCGAGATGAATCCGGTTGTTCTGTGCCGCCACCCCGAGCTGTTCGGAGCCGCGCCACGCGATCGGGCGGACGTAAGCGTCCTTCTGGCCGTTCTTTTCGACAACCAGGCGCTTGGCGGCGTCGATCTCGGCGACCGAGTAGGGGATCTCGAAGTCGAGCAGGGTGGCGGAGCGCACCAGGCGCTCGGAATGCTCGGTGCCCTTGAATATCACGCCATTGTAAGCGCGCTCGCCCTCGAACACGGCGCTCGCGTAATGCAGGCCATGGGTGAGGACATGGATGTTGGCCTGCGGTCCCGGCACCAGTTTGCCGTCGAACCAGATCATGCCTTCCATTTGGTCGAAGGGCACCGCCATAGTCTTTCCTCCGGTTTGGCCCTGTTGTCGTGGCCCGCTGCTTTGCGTCGGGCGCCAACTCTCGATATGGTTGCGGGGCGATGAAAACGCCATGGCGCGAAGGACGCAACGGTCGCCGATCGACGACAGTGCGCATGTTCCTTCCGCTCAACAGGGCACCATGGTAACAAAACCCAAAAATATGTCAACATGGCTGACATAAATTTGAACATCCCCGTCGGGGCGGGCGAAATCAGGCACAAGACGGAGCCGCTCTGGGATTTGATCGAGCTGCTCTTCTTTGCCTATCGTGATTTCGTCGGCGACGCCGACGAGGTCTTGGCGCGGCTCGGCTTCGGGCGCGCTCATCACCGCGTGCTGCATTTCGTCAATCGTAATCCCGGCATGAAGGTCGCGGAGCTGCTCGGCATTCTCAAGATCACCAAGCAGTCGCTCGGGCGCGTGCTCAAGCAGTTGATCGACGAGGGCTATGTCGAGCAGAGAAAGGGCGCCGACCGACGCCAACGCTTGTTGTTCGTCACCGCGAAGGGAGAGTCGCTCGCGCTCAAGCTCGCCGCCCTGCAGACCGCGCGGATCGGGCGGGCGTTCGCCGGGCTCGGCTATGCCGACCAGGAATCGGCGCGCCGTTTTTTGATTGCGATGCTCGACCCTGGCCAGCGTGATAGCGTGCTGCGGCTCATCGATGGCGGCGATTCGCGCCGGCGACGGCTGTGAGGCTCACATGGAGTCGCAGGCGACCGCACAGCTTCCGGACGATGCCCCGCACCTCCTCGTGGTCGACGACGACCGCCGCATCCGCGATCTGCTCTCGCGCTTCCTGCGCGCGGAGGGCTACCGCGTCACCACCGCCGACACCGCGGCCGACGCCCGCGCCAAGCTCGACGGGCTGAGCTTCGATCTCCTCATTCTCGACATCACCATGCCCGGCGAGACCGGCTTCGAGCTCGCGAAGTCGCTGCGCACGCAGTCGACCGTGCCGATCCTGATGCTCACCGCCCGCGCCGAGAAGGAGAACCGCATCACCGGCCTCGAGATCGGCGCCGACGATTATGTCGCCAAGCCGTTCGAGCCGCGCGAGCTGTCGCTGCGCATCGCCAACATCTTGAAGCGCGTCCAGCCGGCGCCGCCGCCGCCCGCGGCGGAGACCGTGCGGTTCGGTCCGTATCTCTTCCACCTCGCGCGCGGCGAGCTGCGGCGCGGTGACGAGATCGTGCATCTCACCGATCGCGAGAAGGAGATGCTGCGCCTGCTCGCCGCCGAGCCCGGCGCCACCGTGCCCCGCCTCGCGTTGACCGGCAACGGCGCCACCGCCGGCGAACGCGCGGTCGACGTGCAGGTCAATCGGCTGCGGCGCAAGATCGAGACCGATCCCGCCAATCCGCTGTTCGTGCAGACGGTGCGCGGCATCGGCTACCGGCTGGTGCTGGCGCCGTGACCAGTATCGACCTCGGCACGTCGCAGCTGCGCTCGGCGGCGCGCCGCGTCTATGACGGCTGGGATCGTGCCGACCGCTGGGTCAAGAGCCTGCTGCCGAAAGGGCTCTACGCCCGCGCGCTGATCATCATCATCGCGCCGATGGTGATCCTGCAGTCGGTCGTCGCCTTCGTGTTCATGGAGCGGCACTGGAACACGGTGACACGGCGCCTGTCGGCCGCGGTGACCCAGGACATCGCCGCGCTGATCGATCTGAAGAAGCAGCTCCCGCCCGACCGCGACTTCGCGGCGCTGCGCCGTGTCGCCCAGGAGCGGCTCGGGCTCGCGGTCGATTTCCTGCCCGTCAACGCACTGCCGCCGATCGGGCCGAAGCCGTTCTTCTCGCTGCTCGACCAGGCGCTCTCGGAGGAGGTGCGCAAGCAGATCGCCAAGCCGTTCTGGATCGACACCGTCGGCCGCTCCAACCTCGTCGAGCTGCGCATCCAGCTCGACGACGCCGTGATGCGCGTGTTCGCCCGCCGCAACGCCGCCTATGCGTCGAACTCGGAAATCTTCCTGCTGTGGATGGTGGGAACGTCGCTGGTGCTCATCACCGTCGCGATCCTGTTCCTGCGCAACCAGATCCGCCCGATCCTGCGGCTCGCCGATGCGGTCGAGAGCTTCGGCAAGGGCCGCGAGGTGGCGGACTTCCGCCCGCGCGGCGCCCAGGAGGTGCGCCGCGCCGCTTCCGCCTTCATCGAGATGAAGACGCGGGTCGAGCGCACCATCGAGCAGCGCACTACGATGCTCGCGGGTGTCTCCCACGACCTGCGCACCATTCTTACCCGTTTCAAGCTCGAGCTCGCGCTGATCGGCGACAGCCCCGAAGTCGAGGCGATGAAGAAGGACATCGACGAGATGAGCCGCATGCTCGAGGGCTATCTCGCCTTCGCCCGCGGCGACGCCGGCGAGCAGGCGGAAGCAACCGACATGGCGGCATTTCTCGAAGAGCTGCGCGCCGACGCCGAGCGGGACGGCCACAAGGCGTCGGCGACCTTCCACGGGTTCCCGATCGTCACCGTGCGCCCGAATGCGTTCAAGCGCTGCCTCGGCAATCTCGTCTCCAACGCCGCCCGGTTCGGCTCGACGATCGAAATCACCGGCCACCGCGACCATCGCTATTTCACGGTCACGGTCGACGACGACGGCCCCGGCATTCCGCTGCGCCTGCGCGAGGACGTGTTCAAGCCGTTCCTGCGGCTCGACGACCCCCGCAACCAGGACGAGGGCGGCAGCGGTCTCGGGCTCGCCATCGCCCGCGACATCGCACGCTCCCACGGCGGCGACATTAGGCTGGGGGACAGTCCACTCGGCGGCCTGCGCGCGACGGTGCGGATTCCGGTGTGACGAGCCGCACGGAAGGTGAAGCGCGTATGATGGGTTGAGCCCTTGCGAAACCCATCATCGCTCGGCCGCCCCCGGAACGAAGTTGCGGCAATAGCTCGTCATGGCGGTCGCGGCGGCAAAGTGATGGGTTTCGCAAGGGCTCAACCCATCCTACAAGGCGACGCAATTCTGCTTAGGCCATCGCCTCCATCAGGACTTCGTAGCCGCGGCAACGGGCGGTCACACCGGGATCGGCTCCTCGTCGCCGAGATCGAGATCGCGGTCGACTTCGTCGCGCCGCCGGCGTCGGCGGCGCAGCGGCCCGCAACGCCCGCCCGGCACGAAGCGGCAGAGGTCGTCGAGGAAGCCAACCCAGCGCTGACCGCGGGCGAGCGCGCGGTCGAGCGCCGCCATGGTGCGGGCGAGGCCGGGATCGTCGTCATCGACGAAGGTCCGCAGCACGCGCGCGAACACCAACGCAGCGCCTTGGGCGCGCAGCATGCCCCGCGGCCCTGCGGCGCCGATGCCGGCTGCCGTTAGCATCCATTGCTGGGATTGCACTGCGAGGCCGTTGAGCGCGAAGGCGAGCCCGGGGTTGCGCCGCACCGAGCGCAGCAGCGAGCGGATCGCCTCTTTGTGTGGCGCGAGCGCTTCGAGGCGTCGCATGAGGACGTCGAACAGCCGCTCGCGCGGCGGCTCCTCCGCCATGTCGGCCTCGCCGCCGGCAAGCACCTTGCGATCGATCTCCTTGACGTGCGCCGCATAGATCGCGAGCAGCGAGGAAAACTCGCCGCGCAGCGTTGCAAGGCTCACCTCCGCGCGCCCGGCGACGTCGGCAAAGCCGATACGCTCGATCGGCTGCTCGGCAAGCAGGCCTAGGAAGGCGGCGATGATCTTCTCGCGGTCCGACGGCGTCCGTTCGTGGCTCGCCGGGTTCCCATTTGCGGGCTTTCGCGCCATGGCTCGCTCCCATTGTTTGCACGCTTACAGCGGTCGCGGACGGCCGCCGCTCGCTCTCAATTTAGGCGGCTTGCCGCGGTGGTGCCAGAGCGCGGGCGCTAACCTGCGAGCTCGCGGGAACGCCGTGTCGCTGCGGCGATCGCGCGCTCCATCAGCGGATCGAGGCCGTCGGCGGACATCAGGACCTCAAGCGCCGCTGCGGTGGTGCCGCCCGGCGACGTCACGTTGTGGCGCAAGGTGGCGGGATCGAGCGGCGAGCGGTGCAACAATTCGCCCGCCCCGGCCACGGTGGCGCGGGCGAGGCTCGCGGCGAGCGACGCAGGCAGGCCGGCCTTCTGGCCGGCGCGGGCGAGGCTCTCGGCAAGCAGGAAGATATAGGCGGGGCCGGAGCCCGATACCGCGGTCACCGCGTCCATCAGCGCCTCGTCGTCGACCCATTCGACGGCGCCGGTCGCGGCAAGGAGACGGTGCGCAAGGTCGCGCTGCGCCGGCGTCACCTGCGCATTCGGCACCGCGACGGTGATGCCGCGGCCGATGGCGGCGGGGGTGTTCGGCATCGCGCGCACGATCGCCGTGCCCGCGGGCAGCGCTGCCTCGATGAAAGCGATGGTGCGGCCGGCCATGATCGAGATCACCACCGCGCCCGGTGCGATGCGATCGGCGATGCCGGCGAGCGCCTCCGGCGCGGTCTGCGGTTTGACCGCAATCACGACGGCATCGGTGCGCGAGGGCAGGGTGGTCGGATTGAGGAGCAGTCCGCGCGCCGCGAGCCCCGCGATTTCCGAGGTCGGCTGCGGCTCGATCACGGTGATGCCGGCGGGATCGACGCCGAGCCCGAGCCATCCTTCGAGCAGCGCGCTCCCCATCTTGCCGGCGCCGACGAGGAGGATGTCAAGCTTGCGATGTGCGGTCGGCATGTCTGACGCGGCCAATGTCGGCATAAATGTCCCACTATTCTTCCGGAAAAAGCAGTCTCTGGTGGTCCTGTGCGCCGTGAAGGATATGGACCACTTCGATGATCTGGCCGTCAACCCGATAGAAGATCAGGTAGTTTCCGTAAGGGCGGCGGCGAATGCCCAGATGCTCGTACCGCGGGACCAGGGGATAGGCGCGCGGCGCGTCGGCGAGGGCTCGCATCGGTCGCGCAATTCGCGCACGAAGGAAAGCGCGCGGATCGGATTTTGCGCGGCGATGTAGTCAGCAATGTTCTAGAGGTCGGCCTCAGCCGGGCCGCCAATGATGACGACCATCAACCCGCCGACTCGGCGAGCGCACGATACTTGGCCTCGAGACGAGCAAAGACTTCGGAGGATGGCTTGGCGTTGCCGGCCTCGGTGGCCTCGATGCCCTTGGCGATCGCGTCGTCGAGACTCGCCAAGCGCGCCTCACGTTCCAGAATGAGCCGAACGCCTTCACGCAGCACTTGGTCCTCGGAAGCATAGCGGCCCGACGCGACCAATCCGGTCACGAAATCTTCGAGCTGGTCACCGAGGTTGACTGTTCGGGGCATTGGTCACGTCCTCCAATGGGAGAAGTATGCCATGGGACCCCGCTTCGCATCAAAATTTGCCCCTCACGCCTCCCCCGACGTCTGGAACATCATCGCGTCGAGCGCCTGGCGCGGCGTCTTGCCCGCCCACACCACGAACTGGAAGGCCTGGAAATGGCGCTCGCAGGAATCGAGCGCGATCGCGAGCACCGCTTCGCATTGCTCGGCTGTCGCCGTGATGCCGGCGGTGAGGAGGAGGGCGTGGCGGAACATGATGATACCGTCGGCAAGCCATGCGTCGAAGTGGCCGACCCACATCTGCTCGTTGATCATCGCCGTGAGTTCGATGACCTCGCTGCGCCGGCGTTCCGGCACCTTGAGCTCGAAGGCGCAGGCAAGATGGAGCGCTTCGACCTCGGCCATCCAGGTGAAGGAGAGCTGGTAGTCGCTCCAGTGGCCGGTGACCAGGATCGTGACCTCGTCATCGCTCGCGCGGGAGAACGACCAGTCGTGGGTGGTGGCGAGGCTTTCGACCACGTCCACCGGATTGTGCTGCAGTTCGGAGATTTCGTTGGTCAGCGTCATGTCGGCCTCCCGAGGAGGGGCTGCAGGGAACGCGCGCGCCGCGGCAATCTGGCGCGCGGATAACGTTTTCGGTCGTCTTGACGCGCCTTTGCGCATGCGATGACCAGCCCTCGAATCATGAGCG
This sequence comes from uncultured Alphaproteobacteria bacterium, assembly GCA_963824905.1. GTDB lineage: Bacteria > Pseudomonadota > Alphaproteobacteria > Rhizobiales > Xanthobacteraceae > JAJPKK01. The sequence goes on from CAWGRH010000005.1 coordinate 83,199, forward strand.
GCCCTTTCGGGCCGCTCGACCTCAAGCCGCGGGGAAGCGCTTGATTCATTGAGTGATCGAGGATTCGCCGGGATTGCGCAATCCGCCATCGAGGGCCTTCCACAAGGCCGCCTGCGACAAGTTGACTCGGGGGTGCGGCGCAACCCGCAAGGGGTCAGTCGAACAGGCTCGACACCGATTCTTCGGACGCGGTGCGGTGGATCGCTTCCCCGATCAGGGTCGCGATCGAGAGCACGCGGATGTTGCCGGCGACCCGCACCGCCTCGGAGGCCTGGATCGAATCGGTGATCACGAGCTCCTTGAGCCGCGAGGCCGTGGTGCGGGCGACCGCGCCGCCGGACAGCACGCCGTGGGAGATGTAGGCGTAGACATCCTCCGCGCCGTGATCGAGCAGCGCGTCGCCGGCATTCACCAGGGTACCGCCGGAATCGACGATGTCGTCGATCAGGATGCAGGTGCGTCCCTCGACCTCGCCGATCAGGTTCATGACCTCGGATTCGCCGGCGCGCTCGCGTCGCTTGTCGATGATCGCGAGCGGCGCGTTGATGCGCTTGGCGAGGCCGCGGGCGCGCACCACGCCGCCGACGTCCGGCGATACCACCGTGACCTTGGAGAGGTCGAAGCGATCGCGGATGTCGCGCACGATCACCGGCGCGGCGTAGAGGTTGTCGGTCGGGATGTCGAAGAAGCCCTGGATTTGTCCCGCGTGGAGATCGAGGGTCAGCACCCGGTCGGCGCCGGCACGGGTGATCAGGTTGGCGACGAGCTTCGCCGAGATCGGCGTGCGCGGCCCGGGTTTGCGGTCCTGCCGCGCATAGCCGAAATACGGAATCACCGCGGTGATGCGTCGTGCCGAGGCGCGGCGCAGCGCGTCGATGATGATGAGCAATTCCATCAGATGGTCGTTCGCCGGAAACGACGTCGACTGGATCACGAAGACATCGGCGCCGCGGACGTTCTCGAGAATCTCGACGAATATCTCCATGTCGGCGAAGCGGCGGACCACGGCCTTGGCGAGGGGGAGGCGCAGGTGGGCGCCGATTGCCTCGGCGAGGCGGGGATTGGAGTTGCCGGCAACGAGCTTGATCGCTCCGTTGTTGGGCGTCATGCACGTCTCCTTGAGCCGCCCCGCCGGGTGGCCGCCGAACACTGGGTTTGAGCCGGATCCTGTCCGAAAAGTCTGCAACTTCTCGGGATCAGGCTGTCGCCGAGCAACGAGCCGCGGCGGCGGGGCGGTCATAACAATTACGTCATGCCGCTGGCAATACGAACGAATTCGCTTGTCCCCGGAGAACTGGCGCGTCCGCGCCTATTGCGAGCCGCCGGTCGGGGCAAAGGCGAGGATTCCGCTCGCCTCCGGCAGGAACGCCACGTTGGGCTGTGCTTGCGCCGGCGCCGACGGAGCGGGGGCCGAGGGATCGGTGAGAAAAGCCGAGAGGCGGGTCATGCCGTCGCGGGCGATGTGGTTCAGCACCTGGTCGTCGGCGGCATTCCAGGCGGTGCGGCCGGACGCGCCAGCCTCTTCGCCCGTGAGGCGCATGGCGCGCTGGTGGTCCGCGTCATAGACGTCCCAGACCCAGGAAATCGTGGTCTTCTTGCCCTGCACATGGGCGGCGACATAGCCGCGGATGCGATACTGCGCGGCCGCTTCCCGCGACACCACCGAAACCTGCCGTGACTGGGCTTCCTGATTGAGCTGCTGAACCAGGTTCTTGAAGACGGTTTCCGGTGGCCCGTCGATCGATTCGAAGGCGACGGTCCTGGCTTGGCCACCCGCCCCTGAAAGCGCGCCGGGCAAGCCGGACGACGAACAACCTCCGAGCGCGACGGCCGCTGCGATGCTCAAAAAAGTAGCAAATTGCACTGCGCGTACAGTGCCGCCGACCGGCGCCCCGCGCCGGTGCGTCCCACCCCACATCGCCAACCCCCGTCACTGCGGCCGTTTTTGCTCGGTCGAGACCGAAAACGATCCGCTGCCCCAATACTTTGTTAACCAAATTTGCGGCGAAAATCCAGCAAATCGAGGGGGCTGCCCGGCGTTTACCTGTCGTGGCCGGAGGTGTGAGGCGTCCGCGCATCACCTCATTTGATGGCCTGCGGATTGATCGGCGATCCCGTGCCTCCGGTGATGATCAGGGGCGGGCCGCAGAAGAAGAACTCGTAGATGCCGTCGGCGCGGCAATCCTCGGCGAGCTCCTTCAAGTAGAACATCTCGCCCATGGTCAGCCCCATGGCGGGGATCACCACCCAGTGCCAGGGCTGGTTGGCTTCCTTGGTCTCGTTGGGCCGGACCTCGACGCCCCAGGTGTCGGAGCAGATCGCGGCGATCTCCTTCTCCTGGCACCAGTAGCAGTTCTCGAACTTCACCCCCGGCGCGTCGCCGCCGGCATAGGCGCCCCAGCCGTCCTTGAGGCACTTCTCGAGCTGCCCGGTGCGCACGATGACGAAGTCGCCGCGCCCGATCGTGACGTTCTGCGCCTTGGCGCAGGCATCGAGCTCGGCATTGGAGATGCCGTAGCCGTCGTCGAGATGATCGACGCCCTTGAAGCGGGCGACGTCGAGCAGCACGCCGCGGCCGATCATCTTGTTGCGGGAATGCTCGATGCCGAGCTTGCCGAGGCCGTTGCTGTCGACGAGCCGGGCGTCGTGGCCGTTGTACATCTGCTCCTCGTAGAAGATGTGGCCGAGCGAATCCCAGTGCGTCGCGCATTGCACCGGCATGTTGATGGCATCGTCGGCGTAGCGGATGTTCGGCACCACGTCCTGCCGTCCCGCGACCGCATCGGTGCCGGTCGCCAGCATGGTGTGGATCGGATTCCAGCGCCCGCCGAACAGGCCGGTCTGCGGTCCCTTGCGGTCGAGCGGAATGCCGAGCGCGAACACCTTGCCGGTGCGGATCAGTGCGGACGCCTTCACGACGTCCTCCGGCTTGACGTGGTTGAGCGTGCCGATCTGGTCGTCCTTGCCCCAGCGGCCCCAATTCTTGAGTTTCTGCGAAGCCTCGGCGATCGCCTTCTTGCCGACGGTGATGTTCATGGCGTTCCTCAAAGGACAAATGCGGTCGTTCGTTTCGGGGCCGGGATATTGGCTCGTCGCGGAAAAGTCCATAACCGGCCGTGCCCCGCGGTGCCCTTGCAATTTATGCTTGCCCATGCAGCGATGGTCGCGGCATCGCGGCGCATACCGCGGGCCTGGGAGGACAACGCATGAAAACACGCTTTCACGCTGCGGGTGCGACGGGGGCCGCGATGGCGTTCGGTGCGCTCATGACCGGCACGATCGCTTTCGGCACGCTTATTGTCGGCACGCATCCCTCATACGCGCAGAACGCGCCGCACTACGAGGCGGACCTGAACTGGCCGAAGCCGCTGCCCGATCACTGGATCATGGGCGGGCTCGGCGGCCTGTGCGTCGACGCCAACGACCACGTGCTCATCCTCAACCGTCAGGACGTGCTGCCGAACGAGCTCGACACCGGCTATCTCGCACCGCCGCTGATCGAGTTCGATCCGGAAGGCAACGTCGTGCACTCCTGGGGCGACCCGAAGCTCCTCGATGCGCGGCTGCACAGCTGCCATTTCGACAAGGACAACAACGTCTGGATCGCCGCCGCGCCGTCCGGCATGGTGCAGAAATACACCCATGACGGCAGCAAGCTGCTCCAGCAGATCGGTACCAAGGGCGTCTACGACACCTCCGACGGCACCGCCAAGGGCACGCCGCTCAATTCCGACGCCGCCCGCTTCCACATGCCGTCGAGCATCTTCGTCGACCGCGGCAACGGCGACGTCTACATCGCTGACGGCGAGGGCACCGCCAGCAACCGCCGCATTGCGGTGATGGACCGCGACGGCAAGTTCCTCCGGCAATGGAAGCCGGAAGGCATGCAGAGCGTGCATTGCCTGACGATCGGCAATGACGGCCTCGTCTATGTCTGCAACCGCCAGAACGCGCGAATCCAGGTCTACGACAAAGTCGGCGATCTCAAGCGCACCATCGACGTGCCGTGGAAGCCGTTCACCATGCCGGCCGACGGTCAGATCAAGCAGTTCGGCGGCGCTTCGGTCGCGATCGATTTCTCGCCCGACCCCGAGCAGAAATACCTGTTCGTCGTCAACCAGAACAATTCGCAGATCGAGATGATCGAGCGCGCGACCGGCAAGAAGCTCGGCAGCTTCGGCCATGCCGGCCGCTACGCCGGCGACCTCGACCAGCCCCACGGCATCGCCGTCGACTCCAAGGGCAACGTGTATGTCGACGAGAACCGCGGCCGCCGGGTGCACAAGTTCAAGATCGTGCAGTAGGCACGTCGGGCGCATCCCCCCTCGCTACGTCATCACCGGGCTTGGCCCGGTGATCCCGCTCAGGTGAGCACGGCGCCTGCCGCGCTACATGCGGAACGGCGAACCGCCGAAGGCGAAGGGTCCGAATCCGAAGGGGCCACGTCGGGGGTGTTCGGCTCGCGAGACGATCCTACGCTTTACAACAGGCGCCACCGGCTTGGCCGCGACGGTCGGCGCGGGCGTTGACGGCGTATCGGCATTAGCCGCCGCGTCCGGAATCTCGGTGATGGCCAGCGGCGTGGCCTGGGGTAGCGGCTTGGATGCGGTCGCGGTGGAGCGCGGCGTCGGCACAACCGCAGCGGGGCCCGGCGTCGCCAAGGGTGGCTCGCTCGTCGTCAGGGCGATGCTCCGCGGCGGTGCCTGAATAGAGGCGGGACTATCGGACCGCCTCGTTATCTTTGTATCGGGTACGGTTGCCTTCGCATCGGGGGCGGGCATTCTTGACGCGTAGGTTTTTGCACCTTGCATCCACTCCGCGTCGATGACCTGCGGATAGACACCGCTGACACCGATCACGCTGGCGACGACCGCGCCGGCGGCGAGCAGGATTTTAAGACCGGTCGACGACCGGGTCCTTCGCCGGGAACGGGATTTCCACCAGCGCTCCCCGACCCGAGGGCCGTGGTCCGACCACATGGAGATTGCTCGCATCGATATCTCTCGGTCCCCTGCAGATTCGACATCGAACCCGGGCGTCGGCACCGCCGAAGGCGCCCGGGACGTCATGACCTCAGCTTGAATGCGCACGCGCGCCACGGCTATGCGGAATCCGACGCGCCGCGCATGATCGCACCTGTTCCTTAGCATTGCGTTCATCGCGGGCAGGCGCCGGCACACCCCGACCGTGTGGGGCCCGAGCCGATACAGGCAGGGAGGGTGGCGTCGTCCCTCCGATCGGGATCGCCGATCAAGTCGATCGAGTTCGGGCGATGACGTGGAAGGGCATGCGCTGCGGCCACCGACCTGTGCTACGCTCGCGCCACAAAACAAAATTCGGGGAGGCAAGATGTCCACGACCGTCGAGGTGATGGCGAGCGCATTCAAGGAGGCGGGGACGCCGTTCATCGTCGGGCATCCCGGCGGCGAGTCGGTCGAGCTGATGGAGGCGGCACGCCAGCGCCAGATGCGGTTCCTGCTGATGAAGCAGGAGGTCGCCGGCGCGATGCTCGCCGCAACCTGGGGCGACATCACCGGAAGTCCCGGCATCTGCATGTCGACCCGCGGCCCCGGCGCCACCAACATGGTGAACGGCGTCGCCCACGCCTATCTCGACCGTTCGCCCCTGATTGCCATCACCGATAGCTATTCGCGCCCGACCTACGAGATCGGGCTGCGCCAAAAGCTGAACCAACTCGCGATCTACGAGCCGATCGTGAAGTGGAGCACGACGGTCGACGCCAAGGTGATCCGCCAGCAGGTGCGCCGCGCGATGCGCACCGCACAAGGCGCGCCGCCCGGGCCGGTGCATTTCGAGCTGCCGCAGAGCGAGACGACGCGCGAAGCCGGCGAGTACATCGCCGAGCCGCCGCTCACCGCGAACCTCGTGTTCCCCGGGCCCGACCGTGCCGACCTCAAGCCGGCGCTCGACATGCTCGCCAAGGCGCGGCGGCCGGTGATCCTGGTCGGTCTGGGCGTCTACTGGTGCCGTGCCGCGGCCGAGCTCGTGAAGTTCGCCGAGCGGCTCGGCGCGCCGGTGCTCACCACGACCAAATGCAAGGGGGCGATCGCCGAGGACCATCCGCTGCGCGCCGGCTGCATCATCGGCGGCCTGATCGAGCGCGAGCTCGTCAGCGAGTCCGATCTCATCATCACCGTCGGGCTCGATGCGGTGGAGCTGCAGCCCAAGCCCTGGCCCTATGCCCGCCCGGTGCTTTCGCTCGCCTCGATTCCGAGCCTCGATGCCTTCGTGCCGGCGAACCCCGAGATCGTCGGCGATCTCAAGCCGCTGCTGGCGCGGTGCTCGCCGAGCTTGCGCCCGAGGGCGGTGACTGGGGCGCCAAGGCGGCGAAGAAATTCCGCGAGCAGGTGGCGAACGCGCTCAACACGCCGGCGACCGGGCTTTCGCCGCAGCGCGCCGTCGAGGTCGCCCGCGCGGTGATGCCGCGCGACACGGTTGCGACCTGCGACGCCGGCGCGAGCCGGTTGCTCGTGGTGCAGAAATGGGAGGCCTATGGGCCGCGCGAGTTCCTGACCTCGAACGGCCTCGCCTCGATGGGCTATGCGGTGCCGGGCGCGATGGGCGCTCGGCTCGCCCATCCCGACCGGCCGATCCTCGCCTTCACCGGCGACGGCGGGCTCCTCATGGCGATCGCCGACCTGCAGACGGCGTGGCGCGAGAACCTGCCGATCATCGTGCTGGTGTTCGACGACCAGGAGATCGCCTTGATACGGGTCAAGCAGGAGATCAAGGGCGTGCTGCCGCACGGCGTCTCGATCGGCGGCGTCGACTGGGAAAAGCTCGGCCAGGCTTTCGGCGCCGATGCGGTGGTGGTGGAGACCGAGGCGGCGCTTGCCGACGCACTCAAAGCGGCGCTCGAGAGCAACCGCACGACCATCATCGCGGCGCGGATCGACGGCTCGGGCTACGTCGCGCAGTTCAATGCGCTACGCGAATTGTGAGATGAGGGGCCGGCAGCCCGGATGAGCGAAGCGACGTCCGGGAACGGCCTTGCGGTGGCGTAACAAAAGGCCCGCGCATCGTGTCGGCGTGGGGCGAACCAAGGGAGGACACTCATGAAAAAGATGCTGCTCGCAGCGACCGTGCTGGCTTCGTGGCCCGCGCTCGGCCTCGCCCAGACGATGGACGAGATCACGCAAGGCAAGAACCCCGACAATGTGCTCACTGCGAGCATGGGGCTCGACCGCAAGAGCTACAGCCCGCTCAAGCAGATCAACAAATCCAACATCAAGAGACTGGTGCCGATCTGGAGCACCAGCCTCATGAACGATTGGGGCGAGCTCTCGGCCCCGGCCGTCTACAACGGCGTGATTTACACCATCAACGGGAAGTGGACCTTCGCCATCGATGTCGAGACCGGCAGGCAGATCTGGCGCACGGCTGTCGAGACCGATCCCGAGGTGAAGCGACAGGGCATCACACGAGGTGCGCCGGTCCTTTACAACGGCAAGCTCTTTCGGGTGACCATCGACAACCACGTGGTGGCTCTCGATATGAAGACCGGGAAGGAAATCTGGAAACAGAAATTTGCCGATGCGAAGGAAGGCTATTACGCAACCGGCGCTCCCATCATCGCCAATGGCGTTCTGATTTCCGGGATGTCGGGCGGGGAGTCGACGACCCGCGGCTTTCTCGACGGCTGGGATCCGGATACCGGAAAGAAATTGTGGCGGCGCTACACCATTCCCGCGCCGGGCGAACCGGGGTCGGAGACATGGCCGAAGGACAGCGACGCCTGGACGCGCGGCGGCGGCCCGACGTGGCGTTCGGGCTCCTACGACCCGGAACTCGATCTCGTGTATTGGGGGACGGGCAACGCAGAACCCTACGATCCGAGGCCCCGTGGCGCGCTGGACAGTCTCTACACATCGAGCCTGATTGCGATCCGCCCGAAGACCGGCGAGCTCGTGTGCTTCTACCAGTACACGCCGAACGACGTGTATGACGTCGACGGCACCGATGAGAATGTGCTGGCCGATCTCCAGATCGGCGGACAGCAGCGGAAGGTCGCGATCCAAGCCAACAAGAACGGCTTCATGTACGTGATCGACCGTACCAACTGCAAACCGATCGCCGCGAACCCTTACGTCAAGGTCAATTGGGCGAGCCACATCGATATGACGAGCGGCCGTCCGGTGCTGACCGGTGTCTACAAGGACTTCCTGTCAGGCCAGGAAGTTGAAATCTGGCCGTCGCGTGGGACGAACGCGGTGCCGATCGCGTTCAACCCGAACTCCGGACTGGTCTACGTCAACACGTGGAACGTGCCGCGCCTGCAAAGGCTCGCCGAACAAAATCCGCAAACTCCGGGGTCCGTTTCAACAGGAGTTGTCGCACGCAATCCACCCATCAAGCCCGGCGAAGTCGCGGGCAGCTTCGCCGCCCTCAATCCCGTCACCGGCGAAAAGAAGTGGGAGGTGCCGCTTCTCGAGATGCCGAGCGCCGCCGGAATGCTGGCGACCGACGGTGGGCTCGTGTTCACCGGAAAGCTGACGGGTGAAGTCGTCGCGTTGGATGCCGATACGGGGGCGACGCTGTGGCAGTTCAAGGCCGGATCGGCCGTCAACTCCACCGCGATCACCTACACTCACAATGGCCGCCAGTTCGTATCGATCGCGTCCGGCTTGGGAGGCTCCGTCATTCCGCGTTTCGCGGCCGGCCGCGTTCCGACAGGCGGCTCTCTTTGGACGTTCGCTCTGATGCCGGAGTGACCGAGAGAACTGGTCTGCGCCCACATGAAAGTCTACATCGGCCTCGGCCTCGTGCTCATCGGCACGAGCGCCGGGGCGCAAACGGTGCAGGAATTTCCCAAGGCGCAGATCGACAAGGGCGCCGACACCTTCGCCACCTACTGCTCGCCCTGCCACGGGACGCAGATGGAATATCCCGGCGGCAGCTTCGACCTGCGCACGTTCCCGCCGGACCAGCACGCGCGCTTCGTCAACTCGGTCACCAAGGGCAAGAACAACATGCCGCCCTGGGGCGACCTGTTCCAGGCCGACGACATCGAAGCCCTGTGGGCCTATGTGATGGCGGGAGAGAAGAAGTAGCGCGTGCCCTTCGCCGCGTGGTGCGGCCATTCCCGATGGCGGTGTCTCCCGCACCACAGGCGGAGGCGAGATTTTTTTCCGCGCCTTCGCAGTTTCCGAGAAACGACCCCATGCAAAGTAAATTCCGTCTTGGCAGGCGGGGCTCGCATGGTAGGATTTTAGTGTCGCCTCGGAATCCGCGTTGAAGTGATAGCTGGCTGGCGCGCATCTTGTCGCCACCGCAATATTACTTGCTCACGACGCCTTGGCCGAGAAGCGGCGCATAGCCTCCTTCAGCTTGCGCTTGATCTCACGGCCTCGGTCAGGAATCGCTCGCTCGACGCGATCAAGGGCGGTTCGTCCACCGCAGCGATGGAAGTCGGCGGCTCTGCCAGCATCAGCCGCAAGCTTCCAATTGCCTCGGTGATGCTTTCTTTGAACTTCGCTCCAGCTTCATCGACAAAGGCCTTGTCCTTTGGCCTGGGCTTGGCGACCCGCATTTCTATCCGTGTCGCACCGTTTGGCAGGTCCTGAAAGGCATGAGTCATCGTAATCTTCGGCGCGCCCGGGATCGGAAGAAGGGCGCTCACGGTAAAATAGTCGGAGGGACGCCAATCCAGCACCTCTTCGATAATGGCGTCCTTTCCGTGCATGCAATGGATCTCGGTTCCAATTCCCCTGCGCTTGTTGCTCGATGTGTCGATGATGGCATCAGTCGGCCACCATTTCTGGCGCTGCCCGGGCACGGTGAAATGTTCCCACACTCTCTGCCGAGATGCGGCGATATCGAACTCCCAGGTCACATAGGCGTCGGCCCGCGTTACTTCGACGCGCGTACGCTCGTTTTCTTTCTTCCACGCCTCATCGAGGTTGCGCAGCCAGAGCCTGACGTCGCCGATGATGTCGATGTTTTCGCGATGCTCCACGAGTCCCTGCGCCGCCGGGTCCATGCCCATGGTCTGGATGCACGCGTCGCTGTAGACCGTATAGGCGCGGCTGCCGATCTTCTCGGATACCGTGTTCTTGAGAAGCCTATGGACGAGAATCACATCGCGTCCGGCAAGCTCTTCGCGCCCGCCCATCTTCTGCTTCACCATCTCGCCGTGATGGACGACGAACTTGAAATCAAGATCGCTCATCGCAACACAGGCTTTGCACTCGCAGATCGATGCCTGCTTGACGTCGCGCAAGCGGCGGCGGAAGCTGAAATAGGCTGACTCTATGGTGTCCTGTAAGAGAGAGCCATCGACCTTCTCGGCCACCGCGTAGACGAACGCGGCATCGCCCTCAAATTTGGCAAGTCGGAAGGGCGGCCTGAGGCCCTTGACGACCACGTTCATGAAATCGGCGATGATGTCCTGCGCATGGTCGAGCTCGACCTTTGCGAGGAAATTCGTATAGCCGGAGATATCGGCGATCGCGAAATAGGCCAATTCAGGTTTCGGAAGCATCGCACTCCTTCCCCGATAGACAAGCAGTACTTCCCGCCACCTGATACGCTTATGCCACGCAATGTCGCGAAAGGCGTGGAGAATTGGGGAAGGTTCGCCCGTGCCACCGAAACCTGCGCCACAGCAACCCGCACCAACGCCCGCTCGCTCACGGCGGCGGTGCGGCCCCACGCGATCGCGGAGCGGGTACGCTGCTGGCGAAGCGCAGAGCGGAATCACGCGACCGCGCGGGCCAGCGTCAAGCGACGGCCGGCACGCCCGCCGTCGAGCGTTGCGCCTTGCGGAGCGCGAATTGCGCTGCAAGTGCAAGGCCGAAGGTGATCATGAACGTGGTGCCGATCGCCACCGCATGAAGCTTCTCCCTCGACCAGTCGCCGACCACGGGCGCCGGCAGCGACAGCAGGGGTGGCAGCAATAGCACCAGGGTCGCCAGCGCCAGCGACAGGCTCACTGCGAAACGCCACGCGACCGTTCCGCGCGACTGATCGATGTCCGGCAGCGCGGAGGACGTCTGTCGGTCCATGTAGTAGGAAATGAACACCGAGATGATCGCGGGCCCCACTCCCCATTTGAGCTCGGTGCCGAATATCGAGATGAAGCTCATGTCTGCGAATCGCGGAACGCGGTAGACCACGACCAGGATCGCGAGGCCGAGCGGACCGACGAGACCTGCGACGAGCCCCGTCCAGCAATAGGTCCACAGGTAGACGATGTTCGCCCTGGTCGACGACGACCAGGCGATATAGCGGATGACGAGGATCACGCTGATGGCGAAGCCGTAATTGGCCGCCGAGTAGGAGATCCAGCGCCACACGAGCTCGTCGTCCTGCGTGGAGAGCGCGCTTTCCAGCGACTCGCCTGCGAGCAGGTCGAACGCGATCGCCGACACGTAGACGCCGACGTAGACGCAGAGCGCCAGCGTGATCAGGTAGATGACGATGTATTTCAACGGATTTTCGTTTGCCGCGCATTTGATTGGCAGGCCGAACTCCTTCGCCGCATCGTCGAGCCTCTCAGTGATCCCGTACTGGTGGACGAGGTAGCAACCGACGACCCGCGCGAGCTCGGCGCGCAGCGTCTTGGCGCGCGGCACCAGCGCCCTGGCGTCGGCCGCATGGGACGGCGGGTCCTCGCGAAACCTGACGACGTCCGCGCTCAGGGCCGCATATTCGGCCAGTAGCGCGTCGAGCTTGAACTCGGCATCGTCGAAGAAGCCGGCCTCGCCGGACCCGAGCTGCCGCGTGAGCCACATTCGGATGTAGGACAGCTCGGCCCATTGCCGCTCGAACGTGGCCGCATCCTTTTCGAAATCTTCCTTCCTGACGCCGACATCAGCGTTCACAATCTCGCCGGCGAACGACTTCGGCACCGCGAAGGAGACCATGGTCTGTGCCACGATCGAGCGTACGCGCGTCGGAATAGCGATCCAGATTTGGATGACGTCGCGCAGCATCAGCAGGATGTTCCACTCCGCCTCCTTGTGCAGCAGATAAAGATAGAGCGCGGCGATGAAGAACACGATCAGCAGGTACGGCGCGCTCTCGTTGTTGACGGCGTCGAGTACCTCCTTCGAAAGCTGCTCCGGCAGGTAGGGAATATTGATCAGCTGGATGACGCTGATCACTTCCTTGTGCAGATAGACCAGCACCAGGAAGATGAACGCGGTCACCGCCATGAAGACGGCGAGGCCGCACAGATAATATCCCGGGCTCGTCAGATAGCGCGGGCCGGTCGGAATGTCGGCGAGCGCACGCTGCGGCCGCGCGAACGCGGTGGCCGCGAGCTTCATCGCGAAGATACAGGCGAGAACGGTCACGGCGAGATGGGCATAGCTCGTGTAGGGCGGGGGAAGCGGAGGATCCTCCGTGAGGACCTCTGCGAAAGCCGAAGTCACGAGCGCCGGGCATGACATGATAGCGAAAGCCATCATCGAAACGAAAATTCCGGAGGCAACGCGGCGCGATGCTCTCGAAATGCCCGCTGCTCCCGAAATGAACGTCGAGAAACGATTGGTTACCCTGCCGGATGACGCCGTCGATGTGCTCATGGCACGCCCCTGTTATGCGAAAGCGGGCGCGGCAGATCGAAAATGTGCCGGTCGCCCGGGAACGTCGACGCATCTTGCGCACCGCGCCTCGGGGCCCTGCGTGAACGGTTTCACACTGTCCGGCATTTTTCGATTGTGAGCGGCCGGCGTGCGCTCTTTTGGCAGAGAGGCAGGGGCGCCCAAAACGAGCGCTCCTCATCGCGTGGCCGCTTCCCCGCCGCGCAGCCGCAGCAGCACCTGCTCGCTCACGATTGCCGAGCGGCTCTCTGCAACCGCGTAGCCGCTCCGTTCGGCGAGCGGCGCGAAGCCTTCGAGGCCGCGGGGGAACAGGCGGAATTGCGCCTGTGCGATCATCCGCTTGCGCACCGCGCTCGAGCTCGTCACCGAGCCGGCGACAATCGCTACGCGGCTGCGACCGAGCGCGGAGAGGTTGGCGACGATCGCCTCGTCGGTGCCGTACTCGAACAGGCCCCCCTCCGAGGAGGCCGCAATGACGGCGCTACGCACGGTGAGGCCTGCGATGAGGCGCGCGAGCGGCGCCGTGTCGTTCCAGTCATAGGCATGGTGCTCGAACTGGACGTCGATCCCACCGAGCGGTGCGCCCGGCGCGGCGAGCGCACGGAGCGCGCGCGCGCCGAAGGCCGGGCCGTCCGGCTGCGCATCGAAGACGTGGATCGCGATCGGACGGCGGAGCAGGCTCGCGCGGGCGCGCGCGAGCACGATCAGCGCGTTGATGCTGTCGAGCGCCGGGCCGCCGGCGATGTTGACGAGCGCGAGCGGTGCATCCGGAGCCGCGGCGAGCGGGGCGAGCAGCGCCTCCGCCAGCAGTTTCGCGATCTGCTGCATGCGCAGCCGCACCAGCGTCATGTGCGGCGCGGCCGCGACTTTGCGGTCCATCGGACCGTCGAAGCCGGCCGGGAGATGCTCCGCGCCCAGCTTGAGCATGTAGGTCGAGATGCTGTCGAGATACCCGTTGTCCGACGCTAAAATCTTAGTCAGCAGCGGCGAGCGTCGCGCCGCCAGCCGCACCAGCAGCCGCGTGACGATCGCAGGCGTGCGGCGGTTGCGACGGTCCCAGGCGAGGAATTCGTCGCGCCGCGCCGTGAGGCTCGGGGGATCGTCCGCAACCGCGAATGCCGGATGCGTGACGTCGATGACCGGCAATCGGAGGCCGTCGGCGGTGGTCGCGAACACCAAGCTTTCGCCGGCCGGGAGATGGGGCTGCATGACGGGTTCCAGATACGCGACAAATCAGAAGACGTTCCGCTTCGTCAAGTAAATGGAGTGTCCCGACGGACCGGTCCACCTCGCGGGCCGTCGTCACACAAGGACAGCGTCCCAGGCCCCGCCGCCCGTCGCCCGATCGCGGGTCCGACGGTCGCCGCGCGTTCGCGTGCCGGCAGACAGCCTGCTCCGATGAGAGCCTGCTCGATTTAGGCTGGAGTCGCCATTCCGGCATGTGCCGAAATAACCTCGGACACGATGACCGACAAAATGATCAGTATTCCCGCGATCAAAATGCCGACCCCGATGCCCTCGCCGGTCACTCGGTACTTTCCAGCCTCGATCATTATCTTGGTGCTTTCCTTCGTATTCCCGAGGCCGAGCCAACCGCCGATGAGCGCCAAAAAGGCTCCGAGCGATATCTTCCCGATGATGGTCAGAATTCCGACAGTAACTAGACTGCTACCCATGACCATCAAGAGCGGCAGTAGGTCCTCTACGGCATGCAACACAAGTTTTGACATTGATGTTCCCCATCAATTTGCATTCGCGCTAGGACGAAACGTTCTATTATCGCCGACGCGCGCGCGTCGGTTTGTGCGCAATGTCACAGAACGGGCACGGTCACGCTGGCAGCGCTGTGCTCCCGGTCAGGGATCGGGGCCTCGATGGGGCGCACGACACTTTCGACGGATCTCCGCGATTGCGGAAGGGGCCCGCCGCTCAAACCGCGCGCAATGCCTGCAGCACGTGCTCCGGCCGGATCGGGATTTCGGTGATCGGCGTGGCGCCGAGTGGGCGCAGCGCGTCGTTGACCGCGTTCGTCACTGCGCCCGACGCGCCGGCAGTGCCGGCTTCGCCGGCGCCCTTGGCGCCGAGCTCGGAATCGGCGGTCGGCGACACCACGTGGCCGACCTCGATGTCCGGCATCTCGGCGGCCATCGGCACGAGATAGTCGGCCATGTTGCCATTGATGAGCTGGCCGCGGTCGTCGTAGAGGCAGTGCTCGTAGAGCGCGGCGCCGATGCCCTGCACGATGCCGCCGCGCACCTGCTCGTCGACGAGCTGCGGGTTGATGACGGTGCCGCAGTCCTCGACGCACCAGTGCTTGAGGAGCGTGACCGCGCCGGTCTCGAGGTCGACCTCGACATGGCTCGCCTGGATGCCGTTGGTGAAGGCGAAGGGATAGAGCCGCGGGACGTAGTGGCGGGTGGCGACGAGTTCCGCCTGGAAATCGGGCGGCAGCGTGTCGGGGCGGAAATAGGCGATGCGCGCGACCTCGTCGAGGCCGATGCGCTCGCGCCCGTCAGCCTTGTCGACGACGATCCCATTGCGGATGTCGAGCGCCTCGGGCGCCGCCTGCAAGATGCTGCCGGCGACCGCGAGCACGTTGGCACGCAGCGCCTTGCCGGCCTGCCAGGCGGCTTCGCCGCCGATCCCGGCAGCGCGCGAGGCCCAGGTGCCGCCGCCGTAAGGCACGTTGTCGGTGTCGCCGGTGACGACGCGCACGCGCTCGAGCGGCACGCCGAAGGCGGTGGCGACGCATTGGGCGAGCACCGCCTCGGCGCCCTGGCCCTGCTCGGTGACGCCGGAATGGCAGAACACTGCGCCGCTGGCGTCGAGCCGCACGGTCGCGCCGTCCTGCGCCGAGATGCGGGCGCCGCCGACGCCGTAGAACGCGGCGGACGGATTGGTCACCTCGACGAAGCTCGCAAAGCCGATGCCGCGGTAGATGCTGCGTGCGCGCAGCCGCTCCTGCTCGGCGCGCAGGCCGGCGTAGTTCATCATCGTGTCGAGATGGGCGAGCGCCTCGTGGTGCGACAGCTTCTCGAACTTGATGCCGGAAGGCCCGGTCGCCGGATAGGCATCGTCGGGAATGAGATTGCGGCGGCGCAGCTCCAGCGGGTCCATGCCGATGCGGGCCGCCGCGAGCTCGACCAGGCTCTCGGTGACGTGGGTCGCGATCGGATGGCCCACCGCGCGGTACTGGCACATGACGTTTTTATTCTGGAACACGACGCGGGCAAGCGCGCGATAGTTCGGGCAGGTGTACGGGCCGCCGACGAGATTGACGACCTGGTTCGCCTCGATGCCGCTGGTGCGGGGATAGACGGAGTAGGGGCCGATTCCGGTGAGATCGTCGATCTCGAAAGCAGTGATGGCGCCGGCGCGGGTTACGCCGATCTTCGCCTTGATGCGGTGGTCGCGGGCATGGATGTCGGTGACGAAGCTTTCGAGGCGATCGGCGACGAATTTCACCGGGCGCCGCAGCAGCTTCGCGAGCGCCGCGGTCGCCATCTCGTCGGCATACGTGTGGACCTTGATGCCGAACGAGCCGCCGACGTCTTTGGTCAGCACGCGCACCTGGTGCTCGGCGAGCCCGAGATGCTTGGCGAATAGGTTCTGCATCATGTGCGGCGCCTGGGTGCCCTGGTAGACGGTGAGGCGCTCCTCTCCCGGATTCCAGTCGGCGACAATGGCGCGAGGCTCGTTGGTGACGCCGGTGTGGCGGCCGAACACGAAGGTCGTCTCGACGACCGCGTCGGCGGCGGCGAAGCCCGGCGTCGGGATCGCCGGCCTGGTGGCGGCGCTCGAAGGTGAGGTTGTCGCCGAGCGCTGGATGAATCACCGGCGTGCCGGCCTCGAGCGCGGTCTCGGCATCGGTGACGGGGGTAAGCTCCTCGTAGTCGACATTGACGAGCGCGCGGGCATCCTCCGCCTGCGCCCGGCTGCGCGCCACCACCGCGGCAACCGCCTCGCCCTGCCAGCAGGCGCGGTCGACTGCGATCGCGTGCTGTGGTGCCGACTTGATGCCCTTGAGGTGCGTGAGCACGCCGACCCAGGGCGTGATCACCTGCGCAAGCTCGGCGCCGGTGACGACCGCGACCACGCCCGGCGCCGTTTTCGCCGTGGCGGCATCGATGCCGCGGATACGGGCATGGGCGTGCGGCGACCGCACGAAAGCGACGTGGACCATGCGCGGCAGCACGACGTCGCTCACGTATTGTCCGCGTCCCTGCGTGAGCCGTCCGAGATTGGGCCGCGGCACCGCGCGCCCGATATAGGAGTTCGGGCGATCGAGCGCGGTGAGCGCGGAGGGCACGTCGCTGCTCATCGCCGCGCCCGCGCTTGCGCGACCGCGGCGACGGCGTCGACGATCGCCTGGTAGCCGGTGCAGCGGCAGTAGTTGCCGGACAGGTATTCGCGGATGGCGGCGCGGCTCGGTGCCGCGCCGGCGCCGCAGTGATGAACGAGGAGATCCTGCGCCGTGAGCAGCATGCCCGGCGTGCAGTAACCGCACTGGAGGGCGTTGCGATCGATGAAAGCTTGCTGCAGGTCGGCGATGTCGCCCGTGTCCGACACCCCTTCGATGGTCTCGACTTCGGCGCCCGCGCATTGCACGGCGAGCACAAGACAGCCGCGCACGAGAAGGCCGTCGAGCCGCACCGTGCAGGCGCCGCATACGCCATGCTCGCAGCCGACATGGCTGCCGGTGAGCGCGAGGCGCTCGCGCAGGAAATCGACAAGGCTTTGGCGCACGTCGACCGTCTCGTGCACCTCCTCGCCGTTCACCGTGAGGGTGACGGCACGCTGTTCGCTCATCGCGCGGCGCTTCCCCGACCTGTTGCTTGGCGCGCGATTGTGACGGAGCGTGGCGGGGCGTCAATCTCTTATCCCTCCCCGACTTCGGGGAGGGCAGGGTGGGGCTCTTGCTTTCGTCGACAGGGGCGCTTTTGAAATAGAAAGAACCCCACCCCGCCCTCCCCGAAGTCGGGGAGGGAGAAGTGCGGGCGGCGTCACTCCGTCTCGCGGTTCACGAACAGCGCATTGCCGAGACCCGTGCCGATGGTGAACACGGCCCACTTTTCGACGTCCTGCATGAAGGGGACCTCGCTCAGTCCCTGCACCACGGCGTCGTTGTGCATCACGACCTGCGTTTCGAAATCGCCGATTTTTGGAATCGCCTTGCGCAGGCTCGCCGGCAGATTGAACCGGCTGCTCTCCCAGTTGCCGGGCAGATTCTGAGCGCCGCGGTCGATCGAGCCGTCCGGCTCGATCTTGCCGGGGCAGCCGATCCCGATGAAAGGCGCAAGGTCCAGGCGATCCTTCTCCGCGCGGGCGATCAGGCGTTCGAGCATGTCGATCAGCCCCTGGACCGCGTCCTCGCGCTTGAGGTCCTCGTCGCCGTGGCGCCACAGCTCGAACTTTCCGATCTTGGCCTTGGAAAGGTCGGCGGCACCCTTCAGGTTGAGATGGACCAAGCCCGCACGGATGTTGGTACCGCCGATATCGACCGCGAGGATGGCGTCGTGCGCCTTGAATATCCATGCCGGCGCGAGATGCGCCGACCCCAGGAGTCCCGCCTCGTCCGGATCATTGCGGATGATCTCGATGGGGACCTTGATCTTCTCCGCCTTCAAGATCACCGAGGCCCGGCCGATGGCGAGCTCGCCGACCCGGCAGCCTGAGAAGCCCCCACCGATCACCAGCCGATCGATATCCTTCCAGCTCTTGAGCTTGAGGAAGCGCCGCGTCACCAGGGCCAATTCCTGCGCGAATGATTCGATTGCGCCCTGCACGATGCCCGCCGCTTCGGGATCGCCATTGGTCAGGAGCGCGTCGAGGGCCTTCTTCGTGAGCACGCTGCTCGGCTCGTCACCGAACGGGTCGTGGCCGATCTCACGCAATGGCTTGCGCCAGCTTTCGACGAACGCGCGGAACGCCCCTTTGCTGGCACGGTCGCCGATGAAGCCCTCGTCATCCTTGAGCTCCAGGTTGTAAGCCTCGACCTCTACCGAGGGCAGCCTCGCGCTGCCGTGCCCCGCGAGTGCCGGAGCGACGAGTGCTTGATCAGCCATGCCAGAAACACCTGAAAAATGCGCGGATGCGTCGGCGAGATAACCACGCAGCCCGAAAAAGGTTGCCTGGAATTTGCGACCGGAGCGGTCGAGGGCAGTCGGCGGGCCGGCGGCAATCGCACTTTCCCTTCGCGTGTTCGGGAAGGCCAGGTCATGCCGATGCTGTGGCGAGCGCGCACGACCTTGCCGCCGATGCCGCCGACGCCCAGTGCCTTGCCCTGCCCGCGCCCAAAATTTTGTCGCTCCAGGAAATTGGCGCGGACTGCCCCTTCGTGCTACAAGTCGTAGCGTTACACCATTGGTCAATCCGTTTGCGAGCGAGAACATGCCCAGCGAAAGCCTGCCGGACCTGAGCAATCTCGAACGCGACGTGATGCACCTGATCTGGGCCGACGGCCCTCTCACGGCGGAGCTTGTGCGTGAGAAACTGGCGCGGCGCCTGAAGGAATCGACGGTCCGCACCGTGCTTCGACGCCTGGAGGAGAAGGGGTACGTCGATCATGTGGTCGACGGGCGGACCTATGTCTACGCGGCGACGCATCCGCGCGGGAAGGTTGCGGCCAAAGCCGTCCAGCGGATCGTCGATTTGTTTTGCAACGGATCGGTCGAGGAAGTCCTGGTCGGCATGGTCGACAGTGCCATGCTCGACCGGCGCCAACTGCGCACCTTGGCCGAAAAGGTCGCGAAGGCGAAAGGAGGGAAGCGGTGATGTTGGACCTGCTTCTGGAATCGTCGCTGCGGTCGCTGGCACTCGCCGCAGCCGTATGGCTCGGCTTGACGCTTCTGCGCGTGCGGAACCCGCGCGCTCACATGACCGCGTGGACCGTCGTGCTCATCGCCTCGCTGGCGATGCCGCTTCTGATGGATCGTCTTACTGTGACCATACCCGCCGCGGTGCCGCCGTTGCACATGGTCGAGACGCTGTCATCGGCACTCTCGGGCCCGCCATTGGAGGAGGGCGAGCCTTCGGCGCTTCCGCCGCTGGGCTCCGTTGTGGCGCCGCATGTGGCGGAGCCCGGTGCCGTCCAGGCGCCGCATGCGGTGACGGCCAATCCGGGCCGTCGTGCGTTCGGTCGGCCCAGTTTCGACTGGCGCGCGCTATCCGCCGCCGTCTATGCCCTCGTTGCCGGCGTGATGCTTCTGCGGCTGCTTATCGGCCTGCTGTTGTGCGCGCGCATCGCCCGCGGGGCGCGGCCGATCCGTGAAGGCTGGGCGGGCGGCGCCGACGTGCGCGTAAGCGACGACGTCGCGATGCCGGTCACGTTCGGCTCGACGGTTTTGCTGCCTGCCGAATACACCGACTGGAGCGGGGCGAAGCGGCTCGCCGTGCTGTCCCACGAGCAGGCGCACGTCGCACATGGCGATTTCTATGTGCTGCTGCTGGCGGCGCTCAACCGCGCGGTATTCTGGTTCAACCCGCTGGCGTGGTGGCAGCTCTTCCGCATCGCCGAGCTCGCGGAAATCATCAGTGACGATGCGGCACTCGAATTGCTCGATGACCGGCCGTCCTATGCGGGCATTCTGCTCGACTTGGCCGGCGGCGTCGACGAGCCGCCGGTCGCAATAGCGATGGCGCGAGCCTGTACGCTGGGCAAGCGGGTGGAGCGAATTCTGGCCGAGACGACGGTGCCGGCCCGCATGGGCTGGCGAAAGCGCGCGTTCGTCGCGATTGCGCTTGCTCCGGGGGTAATGTTCTTCGCGGGCGCCGTCTTGCCGGGCTGGTCGAAGCAGTCGGCCGACGTTGTGGACGCCGGTTCGCCAAGCGCGCCTGCAGCGCATGCCGATACGGTCTTGGGGGACCCGCATCCGTTCGATCGCTTCGTCGGTTACTACGAATTCGGTCCCTTCTACGCGGCCACCGTCGCGCGAGCGGGCGATCGCCTGACCGTGCAGGAGACCGGGCGCCCGAAATTCGAGCTGGCAGTACACGGCGATCGGGCGTTCGTCTCCGCAGACACCGGTGAAAGCGTCACGTTCGCCGCAGATGCGGAGGGCCGCATCGATGCGTTGGTGCTCGGCGGACCGGGAATGAGAGCGCGACGCGCGAGCCGTACTGATGCCGGCCGTGCGCAATCGATCGAGAATGCCTTTGCCCGTCAGTACGCAACCGCACCCGAACGGTTCAAGGATCAGTTGCCGGCAGACGGGAGCAAGTCGGCTCTCGTGAAGGCAATCCAGGACCTGCAAACCGGCGCTCCAGGCGACGAGCGGATCGGCCGGATGGCGGAAAGCGTCCGCCATCGGTTCGCTGCGCTGCATGCCATGCTCACCGCGCTCGGCCCGGTCGAGTCGATCTTCTTTCGCGGGGTCGGGCCCGGAGGCTACGACATCTACGGTGCCAAACTGGAGCGCGGTTTCGCGGAATTCCGCGTGCGACTGGCGCCGGAGGGAAACATCGAGGACATAGCCTTCCGGCCGGACGGCGACAGCACGCCCGGCGAAGTCCTGACCTGCGAGCAGGAGCAGACGTTGAAGGCGGCCCAAGGCACGGTGCCCATCCAGTTGCTGCTCTACAATGACAGCGGCGCGGACGTCCGGGTGTCCGCCCTCGATGGTGACGGCAGGCGCTCACGCGACCTCACGTTCGCCGGCGACCGGTCGGCGCCGTTCCTCGCCCATGTCGGTGAGCCTTGGGTCGTGACCGATGCCTCCGGGCAATGCCTCGAGATCATCATGCCCGGACAGCGCACGCGGTTCCTCACCATCTCGGTCGACGCGCGCGAGCGCGCCGCCCGGCCAGTGCCGCAGCGCCGGAGCCCGGTGCCGGGCAGCGAGCAGGCGTTGCACGACTACATCGACGCGCTTGCCCGCGGCACACCGAATTACGACGGGATGACGCCGCAAGTGGCCGCCTTTACGCGCCAGCAATTGCTGCTCAACCGAGCGGTACTGGCGAGGCTTGGGACGCTGCGGGCAATGTCGTTCCGCGCAGTCACGGGGGCCGGCAATGACTTGTACATCGCCCATTTCACCAATGGCTCGGCGGAATGGCGGATCGGCCTCGTGAAGCAGGACAAGATCGGGCGAATTTCGCTCGGCCCGCAATATTGAGCCATCTGCGGCCTCGCGGGGCACGGCGGGGCGCGGTTCCACCGCAGTAATGCGATTTGCGCCACTGCGGCTTCGCACACTTGCGCGTTGAAGGCGTCTTGCACTGCACTGCTTCGTATGCTACACAACGTAGCACTACAGCGTGTAATTCTGCGACCTTATTTGCGGCCGCGCATCGGCGACCCATCAGCCTGGAGGCAAATTCCGATGATGCGATTTCTCGGCGCGGCCGGTCTCGCCCTGAGCTTGATGCTTCCCGCAGCTCCGGCCTCGGCCAGATTCTCGTACACCATGCATGCCTGCCAGTTTTACCCGAGCGGCGGAAAACGAACGCCGGCGGAAGTCGCGTCGTGCCGGAACCAGAGACTGCCGGGCAATGTCTTGAGGCTGTGCAGGGACCCGGCGTTTCGTGGACCGATTCCTTGTGCGCCCGGTCAGGCCCATGTGTGGGCCGCCCGTCGCTAGGCAGCGCGAACAGGCCGGCGCCGGCGCCGGGGACGCATCGTCAGCCCGCAGCAGCGGACGTCGATGGAAAATGCACGATCAGGCAACGACTCCCGTGTGTGTTCGCGCGCGGTGTTTCCGGCGTCCCGGCGCGGGCTGCGGATCACGCGGATCGGAGCAAGGCAACGGGTCGCATCGAGCCCAGAGACATCGACCGGAGGAATAACGCCATGACCTCAGACCCCCGGGAAGCGGCGCTCGCGCTGCATCGATTCGGCTTTGGACCGCGCGCCGGTGCCATCGCGGCGATCGCATCCGATCCCAGAGCCGCGCTCCTTGTCGAGCTCGACAAGCCGAACGCCGGCGCGATTTCCGATGCCGGGCTCATCAGCAGCGGTGCGGCGAGCCGCGTGACGTCGGATTTCGTCGCCGCGCGTGCGGCGAAGCAGAAACTCGAGACCAGGCGCCAGGAGGCTGCAAAGGAAGCGGCAAAGCGGGAAGCGGCGAAGCTCGCTGCCGACAATCCGATGATGCAAAACCCGGCGAGCGAAAGTGCCGGCATGGAAAAGTCCGCTGATGCCAAGGGTGACGAGCCAAAAACCACGGAGGCAAAGGCCGCGCCCCGGCAACCGCAGCCCGAAACGCCGATGCAGGAGAATTTCTTCCGTGAGGCGAAGGCCCACTACGACGGCGCCGTACGGGCGGAGATCGGCTTTGTCGAGCGCATGGTATGGTTTTGGTCGAACCATTTCTGCGTCAACTCGGACGACACCGTGCAGGCCGGCGCTTACGAGCGCGAGGCGATCCGCCCGCACGTGCTCGGCAAGTTCGTCGACCTTCTGATTGCCGCCGAGAGTCATTCGGCGATGCTCAACTATCTGGGCAACTCGGCATCGATGGGTCCGAACTCGGTGGCCGGCATCAACCGCGATCGTGGTCTCAACGAGAACCTCGGCCGTGAGATCCTCGAGCTCCATACGCTCGGCGTGCGCACCGGCTACACCCAGGATGACGTCGTGAGCTTCGCCAAGGTGATCACGGGTTGGACGACGTACCTGCCGGCGCTTCCCGAGCACGGCGGCGAGTTTCTTTTCTACCCGCGTTTTCACGAACCGGGTCCGCAGACCGTGCTCGGCAAGGCCTACCGCGACACCGGCTTCGAGCAAGGCAAGGCGGTGCTCGCCGATCTCGCCCGCCATCCGGCGACGGCGCTGCACGTTGCGACCAAGCTCGCGCGGCATTTCGTTGCCGACGAGCCGCCGCCGGCGCTGGTCGAAACGCTGCGGCGGAAGTTCGTCGAGACCGACGGCGACCTCTGGCAGGTAACGCGCGCCCTCGTGATGGCGTCCGAAATCGTGGGTGCCCGAGCAGACCAAGCTCAAGCGGCCCAGCGAATGGATGATGGCCTATATCCGCGCCGCGGGTTTCAACGGAGTGAACCCGCGCCTCACGGCGCCGGCGCTCACCCGGCTCGGCGAACCGCTATGGCGACCGCCCTCACCCAAGGGCTTCCCGGACGAGGAGGGGGCTTGGATGGACGGCATCGCCCATCGACTCGATACCGCCAATGCGATCGCACAGAATCCGGCCAATCAGGAACGGCTCGATCCCAAGGCGATGCTTGAAACCGCGCTCGGTCCCATCGCCTCGGCGGATACCCGCGCCGCCGTGAACCGCGCCGAAACCAAGCAGCAGGCGGTGACGCTGCTGCTGATGGCTCCCGAATTCCAACGGAGATGATCATGTCCGTCAGGCTTCCCGTCTCTCGTCCTCACGCCGCGACCCGCCGCGAGTTGCTGCTCGGGTCGGGCGCCCTGTTCGCCTGGGCCTTCGTGCCCAAGATCGCGCGTGCGGAGGGCCGCGACCCGCGTTTCCTCACCATCGTTCTGCGTGGCGCGCTCGACGGGCTTGCCGCCGTAGCGCCGGTCGGCGACCCCGATTGGGTGAAGTTGCGCGGCGACGATGCTCTCAAGCTCGACGGCGCCACGCCGGCATTGCCGCTCGACGGTTTCTTCGCCGTCAATCCGGCGATGCCGAACCTCCACCGGCTCTATAAGGCCGGTCAGGCCATCGTGGTGCATGCGGTCGCGACGCCCTACCGCGAGCGCTCTCACTTCGACGGGCAGGATGTGCTCGAAAGCGGCCTCGCGCGGCCCGGCCGAGCCGATACCGGCTGGCTCAATCGCGCGCTCGTCAAGCTCGAGCCGGGCGATCGCCTGCGCACCAGCACCAATGAGAGGCGGACCTTTGCGGTCGGCCCGATCACGCCGCTGGTGGTGCGCGGCCCGGCACCGGTGCTGTCATGGGTCCCGCCGCGGCTGGCACCGGTGAGCGACGACACCACGGCGCGCCTGCTCGACCTCTATCGCCACACCGATCCGAAACTCGCACGCGTGCTGGAAGAGCGCATTGACCTCTCGTCGCTCGCGCCGACGCGGCCGGCGGATGTCAAGCCTGGCGAGATGGCTCCGACGATCCAGGTCGGCAATATCAACCAGGTGCGCGCCTATTTCGCAGAAGCCGCGGGCGCGGCGGCAAAGTTCCTGGCGAACCCTGACGGTCCGCGCGTCGGCGCGCTCGCGCTCGACGGATGGGACACGCATATCAACGAAGGCGTGGTCAACGGCCGTCTGGCGCAACTGCTGGGCGCACTCGACGGCGCGCTGGGGGCGGTCGAGACCAACATGGGCGCTGCCTGGAACGAGACCGTGGTGACGCTCATCACCGAATTCGGCCGCACGGCCCGCATCAACGGCACCGCCGGTACCGATCACGGCACCGCAACCGTTGCGCTGCTGTTGGGCGGCGCACTCAAGGGCGGTCGAGTGGTGGCCGATTGGCCGGGCCTCAAGGAGGCCGACCTCCACGAGAAGCGCGACCTCAAGGCGACCACCGATCTGCGCGCCGTCCTCAAAGGTCTGTTGCGTGACCACCTGCGCGTGGATGAGCGCGCGCTGACTGCGGAGATCTTTCCGGGTAGCGACGGCGTTGTGCCGATGACCGGATTGCTGGCGTAGCGATCAAGTCGGACGAGATCGTGAGGTCCGAACGTAGTCACGAACGGCTGTGGCGGCCGAGTTGCGGCACGGGTGGCGACTGCAAAAGGCGCTTACCCATATGGAACAATAAAAATCGGAGTATCTCAGATATGCCATGTTTATTTGTCGTGATCCCGACGAGTTGCTAGCCTCGGTCGACTTTGCAGCAGTCGATTGGCCATGACAGACATAATAGGGCGTGACGGGCTCAGCCGTCTTCGTTCGCCGCCGATTGGGTCAACGCGTTTCGTCGCGGTTGGCCAACGTTTTCTCGGCAAGTTCTTCCGAGCCCGTTCGTCGGCGGGACTGCCCTACGATCCCTATGATGATGAGTTCCGCAGGAACCTGGCCGAGCACTTGTTTCGCCCATACCGGGATGGCCCGGCGCTTGGAACTGTGGAAAGGGGCCGTCTGATACTGGATATCATCCAGGACACCTTCCCCACTGAAGCGCTCACCCGTGCCTACTTTGAAAACCTTGACAGTCTGCTCGCGCAGAGGCCGGTCCGGCGCACGCCCGGGACGATCGTGATCGGGATCGGCAGCGGACGTAACGGTTCGACGAGCCTTGCGGGGTTGCTGTCGACAATCGAGGGAAGCTGCTGCACCCACGAAAACCCACCCCTGATGTGTTGGACACCACGCGCGGAGGAGACCCGCTTTCACCTGAAGCGGCTCGAACGGCTTGCAGAATACTTTCCCGTCGTCGTCGACGTCGCGCACTGGTGGCTCAATGCGATGCCAAAGCTTCTGTCATGGTTCCCGGATGCCCGGGTGATCGGCATTACGCGGAACGCCGAAAGCTGTGCGCGCTCGTTCTTGAAGATCAAGGGTGCCGGCGTCGGTTCCTGCAATCATTGGGTACCGTTCGGCAACGGCATCTGGTCGGCGGAACGGTGGGATCCGACGTATCCGACCTATCCCGTCCCGGACCTCGCTTGGGAGGATCCGGACGGCGCGAAGCTCCAACTCGTGATGCGTTACGTGCGTGAGTACAACGCCGCGGTGGAAGCACTCGCCATGCGTCGGCCCACCAGATGCATGGCGCTCCAAGACGGAAGATCTGGGGGATCCGGCCGCGCAGCGCGCGCTCTATGATTTTGTCGGCGCAGACGGCGCGATCAAAACCGTCAGGCTCAATGTCGGAACGACGAAAGACGGTCGAAGATTTCGTGAGCGCCACCTGGTTTGAACGTATTGGTTTTCGAAAAAGGCGGACTTCTGACGGGGGAGCGCAGTTTCGAGCGCTGTTAGAACCGACACGAGAAGGTCGAATAACTTCCCACCTTTTTCAGAATCAGCACCCTGAGACCTGGTTTAAGGTCACCCCGGCGTCAAGCCGGGATGACCCTGGTGCCTAGCGCAGGCGCTCCTGTCGGCAAATGGCTGCATCGATACGGGCGGCGTGGGCGGACAAACCCTTGTAGCGCGCATCGAATACGCCGCCGGGCGGATGTCGCGAGGCGTTCTCCCGAATTGAACGGAGCTCGCTCTCGCCGAGTTCCTCGACCGAGGGCGGCCAGAAACGCTGCAATCGACGCCTAACGGCCTCGGTCGCAATTGCGCCTAACCGCGCCGCAACAGCCTGGGACGCCGCGAACAGCCTGTGGGTTGAAAATCCGTTATACACCAGGGCCATTGCCCTCTCCTGCCTTTCGGCGGAGGGGCTGGCCCTGCGCCGGCTATTCCGATCCGGTCGACCCGAGTACGGGCCGTTCGGTCTTTTGGTGCAAACCGCATACGAGCATGTACGCCCGATCGCTCGATCGAATGATCGGTCGGATGCTGTTCGTAAACGTGCGATATAGACCTAGCCGACGCATGGTTTCCTCGCAGGAGGTCATACCTATATTCAGAAGCGCGATAAAATCAACAACAAACCGGCAGGTTATTCAAAAACGACGATAGATAACGTGTTTGTTGCGCAAATGCTGCCGACACGACAGGAAAATTACGTTGAACAACAAACTCGCCAGCTGGGCCGGAGTAATTCATCCAGCCAGCGGCGGGTGGCCCTCGATCTTGCGCACGATGTCGAGGGCGCGGCGCAGCAGGTTCATCGACGCCTCCAGCGTGCGGAATGCGGCGTGCGGGGACAGCGTCACGTTGTCCATCCCGGTGAGCGGATGATCGGCTTTGAGCGGCTCGGCGTGGAAGACGTCGAGCCCGGCATGGCGGATGCGTCCGCTTTGCAGCGCCTCGATCAGGGCCGCCTCGTCGACGAGGGCGCCACGGGCGGTGTTGACGAGGATCGCGCCCGGCTTGATGCGGGCCACCCGCTTGGCGTCGAGGAAGCCTCGGGTCTCGTCGAACAGCGACAGATTGAGCGAGATCACGTCGGAGGTAGACAGCAGCGTGTCGAGCTCGACCAGCGGCACGCCGAGGTCGGCGTGCTTCGTGCGATTCCAGCCGATCACGTTCATGCCGATGCCGCGGCCGATCCGCGCGACCTCGCGGCCGATGCCGCCCAGGCCGATGACGCCGAGCGTCTTGCCGAAGAGCTGCACGCCTTCAAGCGGCTCCCAGCGGCCGCCGCGGATACGGCGGTCGCTCACCGCGACGTCGCGGGCGCAGGCGAACATCAGGGCGATGGTGTGCTCGGCGACCGCGGTGTCGCCGTAGCCGCGGAATGTGTGCACGGTGATGCCGAGCTCGGTGAGGGCGGCCACGTCCATGTAGCTCGAGGCGCCCGTGCCGCAGAACACGATGTGCTTGAGCGAGCGGCACTCCTTCATCACCTCGGTCGGCATGTAGGAGTGGTCGTCGATGCAGATGCCGTAGCCGTCGAGCATGCGCGGCAGGTCGGCCGACCGGAACGGCGCGTTGTTGACGTCGACCTCGGGGTCATCGGTGCGGTAGACCCGCCGAAACACCAGCTCGAATTGCGGATTGCAGTCGATGAACAGGGTCTTCATGGGAACAGGATCTTCATGGGAACATGATCTTCATGGCTCGCCTGGTCGGGGGTGCGCCGCTTTTCCGTCTCGTCGCCGCGAAATTTCAGATTGGCGGTGTAAAAGGCGGCGCGGTCGGGCATAGTGCCGCCGCTTCTTTTTGAGTCGGGCGCAGATAGTGGAGTGCGGCCATGCGTCTTGCAAGCTACATCGCCCGTGGGCGGACGAGCTTCGGCGCCGTCGTGGGCGATGGCGTGGTGGATTTCCGAGTGCGATTCGGCTCACGGTTTGCGAGCCTCGTCGACCTCGTTCGGGCGAACGCGCTCGACGAGGCCAGGGCGGCGGTCGTCGGAGTGCGGGCGGACTTTCCGCTCGCCGAGGTCCAGCTGCTGCCGCCGCTGCTCACGCCGGAGAAGATTCTCTGCATCGGCATCAATTACGCGAACCGCAACGCCGACTTCAACGATCCGGACGTGCCGAAATATCCGAGCATGTTCTACCGCCATCCCGGCTCGCTGGCCGGTTCCGGGCAATCGCTGGTGCGGCCGAAGGTGTCCGAGCAGCTCGACTATGAAGGCGAGATCGCGATGGTGATCGGCCGCGAGGGGCGCCACATCGCCAAGGAGGATGCCGCAAGCTACATCCTCGGCTACACGCTGTGCAACGAAGGCACGGTGCGCGACTGGATGCGCCACGGCAAGTTCAACGTCACCCAGGGCAAGAACTTCGACAAATCGGGAAGCCTCGGGCCGTTCATCGTCACCGCGGACGAGATCGATCCTGCAAAGCCGATGCACATCACGGTGAAGCTCAACGGGGAGGTGACGCAGGACGACGACACCTCGCACATGATCTTCTCGTTCGCCGACATCATCGCCTATGTGACGACTTTCATGACACTCAAGCCGGCGGACGTCATCGTCGCCGGCACGCCGGTCAAGAAGAGCCGCAGCGATCCGCCACGCTGGCTCAAGGCGGGCGACGTCGTGGAGGTGTCGAGCCCGGAGCTCGGCACGCTGCGCAACACCGTGGTCGACGAAACGTAGGGCGAACCGCCTGTGGCACTGCGTCAGGGTTGCTGCGGAGGACCGTGCATTGGCGCCTTCACGCGGCGGCCCGACGATCCCCAACGTCCCGAATCCGCCGGGACTGGTCTGGCTCGGGACCGTCGTTTGGGGATCCAGACGTTGCCCGCCTGATCGATGACGACGCCGGTCAAACGGTGCGTGGTGTTGCCCATGCTTCATCGGTCACCCGGGGTGCCGCGAATTGGCACCCCGGGCTCGAAGCCGCGCCGGCAGCGGCCGCTCGGCTTACTTCACGACTTGGCCGCGGATCTCGCCGCCGCGGTTGGCGGCCGTGTGAATGTTGATGTACCAGCGGCCTGCCTGCAGGTCGGCAGCCTGGGCGTCGGTCAACGTCGCCGAGCCCTTGGCGGGGCTGGTCGGACTGGTGCCGATCATGAGGGCGACGGGGGCATTTGCGCCGGGCGCCGCCGGACCGTGGAAATGGGCCATGGTGGGGGGGCCGGTGAGCCCATCGAAGTTGATGTCCCAGGTCAAGAGCTTGGTGGCGGGGTCGAAGGTGACCACTGCCGTCCCGGTGCCCTTGCTGTCGGGGGGAGTCGTTACATTTTGTGCGTTGATCACGGACTTGTACGTGATGGTCTCGGCGACCGCCGCGTTGGCGAACACAAACGCGGACAGCGCCAGTCCGATCGATACGCTGCGAACAATGGCGGTATGCATCGATTTGTCCTCCCGTTTTTTGGGCTTCAGATTCGAGCCGAAGTTCATCAGACGACCCGCAGCAACGATATCATCTGACGAGGTCGCCCGGAAGCCACAGACAGGCCGGCTGGCGATTGTCTGCCCCCCGGTAATCATATAAGCGAGACGGAATAGTCCTGCGTCGGGCAAGGTTCCGAGGTTTCATCTGATGGCCGAGCACGAGGCGCGGCGAGTTCGGGCTGTTCGTCACCTGCCTCGTCGATCTGATCCGCCCGACGGTCGCGTTCGCCGCCGTCAAGCTTTTGGAGAGCGCGCGCTGCATCGTCGACGTGCCGCTGCAGAGCTGCTGCGGCCAGCCCGCCTTCAACTCCGGCGATCGCGCCACCACCCGCGATATCGCGATGCAGGTGATCGCGGCGTTCGAGCCGTTCGATTATGTGGTGGCGCCATCGGGGTCCTGCGCCGGCATGCTCAAGGTGCATTATCCCGAGCTGTTTCTCGGCGATCCCAACTGGCAGCCGCGGGCCGACGCCTTCGCCGCCAAGACCTACGAGCTGGTCAGCTTCCTCGTCGACGTCTGCGGGATGAAGAGCGTCGCGGCGCGGCTTGCGGCAACCGCGACCTATCACGATTCCTGCTCCGGCCTGCGCGAGCTCGGCGTGCGTGCGCAGCCGCGCGCGCTTCTACGCACAGTCGACGGCCTCAAGCTCGCCGAGATGCGCGATGCCGACGTCTGCTGCGGCTTCGGTGGCACCTTCTGCGTGAAATATCCCGACATCTCCAACGCCATCGTGGACAAGAAGGCCGCGAACATCGCGGCGACCGGCGCCGACCTGCTGCTCGCCGGCGATCTCGGCTGCCTCATGAACATGGCCGGCAAGCTGCAGCGCGAGGGCCGCGACATCGAGGTCCGTCACGTCGCCGAGGTGCTCGCCGGGATGACCCAGGAGCCAGCCATCGGCCGAACCGCCACGGCGGCGACCCCGCCGGCTCCGGCCGGCACGAGGCCGAGCGCCGGTCCCGGTGCCGGTCCAACTGCGAAGCTGGGCGCAAAAGCAGGCCCAAATTCGGTGGCGGCCGCACGATGACGCTGCCCTCCCATCTCGCGACCTCGCCGCGCTTCAAGGAGAACGCCAAGGCGGCGCTCGCTGATCCCGACCTGCAGAATGCGCTGGCCTTCGTCGAGGTCAATTTCATCGCGCGGCGGCGCGAGGTGGCGAGCCGGCTTCCCGAGTTCGAAGCGCTGCGCGACTCCGCCCGCGACATCAAGAACCACACGCTCGCCAATCTCGACCTCTACCTCGAAGCTTACGAGCAGCGCCTCACCGCGCAGGGCGGCGAGTTGCACTATGCGGCGACCGCCGAGGAGGCGCGGCGCATCATCCTCGACCTCTGCCGTGGCCTTGGCGCGAAAACCGTCACCAAGGGCAAGTCGATGATCGCCGAGGAGATCGGCCTCAACGATTTCCTCGAAGGGAACGGCATCACGCCGGTCGAGACCGATCTCGGCGAATACATCATTCAGCTTCGGCACGAGATGCCGTCCCACATCATTGCGCCGGCGGTGCATCTTACCAAGGCGCAGATCGAGAGCGATTTCCGCCGCGTCCACACCCATCTGCCGGCCGACCGCAATCTCGTCGAGCCCACGAGCCTGCTCGCCGAGGCGCGTGGCGTGCTGCGGCAGAAATTCCTCGACGCCGATGTCGGCATCACCGGCGCCAACTTCCTCGTCGCCGAGACGGGCACCTCGGTGATCGTCACCAACGAAGGCAACGGCGACCTCACCCAGACCTTGCCGAAGGCGCACATCGTGCTCGCCTCGATCGAGAAGCTGGTGCCGACGCTCGAGGACCTCGCCCAATTGCTGCGCGTGCTGGCGCGCTCGGCGACGGGGCAGGAGATGACGGTCTATACGACGCTGTCGACCGGTCCGCGCCGCGCCGACGACCCTGATGGCCCCGGCGAGTATCACGTCGTGCTGCTCGACAACGGCCGCTCGTCGATGCTCGCCGGCGAATTCCGCGACATGCTGCGCTGCATCCGCTGCGGCGCCTGCATGAACCATTGCCCGGTCTATCATGCGATCGGCGGTCACGCTTATGGCTGGGTTTATCCGGGGCCGATGGGAGCGGTGCTCACGCCGAGCCTGATCGGCATCGACGAGGCCGGCAACCTCCCCAATGCTTCGACCTTCTGCGGCCGGTGCGAGGAGGTGTGCCCGGTGCGCATTCCGCTGCCGCGGATGATGCGGTCGTGGCGCGAGCGCGAGTTCGAACGCCACCTGTCGCCGGCGACGGTGCGCGCCGGCCTCGCCTTCTGGGCGTTCTTCGCCAAGCGTCCGCGGCTCTACGGCTTCGCGACATCGATCGCCGCGCGGCTGTTGCATTGGGCGGGGGCCTCGCGCGGTCGTTTTTCCTTTCTGCCGCTCGCGTCGGGATGGACCCGGTATCGCGATTTCCCGGCGCCTCAGGGCGCGACCTTCCAGTCGCGGTGGAAGGATCGCGACATTCCTCCTGGCGTCGATCGCGCACCATGATCCCGAAACATTGATCTCGGAACAATGACCCCCCGCGACCTCATCTTCGCGACCATCCGCCGCTCGCTCGGGGTCACCGGGGCCGAGGCGCCGCGGCGCGCTGCCGTTGCGGCGCGGCTCGCCGGGCACCCGCGCGGCGTGGTGCCGGCGCGGGGAGAGCTGCCGCCGCGCGAGCGGGTCGATCTGTTCACCCGCATGGTGGAGGCGGCGTCGGGCACGACGGTGCGGGTCGGTGCCGCGGCGGACGTCCCGGCGGCGGTCGCAGATTTCCTGCGCGGGCTCAACCTGCCGCTGCGCCTGCGCCACGGCGACGATCCGCGGCTCGCCGCTCTGCCCTGGAGGAACGCGCCTGCGCTCGAGGTTTCTCGCGGCCCCTCCGACGGCCACGATCTCGCGGCGGTGTCGCATGCCTTCGCCGCGGTCGCGGAGACTGGTACGGTCGTGCTCACGTCGGGGCCGGACAATCCGACGACGCTCAACTTCCTGCCCGACGTGCACATCGTCGTGGTCGAGGCGGGAGCGGTCGCTGCCGATTTCGAGACGGTGATGGAGGAGCTACGCGAGCGCTACGGCGTCGGCACACTGCCGCGCGCGGTCAACATGATCACCGGCCCATCGCGCTCGGCGGACATCGAGCAGACGCTCATCCTCGGTGCCCATGGACCGCGCAAGCTACATGTGATCGTGGTCGGGGAGGGGGCGCGCGCCCCGTGAGCGTCGGCGTCCGGCGCGCCGCCGGGGACGAGGCCTGATCAAAATGGAGCCGGAGCGCCCAATTCCGGCCTTATCGGTTGGGCAGTTTCAAGGCTCGGCGATGCGAAACACGTGGAGGGGCGCCGTGAAGAGGCTAATCACGACGATGCTGTTGCTGGTGGGGTTGGCGGCGCCCGCTGTCGCCCAGATGCCGGGTCAGACTGAGACGGGACCGGCTTTGAACCTGTTCGATGAGGGACGCCACCGCAAAACCGACGTGGAGGTGAAGCAGGAGCGGGATCGTGAGAGCGCCTACAAGTCCGGCATGGGTAAGATCCCGGACAAGAAGGTGAAAAACGACCCGTGGGGCGCCGTGCGCACGTCGCCGCCCACGGCCAGCGCCACCAAATAGCGACGTGCTCCGGCCATCGGCCGTTTTTTCCGGCGGCCGCGCGCAACGCGGACCGCAAAATCGCTAAACCGTAAGATCACAAAAGGTGCGGCTTTTCCGCTCCGAGGAATGGTCCGCGGGCGGCTCGAACCCGATATGGTGCAGGACGTTCTCCTGGTCTGAAGGAGTCTTGCCCATGAAAAGCGACGAGAAACACGACAAATGCGCCCCGGTACCCCCGGTGGTGGACAAGGAGCGCGGGCTCGATCGTCTGCTCGATGAGGCGCTTGAGGAAACTTTTCCTGCCTCCGATCCTGTCTCGATGAGCCAGCCGGCCCCCAACAACCGGGTTCGTCGGCCGAAATCGTAGATAATTCAATTATGTGGCCTGTCGCGACCGGAGCGCGTGACGATCTGACAGCGCCGGCGGACGACCGCGTAACCATATTTTTTGACGCTTCCGCCATCGGAAAGGCTTAGAATCGTTTCCCGTTTGGGCCCGGCACGTCGATCGGGCGGGAGATGGGGTCCATGAGCCGAAAGTATTTTGGGACCGATGGGATTCGCGGCCGGGCCAACGGCGTGATCACTGCCGATCTCGCCCTGCGCGTCGGCCAGGCCGCCGGGGTGATGTTCCGCCGCGGCGATCACCGCCACCGCGTGGTGATCGGCAAGGACACCCGGCTCTCCGGCTACATGATCGAAACCGCCATGGTCGCCGGCTTCACTTCGGTCGGGATGGACGTCCTGCTGCTCGGCCCGATGCCGACGCCGGCAGTCGCCATGCTGACCCGCTCGATGCGGGCAGATCTCGGGGTGATGATCTCGGCCTCGCACAACCTTTTTTCGGACAACGGCATCAAGTTGTTCGGTCCGGACGGCTACAAGCTCTCCGACGAGGTCGAATCCGAGATCGAGCAGCTGATCGACAGCGATCTCGCAAAGAAGCTCGCCAAGCCCGCGGCGCTCGGGCGCGCCAAGCGTATCGACGGCGTGCACGACCGCTATATCGAGTTCGCCAAGCGGACCCTGCCGCGAAACATCTCGCTCGACGGCTTGCGGGTCGTCGTCGACTGCGCGAACGGCGCCGCCTATCGCGTCGTGCCCGACGCGCTGTGGGAGCTCGGCGCCGAGGTGTTCTCGATCGGAGTCGAGCCCGACGGCTTCAACATCAACAAGGATTGCGGGTCGACCGAGCCGGAGGCGCTCAGCCGCAAGGTGCGCGAGATGCGCGCCGACATCGGCATCGCGCTCGACGGCGATGCCGATCGGGTCGTGATCACCGACGAGCGCGGCCGGCTGATCGATGGTGACCAGCTGCTCGCGGTCGTCGCCGAGAGCTGGCAGAAGGACGGCCGTCTGCCCGAGCCCACGGTGGTCTCGACCATCATGGCCAATCTCGGCCTCGAACGTCACCTCGAGACGCTCGGGATCAAGCTGCTGCGTGCCCAGGTCGGCGACCGCTACGTCCTCGAAGTGATGCGCGAGCATGGCTGCACGATCGGCGGCGAGCCGTCCGGCCACATCATCCTGTCGGATTACAACACGACCGGCGACGGCTTCGTCGCGGCGCTCCAGGTGCTCGCGGTGGTGCGCAAGCTGCAGCAGCCGGTGTCGGTGGTGTGCCACCGCTTCGAGCCGCTGCCCCAGGTCACCAAGAACGTTCGCTATCGCAACGGCAAGCCCCACGAGGATGCGACGGTGCGATCGGCGATCACCAGCGCGACCGAGCGCCTCAATGGACACGGCCGAGTCATCGTGCGCCCGTCCGGCACCGAACCGGTGATTCGCATCACCGGCGAGGGCGACGATCCGAATCTCGTCGAGGACGTCGTCGACGGCATCGTCGAGGCGGTTACGCAGGTC
Source organism: uncultured Alphaproteobacteria bacterium (assembly GCA_963824905.1). Lineage (GTDB taxonomy): Bacteria > Pseudomonadota > Alphaproteobacteria > Rhizobiales > Xanthobacteraceae > JAJPKK01. Next base: position 118,476 of record CAWGRH010000005.1, read on the forward strand.
GCCGGCTGAGAACAGCCGACGCCGTAGCGCTTCCAATCGCGCCCAACTGATCATTGTCATTGCCCGGCTTGACCGGGCAGGCCGTTAACCTTTGTGTCGTCGATGTGGCGGAGACTCCAGCCCCACGCAGCGTCCGGTGGATGCCGGATCGCCCGACAAGCCGGGCTCTGACGGAGCCGCGTGCCGAGAGTAGCGCCACGGGTCCAACATCCGCGCGCAAATAAAGGCTTCCGTGGCCCCTGCGCTCGATCCGGCTACCTGTCCGGGCGCTTCGTGTTCGATTCGAATTTTGCGTAGCTTTTGTTCTCGTAACCGAGGCGGGAGGGTTAATCATTTGTTGAGAATACCGGTCGAAATCAGACAACTCATAATATTCATGGTGAAAAAGTAAGGTTAAGTGACGCTTAAGAATTCCGTGGCATCGTTTTCCTCGGCGTATGAACCGGTCGCGGCGCATTCGCGGTCCGGAACGAGTGGAAGGATGATGTCATGAGTAACTTCAAGAAATTCGCACTGGCGAGCGCCGCCGTCGGTCTCGCTGTCACCACGGCAAATGCCGCCGATCTTCTGCCCCCGCCTCCGCCTGCACCGATTGCGGTCGTTGCCTTCTCCGGCTGGTATCTGCGCGGCGATATCGGAATGACCAACCAGCAGACCACCTCGTTGACCAACGTGGTCGCGCCGGGAACTTCGGTCGGCACCAAGTTCCTCGCCTTCGATAGCGCGCCGCTCTTCTCGATGGGCGCCGGCTATCAGTTCAACAACTGGCTGCGCTTCGACGTCACCGGCGAATATCGCGGCAACGCGCATTTTCACGGCCAGCAGATCGCCCAGTTCGGCGGGATCATTCTCCCCGACGACTACACCGCCAGCAAGTCGGAGTGGCTGTTCCTCGCCAACGCCTATGTCGATCTCGGCACCTGGTGGTGCATCACGCCGTTCATCGGCGCCGGCATCGGCACCAGCCGCAATACCATCTCGAACTTCGTCGACGTTGGGGCGACCCAGGCCGGCGCCACCATCCTGAGCACCACCTATGGCGAGAACGCTTCGAAGTGGAACCTCGCCTGGGCGGCCTATGCGGGCCTCGCCTACAAGGTCGCGCCGGGCCTGAACCTCGAACTGACCTATCGCTACGTCAATCTCGGCCACGCCGCGACGGGCCTTACCAACTCCTTCGACGGCGTCACCGTCGTCAATGCGCCCGGGTTCAATTTCGGCGATATCACGTCGCAGGACGTGATGCTCGGCTTCCGCTGGAATCTCCCGGTCGAGTTGCCCATGGCCCCGGTCATCACCAAGGGCTGAGCGGTCCCGCCACGGAGAATTGCTGCGCGCGGCGCGGGAGAAATCCCGCGCCGTTTTCTTTTCGTGGGAAGTAATTCGCCCACTTCCACGTCGCGATCGATGCAACAGGAGCAGATGCAGGCGCCCCGTGCCAGCGTACCGCCGATGGTGTCATTCGGCCGCTCGCTAACGCTCCATTAAGGATAATTGGCGACACTCTCTTAACCATTGGTACGAAGCACGCGTCGCCATCGGTGTGAAGCACGCGGCCGCGTTCGGCTGGAGACTGGACATATGCGTTGGTGGGTCTTGGGCTTGTTGATCGCGATGGCATCTCCCACCCTCGCGGCCGATTACGACAATTCCTGGTTGCGGGGATCGCAGGTGATCGGTGCAGCGCCGACACCACCGCCGCGTCTCTACCGGATCTGGGCCGGTGTCTACGGCGGCGCGCAGGTCGGCGAGGACTTCAGCGGCGTCGACTTCCGCACCTCCTCGGCGATCCAGTCCGCTATCAACCAGGACACGACCCTCAACTTGGTCAGGGCGGCCTTGCCGGGCATGTTGCCGCTGCCGCAGGTCAACACCCGCGCCCCCAGCTATGGCGGCTTTGTCGGCTACAATTGGCAGATCGACGACGTGGTATTCGGCGTGGAATTGAATGCCAACCGCTCCAACCTCAGTCAAAGCACCTCCAGTACCGCGAGCCGGAGCTACATCATCAACAGCGGCGGGTATACGTTTGCGCCGACCGCAGTCAACGTGACCGGTAACAGCTCCATCCAGATGTCCGACTACTTCACGTTCCGCGGACGTGTAGGCTGGGCGTTCGGAAACTTCCTGCCGTACTTGGCGGGCGGCGTGTCGTTCGCGCAGGTCGACACCTCACGGCTCGTGGACGTCAGCTTTTTTGGCAAATGCACGGTCTGTCCGATCGACGGCAACGGCAACCCTATTCCGTTGACGATCGGCGGTGATTACCCCTTCAACAATGTCGACCATGGAAAATACGTGATCGGCTTCGACGGTGTGCTCGGCGTGGATTATCTCCTGACACGCAACGTCTTCGTGCGCGGTGAGCTCGAGTATCTCCACCTCGGAAACCCGAATGACATCAGGCTGAGCACGATCGCAACGCGTACTGCCATCGGCCTCAGGTTCTGATGATGTTTAGAGCGAGATGAGGCCAGCCGGGCCGGGCCTCTGATCCGGACAGCTCGCCCACCCGTCGTCGTGTCCCCAGTAGCGGCCCGTCTCCAAGTTGCATCGATTCGCCACTTGACTGTGCAATCTACCTTCCTTATTCCCGCCAACGGGACACCCCTCCCCACCGAGGGGCGCCTATCTGGAAGGATAGATTATGGCGATTGCGATGCCCGGCGTGCGGCCGTCCAACCCGCACTTTTCCTCCGGCCCCTGTGCCAAGCGCCCGGGCTGGACCCTTCAAGCGCTCACTGACGCCGCCCTCGGGCGCTCCCACCGTGCCAAGCTCGGCAAGGGCAAGCTCAAGCGCGCGATCGATTTGACCCGCGAGGTGCTGCGCGTTCCCGGCAGCCATCGTATCGGCATCGTGCCGGCGTCCGACACCGGTGCGGTCGAGATGGCACTGTGGTCGCTGCTCGGCGCCCGTCCGGTCACCATGCTCGCCTGGGAATCGTTCGGCGAGGGCTGGGTGAGTGACGTGCTCAAGGAGCTCAAGCTCAAGGACACCACTGTCCTCAAGGCGCCCTATGGCACGCTGCCCGACCTGACGAAGGTCGACTGGTCGAACGACGTCGTCTTCACCTGGAACGGCACGACGTCGGGCGTTCGCGTCCCTGATGCGAACTGGATCGGCGCGGATCGGCAAGGCCTCGCGATCTGCGATGCGACGTCGGCTGCATTCGCGCAGCGGCTCGATTGGGACAAGATCGATGTCGCGACCTTCTCCTGGCAGAAGGTGCTGGGTGGCGAAGCGGCCCACGGCATGCTGGTGCTCTCGCCGCGCGCAGTCGAGCGGCTCGAGAGCTACAAGCCGGCCTGGCCGCTGCCTAAGATCTTCCGCATGACTAAGGGCGGCAAGATCAACGAGGGCATCTTCGAGGGCGAGACCATCAACACGCCGTCCATGCTGTGCGTCGAGGATTATCTCGACGCCCTGCAATGGGCGAAATCGATCGGCGGCCTCGATGCCCTGGTCGGGCGCGCCGACGCCAACCTCAAGGTCATCGCCGACTGGGTGGCGGTGACGCCGTGGGTCGAATTTCTCGCCACCGCCCCGGCGATCCGCTCCAATACTTCAGTGTGCCTGAGCATCGTCGATCCCGCCGTCACCGGCCTCGCCGTCGAGGCGCAGTCGGCCTTTGCCAAGAACCTCTCGGCTGCGGTCGAGAAAGAAGGCGCCGGCTACGACATTGCCCATTACCGCGACGCCCCGCCGGGCCTGCGCATCTGGTGCGGTGCGACCGTCGAGGCGCGCGACGTCGAGGCGCTCACCCAGTGGCTGGACTGGGCCTTCGCCAAGACCAAGGACGCATTGCCGAAGGCGGCGTGATCCTCCAAGTGCGCCGCCGGCATCACGGCGGCGATTTCCTGGAAGCGGCAACCAATCGAACGAGCGACACCATGGCTCCCCGCGTGCTCATCTCCGATGCCTTGTCTCCGGCTGCGGTCCAGATCTTCAAGGACCGTGGGGTCGAAGTCGACTTCCAGCCCAATCTCGGCAAGGACAAGGATAAGCTTGCCGCGCTGATCGGCGAGTTCGACGGCCTCGCGGTGCGCTCGGCGACGAAGGTCACGCCCAAAATCCTGGAGCAGGGCGCGCGTCTCAAGGTGATCGGCCGCGCCGGGATCGGCGTCGACAACGTCGACATTCCCGCAGCGACGGCGAAGGGCATCATCGTGATGAACACGCCGTTCGGCAATTCGATCACTACCGCCGAGCATGCGATCACGCTGATGCTCGCGCTGGCGAGACAGATCCCCCAGGCCGATGCCTCGACCCAGGCCGGCAAGTGGGAGAAAAACCGCTTCATGGGCGTCGAGATCACCGGCAAGACGCTCGGCGTGATCGGCTGCGGCAATATCGGTTCAATTGTCGCCGACCGTGCCGTCGGCTTGCGGATGAAGGTGATCGCCTATGATCCCTTCCTGTCGGCGGAGCGTGCCGTGGAGATCGGGGTCGAGAAGGTCGACCTGCCGGACCTGATCAGGCGCGCCGATTTCATCACGCTGCACACGCCGCTCACCGAGAAGACGAAGAACATCCTCGGTGCCGAGGCCATCGCGGCTGCGAGGAAGGGCGTGCGCATCATCAATTGCGCGCGCGGCGGCCTCGTCGACGAGGCTGCGCTGCGTATTGCGCTCGATTCCGGCCAGGTCGCGGGCGCTGCCTTCGACGTCTTCACCGAGGAGCCGGCGACGCAGAATCCGCTGTTCGGCCATCCCAACGTCGTGTGCACGCCCCACCTCGGCGCCGCCACCACCGAGGCGCAGGAGAACGTCGCCCTGCAGATCGCCGAGCAGATGTCGGATTATCTGCTGCGCGGCGCCATCACCAATGCAGTGAACTTCCCCTCGATCACCGCCGAGGAGGCGCCGCGGCTCAAGCCGTTCGTCACGCTCGCCGAAAAGCTCGGCTCGTTTGCCGGCCAGCTCACCGAAACCGGAATTCGGAAGGTGCAGCTCTCCTATGACGGCGAGGTCGCCCGCATGAATACGCGCGCGCTGTCCTCTGCGGCGATCGCCGGGCTGCTGCGGCCGATGCTCCAGGACATCAACGTGGTCTCGGCGCCCGGCGTCGCCAAGGACCGCGGCATCGTGGTCGAGGAGACCACGCGGGAAGGCGACTGCGACTATGAGAGCCTGATCACCGTGACGGTGGTGACCGAGAAGCAGTCGCGCTCGGTGGCCGGCACCGTGTTCGCCGACGGCCGGCCGCGCATCGTCAACATCAAGGGCATCCGGATGGATGCCGAGTTCGGACCGTCGATGCTCTACATAACCAACCTCGACAAGCCGGGCTTCATCGGCCACTTCTCCTCGACGCTCGGCGACGCTGGCATCAACATCGCGACCTTCCATGTCGGCCGCGAGGCGCCGGGCGCAAACGCAATCGCGCTGATCGAGGTCGACGGCGAGGTCCCGCCCGAGGTGCTGCGCAAGGTCCAGGCGCTGCCACAGGTTCAGCAGGCGAAGCAGTTGCGGTTTTGAGGCCGGCGGAAATCGTCATGGCCGTGCTTTGTGCAGCCGTAGGATGGGTTGAGCCCTTGCGAAACCCATCGCCTCGCGGCATCCGGAGCGATGATGGGTTTCGCAAGGGCTCAACCCATCCGACGGGCTCAACCCATCCTACGCGCTACGCGCTGAACCCTGCGTTCCGGCCGCGGCACTAACACGCATGCGCAGTCGTCATGCCGCCCTCGCGGCGTCATGGCGCGGTCCGAATTCTGCGATTGCTTCACCGCATCGGCGGCGCGCCGATGCGCGGGCCCGCCCCAACTCGTCCCCCGCTTGGGAGGCTCTCATGCGAATTGCCACGACGCTCCTGTGTCTCGCCGCGCTCATCGTGCCGGCGTCGGCAGAGACCGATGTCATGTCGAAGATCGATGCCGTCACGGTCTATCCCGACGGCGCAACCGTCACTCGAACGATCCATGTCGACCTGCCGCAGGGCGGCAGCGTGCTCCGCGCGCGCGATTTCCCGCCCGGCCTCGATCCCGCATCGCTGCGGGTCGAGGGTGACGGGCAGACGCGGCTCGTCATCGGCTCGATCGATGCGCGGCCGCCGCGGGCCGACCGGCCGCCGCTCGATCCGGCGTTGGAGAACCGCATCGAGGCGCTGCGCGACGAGCGCGGCGGCCTCGACGACAAGATCGAAGCGGCGAACGCGCGCAAGGCGTTCGCCCAGCACTTCGCGCAGGCGTCGCCCGCCGGGATCGGCGACAAGGGCGAGGCGCGACCGCTGTCGGAATGGCGTCAGGCCTTTGTCGCCGTCGAGGAGGAGGTCGCGGCGGCGAACGCGGCGATCCGGGACGCCGCACGGCGCCAGCGCGAGATCGACCGCGAGCTTGCGCGGCTCGAAGCGCAGCGCAACGCCGATCCGCCGCGCAAGATGGAGGTGCGGATCGATCTTGTCGCCGGGGCGGCGACGCCGGCGACCTTGCGGGTGTCCTATTCCGTGCGCGGCGCGCGGTGGTCGCCGATCTACGATGCGCGGCTCGACTCGGGCGCGCGCGACCGCAAGCCGGCGCTCGAGCTCGTGCGCCGCGCCGAGATCGTCCAGAACACCGGCGAGGATTGGCGCGACGTCGACCTCGCGGTGTCGACCGTGCGCACCGCGAAGGGCGGCACTGCGCCCGATCTGCGGCCGCTGATCGTGCGCTATCCGGTGCCGCCGCGTCCGCTGGCCGAGCCGCAGGCAGCGGCGCCGCGAATGGCGCAGGACCAGGCGAGGCCGGCGTCCCCACCGGAGATGAAGGCCGCCCGCAGCATCGCCGCGGAAGAGCGCGAAGCGCTCGTCGACAGCGGCGGATTCCAGGTCCTGTTCCACATCCCCGAGCGCGTCAGCATCGCTGCCGACGAGGGCGCGAAGAGCTTCCGCCTGACGTCGACGACGATTGCGCCGGAGCTCATCGTGCGTGCGACGCCGGCCCTCGACGCGACCGGCTTTCTCGAAGCCTCGTTCAAGCACGACGAGGATGCGCCGCTGCTCCCCGGGCGGATCGCGATCTACCGCGACGGCATCTTCGTCGGACGTGGCCAGATGGCGCTGATCGCCAAGGAGCAACCGGTGCGGCTCGGCTTCGGCGCCGATGACAGGGTCAAGATCGAGCGCACCGTGTTGAACCGCAGCGAGGGCGCGACCGGGCTGATCACCACGTCGAAGACCGACCAGCGCGAGTTCAAGATCGCGGTGCGCAACGGTCACGATGCGCCCATTCGCATGGCGATCGAGGACCAGCTTCCGGTGAGCGAGATCGACGACGTCAAGGTCGAGATGCTGCCGGGATCGACCGCCCCGACCGAGCGCGATGTGCGAGGGCGTCGCGGCGTGGTCGCCTGGAATTTCGATCTCGGCCCCGGCGAAGCGCGCGATATCCGGTTCGGCTGGCGAGTGCGCTGGCCGTCGGACAAATCGGTGACCTACGGGCCAGGTCTCTGAGGCCCGTACGCTTCGAGTGGAGTGGCTTGCCGGTAGGATGGGTTGAGCTCTTGCGAAACCCATCGTCTCGCGGCATCCGGAGTGATGATGGGTTTCGCGAGAGCTCAACCCATCCTACGGGCTGTGCGCTTATCGAAACCCCGCCCGGAGCCCCCGCGTCGTCCGCCACAACAGCGCGATCAGCAGGACATTCGTGACCGCGAGCGCGGCGATGATGGCGATCGTGGAATTCGGTCCGCCGGCCTCGAGCGCGAGGGCGCCGACATAGGGTGCGATCGACATCGCGATCAGGAGGGGAAGCGCAAGGCGGCCCATCAGGACGGGATAACGGGCGGTCCCGAACAGGGCGAGAGGCAAGGTGCCGCGCGCAATCGAGCCGATGCCGTTGCCGGACGCGTAGAGAATGATGGCGAGCGCGGCAAACGGGAAATAGCCGAGCAGCAGCAATGCGCCGGCCGCGGTGAGCAGGACGGACGCGGTCATCGTCCAGATCGGATGGTAGTAGCGGCCGAGCGTCGTCTCGATGACGCGCGCGCCCACCGCCGAAGGGCCGATCAGCATCCCGAGAGTGACCGCGGTGGAGAGCGTCATTCCCTTGGCCTGCAGGAGCGCGAGGAGATGCGTCCCGACCATCGCAAGGATGGCGGCCGCGATGGTCACGATGGCCGCGAGCACGACGAAGGACGGCGCTTCCTCACGCGCGAGGCTCATCGCGGTTTGCGGCGGGCCTTCGGCCTTGGTTGCGGCGGCGGCCGAGGCGGTGCGCGGCAGGACCATCAGGTAGGCGGGAAGGCTCAAGGCCGCCTGGATGGCGGCGTACACGAAGCAGGCGCCGCGCCATCCGAGATGCTCGACGAGCAGGCTGCTCAGCGGCCAGCACACCGTGCTGGCAAATCCCCCGTACAGCGTGACCTGTGAGATCGGATTGCGAGAATCCTTGCCGTAGATGGTTCCGAGCGTCGAGAAGGCTGCATCGTAGAGGCCGGCGCCCATCCCGGCGCCGAGCACCAGCCAGCCGCCGAGATACCAGGCGAGGTTCTGGGCCGAGCCGATGAGCAGCAAGCCGAGCGCGATGATCGCGGCACCCGACGCGAGCACCGGCCGTCCGCCGCTGACTTTGATGGTACGGCCGACCCGCGGCGACACCAGCCCGGCGACGGCGAGGCCGAGCGAAACTCCCGCCACCACCCAGTCATAGGACCAGCCGGTGTCCTTCACGATCGGCGCAGCGAGCACGGCCAATAGATAGAAGGTCGATCCCCAGGACAGGATCTGGGTGATCCCGAGAGTGGGTACGACCAAGCGGCTGAGCCGGGCGGCGCTCAAAGGCGGCCCCGTCGCTTCGGTGGGCTGCGCCGATCGATGAGGGATGAGGTGGGCCGGCGTCGCATCAGGCCAGTTCATCGACCCGATGATTTGTGCTCGTCAATGCTGTGCTTGATGAAGCCGACGAGCAGGGTGCAAATTCCACCGACGACGGCGCCGGTCACGCCCTGGATCAACGCCTGCTCGAACGCCGTCGGCTCGGTCACGCTGCCGCTCGCGGTCACGACGGTGCCGATGAAGGTCTGGAAGAACGTGCCGCTCAGCGCGCCGCCGGCCGCGCCGGCGATGGTGTGGCCGAGCGCCCCGAAGCTGTGCTCCCTGGAGGCCGCGGCAGCGGCGTGTCCGCCCAGAACGCCGGTGATGATCGCAATCACGAGGTTGGTGAAGGTCCACGGCATTTTGATTTTCCGATCGACAGGACGTGCGAAGCCGCGCGTTTCACACGAATTGTTTTCCAGACTTCTGCGGCGGGACCGAGGTGAGCGAAGCGACGATGGCGCCGACGACGACAATGTCACCGCAGGCCGTATCGCAAAGTACCGACCTGGTGCAGAAGAGCCCAACGAAATCAGCCGTTTGACGACCCGCTGCCGCCGTTGTGCTGCCCTCAACAGCCTTGCCACCCGGGGGATGATCCGATATTCCGGGGCGGTTTTCCCGCGCACAAGGATGGTCAATGTCGAACGTGGTGGTCGTCGGCTCCCAATGGGGAGACGAAGGCAAGGGCAAGATTGTCGACTGGCTCTCCGAGAAAGCCGACATCGTGGTTCGCTTTCAGGGCGGCCACAATGCCGGCCATACGCTCGTCATCGACGGCACCACCTACAAGCTGTCGCTGCTGCCGTCGGGCGTGGTGCGGCCGGGCAAGCTGTCGGTGATCGGCAACGGTGTTGTGCTCGATCCCTTTGCGCTGGTCGAGGAGATCGAGCGGCTGCGCGGGCAGGGGGTCACCGTGACGCCCGACACCTTGCGCATCGCCGAGAACGTGACCTTGATCCTGCCGCTTCACCAGGAGCTCGATGCGCTGCGCGAATCGTCGAACTCCGGCACCCGGATCGGCACCACCCGCCGCGGTATCGGCCCCGCCTATGAGGACAAGGTGGGACGGCGGGCGATCCGGCTGATGGACCTCGCCGATCTGCCGATGCTTCACGGCAAGATCGAGCGCATGCTCGTCCATCACAATGCGTTGCGCCGCGGCATGGGGCTCGAGGAGGTGTCAGCTTCCTCGCTCTACGATGTGCTGGCGAAGATCGCCCCGCGCGTACTGCCCTACATGGATACGGTGTGGATGCTGCTCGACCGCGAGCGGCGCGAGGGCAAGCGCATCCTGTTCGAAGGTGCGCAGGGCGCGCTGCTCGACGTCGACCACGGCACCTACCCGTACGTGACCTCCTCCAACACCGTCGCTTCCCAGGCCGCGACCGGCTCGGGGCTGGGCATGGGCGCGATCGGCTACGTGCTCGGCATCTGCAAGGCCTATACGACGCGGGTCGGGGCCGGGCCCTTCCCGACCGAGCAGGAGAACGAGGTCGGCCGGCTGCTCGGCGAACGCGGCCGCGAGTTCGGCGTCGTCACCGGGCGGCCGCGGCGCTGCGGCTGGTTCGATGCCGTGCTGGTGCGGCAAACTGTCCGCACCAGCGGAATCAACGGGTTGGCTTTAACGAAGCTCGATATTCTCGACGGGTTCGACGAGATCAAGGTCTGCGTCGGCTACCGCCTGGACGGACGTGTCGTCGATCATCTGCCGGCCGGCGAGCATGCCCAGGCGCGGCTCGAACCGGTCTATGAGACGGCGGAAGGCTGGAAGGAACGCACGGCCGGGGCGCGGTCTTTCGCGGAACTGCCGGCCTCGGCGGTCAAGTATGTGAGGCGTATCGAGGAGCTGGTCGGTTGTCCGGTCGCCATGCTGTCGACGAGCCCGGAGCGCGAGGACACCATCCTGATGCGCAATCCATTCGAACCATGAGGGCGCGGTCTGGCGCGCCGCGACGAAAAGTTGCAGACTTTTTGGGGACATTGCGCGCAAAATCAACGTGATCTTGGCGCGCACGTCGTGCATTGCGTAGACTGCGTATCGAAAGTGTAGCCGCGCGTTGCGGTTTGGGAGCTGATGGCCGACTATTACCCGCTGATTGCGAAAGCCGTGGTCGGGCAGAGTTCCGGCGAGGCCCGCCGGGTGCTCTACGACCGTGCGCGCGCGGCCCTCGTCGCGCAGCTGCGCGGCGTCGACCCGCCGTTGGCCGAGGCCGACATCACCCGCGAGCGGCTCGCGCTCGACGAGGCGATTCGCAAGTGCGAATCGGAAGCGGCCCGGCGCTCGCGCGCCGATCAATCGGCACCGCCGTCTCGCCCCGATGCGCCCCCGCCGCCCCCGCAGGGCCGGGCTGCGCCTCCTCCGATGGGATCGGAGGGAGGCGGCGTCCGGATGCCGCCGGAGCCTCCGCCCGAGCGGCCGCGCTGGGCCGCGCCCGGCCCGAGCGCTGATCGTGGCCCGAAGCGTGATCCCCTCGGCCGTGCTCCGCTCCCTCCCAAGGGTCCGCCGGCCGCCCCGGGCATGGTCGAGCCGCCGCCGGTAGCGGATTTCGGCGGCCGCGAGCCGCGTCCGTCCGGCCGCCGCGGCGAGCCGCCGCCCTTCTTCGACGCGCCGGGCGGTGTCGAGGCCGAGCCGCTTCCGGGGATCGACGAGCCGCTCGCACCGCCGCCGCTTGGCACGCGCAAGGACGAGCGCGGGCGCGGCGGTCCGCCCCGTGGTCCGGAGGGCCGCCGCGATGGGCGCCCCGACAAGGGCGCGATCAAGCCGCCCGAGCCGCGGTCGGAGACCGGGCAGGCGCGGCGACCGATATGCCGATCGGCCGGGTGACCGGCCGCAGGAACGGCGGCGGGAACGCGCGGGGCTGCCGACGGCGCGGATCGCGATCGCGTCGGCGGTCGTCCTGCTTATGCTCGCGGTGGTCGCGGCAGGCCTGTGGTACCGATCGTCCGTCGGCGGCTATTTCGCCGGCGCGCCGACGGCCTCTCGGACCGTCGACAGCGGCGCCCGGCCGAAAATCGCCGACCGCATCGGCGCATCCACGGCGGCCGATGACGGTGCGCCGGTCGCGCAGAAGGTCGTGCTCTACGAGGAAGACCCGAACGACGCCGCCGGCAAGCGCTATGTCGGCACCGCGGTGTGGCGCCTGGAATCAATCCCGCCCGCGGCGGGCAAGCCTCCCGATCTCGCGATTCGCGCCGACATCGAAATTCCCGAGCAGAAGATCTCGGCCCGCTGGTCGTTGCGGCGCAACGACGACAAGTCGCTGCCGGCCAGCCACACGGTGGAGGTGATGTTCACCCTGCCGCCGGATTTCCCGCACAAGGGCATCACCAACATTCCCGGCGTGCTGATGAAGCAGTCGGAATCGACGCGGGGCGTGCCGCTGGCCGGCCTCGCCGTCAAGGTCACCAACAATTTCTTCCTGATCGGCCTGTCCTCGGTCGACGCCGATCGTCAGCGCAACATTCAATTGCTCAAGGAGCGGGCGTGGTTCGACATCCCGCTGGTCTACGAGGACGGCCGCCGCGCCATCCTCGCGATCGAGAAGGGGACGCCCGGCGAGCGCGCCTTCACCAAGGCGTTCGAAGCCTGGGGGCAGTGAGCTTCAGCCAGCGTTTCGCCGAAAATGAAGAGGCATGCGGCATGACCCGTAGGGTGGGCAAAGGCGCGCAGCGCCGTGCCCACGCGGCAGATCGCGACAAGAATGAAGACAGCGTGGGCACGCTTCGCTTTGCCCACCCTACAAAAACAAAAAGGGGTGCACAGCGTGCACCCCTCAAGTCCGTCTGTGATGTGATTCGCTTCAGTGCGCCGGCATCGGCGCGGCTGCGGCGGCGTGGGCGGGCGGCGCCTCCATGGCGGCGACCCGGTTCTTGACCGCCTTCTGCACCTTCTCGAAGGCTCGCACCTCGATTTGGCGGACCCGCTCGCGGGACACGCCGAACTCGGTGGCGAGGTCTTCCAAGGTCACCGGCTCGTCGACCAGGCGCCGCGCCTCGAAGATGCGGCGTTCGCGGTCGTTGAGCACGGCGAGTGCATCGGAGAGCGCCGAGCGGCGGTTCTCCATCTCCTCGCTCTGGGCGAGGATCGACTCCTGGCTGTCGCTGTGATCGACCAGCCAGTCCTGCCATTCGCCGGAGTCACCATCCTCGCGGATCGGCGCATTGAGCGAGGCGTCGCCGCCGAGCCGGCGGTTCATGTCGATGACGTCCTGCTCGGTCACGCCGAGGCGCTTGGCGATGATCTGGACCTGGTCGGGGCGAAGATCGCCTTCTTCCAGGGCCGAGATGCGGCTCTTCGCCTTGCGAAGGTTGAAGAAAAGCTTCTTCTGATTCGCCGTGGTGCCCATTTTCACGAGCGACCACGAGCGCAGGATGTACTCCTGGATGGCCGCCTTGATCCACCACATCGCATAGGTGGCCAGCCGGAAGCCTTTCTCCGGCTCGAAGCGCTTCACGGCCTGCATGAGGCCGACATTGCCCTCGGAGATCACCTCGGAGATCGGCAGGCCGTAGCCGCGATATCCCATGGCGATCTTGGCAACCAGGCGTAGATGGCTGGTCACGAGCTTGTGAGCTGCGGCACGATCCCCGTGCTCGCGCCAGCTCTTGGCCAGCATATATTCTTCCTGCGGCTCCAACATCGGGAACCGACGGATTTCGTCGAGGTACCGCGACAGGCCGGATTCGGCGGTGAGGAGCGGTAAAGCTTGGGCCATTGTAGCGCCCTCCTAAGTTTGAGCCCCCGTGATCGGCGGGCCAGGCTCCCACCGCTCCCTCGAGCCGGCGGAGCCGTCCTGATGCTGCGACCGGGAACCCCCGATCGCATGCGCAGCATACATGGCGCATCGGGGTAAAAATAGCTTCCGAGCCCTCAATTCGCCGTTACGAAGGCGTGACCAGGCGTCGTCGAAACGCGCAACCCTTTGATTTGAAAGGGTGGTGTTCCGTGATGTCGCAGTCTCAGGGGGCAATGGCGGGGGGGCATTTGAGTTCCGCGGCTAGCGCATGGCGGAGCCTAGCGAGATCCGGCGGAAGTTCGGAACGGAATTCCATCAGCACCCCGGTCGAGGGATGCTCGAAGTCCAGCATATAGGCATGGAGAGCCTGTCGCGAAAGGGCCTGCAGCGCATCTTTTGCGGGGGGTGGGAGCTTCGCGGCCTTGGTCTTGAAGCCGGGGCCGTAGACCTCGTCGCCGAGCAGCGGATGGCCGATGGCCGCGAGATGGACCCGGATCTGGTGGGTGCGGCCGGTCTCCAGCCGGCAGGCGAGCAGGCTCGCCACCGCCGGACCGGACGGCGGGTAGCGTTCCGCGACCTCCCAGTGGGTGATTGCCGGCCGTCCATCGGGGCGTACCGCCATGCGCTCCCGGGCCCGGGGGTGTCGGTCGATCGGCCTGTCGATCGTGCCCTTCGGGCGATCCGGCGCCCCCCACACGAAGGCGAGATAGCCACGCTCCAGGGGCCCGGTGCGGCCGTGGTCGGCGAACTGGGCGGCGAGCGAACGGTGGGCGCGGTCGTTCTTGGCGACGACCATCAGCCCGGTGGTGTCCTTGTCGAGGCGGTGGACGATGCCGGGGCGCCGCACCCCGCCGATCCCGGACAGGCTCGCCCCGCAATGGGCGATCAGCGCGTTGACGAGCGTGCCGGTGCGGTTTCCCGCGGCGGGATGGACGACGAGGCCGCGCGGCTTGTCGATGACGATGACGTCGTCGTCCTCGTAGACGATGTGGAGCGGGATTGCCTCCGGGCCGGGCTCGGCGGGCTCAGCCGGCGGCAGCGCGACGGCGATCCGGTCGCCCGCATTGACGTGGTGGCTCGGATCGCGGATCGTGCGGCCGCTCAGCGTGACATGCCCGGCGAGGATCAGGGCTTTGAGGCGCGAGCGCGAGAGCTCCGCGAAGTGGGCGGCGAGCGCGCGGTCGAGCCGCTCCCCGGCCTCCGTCGCGGCGATCACCGTCTCGACCGTTTCCGCAGTTTCCACTGTTTCCGCCGCTGGTTCCGCCTTGTCTGGCTCATGACCGATCCCGACGTCGACGACAAACCCTTGAGCCCGGAGCAGGCCGCGATCGTGCGCCGGGTGCGTTGGCTGATGGTGATCTCCGGCGTCGCCACCATGCTCGGCATCGCCGTCGTCATCGGCGTCATCGGCTATCGTGTTTTCAGGAGCGATGGAAGGGCAGCGCCTGCAGAGGCGGTCGCCCTCATCCCGAAGGGCGCCCGGGTGGTGCAGACGGCGGTCGCCGGCGACCGCATCGTGGTGACGATCGAGGTCGGCGGCTCGCTCGAGGTGCGGACATACGACGCGGCGACGCTGCGGCCGGAGGGGCGGCTGCGGTTTGCGGTCGAGCCGTGAAAGGGGAGGCGGGTGACGCGGCGGGACAGTGCCAGAAGTGGAGGACGCCGCGCCTCGCAGGCCAAATCCGGGCGCACCGGCACATTCGCCCCCGAACCGCGGGCAGGAATTCCCCGTCTCCGCAGTTCATCCGCTTGCCGCGCTTGCGTGCCGGCGCCATCGGCGTTATGTCGAACGCGCCTGCTCCCTTCGTCTAGCGGTCTAGGACGTCGCCCTCTCACGGCGAAAACAGGGGTTCGAGTCCCCTAGGGAGCGCCAATAAAATCAATAGGTTGCTACTCGGCCGCGCTGCGCGATGTGTTTGGTGCCCAACTTCTGCCCGATAAACATCCCTGAACAGCGGCGGCTAATGGCGTGCGAATGCAATTTTTGCAAGCGTTGCTGCTGCCACCGTTTGACCGCCGAAGATATACGATCATAGACGGGGGCGGCTAACCGCTCACGGGGAGCTGTATCAGCAAATTCCTGGCACCCGATTTCCATGCCCGAGGCCGCGGGCCGGCCGCGTGGCAGACTGGAGGCGCTCCCACTTCGCTATCGGCGGACACAGGACGGGCAAGAAACTCTGCCAGCTAGAAGGGCCACTTCAATAAGGCCCTTCCCGGGTCAAGCAAAATGCCGCGGGGTTACGCGCTGCGTATAGCGAGGCCGGGATATTGCCGCCCTCCGTGCCGAGGTGGAGGGACGGCAGCCGCCCAGGAAGTTTGCTATCTCATGGCAGCCGCACCAACGAAGTCATCGGGGCTCGGTGTTCCGAGATCGACACCGTAGCCAGTGTCTGCATTATCCCGCTGAGCAAAAGAAGGCGAGAGTCGAACACCGGGTCTTCTTGAGCAGCCAGACTCCTGAGGTTCTGCGACAAGAGGCCAAACTGGAAGGTCAACGACGTCGTCGTTTCCGGTCAGAAGGCTGGTCGCCCACTGTCCAACATGGCGCTTCTGATGATGCTACGTCGAATGGGACGAGAGGATCTCACGGCACATGGGATCGGTCGACCTTCCGAGACTGGGCGGCTGAACAGACAGGCGTTGCGCGCGAGGTCGCCGAGGCGGCCCTTGCCCACATGGTCGCCAATAAAGTGGAGGCCGCGTATCGGCGCAGTGACCTGTTCGAGAAAAGACGCGTCCTGATGCGGGAGTGAGCCTCATATTGTGAAACGTCCGGCCAGACGAGCCTTGGGCAGCCGACAGCAGAAAGATAATTTGCAAAGTCTCGCGAGGTTGGGCGGATAGGGCTACCGAGCCCAGAAATGCTGCGTCCAGACGTCGCAGCTGCTACCTCGCGGCGTCCTTCCCAACCGCAATGAACATAGACGGACGTCAACGTACAGATCCGATCAATGGCTCAATTTGGTTCGCAATACGGTGAAGTTGCAAGCCGGTCCGGGCCACCTATATCAATCCGATGACGAGCACGAGGCCATTCATCTCCTCAAGCAGCCGGCGTCCCGAAAGGGTGGCGCCGGCCAAAACGGAGATGAACTTATGGCAGGTGCAGACGATTCTCAGGTCGGGCAGTCGCTCCACGTTTCTGATGTAGCCGCGCAGTCGGCAAGCAGGGCGCTACTGCCCGATGATTTTTCCGCGGGTCGCCCCTGCGTTCGGGCTTTTCGGATCTCCGAGGTTTGCCGAGTAACCGGCCTCGGTCGCACGACGATCTACGCAGCGATCGGGGCAGGCGATCTAATTGCTCGCAAGTATCGCCGCGTCACCCTCGTGCTTGAAACGGACCTCGCGGACTTTCTCAGTAAGCTGCGGGGGGCAAAATGATTGTCATCGGCCAACGGCTGATTATTGACGACAGATGGCCCGCTCGCTGCAAAGTGTCCAGAGGCCGATGTCTTCTGCCGACGATGAACGGTTGAAATACAACCATGCCCACCTCAGTAAAACGCCTTCGCGAGTCCAGGATAACCTCACTCCAGGATGAGTTTTCGGCCGGCAAGGTAGAAGGCCGGTCCTGGGCTCGAAGGATTGCAAAGTATGAACAACTTGTGAGAATGTCTCGTTATCACTCCGCCTTCGAGAACGGTCGGGCTGCCGATAAAGCCGGCCAAGCACTCGACCTGCGCGATCAATTGGTTGCAGAGGCGGCAAAGAAGAGCTGCGTTGCCGACGACACGGACCATGTCGTCGTGTTCTTCGCCGGCTTCATGGAAGGGGTGACCGAGTTCTTCGACGAAGTGAAGGGCAAAGTCCAATCTGGCATTGCCCGCGCCTAACCCGAGCCGAGCACAACAGCCGACGAGACGGTAAACCGCCGGGCTGCGGCTCGATGCCCTTATGAAGGTCGCGGTTGAGCGTCGTCGATAGAGTGCGGCGCTACGCCGGCCTCGCAACCAGAGAACGGGCCTCGCAACGCACGACGCAGGTGGCGCGGCTCACCCCGCTTCTAGTCGATCAGGCATGCGCGGCGATTTGGCCGCGCATGTATCAGATTCTTGCCATCGAGGACACTTTGAGCGCGGCGCATGGCGCTCAGCAGCCCGCACTCATCATGAGGAGAGCGGCTTCGATCTTGCGACCGGCGGGCTCTCCGGGCGACACCGAGGTGAGTAATGTTAGCAACGCCGGCCAAAGTGGGCGACCGCCTCGAATGACTACGGCGGCGGGCCTCGTCGGTGAGGCTCTCAAGGCGATTCAACCCGATTGACTAGAGCAGATTCCGGTCAGGTCTACTCGTAGCCCGCATGCCGGAAAAAGTTCAGGCATTCCTGTTTGCTGACCGTACGCAAGATCGAGCGGATTCTTCGCCACAGCCCGGGAATTGTCCGTTCCGCGGCCTTGCGCAGGAGCGCCTTGAGTTTGCTGAAGACTTGTTCGATCGGGTTGAGGTCCGGAGAATACGCGGGCAGATAAATCGCCATCGCGTCGGCGGCCTCGATCGCCTCCGTCACGCCGGCGACTTTGTGGGTTGGAAGGTTATCCATGAAGACGATGTCGCCGCAGTCGAGCGTGGGAGCCAGACATCGTTCGACATATGTGCGGAAGATCTTTCCATCGAGCGGGCCATCGATCACGAAGGGTGCCACGATTGCGTCATGGCGCAGCCCGGCGACCAAGGTGATCGTTTTCCAATGCCCATGAGGAACGGAGCCGATCAACCGTTCGCCGCGGAGGCAACGCCCCCGCAACCTCACCATCTTGGTGCTGGCGGCCGTTTCGTCGATGAACACCAGCCGGGCCGGGTCAAACATGAACTGTTCGCGCCGCCAGCGGCGGCGTGCGCGGGCCACGTCCGGTCGTTGTTGTTCGGCGGCATGCAGGCTCTTTTTTTTTGACGGTCAAATCATGTCACGCAAAAAACCGCCAGACTGCGGTGCGGCTGCCCGGAATGCGCCGCTTGCGCATCGCGGCGACGATCTCGTCCAGCGTCAAATCCGGCTGCTCAGCAACCAGAGCCAGCAGCCACTCCACGTGCTCCTCCAACGGCGAAGTGCTGCCTCCGGTCGGCTTCGCTTTGGCGCTTCCGGTGTCGCGCCACCGCTGCAACCATTTCACCGCCGAACTCGGGCTCAGATTGAAGTTCTCGGCGGCCTCCCGTCGCGAAGCTCCCGCTTCGACTGCCTCGATCACGCGTTCCCGCAAATCATCGGAATATGGTTTTGGCATCGCTTGGGCCCCCAAAGACGAATCAGCGGCGCCAGATTCGCCCACCGACGAGCCCATGGGAATCCCTTCGATTCAAGTCAGCCGGAACATGCTCTAGTACCTCGTCACAGTGATTATGACTCTTTGCCTCTGAGTTTAGGGTGGGCTCCGGCCATTTTGGTGCGGGCTTTCTCGGTTGTGAACATCCATTTGATGCGAGCACGAGAAGGGGCGGCAAGCTGGCTCCTACGACCTCGCTGTTAAGTGCGGCCCACACACGCGGGCGCGGTATTATGAAGCCGGTCGTCCAGCGAATGCAACGCGCGCACATCCCGCACAAGCGGGCCGGCCAACGCGCTCGCACAACACCCGTCGTCGCCGTCGAATACCACGTGCCGACCTTCATGAAGGGAGTCGTCGTGCATCCGAGGCTCTCAGTGGCCGCCAATCACACCTTGACGCTCGCACTCCAGCGGTCCGCCTTTGTTCATCAAGATTGGACGCTTCTGTCGAGCGCGGCGCGTTTACAGCCGCTTGTGTCGATTTAGCCGGCGCGACGATAAGGCCGCTCAAGCAGGCGAGCTTTCAGATGATGACACTTTCCTCGGGGCGCACGGCGCTTATCAACTTGCATTCTGGAACGCCCATCACGACGAGCGCGGCTTCGCGTCGATGCACATCTATCACGTGGCGAGCGGCACCCCGGTGGTGACGATCCTGCGCCCGGCGCGCACCCCCAAGGGCACCGAGGTGAGGACCGTCATTAAGCATGTCACGAAGCGCATGATGAGACATTGGCCGAACACCCGGACTGTTTGGCGCGGCGACAGTCACTACGGCCGCGTCGAGGCGATGGACTGGGGGCATCGACTACATCTTCGGCCTCGCCGGCAATGCGGTGCTCGACGCCCTGGTAGTGGAGACGGCCGACAATCTGCGCTTCCATCATGCGATGACCCGTAAGCATGCCGTTCAGTTCCGCGCTTCATGAACAACCGATATCCTGGTCTCGACGAGCGCCCCTTGACCAAGCGCTCTCTTCCCAACGCCTGGACAAGAAGCCCCGAAAGTCGCCTTCGCGCCCGCGCGATTGTGAACCACGACAACCTCATATCAGACCTCCTTATACGCTGGTTGTTTCGTTGGCCTCCTCGTCAGTAATGATCGCCGGGCAGAACGAGATCGCCGCATAAGGCGAAACGGCCACGGCTTACAGATGAACGTCGGATATCGTTGTCCTGTCTACGGGGCTGGTATGCCTTTATGCAACCCAACGTCGGCGGCCGTCAGCGCACAACAACGTACGAAGCCTTGCCACTTAAAGTCTGCTGCGAGCCCACCGACGATATTGGCCCGCTACGTCGACATCAGTATCTATTGCGCAGGCTAATCGAAGCCAAATTCGCGGTGCACGCCGACAGCCGCGCCTTGAAGAAAAACGATGCCGGCCTCAACACGGAAACCGATATATGAAAACCAACTCGAAGAAGGCCGCCAAGTTCGGACCCAAGGGCAACGAGCGGCGGAAACGCAACGCTACCGCCGGGTCCGAGCGCCGGCGCATCGCCAAAGATACGGCGGCCTCACCCGTCGCGACCGAACCATCGTACACGGTGCACTTTTTCGCGCTCGAGGACATCAAGATCAAGAAGTCGCTCAGCGCCATCCACCCGGACACCGTCGAGCGCATCGTGGGCGGGTACCGCACGCACGGTCAGCTGATGCCAGTGACAGTTAGACTGATCCATGGCGTCCCGCATCTCGCGACGGGAGTCCATCGTTGGCATGCCGCCAAAGCACTCGGCCTAAAAAAAGTGCCCTGTTTCGTGATTCGCGGCGGCAAAACGATGGCAGCCCTGTGGAGTATTTCGGAAAACCGGGATCGCAAAATCCTTACCGTACTGGATCAAGCCGAGCAGATGGCGGAGTGGTTTCGCTTGATGGACGAAATGAACCCGGTCTCCAAAGAAGCCGAGAAGCACGGCCCCGGTCGACCGGAGGGTGCCAAAAAGAAAGCGTTAAGATCCTTGCCGATCCCCGGCAGAACGGAGGCAGCGAAAGAAAAAGCGCTTGCCCGGTTGCTCAAGATCGCCGCGATCGACTCCGCGGCGAAGCTTGCCGCCCGCGAGGCTGGTTCCGCCAACAGCCAGAAAAAATTGCTGCAGATCAGTGATGAGTCCACGCCGAAAGCCCAGCTCGCCAAAGCCCTGGCGAGCGGTTCCGGCAAGGCGCCTCCAAAACGGCCTGGGTCCGGGGGTGGGGTAGCTGCATCACCTCTGGAAAAAGCGAAGGCCGAGTTCCTCGGAGCAACAACGCTACTTCGCGCCTTGAAGCGCCTGTCTACCGAGCACGAGGTCCGCATCTTCCTCGCCTTCGTGCTGGCCTGGGTTCTCGGAAAGGACCTCGACGATGAGGTCTTCAAGGACGACAACGGGGCCTTTGACGACAACCACGAAACCGTCGTCGAAGACACCGAAGACAGCGAAGACAAGAAAGGCGACGACGAAGACGGCGATGATGATGGGGACGACGACGAGGACTGACTTGATCCCATCCGGCCCGGCCTGGGCACCACCTAGGCCGGGCCGTCGTTGCGCAAGCCCGCTGCCTACGCATGGAGTTCGATTATGCCGCCGTCGTTTCATCACGAAATGGTTAAGCTCAAAATTGCAGAACTGCCGCCTACTAAGCGCATTGAAGCAGTGCAGCACGAAATGCTGCGGTTGCTGACGCAGTCGACCGCCGACCCCTTGTCGTATGCCGGGCTGGAGTATTGCACTCCCGATCACTGCGGCCGCGTCAGTTGCTCGGAGGCCTGTTGGTTCGGTCGTCTGCGACGCCAGAGTAGGGCAGAAGCGGAGGGTGTGCGACTATTGAAGAGGAATGGGCGACATCTCCAGGAAGCGGAGGTCTGTTTACCAAAGTGGGACCGGCGTTATGGAGACTTGCTGGAGCTGAAGAGCGCAGTGGGCAACAACTTCGTCGGCCGCGTTCTCCGCGGGCTCGCCGATCGCCGGCTAGTCGCTGTCGGAACGTTGATGATTCGTCCTTTCGGATACAACAATTACGGTAAGTGGAGATGTGAAATTCGGATTATCACTTCTGGCATCACACGGTCCGAATTGGAAACGCGTTTTCACGAGAAAGGGCATATCGCCGTATTTGCTGCTAGGGTTACTCCCGTCGATGATGTCGACGGCGCCGTCAAAAGTGTGATGAGCTGCGATGAGCCAGCCGATCCAGCCGATCGGCATTATCTCGGACAGCGAGCTGAGTTTTATTCGTGGCTCTTGAACATGAAGGTCGGATCGAGACTGATCCAGTACAGTATCGAGTGATCGTGGGACTAAGCTCGGAGCGTAAAATGCACAAGCAATCGAAATCAGGCCGACCGGCCAGCGCGGAGATTCCCGGAACCGATCTGGCCGACGTTGAGCACCTGCAGAAAGACATGCTCGCGTGCCTGCATAAATCCGATCAGGACCCCATTGCCTATGCTGGTCTAGCTTACTGCGGCCCGCAGGGTTGCGGAAGGGTCGGGTGCTCCGAGGCGTGCGCCTACGGCAATGCACGTCGACGGCACCTCGCGATCCCGAGGATCGTCAACCTCCTGACGGAGCAGCCCGAGCCACTTTATGAGGTTCGTGTGTATCGCCCGTTTTGGGTGCATGATCTCGGATCACTGGTAGGCCGCAATGATATACAGTCTGCCAAAAGCGTGGTGCGCCGCGCGCTCGACAATCTCTATGACAACACGCTCATCGCTGTCGGCACGTACAAGCTCAAGTTCATACCGTTCGTGCGTTGGCTCGGCCTGATCGACCTAATCGTGGCTGCTCACGACCAAGAGGCGCTCACAAAGGCCTTCGGTGCCAGCAAGCACCCGGACTTCCGCATTGCAGCAGTCCGAGACCTCAAAACTAACATCGCCGAAGTATTCAACTGCGGTCTAGCGTACTCAAAACCCCAAGATATGGAAGATATTCCGCCTGAGCAACGGGCAGAGTTTTATAGCTGGCTGTCCACTCTCGACGTAGGTGCCCGCGTGGTGAAACACGGATGCGATCACAATTTCGGCCTGAAAGAAAGAAAGACCCGGACGCTAAAGATGCCGAAAAGTGGGAAACGGCGTTCATACCCTCGTGCGTTCGAGGATTATTGGTTCGGATCTGGCAAAGCCTGGGTAAACAGGCCGGATCCTAATCAATTCGGCTATGAGCCGAAAAATCCACGCCGCGCAGTGCCATTCCGCGCAACTGCAGCTCAAACAATGGCATGGTATGATGATGAGGATATCGACGAAAAGAAGTAAGGTCGATGTGCGCTGATCCGTGTCCGACTGATCGCGAAAGGCGGCGACATAGTTCCGCGCACGCGGGGGTGCCACCAGGGATCGCATGACAATTCCCAACCGGTTCCGCGGAGACGGGAGAGGTTGTCCCAGCACCGCAGCAAGTCTTAGAGCCAGACATTCTCGGTCACCGGCTGGTCAAAACCGCTTGCGCTCATCGCGCCGACCGAGTTCTGCCCTGGGCTACTAGTGGTGTTGAAATCTCGGGCGCCGTGAGTCGGGCCCGGCATCGGAACCGTGCCGTTTAGAGCGTTTCATCTTTTGATGGAAGCATATCCTGCGTTGGCGAAGCTTCAAGGGGTTGGATGGAGGCGGGGAGGCTGCCGAGATGTCGCCAGGTGTCCTCGGTGGTTCTTTTTTGCGCGGCACGCATCCAATGTTTGATCTTGGCGAAGGCTTGTTCGATCGGATTGACGGGTGAGTAGGGCGGCAGGTACCAGAGCCTTGCGCCGGCAGCCCTGATCATGCGGCGGATCGCTGCCGACTTGTGGCTGCCGAGGCCCTGAGTGAACGAATTGTCCCAGTCTCATCGTACCAGAGGAGCCCGCATTCTCCGAGCGTCACCCACCCGGCAACCATGTTACCGGTTCCCAGGTCCGTCGCAGACCGAAAACTTCAGTCTCAATCTGTTGCTGTCTGCCAACCCATCGGTCAATCGAGCACTACCGCGACGGCCCACGTAGCCATGAGCGCGGGCACCTCTGCAGCTTCTGCGAGCACACCGCCGTCGAGCTCCACGCCTATCGCCAAAAGAATCATGCCCAGAAGGCCCGCGCCAAAGACAGAAGCTAGAGCTGCGAAATCGTCTATTGGTCAACCCGCTGATCGCTCCCGCGATAAAATGAAGAGCATCCGCAAGAGTTCGGCAGTGCGATGGCCGACCGAATTAAACTCAGTGACGTGCAGCACGCCGGGCGGATGCATGGCGCAAAACCGCGAGGGCGCGCAATCGTGCGCTAACCGCCCCTACGCAACCCCAGCCCCGAGCCGTTCGAAGCCGGCGTCGTCGCGAGCCCTCTCGGGTCGTCTGCTTGCCGTCGCGTTGCGCGCCGGAGCTGCAGCGTACGGTCAGTGACGCCAAGACGGCACGCCGCGCGATGAACATTCCCTTTCTCCTCCGTCATGGCGTAGCGAATGGCGATCTCTTCTGCGGCGCGGCCGATTTCCTTCAAGCCCGCGCCGAACAACACCGCGCGATGGATCTGCTGTTCGAAATTGGAGTCAAGCCACGCCACGTTGTCGCGCTGAGTTCCTGCGGGCCACTCATCCGATGGGATCGAGCCAATCGTCACCGTCCGCTCGCCCGTATGCCGACTCATGATCCTCATCAACACCTGTTTCAAATCGCGAACGTTGCCGGGATAGTCTCTTTGCAGGAGATAATTGCGCACCGCGACGTCAAGCTTCGGAGGATCGCCCGTTCTGGTCGCGTCGCGCAGGAAGTGCTCGGCCAGAGGCACGATATCTTCCAGCCGCTCGCGCAGCGGCGGCAGATGACAGATGCAGCCCGCTATTCGATAATAAAGGTCGGAACGAAACCCGCCGCACCGAACAAGCTCCTGAAGATCGCGATTGGTCGCGCAAACCAAGCGAAACGAGGTACTGTGCCACACGTTCCCGCCGACCCGCTTGTACGTGCGTTCTTGAATGACTCGCAGCAGTTGCGCTTGCAGAGGCAACGGGAGTTCGCCGATCTCGTCCAGGAACAAAGTGCCGCCGTTCGCCAATGCGAACGCGCCTTGCCGCTCGTTCGAAGCGCCGGTGAAAGATCCGCGCTCGTGCCCGAAGAATTCGCTGCCCGACAATTCCGACGTAATGCTGGAGCAGTCCAGGATGACCAGATCGCGCTTGTCCGGTCTCGCGTCCAAAAGATGGATCAGTCGCGCCACGACTTCCTTGCCGGTGCCGCTCTCGCCCAACAGCAACACGGTCGAATCGCTGAACCGGGCGATCTCCGCCACGTCGCGGAGCACCGCCCGCCAGACCGGGCTCTTGGCGACGACAAGCTCGCCAACGACCGGCTCCTCCAACAAATGTTCAATCGAGCGCCAGCGTTCGAATCGCGCCTTGATCTCGCGAGCGGTCGTCGCCGGATTCGACCAGACAAGGATGTCCGAGGCGCCGGCCCGAAGAAGGTCCCAGTAGTCGTTCGCCCTGTCGGGGCGCTCTGATTCCGCGATCGCTATGACGCGGTCCAGGCCGCCGCGACTGGCGATCTGGAGGCGGCGCTGAAGGTCAAACGTGATGTCGCCGAAAAGGTAGACGCCAGGCGACGCATCCAGCCCCGGTTGGAGAAAGTCGGCTTTCACCCCCTGAGCGATCAGCGCTTGCTTCAAGAGCTGTGGTTTTTGGTCTGCAATCTCTGCACACGAGCAAATCGAACAGAAAGTCTCCATAGCCTTTCCCCCGGGGGAAAAATGACTGACGTTCGTGGACAAGCCCCGGTTGAATCCGGAGGCGTTACGAAAAGGCTGTCCAAAACCGCGCGGAAGCGAGAGACGTTATCTCCTTCGCTCCACTCCGCGCCCGTCCGAATTCCACGACATGCGTGGGACCGAAGAACTTCGTTTGATCGGTCTGTGAAAATTACAGCGATATCGGTTCAATACGTCAAGTCAATCCGTCGATTGCAGGGCGCAAAGTGTACGACTGCGGAGTCCTGACACGGCCGTGGTCAAGCGGCTAAGCGAGCTTGGCAATGGGTAGAGCAACCAGTCATTGATCGCGCGACATCTTCGCTTCCTTTCGTTGAGCGCTCTAAGTACGGCGGCGCGCCGTCCGCGGGACATCACCCGCCACGGTTCCTCACGCAGAACCAAGCCTGTCATTCGTCGGCGAAGAAAATTTCGCATCCTCGAGCAATTTCGCCTGAAAGGCGAAGAGAGATTCGGCGGCCGGGGCAGCGCAATCGAGAGAAAACAAGGAGTTACTGGCTGGCACGGTTGTTGAAAGGCCATGCCACGGAAGAATGCTTTTTCAATCGGGAGTCAGGGGTCCATGAGCAACCCTTACAGCGCAACCTATGAGTACGGCCCGGAGATGGAAGCCTCGGAAGCTGAGAGTTATGAATGGGCCGGCGAAGGGGAAGTGTTCAGCGAAGCCGAGCTCATGGAGCTGGGCGAACAGCTTCTTGAGGTGACGAACGAAGCTGAGCTGGATCAATTTCTCGGCGACTTGCTCAAGGGCGCGGTCGGCAAGATCGCCGGCGCGGTGGGCATACCGCCTGGAGTCATCAATTCGGTCGGCGGGCTCTTGAAGGGCGCAGCCAAGGCGGCGCTTCCTCTTGCCGGTACGGCCGTTGGCGGTTTTTTTGGCGGCCCGCTCGGCGCCCAGATCGGCCGCGGCGCGGCTTCCGCGGCGGGAAATATCCTGGGGCTCGAAGCCGAGCTGAACGGCGAAAATTTCGAGTTCGAAGGTGCCAAGAGCTTCGTGCGAATGGCGGCCGACGCGGTGAACACCGCAGCGACGGCGCCGCCCGACATCGACCCCGTAGACATCCCCGGAGCGGCGGTGACGGCGGCAGCCGAGCGACACGCGCCAGGACTTCTCGAAAGCGCCAGGAAACACCGACGCCATCATCACGGCGCCGCCTCCGGCCGCTGGGTTCGCCAGGGTCGAAACGTCATCATCGTGAACTGCGGTTGAGGGCCCGTCAGACGCGCCCGGTGCGACTGCGGGCGCGAACCAGGAGATACCAATGCGTGCGTTCGATCGCGTCCAGCCGCTGGGCCAGGCGGCGTCCGAATGGGCTGAGCAAGGTCCATTCGAGGCTGAGCAATTCTTCGCACAGGCGGGAGAATGGCTTCATGAGCCGGTCGGCGAAGCGTTCGGCGAAGCGGAGCGGGCGGAGTTCGCCAGCGAATTGCTGGAAGCCTCAAGCGAAGCGGAACTCGACGGCGTCCTCAGAGACCTTATCGGGCGGGCCGGTCAGGCTGCTGGCAAACTCATCAGTTCTTCGGAGGGAACCGCGATCGGCAGCGTCCTGAAAGGCGCGGCGAAGCGGGTTCTGTCCGGCCTCTGCCGAGATATGTCGCCCAGCGCCGGCAGGGAGTTCGGGCTGGAACTCGAGGGGCTGAGCAACGAAGATCGTGAGTTCGAGATCGCGCGACGCTATGTCGACTTTGCCGGAGATGCGGTCCGGACTCTCGTGTCGGAGCATCGGTTCCTGCATCCGGAAGAGGCCGCCGACGCCGCGGTGGTCGACGCAGCGAAGACCCACGCGCCCGGGCTGCTGTCGCGAGGAGGAGACCACGCATTCTTCCCGACGGCTACGGCGCCGCCGCTTGGCGAGAGCGAATTCGATGTGACGCTGCGCGCAGCGCCAAAGCCCCCTTCCTTGAGGTTCATGAACCTCGACAAATTTATTTGGAACAGAGCCGCGCTGACGCCGGAGATCAGGCAAAAACTCGAGCTGCTCGCGAAAGAGGTCAAACTGAGTTGGTCCACGATGCGTCCGATTGGCTACGTCATATTGATTGGGCACACCGACAATACCGGTCCCGAGGCCTACAATCACGATCTTGGCGATTGGCGCGCCGGAGAAGTCAAAAAAGCGCTCGAGCCCCTCCTCAAGGACGAGATCCTCAATCGACGCGTCGCGATCGTCGTTGAACGGAGCCCTGGGGCATCCTCGCCAACCGCCGACAATGCAGCCGACAGCGGCCGAGCGCTCAACCGCAGGGTGGAAGTGTTTGTCGCGCCTCCCGAGCCGGCGCCCTCCAAGCCGCCGATTATCGATTGGACTCCCCACGATCCCAATCCGCCTCCGCCGCCGGTCTTCGACTGGTCGAAGACGATCGGCAAAGGACCCCCGTCGGGTAAGTCCGTCGACGAATGGCTCGACGGCGTCCTCAGCAATATGCGCATTCCGAAGATCGTCCGCACCCAGATCCTGAACGCCTTATACAACAAGAACTGGGGTGTCTTAAGTCAATTGCTCGATCAGGCGCATATTCATGGCGATTTGAAAGACGCGATCATCAATGCTGCGCATGGCGCAGGCGAGTCGAAGTTTCATTGAAACCCCTCGGGAGACTTGTTGTGCTGCGACGATCCAGCAGCGTTGCCGAACAAGACTTCGCAGCGTCGCGAAGGCGAAGGCGCCGGCGCGGGAGGGGCGGCGGGGCGGTCGCCCGCTTCGGTCGGCTCAAGCGTCGATTGCGGCACTCCGGATGAAGATCGCCCTCCGCGGGACATCGAGGCCATGAGCGGCTCTTACGCTCACTGGATGCTCGACCAGGAGGCGCGCGCGCTCATGGACCGCCTCGCGCGTGTGAAGCCGTTTGTTCTAGCTCAGCCGATGCTTTTGGCCGCGAGCCTTCTTCCGGCTGCGCAGATCGCAATCGAGCGTTTTCTCGCCAAGGGCCGCTACGAGCTCAGGGAGCGGATAGAGGAGTTCCAGTCCTGGCTCCACGGCCAGGGCCGGCAGGCCTCAGCCCAGGAGCTGCAGCGCCGGTTCGTCTTTCTCCGCCTCAGATTCAATTCGGTGCTGTCGCAGCTCGACCTCTTCAGTGGAGTCATTACGCAGCGCAGTGAAAATGAACTCGGCGTGTGGCTGTCGGGACTCGACATCGCGGCGGCGGATGCGCTGGCGATGCCAGAATACTACGAGGCTCCTCCCGTCATTTGTTATCTGGACCGAAGCATGGGCGCTGCGATCCGGCGCGCGCGAACCCGCCTGCCGGGAGGCGGCGAGAGCCCGGTGGCGATCATCCGCGTCCCGCGAGAACGGATGATTGGCAGCGGCGTCGCATCGTCCCTGTTCCACGAAGTGGGTCATCAGGGGGCGGCCCTTCTTGCGCTGGTCCCAGCCCTCCGGTTGGAGCTCCAGGCCAAGCAACGCGAGGCGCGTGATCCCCTTGTGTGGCGCCTCTGGGAGCGCTGGGTCTCCGAGGTCATCGCCGATTTTTGGTCCATCGCCCGAGCGGGAGTGGCTTCGAGTCTGGGGCTGATCGGCGTCGTCAGCCTCCCCCGCGCCTTCGTCTTTCGGATCAACTTCACTGATCCGCATCCCGTGCCATGGATACGCGTCAAACTGAGTTGCGCGATCGGCCACAGCCTTTTCCCGCACCCGCAATGGCGAAAGATCTCGGATCTCTGGAGCTCCTACTACCCGATCGGCGATCTCGCCGACGAACGCCGCGACCTGTTCGCGCGGCTCGAAAGCAGCTTTCCGGAGGTCATCTCGGTGCTGACCAATCCCGTGGTCCCAAACTTGCGCGGCCGTTCGCTGCCCGAAGCGATGAAAGTCGACCAGCGTAGCCCTGCCCAGCTCAAGAGTCTTTTCGAGGAATGGCGCAATGCGCCGAAGCAGCTCTATCGCGCGCCTCCCTCGCTCGCCTTCGCCGTCCTTGGCCAGGCCAGAGCAGACGGCGCGCTCAGCCCCGAACACGAAAGCGAACTGCTGACGAAACTGCTCAGCTTTTGGGCGATGCGCAGCACATTGGACGGATCGGCTTATTGCGCTTCCTTGCCCAAAATCAGGGCTCGAGAAGCACAGTTGACATAGGAGGATAGCGACATGGCCGCCAAAGCAACAAGGACGATCCGCATGGAAGAGCAATTGGAGCCGTGGGAATGCAGGCTACTCGCCTCCCACGAACGTGTTCGCAAGAACGATACTGTCACGCTTACGCCCATTCTCTCGCATCCGCTGATCGGCGACATCGATCCGGCGGACAGAGAATTTTATGATTGCTTCACCTACAAATACAACGCCCACGATGAATTGGTTTCTTTTCCCGACGAAAATCCGTCTGTTCTGCGGATGCCGGGCCTGCCGCACGGGAGCGTTAGCGTCGACGTCCGCGTGACGTTGAAGACGCTCGAAGCTCTGAGCGAGTGGTTCGACAAGAACCAAACTGGTCCGCGTGACTTGCCGGACGCATGGGACGCTCTCAAGGACCGCTTAATCGCCGACACATCGCCTCCCGCGGCGTTGCACGGATCGCACACATTCAGCGTTGTGACGTATCCTTTCGATGTGCGCGCGACGGTAAACCTTCAACCCAACGCCATCGGCATGACCGATGACGCTGCGCTTGGAGTCGCCATCCGCAATCGCACCGCCGCGGTCGGATTTGATCGCTACAAGAAGTATATCGACTCGCTGTTCTGCGGCGACGAGTTCGAGTGGAACGCGCGCCAGTCGGCTCATCGAAAACGGCATCGCCGCCTTCACAGCCGGAAGCGTGGATGGACCGCGCAAGGAATTTCCCGGCGTCGACACCCGGCTGAACGTTCAGGGCCCCTATGCATACTCGGTCCTGAAACTCGCGACACAGACATTTCTGATGCTCGAAAGCGGGGTGGTGATCCGCGGAAACGAAGATCATCGCCCAAAAATCCTCTACATGGACAGGGAGAGAAGTCGATTTGACGACCCCAACCTCAGCTTGCACGAGCTCGAACACCGGCTGCAAAACTATCTGGTCCACTACAACGGACTTGGACCCGTCCTGCCATATCTCAATCGTGTGGTGAGCACCTTCATCGGCTTGCACGGGAAAGAAGTGCTGCCGTATTGCGAGGGAATTCTTCAGCATCGCCTGTCGTCGCCCAGCCTGGTCGAATTGATCTGGTCCTACTGGCACGAAGAGGGAATGCTGGTTCGAACTATGAATGCGATCGCCAGACGCTTTCAGAATCGCCGCGGTTCGCGCCGCGACCCCTTGACCGACCTCGCGTTCGATCCGCTGCGACCGCTGAGCAACCTCTTATGGGGATACGTTCACGATGACCGCAACCGGCTGACCATGGAAGATCGATCGAGCGAGTACGCCAACGCGTACGGACTGACCTTGACCGGCCTCAGCATGAGGGACGTGGCGCCGGCCGACAACCGCTCAAAATTTATCGCTGCGTTCCACAATCTGCTCGCATGCACGGCGCGCTTCTACCGGGAGGACGCCGACACCACCGTCAGGGCCGACGGCTTCCCGCTTCTCAACGCTCTCAAGGACGTTCACCTGATCCTGGCGGATGGACTGCAGAATCAATTGAACGACCTGACATGGACGGCCCGGGCCGAGATGCTGATGACGCAATGGCTGTTGGCCCGGCCAGAGATGCGCGAATTCCTGCGCGGCCGCTACATGGTTCCCTATGACGAACCCTGGATGGGCGCAGTCGACAGCATGAAGCGGTTGCAAGGCTGGACGGACACGAGCGTCATCCAGTTCCACGACCTCGCCTTGACCGGCGAGCGAATCTTGCTCTCGATCCGATGGGGCGACTGGACAGACTTCGAGAATATCGAGGATCAGGCAAGACTATGGGCGCGGCAGTGGATGCCGGAAATCAAGAAATACATCTACGCTTTGCGCGCGGTCACCGGCGTCGACCTCAGCAGCGAGGTCACCGATTCGCGCGACGCGGCCCTTCGTTACGTGCAGCCCTCGCTCCTCATTCGACGCAGGCTCGCTGAACAAAGGTCGGCGATGTTGGGCCACGCTCCCAGTCCGCTCGCTCTGGCTGCGCCGAGGAGCGCGGGCCATGTCGAACCGGCCTGGCCTCGCCGCCAACCCAAATTGCTGAGCTACAAAGACAACTAGTCCGCGGCGGGTGGCCCATGATCGACTTCACATCCGCGCTGTACCTGGGTATGCGTCACGCCCACGGGACGCTGCCGCCTTGGCTTCAGCTCACAACCGGCCGGCCGGCGGCGCTCAAAGAGGCGCCCGAAGCCGTCCGGCTGTCGGAGGATATCGCGCAATTGCTGCGTTGTGAGCGGGCCCTCCTCGCGCCGTCGACTCTTCACCTGTTCTGGGACTTGTTTGAGTCCTGGCCTCGCGTCGCATCGCTATTTACGCGGACGCGGGGACTTATCCGATCGCTCGCTGGGGCGTCGAGCGTGCGAGCGCACGGGGAATCCCCGTCGCCGAGTTTTCTGAGCACGACCCCGATTCGCTCGAGGCGCTCCTGCGGCGCGATCGCGCGGGAGGCCGTCACCCCGTCGTAGTGACTGATGGACTTTGCGCCGAAACTGGTCGGACGGCGCCCCTGGCGGATTACCTGGCGTTGGTCCGCAAATACGGCGGGCGCCTGGTTATCGACGACACGCAAGCGTTGGGCGTTCTGGGCGGAGGTGCGAGCGATGACGCTCCTTACGGTCACGGCGGCGGCGGAACTCCGGCCTGGCGCGGAATTGAAGCGCCCGAGCTGATCGTCGGCAGTTCTCTGGCGAAGGGCTTTGGGGCGCCGCTCGCCGTCGTCGCCGGCGA
Source organism: uncultured Alphaproteobacteria bacterium (assembly GCA_963824905.1). Lineage (GTDB taxonomy): Bacteria > Pseudomonadota > Alphaproteobacteria > Rhizobiales > Xanthobacteraceae > JAJPKK01. The sequence goes on from CAWGRH010000005.1 coordinate 150,783, forward strand.
CGCGACGGTCATGTCGGACTTTGAGCATCTCGGCGCGACACGGATTCATTGCAGCCCGCCTTCGCTCGCCGACATCGGCGCCGCACAACGGGCGCTCGCCATCAACCACAGCGAGGGTGACGCCTTACGCGCCCGCCTGGGGAAGCTCGTTCGCGTTTTCAGACTCGGACTGCGCCGTATCGGCCTCGCCGCACAGGGCGGGCTGTTTCCAGTTCAAACGCTGAAGACGATCGAGGGCGTCGATCCCCAATGGTTGCACCGCCGGCTGCTTACCTTCGGCGTCGGCGCTCTCCTGCATCGTTCGCGAAGCTCGCGGCGCCCGCTCCTCAGCTTCCTCATAACCGCCGCACACACGCAAGCCGATATTAACCGCTGCATCGACGCATTGCGGCAGGCTTGCGCGCTCGGAGGCGCGCGACGCGAAATCGAGCAACCAAGTTCAACCGGAATGCTCAGCATCCCTGCGTGATTCCCACGCGACACCATTAGCGGGAGGTTTGCCATGACGAGCGAACTGAACTTCGAGGCAGAGCCATTTGAATACTTCGGTGAGGACCAGCCAATCGTTCTCAGAAGCGAGCGTCGCCGAGCCCGAACAATTCATGGGTTCGCACGGCGGCCATCACCACGGGGGCAGCCATCACCACGGGGGCAGCCATCATCATCGCCATCGGCGCCGACACAGGTTTGGTGCGTCTCAGTGGCCCGTCTCGGGCTTCCCGATGGACGACTGGCCGTACGGCGACGGCGACGACGACTCCCAGCCGCCACCCGAGGGCGCCGGGGATTCAGAGGCGGAAGGCGAAGCGGAATTTCGCCATCGGCGCGGTCGCTCGAATTGGCGCCGCCATCATCATGGAGGTTGGGGCGGAAGGTCTCAGTGGGGACAACAGAGCAGCCCGTTTGACGGCTCGCCGTTCGGCGCCTTCGACAATTCTCAATTCGACCCAACCGGCTTCGAGCTTGAAGGCGAAACGCGAATTCGGGATCACCGGCGCCACGGCGTGCACTTGCGTCACGCTGGAGCCGCGGCGAGCCCGTGGAGTGGGCGAATTTGGCGCCACGGGGCCGCGCCCGAGTGGCAGCGCGCGCGCCCCTCTTGGGGCATGGGTCGTCACCCGCGTTGGGATGGCGCGGGCGATTCCCATTGGTGGAGACGATGGGGCAGCGTTCCGCCTGACGGTCGCTGGCCGCCCCACGCAAGGGGCGGAGGTTGGTGGCCTTCGGCCGCGCCGCTGGGACCGTATAGCGCGCCGAGTGGTCCGGATTTCACGCCTGACCCCTATTCCATCGACACGGCGGCCGGCCCGTCCGAATATGTGCGCTGGACGCAGGCCGCGCTGAACGACGTCCTTGGGGTGCAGCTGCCGATCAATGGCGTGGCCGACGCGACGACGCGGAGCGCAATTCGCGCTTTCCAGCAACAACAGGGCCTGCCGGCGGACGGCGTCATCGGTCCGGACACCCAGCACGCTTTGGCCGCGGCCAGAGCCGCCAGTTCGTCCTCCGCGGGCGCTGCGCCACAGGCGGCCGGCATAGCCGGTCCGCCTCCATCCAGCGCGCAGTCAGCGGCCAGCGGCCCGCCTTCCGCTCCTGATCCCTCTGCGGGCGCTGGAGCGCCCTCATCACCCACGCCGGGCGCGACGGCCACGCCCGAATTTGACTTCGAATGGGAGAATTTCGCGACCGTCAGCACCCCCGTAACGGCCGGCTGCACGCCAGAGCCGGGCGAGGTCGCCGCTTCGCACTCGGAGGCTGGGATTCTGGCCAAAGAGGTCGAGAACACCAGCCGCGGAATTCTCGTCGCGGACTTCGGCATCGACTGGAGGAGCGTCAAGGAGCGTGCAAAGCTTGAGCTCAATCCTTGCCTTCACATGCTGGAAACCGATCCCACCATCAGTGAAATCTGGATCTGTGGTTATACAGATTGCATCGGCCCAGGCGACGGCGCGTACCACACTTGGCTTCGAACGGAGCGCGCGCGCCGCGTCTTCAACCTTCTCGGACCAGTCGCACGATCGAAAGTGAAGTTCAGTCGGTCCCGCGCCGATTGGCTCCTATTTTGGGCCGAACTCAGACCGCGTCGGACGAGCTCGAAATCGCTCGGTGCTGATTGTGTATAAAAGAGTCATCACCATGACGGACGAACCGATCTCGGTCGTCCCGTGTCAGAAACGGCTCATGGACCAAGCCCAACAGCGTTTGCGCTCGAGCCGAACGATGGACCCGGCCGTCAAGACGCGGCTTCAATCCGCACTCAACGCCACGGTCGCGGGCCGCGACGAGTCCTTTATCCGCCCCGGCTCCACCTCCGGATTCCCGTTCCATTGGTCCTCGATCACCACCTATTTCAAAGGGCTCTGCAATCAGCTCGGCGGCGGCGCGCCGTCGGACTCCGCTCTCGAGAGGAAGCTGACGGAGCTCGACCAGGACATCGTCAATGGTCGAGAGTTGTTCAACCGAGAACGGCGAACGGCCTCCGGATACCGCAAGACGATGCTCGACGCCGAGTTCAGCGGCCGTTTCGACGCTCTGATGCGGAACAAACCGCAGACTGTCTATGCGGGCTATTAGACCGGTCCAGAGACGAGCCGCCGCTGCGCTCAAAGCCGGTTAACTTGGTCTTCGAACCATTGCAGGACGTCTGGCGTGACGATTGTAGAAGCCAGGACCGGACCTGAACAAATGAAAGGAGGACAGCATGCTCGAGTCTGCTTTCCCCATGGCGCCATGGACGACGCGCAATAGCTTCGGCGCGGACACGCGTGCACGCCGCGAGCAGTGGGAGTTTGGTCATGGGCCCGGATGATCCGGTTTCACCGGAGCGCCACCATTGTCGCTGCCGCCATTGTCACTGCGGCGGCCGCATTGGTCGTCCGATCCGGCGATCAACTTCGACGACCGAGCGATGGACCCGATCGCCGCCGCTTCGCAGCGCCGGCCGCTGACAGGCCGATGGGTTCGGACGGGGAATTCGATAACCCTGTTTAATGTGACCGGCGCCGCCTGGGACCCCTCGGCCGCCCAGTGGAACGAGCTGCAGCTTGATGGGTCGCTCAACGAATTCGAGACGCCACCTCCTCCCGGAGTAGCGATTCCCGGAACGACGCATAGGCTGGATTGCCCCGGCGGCTGCGCCCCGCTTCCCGCGGCGCGGTGCGTTCCGCTCGTTCGTCAAGCGATCTCAGAGGCGATCAACATGGCGGTTGGCGCGGCCAACAAACTCGACGCCTCACTGAAGCCTGGTCCGCGCACGCCGGATGCGAACAACACCGCGCGCCTCTACAAGTTCTTCTTCGGTCACGACCCGACCCTGCCGGTTGACTGGGCGGGCGGCATACCCTCCGGCGCGAGCATCGCCGGCCGGTACCGGGCGGTGGCCAGAGAATTGGGCGGAGGACGGCAGATCGTATTTCGCTGCGGTGATGCAGCGTTGTGCGCGGGCGCTGTCGCTGTCACCCGCCACTGCGCCGGGGCCATTGTCGAACCCAACGTGATCAACCTGTGTGGTTCGTTCTGGGCTCCGCCGGCTTTGCGGGGGCTTCCGCCCGAGAACTTCCGGGGGGCGACGGTTCTTCACGAAATGCTCCACGTGCTCTTCTGCGAAGGTTTTCACGATGGCGGGCCGCCGCCTGACCAGTTCCGACGCAACAACGCCAGTTGCCTCGAGGCGTTCGCCTGTCGGGTGAATGGCTTCGGCGCCGATCCAACGGCGGTCACGTTGTGTACGAATAGGCCGGTTTGAGTCCTGTTCACGCGCCAGCGACGGGCCCGCTGATCACCGCGAAC
>CAWGRH010000006.1:0-23792 GCA_963824905.1 uncultured Alphaproteobacteria bacterium
CGAGCGAGGGCCTGTAGCCCGGATCCGGGTTCTGCCGTTTCTCTGGACGGCTGGGCGTATCTCGCAGGCCCTTGCCCCGGATTTCGCGTTCCGCTCAACCCGGGCTACGTGACCCCCTTTTCTTCCAGCACGGCGTAGCTCCCTCTCCCGCTTGCGGAGGAGGGTCGGGGGAGGGGGCATCGGCCGCGCCGCAAACGCGAACCTCGCAGGTCACCACCAAACTCAATCGCAGCGGCCCCCTCCCCGACCCTCCCCCGCAAGCGGGAGAGGGAGAGGGGCGCCGCGGCGCGAGAGGAGTGCGCTGTGCCTTACGGTACGTTCACCGCGAGCGGCTTGCCCTTGTCGACGATGTGCACGGTCAGGAGCTTGAGTGGCTTGTTGCCGACGACTTTGTAGCCGGCATGGGGCACCTCGCGGACGTTGATGCCGCCGGTGCCCTGGACGCGCTCGGACGGCGCCTGGCCCGGTATCTCGGTCATCGCGCCTTCGAGCACGTAGAACGCCTCCTCGCCATTGTGGAAGTGCTTCGCCAGCACTGCGCCGGGGGGTGCCTCGAGGATACCCATGATCACTTCCATGTTGGTGCCGGTGAGGTCCGAGCGCTTGATCTCGGTGCGCTTGATCTCCTGGGCCTGGGCGAAGCCGGTAACGGTCGTGACGGCGAGCACGGCAACGCCGGCCAGCGAGAATTTGACGAACGTATTCATGGGGTTTCCTCCGTTGAAGAGGAGCCCATTGTTGCCGCCGGCTCCCTTTGAGTCGAGCCGGGAAAACTTGATTTCGCGAGCGTCATCCCATACATCGGCCGCACCATGCACCAAGCCATAAATCCCAGCGCGGCCGAGCTTCGCTCGCCGCTCGCGGCGGAAGTCGAGCGGCGGCGCACCTTTGCCATCATCTCGCATCCCGACGCCGGCAAGACGACGCTCACCGAAAAGCTCCTGCTGTTCGGCGGCGCGATCAACCTTGCCGGCCAGGTGAAGGCCAAGGGCGAGCGGCGCAACACCCGCTCCGACTGGATGAAGATCGAGCGCGAGCGCGGCATCTCGGTCGTCACCTCGGTGATGACGTTCGAGTATGACGGCGTCGTCTTCAACCTGCTCGATACGCCCGGCCACGAGGACTTCTCGGAAGACACCTACCGCACGCTGACCGCGGTCAATTCCGCCGTCATGGTGATCGACGCGGCGAAGGGCATCGAGGCGCGCACCCGCAAGCTGTTCGAGGTGTGCCGGCTGCGCGACATCCCGATCATCACGTTCATCAACAAGATGGATCGCGAGAGCCGCGATCCCTTCGACCTCCTTGATGAAATCGAGAAGACGCTCGCCCTCGACACCACGCCGATGACCTGGCCGATCGGCCGCGGCCGCGACTTCGTCGGCACCCTCGACGTCAGGACCGGCGCGGTGCGGCTGATGGACGGCGCCGACCGCACGCCGCGCCAGATGGATACCGCAGCGCTCGCCGCGCTCAACCCCAATCTCGATGCTGCTGCGCTCGCCGAGGAGTTCGCGCTGGTGCGCGACGCCTGCCGGCCGTTCGATCTCGCGGCGTTCCGCGAAGGCCACTTGACCCCGGTGTTCTTCGGCAGCGCGCTCAAGAACTTCGGCGTCGGCGACCTGCTCGACGGCTTTGCCGCCTACGCCCCTCCCCCGCGCGACCAGGCAGCCGACACCCGCCGCGTCGCCGCGCAGGAGCCGCAGATGACGGCCTTCGTGTTCAAGATCCAGGCCAACATGGATCCGAACCATCGCGACCGCATCGCCTTCGCGCGGCTGTGCTCCGGCAAGCTGGTGCGCGGCATGAAGGCGAAGCATGTGCGCACCGGCAAGGCGATCGGACTGCACGCGCCGCATTTCTTCTTCGCCCAGGACCGCGCGATCGCCGACGAGGCCTATGCCGGCGACGTCGTCGGCATCCCCAATCACGGCAACCTGCGCATCGGCGATACGCTCACCGAAGGCGAGGCCCTCAACTTTGTCGGCGTGCCGAGCTTCGCCCCGGAAATCATCCGCCGGGTTCGGCTCACCGATGCGATGAAGGCGAAGAAGCTCAAGCAGGCGCTCCAGGAGATGGCGGAAGAAGGCGTCGTCCAGGTGTTTCGCCCGACCGACGGCTCGCCGGCGTTGATCGGTGTCGTCGGACCGCTCCAGCTCGACGTGCTACGCGACCGCCTCTCGACCGAATACGGCCTGCCGGTCGAGTTCGACCAGAGCGAATTCCAGCTCGCGCGTTGGATTTCGTCCGACGACCGGAAGGCTTACGACACCTTCATCGAGGCGAACCGCGCCGGCATCGCCGAGGACCTCGACGGCGACCCCGTCTATCTCGCGCGCAGCCAGTTCTATCTCGACTACACCCGCGAGCGCGCGCCGGGCATCGTCTTCACCGATATCAAGGACGTGAAGGCCAAGGCGGCGTGAAATGGCTTTGCCCCAAAGCCCCGGGGGGCTCGGGGTCGGCCTTGTTAATCTGAAGATTTCGTTACCGCAGAATATCTCACTTAGGCCCCCAAGCTGGGCCGCGGTCAAACCGGTTTCCGCACCGCAGAAATCCTCTCACATTCGCAAGTCTGCCTTCGTGAAGATTTGCCGAACCCGCATCGCCCAGCAACCCGGCAAGGCGAGATTGCGCTTGCCTATTTGAGTTGCTCGGATAATTTTTTGAAGGGGATTGCGAAAAGGTGACGCCGATACCGGCGGACGTTTCTTTTCGGCGCCAAATCGAGGTCGACTTCGAGCCCGATCGCTCGGGCCCTGCAGCATGAATGGTGACCTTTGCGATGAATATTTCCGAACCGTTCATTCGGCGACCGGTTGCCACTTCGCTCTTGATGGCGGCGATCGGATTCGTCGGATTGGTCGCGGTGCCGTTTCTGCCGGTGGCACCGCTGCCGCAGGTCGACTTCCCGACCATTTCGGTGAACGCGACGCTTCAAGGCGCCAGCGCCGAGACGATGGCGGCATCGGTTGCCGCCCCGCTCGAACGGCAGTTCGGCCAAATCCCCGGGGTCACGCAATTGACTTCGATTAGTGCGCTGAACTCCACTGCGATCACGATTCAATTCGAGCTCAACCGGAACATCAACTCGGCGGGCCAGGACGTGCAGGCGGCGATCACGGTCGCCGGCAGAACGTTGCCCCAGCAGATGTCCATTCCTCCGAGCTACAAGAAGGTAAACCCGGCCAATTCTCCGATCATGATTCTTGCGGCACGATCGGACACGTTGCCGCTCATCAACGTCAACGATTACGCCGATAATTTCATCGCCCAGCAGATTTCGCAGGTGCACGGTGTCGCCCAGGTCATCATCTTCGGCGAGCAACATCCCGCGATTCGTATCCAGGTCGATCCGGCCAAGCTCGCCTCTACCGGCCTGACATTGGAGGAAATGCGCGACACGCTCGTCCATACGACGACGATCGCGGCGAAGGGAACCATCAACACCGACAACATCACCTTCACGATCGCGGCGAACGACCAGATCATCGATCCGGAGCCGTTCAACGACGCCATTATCGCTTACCGCAATGGCGGTCCCATTCGGGTGCGCGACATCGGCGAGGCGGTCGCCGGCGCTACCGACCGCACATTGGCTGCCTACCAGAACGGCAAACCGGGCATCATGCTGGTGGTCTACAAGCAACCGGGCGCCAACGTCATCGAGACCGTCGACCAGATCAAGGAAACGCTGCCGCGGCTGATTCGCAACATTCCACCGGCAGTCGAAGTCACAATTCTGCAGGACCGCACCACGACGATCCGCGCCTCGGTCGAGGACGTCGAGTTCACGCTGATGCTCACCATCGTCCTGGTGGTTCTGGTGATCCTGCTGTTCTTGCGCAACTTCTGGGCGACCGTCATTCCAGGCGTCACGGTGCCGCTGGCGTTGCTCGGTTCGTTCGCGGTGATGTACCTGCTCGGCTTCAGCCTCGACAACCTGTCGCTGATGGCACTCACCATCGCAGTGGGTTTCGTCGTCGACGACGCCATCGTCGTCGTCGAGAACATCCACCGCCACATCGAGGGCGGGGAAAGCCCGATGGAGGCCGCACTCAAGGGTTCGAGCGAGATCGGCTTCACCGTGCTGTCGATCAGCTTCTCGCTGATCGCCGTGTTCATTCCGCTCCTGCTGATGGGCGGCATCATCGGACGCCTGTTCCGCGAGTTCGCCCTGACCGTCACCGCCTCGATCGCGGTCTCGGCACTGGTCTCGCTCACCCTCGCGCCGATGCTCGCCTCGCGCTTCATGCGGCCGGAGACCCATGATCACGGCCGCGTCTACCGCGCGATCGAGTCGGTGTTCGACGGCATGCTGTCGTTCTACCGGCGCACCCTCGACCTCGTGCTCCGCCACCAGCCGATCACGCTCGCCGTGTTCTTCATCACCATGGGCATCACCGGCGTGATGATGGTCTACATGCCCAAAGGCTTCTTCCCGATCCAGGACATCGGCTTGCTTCAGGGCATAGCGGAGGGCGCGCAGGATATCTCGCCGCAAGAGATGATGCGCCTGCAGAGGCAGATCGACCAGGTGCTGCTTGCTGACCCGGCGGTGGCGGGCGTCGCTTCGCAGGTCGGCTCGAGCTATGGGCAGACCGGGAATACCGGGCGTTTCAGCGTCGTCCTCACACCGCGCGACGAGCGCGACAGCGACGCCTCGCAGGTCATCGACCGGTTGCGCCCGCAGCTCGCAAAGGTCGTCGGTGTCACGGCGTATCTTCAGCCGGCGCAGGACATTACGGTCGGCGGGCGCATCGCCCGCGCCGCGTTCCAGTACACGCTTCAGGATCCGAACATCGGCGAGCTCACCGAATGGGCAGACAAGATGCTCGTCAAGATGAGGACGCTGCCGGAGATCGTGGACGTCGGCACCGACCTGTTGTTCAGCGCACCGCAGCTCAAGGTCACCATCAACCGCGACAATGCTTCGCGATTTGGCATCTCCGCCCAGGCAATCGACGATACGCTTAACGACGCCTACGGGCAGCGGCAGATCACACAGTATTTCACTCAGCTCAATACCTACTGGATCATTTTGGAGATCCTGCCCGACCTGCAGCAGAGTTTGGAATCGCTTGATCGAATCTATGTCAAATCGCCATTGACCGGGGCCACCGTGCCGCTCAGTGCGCTCGTCGACGTCGATTCCTACAAGACCGGTCCGCTATCCATCAACCACCAGGGCCAGTTTCCGGCCGCCACCCTCACCTTCAATCTTCGCGCGGGCGTCGCGCTCGGCGAAGCCGTGGACGCCATCACCAAGGCTGCGCGCGACATCGGGATGCCCAGCTCCGTTATCGGGACGTTCCAGGGGAATGCCCAGGCGTTCCAGTCATCGCTGTCGAGCGAGCCGGCGCTGATCGCCGCGGCGCTCGTCGTCGTCTACATCATCCTCGGCATGCTCTATGAGAGCTTCATCCACCCGCTGACGATTCTCTCGACTTTGCCGTCGGCCGGCATCGGCGCACTGCTCGCGCTCAGCCTCGGCGGCATGGACCTGTCCGTGATCGGCATCATCGGCATCATCCTGCTGATCGGCATCGTCAAGAAGAACGGCATCATGATGGTCGACTTCGCGATCGTCGCCGAGCGGGACCGCAACATGCCGCCGCTGGCGGCGATCCGCGAAGCCTGTCTGCTGCGCTTCCGGCCCATCCTGATGACGACTGCCGCGGCGCTTCTTGCCGGCCTGCCGATGATGTTCGGCCACGGCACCGGCTCCGAGCTGCGCCGGCCACTCGGCTATTCCATGGTCGGCGGGCTCGCGCTCAGCCAGCTTCTGACGCTCTACACCACACCTGTCGTCTATCTCTATCTGTCGCGTCTGCAGTCGTGGCTGATGTCGGCGCGGCCAGCGAACGAACAGGCTCCCGCGCTGGGAAGCGCCGCTGGGGCCGCAGCGGCGGAATGAACGCACCTTCCCTCTATGTCAGGGGCGGTGATCGCATGGAGCTTCTCGACTCGCCGTCGGCCTGAGCGGGAGCAGTTGCCGTTCGTCTCGATCATCGTGCGGACACCATCGAGCGCGAGCCCTTGGACCCGATCTTGGTGGTGTAGTGCTTCGGCATGTCGAAGGTGAAGTCGCTCGACACGTCCAAGTCGAGCCGGCCCTTGCACAGCATGCGCCACTTGAGCCGCAGCGCAGACGGGGAATGCGCGACCTTGGCGTGTGGCGAAAGCCCTTGACCTCATTCTCGCAACGTTCAAGATGCAGCAAATCATCGGGGTTGCGGGGTTCTCTTTGTCTTTTCGAGAAGCGACATATTCGGAGGCCTTCATCCTGTTGACCGCGGCGTTTGCGTGCTTATTGATATCCACGGAAAGACAACTCAAGCTTGTTTGATTCCGTTTTTCGATCTTGCAAACGACCAATAGCAACACAAGGGGACAGCATGAACGACAGGCTCCTGAGCGTGCTGCGCATCGCCGTCATATCGGCGTTCGTTCCGGCATTCCTGCCGTCGGCGCAGGCACAATTTGCCGGCAACGGCGCGGCTCGTCCGCTGGTCACCAGCCCGGTCGTCACGAGCAATCTGGTGCGCCTCGTCGGCAATGTTCGACCCGAGGCCAATACCACGAACGATCTCGGTGCCGTGGTCGACGGCTTCCCGATGAATCACATGTTCGTTCAGCTGCAGCGCCCCTCGACCGAGGAAACCGCTCTCCGGCAATTGATCGATCAGCTCCACGATCCGAATTCGCCGAACTACCATCAATGGCTGACGCCCGAGCAGTTCGGCTCACAATTCGGACCGGCCGCCTCGGACGTGCAGCAGGTCACCGGCTGGCTGCAAGGGCAAGGTTTCCAGGTGAACCTCGTCTATCCGAGCGGCATGACAATCGACTTCTCCGGGACCGCGGGGCAGGTGGCCGCCGCGTTTCGCACCGAGATCCACAACGTCGCAGCGCGTGGCACGACGCTGTTCGCGAACGTCAGCGATCCGCAGGTTCCTGCCGCGCTCGCGCCGGTCATCGCCGGGATCGCAGGGCTCAACAACTTCACGCCGCGGCCCCAATTCAAACCGAGGTCGAATTACACTTTCGGTGGATGCGGCGCGAACTGTTATGCGCTGACGCCTCCCGATCTTGCGACGATCTACAACTTCAACCCGGTCTTCACGTCCGGAAACACCGGACAGAACCAGACGATCTACCTGATCGAGGACACCAATCTATTCACAAATAACGACTGGACGACGTTCCGCTCGACGTTCGGCCTGTCCGGATACACCGCCGCCAGTTTGAACACGATCCATCCGGCGCCTCCCTCCGGAACGAACAATTGCAGCAGTCCTGGAGTGAATGGTGACGACGGCGAAGCGATTCTCGACGCCGAATATGCGAGTGCCGCCGCGCCCAGCGCCGCCATCGTGATTGCGAGCTGCGCGAACACGCCTGACGGCCTCCTGATCGCGATCCAGAATCTGGTCAACTCGGCGAATCCCCCCGCCATCGTCAGCATCAGCTACGGTGGCTGCGAAGTGTTGAACGGCGTATCGAGCAACGCCGCCTACAACACGATCTACCAGCAGGGCGTCGCCGAAGGCATTTCGTTCTTCGTTTCCTCCGGCGACGAGGACGCCGGCATATGTGACGACGGCGCCATTACTCACGGAATCGGCGTGAATGCCCTGGCGTCCAGTCCATACGTCGTGGCGGTCGGCGGCACCGATTTCAGCGACTCCTATTCCAACACCAATTCGACCTATTGGAACGCCGGCAACACCGCCACATTCGGTTCGGCCAAGTCCTACATCCCGGAGATCCCGTGGAACAACTCCTGCGCCAGCGTGCTGATCGCGACGATCGAGGGCTTCGCAACCACTTACGGCCCGTCGGGGTTCTGCAACAGCCCTGTGGGAAAGGCGGATTTCATCAACAACTCGGGGGGAAGCGGCGGTCCAAGCGGCTGCGCGACAGGCTTCCCCACCGTTGCGGGCGTGGTCAGCGGCACTTGCGCGGGCTACGCCAAGCCCGCCTGGCAGAGCGTGCTCGGCAATCCCAGTGACGGCGTGCGCGATCTGCCCGACGTGTCGCTGTTTGCCGCCAACGGCGTTTGGGGGCACTTCTACATCTATTGCTATTCCGACACCGCGAACGGAGGAACAGCCTGCACCAACCCTCCGAGCGGCTGGAGCGGCGCGGGCGGAACGTCGTTTGCCGCGCCGATCATGGCCGGCGTTCAGGCCTTGATCAATGCACACACGGGGGCCAGGCAGGGCAATCCCAATTACCGCTTATATCAGCTCGCGTCCCGTGAATATGGCACGGGCGGCAGCAGCAACTGCAACTCGAGCCTCGGCAACGCCGTCGGAAGCTCCTGCACTTTTTACGACGTGACACTCGGCGACATCGACGCACCGTGTCAGGCTCTCGCCGGAACGCTGTATAACTGCTACCTACCCTCCGGCGCACCTACGGCGTGCTGTCGACCTCGAACGCGTCCTATCAACCGGCCTACGGCACGCAGACCGGCTGGGATTTCTCGACCGGCATCGGCACGGTCAACGTCGCCAATCTGGTGACGAATTGGAACGAGAAGGCCAACACCCACGACTTCAACGGCGACGGTTTCAGCGACATCGCCTGGCGCGACAGCAGCGGGAATGTGGCGATCTGGTTGATGAGCGGAAATCAGTTGCTGCAAGCAGGAGCGCTCGGTCAGGTGGACCCCACCATCTGGAAAATCGTCGGTCAGCGCGATTTCGACGGCAACGGAAAGGCCGATCTGTTGTGGAACGACACCAGCGGCAATGTCGCCATCTGGTTCATGAACGGGGCCCAGGTGTCCCAGGTCGCGAGCGCCCCTTCGGCTCCTGGCTGGACCGTGGTCGGCACCGGCGACTTCGACGGCAATGGCAAGGGCGACATTCTGTGGGAGGATGCGAGCGGTGATCTCGCAATCTGGCTGATGAACGGCGCACAGGTTTCTCAGGCTGGCGGTCTCGGCACTTTGCCGAGCGGATGGAAAGTCGCCGGCACGGGCGATTTCAACGCCGATGGCAAGACTGACATCCTTTTCGAAAACACGAATGGTGCCCTCGGAATTTGGTTCATGAACGGCGTCCAGGTTTCGCAACTCGGCAATCCTCCGGCGGCGACGGCGGCGTGGTCGGTAGTCGGTACCGGAGACTTCAACGGGGATGGTTACAGCGACATTCTTTGGCGCGACAATGCCAACAATCTCGCCGTGTGGCTGATGCAGGGGACGTCGGTCTTGCAGGCGGGAAGCCTTGGGAATGTCGGGTCGAACTGGAGCGTCGCGGACACCGGCGACTTCGGCGGTGACGGCAAGAGCGACATTCTCTGGCGCGACACGACGGCCGGCAGCATCGCGATGTGGCTACATGAATGGGACTGCCGTCTCGCAGCCTCTCAGTGCGGGTTCGGTATCGTTGATCTGGACTATGCAGGGTGCGAACGCGGACTAAGCAGCACTGTGCTGCACTGCCGACCGGCGTCGCGCGCTTGGACAATCGCGGGAGGGGAGCCTCCCGCGGTTGCGCTCATTTGCACTCGCCGAGGTGCTCGCCGTCGATCGAGACGCTCGTCTCGACCATCGTGCGGCCGCCCATCGAGCCCTTGGACTCGATCTTCGCGGTGTAGTGCTTCGGCGTGTCGAAGTTGAAGTCGCCTGACACGTCCATGTCGAGCTGGCCCTTGCACAGCATGCGCCACTTGAGCCTCGAGGCGGTCGAGGAAAACTCGGCGCGCTCGCAGTCCGAATTCACCGTGCGGTACTCGGGACTGAAGGTCGCGGCGGTGTCGGCCGCCTGCTCCGCCGACAGGCACCGCGTCCTCATCTGCGACGGCGTGCGGTTGCCATTCATGATGATTGTTTCGGTGATCTGCCACAGGCCCGGCTCGATGCCATCCGCTGCGGCGGGCAGCGGCGCAGCAGCGGCGCAAAGGAATGCGAGGGCGTGAAGTGTCGCGGTGGCCGCGGCGAATTTCTGGGTCATCGCTCGACCTTATCGTGCCGGCGGACGCATGGCCAGTGGCCGCGAAGCGCGGCACGCGGTGCAATGCCGTTCACTTCGGCTTGGCCTTCTGGGCCTCGTCGACCCGCGCCCGCAAATCACGCACGGCGTCGCGCAACGAGGTGAGCTCGCGCGCGGCGACCGCAGCCGGCGCCTGATCGGCGCGCGTCTTGATCTCGGCGAGCGCGTCCTTGAGCGCGGCAATCTCTCAATTCGCCGCCGCCAGCTGATCCTTCTGCGCGGCGATCTCCCGGTTCGCCGTCGCGAACCGCTGCTGGGCATCGAGCGAATTCTTGGCGATCAGCTGCTGCAGGTATTCGACGTTGCTCTGCAGGCAGCCGGTCCGCCGGTCCATGCGCTGCTCGCGGGTACAGAGCTCGATGCCCGGTATGTCCTGCGCAAAGGCGGCCGGCGCTGCGAATGGTACGGCCGTCAACAGAATGAGCGCCGTACAAGCGATTTGACGCCAGCACACAGGCGCGGCAGGGCTCCGCCCTCCCCCTTCTTCAGGGGGAGGGATGGGGTGGGGGTCCGCTGAGTTTCCACAAGCACAACGCAAGCGTCCCGCGACCCCCTCCCCGACCCTGCCCCTTTCGGGGGGCGGGAGCGCGCTTGACCAGCGCTTCGAGAAAGAGAACCTCGTCGCACCCCGTGCTCTGCCCATACGACTGCCCTACTCCTCGAAGATTTCGTTGACCGAAACCACCGACAGGGTGCCGGCGCCGCCGGCATTGTTGACGCCGGACACTGCGTAGAGCGCCTTGCCGATGCCGCCCGCGGCGAAGCCGTGGCGCGGCGTGAGCATGCGCGGATAGCGCGCCCAGGTGTTGGTCTTGGGGTCATAGACCTCGTGGGCGCGGAACACGCCGCCGAAATCCTCGATCCAACCTTCACCGCCGAGCACGTGGATCTTGCCGTCGATCACGGCGATGCCGGTGCCGGAGCGCGCGGTCGGCATCGGCGCCCGCGGCGTCCAGGTGTTGGTCGCGATGTCGTAGGCGTCGTTCATCCAGATGTTGGAGGACCAGCCCGCGGAGAAGCACGAGCCCACCCGGCCGCCGATCGCGTAGATCTTGCCGTCGACGACTTCGACGCTGTGGTGGTTGCGCGGCGTCGGCATTTCCGCGAGCGTCGACCACGTGTTGGTGTCGGTGTCGAACACCTCGTTGGTGCCGACCAACTCGACCGGGCCGCCGCCAAAAAGGCCGTCCGGCATCGACGTGCCCTGCGGAATCCGCGCGCCGCCCATCACGTAGATCTTCTTGCCGGCCGCGACTGCCGCGAGCGCACCGCGGGCGGTCGGCATGTTGGGCAGCGCCGACCATTTCTGGGTGTCGAGGTCGAACACCCAGGCCTTGTTCTCCGGATACCAGTTGCCGAGCTTGCCGGTGTCGGGGAGACGGAAGCCGCCGAACACATAGAACTTGCGCCCGACCGTGGCGGAGGCGCCGTGGTGCACCGGCACCGGGTTCGACGGCAGGCTCGCCCATTCGTTCTTGGCGGGATCGTAGCGGTAGAAGATGCCCATCGGCTTGTTCGTGGGGTCGGCGCCGCCATAGACGAACATCTGCCCGTCCATCGCCCCGCCGATGACCTCGTTGGCGCCCTGCGGGATCGGCGCGCCGGCGTGCCATTTGCCCTGGGCGCTTGCCGACACGGTCGCGGCGAGCGAAATCGAAAGCAGCAGGGCGCCGCCGCGCAGGTAATGATGCAACATGTCTGTTCTCCTCCGAAACCGGATGTCCTTGCCGATCGATCGGCCGCTATGTCGGCCCGGGTTTCTTGCGTCCCAACTCGCCGGTGCAGTTCGGCGGCGACTATATCACCGGACCGCAGGCCGATTGCACCCGCTATCTCCTTGGTGCAGCGAGAAGTCGCCCCTTGATCTCGGACGCTCGGGAATCGCGAAACCGCCCCGCTCGTCCCGACCCTCTCCCCGCACGCGGTCCGCACGGAGGAGAGGGAGCAGATGCTATGCGGATCGGCGAACTTGGCTCGTCCACGCATCACCGCACATGGTACGATTGGTGATGCGAAATCGCGGGATGGTCTGACCCTCGGGCAGCCGCGAGCCTTGCTACACGGGGTCGCTCCCCAATGTGCGAGCAAGCAGCGGGCCCATTGTTAGACCGAGGGACCGGGGGTCGCTCCCCCGGTTTCCTTATTCGCGGCGAGCCGGTCATGCGTCGCTGCGGTTTTACATGCCGCGACGAGATCGCGGACAACGCACGCCGTGTCCTGCGCGCGCATCACCTCCCCCATCACTGCGACCCCGCTCGCGCCGGCAGCAAGGCAACTGCCGGCCGTCGCTGCAGTCACGCCGGCGAGAGCAAGTACCGGAATCCCGAGCGCGGCCGCCGTTCGTAAGCTCTCGATGCCGAGCGCCGGGCCATAGCCGGGCTTGCTTTCGGTGAGGAAGATCGGGCTCAGCGTCACGTAGTCGGCACCCGTTGCGGCAGCGGCGGCGACGTCGGCGAGGCTGTGCGCCGACACGCCGATGATGGCGTCCGCGAGCCGCTCCTGCGCCGCGGCGACATCACCCACCGCCTGGAGGTGGACGCCGGCCGCGCCGACCGCGGCAGCGAGCTCGATATCGGCACTGACCGAGAGCGCGAAGCCCTGCTCCGCGGCGATCCGTGCGAGACGCACCGCGAGATCGCGGCGCTCGCGCGCGGCGAGGTCCTTGTCGCGAAACAGGAGCCAGCGCCCTCCCCCGCGTCCGACCGCAGCGGCGATGGTCTCGAGCGGGTGGCGCGCCTGATGGCGGTCGGTGATGACGAGAAGCGGGCCCGGCAGCGCGGCGCGCGCGCGCCTCATGAACCGCTCCTCATGAACCGACGAGGCCGAGCTGCGGGCTCGACGGCTCGGCACGGCCACGGCGCGGAATCCGGCCGGCGAGATGGGCGTTGCGGCCGGCCTCCACCGCATGGCGCATTGCCGTCGCCATCCGCACGGGATCGTCGGCCTTGGCGACCGCGGTGTTGAGCAGGATCGCCGAGGCGCCGAGCTCCATGGCGATCACCGCGTCCGACGCGGTCCCGATGCCGGCATCGACGATCACCGGCACCTGCGCGCGCCGGCAAATCAGCTCGAGGTGCGCGGGATTGGCGACACCCATGCCGGAGCCGATCAGCGAGCCCATCGGCATCACCGCACTCGCGCCGACATCGGCGAGGCGCTGGCACACGACGGGATCGTCGGTGCAATAGGGCAGCACGACGAAGCCCATGTCGACGAGGCGCCGTGTCGCCTCGATGAGCTCGGTCACATCGGGATAGAGCGTCTCGCGGTCACCGATCACCTCGAGCTTCACCCAATTGGTGTCGAGCGCCTCGCGCGCGAGCTCCGCCGTCTTGATGGCGTCGCGCGCCGTTTCGCAGCCGGCGGTGTTCGGCAGGAAGCGGTATTTCGACAGCAGGCTCACGGTGTCGAAGCCGTGGCCTTGCAGCGAAATCCGGCGGATCGACACCGTCACGATCTCGCAGCCGCTGGCCGCGACGGCATCGACCAATATGCGCTGGGTCGGATAGCCGGCGCTGCCGAGCAGCAGCCGCGAGCCGAAGGTCTCGCCGGCAAGCTTGAACGGATCGGTCATCGAACTTCTCCCGATTTCATTTCTTATCCGTATTCGCACACCCGCTTGAAAACTCCGCAGCGCGGCGACCCGCGCCCCCTCTCCCCGCGTGCGGGGAGAGGGTCGGGGTGAGGGGGCGGTTTCGCGAGTCTGAGCGTTCGAAAATCACCTCTGACGCTCAGACTCGCGAAACCGCCCCCTCACCCGGATCGCTGACGCGATCCGACCTCTCCCCGCACGCGGGGCGAGGTAAAGCCCCGTCGCCTCGAGACATGTGCGTCCCACAAACTCCTCGTTCCCAAGTTCTCACCCGCCCGACATCGCGCGGATGATCTCGACAGCATCGCCGTCGCGCACCGGGGTCGCGGGCCACGCGGCGCGGCGCACCACCTCGCCGTTGAGCGAGATCGCAAAGCCGCGGGGCTCGGCGATCTCGAGCGCCGCGGTTTCCTCGCGCCAGAGGTCGGCGAGATTGGTCGCCCGGCACTCGCGCGCGCTGCCGTTGACGGTGAGCTTCATCGCACTGGTTCCGCGTGTTCGAGCTCTCGCGTGTGCGTCGATGCGCGCGAAAAACGGTCGAGCCCAAAAGCGCGCGCGGTCGGCGGCGCGGTTCCACCTGCCACCAGCGCTTCGATCGCCGCCGCTGTGACCGGCGCCAGCAGGTAGCCGTTGCGATGATGACCGGTGGCGACGACGAGCCCGTCGATGCCGGTGGCGCCGAGGATCGGCGCATCGTCGATCGAGCTCGGCCGCAACCCGGCCCAGATCGTCTCGATCGCCATCTCCTCGATCGCCGGAAAGGCGCGCCGCGCTCCTTCGAGAAGTGCGTAGACGCCGCCGGCGGTGATGGCGGTGTCGAACCCGCGCTCCTCGACGGTCGATCCGACGATCAGCCGTCCGTCGCCTTTCGCGGCCATGTGAACCTGCTCCGTCCACACGATATGTGAGAGCGCGCCGGTTTCCGCCGTGGCCGTGAGCGCGAGCGCCTGGCCCTTGAGCGGACGCACGGGCACCGAAAGGCCCGGGGGGAGAAGCTTGCCGGCCGTCCACGCGCCGGCGGCCAGCACGACGGTACCGGCGCGGCAGCGGCCCGCCGCGGTCTCGACCCCGCTGACGCGCCCGCCGGTGAGGTCGAGCGCCTCGACGGCACAGTGCTCGTAAAGGCGCACGCCGCTCGCCAGCGCTGCGGCACGCAGCGCCGCCATCACGCGGCGCGGATCGACCTGATGGTCGTCGGGGCAATAGAGGCCGGCGGCGACCGACGGGCGGAGCCCCGGCTCGAGATCGCGCACTTGCGCGCCGCCGAGCCACTGTGTCGCGAGATCGCAGCGGCGATGGAGGTCGTAGCGGAACCGTAGCCGCTCGACCTCGTCGCGGGCGAGCGCGACGACCAGAATACCGCTCTCGCGGAAATCGATGCCGATGCCGGAGCCCGCCTCCAGCGCCCGTCCGAACTGCGGCCACATGCGCTGGCTCTCGACCGCGAGCGCGAGCAGCTCGGGCTCGCCCGGCTCATGCTCCGCCGCGGCCGCGAGCATGCCGGTCGCGGCAAGGCTCGCCCCCGCGCCGACCCCTTCGCGCTCGAACACCGCAACCGAGAGCCCGCGCTGGGCAAGCCGCCAGGCGATCGATAGGCCGATGAGCCCGGCGCCGACGACCGCCACCTCGACCGCCGCGGGGACCGCAGCCGGCTGGCCCGCGGCCGTCGCGGCCGGCACGCGCATGGCAGATGCCGGCAAAGCGGAGGCGGCCACCGGAACGGGCACGTCGGCAGACGGAACGGACGGAAAATCCTGCATCGAAATCTCCGAAGTCGCAGGGAGGGGAGATTTCGGCTCCAATCCCTACGCCGGTGCGAACCGGTTCAGGTTCAAAGGATTTCCGCGCTGCCTTCCGGCCCAGCGGTTTCTCAGCCCCTTGACGGGGATCTCCCTTGGAACAGCCTCAATTAAAGCCTTCCCGCGCGCAGGGTCAAGGGTGGCTCATGAGGGGGCACCTTAAGAGGGGGCGCCTCGCGACGGCCTCCGTTGCGGCCTGAGTTGCAGCTCCGGCCCTGCCCTGCCGCGGGAACCCGCACTTGCTGCAGCGCAGCGGCGGTAACGCAAAAACGAGGGCCGGCCCTAACATTGCCCCTTGGCGTATTCAAATTGCGCCCGACTTTGTGTAGAACCCGCTGCCTGCGTGGCTGCCACGGAATCGACCGATCACATGACCTATCTCGCCAAGCCGAAATTCCACCATCCCGGCCTGCCCAAGAACGAGCTGGGCTACACCCACCGCGACTACGAGGGAAAGATCTCGACCCTGTGCGCGGGCTGCGGGCATGACTCCATCACCGCCTCGATCATCGAAGCCTGCTTCGAGCTCTCGATCGAGCCGCACCGGGTGGCGAAGATTTCCGGCATCGGCTGCTCGTCGAAGACGCCGGACTATTTCCTCGGCAACTCGCACGGCTTCAACTCGGTGCACGGCCGCATGCCGTCGGTGCTCACGGGCGCCAACCTCGCCAACCGCGACCTCATCTATCTCGGCGTTTCCGGTGACGGCGACTCCGCCTCGATCGGCGTCGGCCAGTTCGTCCATGCGATCCGGCGCGGCGTCAACATGGTCTACATCGTCGAGAACAACGGCGTGTACGGCCTCACCAAGGGCCAGTTCTCCGCCACCGCCGACCGCGGCTCGAAGTCGAAGAAGGGCGTCGTCAACACCGACAGCGCAATCGACATGGTGGCGATGGCGCTGCAGCTCGGCGCAACTTTCGTCGCGCGCTCGTTCTCCGGTGACAAGACCCAGCTCGTCCCCATCATCAAGGCGGCGATCGAGCACAAGGGCGCGGCCTTCATCGACGTGATCAGCCCCTGCGTCGCGTTCAACAACCACGCCGGCTCGACCAAGAGCTTCGATTACGTGCGCGAGCACAACGAGGCGGTGAACCGCCTCGATTTCATCACCGAACGCGCGCCGATCACTGTCGACTATGCGCCGGGTACGGTGCAGACGGTCGAGCAGCACGATGGCACCACGCTGGTGCTGCGCAAGCTCAACGCCGACTACGACGTCCACGACCGGCTGGCGGCAATGAATTTCCTGCAGCAGCACACCGCCAAGGGCCAGGTCGTCACCGGCGTCCTCTTCATCGCCGAGGAGCCCGAGGACCTGCACGCGCATCTCGACACCACCGACGCGCCGCTCAATACGCTCGGCGAGAAGGAGCTCTGCCCGGGCTCCGCGGCGCTGGAGAAGATCAACGCGGGACTTCGCTGAGGAGAGTTCGCGCTCATTGTCCGGCTTTGACCAAAGGATCCAGTAGGCCCTGCGTTGTCAACGCGGCGGCCTTAAAGCGCTGCGCGCCGGCCACACCTCGGTGAAATCGTCCTGGGGCGGCTGTGATTTATCACAGCGATCGATTATGATGGCAATGAACGGCGTCTTGCGCGGGGCATTCCTATGTACAGGCTCTTAGCGATTTTCGCTCTCGTCCTGGTAACGGGGCAGCACGCGACGGCGTCCTTCATCAGCCCACAACAAATTCGGGTCATTGAAGGGGATGTGATCGTCGCGGATGGAAAAACCGTTCGCCTGTCGGGGTTCGTGACGCCGGACCCCCAAGCCTCTCGCTGCGCCGGCGAGCGTGAGCTCGGGATCAAGGCCTCCAAGCGAGTCCGTGAGCTGGTCGAGGCGGGCGACCTCGATTACTCGCCCGTGACCTGTTCTTGTCCGACCACGATCCTCGGGCGTCTCATGTGCCGGGTCGCGCGCAGCTGCGGTGTCCTGAAAGCGCACGGCCGTAACATCGGCGAAATCTTGATTGCCGAGGGGCTTGCCGCTCCGTTTGTCTGTGAGGACGAGCAGTGCCCGAAGGCACCCCGTCCGTGGTGCGAGCCTTCGAACGGCTCGTCGCGTTCTTCGGAGCAAATGGCGCCGGGTTGCTTTTAGGCGCCCGGGACATGGGCAACAGGGCGCCCGCGGGTCGGGGCGCCCGATCGGCGCCCTACATCACCCACACCGCCAGCCCGATCATCACGGTGCCGACGATTGTCACGAACCACTCATAGCCATCAAGACCGAGAAACCGATTGACCAACGTCTGAGCCTCCATCCGCTCTTGTTACCGAGCTATGTGCTACCGCACCGCAGCGCAAATGGTGCGCACATCATCGCAGGCCCGACCGGTTCGCATGACCGAGGAGCGGGCCGTCGAGGCTGCTGCGACGTTCTCCCCGATTGCGAAGGCGCAAAGCGCTGCCACATGCGGCCCGGAGCGTCGCGTCAGCGCCAAAGGGTTTGTGCTCGTTAGTCCCCGATGGCCGCTGCGCGGCGCTCTACTGGCGCAGGGTTCGGCGCAATAACGAGCCAACCGCAACAATATGGGGCAAGGCACCTATCGGTTGGACCGGTACTGTCGGCATGCTCTTGGCGCTTTTAGAGCATGGTCCCGGCCCAATCCCCCGTGCCCCACACGCGAGGCCGGGACCATTCCTCCCGGTAAGATATTGAAGTAAATGAGTTTTTTGCCGTCTCGCTGCGCCACTCACGACCCCACCCACGACCCCTCCCAAGCCCAAAAAATATTTTTGCGTGAGCTGTCGGTTTGGGTCGACGCCGAGCGTCTTTTAGGGAGATGCAGCCGCGCGAGGCCTATCCGACGCTTATCTGCCGGGCTGCCGGCGGAAGTGCGTATAGGCCGAGCAGCTGCGGCATTGGCGCCAAGCCCGGACACCACGAGCACCGCAGACCGAGTACCAGCGTGCCCACCGAGGCCAGCGGGTGCCGGTCGATGGTGCGAAGGTCGATGGCCCGGCTCGTGCCACATCCCGGACAGAACACGTCGAGCCACGGCGTGCCGGCGATCAATGCGGCGCGGATCGTGGGCGACCACAGCATCTCGCGACCGGTGGCCAAGCGTCGATTCCAGCGGTCGATGACAAGCTCCGCCTCGAGGCGTGCGGCCTTGTCCGCCTTCAGCCTGGCGGCGCCAGCCTTGATGTCGAGCCCTCGTGTCCTGACGCCCATCGGGGAATCCGGCCTACACCTTCCTTGCGGGCTATCTTCCGCCCCAAGCGCCGAATGGCGTTGGCGGTCGTCCGCACGCTGCTCGGCGGCAATAAGACCGTCGCGAGTTCATGCAGCTTTCGACACAACACCGGGTCCCGCTAGCACTTTCCCAACAGGATACCCCAAACGGCTCGTCAAGTAGTCGTAGGTCCCCTGATCGAGCGCTATGACACCCATTGGTGGTGGCACCCAGGCGAGGCTCGCCCATTCGACCGCCAACGTGTCAATGATTGTGCCTACTTCAATCAATCTCGCTCCTACCGGCCAGTCCGCCCCCGCAATCTGGTATTTCATCGTCGCTTCCTTCTGCCACCAGCGCCAAACGCTTGGCCCAAGTCCCCGACGTCCTGGACGACAATGTAGACCGTGACGTCATTCTTGGGTTTCAATGGGGGCAAAGGTACGCATCTCCACAACGCTCGACCGCGGCATTCTGAGGACTCCCGGCCGGCAAAGCGAGTCGATATTCGAAGGGTAGTATGCCCGTAGCCCGCTCCGGTTTCATTGCGCCCTGCATCCCCACTCGCGCCTACAAGGTGCCGTCCGGCCCCGGTTGGGTGCACGAGATCAAGCACGACGGCTATCGGCTGCAGGTGCGCCGCGTCGGCGACCAGGTGCGCCTCTTCACCCGGCGCGGCTACGACTGGAGCGGCCGTTACCCTGCGATCGCCGTGACCGCGACGCTGTTGCGCGCCAAGTCGTTCACGCTCGACGGCGAGGCGGTGGTCTGCGGTCCCGATGGCGTCGCCGTGTTCGACGCGCTCCACCGGCGCGGCACCGTCAGCGAGGCCATGCTGTACGCCTTCGACCTGCTCGAGCTCGACGGCGAGGATCTCCGGGCGCTGCCGCTGGGCGACCGCAAGAAGCGCTTGGCGAGGCTTCTGGGCGGGCGCCGGCTCGGCATCGTGCTGAGCGATCATACCGACGAGGATGGCGCCACCATCTTCCGGCAGGCCTGCCGCATGGGCCTGGAGGGCATCGTGTCGAAGCGGCTGAGCGCGCCCTACCGGTCGGGCCCGTCTCGGGACTGGATCAAGGTGAAGAACCCGGACAGTCCGGCGATGATCCGGGCGCGAGAAGCGGAGTGGTGATAGTCATCGTTGCAGAGAGGCGGGCGGGCGATGAATGGCGGCTTCCTCGGACGGCCCGATCTTGAGGTGATAAGCCGAAAGCTTTTGATGGTTAACAAGCGACTACAGCCCGGCGGCTGGGAGCCGGAAAAGAAAGACATCGCGGGCGACGAAGTTCAGCGGCTCGCCTACAAGTTCGGCAAGGTGTTGCGGAATTGGAACTGGTCAGCCCCCAGAACGGAGGAGGAGGCGGGCGAGCTATTCCGCCTCGCCACCTATGCGATGGCAGAGGCATTCTATAAGCTCTTCGGCCGCCACCTAACAAATGACGACAGGGCGCTGTGCTACGCAGCTTGGTGCCAGTTCTTCTTTACTTGACTTGCTGCCGCCATGGCCGAGCCTCCCTGGCGCGCCGACAAGATCGCCTTTCGCTTAAAATTCGGCGGGCTCCACTACGACGCGAACGGCACTCACTTGTATGGTCTCGATCAACGCAAGTGTGGCGAGCAGCCCTGCCAATTCGTTATCGTTATCAATTGGCAAACCACGTATCGCGGAGTATGCTGCGCAAGTTCTTTTTGGCTCGTGCGTCACACGAATCGTTACGTTTTTCTTTGTACCCTGCTCTTTGATACTCTTTACGTTCAACCGCATTAAGCCGTCTTTATCTTTCGGCGTTATCGGCAACGCCTCACAACATGCAGTCATTCGCCCCTCAGCCGCAAAATGCTCATAATATATTGCGCTGAGATATGTTTCCTTAGGACGATTTTCTGTCGCCGGGCGCAAGTGGAATGCCTCTGGAAAGACGCCCTTTATTTGATTACTTTCTCTGATTATCAGCCTATTCTTACAATGGCGAACAACATGGTGCGCATCGGGGATATTAGTAACTTTTGCCATATGAAACTATTCCGCTAGCACGAAGGTCGCCTGTTTAGTGAAATACGACAAGGAGCATTTGCCGGCCGCGAGCGCCGGCTCTCCATTCGCTTGCTGAACCCTGGAGGTCCATTTAACTTGGCCGTCGCCGCCAAAGTTGGCCGTTAACCTTGTGTTCGCTTTAACCCAAGCGACTAGTATATGGCCCTCATCCGAAACTCCGATTGTCGACCAATCGTAAAAAGTCGAGTGAATTGACCACCGTAGCAGATCACGGAATGCGAGAATGCGCGGCAGTTCATCGTCTTCGTGCCAGTCGTCTGCATTGATTACAGCATCCAATTGCTCGAAGACTTGCTCCCGACGATCGCGCGATAAATGAGTGGCAAATTCGGCCACAGTGACCTTGAGCCGCACCAACGCATTGAATATGCACTCCTCAAAATCGGCCCCGCCGCGACTTTCCCGCAACACTGTAGTTGGCTGTCGTTGGGTAACAACCGAAGATGTTTTAGGCGTTCCTCCCGCTATGTCCACGGAAGAGGTGAGGCGCTGAGACAGAGGCTTGTCCAGTGGCCGATCCAGCCACTGCAGCCATTGGAATTCGTCCAATCCGGAGATTGGTGCGGTCGTGACCTCCTGCAGCGAAGGGATCATCCAAAAAGCTTTCTGGCATCATCTGTTACGCAAGCCTCAAACACCTTGTTTTTAGCTTGGCGAAGTTTATCAGACAAACTCCACACATCATCTATGCGAGCGGGAATATCCAACTCAATCGATGCGTCAATATCCAATAAAAGAGACACTTGATCGATTAACGGCGGAGGCTGGACTATTGCACTCTGAATAAGAATATTTACGCCAGTCGATGACTCCTTGAAGCTCGCGGACAACGAATATGGGCCAACAGTCGTCGAAAGCTCCCGGGGAATAGCCACGCCGAGCCGCAGGAAGGAAACGCTACTCATTTCGGAACCCGTTGACTTCGGTAGATCAATTCGATTGATGTACCTAGCCCCGAGCCGAACGATGTCTGCTCGGCTCACGATTTTAGTCATGATCTCGTAGTTCGTTTGAGCCGCAATAATTCGCTGTTCCCAACTGTCATAGGGCGCAAGGCGAACCGTTCCTAGTGCCGAGAGATTAACCAACACAATGTCGCAGCCGTTCGCTGCGGTCATCTTGTATCCCACCAGCCTAGAATCTGTGACTACGCCTGTCGGTTCAATACGGACATCCACCTGCTTCTGTTCGTCAACTGCTGGGTAATGCCGCTTGAGGCGATCTCTCAACCGCTCTATTTCTCGCAACGAAAACGGAGACCCAAAGCGCAATTCGAACGCGCTTTCGGCTATTGGGGGCCTCGCGTACTTCGCCATTACCTGTCACTCGATCCCAGCCAGGGCGGAGAGTAGCATGCGAATTGTTAGCAATTTGGCAACTAGGCTCGTGTTGGTGGGCCGAGGCGAGCGCATAAGCGTATGACAAATCGATGGAATTTCATTCGGCGAACCGGTCGCAAAGCCTCTCTGGCTCATTCCCCGAAAGACGGTGAGTCGCTAAAGTGGCACGGTGGCTTGAGCAAGCCGCCGTGCCACCGCGCGTCAAATTGAAGTCGCGCCCGATCAACCCGCTGCTCCCCCCCCAAACCCGCCGAGGAAGCCGCCGCCGTCGCCCTTGGGCATGTCCTACCCTTCGACCGAGCCGCCATAGTATGGGCTCCCGCCACCCGGCGGACTGGGCCCGCCGCCTCCTCCGGGCGTGGGTGTGAATAGCGTACCGATCGCTGCAGCGAAGTCGAACCCGGCCCCGATCTCGGCGCCTACCGCGGCTTTCTTCTCAGCACCCGCAGCCATATCAGCAGCACTCTCCATGTTCAGGTAAGACTGCGCCTGCTCCTGATACCCCTGCTCCTGAATTTGACCGTTTCTGGCGAGCACGGCCTGCTGCAGGGCTCCCTGTGATGCCGACTGCGCCAGGATGTCGAGGCCTGAGCCGGATGCCGCGAAGCCACCACCGCCGATGTCAGCTCGGGTCTGGCTCATGGAACTGTAAAGCTGCCTCTCAGCCGCCATACCCTGGATCGCGGTCAACTCCTTGGTGAACTGCTCCTTCTGATAAGCGAATTTTGCTGCTAAATCGTAGTTCTGCGCCTCAGACAGGTCCCCGGCAGCCTTGCTGCGGTCAGCACTAGCCGCGAAAAGGTCAGAGATACCGCCGCCGATAGCTGTGAAAGTCCCACCACCGATTGCCATACGGTTCTCCTAGTTTGCGGCGCGTCGCGCCCGTTCGTTGTGCAGATGCGCAGCCGTCATGCGACTGATTTGTGTGAGCTGATTCCCGACGAGCGCGTCCTCGTCCAGGATCGCTTCACGCAGCCGCTCCCATAGCGCGGGGTCGGGATCACATGCGGCCGTGCGCAAGCCGTGCTCTATCAGGTCGACGAGTGCGGGCTCGATCCATGGCCGCCGTCGAAGCTCGCCGACGAAGGTCTCGATCGCGCTGTCCGGCACGGGGCTCATAACGTCGTCACAATGCCTGTGATATCGGCGTACACCGCGGTCGCTGTGGCAATCGCCAGCTGATATGTCCCGGCCGGGAGATTGACGCTCGCGTAGCCGTTCGCACTGAACGCGGTCAGGCAAGTGATGAAGGTCGATCCATCCTGGGATAAACGCTGCAATGTCACTGACCCCCCGCCGAAAGTCGCCTGGACCTGGACACCATAGCTGCCCCCTCGCAGCTTGAAGCTGGCGGGTGTTGCCGCAATGTTCTTGAAGGCGACCTGTTCGACGGCGCTCCACGTCATCTATTGCCCCGTCACACCCAGCCTGCGGAGCGCGGACATTGCCGGCTCGACGCCGCAGCCATTGGCCAGACCGGATTTTACGACCGCGCGAAAGAACGTGATCGCGGCCGCGTTGATCGTAGTTTGGTTTCCAGCGGCAGCCGTTTCAGCCGCCTGGTAAGTGCGAAGCGCGTCGATGCAACCTTTGTCGTGAGAAACGTTGCCGCTCTGTATGACCGAAGGCATTTTTTTGATCTCCTATTCGCTCATTTTCTCGACGATTAAACTGCGAACATAATTCGCCATCGTCCGCAGTTCTGCACGAGACTGCTTCACGAGAAAGAGTTTTTGTGCCGGGGTCACCTTAATCATGACGACTTCGGAACACAGGTCGCTTTCGACGACGACGGGCGAAGCATGCGAATTCATTTCATCCC
>CAWGRH010000007.1:0-70126 GCA_963824905.1 uncultured Alphaproteobacteria bacterium
AACTGGCATTTTGTAACAAGTCCCGCGCACGCGGCCTTTATTCGGTAGTCCGCCGAACAGTCTGGATGTCTCCATCGAGCACACGATGTAGGCGGTCTTCGTCCAAGGCATTTGCCCGCTTGGCCACAACAATCCTCGCGACCGCGTTCCCGATCAAGTTTGTCGAGGGCGCTTGTGTCGATCCGCGCTACTTGCTAGGTCCAACCACTCATCCGCGAGGCGAAGCCAGACAAGCTTGTTGCGCTCCGTCCGAGCGAGGCCGGCGAGTTGTCGACAACTGTCGGCCTGCAAGCGCAACTCGTCACTAACTGCGAAGCTTGGAAGCATTTCAGCATTCGTCCTCATGTGGACAAAGGCTACACCCGACGGCTCCTGCGGTGGTGTCACGCAGTCCACACCCCTGCGCGTCCTTGCAACAAGCTTAGCCAAGCATTAACGAAAGCGATTGCGGTGGGACTTTCCTCAAGCATGTTTTTCGGGCACCGCTGAAATTGTTCCGCTGGACGCCACAAAGCTTGTCGCAGAGGCTTGCCAGTTCGTCAGGCAATCCTGCGAATCACGACTCTTGCCGCTCGGCGTTGAAACTCAGCAATTGACCTCCTTCTCGTGGCAAGTCGCCTCAGGCATCGGCCGTACCGCGCGTTGCATTCATTGATGCCGCCCTTGCGCTTGACAAACCGTGCCAACGGCTCGGCATCCTCTTTTTGCATTTTTACGTAGCGCAGAACCCTGCTCCATTTGCTCCGGGTCCGTCTGTCCGCCCTCGCGGGATCGGCGGTGCAACGAATGATCGCGGCAAAGACGTCTTCACTGGGCCAAGGTTGCAGCCCTCGTGAACGCAGGGCTTGGCGCGCACGATCAACCTCAGCTCCCTCCGCCGACCACCACCTCACCAGGTCGTAGGCGGCTTTGAGGTACCCATATATTGCGTCACGCCGCCGATCCGTTTGACAGTCTTCCCAGGCGGCGTGGACCCGGGTCAGGTCTCGCTCGAGGGCTTGTTTTGTGTAGGGAATCGCATTTGTTCCCGTGCGTACTTCGCGAGGACGTGTGTGGAATGTTTCATTCATTCTCGTTTTTCTTTCAGGGTTTGCGGTACGAGTTTCCTATCGCTCGTTGGCATGCTCGGCGGGTCGCTCAGCATTGCACTCGCCGATTCGGCGTTGAGTAGCCCTCTTCGTAGCGAAAATTAGCTTTCTCCCCAGACGGTCGCCCGAGGCACGAAGACCAATATCTGCGGCCTGAGAGGAAGGATTCTCGTCGAGGCATCTCAAAGGAATTGCCGCGGCCTCGGAGAAGTGAGCGGTCGTTGGTCCCCGGATGACATCGAGCGTCACCGGTGGCCACGCTCTTGACCGGTCTCCAAGCTCGACCGTGGACAGACCGCTATCGCTCCCTACATTCAGGGTCAATTCGATGGCAACGTCATCAGGGGCACCGAGAGAGCGTCAGCGATCCGTCCCGTGGCGGCCAGATCGGTCTGCGCGGCACGGCCCCGGCCGATGGCGCCGGTGTAGGCACGGTTCATCAGATGTCGCGTGCCAACGGAGGAATCATGAGTGCGGTACCGACGAACGTCGGGGTGTTCTTTGGTCAGGTCGATAAGCGAGCCGAAGGTTGGTACTGGGCCGATGCACAGAGCGAGAAGCTCAGGGGAGCAATCCGAGGGCCGTTCGAGACAAAGGACCTGGCGGTAGAGGATGCGCTTCGGAGCCTTCGGGAAGCGCCAAGTGACGAGCCACGAGAAAGGGGCGTAGCGTGATCAACCTGGATGAGGATGCCGAAGACGGAAGGGTCGTTTCCCTTCAGTCCCTATCCAATGCCCAACTGGTCGAGATCCTCCAGCATCACGATGGCGATAACGACTTGGAGCAAATGGTCGAAGACGAGCTTGCCAGACGCAAGACGGACGGCGCTCCACCCCAATGACCGATGCATTCTCGGCCCGGCGTGACTGGTTGCAAATCAATCTGCGTGGTAACGGAGTATCGGTTTAGTGGAATGGAAACGAGGTCTATGGATCGCTCTGCGTTCAAGATGGGTTCCTACGGTGCCGGCGCCTTGTGGTGGAAGGAGCGGGAAGGAAAGTTCATCACGTTCAACAACCTGCGAATCGCTCGGCAAGAGAGGGACGGAACGTGGATGGCTGTCGAGCCCGGCTGGACGGTCACGAAGACCGGCCCGGTCGATGTCCGGGTTCAGCGGGTTCAGCGCGACGGTCGCGAAGGAGTGGTTCTGCCGTTCCGTGTCGGAATGCGAGGATGATGCGAACGAGTTCTAAAGACGGCGTTGGCTGAGCGACGGTCGGATGGCCTAGGGGTGAAATCTGGCCATCACGGGTCGTGATGCTCCAAATCATCGATGGCGTCACGTTCCGCGTCGGCCAGCCTATCCAGCATCCGCGGCGTCGCTTTCCAGCCGATTTTTCCGTCGGACCGGAGATATCGCATCGCGTCACCCGCCTCTTCGAATTCGTGCAAGACCATTGCGATCAATTTTTTCTTTGAAAGACCAGGATGGCGTGGGGCTTCTCGGCTGCATTCCACGTCGATCCAGACTTTCAAGATTTCTCGACACCCGCGATTTCATTACTCCCCCTTGGCTGCTGGTTTTCTGAGTCGCTGTTTATGTCAGTAAATTAGCTAATTTCGAGAGCGGTCGTCTGAGGCACGACCAAGCCAAGCGAATTGTCATGAGTGCAAGGCGCAGCGCATTATCATCGCCCGGAAATTTATTTTGTTGAGATATTGTGAAATACAGACGTAATGCCGCGCGCCGATGACATCTGGTTTTTACGGAGGCGCATTTTTTGAAAAACACAGGAGAGATTTCAAATGCTAAAATTTGGAGGTTCGTTAGACGACTTGAAACGCATCGTGATGCGCTGCGCCATTCCGGGTGAATGGAGCTTTCACAAGAAAAACCGTTTCTACAGGTTCCAGGCCGGGAGCGGCGCGATCCTGAACTGGTGGCCAACCACCGGGACGATCAATTTTCAGGGGCAGGACGCTGATCAGCTCGAGGCGCGCTTCCTCAAACATGCTCTCGCCGAGGCGGAGTATTCAGAAGCTGGAGTGATCGGCGAGGAGTCTGCCTGGGAACATGTGCCAAGTCCCACACCAACCCCGGACGGATCGCGAGAAGCGCCAAGTTTTGCCGGGACGGAGAAGCACCGGAGGATCGCATCTCCACCATCGCCGCGCCTGGCCCCGGGGAAAGTGAAGCTTCTCGCCGCGCCTGATCGCGGCTGAGGGGCTGAAGGTCAGCGGCCCTGCTTGCGGCTCCGGTACTGGGTCCGACCGATCTCGGGCGACCCTCATTCTTCGTCTTCTTCTGCAGAATCGAGAGCAGCGGCTCCGTCGATGTTCCTGTCCCTGGCGATAGATCCAGATCCCTCCCCTCGCTCCTGAGGATGGGTACCAAGAAGGGAGCGCTGGCGCGGTGGGCATCGACTCCGCCCGCCCATACATTGATACCGCCCCTCCTCCCGATGGTCCCTATGCCCCCTATGGGGTCCTCGGGCCGTAGCCAGCGCGTTCGAAGCGGAAGCGGAGATGACCAGGCGCCTGGCATAATTTGCTGGATTTTTGTTTCGGCAAATTTAGCAAATATTGGCAGCCCTTTTCAACAGGTTTACTTGGGCGGAGATCGCGGGCCAACGCCGGTCTGCTGATTACTCACCTCCGACAACGCAGGAGATGAGTTCACGATCAACGCCAAAACGGATGATAACGAATGTTGAAGAGAACTCCAGAAAAGAAAAAGTCACTTGGCTTTACCAGCTCCTCACCGACCACCGGGCGCGATTTCAACCCCGGTCGTTTCTTGAGCGGCTTGACCAAAGCACATTATCCCAAAGGTTTCCATCCGAGCGTCAAGGCCATCAACGAGAGTATCGAGCTGGTCGATTGGCTGATCAAGAAGCACAGCGACGACGCCGCCGCGATGGACCTGGCCGACCGTCTGGACAGCTGCGAACACGAGAAGCGTTGCTGGTCAGCCGCCTGCCCCTGCTGCACCTCACGCTGCCCAGGCGTTCACCACCGAGGTCGCGCTCAAGTTTCTCACGTCCCACCCAGACCGGACCAAGATTGTCTGCGTCAGCGTGGTCCCGAGCGACGGAGCGATCCCGGCTGGTCAACTGAACGCCGCACAACACGCTCGCAACGTCCGTCGTTGGAAAGAGGCCCTCGGCAGAGCTGGCGTCACCTGGTTCCTCGGCGCTACGGACTGGAGCTTCAACGAGCACAAGAACGGACGCTACCACGCGTACTGGCAAGAGCATTTCTACGGGTTCACGGTTACCGACGATCCCAAGAAGCTCAAGCAGAGCTCTGAAAGAGCAGTTCCCACCCAACGATGCGATTCCTCGTCCGGTCCAGGTGAAGCGCTGGGACGGTGACAAGACCGCCATCGACTACATGCTGAAACCCACGTTCCGGCGGAGAATTGGTACCGACGAGGGTCAACGCCACGATGACGAGACCGGTGGAGAGCGGGAGTGCCGTGCCACCGACAAACAGCCTCTCCGGGCAGAGCAGAAGCACGAACTCCTGATGTTTCTCGATCAGATCGGAATCCAGAGCCGGTTCCTGATGCGGTGGCTCCAATTCGTCCATCTCGCGGGCACCGGTTGGACCGTAGCGGATCGTGCGCCCAAAGGGCGTATGCACGGAAATGGTCAAAGTGGGTAGTTTGATGGTTCTAGGCCGGGTGTTGGACCATTTGGATGGTGGGTACGGTGAATATTCTTAACGAACTGCACTTCAATCGCCGCGGTCCCGTACTCACCGCCGAAGACCATGGCCAGCGACGTATTCGTTCGCATCATGTGAGACACGGACGGCGTCACGCATGCGCGACGCCCCGTAACAACGAAACACCAACGTGGGCACCGATGGCGAGCGACGTGCTCATTCATTGCATCATGTGAGACACGAACGGGGTGAACACGTGACCCCGTGCCCCCGAAAGCAACTCAATCAACAAAGGCGCCGGCACCATGTGGTCGCCATCAGTCTCGGGAGTCCATCGCTTATGAGAAACACCAAACATCCGATCTCCTTCTCCGAGCGGGATTCGAAACGCCGCCATGAACCGTCTCCTGGCACCAGGGACGACAACACTCCGCCAAAATGGTCAGCGCGCATTCTCCGTAAGGGCGCGCTCACCGGCGCGGCGTCTGTCGAGCTCACCTTTCCAACACAGGGAGGCGGCGAAAGTCAGTTTGTCGCCACGTACAGCGAAGTCCGGCTCCGGAATACACCCGTCGACGAGCTGTCCAACCGCCTGCCGATATTCCCTCCACACGTCGGCGCGAATCCGAAGTCTCAAGCTCAGTTCCTCCACAAGCTCGTGGACAACGCGCCAATCGAACTCCAGTCGGACAAGACCGGTTTCGTTGACAGAGACACCTTCGTCACGCATTGCGAGATCCTGCGCGCAGACGGCAGCCGCGCCTCCGTTCCCAGACGTAGTGACGCCGTGGGCAAGCCGTTCACCGACACTAAGGGAAACCTGGAGGGAACGACTGAGCTCGTCCTGAAACTAGCCAACGAATCGACATATCTTGCCTTCGCGGTCGGCGTTGCGCTCGCGGCGCCTCTGCCGAGCTACGTCAGCGTTCGCCGGTCAAAGATCGATGATGTCGGGCCGTTGGTTCGTGAGACGGCGGTTTTCAATTTCTCCGGAACGAGCAGTTCCGGTAAATCCTCCATCTGTCTGGCGGCCCTGTCGCTGGCGGGCTCGCCAGATCGCGCCGGATCCCTCGATTTCTCCAAGCGCGGACTGGCGGAGATGGCCAGCGATAGCAATGATCTTCCTCTGGTATTAGACGATACGGAGAAGGCAGAGGATGCCACTCTGATCAGCACCCTGAAGACCGTCGTCCATTTCCTGCCCGGCGGTCAATCGAGAACAATATCTCGCGGCGCGGATAAATATCCGCCTCTGTATTGGAGCACGTTCGCACTATCCAGCAGCCACAAGACAATTGCACACTTGGCTCGGGCGAACCGGTGGAAGATGAGCCACGGAGACAAGGTTCGGCTCTTCAACATCAGCGTTCCCGGACCAGACAAGGGCGGCGTCTTTGATCGCATGGAATGCGAACCGGCCGAGCGCGCCCAGCGCAGCGTCAACCTGATCAAGGAGCTCGAACGCGGCTTCACCAATCACTGCGGCCATGTGATCCCGGTGTGGGTCCAATATTTGATGGCCGAGGATCGGTCGATGGAGATCATCAAGCTGGTCGACGAGTTCGTCCTTCAGGTCGGCGCGGGTGCCCATGGCTGGGAAGTTCGGTTTGCGCGGAAATTCGGCGTGATCTACGCCGCCATGGCGATGGGCATCGATGCTGGAATATTGCCGTGGAAGCGGAGTCTGGCACGCAAGGTCGCGATCAAGTGCTATCGCAGGGCTCGTAACGCTGCCAAGACCGACCAGGAGCGGGCCACTGAAGCCGTTGCGAACCTACGCAGGCTTATTGAAGAGGATGGGCGCCTTGTCAACGCCTCGAATGCGGATCGGAAGGGTGACCCAATTAAGATCCCCTCGAAAAGCATCGGTATCCGGTTCAGCAAGGGGGGCCGCTTGAAATACGGAATACTGGATGCGGCGATGAGCAAGATTCTCCGCACCAAGAACGCCAAGGCGATCTTCATAAAGCGACTCGCCAAGGCGGGGCTCCTGGCGGACGGGCATGGCCATGCCGGCACCGTCCAGGAGCGTCTCAAGATCAAGCGCAACGGCAAGACCATCGACCGTCCGCGCCTTTGGGTGATTGATGCTAAGAAGTTTGCGGGCTTCGCACCCCAAAATTGAGGAAGCAGCTAGCCGCAATCATGCGTCACCTGCCCCTTTTTAGGTCTGGCGTGCAGGCGCGAGCTGGTGCTTCGTCTGGCGGGGTCGGTGTGATGCTCTCTCAGCGCAACGCGCTAAAATTGATCTGCTTCGGTGGCGGCTCGTCGGGCCCGGAGCTCACTGGCCGGATCGGAGCAGCCCGAGTGCTACGGTTCGGAACAATGCTCGTTCCGGGCAGCTGGTCCGTAGGTGGACGCGAATGCGCGCGATGTGCTCGATCAGACGCGCCCCAATCTTGATCAGGCCGTTTCGGATCGTCCAGCGCTCGGTTTGGCGGCATTTTGCCTCCCCGGCACCCCCGCGGGCATTTCCCACGGGAACTAGGCGGGCGGGCGCAAAAATGCGGGCGAGCGACGGCCATGGGCGCGCGTCACCGAATGCGCAAACCGCTGCTCGCGCCGCAGGAAGCGCTTGTGCCGCAGCGACATTTGCACCTGCACGCCAGCGGTCGACCCAAACATCCGACTCCAACGCTGCCCCAAGGCGGCACATTGACCGCTGAACGCCGGGGCGATCGTGGCTGCGGCGGCCGGCAATGACGTCTGGTAGAGGCGACGAAAACTCCACCGGGCTTCACAAGCGTCAGCAACAGGTCGCCGTGCCTTAGCCAGAAACGGGCCGGTGTAAGAACGAGCCCGGAGTCACGTGCTCGCGCGCTGGTCACTGGCGCAGGCGTCGAAGCCGGCCGGTTTCTTGCGACTCTGTGAGGGCTCAACTCGTCAACCGAGCTGCGCCGTGGCAGTCCGGATGTCGTTAGGGACTTCAATAAATAATTGACTCGATCTGCGGCGAGACGTCGCAGTTCCCAGAACCAGCATCCCTCGCCGCATCACCATGAGCCACGGACCAACGTCGGTGCACATTAGAACCATCTAGTTGCGTGTACGATATTGCATGTTTACCAGGTTCGACTATATGCCCCGCATGAAGAGCACCCAGCCATTCCTCTGCCGGCGAAGGCCGGCGCCCCTAACGGCGGCGCCGGCCGAAACGGGAGAACATCATGGCAGGTGCAAACGATGGACGGATTACTAATCCGCTCGCTCACTCGGCTGAACAGCCCGGCGTAACCCCCCCGTACGAGAACGTTCCTGCGCTTCTCGGCGAGAGCGAGGGGCTGTGTAACTCAAATATCGGCAACTTCCTCGACCTCGATTCGGAATTCCAGTTGAGATTCCTCTTAGGAGTTTTGCGGGCAGCTCTTGATCCTTGGTGGGTCAAACCGGAACCACGAAAACCGGTGGGAAAACCGGAGATTCGAACAGTCCTTGCTGAGATCTACGAGGAAGCCGAGGCCGCTGGTAGGAAGCCCCCAAACGTGAACGAAGCGTATCGACTCGTCGTCAAAAGAGTGGCCCCTAAGCACGCCCCAAAAAGCAAGGTCATGACCGAACTTAAGGCATTTGCAAAGCGGCGCTTAGGAAGAGGAAAACGTTTCGGCACCAAGTGCAGTTAGCCCGGTTGCATGGACGCCCGAACATTGGTGTCCGAGGAGCATTGATGGCGAAGACAAGTCCCGCAGAATTCCGTCGCCAGTTCTTCGAGCCGGTCCGAGCCGGCGGCTCGCCCGAAGCGCTGGCGCAAGAATTCGAACCCACGGCACAGTCGCTCAGAAACTGTGTCGGACCAAAGTACAACGTCGCGGCGGCAGCGGCCTAAAGACGGTAGAATGCGAGGAGCCAGCTGAGGCGTGAGAAGCTCAGGCTCAAGCATGAACTCGC
Organism: uncultured Alphaproteobacteria bacterium; assembly: GCA_963824905.1. Lineage (GTDB taxonomy): Bacteria > Pseudomonadota > Alphaproteobacteria > Rhizobiales > Xanthobacteraceae > JAJPKK01. The sequence continues at coordinate 8,583 of CAWGRH010000007.1, forward strand.
TGCCGAGACGAACACGATCCCCTCGAAGGGTGCCGGTTCGTGATCGAGAATCGTCTTCTTGATCGCCAGCGCCATTGCACGTGGATAGTCGGCTGCCTGATGGTCACGAGCCTCGGGAGCCGCTCGTACTCGGCGCCTTGAACGGGGCGCTCGCCATGAGGCCGCGATAGACCGATCCCCCACTCCGACCCAGGGCTCACGGTATACGACCATTCCGCTCCGCGACGGCTGCCCCCGCGGCCCGTCGCATCCTCGATGGGTTCGGTCGGAGCTCCCTCCGACAACGCGAATTGCAGAACCTTCTTTTCCATACTGCAAAGCGAGCCTCTCGACTGGCGTTGGTTCAGGATGTGAGCCGAGGCGCGCGGGCTCTGGGCGTTCGAGCGCGTCGAGGACCATAGACCAGATACGAGCGTCACGAGGCGACCAATCCCGACGCCCACAGCCTGCCGCGGCGCTTGCGGCCGTGTCCTTGACCCGCCGTCGGGCGCGTCGGCGGCACCATCGTGCGGACCGGCGCGGAGCGGACGGCCCTGCCCAGGGGAAATGACACACCAACCAGGAGGGACATAATGGCGTCGGACCCGGACACCATGATCTCAACTATCCACCAAACCGGCGCAAGTTTAGATGAGATTTTCCGGATATCGACTGCCGGAAATTATGAAGCTCTTGCGTTCAAATTATCCGTCAGTCAGATGTCCGCCGCGCGAATTCGAATGGAAGCGAGGAATACCAACGATGAGCCGGCCGGCAATCATTCCGTCCGGCGCCTGGCCCCGTCGAATGCCGGCAGAGTTGGCCGCAGGCTATTGCGGTGAGCCCACGGTTGAGGCTTTCATGAAGCGCGTGGGACAGGAATACCCGCTCCCCCGCGTCAACGACGGACGGCGAAAGCTATGGCTACGCGACGACCTCGATCAGGCGATCTTGCCGCCGGACTTGCAGCAGGTCCAGGACGTCGCCGAGGACTTGTAACCGTCACGCGGCCCATCCCTCGGTTTGTCCGCACTAAAACGCTGGCGAGCGGGTTGATCGCGTTCTATTGGGATCTGACCGGTCACTACCGCAAACTCGGCTGCTCGATACCTGGCGAGCCGCTGGGAACCGATTATGCCACCGCGTGCGGCGAAGACGGCAATGGGGGTCGCGCCGCTGCGCTTAATGCGCTGTTCGATGAGTGGCGATCCTGCCGGACCGGAAATCCCGTCGAGGGGTTGGTGAAGTTTGGCACGGTCGATTGGCTGTTCCGCGAATACAAGCAGACCAAAGCCTATGTTGAAAAGGTTTCCCTGCGTTCCCGTCGCGATTACGAGCGGACCATGTTGCTGGTCACGGATATTGTCACCAAGAAAGGAGACCGTTTGGGCGAACGGAAGGTGAAGGCGATCACGCCGGTATCAGCAGACAAGATCTACGAACGGATTGTTACCGGACCGCGCGGACCGCGACCGCGGCAAGGCGAAAAAGTCGTCGGCCTGTGCGCTCGCGCGTGGAGCGTCGTTCATCGGCTCCATCCCGATGTCTTCAATCGGGACGTCCCCAATCCGTGGCGAGGCGTGACGAAAAACCGCCGGAACAAGGCAATCAAGCCGGCTGCCACACGCGAGCAAGTGTACGCCTTTGCGAGAGCAGCAATCGAAGCCGGATATCCCGAAGCGGCTGCCGCCGCTGTGATCTGCTTCGAATGGTTGCAGCGCCCGGAGAACGTCCTGGCCGGCTACATCCGATGGACGGATTACCGCGGCCGCGAGGCTCCGGCGGCAATCAGGATCTTTCACCACAAGACCGGCGCGGTCGTTCTACATCCTCTACAGGACGCAGACGGCACTCTCTTCTACGGTGACGCCGAGAACGTTCTCGCCAACTTGCCGCGTCGCGGCATCCCGATGATCCTGCATGAAACCCGCGACAAGACAGAGCCCGGTCAGCCGAAGCCGACCACGCTCTATTCGGCGAGCGGCATGGCCAAGTTGATCCGAAGATTGCGAAAGGAAGCGAAGCTGCCGGCGACCTTCACGCTCGATGCCTGTCGGCACGGTGGAATGACAGAACTTGAAGAAGCCGAGCTTACAGACGGTCAGGGCCGCGCTCTCTCGGCTCACAAGAGTCGGGCATATGAGACTTACGCTAAGCGAACAATGGAACGCGCCTTGGCGGCGACCCGGAAGCGACACGCGCACCGGATTACAGCCGAAATGAACGCGCAGGGAACAGAATTTCGGAATGGGCTCACGAGCGAGTTTCGGAATGACAAAAATGGATCGAGCAGCGCAGCCAAATAGTCTTTTATTGTCGTGCTCTTAGCTTGGCTGGGGCGCCAGGATTCGAACCTGGGAATGGCGGAATCAAAATCCGCTGCCTTACCACTTGGCTACGCCCCATCCGTCGCGCCGGGCGCGTCGGCGCGTGACGGCACACGCGGGCGGACCATAGTCGGGCCTCCCTCTGCGATCAATGTCTGCGATTCCGGCGAAGTGGCTCACGGTGCACCCTGGTACACGCGGCAGAAAGACTTTGACTTGGCGGTCCTGACCGAGTTCAAGGAGCCATGACGGATTTTTCCAAGCTCAAACCGGGGTTGACGGGCTACACGCGCATCCATGTCGGTGTCGAGCAGACGGCGCCGAGCATCGGCAGCGGCAAGGTCCCGGTGCTGGCGACGCCGGTGATGATCAATGTGATCGAGGCGGCGGCGCTTGCTGCGGTCGAGCATCTTCTGCCGCCCGGGCATCAGAGCCTCGGTATCCACCTCGACGTCCGTCATTTCGCCGCGACCCCGATCGGCATGCATGTCGAAGCGACCGCCGAGCTCGTCGCGGTCGAGGGTCGCACGCTCTCTTTCAAGGTCGAAGCGCGCGACGACAAGGAGGCGATCGGCGGCGGCACGCACGAGCGCGTCGTCGTCAACGTCGCCCGCTTCGACGAACGCATCCACAGGAAGCTCGCCGGTAAGTAAGCGACACCACGCAGGTCGCGACACCCAGGGCGAATTGACCGGGACGCCGCCGCCATTACATTCGATCCGAGACGGCGCGCGTTCGGCGCCGGAGGCCGTAGCGCCGGTACGCCGCCTCGTCAGATGGAGCCGAGGCGGCGCGAGGGGACGGAAACGATGACCTACCAGGCTCCCGCGGCCGACATGCTGTTCACGCTGCGTCACGCCGCAGGCTTTGCGAAGGCCCAGGCAGAGGGGGTCTACGACATCGGCGACGATCTCGTCGAAGCGATCCTCGAGGAAGCCGGCCGCTTCGCGACCGAGGTGCTGGCGCCGATCGACCGCGACGGCGACCGGCACGGCACGCTGTTCAAGGATGGCGAGATAACGACGGCGCCGGGTTGGAGGGCGGCCTACCGCGATTGGGCCGCGGCCGGGTGGAACAGCGTCGCCGGTCCCACCGACTGGGGCGGCCAGGGCCTGCCCCACGCGATCAGCGCCGCCTGCACCGAGATGTGGAACGCCGCGTCGATGGCCTTCGGCCTCGGGCCGATGCTGACCGTCGCCGCCGCCGAATCGCTCGCCTTTCACGGATCGGAGGAGCTCAAGGCGACCTACCTCGCCAAGCTCATCTCCGGAGAGTGGATGGGCACCATGCAGCTCACCGAGCCCCATGCGGGCTCCGACGTCGGCGCGTTGCGCACCCGCGCCGAACGCGCGGCCGACGGCAGCTATCGGCTCACCGGCACCAAGATCTTCATCACCTATGGCGAGCACGACCTCACCGACAACATCATCCATTTCGTGCTCGCCCGCGTTGCCGGCGCGCCCTCGGGCACCAAGGGACTGTCGCTGTTCCTGGTGCCGAAATTCCTGGTGAAAGCGGACGGCTCGCTCGGCGAGCGCAACGACGCGCGGGCACATTCGCTCGAGCACAAGCTCGGCATCCACGGCTCGCCGACCTGCGTCATGGTGTATGGCGACCGCGGCGGTGCCGTCGGCTATCTTGTCGGCGAGGAAAACCGCGGCATGGCCTGCATGTTCACGATGATGAACGAGGCGCGTCTGGCGGTCGGCCTCCAGGGGGTCGCGGTAGCGGAAGCCGCTACCCAGCGCGCGTTCGCCTATGCCAAGGAACGCAAGCAAGGCCGCGCTCCCGCCATGGACCCGACGCAGTCGGTGCCCATCATCGCCCATGTCGACGTGCGCCGCATGCTCATCACGATGCGGGCGCTCACCCGCGCTGCGCGCACTGTCTGCTATGCGACCGCCGTCGCGCTCGACCGCGCCCACCGCGGGGCAGACGCCGCCGCACGCAAGGCCGGAGAGGAGCGCGCCGCCCTGCTCACCCCGATCGCCAAGGCGTTCTCGACCGACATCGGCAGCGAGGTCGCTTCCCTCGGCATCCAGGTCCATGGCGGCATGGGCTTCATCGAGGAGACCGGCGCCGCGCAACATTATCGCGATGCCCGCATTGCGCAGATCTACGAGGGCACCAACGGTATTCAGGCGATCGACCTCGTGACCCGCAAGGTGCCGATGGCGGGCGGCGCGGTGGTGACGGCGTATCTCGCCGAGCTTCGCGAGATGATCGATGCGGTGCGCGCAGCCAATGATCCCGCGTTCGGCGCCACCGCTCCGCGGCTCGCGGCGGCCGCCGACGCACTCGAACGCGCGACGAACTGGCTGCTCGCGACGCTCCGGACCAACCCGGACGCGGCGCTCGCCGGCGCGACGTCCTACTTGCGGCTGTTCGGCGCCACCGCCGGCGGCTGCATGCTCGCCACCGAGGCACTCGCGGCGTCGCGCCACGCCGACGGCGCCGCCGACAGACCGGGCCGCATCGCGATCGCGCGGTTCTTTGCGGAGAACATCGCGGTCCAGGCACCGGCGCTTGCCGAGATCGTCACCGAGGGCGCCGACGCCGTCCTTGATGGAACAGCGGGGATTGGCCAGCCATGAGCGACAATGTGATCGTCAGCGACGACGGGCCGATCCGCGTGGTGCGGATGAACCGGCTCGAGAAGATGAATGCGATCTCCGACGACATGTACGACAAGCTCGCCGGTGCGCTCGAAAGCGCGGAGCACAACAAGGAGATCCGCTGCGTGGTGATCACCGGCGGCAAGACGGTGTTCTCCGCCGGCGGCGACCTCAATGACTTTCTCCACGCGGCCCAACACATGGAGGGCCTGCGTCCATCGGTGGGGCGGTTCCTGCGCGGCCTCGTCCACACCGAGAAGCCGGTGGTCGCCGGAGTGCAGGGCGTCGCGGTCGGCATCGGCATGACCATGCTGCTTCACTTCGACTTCGTCGTGGCTGCAACCAATGCCCGCTTTTCCGCCCCGTTCGCCAAGCTCGGTGTCGTCCCGGAGGCCGGATCGAGCCTGCTCGCGCCGCGCCTGATGGGTACGCGGCGTGCCTTCGCGTTGCTCGTCATGGGGCGGCCGATCGACGCCCAGGAGGCGAAGTCGGTCGGCCTCGTCAACGTCGTCGTTCCGCCCGACAAGGTCGACGAGGAGGTCATGAACGCGGCGCAGGAGATCGCGGCGTTGCCGCCCGAGGCGGTCGCCATCTCGCGGCGCCTGATCCACGGCCCGCCGGCCGAGATCATGAAGCGGACCATCGAGGAGGCCGACATCTTCCGCGCGCGGATGCGCACGCCGGAAGCGCGCGCCGCGTTCGAGAAATTCCTGCACCGCAAGCGCTGAGTTTGGCGCCCGGACCACCGGGCCATTCTCGAACCACGTCCACCGACGCTCGCTATGACACTCGCGGCAAAGACCCTCTTCATCACCGGCGCCTCGCGCGGCATCGGCCTCGCGATCGCCTTGCGCGCTGCCCGTGACGGCGCCAACGTCGCCATCGCGGCGAAGACCGAGACGCCGCATCCCAGGCTCCCCGGCACCATCCATACCGCTGCCGAGGCGATCGAAAAGGCCGGCGGCCGCGCGCTGCCGCTCGTTGTCGACGTGCGCGACGAAGACGCCGTTCGCGACGCGATCGCACGGACCGCGCAGCACTTCGGCGGCATCGACATCGTCGTCAACAATGCGAGCGCGATCGCGCTGACGAACGCGGCCGACACCGACATGCGGCGCTTCGACCTCATGCACCAGATCAATACGCGCGGCACCTACCTCGTGTCCGTCTGCGCGATCCCCTACCTCGAGAAGGCCGCGCATCCTCACATTCTGATGCTGTCCCCTCCCCTCGACATGAAGGAAAAATGGTTCGCCCCGCACACCGCCTACTCGATCGCGAAGTTCGGCATGAGCCTCGTCGTGCTCGGCCTCGCCGGCGAATTGCGGCCGAGGGGAATCGCGGTCAACGCACTGTGGCCGCGCACGACCATCGCCACCGCGGCGATCAAGAATCTGCTCGGCGGCGATGAAATCATGCGCCGCTCGCGCAGTCCCGATATCCTCGCGGATGCCGCCTACCAAATCTTCCAGAAGCCGGCGAGCTTCACCGGCCATTTCCTGATCGATGACACCTTCCTCGCCGCGCAAGGGGTCACCGACTTCGAGCGCTACCGGATCGATCGGAGCGTGCCGCTGGCGCCGGACTTCTTCGTGCCCGACGATATCTTGCCGCCGCCCGGCGTCGAGATCGGCGAAGGCTGGCAATGATTGCGAGGCGTCGACCTGCGTTGCGCGCGCGAGTGCCGGGCTATGCGGTCGCTGTGAGCGCGTTTTCGCGTTACTGCCCCGGCCTTGTCTCGCCCAGCAGTTCCGGCAGCATGTGCTTCCACCATTTGGCGTTGCCCGGGGTGCCGTGCCCGATCGTCTCCGGGGAAGCCGGAATCTCGTAATAGGTGCCGTTCTTCACGCGCTTGATCTCCCGCGGCGACGATACCGAGCTCGACCGGGTTGCGCTCGTCGTCGGCCGAGTTGATCGCCAGCACACGCGCCTTGATCGTCTCCAGCCCCGGCGACGGGTCATAGTCGCGCGCCGCGTCATAGGCGTAGATGTAATCGTTGGCGTCGGCGCCGAACTTTTCGCGCGAGCCGCTGCTCGACAAGCTTGTCGGCCGCGACCCGCGTCGGCGCCCGGCGGAAGAACGACTGGGTGCCGCCTGCAGTGGCTAAGCTGAAGAAGGTCGCAACGTATTTGAAACTCGGCGGCTGCTCGGTGTAGTTGCCGCTGTTCCAGGCGGGATCGGCCTTGATCGCGTCGATCATCATGCGGCGCAGCACCCAGTTGCGCCCCGACATGGCGGTGGGTTGCGAAGCCATGGGCACCAGCACATCCATCGCGTCGGGATACATCTCGCCCCACATCCAGGCATGCATGCCGCCCATCGATTGACCGACGACGAGCTTGAGATGCTTGACGCCGAGATGCTCGGCGACAAGGCGGTATTGCGCCCGTACCTGATCTTCATAATTGAACTGCGGGAAGGCCATGCGCATCCCGTTCGAGGGCTTCGACGATTTGCCAGCGCCCAGCGCGTCGGGGACGATGATGAAGTACTTGGCGGCGTCGAGCGGCTGTCCCGCCCCGAACAATTCGCCGGCGAAATTCGGGCCCATCATGCTCTGGCCGGAGCCGCTCGAACCGTGCAGCACCAGCACCGGCTGGCCCGTCGGGTCACCGATTGTCACATAGTGCAACTTCAGCTCGGGGAGGACCTCGCCGGTGTGAAAGCGGAAGTCCGTGACCGTCCAATCGCCCGGCTTCTGTTGTGGCGGGTCGGCCGCGAATGCGTTGGTGGCGAACAGCAGCGTGACGGCGGCAAGGATCGAAGTCGAGACGGTCGTGTGGAACATGGTCCGCATCCTCTTTTGACCGATCATAGTCGAAGCAATTCGTCGATCAAACCGGGCGGCAGAAGTGGCCGCGCTTTTCCCCCGATCGGCGCTGCCGGGCTTGACCGGCCCCCGCATCGAATGAAAGGTGGCGAACGCGCGTCGATCGATCGACCCGCCGTAACCTAAAAGCAGCGGCAACCATGACGACCCTCCTCGTCACCCATCCGGCGGGCCTCAATCACATCACCCCTGCCGGCCATCCGGAGCGGCCGGACCGGCTGCGCGCCATCGAGCAGGCGCTGGAGGACGAACGCTTCCAAAACCTGGTGCGCGAACTCGCGCCGGCAGCCGCGCCGGAGACGATCGCGCTCTGCCATCCCATGGACTACATCGCGGAGATCCGCGACGCGACGCCGAAGCAGGGCCTGGTGCGGCTCGACGCCGACACCTCGATGTCACCGGGCACGTTCGAGGCGCTGCTGCGCGCGGTCGGCGGCGCAACCATGGCGGCGGACGAAGTGATCGCGAAGCGCGCCGATAACGCCTTTTGCGCGATGCGGCCGCCCGGGCACCATGCCGAGACGGTGCGCGCGATGGGCTTCTGCTTCTTCAACACCGCGGCCATCACGGCCCGGCACGTGCAAAAGCGGCACGGCATCAGCCGCGCCGCGGTGGTCGATTTCGACGTCCATCACGGCAACGGAACGCAGGAAATCTTCTGGTCCGACCCGACCGTGATGTACTGCTCGACCCACGAGATGCCGCTCTATCCCGGCTCCGGCGCACCGTCGGAGCGCGGCGTCCACAACAATATCGTCAACGCGCCATTACGAGCGGGCGACGGTGGCGAGCAGTTCCGCGAGGCGTTCGAGACCGTCATTCTGCCGCGGCTCGCGGCCTTCGCGCCCGAGTTCCTCGTCATCTCGGCAGGGTTCGACGCCCACACCCGCGACCCTCTGGCGAACCTCAATCTCGTCGAGGCCGATTACGGCTGGGTCACCCGCAAGCTCATGGAGGTCGCCGAACAGAGCGCCTCCGGCCGCATCGTTTCGGTGCTGGAAGGCGGCTACGATCTTCAGGGACTCTCGCGCTCCGCCGCCGCACACGTCACCGCGTTGATGCGCGGATGAGAGGATCGCCAAAGGACTCACCATGACGGACAAGCACGCCGACGTCGACACCTTGAGTTTCGAAAGGGCGATCGAGGAGCTCGAAACCATCGTCAAGCGGCTCGAGGACGGCAAGGTTCCGCTCGAGGAATCGGTTGCGATCTACGAGCGCGGCGAGGTGCTCAAGCGGCGCTGCGAGCACCTGCTGCGGCAAGCGGAAGCCCGCGTCGAGAAGATCACGCTCGATGCCTCCGGCAAACCCAAGGGCGTCGAGCCGCTCGACGTGAAATAGACCTCGGGGTCTGCAGCCAGCAGGGACTGGCCAGGGCGCGCACTCATCGCCGCGCCACCACGCCTTGATCCGACGAAAGCCCGATGAGGGCGGGGCCATGCCGCAGGCTGGTCGCCGCGCGTCGCAACGCGATGACGCACCTGCCGGCCGGAAAAAATTATCGGCCCCATGTCACATACGGCTGACCCAAATCGTCATGTCTCCAGAGACCCCTGATGAGGACGTGAGAACATGCCTGATAAGATCCTGGTCATCGGCGGCGGCTTCGCCGGCTTCTGGGCGGCGGTCGCGGCCCGGCGGGTGGCCGGTTCCCGAGCTGAGGTGAGCCTGGTGTCGCGCGAGCCGGCGCTCGAAATCCGGCCGCGGCTTTACGAAGCGAGGCCCGAAACGCTCGCCGTCGCCCTGCTCCCGCTCCTGCGCAAGGTCGACGTCGGCTTCGTGCGCGGCGATGCGATCGGGCTCGACGCCGCCGCCAAAACCGTGACGCTCGCCGCCGGCGATCGTCTCGCCTATGACCGCCTGGTCATCGCGACCGGCAGCCGTATGCGCCGTCCGCCGGTCCCGGGCGCCGAGGCGGCGTTCTCGGTCGACACCCAGGCGGACGCCATCGCGCTCGACCGGCGCCTCGCCGAGATCGTGCGTGACATCGCAGCGCCGACGATCGCCGTCGTCGGTGCCGGCTTCACCGGCATCGAGCTCGCGCTCGAGCTGCGCGACCGGCTGGCCGCGCACGGCGCCGATGGTGCAGCCGAGCGGCTGCGCATCGTCCTGATCGACCGGGCCGAGACCATCGGGCCGGAGCTTGGGCCGGGGCCGCGGCCGCAGATCGAGGCGGCACTTGCCGCTGCCGGCGTCGAGCTGTGTCTCGGTGCCACCGTCCAAGCCTTGGCGGCGGATCGCGTGAGCTTCGCCGGCGGCAGCGTTCTCGCTGCCGACGCCGTTGTGCTGGCGACCGGCATGACCGCCGCGCCGTTTGCGGGCGAGGTCCCCAGCGCGCGGGATGCGCTCGGCCGGGTCATCGTCGATGCCACGCTGAGAGCGCCTGCCGCTCCGGAGATCTTTGTTGCCGGCGACGCCGCAGCCGCCGATACCGGCGACGGCCACCCGACGCTGCAGTCGTGCCAGCACGCGGGGCAACTGGGCCGCGTCGCCGGCGAGAATGCGGCGCGCGACCTCGTCGGGGTGCCGCCTTTGTCCTACACGCAACTGCGTTACGTGACCTGCCTCGACCTCGGCCGCTCCGGTGCTGTGATCTCGCAGGGCTGGGAGCGGCGTGTCGAGAAAACCGGCCAGGAAGGCAAGGCGGTGAAGCGCTGGATCAACACGAAACTCATCTATCCGCCGGTCGACGGCACGGCCGAAGCGCTGCTCGCGAGCTCCAGCATCAACCTTGCCGAGCGGACGCAGCCGATGGGGATTTGACGCTGTCGCCGCGGCGGCACTTCAGAGACATGGCCGGCACCGTGCACCACGGATCCGCTAAGCCCGCTCCCGGCACTTCACGCCTTGGAACAGGGCTGGCGGGTGGTCAATCGTGCGGCACGATCGTGTACGGCGTCGTGTACGGCTCCACACGCAGCGACGAATTGGCGATCAGCCCTATCTTGGCCGTCGGCGCGAACTGCAACTCGCCGTTGGCGCCGCGGTGCACATTGTATTGCCAGACTGTCATGTCACCCTTCTGCGCGAGCGCATGGGCAACGGCGCCAGCATCGGCGCCCCCAGTGGCCTTCAGCTCTTCTGCCGAAAGGCCGATAACGATTTCGTCCTTGACCGTGACGACCTTGAACAAATTGATCCTCTTTTCCTGTGACCATGCGCTTGTTGCACACGTAAGGAGGACCAATGCTGCAGTGAAGACGCGTCGTTGAGACATTATCCCCTGCCCTTTCATAGTGTCCGCGCCCCTTCAGGGCGGCAACGTTGGTTTAAGTTGGGCGAGTGATAAAGACACGCCGCTATGGGTCTCGCTTATCCGCCCGGGCCGTCTCCCCACCGGCAATTCGCATTGTACCGATCCATCTTACAAGCACGTAAAAGACCGGAGTGAACAAAAGGCCGAACAGCGTTACGCCGAGCATCCCGAAGAACACGGCGGTCCCGAGCGCCTGACGCAGTTCGGCGCCGGCTCCCGTCGCCAGCACCAGCGGCACTACGCCAAGGATGAACGCGAAGGACGTCATCAGAATCGGCCGCAGTCGGGTTCGTGCCGCCTGCACTGCCGCCTCCCACCGCGTTGCGCCTTGCTCTTCTGCCTGCTTGGCGAACTCGACGATCAGGATTGCGTTCTTGGCTGCCAGCCCGATCAGTACCACGAACCCGATTTGGGTGAGGATGTTGTTGTCCATTCCGCGAAACAGGACACCGCTGATCGCCGCGAACAAGCACATCGGCACGATCAGGATCACCGCCAACGGCAACAGCACGCTTTCGTATTGAGCGGCAAGCAGCAAAAACACAAATACCACGGCAAGGCCGAATGCGACCGCGGCGGTGTTTCCAGCGACTTTTTCCTGCAGTGCGATCTCCGTCCATTCGAAGCCGAAACCCGACGGTAGATTGTTCGCTAAAATCTTTTCCATTGCTCCGATCGCCTGCCCGGTCGAGAAGCCCGGCAGCGTCGAACCCTGGACCTCGGCAGCTGGGAACAAATTATAACGAGGAACCCGCCACGGCCCTGTCACGTCGCTAAAGGTAGCGACCGAGCCGAGCGGCACCATTTCCGAAGCGGTGGATTTCGTGCGCAGCGCCTCGACATCGCGGATCGACAGCCGGAACGGATTGTCGGCCTGCGCGGTGACCCGGTAAGTGCGTCCCAGAATGTTGAAATCGTTGACGTAGGTTGAGCCCATATAGGTCGTCAACGTGTTGAAGAAACGCGCGATCGGCACGCCCAGCATCTCCGCCTTGGTGCGGTCGATGTCGGCGTAGACCTGCGGGGTTGATGCGTTGAACAGCGTAAACACTTGGACGAGGCCCTTCGTCCCATTTGCCGGACCGGTGATGCCACCGACCGCCTTCTCGAGCGCCCGCGGGCCGCGACCCGCCCGGTCTTGAACATACAGTTTGAAGCCGCCGCCAGTGCCGATTCCGGGAACCGAGGGCGGCGGGAGCACCAGAATGAATGCCGCTCGCAGCGCCTGCATCTGGCGACGCAGGTCACTCAAGATCATGTCCCCCGAAAGGCCTTCCTTTACCCGCTCCTCAAATGGCTTCAAGGCGGCGAAAATGACTCCGGTGTTGGGAGCATTGGTGGAGGTCGCACCATCGAACCCGGCGAATGTCACGGCGTGCGCGACGCCGGGTCGCGACAGCAAAAGCTTGGAGGCCTCGCGAATGACTGCATCAGTCCGTTCGAGGCTCGCGCCCGGCGGCAACGTGACCACGGTGATGAAATAGGCGCGATCAAGGGGCGGGATGAAGCCGGATGGCGTGCGCCCGAACTGGACGTACGTCAAACCGATGAGAGCGCCGTAGATCGCCAGCATGAGTGCCGAAACGCTCAGGAGCCGCCTGGTCAGGCCCGCGTATCCCGAGGACAGCCCTTCGAACCCCCGATTGAACGCCGAAAAAAATACGTTGAATGGCCGAGCCACGGTCGCCAAAAATCCGGGTTTCTCCTCCCGATCGTGCGGCCGCAGGAAGAGCGCCGCCAACGCCGGCGACAGCGTCAGCGATACGAAGGCAGAGATGATCGTCGAAGCCGCGATCGTGAGCGCAAACTGCTTGTAGAACGCACCAGAAATGCCGGTGATGAAAGCACTGGGAATGAAAACAGCGCACAGGACAAGCGCGATCGCGACAAGCGCGCCGCCGACTTCGTCCATCGTCTTATGCGCGGCTTCGCGCGGACTCAAGCCTTGCCTCAAATACCGCTCGACATTCTCGACGACGACAATAGCGTCGTCCACGACGATGCCGATGGCGAGCACGAGGCCGAACAGGGTGAGGTTGTTCAGCGAAAAGCCGAAGATGGCCATGACGAAGAACGTGCCGATAAGGGACACGGGGATGGCGACGATGGGAATGATGGCGGCTCGCCAAGTCTGCAAGAACAGTATGATGACGAGCACGACGAGCGCGACCGCTTCGAACAGCGTCCGGATCACCTCGTCGACCGATTGCTGGATGAATTCCGTCGTGTTGTAGACGACACGATATTCGAGGCCGGCCGGGAAGCTCCTCGACAGATCTTTCATCGTTTGCAGCACGGCAGCCGCGGTGGCGAGGGCGTTCGAGCCCGGCCGCTGGTAAATCAAAAGTGCGGTGGCGACCTTGCCGTCGAGGTATGCATTCGTCGTATAGAGGTCCGCCCCCAGTTCGACCCGCGCAATATCACGCACGCGCGTCACGCGGCCGTCCGGATCGGTCGCGACGATGATGTCGCTGAACTGATCCGGGGTTGTCAGTCGCCCGAGGGTCTGGACCGCTACCTGGAAACCGCCCGGCGAGGTCGCCGGAGGCTGATTGATGGCACCCGCCGCGACTTGGACATTGGCGGCACGCAACGCCGTGACGACGTCACCCGGCGTAAGTCCACGGGATTGGACCAGGGCGGGATCGAGCCAGACCCGCATGGAATAGTCGCGGGCACCCAGGATGACCGTATCACCCACTCCGTCCAACCGCGTGAGGACGTCCTTTACGTTGATAGTCGCATAGTTCGAAATGTATTGTTGGTCCAGCGTTCCGTCCGGTGAAATCAGGTGCACGACGAGCATCAGGTCCGGTGACTTTTTCTTCACCGTCACGCCGATGCGCTGCACTTCTTCGGGCAGCCGAGGCAGGGCGATCGAAACGCGATTCTGCACCAATACTTGAGCCTGATCGACGTTCGTTCCCGGAGTGAAGACGACATTGATCTGCAGCGAGCCGTCACCTGTGGCTTGCGACACGATGTAGAGCATGTTGTCGACGCCGTTGATCTCCTGCTCGATGGGCGAGGCGACCGTCTCGGAAACGACTTCCGCAGTGGCTCCCGCGAAGAGAGCGGTCACCTGAACGGTGGGCGGGGCGATGTCGGGAAACTCCGAGACCGGCAATGCGCGAAACGAGATGATGCCGACCAGCGTCAGGATGATCGAAAGTACAGCCGCAAAGATCGGTCTATCGATAAAGAAATGGGAAAAGCGCATCGTTCGTTCCTTGAAAGCGGCGATCCCCGCGCCTACTCGACGATGGCTTCGATTTTGCCGTTCTCGGCGGTGACCTTCTGTCCCGGCCGGGCCCTCTGCAGGCCGTCGATCACGACGCGATCCGTCGGCGCAAGGCCCGACCGGACGACCCGCAATCCCTCGACGATCGGGCCGAGTTCGACCTTCTTGGTGCCGACCGTGCCGTCGTCCGCAACGGTGAATACGATCTTGCTCGCCTGGTCAGAAGCAATAGCGCTATCCGGCACCAGCAGCGTTTCCCGCTTGCCACCGAATAGTCGAAGCCTGCCGAAGAAGCCGGGCGTCAGCAGGCCGTCCTTGTTCTCGAAGACTGCGCGGCCGCGCATGGTGCCCGTCTTCGGATTGACCGCGTTATCGACGAAATCCATACGCCCCTGATGCGTGAAGTCTTTCTCGTCGGCCAACCGCACGGCGACAGGGTTTTGGACGTCGCGCGACGACGGCCGGGCTCCAGCCGCCGCCAATCGCAAATAGCGGATGAAATCGGCCTCGCTGGCGTCGAACACGAATTGAATGGGATCGAGAGACACAATTGTCGAGAGCAGCGTTGCGCCGGTCGATCCGCCTACGATCAGGTTGCCGACGTCCACACGCCGGTCGGAGATACGCCCCGAGATCGGCGCGCGTACCGCCGCCCATTCGAGGTTCAACTCGGCCTGCCTGAGTGCTGCCTCAGCGGCGCCAACGCCGCCCGCGGCGTCGCGCTGTACCGACTTGCGCGTGTCGAGCTCCCGCTCGGTTATGGTCGCGTTGCGCGCAAGCGGTGTTCCTCGGTCGACGTCATGGGTTGCGATTTCCAGCTTCGCTCGCGCACGCTCCACGTCGGCCTTCGCCTGGTCGACCGCGATCCTGAACGGGCGAGGGTCGACGACAAACAAAAGGTCGCCTTGCTTGACGACCTGTCCTTCCTTGAAATGAACGGACTCGATGAAGCCCGAGACCCGTGCGCGAATTTCAACCGTTTCGACCGCTGTGAACCGGCCGGTGTACTCGTCCCATTCGGTAATCATCTTCTCGAGCGGTTGCGAGACCGTAACCGGCGGTGGAGGCGGGAGATGCGTTGTCTCCCACCGATTTGCCGTCGCAAGCGGCGAGAATCGCGGTGAGCCCCATCGCAAAGACGAAAAGAGCGGTCGTCCTCATCATCGATGTCATCGATCGTTCAGCCTTCGTTGCCGATCGGCTCTGTCGGGTGAACAATGCACCAATCTTGTTGCGTCTCAAAGCTGCAATGGGCTGAGACGGGGCATATTGACGCTCCAGCACGGGAGACCGCGAGCCCGCAAAAGCGGCAGCACAGCGAACACGCCATAACGGAGGTTGAAACCGCTCCGTAGCGCTCGTCCGTGCCGCCTGCGTTCACGTCGGCCGCATTCTCAAAGCGTCACCAACCCGCAAACGCTGCCGGCGACCGCCGACGAAGTGTTCGTTCTAAAACACTCCCGGAATGATGCGCTTGGTCCGGGCGGCGTACGCGGCGTAGTCCTCGCCGAACGCATCGTGCATCATCTCCTCCTCGCGGCGCACCCGGAATGCGAACAGCGTTCCGAAGCCGACGAGCCCGGCGGGGCCGGCGATCCAGTTCGGCAACAGCAGCGCCTGCGACAACACCCACAGGAAGTAGGCCGAATACATCGGATGCCGGACGAAGCGGTAGATGCCGTCGGTCACGAGCCCGTGGTTCTCGCGGATCTCGAGCGTCACCGACCACGACCGGCCGAGCCGGCGGTGGGTGTGGAAGAACAGGACGACGGCGCAGACGAGTACGACGACACCAAGCCAGGCTTGCACCGGGCGGAACGCGTAGTTGGCGAACTGCGGAATGCCGGTGATGGTGTAGAACGCCGGAATCAGGAACAGGCCGGTCAGCGAGATGAGCATCAGCACGCGCTCGCGCGTTGCCCCCGGACGCTGGGTCGTCCGCATCTTTCGCGACCGGCGGACGTGCGGATACATGATGCCGAACCAGGCGACCGCGCCGATCCACCAGATGATCTCGGCGATAGCGGCCGTCATCGCGCCGGCACCTCCGCGTGTTCGCGCAACGAACCGTCGGCGGCGTAGAGATCGATCGGCCCGTTGGGCGCGGAGATGGTGTCCCAGAACGGCGCCGGCCCGCACACCAGCATGAAATAATCGTAGGGCGCGCGGACCTCGTTGCCCATCACGAACTGGTAGTGCAGCCGCATGAAATTCCAGCGGTACCGCTTGAACGTCTCGTCGCTGAGCAACTGGTGGATCTGAACGCGACGCACCGCCGGCGGGCTCGCGTCGTTGACGTCCTTGAAACGCTTGAGCTCGACGGGGTGGAACTTGTGGAAGCTGATGATGTCGTCGCGCGCCTGGAATTCGGCCCAACGCAGCGATGGTTCGGCGGCGATGCGGCGGGTCGCTTGCCGGATCCACTCGCCCGCCGGATGCAACGCGAGCTTCGGGATCGTCGCGCCGATGGTGAGCACGCTGACCTTCGGGCCGTGTCGGCCGAGATCGGGATCGCGGGCGAGCGCGCGCGCAAGCACATCGACCAGTATGGTCGCGCCGAGGCTGTGGCCTTCGACGATGATCTCGTCGACACCGCCGCGTCGCACGCAGGCGAGCAGACGTTCGGTGAAGGCATCGACCCGCGCCTCGATGTCGCTGCGCCTTCGCAGCATGTAGTCACGGGCGAAGATCCAGTCGGCGAGTCCCTGGCTCACCCGCCAGCGCTCGCCGACAAAACGAAGCAGGACGACGAACACCAGCACTGCGACCACCGCCGCGATCACGGCGCGGAGAGCCGCCGTGGCGAAGACGGCGCCGGCAAACCAGCCGGCCGCGATCGCCACCGCTGCGAACAGCAGCACGTCGACGAACGGCACGAAGAAAAACGTCGCATAGCGCCAGTTCGCCGCGAAGTAGCGCTTGACGGTCCCGGAGGCGATGAAATCGCCGAAGGTGACGAGGCCGTGCCACAGCCGGCCGAGGACGGAGCCGGTGAGATCGGCGCGCACGATGTCGTGCCAATCGAGAACCTCGTAGCGGGTCTCGCAGCTCCAGTTCGACGCGGAGGCGACGACGGTCCAGTGTCCCTGCCCTGCGAGCGGATCGCGCAACGGCGACACCGTGGCCGCAACATTCCATGTCTTCTGAAAGCGAGCGATCTCGCGCACAAAGCGGCGGTGCTGGGATTCCGGATCGTATGGATCGTATCCCGGCACATGAAAGAAGTGGCGCTTGCGGACCATCCCGGATCATCTCCCAGTGATCGGCAGTTCCCGGAGGCCGGGAAGTGCCCAGATGCCCGATCTGGCGTCAGCGGCGACATTGCCGATTTCCGCCCCGGCCGGCAAGGTTTTCAGCGGGCGCCTGCAACTCATCAGGTCACGCGCGCGACTTCGGATTTCGTGTTGACCCGGACGCGGGGTTGAGTCCCTTCTGGGGACCGGCACAGCAGGCGAACGGGGTAGCACACTCATGCTGACGGTCTTTCTCGCCCTCGTCGTCTTTGTCGGCATCAGCCTCGTGCCGGTGCTCCTGTTGCGGCGCAAATCCTATCCGCGTGCGCAGGACTATTTCGTCTCCTCCGATCACACCCCGCCCGGCGTGATCCGGAACTCGTCGATCGCCTATGCGATGAAAACGGCCGCATTCGGGCCGTTGCTGCTGTGGGGAGCGACCGGGGACCTGTGGCCGGCCATCATCAGCGCCGTGTTCCTCGGTCTCGGCCTCGCGCTCATCTACGTGCTGCGCCGTCCGCTTCTTGCGTTTTTCGCGACTGCGCTCGGCGGCGACACTTCGATCTCCATCAACCGGTTCGTCGCGAAGCAACATGGCAACGATGCCCGGGTCCGTCTCCTCGCCGCGGCCCTCACGGTCGTCGCGCTCGCCGGCTTCATCGTCTGCGAGATCATCGGCGTCGCGACCATCGCAAGGCCGATGGTCGGGAGCAGCCTCGGCGTGTTCGTACTCATCTGCGGCGTCGTCGCCGCGATGGCCCTGTGCGTCGTGCCGGCGGGGAACTCCGGAGCGATGTACGCCGCCCAGATGCAGCTCGGGGGTCTGTATTTCGGCCTGTTCGGATCCATGGTCTTTCTCGTCTATGTGCAGATGTCCTCGCTGGTCACGATGCGTCCACACGCGACGCTGGGTCTCATCTTCATCATCGCGTTCTGCGTAGTTCTGCCGATCTTCCGGCGCGCGCGCTTCGTCGACAACAATGTCATCCATGCCCCGCGCACGCGCGCCGACGAAGAGCCTCGCGCGACATCGCTCGCCCGCAGGCTGCGCACGTTCCAGAGCATTCTGAGCGTCTCCACGGCGGTGCTGGCGGGGTTCGTGATCGCGTTCGCGGGTATCGAGTTGTCGTCCTTCGACGTGCCGGCGCTCGTTCGCGAGAGCGTCACGGCCCTGCAAGCGCCCACCCGCGTGCCGCTTGTCGGGCTGATCGCGCTCGCGCTCCTCGCGCTGTGCGGCCAAGTGGTCGACCTCACCAACTGGCAACGCATCGCGGCCTTCGCCAAGGACCGCGACGCGAGCGCTGCCGAGCCGAGCCCGTGGTCGAAGGCATTGCGAAAGTTTGCCATGGGCTATGCGATCGAGACCCCGTTCGCCTGGCTGTTCATGTGCGCGTTCGGCGCCGTCATCGCCGCCTCGATCGAAGTGACCGACGGCACCGACGTCGTGCAGAGCTTCGCCGCGCAGTTGATTGCGCAGGAGAACGCGTTCGCCGACATCTGCCTGTTGATGCTCTTCATCGGCATCCTGGCGATGGCGCTGTCGACCATGATCGCGCTGTTCTCGGCGATACTCGCTACGCTGCGCTACGACCTGCTGCCGGGACTGCGGCGATCATCGCGCGAACACGGCGCTGCGGAGGAGGCAAGGGCGACGCGGCACGCACTCGCAGCGGGTGGTGCGCTGTGCCTCGTGATCCTCGTTGCGGCCTACGTCCTCGGGGAGCGCCTCGGCATCACGCTGACGAGCAACGGCTTTCTCGCTCTGGTGATCGCGTTCGGCGCAATCGAGCTCGCCTTCGTGCCGCTGGTGCTCGGCCCCTTCATCTCTCAGAGGCGTGGAGGGGACGTCGCGGGGGCGGTGCCGCCCGGATGGGCGCTCGCCATTCTCGGCGCCGGTGCAGCCACCGGAGCAGGCGCGGTTCTCGTCTATTTCGCCAGCGGCCGAGATCTCTGGCTGTGGGCCGCGGTGCCGGCCTGCCTCGTCACCGGCGCGGTGCTGTTCGCGCTGGCTCGACTGCGGTCCGCAACGACCGCAGCCTGATATCGGCCGACATATGAGAAGCGCCGCAACCGGCGCTTTCGGTTACTGCTTGACGTCGGACGGCTTTATGTTCGCTTCCTGCTTGGCGGCCTGCGAGACCGCGAGGATCTCGCGGACGATCTCTGCGTGCACCTTCGGGCTCTTGTCGATGTTGATGTGAAGGACCGTCGGGTCGTCCTTCATATTTATGTTGACGATCTTGCCGTGGAAGTTCGCCTCACCGGCGATCGGCGCGCCCCAACCCGGCGACTGGTAGAAGTTGACCGCGCGCACCACGTTGTTGGGCATCGGATACTGCAGGAACGGCGCCAGCGTGATCACGAGGTCGACCGGGATGTTCTTCTGCTGCAGCGAACGGGAGATGTCGATGACGTTGTTCGCACCCTGCGAGTGACCGATCAGCACGATCGGCCGGTACTTGCCGGCGGCCCGCTCCTTCTCGATCTCGGCAAGCGCCGTCGACCAATAGAGGTGGCCGGCGACCACCGCGTTGATTCCCTTGCTCTTGAGCTCGTCGGACAGACCGTCGAGGCCGGTTGAGAACACTCCAAACCAGCCGCGCAGCATGATGACGCGCGGCTCGACGGCGAGCGCATAATCCCATCGGATCAGCGCAATGAGAAGCACTGCGCCAAACCACCAGGCGCCTGTTTTGCGATTCATACCGCCTCCAGGTCGTTGTTGTGATCGCTCAGTCATTACCGTCCCAGCCTCTTTCATTGCCTCGGGATCGGACAGGGGCGCGGAATCCAGCGCGGTCGCGGCACGGCAGAGCGCGCAACGGCACGAGAGCGCGCGCGCTGGAACGAGCACACGCGCAGCGGCGCCACGCCGCCTCTGTGTGAAATGCGCAGGCTGGAAAATCGCCCCCCTCCCGATCGATGCCCCACGGGAAAGCCAAGTTCACCCTAACCCAACGCCAAGCTCACCCTACCCGATGTCGATGACGCCTTCATGGTCGAGCAACTGGGCATCAACGAGGCAAGGCGGTGGCCCGGCCCGCGGAATTGTGGCACAGGTCACACATCTCAGCGCGAAGGGCCGAATTTCCATTAGGGTTGATGAATCCGCCACATCAGCCTACTTGTCCGCGACTGCGGGGAACCCGACGGCTACTCCGGAATTTCTTGATCATGCCGGCACTTAGCCCGCCCTCCTGGAACGGCAAGCAAGGGCACGCGAAAGTTGCCGCACCGATCCAGCGCGTGCAGCCAAAAGGATTGAAATTTCAGGTGAATTGTCTTTCCCCGGCGATGTGTTTTAATCCGGCCGGGTGCGTGAACCCGAAAAAGATTTGATCCACTACATAAGTGTTCGATTTGCCGCGCTGCCGCGGACAGCGACCTCACCGGGTCGATACGGAGGAAGCCTGTGTACCAGCCATCGAAGACCCCCCTTCTCGACCAGATTCGCACCCCCGAAGATTTGCGTAAGTTCGAGCCGAGCCACCTTCGCCAGATTTCCGATGAATTGCGCGACGACCTGATCAACACGGTCTCCCAGACTGGCGGCCATCTCGGCGCCGGGCTCGGGGTCGTCGAGCTCACGGTGGCGCTGCACTACACTTTCGACACCCCCAATGACCGGCTGATCTGGGACGTCGGGCATCAGAGCTATCCGCACAAGATCCTGACCGGACGGCGCGACCGCATCCGCACCCTGCGCCAGGGCGGCGGCCTCTCCGGCTTCACCAAGCGCGCCGAGAGCGAATACGATCCGTTCGGCGCCGCGCATTCCTCGACCTCGATCTCGGCCGGCCTCGGCATGGCGGTGGCGAGCAAGCTCGAAAAGCGCGACAACAACGTCATCTGCGTCATCGGCGACGGCGCCATGTCCGCCGGCATGGCGTACGAAGCGATGAACAACGCCGGCGCTATCGATTCCCGCCTGATCGTCATCCTCAACGACAACGACATGTCGATCGCGCCGCCCGTCGGTGCGATGTCGGCCTATCTCTCGCGCCTGCTGTCGGGACGCACCTATATGTCGTTTCGCGAGATCGGCAAGCAGCTCGCCAACCGGTTGCCGAAGTTCTTCGAGCAGCGTGCGGTGAAGGTCGAGGAGTACGCCCGCACCCTCGTTACCGGCGGCACCATGTTCGAGGAGCTGGGCTTCTATTACGTCGGCCCGATCGACGGCCACAACCTCGACCACCTGTTGCCGGTGCTCAAGAACGTCCGCGATGCCAAATCAGGGCCGATCCTGATCCATGTCGTCACCCAGAAGGGCAAGGGCTATGCGCCCGCCGAGAGTTCGGCCGACAAGTACCACGGCGTCGTCCAGTTCGATGTCGCGACCGGCGCCCAGGCGAAGTCGAAGCCCGGCGCCCCTGCCTACACCAAGGTGTTCGGCGAGAGCCTGATCAAGGAAGCGAAGAAGGACGACAAAGTCGTCGCCATCACCGCGGCGATGCCGTCGGGCACCGGGATCGATCTGTTCGGCAAGGCGTTCCCCGACCGTACCTTCGACGTCGGCATTGCCGAGCAGCATGCTGTTACCTTCGCGGCAGGCCTCGCCACGGAAGGGTACAAGCCGTTCGTCGCGATCTACTCGACCTTTTTGCAGCGCGGCTACGACCAGGTCGTGCATGACGTCGCCATCCAGAAGCTGCCGGTGCGCTTCGCCATGGACCGGGCGGGTCTCGTCGGTGCTGACGGGCCGACCCATGCCGGAAGCTTCGATGGCGCCTATCTGGGGTGCCTGCCGGGGTTCGTCCTGATGGCGGCCGCCGACGAGGCCGACCTCGCCCACATGGTGGCGACCCAGGTCGCGATCGACGACCGCCCGTCGGGACTGCGTTATCCCCGCGGCGAAGGCCGCGGCGTCCCGATGCCCGCGGAAGGCGTGCCGCTCGAGATCGGGCGTGGCCGGATCATCCGGGAGGGCAGCAAGGTTGCGCTGGTGTCCTACGGCGCGCGGCTCGGCGAATGCCTCAAGGCAGCCGACGAGCTTGCCGGCTACGGGCTCTCAGCCACCGTGGCCGATGCCCGCTTCGCGAAGCCCCTCGATGCCGACCTCATCACACGGCTCGCCCGCGAGCATGAGGTGGTGATCACCATCGAGGAAGGCGCGATCGGCGGCTTCGGCTCGGCCGTCCTCCAACTGCTTTCGGATCGCGGCGTGTTCGACCGCGGCCTCAGGTTCCGCTCGATGATCCTGCCCGACACCTTCATCGACCAGGACTCGCCGAATGCGATGTATGCCAAGGCCGGTCTCGACGCCAAGGGCATCGTGACCAAGGTGTTCGAGGCGCTCGGCAAGGATGCGAGCGAGATGGTGAAGCAGGCCTGACGCACCTCTCTCAAGCCAAGTAAAGCGGGGCTCCGGCGCGATCGCGCCGGAGCCCCTTTCGTTTTGGCCGCCGCGGCGCTATCGCCTGTGAGGAAAGCTCTTCCACGGAAGGCATCCATGCCACCTCGCCAGCGCGCCGATCGCCTGCTCGTCGAGCGCGGCCTGTTCGAGAGCCGGGCGAAGGCGCAGGCCGCGATCGCCGCCGGCCTCGTCACCGCCGACACCGCGCCGGTGCGCAAGGCGTCCGAGGAGATCGCCGTCGACGCGGCGCTCACGGCCGCTCCCGCCTTCACCTGGGTGTCGCGCGGCGGCGTCAAGCTCGCCGCGGCGCTCGACCGGTTCGGCCTCGACGTCGCCGGCCGCGTCTGTCTCGACGTCGGCGCCTCGACCGGCGGATTCACCGAGGTCCTGCTCGCCCGCGGGGCGCGGTGCGTCTACGCCGTCGACGTCGGCACCGGGCAACTCCACCCACGCCTGCGCGAACGGCCGGAGATCGTGTCGATGGAAGAGACCGACATCCGCGCGCTCGACGCGGCGATGCTCGCCGAGCGGCCCACCTTGGTCACCATCGACGTGAGCTTCATTTCGCTCAAGCTCGTCCTGCCGGCAACACTCGCACTCGCCGCACGGCCGGCGGATGTCGTCGCGCTGATCAAGCCGCAATTCGAGGTGACACGGCCCGAGAACAAGAAGGGCATCGTGCGGAGCCGAGAGGTGCATCGCCGCGTCTGCGCGGACATCGAAAGCTTTGCGGCGTCGCTCGGCCTCGAACGCATCATGCTGTGCGAATCGGCGATCACGGGCGGCGACGGCAACCGCGAATTCTTCCTGGCGGCGCATCTTGGTTGAGCGGCTGACCATCGATCATATCGGCCGGCAAGGCGACGGCGTCGCGGCCACCGGCCCGGTCTACGTGCCCTACACCCTGCCCGGCGAGACGGTGGAGGTCGAGCCGTGGCCCGGCCATCCCGACCGCGCGCATCTGCTGCGGGTCGAGACCGCGAGCCCGGAGCGCATCGCCCCGATCTGCCCGCATTTCGCCGTCTGTGGCGGCTGCGCGCTCCAGCACTGGCGGACAGAGCGCTATCGCGCCTGGAAGCGCGACCTCGTGATCGAAGCACTGCGCCAAGCCGGAATCGAGGCTCCGGTCGGAGACCTCGTCGATGCCCATGGCGCGGGCAGACGGCGGGTCGTGCTGCACGCCCGCAGCGCGACGCACCAGGTGCTGGAGGTCGGTTTCGCCGCACGCCAGGCCCATCACATCGTACCGATCGACCGCTGCCCGATCCTCGCACCCGGCCTCGACGGCGCGATTCCGGCGGCGTGGGCGCTCGCCGAGACGCTGCGGCCAGCGGGAAAACCGCTCGACATCCAGGCGACCGCAACCGATGCCGGCATCGACATCGACATCAGGGGCTCGGGCCCGCTCGATCCGAAGCTTACCGCGGCGCTGGCCGTGGTCGGCGAGGCCCACCGCCTCGCCCGCATCACCCGCCACGGCGATCTTGTCGTGCAGCGCGCGACGCCGACGGTTCGGATGGGCCGCACGACGGTCGCGCTGCCGCCCGGCGCGTTCCTGCAAGCGACCGAGGAGGGCGAGGCGACGCTCGCACGTCTCGCGCTCGGCCACGTCGGAAAGGCGAAGGCGGTGGCCGATCTCTTCGCCGGCGTCGGCCCGTTTGCGTTGCGGCTCGCCGAAACGACGCGCGTCTTCGCCGCCGATGCCGACGAAGGCGCGGTCGCCGCGCTTTCCCGCGCCGCGGCCAACACCGCCGGCCTCAAGCCGGTCAAGGCCGAGCGGCGCGATCTCTTCCGCCGTCCGCTCCTCGCCAGGGAGCTCGCCCCATTCGATGCCGTGGTGTTCGATCCGCCGCGCCAGGGCGCCGAGGCGCAGGCGCGAGAGCTCGCCGCCAGCACTGTCGCGACCGTGGTCGCGGTGTCGTGCAACGCGACGACGTTCGCCCGCGACGTGAAGCTCCTGATCGACGGTGGGTATCGTTTGACCGAGGTCACGCCGGTCGACCAGTTCCGCTACTCCGCGCATGTGGAAATCGTCGCGAAGCTCGTGCGGTGAACCCGATGGACCTGAGCTCGGTATCTCTGCCCTCGCAGCGGTTGCTCCTGAAGTCCTTCACGGGCGACGACGCACGGGAGGCCTTCGAGGAAGCGACGCCCGCAATCGCGCGCTTCATGGCGTGGGATCCCGCGGCGTCGCTCGAAGCATTTGGCAGATTTGGCAGAGCTGGATTTCCACGATGCGCGCCGGCACCGACGCGCATTTTGTGGTGCGCCGTAGGCCTTCACTAGAATTCATTGGTTCCGCAGGACTTCACAATATCGATGCGGAGGAACCCGAAGCAGGAATTTGGATCAAGGAGTCGCAGCACGGATATGGTTATGGGCCGGAGGCCATTGCGACCATCGTCGCGTTCGCCGGCGACGCCTTGAATAAGCGGGCGGTGCTGTATCCTGTGGTCGAACAGAATGATCCAAGCCGGCGCCTTGCGGAAAGGCTGGGCGGTAGAATTATCGGACCTCGGCTCTTGCGAAAGGGCCCTGGCGTCGTCTATCGGATTCCAGCCCCCATGCCGGGGTAAGGTGCTTTGCACCTTCCGCGTTGGGCGCGATGAGCAAAAGCGCGGCGGCAAACATGGTCTACGACGTCGAATTCGAATCCGCGTTGAAGAACGCCTGCCTTCATGTGCCCAAAGCACCGGAGCGAAGGCCGGGAATACTGCTTTTGCATGGGAGCGAAGGGGGCTTTTCCGGCTGGACGGCCTGGCAGGCGCTGGCTCTGGCAATGAAAGGCTTCGTCGCTTTCCCCTATCCCTACAGCAAAGGAGGAAACGGCTGGCATGCCGGCGATATCCATGATGTCGACCTTGATCACACGGTCGACGCGCTGCGATGGCTGCGCGAGCATCCGCGGGTGTCAGGCAAGGTCGGACTTTACGGTGCGTCGCGCGGCGCCGAACACGCCATCCTGGTGACGAGCCTGATGGCGCGCGACGGACTGGCCGAGCTTCCGGACGCGGTGGCGGCACATGCTCCATCCGATACGATTGCCGCCGCGTTCATCGCGGGCAACTGGCACCCGAAAGAACCGGAGAGCTGGGACCCATCGAAACGCGCGTGGCGGTGGCGTGGCAGCTCCGAGGACCTGACGCCGACGATGCCGATCGAGCTCGAACGGTACGCCGGTCCCGTTTTCCTCAGTCACGGCGAAGATGACCAGGTGTGGAGCGTCGAGTGCACACGACGGCTGGAGCACAGATTGCGGTCATCCGGCCGTGATCCGGAGGTTCACTATTATCCGGGCGAAGGCCATGGTTTCAGATGCGAAAGCAGGGCCTCCGCGCAGGCGCGATTGGTTGCGTTTTTCGCTAGGCACTGGTCATTTGACCGTGAAGCGTGGGTCATGTTCAGGTGCATCGCGTTCGGGCTCGTTGTTGCCCCGGCCTGCCTCACGGCTCGCCAGCGAGCGGACCAAATCCCTTCGGCGGCCGTCGGTGCTTGGTGCCGGCCTCGTAGGCCGAGGCAATCTCGAACAGCATCGCCTCGTCGAACGGCCGCCCGAGGAATTCCATCGCGACCGGAACTTGATCCGCTTTCGGACCATCGAGACGGCTGCCGTTCGGATCGCTCGCGTCCGGCACGCGATCATAGACGACGCGGGTGAAGCCTGCCGGCACCACGATCGCGGGTAGGCCGCTCGCCGGACTCAGATTGACCGCGAAGCTGCCGCCGGCACTGCGCCAGGTGTCGAGGTCGGATTTGAGGCTGGGCTCTCCCGGCACCAGATCGGGATCGGACATCTTGGTCCCGGCCTTGAGCACGCGCGGCTCGACGCGGGGTTCGTACACCGCGACGACCCGGCTCGGGTAGACGACCGGCGCCGGAATCGTGGTGTAGACATAGACGAGGGCATCGAGATTGTTGTCCGCCATCACCTTGTAGACGATGCGCTGCAGGTTGGTGATGCGCAGCGTGTGGGTGGCCGCGTCCGGCGTGTCGAGCGTTTCCGCCTTGGCGCCGAGCGCCAATTGCAGCCAATCGCTCTCGCCGGCAAAAGATCTCGTCTTGTACAGATCCTCGACACCGCGGAATTTTTTGTCGCCGCGCTCCTTGAAATAGAGATCGAGCGCGTACCTCGCTTCGATGCGCGGGTTCTGGGACGCGAGCATGCGCAGATTGACCCCGCGCGCGCCGCCAGGCAGCAGCTTCGGATCGGCAGCCATCGCCGCCAGGTGGTCGATCGGCTTTGCTCCGGCGGGAATTGCGGACGGGAACGTCCGCGTGAAGAAGCTCGGCTCATAGGCCGTCATGATCTCGGCGATGGCGCCACTGAAATCGACGGGATCGACGAGGGTCGCGCCGAGGCTCTTCATGTCGGCGAGCGCCTCGTTGGCGATGCGAATATTTTCGCGGTCCGCGATCGACGCCTCGATCATGAAGTCACGCACCACACCGAGCCGCTTGCCGGCGAGCGAATGGCGGCCGGCGTGATTCGAATAGGCGACCGGCGCCCTCCCATGCGCGACCGCCGTGATGAAGTCGCGCGGATCATCGCCGGCGAGGACTTCGAGCATGACCGCGGTGTCCTCGACGCTGCGGCACATCGGGCCGCCACGGTCGCGCGAGAACGTGAGCGGCACGATGCCGGCGCGGCTCACCAGTCCTTGGGTTGCGACGATCCCGACCATCGCGTTGAGCGACGACGGATAGCGCACCGACCCCGAGGTATCGGTGCCCAGCGCACAGATCGCAAGGTTCGCTGCGACCGCCGCCGCCGATCCGGCGCTGGAGCCTCCGGTGATGCGCTTGGTGTCGTAAGGGTTGCAGGTCTGACCGCCGAGCGTGCTGCGGCCGATGCCGGCCGGCGCGTATTCGTCCAGATTGGTCTTGCCGAGGATGATCGCGCCGGCCGCACGGAGCTTTGCCACCATGGTGGCATCCTTCGGCGGCTTGTCGTCGGCGTAGTCGGCGATGGCACCCGCGGTCGTGCGCATGTCCATCGTATCGTAATTGTCCTTCACCGCGATCGGGATGCCGTGCAGCGGCCCGACGAAATTTCCGGTCCGGGCAAAATATGCGTCCTGCGCGCGCGCCGTTTCGAGCGCGTCGAGCATCTTCGGATCGTTGTCGGCAGGATCGGTCTTCGAGCGCTTGCCGCGGATGTTGAGTGTCGTGTAGGCGTTCACCTGGCCGGCGTTCTCGATCGGAGTTATTTCGCCGAACATGAGGCCGGTGGCGGGGTCCACCTCGCCTTTGACGCAGGTGCCGTTATAGGCCTCGATCCGCTTGAGGTAGAGTTGGACGAGCTGCTCTGCGGTGATCTCTTTGGCACGGATCGCACGCTGCACGTCGGCAATCGACGCCTCCTCGAGGTGGAACCTGGGCGCAGAGACGGCTTTTGTCATCGGCACGAAGTGCGCCGCGGTCAGCACGGTTGCGCCGATGCCGAGCATGCAGAATTTCGAGCGTAGGCTTCGCGGATGCATGGCACTCCCTCCCAAAACTGAATCGTCTGGACGATACGTTTACAGCACTCTCCAATTCTGCATCCCGTAGGCGCATGGCGCGAACACGCATCGCGCTATCGCGACGACAACGGCGCAATAAAGCGATTGCACCGTGCGATCGCTGCTACGGTCCTTCCGGCAGGCTATCGCAGTCCTTGCAAGGAAACGAGGCTAGTGGGGCGACCGCTTGTCGCCCCGCATTTTAGGCTAGTTGTATTCAAATCCCTAGCAGTCCAGAATAGTGCCGTGGGGGTCCGAAGTGGGCGAAGGATCTCGCTTCACGTCTGAGCCTGCGAATGCCTGAATTCGACGGACGCACTCTGAAGCTTTCCTCCGGTTCCCTTCAGAGCCGATCCGATCGCTTCGGCTATATCAACTCGCTTCGCGGCATCGCTGCGCTTCTCGTCATCTACCTCCACCTCGCGGATCATTTTCTTCACACCGAGCCCAATCTCGGCGCATTGGACCGCTGGAGCTTCGTCGCGCTTACCGAAGTCATCGACATCGGCAAAGCCGCGGTCATCGTGTTTTTTGCGATCTCGGGCTACGTCATCCCGTTTTCGTTGATGAAGCGGACGGACCATGCGGTGCAGCGCTTCGTCATCGGCCGATTTTTCCGGCTCTACCCGGCCTATTGGCTGTCGCTCTCGGCGGCCCTCGTGGTCTTCGTCGTCGCCGCGCACCAGCGCGTCAATGCGCCGGAGGTCGTCGCCAATGTGACGATGCTCCAGCAGTTCTTCGGCATCGATAACGTCCTCGGCATCTACTGGACGCTGCAGATCGAGCTGATCTTCTACGCCTTGTGCGTCGGGCTGTTCGTCATCGGGCTGCTTCAGAGGACGAAATTCATCTTCTCGACCTCCGTCATTTTCTTGGGTTTCGCGCTGATCTTGTCTGCGGTGCGCTTCTACAGCGGCATCAAGCTCCCGGTCGTCGTGCCCCTCGCCTTGGCCATCATGTTCTGGGGGATGATCCGGCGCCAGGCGGATGACGGAGAAGCCCTCGCCGCCAAGGCGGATGTGGCGCTCCTGGTCGTCTTCGCCATCGTGATCCCACTCGTCTCGTTCCTCGCTTACAACAGGGACTATGGATACAACGAGACGTGGTACCGCTACACGATCAGCTACGGCGCCGCGATCGCATTCTTTGCGCTGTGCTCATCGCGGGCGCGGATCGATTTTGCCGGAATGCGCTATCTCGGCAGGATCAGCTACTCGGTTTATCTGTTCGGCCCCATTGCCGAGCAGATCGTCCTGTTGAGCCTGCTTCCAAGGCTCGGGATGGGGCAAGGCGCCCACTTATACATCGCTGTGACGATGGTTCTCGCCGTGGCCATCGCATCGATCGTCTATCGCTTCGTCGAATCGCCATCGATCGCATTCGGACGGCGGATGAGCGACAGATTTGTCGGCCGCGCCGGCGCGATCACGCTCCAGCCGAATTCGTAGCGCGAGCTCGCGATTGGCCGCTGTGCGCAGGATTTGATGAAGCGCACGTGGACGATCATCGGCGTCGCTGACGTGCCCCGGAGCTTCGATTGGTACCAGTCGCTGCTCGGCCTGCCGCCCACGGCGCCTGCCCACGACGACTTCGGGCAAATCGTCGACACGGATGGAACGGTCCTGCTCTGTCTTCACGAATGGGGCGCCCACGAGCATCCCTCGTTGACCAGTCCCAATGGCGCCACGCCCGGCAACGGGCTCTTGTTGTTCTTCCGCGTCGACAATTTCGACGTCGCTCTGCCACGGGCCCGCGCGCTCGTCCGCGACCTGGACGAAGAGCCGCACGTGAATCCCAATACGGGAACCCGGGAGTTCTCGCTTCGCGATCCTGACGGATATTACGTCACGATCAGTGCGCTCGATCAGGCCTGAGCGCTCACCGAAAGTCTATACCGCCGCCACCCCAGCGTTCCTGCCACATGCGCTCGCCGATGAGGCAGGAGATGCGCGGCGTCGAGCTTGCGGCGGGGACGACGCGCACCGGCGGCTCGCGGCCGGCGATTTCGAGCACCAGCTTGGTGCGGGTCGCCTCGCGGAACTGGTCGCGCTCCTTGATCGGGATCATGAAGGCGCCGGGACCGCCGACCACGCAGTCCTCGTAATAGACGTCGAGATTGTCGATATCCATCGTCGCCGCCGACGGCCGCTTGAGCAGGATCGGCAGGCCGTTGATGGTGATGCCGCGCTCGAGCACCTCGTCGCGCACGAGGGTGACCGGCAGGCCCTGATTGTTGGCGCCGTCGCCCGAGACGTCGATCACCCGGCGCACGCCGCGGAATCCGCTGCCCTCGAACAGTGGCTGGGCAAAGCGCAGCGCGCCCGAGATCGAGGTGCGGTAGGCCCGGCGATACGGCGCCTGCGCGATCTCGTCGGCGAAGGCCCGAGCGGAGGCCGGCCCGTCGATGAGCCGCCACGGCACAACGATCTTCTGGTCGCCCGCGCCCGCCCATTCGAAATAGGTGATCGCGATCTTGCCGTGCATGCCCTGACGAAGAGCGTCGAGGAATTCCCGGGAGGTGAGCCCGGTGATGTAGCCCTCGCGCTGGAGCACCTGCTCGTCGGGGTCCATGGAGTAGGAGACGTCAACCGCGATCACCAGCTCTACGTCGACATTGGTCTCAACGGCACGGGCCGGCGGCCGTCCCTGCGCTCCGGCATCGGCTACCCACGGGGCATCCGCCCCACCGACGAGCATTGTTCCAGCCACTGCAATGGCCGCGGCCGCCAATCTCGCTCTACGCATCGCCGTCTCCTTTTGGGCCCACCATCGTTGCACGCCGCGCCGCACAAGAAAAGGCGACGGCGCGGGGACGAAAGCCGGCCGGGGACGAAACGAAGGCGGCGAGATTCAGACGACCGGCTCGCTCGCGACGATCTCGATGCCGAACCCACCGAGCCCGATATAACGGTGCTCGGCCGAGCTCAGGAGCCGGATCGAGGAGATGCCGAGGTCGCGCAGAATCTGGGCACCGAGACCGATTTCGCGCCACTCACGCTGGCGTGCCGCCTCCGAGCCGGTGCCGTCCTGCGGTAGCGCGGATATCGGCACGCCGGCCGAGCCGTCGCGCAGGATGACGAGGACACCGCGGCCGTCGCGGTGGAATCGACGCAACGCTCCGTGGATCGAAACCGCGCCGCCGAAGATGTCGCGCAGCAGGTCGGCCCGGTGGAGCCTCGTCGGCACGTCGCGGCCATCATCGATCCGGCCGTACACCAGCGCGACGTGATAGACCTTGTCGAACGGCGTGACGTAGGCATAGCCCTTGAGCGTGCCGATCTCGGTCGGTACCGAGAACTCGCTCACCCGCTCGACAAGCTTCTCTCGCGTCTGCCGGTAGGCAATGAGATCGGCGATGGTGATGCGCTTGAGGCCGTTGGCCTCGGCGAAGCGCGCGACCGCGGCGCCGCGCATCACCGTGCCGTCGTCGTTCATGAGCTCGGCGAGCACCCCGACAGGCGCGAGGCCGGCGAGCCGGCACAGGTCGATGCAGGCTTCGGTATGGCCCGAGCGCATCAGCACGCCCCCTTCCTTCGCCACCAGCGGGAAGACGTGGCCGGGGCGCACGAAATCGGCGGCGCCATAGTTGCCATTGGCGAGCGCGCGCACTGTATTGGCGCGCTCCTCCGCGGAGATGCCGGTGGTCAGCCCGTGGCGGGCATCGACCGTGACGGTGAAGGCGGTGCCGAGCGGCGCGTCGTTCATCGCGACCATCGGGTCGAGGTGAAGGCGCCTCGCCTCCTCGACCGAGAGCGGCGCGCAGACGATGCCGGAGGTGTGCCGGATGATGAAGGCCATCTTCTCAGGCGTGCACAGCGATGCCGCAACGAAGAGATCGCCCTCGTTCTCGCGGTCGTCGTCGTCGGCGACCACGACGATCTCGCCGCGCGCGAATGCGGCGACGATAGCCTCGACGCGCAACTGGGATTCACGATCGATCATTGCAGATGTTCCTTGCCCGCGGAGACCGCGCGGCTATTCGGGCCGGCGCTGCGGCCAGGGCGGCGTCGTGCCGACCTGGCCCCGATGGCGCAGATAGTGATCGGCGAGCACGCAAGCCAGCATCGCCTCGCCGACAGGGACCGCCCGGATGCCGACGCAGGGGTCGTGGCGGCCTTTGGTCGCGATCTCGGCGTCGCGGCCGTAACGGTCGACCGTCGCGCGCGGAGTGAGTATCGACGACGTCGGCTTGACGGCGAAGCGGGCGACGATCGGCTGGCCGGTCGAGATGCCGCCGAGTATTCCGCCGGCCTGATTGGACAGGAAACGCGGCCGGCCGTCGTTACCCATCCGCATCTCGTCGGCGTTCTCCTCGCCGGACAAGGTCGCGGCGGAAAAGCCGGCGCCGATCTCGACGCCCTTGACCGCATTGATCCCCATCAGCGCCGCCGCGATGTCGCTATCGAGCTTGCCGTAGACCGGCGCGCCGAGCCCGACCGGCACGCCGTCCGCCACCACCTCGATCACCGCGCCGATCGAGGAGCCTTCCTTGCGGACGCCGTCGAGGTAATCCTCGAAGAAGGCAGCCTTTTCGGCATCGGGGCAGAAGAACGGGTTGCGCGAAACCTCGTCCCAATCCCACCGGCTGCGGTCGATCGCATGGGGCCCCATCTGGACCAGGGCGGCGCGCACGGTGACGCCCGGGATCACCTTGCGCGCCACCGCGCCCGCCGCGACGCGCGCCGCGGTCTCACGCGCCGACGACCGCCCGCCGCCGCGATAGTCGCGCAGGCCGTATTTGGCGTCGTAGACGTAGTCGGCATGGCCGGGGCGGTAGAGATCGCGGATGTCCGAATAATCCTTGGAGCGCTGGTCGACATTCTCGATAAGGAGCGCGATCGGCGTGCCGGTGGTCACCTGCTCGCCGATGCGTTCATCGGTGAAGACGCCCGAAAGAATCTTCACCTGGTCGGGCTCGCGGCGTTGCGTCGTGAAGCGCGACTGGCCAGGACGCCGGCGGTCGAGCTCGCGCTGAATGTCGGATTCGGTCAGCGCCAATCCCGGCGGAGCGCCGTCGACAACGCAGCCGAGCGCCGCACCATGGCTCTCGCCGAAGGTCGTCACTCGAAACAAATGGCCGAAGCTGTTGTGAGACATGGGTTTGCGCCTGCGCTTCTGGTTAGCCCGCGTTCGGCCGAGGGTCAAACCGCGATGCGCGAAGATGACGTCACACGCCTTACGCAGTTGCATGCAAGACGTGGGCGCCTGAACTTTCATGAACGCGCGTTCATCTGAATATTCATTAACCGCATGAAAAATAAGCTGTTTTTCGCAAAATTTCTTGCAGCCTGAAGGCAATTCGTGTATGCGAAAAAGGTGATCGCGCGGGCTCTCGAAGACAGGTTTCGGGTGCTTGATCAGGCGGTCCACACTGGAGGAAGTTACATGGCCAAGAAGCCGAAGAAGACCAAGGGCTGATTGCCGAGATCGGCGGCCTCTCACGCAACAGGGGGCGAGATCAATTCGGCGGCGAGCGCTTCCGGCGTTTGCCCAACAGAGTAAAGGGGTCGGCCCTTGGCCGGCCCTTTTGCTTTGCGGCGACTCTCGTGTGGCAGCGATCATGAATTGCGCCAACTCTGATTTGCGGCGTTGATTTGCGGCCTCGGTGGGCCTCGTTGCTTTGCGGACCGGCCGGCGCACTCATCCATAGCGATTGACCGATCCCGGCATGAACTCGTAGACGACGCCCTGGCCGATGTCGCCGAGCGGCGCTTCAGCGGGCGTCTTGACCCCGTACAGCACGAGAAAGGCGCGGGCGACCCCACCATGGGCGGTGACGACCGCATCGCCGCAGCCGCTGTCGTGCCATTCGCGCACGCGCACCAGGAGCTGGGCATAGCTTTCGCCACCCGGCGGCTGAAAATTCCACTTGTCGCGATCGCGTTTGGCGAGAACCGAGCGATCCCGGTCCCTCACCTCCTTGTAGGTCAAGCCCTCCCAGCTTCCGAACGACAGTTCGGCAAGGCGGGGATCGATGGCGTAGCCCTCCTGCGGCATCCCGAGCCCGACGCGAAGAATATCCATGGTTTCGCGCGCCCGCGACAGCGGGCTCGAGGTGAAGGCAAAATGCTGCGGACTGGTGCCGCTCGCAGCGAACAACTTGCCCAGCAGCTCGCCGCATTGGGCCGCCTGTCGCCGTCCGAGCGCATTGAGCGGAACGTCGCGGAGCCCCTGCAGCCGGCGCGCGGCGTTCCAGTCGGTTTCGCCGTGCCTGATGAAGAAGAGCCGTCGCGCTGGCGGTTCCGCACGCGCCGCGGGATCAGTCTCGGCCGACGGTGAGGTCGGGCGCATCGGGGTGCTTCATGCCGACGATATGGTAGCCGGCATCCACGTGGTGGATTTCGCCGGTTACCCCGCGCGACAGGTCCGAGACGAGGTAGACGGCGGTGTCGCCGACCTCATCCGCGGTGACGTTGCGCCGGAGCGGCGCATTGTGCTCGTTCCAATTGAGGATGTAGCGGAAATCGCCGATGCCGGAGGCCGCGAGCGTCTTGATCGGCCCGGCCGAAATGGCGTTGACGCGGATGTTCTTGACGCCGAGGTCGGCCGCGAGATAGCGCACCGACGCCTCCAGCGCCGCCTTGGCGACGCCCATCACATTATAATGGGGCATCCACTTCTGCGAGCCGTAATAGGTGAGCGTCAGCATCGCCCCGCCATTGGCCATCAGCTTCTCCGCGCGCTGGGCGATCGCGGTGAGCGAATAGCAGCTGATGCGCAAGGTGTTGGTGAAGTTGTCCTCGGTGGTGTCGATGTAACGGCCATCGAGCTGGGCGCGGTCGGAAAAAGCGATGGCATGGACGACGAAA
Organism: uncultured Alphaproteobacteria bacterium; assembly: GCA_963824905.1. GTDB lineage: Bacteria > Pseudomonadota > Alphaproteobacteria > Rhizobiales > Xanthobacteraceae > JAJPKK01. The sequence goes on from CAWGRH010000007.1 coordinate 43,728, forward strand.
TCGATCGTCGGCCAGTGAGCCGCCGTCTGCGCGAACACCGCATCGATCGAAGCGGAATCGGTGACGTCGCAGTGGCCGACCACGAGGCCGTCGACCTCCTTGGCGAGCGGCTCCACCCGCTTCTTGAGCGCATCGCCCTGATAGGTGAAGGCGAGTTCCGCGCCCTGAGCGCGCGCCGACCTGGCAATGCCCCACGCGATCGATCGATTGTTGGCGACGCCCAAGATCAGGCCGCGCTTCCCCCGCAACAGCCCCGCGGATTCCGGCATATCGTCCTCAATTCAGCCGGCCACTGACCGGACGCCTGCTATGGCATAGGCCAGCGGGGCCTTGCAACCCGAGGCAGCGGGGCGATTCTGGCTCCCCGACTCGGGTATCGCCGACTTTGTTGGACACAACCGGAGCGGCAGCAACTCCCTCTCCCCGCGCGCGGGGACAGCGTTTCGCGAGTCTGAGCGCTCGAGATTTTCCACTGAAGCTCAGACTCGCGGCGCGGCCCCCTCACCCGGATCGCTATCGCGATCCGACCTCTCGCCGCACGCAGGGAGAGGTGAAGCCCCACCCTGTTCTCCCCGAAGCAAGGGAGGGATGGAGACCGCTTCGGCGTCGGATGAGCAATCCGCAGCTCTGCTGATTACTTTGTTCGGCGCGGGTCGTAGGGCTTGTGATCCCGCCACGCCTTCATCAGCTCGTCCAGATCGCCGTCGCCCTTTTCCGGGAGCGCGATGTTGACGGTGATCAGGAGGTCACCGGCCTTGCCGTCGACCGTCATGCCCTTGCCCTTGAGGCGGAACGTGCGGCCGCCGCTGGTGCCGGGCGGGATCGCGAGCTCGACCGCGCCGCCAAGTGTCGGCACCCGCACCTTGCCGCCGAGCACCGCCTCATAGAGCGCGATCGGCACGGCGGTGCGCAGATCCGTGCCGGCGCGCTCGAACACGGCGTGCGGCGCGATCTTGACGATGATCAGGACGTCGCCGGCCCCGCCGGGGCCGGGAATGCCTTTGCCCTTGAGCCTGATCTGCTTGCCGTCGGCGAGGCCTGCCGGGATTTTGACGTCGACCTCCTTGCCGGTCGGCAGGCGGACCCGGCGCGTACCGCCGGCCGCCGCCTCCTCGAGCGAGATGGTGACGGAGATCGTCACGTCGTGGCCCGCCGGCTCCACATCGTCGGATTCGAAGCCGCCCGGAGACGTCCGCGTGCGGCCGGCGCCGAAGCCGCCGAACATCTGGCTGATGATGTCCTCGAAGTGGCCGCCGCCGACGCCGCCGCGTCCCTGGAAGCCCTCCGGCCCGAAGGAGTATGTCTCGTAATGGGCGCCCTGCCCTGCTCCGCCGCGGGAGCCGCCGAAGCCCTGAAAACGCGGCTTGCCCTCGGCATCGATCTCGCCGGCGTCATAGGCCCGGCGCTTCTTCTCCTCGCCGATAATTTCGTAGGCCGAGTTGAGCTCGGCAAAGCGCTGGGCGGTCTTGGGATCGTTCTTGTTGGCATCAGGATGCAGCTTCTTGGCGAGGCGCCGGTAGGCACTCTTGATCGCCGCCGCATCCGCATTCTTCCCAACCCCCAGCACTACATAGGGGTCGCGCATCGTTGAAACTCCGGTCTTTTCGCCGGTTCCAACCCCGGCCACTCCAGCCCCAATGTGGGGGCACGGGGGAGGATTCGCAACGCGGAACAAGACAACCTCCTCGACGGCCGCGCGGCCATAGGCGCGGTCCGCCGCTTTGCCTATATAAGCGGCTGACAAAAGCCGCGACACGCCGCCCGTCGCGGGCAAGGGAAGCCATGTCCGACTTTGCGCCGACCGACCAGCGTCCGTTGCCCGCGGGCGACTTCACCGAGGCCGACGAGCCGCTCGCCCTGTTCGCGGCCTGGTTCGAGGAGGCTCGCAAGAGCGAGCCCTCCGATCCGGAGGCGATGGCGCTCGCCACCGTCGATGCCGACGGGCTCCCCAATGTGCGCATGGTCCTGCTCAAGGGCTTCGACCCGCGCGGCTTCGCGTTCTACTCCAACGAAGAAAGCCAGAAGGGGCGCGAGCTCGCGGGCCAGGCCAAGGCCGGCCTTGCGTTCCACTGGAAGTCGTTGCGCCGGCAGGTGCGCCTGCGCGGCACCGTGGAGCCGGTGGACGAGGCGGAAGCCGATGCCTATTTCGCGAGCCGGCCGCGCTCCTCCCAGATCGGCGCCTGGGCGAGCAAGCAGTCCCGGCCATTGGAAAGCCGGCTCGCTTTCGAGAAAGCAATCGCGAAGCAGACCGCCAGGTTTGCGGTCAGCACGGTGCCGCGCCCGCCGTTCTGGGTCGGGTACCGCATCGTGCCGGAGGTGATGGAATTCTGGCACGACCGTCCCTACCGGCTGCACGACCGGATCGAATTCCGGCGCACCGGCCCCGGCACCCCGTGGGTGAAGCAGCGCCTTTATCCCTGATGCCGGTTTCCCGCTTTTCCCGCCCCGGCGCAGCCGCACGTATCCAAGCCGACATGGAAACGCCTATATAGTCGCTTCAGGATCGATCGGATCGAAGCTCCATGGCGACCACTCCCACCACCAACCAGCCGCGCCGCACGCTGCTCCTCACCGGGGCGAGCCGCGGCATCGGACATTTCACGGTCAAGCGTTTCTCGGCGGCCGGCTGGCGCGTCATCACCTGCTCACGCCATCCCTTCCCGGAGAACTGTCCGTGGGAGGCAGGCCCCGAGGACCACATCCAGGTCGACCTCGCCGACCCGAAGGACACCCTCGAGGCAATCAGCGAGATCAAGCGGCGCATCCACGGCGAGCTTCATGCGCTCGTCAACAATGCCGGAATTTCACCGAAGCTCGAAGGCGGCAAGCGGCTCGACACCATCAATACCGACTACGCCATCTGGCAGCAGGTGTTCCACGTCAACTTCTTCGCTCCGCTCATGCTCGCGCGCGGCCTCGTCGCCGAGCTCGAGGCGGCCAAGGGCTCGGTGGTGAACGTAACCTCGATCGCCGGCTCGCGGGTGCATCCGTTCGCCGGCTCCGCCTATTCGACCTCGAAAGCAGCGCTCGCGGCGCTGACCCGCGAGATGGCCGCCGACTTCGGCCCGCGCGGCATCCGCGTCAACGCCATCGCGCCGGGCGAGATCGACACGCCGATCCTGTCGCCGGGCACGGAGAAGATCATCGCGCAGATCCCTCTCGGCCGGCTTGGTACACCCGACGAGGTCGCCAAGATCATCTACGTGCTCTGCACCGAGACCTCGTCCTACGTGAACGGCGCCGAAATCCACATCAACGGCGGCCAGCACGTTTAGGGCGGCCTGCGACCTCCACGACGCCGCGCTGGTTGATACCCCTGCTCTGTCATCGCCGGGCTTGTCCCGGCGACCCCGCTCAGCAAGGCACGGCCGTGCCACACGATCGGGGTGGCCGGGACAAGCCCGGCCATGCCTCTCAGCTGTGACTCGCATCAAGTGCGCCAGGCCGGCTGCATCCCCTTCGCATGGATCGCGACCGCGGCCTGTGGTGACGTGAGACAGTCAATAAGCCGGCGCGCCGCCGCCTCATCCGAGGTGGTCGCCACCACCGCCGCCGAGAACACCGTGACCTGCTGCAATTCGTGAGGCAACTCGCCGACGACGTCGAGATCGGCGATGCCGACGAGCTCCGGCATCTGCTGGATCGCGATCTCGGCATCGCCCCGCACCACGGCCTCGCCGACCATTACGACCCCGCCGGCGCCGCCGCCGATAAATCTGAGCTTGTCGCGCAGCGAAGCCGTAAGCGACATGCGCTCAAACAGTCCGACAAGATAATTCGCACTCGGGCTGCCGGTGGCGGGGTCGGCGATCGCGATCGATTTCGCCGCGATGAGCGCGCGCTTGAACGCTTCGACGGTGCCGATATCGGGCCTGAGGGCGCCCGCGCGCACGGCAACGCCGATCGGTGAGCGCGCCAGCGCCGTCACCGTCCGCGGCAACACCTTACCGTTGCGCACAAGCTCGTCGATCACGGCAGCCGTGGAGATCGCGACATCCGCGCTCTCGCCGGCCATCACGCGTGCTTTGACGCCGCCAGAATTGGTGAAGCTCGCCTCGACCTGCTTTTCGACGATGCCTGCAAATGTCGTGTCGAGCGCAGCGACGACGCCGTGCATCGCGCCGGCACACAGGAGTTGCAGGGCGGAAGATGCAGGCTTCGGGCCAAGCGTCAAATTCGCATTTCCCATGTCAGGCACCGCGTTGATATATTCGTTTGCGACGCTGCGCTACCGTTCGCGCCGGGCGAGGAACTAACGCAATGGTCCGGCCGCGGGGACACGGAGACACAAGATGAGCTACACCCTCGAGGCACTTGCCGCCGACATCCACCGCGAGCTCACACGCGATCAATCCGCCGCGGCGAAACATGCGGTGTGCCGTCACGTGTCGCGGGCGCTGACCGATGCGGAGTTCGTCGCAGCCTACCTCAAGGACAAGCCGCCCGGATCCGATCCCCGCGAAATCCTCTACGAGGACCCGCAGCTCGGCTTCTGCATCTGCGGCCACGTCTATCCGAACAAGGCGATCGGTTCGCCGCACGATCACGGATCGAGCTGGGCGATCTACGGCCAGGCGAGCGGCATCACCGAGATGACCGAATGGACGATCGTCGAGAAAGGCGAAGGCGGGAAGCCGTCGCTGGTCGAGGCGGCGAAGACCTACGAGATGCATCCCGGCGACGTCCAGTTCTACGACGTCGGCACGGTGCATTCGCCCAGGCGCGAAGCGCCGGTGAAGCTCATCCGCGTCGAGGGCAAGAACCTCGATCACGTCAAGCGCTCCAACATCAAGGCGAAGGCGCTGGTGTAGCGAGGCGAAATACGCCGCGCTCCTGGTCGTCGAGCCGGGCGATCAGGCCGGTTTCCCAAGCGAGATACTGCCGCGCCGCTTCGGCATTGCCGTCATGGCGGTCATGCGTGAAGAACAGGAAATCGATGCATTCGGCATCGGTCGGCCGGTCCGGTGAAGCGTCGACCGGCAGGCCGGCCGCGCACCACGCGGCGTATCCTCCGCCGAGCAGGCGAACGTCGCTCGACCCGGCCTCGGCGAGATCGAGCGCCGCGAGCGCGGCCACGGCCGGCTCGTCGGCAACGAGGATGATCGTCCGGACCGGCGGCGGCACCGCGCCGATCCTTGGCCTGATCGCCCAGACCGCACCTGCGATGTGCCCCTTGCGGTAGGCAATGCCCGGACGCAGGTCGAGGACAGTGACAGCGCCCGTGTGGAGCGCTGCCACGGTCTCCTCCACAGAGATCGAAGGCGGCATTCGCGGCTCGGTGCCCGTGGTGCTCCGGCGCCAATCGAGCGACGCCGCAGCAGCAGCGTCGGCAAGCCAATATGCCTCATGCCCGAGCTGGCGCAGCCAGCCGGCGATCACCGGCGCGCGCACCGCTTCGCGGTCGTAAAGCACGATGCGTGCGCCCCGCACGCCGACCCATTGGTCGGTCGCCTGGACGAGCTGGCCGCCCGGCGCGTGGACGAAGCCCGGAAGGCCGTCGGCGGCAAACTCCTCGGCGGTGCGGATGTCGAAAAGATAGGTCGTTCGCGTCGCATCGCCGCGCCATGCCCGGGCCGCGGACGGTCCGATGGAAGGCGCCCCGCACGCCATCGCGAAACGCTGCGCCCGCGACCGCTGCTCCGCACTCTCGGCACTCTCGGCACGGGCATCGCCATAGCGCCGGTCGGCATTGCGCGCGAGCTCGAGCCCGGCGAGAAACCAGCCCTGCGTGCCGTTCTCCAACGCGCAGACGGGATTGGGGATACCGAAGTCGATCAGCGTCTGCGCGCCGATGATCGAACGCGTGCGCCCGGCGCAGTTCACCACGATCCTGGTCGACGGATCGGGGGCAATGCCGCGGATGCGCAGCACGAGCTCGCCATTCGGACAGCAGATGCCGCCGGGGATGCTCATCTTGCGGTATTCGGCCCATGGCCTTCCGTCGACGATGACGAAATTGTCGCCCCGCTCCCGCATCACCTCGAGGTCCTGCGCGGAAATCCGCGGCGTGTGGCGCGCATGCTCGATGAGCTCGCCGAACACTTTGCTCGGTACGTTCACGCCGTCATAAAGCGTGTATCCCGCCGCTCTCCAAGCCGGCGCGCCGCCTTCGAGCACGGACACGTTCGTATAGCCGAGCGCCGCTGCGCGCGCCGCTGCCCGCGCGGCGACGCCGTCCCCGTCGTCGCACAGCACCAGCCGCACCGACCGGTTCGGCACCAGCCCGGAAAGCCCCAGCTCGAAGCGGCTGTAAGGCAGCGGCACGGCGAAGAACAGGTGGCCAATCCCGTACTGGCCATGCTCGCGGACGTCGAGGAGCGCGATTTCGCGGTCGTCGGAGAGCCACGCCTTAAGCGTCGGCGCATCGACAGGCATCGTTCTTGCTTTTCCTGCGGTCATTGTGCGGCGGTCATCGTAAGGTCCCCCGTCGGTTCATCTGTCGCCAGCATTGGGCCGATGCGGCCTTTGGCCCGCGTGGGTTGCAGCCCTCGCGCATTGCTGGCGCAAGCCCCGATGGGCTAGCTTGGTACCAGCGCTTGATTGTGGAGAGAAGCATGGCTTACGCAAGATTTGGGCTCGCCCTGGGTGCCGCACTCGGCGCTGCAACTGCATTCGCCACCACGGCTGCGCTGGCGCAGGCGCCCGCCCCTGCCCCGCCGGCTCCGCAATATCCGCCGACCGCGACCATCACCACGCCGGGCTACCCCGCGCTCGGGCCGGCGGATTCGAAGTTGCGCGTCGCCGCGCAGCCGAACGGCAAGAAAGTGCATCTCTTGCCGGCAACCCTGGAGACCACTCAGTGGGGCTGGTTCGACAACGCACAGCCTCCTGTGCTCCGCGTGCAATCCGGCGACACCATCGTCATGGAGACGATGATGCACAGCCACAACCAGGTGGTGCCGGGCACGACCATCGAGCAGATCAAGAAGCTGCGCACCGACTTCCCCGGCCGCGGCCCGCACACGCTCACGGGCCCGATCTACATCGAAGGGGCCGAGCCCGGCGACGTCCTCAAGGTGACGCTCAACAAGATCGTACCGCGCGCCTATGCGACGAATTTCAACGTCCCTGGCATGTTCGGCGAGTTTCCCAACGTCTACCAAGACGGCCAGGTCAAATACCTCTATCTCGACCTCGATACGATGACGACGGAGTTCCTGCCCGGCGTCGTCCTGCCGATCCGGCCGTTCCCCGGAACGCTCGCGGTCGCCCGCAAGGACCCAGGCCGCTATTCGAGCGTGCCGCCCGGCGAGTATGCCGGGAACATGGACATCCGTGATTTTGTTGCAGGAACGAGCCTCTATGTGCCCGTGTGGGTGCCTGGTGCGCTGTTGTGGACCGGCGATTCTCATGCCGGCCAAGGCAACGGCGAGATCAACCTCACCGCGATCGAGACGGCCTACAAGGAGTTCAATATCACCGTTGAGGTGCTCAAAGGTCGTCCGCTCGATTTCCCGCGCATCGAGACCGCGAAGTCCTGGGTCACCATGGGCATGGACCAGGACCTCAACAAGGCGTGGGCGCAGGCCAAGGAACAGACGATCAAATTCCTTTCCGAGCAACGCGGCATCCCCGCTGCCCAGGCCGAAACCCTGATGCCGACCGTCTCGGATTGCCGCGTCTCCCAGGTCGTGAACGTCAAGAAGGGCATCCATTGCCTGAGCCCGAAGAGCACCGGCGACAAGGAGGATCTCGACCGCCCGACCGCGGAGACGGCGAGCTATTACGTCTCCCATGTGCGCGACGCCGATCTCAACAAGGCGATGGATCAGGCCTCGATGGGCATGATCAAGCTTCTCGAGACCGAGAAGAAGATCGCGCGGCTCGACGCCTATGGCCTCGCCAGCGTCGCCATGGACTGCCGCGTCGGCGCGATTTCCGACACCGAGAAGAACGTCCATTGCCTGCTGCCGAAGAGTATCTTCGTCGCACGTTGAGCGCGCGCGAACCTACTCAACGATCACTCATGCGAGGGGGCGAACCTATTGGAGACCTCATCCTGAGGAGCGTCCGCAGGACGCGTCTCGAAGGATGGCCCCACACACTGCGGCCTGTGGCCGTCCTTCGAGACGCCTGCTTCGCAGGCTCCTCAGGACGAGGGCGGAAGGGTTTAGCGGCGCTAACGAGGTGCCGGACTCTCAGTCTTCGCGCTCTCGCGGCTCAAGCCCTCACCGCGTTCCTCTTCGCACTGCCGTGCGCAGCCCAGGAGCGCATCGCGGTCGTCGCGACGACCAGCGACCTCAAGAGCCTCGTCGAGGCCGTCGGCGGCGACCGCGTCACGGCGGTCAACTTGGCGCCGCCATCGATCGACGTCGAGAGCTATCAGCCGAAGCCGCAGGACGTGCTGCGCCTCAAATCGGCGCGCCTGTTCGTACGGGTCGGGCTCGACTACGACCTCTGGGCCGATCGCCTTCTCGCGCAAGCCGGACGCCCCGAGATTTCCCGCGGCGGCCCGTTCTACGTCGATGCCTCGCGCGGCATCGCGGTGCTGGAGCTTCGCGGCATGAGCGTGGGGCCGAGCGACGGCCACGCCCATGGCAGCGGCAACCCGCATTACTGGCTCGACCCGAAGAATGCCGAGATCATCACCGCGACGCTTCTCGAGGCGCTGGCGCGGGTCGATCCCGATCACGCCGCCGACTACGAGACGCGACGTGCGGCATTCGCCGCGCGCCTGCACGCAAAGCTCGGCGAATGGCAGGCCACGCTCGCCCCGCTCAGGGGCATGCCGATCGTCGCCTACCACAACAGCTGGCCGTATTTTGCGCGCCGTTTCCGCCTCGACCTCCTCGACTTCATCGAGATGAAGCCGGGCGTGCCGCCGAGCCCCGCGCATCTCGCAAGTTTGATCCAGACGATGCGCAGCCGTGGCGCGCATCTCGTCATCCGCGAGCCCTATGATCCCGAACGCGACGCCGCCTTCGTCGCCGGCAAGGCGGGCGCGACGATCGCGACGCTCGCCGCTTCGGTCGGCGCGCTGCCGGCGGCAGGCGACTATCTCGCGCTGTTCGATGCCAATGTCGAAGCGCTCAAGGCTGCGGCCGAGACGAAATGACCGAGGCCCTCGCCTTTCTCTGGCCTCCGTTCCTGGTGGCCGTCTGCCTCGTCGGCATCCACACATATTTCGGGCTGCAGGTGCTGGCGCGGCGGGTGATCTTCGTCGATCTCGCACTCGCCCAGGTCGCCGCGCTCGGCGCCACCGTCGGGTTCATGCTCGGCCATCCCGCGCAGGGGCCCGCGGCCTACGGCTATTCGCTGGCGTTCGCGGTCGCCGCCGCCGCGCTTCTGGCGGGCACGCGAACATGGGCCGGGCGGGTGCCGCAGGAAGCGCTGATCGGCGTCGTCTATGTCGTTGCCGCCGCGGCGTCGATCCTCCTCATCGACCGCGCGCCGCAGGGCGCCGAGCACCTCAAGCAGATCCTCACCGGCAACATTTTGACGAGCGGCACCGACGAGCTTGCGGTGATCGCGCCGCTCTACGCGGCGGTGGGCGCCGTGCACTGGCTGCTGCGCCGGCGTCTCGACGGCGCCGGATCGTTCGCCTGGGAGTTCGTCTTCTACGCGACCTTCGGCATCGTGGTGACGAGCTCGGTCGCGATCGCCGGCGTGCTGCTGGTGTTCTCGTTCCTGATCATCCCGGCCGCCATCGGGGTGATCTACGCCTCGTCGCCGGCGCGACAGCTCGCGATCGGCTGGACGACGGGAACGCTCGCCAGTGCCGCCGGGCTCGGCCTCTCCTTCGCCTTCGACCTGCCGACCGGCGCCACCATGGTGTGCACCTTCGGCGCCGCGCTGGCAGTTGCCGGACTTCTCTCGCCGCTGCTGCGCGCCGGACGAGCGCTTGCCGTCCGGCGCGGCATCGGGGTGCTTCGCTGGACCGCCGCCGCCATTCTCGCCGCGTCCGCGGTGGATTTCGCGGCAGCCCCGCGCGCCGACCAGCCGCTCATCGATGCAGCGGAACACCTGCTCCCGTCGCTGCGAGCGCTCTATTTCAGCCGCACCGAGCAGGCGACCTTCGCCGACGCCGGCGCCTATGCGGAGCGCTACCGCGTCGCCGCCGATGCGCTCAATGACGAGGAGCGCAAGAGCCGCAGCCAAGGCACTCTCGACGACTTCGGCGTCGCGCGCCTCTCCTCGTTTCTCAAGTCCTACAGCGAGATGCGCCGCGGCGAGCAATTCGTCATGGACGAGGTTCGCGCGCGGGCGCGCACCAGGATCCGATGGCCCGTCGGCGCCGGCCTGCTCGCCCTGGCGCTGGTTGCCGCGCCGCTGCCGTGGCATCGGCTGTGGTCGCGGCGCCGATCCCATGTCGAGCCGGCGCGCTCCGAGACAGTGGAACGGCGCACCGGGACGTGATGAAATCACGCCTGACGCGGGCGGCCTTCGGCCCTCGCAAGAAGTCAGCCGGCGAACGAACCCGGCATCGAAAAGGGAGGCAAGCCATGAAGCGTCCGGGACGCCGCACATTCCTGCGCAACACGGGACTGGCCATCACCGCGGCGGCCTTGAGCGAACAGGTCTCCGGCCCCGCCGCGGCGCAGACGCCCGCGCAGCCGAAACAGGCCCCAGAGGCGCCGCCGGACCTGACGCAGAAGCTCTCGCACTTCATCGTCACGACGCGCTACGAAGACCTGCCGGATGCAGTCCGTCACGAGGCGAAGCGCACGCTTCTCAACTGGGTCGGCTGCGCCATCGGCGGCGCACCGCAGGAGACCGTGGGGAACGCCGTCGCCGCGCTCGCGCCGTTCACGGAGTCGCGCCGGGCGACGCTGTTCGGCCGCACCGAGCGGATGGACGCGCTCAATGCGGCGCTCGTCAACGGCATCAGCTCCCATGTCCTCGATTTCGACGACACGCATGCCGAGACCGGCATCCATCCGGCCGCGCCGATCGCACCGGCGATCCTGGCGCTCGCCGAGCAGCAGCCTGTCGCCGGGCGCGATCTCATTGCGGCGCTGGTGGTCGGCGTCGAGACCGAGTGCCGGATCGGCAAGGCGGTGTCGCCGTCACATTACGAGATCGGCTGGCACATCACCGGCACGACGGGCGTATTCGGCAGCGCTGCCGCGAACGGCCGGCTGCTCGGCCTCGACGAACGGCAGATGGCCTGGGCACTCGGCCTCGCCGCGGCCCAGCCGATCGGCCTCCAGGAGATGTTCGGCTCGATGACCAAGAGCTTTCATCCCGGCAAGGCGGCGCAGAACGGCCTCACCGCAGCGCTGTTCGCCAAGCACGGCTACACCGCCTCGGAACATGCGCTCGAGGCAAAGCGCGGCTGGCTCACCATGCTCAGCGCCGCGCGCAACTACGCGGCCTTCACCAACGAGAGCTGGGACATTCTCGCCAACAGCTACAAGCCGTTCGCCTGCGGGCTCGTCGTCCATCCCGTCATCGACGGCTGCATCGAACTGCGCAATCGCAACCATCTCGATCCCGACATGATCGAGCGCGTCGAGGTCGGCGTGAATCCGCGGGTGATGCTGGTGACCGCCATCCAGGATCCGAAGACCGGGCTCGAGGGCAAGTTCAGCGTCAATCACGCGGCGGCGGTGGCGCTCATCGACGGCGCCGCCGGCGAAAAGCAATTCACCGACGAGGCGGTGCGCGCACCGGCTGCCGCCGCCTTGCGCCGGCGCGTGATCCCGACCGTCGATCCGAGCATCGGCAAGGAGCAGGCACGCGTCGCCATCGTGCTCAAGAACGGCGAGCGGCTGACAACGTTCGTCGAGCACGCGGTCGGCAGCCTGCAGAAGCCGCTGAGCGACCGCGGCATCGAGGACAAGTTCCGCGGCCTCGCCGACGGCATCCTCGCCAGCCGCCAGGCCGAAGAGATCATCGACCTGTGCTGGCGCGCCGACACCCTCGCCGACGCCGGCGACATCGCCCGCAAGGCGGGCAAGGTTTGACGGGCGTCGCGGGAGAGATCGTGAGCGCGTGCAGGGCTGGCGCAAACTGGCGCTCGCTGCTCCCCTCTCCCCGCACGCGGGGAGAGGTTTTTCACTTGCGGCCCGGCCGGCGCGCTTCTGCCCACCGGGCGTAATCTTCGTCTCGATCGGCACCCGCGCGGAACGAACCTGCACCGCCCGCTATACTTAGGTTTAGTGCAGCGAATCCTTAGACAATGAGTCCACGCGATCAGTATAATGGAACAGTAAGACCACCGGCCTACCGTCGCTCTCGCTCCAAAAGCTTAGCTGTTGCTCAAAATCAAAGCGAGGAGGCGAGAATGAACACGCTGAAGTGCTCCCTGTTGAGCGCGAGTATCCTGGCGCTCTCCACGGGATGGGCTGCCGCGGCTCCGGCCGTCGTGCTCGACTGGCTCAATCTGCGCGCCGGACCCGGCTACGACAATTACATCGTTTCGATTATTCCCGCCGGTTGGATCATCGAGGCTGGCGGCTGCTCCGCCGGCTGGTGCGCCGTGAACGTCAACGGCATTCCCGGATATGTCGACGCGAACTATCTCGCCGTGCCGACGCCGGCATCCTATGCCTGGGGCTGGGCCTATCCGAACTACGCCTACTACTACGGTTACCTCGGCACGCCCTATGTCGGCTATGCCGGCTATGCTGGCTACGCCGGCTACGCCGGCTACGCCGACGCTGGCGTTGACTACTATGCGCGCGGCACCAACACCGACGTGAAGGCAGCGCGCCGCGTCGCCGTGCATGGCAAGCACACCACGGTTGCCAAGGCCGGCAGTCCGGCCCCGGCGCGCCTGGCGAGCCTCGCCAATACCGGTGGACCGACGAAGTCCGAGCGCAACAAGAGCCATCCGCGCGGTTAGTCGGCCAGCACGGCAGTGCCGAAGGGATCACGAACAAAGTGCGCAGTCTCGCGGATGCGAGCCGCGCACCTTCGCGTTTGACGTCGGGCGATTGAATTACTTGCCGGCCGCCGGCGTCGCCGGCGGCGGGACCAGTGCCGGCAGCTTCTGCAGCAACCCGGCGATCGTCGACAGCGCCCCGAACGCGCGATCGAACATCGCAGTGATGCCGAGCGCACCGAAGGCCAAGACCAGCACCGTCAAAACCGTGCTGGTGGTGCTCGCGGTCTCGCCGGTTGCCGTGCCCATCATACCGAGCGTCTGCAGGATCCACATCAGCGCGTAGCCGGCGATGGCGAGCGGCGTCTTGAGGCCGACCAGCGCCTCGCCGCCCAGCGCCTTGTCGATCGGCGACAACTGCGGCTTTTGTGCCAGCACCTGCTCCGCCGTCGCGTGGCCGGACAGCACCTCGGCATATTGGGACAGCTTGCCGGCGATCTCGCCGAGTTGCACGATCTGCTGTTCCGCCTGCGCGATCTGTGGCGGCAGTCCCGCGGTCGGCACCCGGCCCACCCACCCGGCAGCCGAAGAGAACATCGCAGCGATCTGACCGAGGCGGGCGATGTCCTGCTCGATCCGCACCCAATCGATCGGCACAAGCGTCGGGATCGGCACGGACGTCGGGATCGGAGTGATCGGGGTGGGGAGCGGAACCTGAATCGGAGTCGGGACCTGCACCGTCACCGGCGCCTGGAACGGCACGAAGGCGCCGTAGTCGTTGCCATTCGCCTGGTTGGTGTCGATCGACAGGCCTTCGAGCGTCGTCTCCGGCCCTTGCAGCAGGGTCCAGCGTCCGGAGTCGCGGTAGGCGCGACTGCCGTTGAAGCCCATGGACTGGGTGAGCCAGGTCGCATCGACGAGGCCCTCCGCGGTCGCCTGGGTGCACACATAGCCGCAGGCATAGACGCCGATGCGGTATTTGCCCCGCAGCGCCGCACGCGCCGCCTGGAGATACGGCCTGACCCGCTGCGCGTACTGCCCGGCCGTGCAATCGGTATCGATGGCGAACCAGATGATGGTGTTGTCGGGCGCGCCGACATTCGCCGCCCAATCCCGCGCGAAGTTGCCGTGGCTCGTGCCGCTGTTGCCGTCGATGTCGTCATGGGCGAAGTTGTTGACTCCGCCCCACACCTCGAAGACGAGTGCGAGCTTGAGCCCGGCGGCGGCGATCGCCCTCGCCTCCGCCGGTTTCACCACCTTCGAGCCGGAGGTGTTGGTCGAGATGTATCGGATGATGCATTCGACGCCCTGGTTCCGGAGATCTCCGAGCCTCGATGTGGTTTCGTTATTGGTGTCGATGATCTTGATCATCGGCCGCCTCCAAGCTGGTTACGCGCTCCCGCGCACATTTCACGAAATGCCGTGCCTTCAACCGATGGCCGCCCCGGGCGGCTTCAGAGCCGGCATAAATGCCGGCAGCTTCTGCAGGATGCCGGCGATCGTCGACAGCGCCCCGAACGCCCGGTCGAACTTCGCGGTGACGCCGAGCGCGCCGAAGGCCGAGACCAGTGCGGTGAGGATCGCGCCGGTGGTCGTCGCCTTGTCGCCGGTTGCGGTGCCCATGGTGCCGAGCGTCTGCAGGATCCACATCAACGCGTAGCCCGCAATGGCGAGCGGCGTCTTGACGCCGACCAGCGCCTCCCCGCCCAGCATTTTGTCGATCGGCGAAAGCTGGACCTTCGCCGCGGCCGCGGCCGTCGGCCCTGCAGCCGTCGAGGCGTATTGCGACAACGTGCCGGCGATCTGGCCGAGGCGGGCGATGGTCTGCTCGGCCTGCGCCACCTGCGGCGGCAATCCAGTGGTCGGCATCTGACCGATCTGATTGGCGACCTGCGAGAACATCGCGGCGACTTGACCGAGGCGCGCAATGTCCATCTCCATGCGCGCCATGTCGGCGGGCAACGTCGTCGCGATCACCGGCGCCGCGGCGACGGGACCGGTGGTGACTGGCACCGTCGTGACCGGCACCGTCGTGACAGGCGTCGTAATGACGGGCGACAAACCGGGAGCGGCAGTGCCGTTCATGACTTTCTCCAATTCTCCGAGGCGTCTGAGGATTTCCGCGAGCGCGGATTGAGTCTGGGTCGCGGGCTGTGTCACAGCCTGGGTCGCAGGCTGCGTCGCAGGCTGGATCGCGGGCTGGGTCTGGATCGGGGTCGTGACCGTGGTCGGCGCGGTGACGGCAGAAACGGCTACCGCGGCGTCAACGATGTCCTGGATCTGCCGGAACAGGCGATCGGCCTCGGGACGAAGCTCCGCCTCCTGGCGGTTGATCGGACCCCAATGCGTCCGGATGGTGCGAAGACCAACCGCTGCGCACTCGACAGCGAATGCGGGGCAGGATTTGCACAGCGCCTGGAACGCCGCGCCCTCGCCGCTTCCGAAGTCGTCGAGATCGCCGGCGTGAGGCGCCACGCCTTCGGAAAAGACCGCGTAGAAGCCCTGCGGATTGGTGGAATATTCCGCGAACAGCTTCGGCAGCTCCGGACTCGCGAAGCGCGAATTCCAGCTCTGCTGGAAGAGTCCCGCCTCCGCCGTGTCCGCCGTGGTGTTGGAGGCGGAGAGATCGCGCCCCTCGCAACACCGCCCACTCGACTCGCGCATTCCGAGCCCGGTGAGCAGCACGAACAGATGCCGCAGCACGTCGCCGTTCTTCGCCTGCTCGGGCCCGTTGCCGAGTCCGAGCGCCGCAAAATGTGCGTCGTACCAGGCAAGCGCATCATGGGAGCCGTCGCCGGAGTTCGGTGCCGCCATCACCGCGGCCGCGGTGTCGCCCTTCTTCCATTTGGCGTAGACGTTGGCGTAGGCAACCGCCATGCCCTTGATGTATCCGGGCGGCGCAGTGCCGCGGCCACTCCACGAATGGCTGGCGAGATCGGAATTCCCCGCGAGCTGCACGATCCGGTTGACGGTGTCCGTCGTGATTGCGATGCCCGCCGCGGTTGCCGGCTTGCCGGAGAGCAGCGCGGCCCAGGTCTGGTCGCCGACGTCGCCGTCGACATCGAGGCCGTGGGTCGCCTGGTACGCGCGCACGGCGGCGTCGGTTTCCGGGCCGAACTCGCCGTCGACCGTGACCCCGAGCAGGTGCTGCAGTTCGCTCACCACCGACCCGACATCGTTGAGCTTCACCTCGGGACGGATCGACGTGCTGGTCGTCGTCGTCTGCACCGCGCCGGCGACGGGAAGCCGGCGAATGCCGATGCACTGGCTGCGCCGGAAGTTCGAAACCATGACCTGATGGTCCTGGTTGCCGCCGAGGCAAGCCCAGGTACCGTTGCCGTTGTCATGGTCGAACAGCGTGACGTGATGATCGCCATGGCCGAAATCGAACACCAGCACGTCGCCCGCCTGCGGGTCCGTCACCGGCGTCCCCCAATCGAGCCACGCCTGCGCCCACAGGAAGCTCTTGGTGTCGACGCCTTTCGTGTAGACCGGGCGAACGCCAGACTTGGCGACGCAATAACCGACGGTGCAGCCACACCAGGAGAAATAGCCGATGTGGGTCTCTCCGGTGCAGTAGTCGGCCATCTCCGGGAACGACGTGCCGACGAAGCCCAACCATCCGTTGATGGTCGCGCTCTCGCCATCCGAGGGCGACCACTTCGTCCCCAAAATGGCATGCATGGTGTCGAGCGGAGCGGGCGAGGCAGGCGAGGCGGGCGCGGCGGACGCGTCAGTCATAAGCGGACTCCTCCATTGGCGACTGGCCACGACACGCGGAAAACGCCTGCGTCGTGGGCGGTAAAAACCTCCCAAAAACCAAGATCGAGTTTATTTGCCGTGATATTGTACCACCGCTCGCACTGCCTCTATGACGTACCTCACACGCTTTTTTCGTCTTGCGGTGCGCAACGTGCGCGAGAACGCGCCCGGTCGGCATCTTGCAGAGTCTCCCGCGGAATCGCGAACGTGAGACACGCATGTCACAATCGATAAAATGCTGCTTTTCGGAGCCCGGCAGTGACGTCGACCCATCATCGAAAACAGGCTTGGAAACAAGGCATTGTCCGGTTGATTTTCATTTGCCCTGCAACCAATTCGGCGATCGAGCATAAGTGTCATATCGCAACAGACGTCGCAGAAATATTATAGGTATTTCGACAATGGCGTCGAAATTGAAACTCATATTGGATGCTTGTCTGGAGATGCTGCCTCGTTGGCGGGATCTCGCGGTCACGCCGAATGAGCCCGCGGGCACGCGATCATCTCCTCGCGGCAGCGCGCGCACGCCCGAACCAGACCCTCGGTGCCTTGCGTCCACGGCATCTGCCGTTTCCCTGGAGCCGCCGGCGCGCTAGCCTTGTCGACCTGGAAGCTGAGGAATCGGAATGCAGCGACGCCAGTTCATCGTCGGCCTTGCGGGCGCCACCATGGGACCGCTCGCGGCCCACGGACAACAGCCCGTCCCGGTGGTCGCCTTTCTCTCCGGCGGAACTTCTGATGCCTTCGCATCCTACGCGGCCGCCTTTCGCAAGGGCCTCGCCGAGACCGCGTATACCGACGGCTGGAACGTAATGTTCGCCTACCGCTGGGCCGATGGGCAGGCCGATCGGCTTCCCGAGCTCGCTGCCGGTCTTGTCGCCGCTCGCGTCGCGGTGATCGCAACCGCGGGCGGCATGGAGGCGGCGCAGTCGGCAAGGGCCGCGACGACGCTCCTGCCCATCGTGTTCGTCGGCAACGGCGACCCGGTCAAGGCCGGCTTGGTCAGGAGCCTCGCGCGGCCTGGCGGCAACGTCACCGGGGTCGCGGTCGCGACCAACGGTCTCGGGACGAGACGTCTCGGGCTGCTGGTGCAATTCGTTCCGCGCGCGCAGACGATCGGATTCCTCGCGAACCCGGACAATCCCGGCGCGGATGCCGAATGGCGCGACATCCAGGAAGCGGCGCGCCTGCGCGGCAAGCAGACGCTGATCGTGAAGGCGGGCAGCGCAGCCGACCTCGAGGCGGCGTTCGCGACCCTCGTCCGCCAGCGCGCGGGCGCTTTGATCGTCGCCGGCGATTCCCTTCTCGACGCCGCGCGCGAAGAGGTGGTGGCCCTCGCGGCGCGCCACGCTTTGCCCGCGATGTACCTTACGTACGAGGCCGTCGCCGCCGGCGGCCTCCTCGCGTACGGCCCCAACGTCACCGACGCCTACCGCCAGGGCGGGATCTACTGCGGGCGGATTCTCGCCGGCGAGAAGCCTACCGAGCTGCCGGTGATGCGAGCAGACCTCTACGAGCTCGCGATCAATCTCAAGACCGCGAAGGCGCTCGGTCTCGAATTGCCGCCGGGGCTGGTGGCCATTGCCGACGAGGTGGTCGATTAGTCAGGCGATTTGTCTTCGGTCATCGCGGGGGGACCTCGGTCGCCGCGCATCGGCTCACGCGCATTGCGGCCGGAACTTCGGCAGCCTGACGCGGTTTTAGACCGTGGGGTGTTCACACCAACCGTCGCCATGGCCACCCGCGATTTTGGCCGGACACTGCTGCTCTATTGCTCTGTCAGATCGGCGGCTCCTTGGATACCATAGCCTTCGGGCGATTTCGGCGCCTCCGTCGGCGCAATGAGCGACACTACCCTTATGTTTGCGCCGTTGTAGTGCGACCGCACGAGACGCGTGACTAAGGTGCATGGGCCATCGTCGGACCGCCCAACCAGCCAGGAGCACAACATGAAGAGCCTGACAGCAGCCGTCGCCATGACGTTCTTCTTGCCCGTAGCTGCTATCGCGCAGGACGCCATACCGGACCTCAAGGGAACGTGGCGGGGCGCCGGAAAAATTCTGCTGTTTGGCAATACCGAGCACTTGTCCGGCTCGCCGGGCACCGCGGTCATACGCGACCTCGACGTCAGCCATATCGTCCTCGGCCAGGAGGGGCACCTCCTTTGGGGCACGACGTCGTCCACGAATAACGACAGCAAAGAACCGTTCGCCTGGGCGATGTCTTCCGACAACAAAACCATCCTGGGTGCCGACACCGATGGCTACTATCGCATCACCGTCGTCTCCGCCGACAGGATCGAAAAGTGCTATGTGCAAAACAGCGCCGGGCCACGGCAGGCGATCGTGGCCACCTGCTTCATGATGAATCGGGTCAAGAACTGATCGATGAGCGCAGCAGATCCCGTCGCACAGCTCCTCGGCGATCCCCGCTTCAGGGGCAAACCGATCACGTGGGGGCTGAAGCTGCCGTGCCATTCGTTCGCGCACAGCGCTGTTCGTGATCCGCAGCAGACCTCATCAAGTCTTCGCTGCTTACTCGGCGTTGACAGATTGCACTGTCCAAGTGACGGGGATGTTGCCGAGGCTTCCGGTCGAGGACACCGCCGTACCGTTCATGAACCAAATCGCGGTGTTGCCGGCGGTGTCGCGCCACAACAGATCGCTCATGCCGTCGCCATTGTAATCTCCGGTTTGAACAATCGACCACATTGTCCCGATGTTGCCGAGGGCGCCGGCCTGCAAAACCGCCGCGCCGTTCATCAGCCAGATCGCGGTATTGCCGGCGGTGTCGCGCCAGGCGATATCGGTCATGTGATCGCCGTTAAAGTCGCCGGTGCCGACCACCGACCAGGACGTCGGAATGTTGCCGACGGCTGTGGCCGACAACACCGACGTCGACGGTGACGACCCCGCCGTCCCCGTCATGAACCAGATCGCGTAGTTGCCGCTGCCGTCGTCCCACAAAATGTCACCGTAGCCGTCGCCGTTGAAGTCGCCGGTGCCGACCACCGCGAAGGTGGTCGGTACGGTGCCGAGCGAGCCGCTAAAGAGAACCGAGGCGCCGTTCATCAGCCACACCGCGGTGTTTCCGCTGCTGTCTCGCCAGAGGATGTCGCCCTTGCCGTCGTTGTTGAAATCTGCGGTGCCGACGACGGACCATGTGGTGCCGACGTTGCCGACAGCCGCAGATGAAAACACCTGCGTTCCGATCATGAACCAGATCGAGAGATCGCCGCTGGTGTCAAGCCACAGCAGGTCGTAGGTGCCGTCGCCGTTGAAATCGCGCTGCCCGACGATCGACCAGGGGCTCGGCGCCGAGCCCGCGGTTCCGGACAGCATGACCTGGGCGCCGTTCATCAGCCAGACCGCGATGTCACCGCCCCCGTCACTCCATACGATGTCGCTGAAGCCGTCGCCGTTGAGGTCATGGGTGTCGGTTAGTTTACTGGCGGGGGGAACGAGGGATGCGGCATCGCAGGGCGTGGTCGTGCTCGTGGTACTGTTCTCCGTGTAGACGAGTGCCGGCTGCGTGCTCGACCGCGTAGTGCCGGAGGCCGGCTGTAGATAAAGATTGTTACTCTCTCCGGTATCGCCACCGAATCTGTCGAGGCAGGAGGGAGGATACGTGCTGCCGTCGCCTATGCTGAGTCGTACGACGAACGACGCCCCAGGGTTGAAGTCGACCTCGGATCCGCCGCCGTCGCCGACAATATTGTAGCTGAAGCCCGTCCAGTATGAAGCGAGGCTGAGCATGCTGTCCGCGACTTGCACCATGTAGGCATTGTCGCCGCTGGAGAAAATGACCGCATCCATGCCCGACGTGGCTTGGCCCGTCATGCTCAGGTTGCCCAGGTTTGCGATCGCTTGCCGAGGCGTGATCACAGACGGGCTGTTCACCCAACAACCGTCATTTGCGCCCGTGTGCCAGCCCGAGGGGCACGGTCTACCCCAGGCGAGCAGCCAATACTGGATGAATGTGCAAGGCGAGCCTTTGCATTGATCTTGAGAGAATATGAACTGCTGCCAGCCCTTACAATTCGACCGCTGCGCTCCGGTGCAGACCGGGGTGTCAAAGGTATTCGAGTTGAGCTGAAGCGTATAGCTGTTGGTCGAGTGGGCCGTGGTCACGCTTGTCACGGAAGCGTTGTCGAAAGACCCGAACGCGGTTGAAATGTTGCTGCCCGCCATCGCCTCAGCCACCGGGCCGCCATGTACAAAGGGGATCGTCGGCCCCTCCCCGCACGGCACCTCTTGCCATTGAGTGCTTGGATAGGAGGACGTGAAGCACCCCGCGTTCGGAGGAGACACGCGCACTATGCCATTGTGCCAATTCTTCAACAACTCGGCGGACGGCGACGGTGTCGGCGATGCGGGCACGGGCGCGTTCGCTGGGCCCTGTGCAAAAGCCTGAACGGTCCACATCAGAAACAGAACCGGCAATGCAGACAAAAAAGGCGCTGCGCCCCTGGTCGCGTTCACGCCGATCGCCCCCGCCGCGGCCTCGATCCATGCCCGCACATTGTTCTTGCCCGTCATTGAAGATCGCCTCCCCACGTTGGCAGGTCGGCGTCGTCAGAGCGACGGCCGACCGGCATGACGCACGATCACAGCTTACGCTCCGCAACTGGCGCAGCGGTCTGCCCCAGGCACACCAATCACAGTGGTCGCGCTAATTTGCCGGCAGGAGCGGCGACGATCGCAAGGCGTGCTCGGGCGGCGCGGGCCGTCACGCAAAAAAAAATCCAGCCACCTGGGAACTCAACTGATTCGAGGCCGCATTGCAACCAGCGGAGGACGCAAACGTGTGCGCGCAAGATTCGCGAGATTGTCGAAAGCTAAATGAGACCGAACGATCTCGCGATGTCCGTCGTTGGCCCAGGCTGTGTGAAAATAGCTCGATAAGCCTGCATTCGGGTTGCGACGGCTCCCTTTCGCGCCCACCAAGCTTTTAAGGCCATCCACGGGCACCCAGAGGCTTTCTGTAGGCGCTGATCTGGTCGCGCAGGGCCTTGGCTTCACGCCCGCATCGCCTCCAGCAATCCGTCTACGCCCGCGATCGCCATCACGCGCTTCATGTTGTAAGCGAGCACATTTAGCGCCATCTCGGTGGCCACCTTGGGCAGCGTCTTCGTGAGAAAGTGCGTTGCTCCCATCCAACACTTGATCGTGCCGAACGGATGCTCTGCTGTCTGACGGCGGACGCCCATTGCATCGAGGTTGTGGTCGAGCCGAGCCTGAACTTTCTCCAGAACGGCCTCATGTTCCCAACGTGAGATGCGGCGCTCGGGGCCTGTCGTGCACCGCGCTTTGAGTGCGCAAGTTTCGCAGGTGCTCGCCCAATATCGCCGGATCGTCTTGCCGTGCTCCTCGCTCTGAAAGTGATAGGTCAGCCGCTCGCCGGCGGGACAGCGATAAATATCGTCGGCGGCGACATAGACGAAGTCCTGTTTGCCGAAGCGGCCAGCAGCCTTGGCACCCGAGGTCATCGGCTTCGGCAGCGTCACCGTGATGCCGGCTTCCTCGCAGCTCATGATCTCCACGCCCTCGTAATAGCCGCGGTCTGCCACGACATCGAGCGTCAAAACAGCCATCTCGTCACGCGCCTGAGCAGCCATGTTGGCAAGCTGGTGGCGATCGGTGCCCACGTTGGTCACCTCATGAGCCACGATGAGATGATGCTGCGTATCGACCGCAATCTGCACGTTGTAGCCAACGATCCCAGTGTCTTTGCCGCTTGTCGCCATCGAGCGCGCGTCAGGATCGGTGAGCGAGATCTGCCTGTCCTCGCTCTTCATCATCTCCGCGTTGATCGCGTTGAGCCGGACGATCTCCTCCTTGAGCTTCTCAATCTTGCCCTTCAACCGGGCAACCTTCGCCTCCGGCACCGAATCGCCATGCCGATCGGCGGTCTCGAGCTGCGAGAGATAGCGGGCAATGCTCTCGTCGATCCGCTCCAGGCGCCGCTTCATCTTGGCCTCGGTGAAGTTCTTGTCCCGCGCATTGACGGCCTTGAACTTCGATCCGTCGATGGCGACGCTCGCCGCACTGAGCAGATCAAGCCTGCGGCACAGCGCGACGAACTCGCGGCAGACCTCGCGAATAGCCTTGCCATTGTCCTTGCGGAAATCCGCGATGGTCTTGAAGTCCGGCGCCAGCTGCCCGGTCAGCCAGATCATCTCGATATTGCGCTGGCACTCCCGCTCCAGGCGTCGGCTCGATGGAATGCGATTGAGGTAGCCGTAGATGTAGAGCTTGAGCATAACGCGGGGGTGGTAGCCGGGTCGGCCCGTATCGAGTGGCTGGACGCCGACGAAGCCGAGCTTATCGAGATCAAGCCCGTCGACGAACACGTCGACCGCTCGCACGGGGTTGTCCTCGGCTACATAGTCGTCGAGCAGCGCCGGGAACAATGTGCTCTGCCCGCGATCGACCCCTTCCACGAAACCCGCCATCGGTCGCCCCTCGCGACGATTCATTGGCAAATCATAACAGACCCGACACAGGCGGCAGAGGCGCAGTTTTCACACAGCCTGGGCCCAACTCGGAAGTCCCCAGGGCCGCGCTGCGGGTATGCTTTCGGCATGCCGAAGCTGCTCGGCCTATATGCTTTGCCGCCGGCGCACGGCATCGGAAGCGCACACGCGAGATAATGGTGCTGCCTGGGGCTAAGGCTTTTCGTCTACCGGCCGTTTCCAAACAGAGCCAAATGGGAGTGGCCGAGCAATGAACAAGCGTTTTGTGGATTTTGCGAACGTCGTCGCGGAAGGTTCGGGCTACCCTTCAGTGTTTGCCACCGCGATCGTTATCGTCGTCGTTTGGCTGGCGACCGGTCCGGTCTTTCACTTCTCCGACACCTGGCAGCTCGTGATGAACACGCTCACCAGCGTCGTCACGTTCCTGATGGTGTTTCTGATCCAAACATCGCAAAACCGCAAGTCGGCTCGCGTGTGCATCTCCAATGGGTGATCTATTTCCCCTGGGTGCCGGGTGAGAGCAAGTTCAAGGGCGAAGTGATCTATTCGATCCGGCCGTTGTAGATCGTTCGATCGCAGGGATGGCCCAAAAGACTTCGAATCAGAGCACGTGGCGACCGCCAGGAGCCGCTTGTGTTGCCCGACCCCCAAGGACCCCGGTGCCGTTTCGGCAACGGGCCGTTCGAACCTTGGCGCTATGCTGCGCGGAGCCTTTCTGAGATCACGCTGGGACCGCGAAGAATCGCGTTTCCAGGGTGGGGTGCCTCGTTTTGCTCAACGTCGATCTCGAAACGTTCACGAGCAGGCATACCGGTCAGGCGCCGGAGTGCCCTCGGTGCGGGCGGTTGATGGGCCTCGCGCGCGTCGTTCCGAGCATCTTCGATCAGGCGGACGGCCCGACGACGCGAACCTTCGCCTGCCGAAGCTGCAGCACGACGGTCACGAGGCAGACACGGCCGGAGCGATGACCGTCTCCGAATCGGCTGGCGACGGCGTGTCGAGCAAACGTCCTTCCATCGAACACCCTTCCGGCGAACACCTTTCCAGCGAGCACCTTTCCAGCGAGCACCTTTCCGGCGAACATCGCCGCGCCCTCGCGATGTTGGCCGGCGCACCCGGCGGATGCACCGAGTTGCTGCTGCGCGCGCAGGGCTTTCGGCCGGATTTCGTCTCGCAACTGGTGCGCGCCGGGTTCGCCGCAGCACGGCCCGGCCTGGTTCGAGGGTCTGGCGCTCGGTCGACCGGCATCATCGTGGTCACGATTACCGCCAAAGGGCGGGAAGCGATCACGGGAACGGGCTGCAGCGCCTCTCCGCCTGGCCCTCACGCGCTTTAGGGCCTGCTTCGCGGGGCTTTTCCCCACGGTGCAATTTGCCGACGGAACAAATTTCACATTTCCAGCCATTGCGCGGCCGGCCGTTTGTGGCCGTGGACCAGTGAACGCAAATCTGGAGCCTGATTTCCAACTCACGAGGCGTCAAGCGACCGCCGGCAGCCGCACTCAGTGTCGCCATTGCACACCGGTCGGCGACACCTTCGGTCCGCAGAATTCTGCCGACGACCTCGCGCAAGAGCTTCTGAGTCTCTGGTTTTCTCGCTGCGTCCAGAGCATCCAAGAGCAGAAAGCCTGACGTAGAGGCCCGCCAATTCGCCAAAACCTCGACGAGGTCATGATGAACGCCAAGCTCCGCTTGCAGGCCGGCGAACGTATCCACATCAAAAGGTCCACGGGAAGAAAGACGACGTCTTGGTTGGCAGCTGCCGCCGCTGGACGCAACTTGCTAAGCTTACCGCAAGCGGTTCCCCAACAACTT
The DNA here is from genome assembly GCA_963824905.1 of uncultured Alphaproteobacteria bacterium. GTDB lineage: Bacteria > Pseudomonadota > Alphaproteobacteria > Rhizobiales > Xanthobacteraceae > JAJPKK01. The sequence continues at coordinate 68,545 of CAWGRH010000007.1, forward strand.
GTAGATATTTTCGATGAAGCTCTCCGCTCAATGCGTGGCTCGCATTCGAAGCTCCTATTTCGTTCAAAGCACCCACAAAATTCTTATCGTTTGAGCTCAGGATTCCTGCAATCCGGATAATTTCAGAAAAGAGCGCCGCGAACCTCTCGCGAGGTTCGTCTATTTCATCATATGCCTCGTCTATCATAGGAGAGAACGTCCTAAATCCGATTTTTCGCAATAGCTGAAGCGACCGCGGATTTCCGACGATAAGCGCGGGGTGCGCCATAGCAAAAGCCTTAATGCTTTTTTCCGTGATGCGGAAATTGCTCCCATCTGAAAAGTCAGTCTCTGTTATAATTGACATGAATGTTTGCTCGTAAGAGCGTCTCGCAATTACGCCCGCCAAGTTATTCGTGTCCTTCATGGCTGGTATATCGATATATCGCGAGGGGCCATGAAGTAGACTTAGGCAGCGATCGAAGAGTCGAGCGGCACCAACCTGCTCTAAAGAGGCCAATATTGCCTCAGGGCCGGGAAGATATTTTGCGCCATCGTTCATTAGCGACCACAAAGTGTGCGGCAGCAGACCGGCCTCCTCCAGGCCAGCCAAAACGGCAAGCCTGACAGGCTTTGGGTGCGCGTTCTGGCAAAGAAACCATTTTTCATAATCATTAATTCTATTCGCGAAGTTCGTCGGCCTTGAAAAACCAAACAGCTTTGAAAAGGCGGGCTCCGGCTGTGCCAACAGCTCTGCGATGGCATATACAAACAAGTCATACGTGAAGCAGCGCATCCACCGATGACGCTTGGGATACATTGATCGATAAAGAGACTCGAAATTTCGATTTTGCGAAATCAGCCCAATATTCTCAATATTGATGTCATTTTCATCGCACCAACTATGAAGATCATCAAGGGCGCCTTGAACAGGTAAGTGGCCTTCGTGCGACAGATCAAAGGCAAGAAAGCAATGACCTGATCGCAATTCATCGCCTACGGTGCGTCCAATATTGTCAAGGGCGTACTCGGTTCCTGATTGGCGCGCTAGGTGATTTACTCGCTCAATACTCCAGAGGTCGCCAAGCTGGTACAAAGCAAGATAGCGGCCTTCTGGTTTTTCGGTGACTTGGTGAAACTTTGTCGCCAGTGCCGCCCTACCAGAAAACCCGCTTCCAGAGGGATACGACAAAAGCATGTACGGAATCTGCTCTTCGCACGGCATTCTTTAGATCCCCCGTCAGCGTCTCTCGCAACGGCCGCTCCTTCCAATTCGGCCGGGCGACGGCGCCGATGATGCCGCAGCCGGTGCACACCATAAGCGGCCCGAAGGTGGGCACCGCGACAGTCGTCCGGCCAGCGACTGGCGCTCAGTATAACCTTGTGGTGGCAAAGTCAGCACGACACATCGAGCGACCGGACGCCAAGCTCGCGCATGTTGCCGAGCGTCATTGGCTCGATCTCGTACCGGACGCGGCGGACCATTCTTCGCGCGTCTGCCTCACTTCGAGCGTCCGCGGCAATTCTGCCGCTTCCCTCGCGCTTCCCTGTCCCACAGCTGGGAAGACGAGGTCGGAAAAATCAGCGATAAGCAACTGAAATC
>CAWGRH010000008.1:0-441453 GCA_963824905.1 uncultured Alphaproteobacteria bacterium
ATTGCCGAAGCCCTGTTTTCGCCTTGTCGACGAGGCCGCAGCGGTCGAGAATTTCGGCGCAGTCGCCATAGACGTCGTCCTCGCCACGGCGTCGGCCGAACGCAGCCGCGACGACGAGGTTCTCGAATACGGTCATGCCGCCGAACGGCTGCGGAATCTGGAACGAGCGGGCGAGCCGAGGTGGCAGCGCCGCTGCGGCGGGAGTGCGGTGATGTCGTCGCCGCCGAACAGCACGCTGCCGGCGTCGGGCCGCACCGTGCCGGTCGCGATGCCGAACAGCGTCGTCTTGCCGGCGCCGTTCGGCCCGATGATGCCGAGCGCCTCGCCCTCGGCGAGCGAGAGATCGATCCCGTCGGCAACCACGACCGCGCCGAACCGTTTCGAGATTTTTTCCAGCGCGAGGATCGGCCATGGGGTTACGTCAACCCTAAGAACTGTCATTGCCCGGCTTGACCGGGCAATCCAGTAGCCCTGAGCCATCGATGTGACCAGGACCGCGCCCCGATCGTAGTCCGGTGGTTACTGGATCGCCCGGTCAAGCCGGGCGATGACAGAGTGTGTGTGGCGGGACGAAAATCTCGACGAGCGCTTCGCGGAGGAAGGCCCCACCCCGCCCTCCCCGAAGACGGGGAGGGAGAAGCGTTACCCCAGCAGCGCCAGCTTGCCGCCGACGGGGATCTCCGGCGCGGTCGTGTTGGTGGTGATGACGAGCTCGAGCTTGTCGCCGTTGCGCTGCCACTGTCCGGCGACCAGCGGCGTCTTGGTGACGTTCTTGACCGGCATACCGGTCCACTTCACCGGGCCGACGATGGAGCGGTAGTCGGTCGCGCCGATTGCATCGAGGATCGACTTCGGCTCAAGGCTCGTGGCGCGCTTCATCACGTCGATGGCGACCTCGAACAGCGCGTGCTGGAAGCCGATCGGCTGCGTCCACGGGCCGCTTGGTGGCTGCCGTGTAGGCGTCGGTGAGCTGCTGCCGCGCTCTGGCCGGTGAGGCCGGACTTGAACGGATGGTGCGGCGTCCACCACACCTCGCTGGTCAGCCCGTTGCCGCGGGCGCCGAGCGAATCGATCACCGAGGGGAACAGCAGCGCCTTGCCGATGGTGACGATCTTCGGCCTGAAGCCCTGCTGCGCCGCCTGCGACCAGAAGGTCGCGAAGTCCGGCGGGATCATGTTGCCGGTGACGATCTCCGCGCCGACCGCCTTGAAGGCGGAGATCTGCGAGGTGAAGTCGTTGTTCATGAGCTGATAGCGGCCGGGGTCGGTCAGCTTGTAGCCGGCCTTGGCAGCGCCGGCGGCAGGCCGAGCTTGGGTCGCCCCAGGCATTGCCGTCGGCGTCGTTGGGGAACAGGCCGCCCACCACCTTGTTGGTGGGCGCGCTAGTCCCACAGCGCCAGGAACGCGCCGATCACGTCCTCGAGGCCCCAGAAGAAATGGTAGGTCCAGGTGAAGCCCTTCTTGGGATCGCCGTTGCGGCCGAAGAAATAGGGCTGCCACGGGCAATTGGTGGTGACGCAGGGGACCTCGTTGACCTCGGCCTGGTCGGCGACCGGATTGGTGGTGTCCGGCGTCGCCGACGGCGAGGATGAGGTCGACCTTGTCGCCGAGGATCAGTTCCGACGCGACCTCCGACGGCGCGGTTGCCGGTCGACTGGCTGTCCTTGGTGATGATCTGCACCGGATAGGTCTTGCCGCCGCTGACGAGGCCCTTCGCAAGAATGCCGTTGACCTGTTCGAGGATGAAGCCGTCGGCCTCGCCGAAGCCGGCCAGCGGCCCGGTCTTCGGGGACTGACATGGCCGATCTTGATGACGCGGCTCTGCGCGTTGACGGGAATGACGTTGAGCACCGCCGGCGCGACGACAGCGCCGACGCCGGCCTTGACGAGCGTGCGGCGCGAGATGGCGGAATGGGTGACACGATCACTCGTGCGGTCGGACGCGGACATGGTTTCCTCCGTGGCGTTATTGGAAACGACTATAGCAATCGCTGCCCACTGTCGTCATGGCCGTCCCACGCACAAACGTCGCACGGTGGATCGTGTGCCGGGGGCGTCGCCTGCGTGCCATCTCATCCGTCCGAAAATCGAGAGGCGTGCACGCGGTCTGCCCGGTTGTTCGCTCCCGTGCGCCGGCCTTAACTTTGCCCAACTGCGAACGCTTCTCTCCCCGTTACTTTGGAGGGAGCCCGGATGATGAGGATTCTATTTGGCGTTGCGTTCACTGTGCTGCTGACCAACGCCTCGATGGCGCAGTCTTATTGCGATCAGGTCAAGCAGGCCATCGCCACGTACGGATACGCCGCCGCCAAAGCGCATGCCTTGGCTCACTACACCAGGCATGAGGTTGCAGTCGCCGACAATTGTTGAGGCGGAGGTGGCCGCTCCAAGCGAAAGAGCAGAGGATGATTCTGGCGCCGTGATGCGCGTAGCCCGCATGAGCGCAGCGGAAATGCGGGAACGGCGATACCTCGACGCGTGGCCCCGGATGTCGCTTCGCTCATCCGGGCTACATCTGGCCTAACGCGCCGCCTTGAGATGGCTGCATCACGCGCGCACGCAGCTCGGCCTGCTGCGCCGGCGTCCAGGTGCGGAAGCCTTCGCCGGATTTCATGCCGAGCTTGCCGTCGGCGACCAGCTTTTCCAGATAGGGCGACGGGCCCGGGCCGCGAATCGATCGCCGGCAGCACGGTCCGGTGGATCGCGAGCGTGAGATCGGTGCCGACGAGATCGGCATTCTCCAGCGGGCCGAGCACCGCGAGCCGGCGCCCGAACGCGGCCTTGATGACGGTGTCGACGGTCTCGGCGTCGCAGATGCCGTTCTCGACCAGCGAGATCGCCTCGCGCCACAGCGCATGCTGGAGCCGGTTGCCGACGAAGCCCGGCACGTCCTTCTTCACATGGACCGGCGTCTTGCCGATGTCCTGGTGCAGTTTCATCGTGAAATCGATCGCGGCGGGCGACGTCCATTCGGTGCCGATCACCTCGACCAGCGGCACCAGATAGGGCGGATTCCACCAGTGGGTGCCGAGCGCGCGCTCGCGGTGCGCGAGTCGCTGCATGATCGCGGTGATCGGGATCACCGAGGTGTTGCTGGCGAGGATCGCGTCGGGCCGCGCCGCCCGTTCGATGTCGGCGAACAAGCTTCTGCTTGACGGCGAGGTCTTCGCGCACGGCTTCGACGATGTAGTCGGCATCGCGCACGCTGTCGGCGAGGTCCGGGCATGATGCGCACGCGTGTCGAGCGCCGCCGCGTCGTCGCCGAGATCGGTCAGATTGGCGAGGATGCGGTCCTTGGCGGTGGCGAGCGTCGGCGCGTGGGCGTCGGTGAGCGTCACGTCATGCCCGGCGAGCGCGAACACCTGGGCGATGCCGTGGCCCATGAGCCCGGCGCCGACGACCGCGATGCGTGCCTTTGCCATGGCATCAGCCGGCGGTGTAGCCGCCGTCGGCATAGAGGATGTGGCCGGTGTAGAAGTCCGACGCGCGCGAGGCGAGGAACAGCAGCGGGCCGGCGAGGTCGGCGGGCTCGCCGAGCCGGCCCTTGGGCACGCGGGCGAGGAAGCCCTTGCGCACCTCGCGGGCGCGGTCGGTGTCCTCGTACATCCAGGCGGTGAGCGGCGAGCGGAACACCGTCGGGCCGAGCGCATTGACGGTGATCCCGGTGTCGCCCCATTCGCAGCCGAGCGCCTTGGTGATGCCGTCGACCGCCGACTTCGAGGCGCAATAGGCGGTGTAGCCGGCGGGATGGCCCGAGCAGGCCGCGCGCCGACGAGGTGAGGATCACCTTGCCGCCGCCGCCCTGCTTGAGCATCTGCCGGCCGGCGGCGCGCGCCATCAGCCAGGACTGGGTGACGTTGGCGTCCATCACGTCGAGGAAAGTCTTCCGGCTTCTGGTCGACGATCTTCGCCACCTTGTTCAGCCCGGACGCGACGACGAGAATGTCGAGGCGGCCGAATTTCGCCACCGCGGCGGCGACGATCGCGTCGCAATCGTCCTCGCTGCGCGGTCGCCGCGCCACGATCTCGGTCTTGCCGCCGAGCGCCTCGCATTCCGCCGCGACCTTCTTCAACTCCTCCGCCCGGCTCGCCGCGAGCACGGTGTTGGCGCCGGCCCCCGCCAGCACCTTCGCCGCCAGCGCGCCGAACGCGCCGGTCGCGCCGGTGATGATCGCCGTCTTGCCGCGGACATCGAACAGCGCGAGCGGGTTCTTGAGGAAATCGTCGGACATGGAATCGTTCTCTTCAGGGCTGGCGGCATAGCCGCGCGCGTGGCACCGGTCTAAAATCACCCATCGATGGTCATGGCCGGGCTTGTCCCGGCCACCCCGATAACAGAGCACAGAGCTTTCTCATCGATGATAGCTCCTCGGTCGGAAAGTGGCACAATTCTACGTCTACATACTTGCAAGCAGGCCCGGCGGAGCGCTCTACGTGGGTGTCACCAACGACCTCGTGCGCCGTGTCTATGAACACAAGCAAGGAGCTGTGCCCGGGCAGACCAAACGCTTCAACATCAAGTGCCTCGTGCATTTCGAAGTCTTTGATTCGCCGGAACTCGCCATACAGCGGGAGAAGAACATCAAACACTGGCCACGGGTCTGGAAGGCCAATCTCATCGCGCGGACCAACCCTTCCTGGCGCGATCTTTACGACGACATCTCCATGCCGTGACCTGTGTCGAGTGACCGAACGCCTCGCGCGTTGAAACGCTGTGCCCGGGATCGGGGTCGCGGGACAACGCCCGGCGATGACGGCCGAGAATGATCGCCGATAGCATCGGGCGTCGGACCGGCGCTCTACTTCGGCGGGGCCGAGATCGCGACCAGCATGGTCACCACGTCGTTCGTGCGGTTGATCACCTCGCGCACTTCGTTCGGGCCGATGAAGCAGCTGTCGTTCGGCTTGAGCACGGTCTCCTTGCCGCCGGCGATCACGGTGAGCTCGCCGGACAGGATGAAGTAGACCTTCTCGGTCGGCGAGGCGTCCGGGCCGGCGCCGCCGCCGGGCAGGAAATGCGACAGCCCGACCACGAACTCCTTCGGGCCGCCGGCCTCGGCGCCGAACAGGCGCATCGAGGTGTAGGCGCGGTGGTTCGGCACCTCGTAGGGTTTGGCGTCGGCAAAGCGCTTGACCTCCATCAGAACTTCTCCCCCTTTTCGATGCGGTATGAGCCCTTGGGATCGATCATGGCGACCAGGCGGATGATGCAGCCGTCGCCGCGGTCCCAGTTCCACGGAAAGAACGCGAAGGTGCAGCGCCGCCCGGTCACCTTGTCGATGTCGCCGCCGACGTTCTCGATGCCGAGGATGCCGTTCTTGAACAGGATGCGGTGCACCGGCTCCCATTCCGGAAAGTCGTCCTTCCAGTCGCGGCCGCCGGACCATTGCTTGTATTCGTCGGCGAGATGGGGATGCAGCGGCCCGTTGCGCTGCGGGCCGATCGCGGTCGCGAGCGGATGGTCGTTGGCCTGGGTGTCGTGGCCGACCACCTTGACCTTCTTCTCGACGAACCATTCGCCGGCCGACGGCACGAAGCCGGGCGCGCGGCAGAAATAGTCCTCGCTGTCCTCGTAGAGCTTGTGCCAGCCGGTGTTGACGATGACGACGTCGCGCGGGCCGCACCATCTTGCCCGCCGCCTTTTCGAGATCGTCATAGGTGATCTGCTCCCACTTCTTCTTCGGGATCGACACCACGATGCCGGAGCCGAAGAAGTGCGGCAGCGGCACCTCGTCGATGAACGGCGTGCCCTGGATCACGTGGGCGGGCGCGTCGATGTGGGTGGTGTTGTGCATGCTCGTGGTGATGCGCTGCGACAGCACGCCCGACTTCGCCATGTAGTGGATGCGCTCGATCTTGACGTCTTCGAAATACGGCCAGTTCGGCGACTGGTAGCCGAAGCGGTGGGACAGGTTGTAGAACTCGAGCCCCATCGCGTTGTCGAGGTTCTCCTCGAACGTCACGCCGCGGATTTTCTTCGCCAACTCGGCCTCCCTGAAAATCGCCTACCCGGCCGGCGCTCTGCGCCTTTGTCCGCCGACGCCGCCGGTGTATGAGGTTCGCCACACCAATAGCCCCTGTTGACGGCCTCGCAAGGGTGAGCGTTCTTCGATCAGGTCGTAGACATACACTTCGCTGTCATCGCCCGGCTTGACCGGGCGATCCAGTAACCACCGGCCAGTGCGTACTCGATTGCCCGGTCAAGCCGGTCACAACAGGGTCAGCGTATCGGACAACACGTTAACGCATCGGTGGAGACCGCATGGTCAAGAAGATCGCCCTCGAAGAGCATTTCCTGTCGCCGGGCTTCGAGGACTATTGGCAGACCACGGCGGGCGACATCACGCCCGACATCTACCGCCAGGCGGTGGCGCGGCTCTCCGATTTCGGCGACATGCGGCTCGAGGTGATGGACCGCGGCGGCATCGCGCGCTCGGTGCTCGCGATATCGGGTCCCGGCGTCCAGATCGAGCGCGACACCGCGACCGCGGTGCGCAAGGCGCGCGAGTCGAACGACTTCCTCGCCCGCGAGATCGCCAAGCGGCCGAGCCGCTATTCCGGCTTCGCCCACCTCGCCATGCAGGACGCCAAGGCGCGCCGCCGACGAGCTCGAGCGCGCCATGCGCGACCTCGGCTTCGTCGGCGCCATGATCAACGGCCACACCAACGGGCAGTATCTCGACCATCCCTCGCTCTATCCGTTCTGGGAGCGGGCCGAGGCGCTCGGCGCGCATGATCTACCTGCATCCGGCCGATCCGGTGGCCGCGATGCCGGTGCTCGAGGGGACCAAGGGCCTCAAGCGGGCCGGCTGGGAGTGGGGCGTCGAGACCGGCTCGCACGCGCTGCGCCTCGTCTATTCCGGGCATTTCGACCGCTTCCCCGCGCGCCACGCTTGCGCTCGGCCATCTCGGCGAAACCCTGCCGTATCTGCTGTGGCGCCTCGACGGCCGCGCGAAGTTCTACGGCGTCAAGCTCGCCCGGCGGCCGTCCGACTACATCCGCGACAACATCGTGGTGACGATCTCCGGCATGTTCTCGGCCGAGCCGCTCGATGTGCGCCATCAGCGCGCTCGGCGCACGACCGCATCATGTTCGCGACCGACTATCCGTTCGAGCCGCTCGACGAGGCGAGCGACATTCATCGACCGACGTGAAGCTTTCGCGAGGACGTGCGCGCCGACATCTGCTTCAACAATGCGCAGCGGCTGCTCCGGCTGCCGGATTCGGCGGCCCGCGGGCCGAGCGGGAACTCGCGGGGATTTGCACACTTTCTTCACTGCATTGGCGCGGCCATTATGGTGCCCGTTTCGTTAAGGAGAATGCCGGCATGATCGTGTCGATTTACCGCAGCTGGTGCCTGCGATCGGCCGCTGCTCGCCGCGCTCACCGGGCTGGCCGCCTGTGCCGGCGACCCGGCGCCGGGGGAACAGCCGGCGTTCTATCGCAGCATGGCGAGTGCGGAGGCGCAGGTCGACGGTCCCACCGCGGCGTCGATGATCTCCGGCTATCGCCACAACAACGGCCTCGGCGCGGTCGAGGTCGACCCCGAGCTGATGCGGCTCGCGCTGCGAACAGGCGCGCGGCATGGCGGCGCAGCGACAAGCTCGACCGCAGCGCCGGCCGCGACTTCAACAAGAGCCTCGCCGGCGCCGGCTTCAACTCGAAGAAGGCGGTGGAGAACGTCAGCGCCGGCTACCACACGCTGGCCGAGGCGTTTTCCGGCTGGCGGGATTCCCCGCCGCACCGCGCCAACATGCTCAATGCCGGCGCCAACCGGATGGGCATCGCCGCGGTCTATTCGCCGCAGTCGAAATACAAGGTGTTCTGGGCGCTGATCATGGCGACCAAGGACAGCGGCGTGTAAAGGCGCGTCAGACGGGCTGGACGTGCGTCTGAAGCCGCATCAACTCGAGCGAGGCTCACATGCAGGGAGCACGATGCGTGACCAGGAGCTACGGTGCTGATTGCACTGGCTGCTCGGCGGCGTGGCCGGCGGCGGCCGCCGACATGCCGCGCGCGCAAGGCGGGCCTGTGGGAAATCAAGATGAACTTCGAGAACCGCAACGTTCCCGGCCAGTCCATCCAGCAGTGCATCGATGCCGCGACCGACGCGATCATGCAGTCGAGCGCGAGCAATATCGGGAGCCAGAATTGCTCGAAGCGCGACGTCGTGAAATCCGGCGACACCATGACGATCGATTCGGTGTGCACGGTCGCGGGCAAGGAACGCGACCTCCCACGCCGTCGTCACCGGCTCCTTCGACAGCGCCTACACGATGACGGTCTCCTCCAAGAGCGACGTCGGCCCCGGCATCAACATGACGATGATCGGCCAAGTGGCTCGGCCCCTGCCAAGCCGACCAGAAGCCCGGCGACATGATCCTGCCCGGCGGCATGAAGATGAACCTCGCGCGACATGGCGAACCGCATCGGCGTGCCGGGCGGGGCGCCGCCGGCGCCGCGGTAGGGGGCATTCTCGTCATCCGGGGCGCGGCGCGGCGGACACGCCGGAATCCAGGCTTCCTGAGGGCACGGGCATGACGTATTACGTCTACTGCATGGCGAGCAGCCGCAACGGTACGCTCTATCTCGGCGTGACCAGCGATCTGGTCCGACGTATCTACCAGCACAAGACTAAGACGTTACGAGGCTTCACCGCAAAATATGGCGTCAATCAGCTCGTCTGGTACGAGTGCTATGACGATCCGATCAACGCGATCGCGCGCGAAAAGGAACTCAAAAAATGGCGCCGTCGCGTGGAAACTCGAGTTGATCGAGAAGATTCGAATCCTGATTGGATTGATCTCTACGACAGCATTTGCCGCTAGTCCGCGCTGAATTCCGGGTTCGCGCTGAGCGCGCGCCCGGAATGACGAGCGGTGGGCGTATCTGCCGTTGACGCGACTGGCGGTCATTCCGGGGCACGAGCGAGCTCGCGAACCCGGAGTCCAGGCCACAATGCACGCTTGCAAGGATGTAGACCCAGTAGGCGCGGCTCATGTTCATTCGTCGAGGTTGGATGGTTACTGGATCGCCCGGTCGAGCCGGGCGACGACACCAAGATGCGCAATCGCCAGAAAGCAATGTGCTACCCCCACTTCACGCCGTGCCTTGCCAGCACCTCGCGCACCTTGGCGACGAGGTCGGCCTCGGGCACGGCGAACTGGGCGGCGGCCTGTTTCTGCAGGTAGTCGTCGCGCTCCTTGCTCAGGCCCGGCGAGCTCGGCGCCGACGATGAGGTCCTTGATCTGCACCTCGCCCTTCGCCTTCTCGTCGGAGCCCTGGATGACGACGCAGGGGCTGCGGCGGCGGTCGGCGTATTTCATCTGCGGGCCGAATTTTCCGGAGCCGAGATAAAGCTCGGCGCGGATGCCGGCCTGGCGCAGCGTCGAGGCCATGCGCTGGTAGTCGGCGATGCGGTCCTTGTCGAACACGGTGACGATCACCGGGCCGGGCTCGGGCTTGGTCTCGACCTTGCCGAGATGGGTGAGCGCGGCGAGCAGCCGCGACACGCCGATGGAGAAGCCGGTCGCCGGCACCGCCTCGCCGCGGAAGCGCGCGACGAGGCCGTCGTAGCGTCCGCCGCCGCCGACCGAGCCGAAGCGGACCGGCTTGCCGTCGTCGCCGGTGATCGGGGAAGGTGAGTTCGACCTCGTAGACGGGGCCGGTGTAGTATTCGAGGCCGCGGACGACGGAGGGATCGATGCTAATGCACGATGTCTCGTCGTATCAGCGCCGCAGCTCGCGACAATTGCTAATCGCGTCAGTTCCGATGCCAGTTCGTCCAATCACTTCTGAGATCATCGCCATTGTCTAGAAGTAGCGATTCGTCAAGCTGAGCCATGTGGCATCGAGATCGTGCACTCCGCGTTGGCCGCATCGGATTGTGTCGCACGAGATCGGATCGGGCGCCGCCAAGATTCGAGAATGTTCGACATGTCCTTGTCACGTAAGCCCAGCGCCCTTGGTGAAATCGCCACTCTCATCCTTGCGCCCGTGCCCGAGCAGCAGCTCGACGCCATCCTCACCCGAGCCGATCGAGTTTGTCGATCGCCCGCAGCACCGTGAGCCGCTTCCCGGCATTCGCTTCTCCGCCAAGCCCGATCGCCTCCAATCACCCCATCCAGCACCTTGCGGTTATTCACCTTCACCACATAACTGCCGCGCGGAATCCCCAGCGCCTCCATCGTATCCGCCGCCATCATGCAAATCTCGGCGTCCGCCGCCATCGACGCGCTGCCCACCGTATCCGCGTCGAACTGCATGAACTGGCGGAACCGGCCCGGCCCCGGCTTCTCGTTGCGATAGACGTAGCCGGCGCGGTAGCTGCGGTAGGGCTTCGGCAACTGGTCGAAATTCTCCGCGACGTAGCGCGCCAGCGGCGCGGTGAGGTCGTAGCGCAGCGACAGCCACTGCTCGTCGTCGTCCTGGAACGAGAACACGCCCTCGTTGGGCCGGTCCTGGTCGGGCAGGAACTTGCCGAGCGCGTCGGTGTATTCGAACGCCGGCGTCTCCACCGGCTCGAAGCCGTAGAGCTCGTAGACCTTGCGGATGGTCTCGATCATGGCGCGCGTCGCCGCGATCTCCGCCGGCCCGCGATCGGCGAGCCCGCGCGGCAGCCGCGCCTTCGGCCGGTTGGATTTGTCGGAGTCGTCTTTGGGATCGGCCATCGCCAGCTTCCGTTAATCGGCGGTGTAGCACATCTCTGCCGAACCAGGCGGGTGGTCGCAGCGACACGTCATCGCGAAGGCAAGCAGCGGCGACAGCGCGCAGGGCGCGATCAGCGTAGCGTAATCCGCCATTGGCAGGCGGCGCGCGGCGGGGTACGCCTTCGACCGCCGCACTAGGTGCCTGCCCCCGGAGGTACCCGATGTCCCAGCCCCGCCTCGCCGCCGATGCCCGGCCGAACGATCTCGAAGCGTTCTGGATCCCGTTCACGCCCAACCGCGCCTTCAAGAAGGCGCCGCGGCTGATCACGCGGGCGAAGGACATGTACTATTACACCGACGACGGCCGCGCCGTGATCGATGCCGCCGCCGGCATGTGGTGCTGCAATGCCGGCCACAACCGCGATCCCATCGTGGCGGCGATCCAGCGCCAGGCGGCGGAACTCGACTACGCCCCGGCGTTCCAGTTCTCCCATCCCCAGGCCTTCGAGCTGGCGAGCCGGATCGCGGCGCTCGCGCCCGGCGATCTCGACCACGTGTTCTTCTGCAATTCCGGCTCCGAGGCGGTCGACACCGCGCTCAAGATCGCGCTCGCCTACCACAATGTGCGCGGCGAGGGCGCCCGCACCCGCCTGATCGGCCGCGAGCGCGGCTATCACGGCGTCGGCTTCGGCGGCATCTCGGTCGGCGGCATCGTCAACAACCGCAAGCACTTCGGCGCGCTGCTGACCGGCGTCGACCACCTGCCGCACACCTATAACCGCGACACCCAGGCCTTCACCAAGGGCGAGCCGGAATGGGGCGCCCACCTCGCCGACGACCTCGAGCGCATCGCGGCGCTGCACGACCCCTCGACCATCGCCGCCGTGATCGTCGAGCCGATGGCGGGCTCGACCGGGGTGCTGCCGGCGCCCAAGGGCTATCTGCCGCGGCTGCGGGCGATCTGCGACAAGTACGGCATCCTCCTCATCTTCGACGAGGTCATCACCGGCTTCGGCCGGCTCGGCTATGCCTTCGCGGCGGAGCGCTACGGCGTGATCCCCGACATGATCACCTTCGCCAAGGGGGTCACCTCGGGAACCGTGCCGATGGCCGGCGACGATCGTGCGCGCGCCGATCTACGACGCCTTCATGAAGGGGCCGGAGCACGTGATCGAGCTGTTCCACGGCTACACCTATTCGGCCCATCCGCTCGCCTGCGCGGCGGGGCTCGCGACCCTCGATGTCTACCGCGAGGAGCGGCTGTTCGAGCGGGCGCTGGCGCTGGAGCCGACATTCGCCGACGCCGCCATGAGCCTGCGCGGGCTCCCCAACGTGCTCGACATCCGCACCGTCGGCCTCGTCGCCGGCATCGACCTCGCCTCCAAGCCCGACGGCTTCGGCAAGCGCGCCTATGCCGCGATGGAGAAGGCGTTCCACGACGAGGGCGTGGTGATCCGGATCACCGGCGACACCATCGCGCTGACGCCGCCGCTGATCGTGAGCGAGAACGACATCGCCGAGATCTTCGGCAAGGTCGCCCGCGTCATCGAGGCGGTGAAATAGGCGTGACCGCTCCGCGCTCGGCGCATGGCTGGGCGTCGAGAAGGTGGTAGTTTCACTGCACTGCACACTTGACGAATGATATATCGTAAGATACATCGTTCGATAGTGCTTGTCCGGAGAAGTCGTCATGGCCGGGCTTGACCCGGCCATCCCGCTTAGTAGGGCACAGCCGTGCCGGGTTTATCGGGATCGCCGGGTCAAGCCCGGCGATGACGGGAGGTGAGGGGCAGGTCCATCTCATCATCCGAACGTTGCGCAAGATCCGAACGTGCGCAAGCGCGCCCAACCTTTCCGATGAAAGTCATCCCCTTGAACGAAATGCCCAAAGCCCGCGGCCCGCGCCGCTCCGGCCATCCTTCGCCGCGCTGCGCCATCCGGGCTTCCGCGCCCAGTTCTCTCACCTACGCGCTGGCGATGATGGCCGACAACATCGAGCACGTCATCAGCTACTGGATGGTGTTCCAGAAATTCCATTCGCCCGCGCTCGGCCGGCTTCGCCGTGGTGTCGCACTGGCTGCCGTTCCTGCTGTTCTCGGTCGCCGCCGGCGCGCTCGCCGACCGCTTCGATCCGCGCCGCCTCATCCAGTGCGGCATGGGGCTGTTCATCGTCGCCTCGCTCGGCTGGGGCTATTTCTTCATCACCGACACGCTGCAGATGTGGCACGCCATGGTGCTGCTGGTGATCCACGGCTGCGCCGGCGTGCTGTGGCAGACCCCGAACCAGCTGCTGCTCTACGACATCGTCGGCCCGGCCGACCTGCCGAGCGCGGTGCGCCTCAACGCGACCGCGCGCTATCTCGGCGTGCTGGTCGGCCCGGCGGTGGGCGGCGTGATCATGCTGACGCTCGGGCCGTCGCACGGCATCCTGCTCAACACGCTGTTCTACCTGCCGCTGGTGCTGTGGCTGGTGAACGCGCCCTACGGTCCGCGCTTCCGCAAGGGCGCGCCGCCGCCGCGGCGCGCGGTGCGCGGCTTCGCCGACATCGTGCAGACCGCGCGCGACATCGCCGGGCAGCCGCGTCATCGTCTCGATGATCCTGCTCGCCGGCTGCACCTCGTTCTTCGTCGGCAACGCCTACAAGGCGCAGATGCCGGGCTTCGCCCACGACCTCGGCCACGGCGATCCCGGCGTGTCCTACAGCATGCTGCTCGCCGCCGACGCGGCCGGCGCCATGCTGGCCGGCGTGGTGCTCGAAGGCCGCGGCCTGCTGCCGGCCGAACCCGCGCACCGCCATCGTGCTGGCGATGCTGTGGTGCTGCGCGCTGGTCGGCTTCGCGCTCGCCACCGCCTATCCGCTCGCGCTGGCGCTGCTGTTCGCCGCCGGCTTCTTCGAGCTGTCGTTCAACGCCATGGCGCAGACGCTGGTGCAGCTCAACGCGCCGGCCGACATGCGCGGCCGCGTCATCGGCCTGTTCAACATGGCGAGCCTCGGGCTTGCGCGCCTTCAGCGGCGTCACCGTCGGCCTGATCGGCAGCCTGATCGGCATCCACTGGTCGCTCGCGCTCTCGGCGCTGGTGATCCTCGGCTTCACCGGCGGGCTCCTGGTGGGGCAGGCGGATGTGATGCGTCTGTCGCTGTATGCTTTGCGACCTCGTCCTGAGGAGCCCACGAAGTGGGCGTCTCGAAGGACGGCCACGGGCCGCAGCGCGTGGGGCCATCCTTCGAGACGCGTCCTTCGGACGCTCCTCAGGATGAGGTCTGAAAGAGCGTGCGCCTCACGAAATCGACGCGGACCAAACGGCCCTTGCCCGGCGCGATGCAATCGCTGTAACACTTCGGCGCGAATCGCATCCTTGCTCCATCGGCCCACTGCCGCGCGCGCGAGACACGTGACCGCCGCTCCTTCACCATTCGCCGAACGCTTCCGCACCCTGGCGCCGCGCTACGATGTCGTGCTGTGCGACATCTGGGGCGTGGTGCATGACGGCGTCACCGCCTTCGCCGAGGCCTGCGATGCGCTGGCCCGGTTTCGCCGCGACGGCGGCACCGTCATCCTCGTCACCAATGCGCCGCGGCCGTCGGAATGGGTGGCGCGCCAGCTCGACAAGCTCCGCGTTCCCGCCGACGCCTATGACGGCGTCGCGTCGTCGGGCGACGTGACGCGCGCCGAGGTCGCGGCGCGCGGCGGCGCCGTGTTCCACATCGGGCCGGAACGCGATCTCTCGATCTTCCACGGCCTCGACATGCGGTTCGCCACGGTCGACGCCGCCGACTACGTCGTCTGCTCCGGCCTGTTCGACGACGCGACGGAGACGCCGGACGACTACCGCGCAGTGATCGAGACGATGCGCCGGCGCGAGCTGTTCATGCTGTGCGCCAATCCCGATCTCGTGGTCAAGCGCGGCGACACCTTGCTCTATTGCGCGGGATCGATCGCCGATCTCTACCGCGAGCAGCGGCGGCGACGTGCTCTATGCCGGCAAGCCGCACCGGCCGATCTACGATGCCGCGCTCGCCGCGGCGGCGCCGCGCCCGCGGCGTGCGGCGCTGCCGTCGCGCACGCTCGCCATCGGCAATTCGCTGCGCACCGACATCACCGGCGCCGCCGCGATGGGCATCGACGGCATGTTCGTCATCGCCGGCATCCATGCCGAGGAGCTCGGCGGCAAGGGCCGCACCGCGGCGCTCGCCGCCATGTTCGCCGCCGCCGGCATCACCCCGAAGACGGTGATGGAACGCCTGGTGTGGTGAATGCGCGACTTCTCGGTTGCGCGGGGATGGCGCGGGACTTTCCCCAGGCGCTGTCATGCTCCGCGAAAGCGGGGCATCCAGTAACCCCCGCGTCATCGGGGAAGTTTATGCCGTGCCCAAAATGAAGTCTGGTGGTTACTGGATCGCCCGGTCAAGCCGGGCGATGACAGTGGACCGGCGATGACAGTGAAACGTGATCGCGAGTTGCGCCGGGGATGGCGAGTTGTTAAGTGCCTGCCGATTTCCAGAAACGCGGTTCACAATGTCATCTCGCCCACCACCGTTCGTCATCGTCAAGGACGCGCTCGAGCTGCCGGCGCATCCCGGCGCGCTCGAGGCGCGGTGGTCGCCATCGGCAATTTCGAGGGCGTGCATCGCGGCCATCGCGCGGTGATCGGCGCCGCGGTGGCGCGCGCGCGCGGGCTCGGCCGTCCGGCCGCGGTGCTGACCTTCGAGCCGCATCCGCGCGCCTTCTTCAAGCCGGACAAGCCGCTGTTCCGCCTGACCGACTGCGACGCCAAGCTGCGCCTGCTCGCGACCACCGCGCTCGACGGCGCCATCTTGATGAAGTTCGACGGCGCGCTCGCCGCGCTCGATCCCGCCGCTTTCGTCGCGCGCGTGCTGGTCGAGCGCTACGCGATCGGCGGCGCCGTGATCGGCTACGACTTCCATTTCGGCAAGGCGCGGGCCGGCACGCCGGCCTATCTCAGCGAGGAGGGCGCGCGGCTCGGCTTTGCCGTCGACGTGGTGCCGGACTTGCCGACGACGGCCGCCGCGTCTCGTCCGGCGCGATCCGCGAGGCCTTGGCGGCGGGGCATGTCGAGGAGGCCGCGGACCTCCTCGGCTATCCCTGGTTCGTGACCGGCGAGGTCGTCCACGGCGACCGGCGCGGGCGCGAGCTCGGCTATCCGACCGCGAACCTGCGGCTCGATCCCGGCTGCGGCCTGCGCCACGGCATCTATGCGGTGCGGGTCGAGGTCGACGGCAAGCGCTATGACGGGGTCGCCAATTTCGGCCGCCGTCCGATGTTCGACTCCGGGATCGTGCTGCTGGAGGTGTTCCTGTTCGACTTCTCCGGCGATCTCTACGGCCGCACCCTCGACGTCGCCTTCATCGCCTGGATCAGGCCGGAGATGACGTTCGACACCGTCGCCGACCTCGATCCGCCGCATGGACGACGACTGCAGCCTCGCCCGCAACGCGCTGCGACGCGCGGGCGACGTGTTCCCGCCGCTCGGTGAGCTGTCGGGTTGAGTGCCACTCGGAGCCTGTCCCGGAGGTCTGTGAATTCTTCACTGACCTCATCCTGAGGAGCCGGCGCAGCCGGCGTCTCGAAGGATGGCCCGGCACGCGCTGCGGCCTGTGGCCGTCCTTCGAGACGCCCGCGTCGCGGGCTCCTCAGGACGAGGTCCTGGTGATTTACGGGCTCCTTAAGAACGAGGTCCGATTGGTTCACGGGCGCGCAAGCGCCAAGCTCTTTCCGTTGCCGGATCGATGTGTTACGAGCCCCGCCATGATGGCGTGCGATCACTTCGCTTCCATATCCGGGTCGGCCCGCGGCAAATTATCGGCCCGGCTTCCGCTTGACCGGTTGGTCGGCGGAAGACCGGGATCGCCGAGCCCGTTTCCGCCATCCTCCTCAAGCCGCTCAGGTCAAGCCGTCATGTCCGATCACGTCCGCGACTACAGCGAGACTCTGTTTCTGCCCAAGACCGATTTTCCCATGCGCGCCGGGCTGCCCCAGAAGGAGCCCGAAATCCTCGGCGCTTGGGAGAAGAGCGACCTTTACCGTCGCCTGCGCCGCGAGAGCGCCGGGCCGGCCGAAATTCGTGCTCCATGACGGGCCGCCCTACGCCAACGGCAACATCCATATCGGCCACGCGCTCAACAAGATCCTCAAGGACGTGGTGACGCGCTCCCAGCAGATGCTCGGCTTCAATTCCCCCTACGTGCCGGGCTGGGACTGCCACGGCCTGCCGATCGAATGGAAGATCGAGGAGGAGAACTACCGCTCCAAGGGCAAGGCGAAGCCCGACTTCTCCGATCCGGCCGCCATGATCGCGTTCCGCCGCGAGTGCCGCGCCTATGCGGAGCACTGGCTCGACGTGCAGCGCGAGGAGTTCAAGCGGCTCGGCGTGATCGGCGACTGGGAGCATCCCTACACCACCATGGACTTCGCCGCCGAGGCGCAGATCGCCCGCGAGCTGATGAAGTTCCGCGACAACGGCCTGCTCTATCGCGGCTCCAAGCCGGTGATGTGGTCGGTGGTCGAGAAGACCGCGCTCGCCGAGGCCGAGGTGGAGTACGAGGATTTCACCAGCGATACGGTTTGGGTGAAGTTTCCGGTCGCCGGTGCAGGCTGGGGCGCGCGCGTGCTGGACGAGGACGACCGTGAGCTTGCGCAAGCGCTGCACGGCGCGTCGGTCGTCATCTGGACCACGACGCCATGGACGCTGCCCGGCAACCGCGCCATCAGCTTCTCCGCGCAAGATCGCCTACGCGCTCTACGGGTCACCGACGCCGCGCCGGACAATTGGGCAAAGCTCGGCGATCTGTTCGTCCTCTGCGGAGAAGCTCGCCGGCGAGGTGATTCAAGCAGGCACGCGTGACCGGCTTCGACAAGGTCGCGGACCTCCCGGCGCGACCTTGCTCGCGACGCTCGTCTGCGACCATCCCGCTCAAGGCACGCGGCTTACGATTTCCCGGTGCCGCTGCTCGACGGCGAGCACGTCACCGACGACACCGGCACCGGCTTCGTGCACACCGCGCCCGGCCACGGCCGCGAGGACTTCGACATCTGGATGGCGAACAATGCCGGCGCTCGAGAGCCGCCGGCATCATCACCGCGATCCCCTACACCGTCGATGCCGACGGCCGCTTCACCGAAGCCGCGCCCGGCTTCACCGGCAAGCGCGTCATCACCGACAAGGGCGACAAGGGCGATGCCAACGACGCCGTGATCAAGGCGCTGATCGAGGCCGGCATGCTGATCGCGCGCGGCCGGCTCAAGCACCAGTATCCGCATTCCTGGCGCTCCAAGAAGCCGGTGATCTTCCGCAACACGCCGCAATGGTTCATCGCCATGGACAAGCCGATCGCGGATGCGAGCGGCCACGCCAAGCCCGGCGACACCCTGCGCCACCGCGCGCTCGACGCCATCGAAGATCACCCGCTGGGTGCCGCCGCAGGGCGAGAACCGCATCACCGGCATGATCGAAGGCCGAGCCCGACTGGGTGATCTCGCGCCAGCGCGCCTGGGGCGTGCCGATCGCCGTGTTCGTGCGCGAGAACGGCGACGGCAGCGTCGAAATCCTGAAGGACGAGCTCGTCGATGCGCGCATCGTCGAAGCCTTCGCGCGACGAGGGCGCCGATGCCTGGTACGCGGTCGGCGCGCGCGAGCGCTTTCTCGGCGCACGCGCCAACGAGGACTGGCAGAAGGTCGACGACATTCTCGACGTCTGGTTCGATTCGGGCTCGACCCACGCCTTCACGCTGGAAGACCCGCAGAATTTTCCGGGCCTCGCCGGCATCCGCCGCAAAAAGGACGGCGGCCTCGATACCGTGATGTATCTCGAAGGCTCCGACCAGCACCGCGGCTGGTTTCATTCCTCGCTGGTCGAAAGCAGCGGCACCCGCCGCGTTGCGCCGTTCGACGTCGTGCTGACCCACGGCTTCGTGCTCGACGAGAACGGCCGCAAGATGTCGAAGTCGCTCGGCAATACGGTGGCGCCGCAGGACGTGATCAAGTCCTCCGGCGCCGACATCCTGCGCATGTGGGTGTGCGCGTCCGACTATGCCGACGACCTGCGGATCGGGCCGGAAATCCTCAAGACCACGGTCGAGACCTACCGCAAGCTGCGCAACACCATCCGCTGGCTGCTCGGCAATCTCGTGCATTTCCATCGCCGGCGACGCGGTCGCCTACGAGGACATGCCGGGGCTCGAAAAATACCTGCTGCACCGGCTGGCCGAGCTCGACGCCCTGGTGCGCAAGAGCTACGCCGAGTTCGACTACAAGCGCATCTTCGCGGCGCTCAACCAGTTCATGACCGTCGACCTCTCGGCGTTCTATTTCGACATCCGCAAGGATGCGCTCTACTGCGACCCGATCTCCTCGGTGACCCGCAAGGCCTGCCTCACGGTGCTCGACCAGGTGTTCCGCGCCATCGTGACCTGGCTCGCGCCGATGCTCTGCTTCACGGCGGAGGAAGCCTGGCGGTCGCGCTATCCCGGCGCCGGCTCGGTCCATCTCGAGCCGTTTCCCGCGATCCCGCAGACGTGGCGCGACGATGCGCTGGCGCAAGGTGTGGAGCGAGATCAGGCGGGTCCGCCGTGTCGTGACCGGCGCGCTCGAGATCGAGCGCGCCAACAAGCGGATCGGATCGAGCCTGGAGGCGGCGCCGGTGGTGCATATCGCCGACTCCGCGCTTCTGCGGCTCGTCGCCGCCGAGCTCGCCGGCGAGCACGGCGAGGCCGGACTGGCCGAGGTCGCCATCACCTCGGAGCTCACGGTCGTGGCCGGGGCAGGGGCCGGCCGACGCCTTCCGCCTCGACGACGTGCCGGGGGTCGCGGTCGAATTCCGCCCGGCCCCGGGCACCAAATGCGCGCGGTCGTGGAAAATCCTTCCCATCGGTCGGGAGCGATCCGGAATATCCGGACGTGACCCCGCGCGACGCCAAGGCGTTGCGCGAATGGGACGCGGCGCATGCCGGCCGCGGCCCGTGAAATGGCGGTCACGCGCTCTCCTTGGCGCGGCGCGACCTTTCGCCTCGGCGTCATGGTCGCGCTCGTCACCGCGGCCGTCGACCAGGCGGTGAAGTTCTGGCTGCTCTACGGCTTCGATCTGCCGGGACGCGGGCGGGTGGCGCTCACGCCGTTTCTCGACCTCGTGCTCGCCTGGAACACCGGCATCAGCTACGGCCTGTTCCAGACACCGGGCCGCTCGGCCAATGGGCGCTGTTCGCGCTCAAAGTGATTGCGGTGGTGCTGCTTGCGGTCTGGCTCGCGCGCACCGGCTCGCGCCTGTCGGCGGTCGCGCTCGGCCTGATCATCGGGGGGGCGATCGGCAATGCGATCGATCGCCTCGTTCACGGCGCGGTAATGGATTTCGTGCTTTTTCATATCACCACCGCCACCTGGAGCTTTCAGTGGTACGTCTTCAACCTCGCCGATGTAGCGATCGTTGCCGGAGTTGTCGGTCTGCTGTATAAATCGCTGTTCGCAGGGGATGCCGCAAAAGCGCCCTGAAAGGCCTCTAGGGGGGAGCGGCGGGGTAAAAAGCGTGCATCCACCGCCACTTGAGCCGCGATTCTGCGGCAAGCTTTATGGGGAAAAGCCATGCCTCGAGATCTTCTGAGTCGCAAGCTGACCAGCGCCGTGTTGGGGACGTGCTGGGCGTGCTTCTCGTCATCGCCGGCAGCACCGGCGCCGCCTTTGCCGCCGATGACGACGACGAAGGCTGGTACGACCAGCAGGTTCGCTGCGCAGCTTCCTGCGCGGCTTCGGCCTGCGCAACGGCCGCGAAGGCTACGATCGAGTACAAGGAACGGCCGCCGTTGGTGGTGCCGCCGAACCGCGATCTGCCGCCGCCGGAGACGACCGGTTCGATCGGCCCAGCGCGATCCCGCCTGGCCGTCCGACCCGGACGACGACAAGACGCGGGCGGCCAAGAAGGCCGAGGCCGAACGCAAGGGACCGACGTGACCACTTGGGGCGACACGCTCAGGCCGAGCCGAGTTGAAGGTCGGCAAGACCGACGCGCTGCCGAATGAAACCGGCGTCAAGCCGGGCCAAGACAGTCGAGACCTCGACGGACCTGCGGCCGGACGAGCTCGGCTATCAAGGGCGATGGCATGTGGTCCAGCATGTTGGGCCTCAGCCAGCACCTTCGACAAGGAAAAGCCGGCGGAAGGCGCGAAGTTCCTGCGCGAGCCGCCGCGTGCGTCGCTGACCGAGCCGCCGATCGGCTATCGTACGCCGTCGCCCGAGCAGCCCTACGGCCTCAACTACAAAGACGGCAACAAGGGCAGGACGCCAGTTCAAGACCACCAGACGGTAGGAGTGGAGAGGTGATGAGTTACGGTTTGCTGCGCCGGGGGGGCTCGACAACGACACATCCATCCGGGCGGCGAACCAAAGGTTCTCCTTGGTTTCCGTTTCGTCTGAGCAAGGGTTTCGAAGCCGCCGGCGGGGTCCGCTCGGCGGCTTCCGTTTGTGGCACCGTCCTTTGTGCCGCCGTCCTGTGTGCCGCGGTCGTCGCGACTGGGGCTGCTCGCGGGCGGGCGCGCCGCGCTCGCCGGCGCGAACGTCTCCCATTTCACCCTGGACAACGGGCTCGAGGTCGTGGTGATCCCCGATCACCGCACCCCGGTCGTGACCCATATGATCTGGTACAAGGTCGGGTCCGCGGACGAGGAGGCGGGCAAGATCGGGCCTCGCCCATTTCCTCGAACATCTCATGTTCAAGGGCACCGACAAGAACCCGCAAGGGCCGGTTCTCGCAGACGCTCGCCACCATCGGCGGCCAGGAGAATGCCTTCACCACCGCCGACTACACCGGCTATTTCCAGCGCATCGCCCGCGAATACCTGCCGACGGTGATGGAGTTCGAGGCCGATCGCATGACCGGCCTCGTGCTCACCGACGCCAATGTGCTGCCCGAGCGCGACGTGGTGCTGGAAGAGTACAACATGCGGGTCGCCAACAGCCCGGAAGCGCGGCTCGGCGAGCAGGTCACCGCGGCGCTCTATCTCAATCATCCCTATGGACGGCCGGTGATCGGCTGGCGCCCCGAGATCGAGAAGCTCAACCGCGAGGATGCGCTCGCGTTTTACCGGCGGTTCTACACGCCCAATAATGCGGTGGTGGTGATCGCCGGCGACGTGACCGGAGCCGAGGTCAGGCCGCTCGTCGAGAAGACCTATGGCAAGGTCGCCCGCCGCGCCGAGATCGGTCCGCGCATGCGGCCCCAGGAGCCGCCGCCGGTCGCGGTTCGCCAGGTGACGCTGGCCGACGCGCGGGTGGCCCAGCCCAGCCTGCAGCGCAGCTATCTCGTTCCCTCCGTCGACGACGGCGAAGCCGGGCGACAGTCCGAGGCGCTCGAAGTGCTCGCCCATGTGCTCGGCAGCGGCGAGACCAGCCGGCTCTACCGCGCGCTGGTGATCGAGCAGCATCTCGCCACCAATGCCGGCGGCTGGTACCAGGGCACCGCGCTCGACGAGACCCGGTTCGGCGTCTATGCCAGCCCGCTGCCGGGGGTCTCGTTCGCGACCCTCGAGGCCGCGCTCGATGCGGTGATCGCCGAAATCGCCGAGCACGGCATCGCCGCCAGACGAGCTGGAGCGCGCGAAGACGCGGCTGATCGCCGACGCGGTCTATGCCCAGGACAATCAGGCGACCATGGCGCGCTGGTACGGCGCCGCGCTGACCACCGGCGCGACGGTCGAGCAGGTGGCCTCGTGGCCGAAGCGCGTCAGCGTCGTGACCGCCGACGCGGTCCGCGACGCCGCGCGCACCTGGCTCGACAAGCGCCGCTCGGTGACCGGCTATCTCGTCAAGGAACTGCCTGCCACGGAGAAGCGCTCGTGAATCGCAGCCCCTGCAGCGGATGTCGGCCGCGCAATCTGCGCCTCTCTCGGCCGTCGCGTCGTTCGCTGATCGCGCGCAGCGCTGCTGATGCTCGCGCCCGCCGCCGAGGCGACGACGATCGAACGCGTCGTCAGCCCGGGCGGCATCGAGGCCTGGCTGGTGCAGGAGCCGTCGGTGCCGCTGGTCGCGCTCGACTTCGCGTTCCGCGGCGGCGCCAACCAGGATCCCGCGCGACAAGCCGGGCGTGGCCACCATGGCGACGTCGCTGCTCGACGAAGGCGCGGGCGACCTCGATTCCAAGGAGCTTCCACGAGCGGGTCGAGGCCAAGGCGATCGAGCTCAGCTTCACGGCCAACCGCGACCAGACCTCGGGTTCGGTGCGCACGCTGTCCGCCAATCTGGACGAGGCCTTCGAGCTGCTTGCGGCTGTCGCTCACCGAGGCGCATTTCGACACGGTCGACATCGAGCGCATCCGCGACCAGATGCTGTCGGGGCTGCGCCGCGAGACCACGAGCCCCAACGAGATGGCGAGCCAGCGCTGGTGGTCGACCGCCTTCCCCGGCCATCCCTATGGCCGGCCGGTGCGCGGCACCCTCGAATCGGTTCCGACCATCACCGCGGCCGATCTCAAGGATTACATGCGGCGCGTGTTCGCCCGCGACACGCTCAAGATCGCCATCGTCGGCGACATCGACGCTGCGACCGCCGGCAAGCTCATCGACAAGGTGTTCGGCGGCCTGCCGGCCAAGGGCAAGTCTCGCCGCGGTTCCCGGTGGTGAGCCCGCAGGGGCTCGGACAGAAGATCTCGATCGATCTCGACGTCCCGCAGTCGGTGCTGATGCTGGGCGGCGTCGGCATCGCGCGCAACGATCCGGATTTCATGGCCGCGTTCGTGGTCAATCACGTGCTCGGCGGCGGCTCGTTCTCCTCGCGGCTCTATCGCGAGGTGCGCGAGGTGCGCGGCCTCGCCTATTCGGTGTTCAGCGCCCTGATCCCGCTCGACCACGCGGCGCTGTTCATGACCGGCACCGCGACCCGCGCCGATCGCACCGGGCAGACCCTCGAGGTCGCTGGAATCCGAAATCCGCCGCCTCGCCGAGAGCGGCCCGACCGAAGAGGAACTCACCAAGGCGAAGTCGTTCCTGACGGGGTCCTATGCGCTGCGCTTCGACACCTCGGGCAAGATCGCCGCGCAGCTCGTGCAGATCCAGCTCGACGATCTCGGCATCGATTACATCGACAAGCGCAACAGCCTGGTGCAGGCGGTGACCATGGCCGACGTGAAGCGGGTCGCCAAGCGTCTGCTCGACGGCGGCATGCTGGTCACGGTGGTCGGCCGGCCGCCGGTCACGCCGGCCAAGGGCGGTTGACCGCGCAGTCCGGCTTCACGGTCGGCTCGCTCCCATGGCTGCTCTTGCAATCGATCGATGACGCCCGCGAGGAGCGCATCGGCCGTCGACGGCGTGACGGCGGCGGCCTATGCCGATGCCCTGGCGCGCAGCGCGGACGCGCTCGCCTGGATCAGGGCACGCCACGCGGACGGCAAGCTGCCTCTGCTGCGGCTCCCGGAGAAGACCGACGATCTCGCCGGCATCAAGCGGCGCGCGAAGCGGCTCGCCGCCGGCGCGCGACGCGACATCGTGCTTTCTCGGCACCGGCGGCTCGAGCCTCGGCGGCCAGACGGTGGCGCAGCTCGCCGGCTGCGGCGTGCCGGGCGCTCGGGGCGTTGCGCGACGGCCCGCGCCTGCACTTCATGGACAATCTCGATCCCGACACCTATGCCGCGCTGCTGGCGCGCCTGCCGCTCGCCGCGCACGCGCTTCGTCGCGGTGTCGAAATCGGGCGGCACCGGCGAGACGCTGATGCAGACCATCGCGGCGCTGGCTGCGGTGCGCGCGGCCGGGCTCGCGGCAGCGACGTGCCCGACTCTTCTTCGGCATCACCGAGCCGGCGGTCGCCGGCCGGCGCAACGGCCTGCGCGATCTCCTCGGCGGGCACGGCGTCGCCGATGCTCGATCACGATCCCGACGTCGGCGGACGCTTCTCGGTGCTCACCAATGTCGGGCCTGCTGCCGGCCGCGGTGGCCGGCCTCGACATCGCCGCGATCCGCCGCGGCGCCGCGGCGGCGCTCGCGCCGGTGCTCGCCGGCAGCGCCGCCCGGCGAGGTCCCCGCGGCGCGTCGGCGCCGCGCTCAATGTCGCGCTCGCCACCTCCAGGCCAAGCCGATCGCGGTGCTGATGGCCTATGCCGATCGGCTCGAGCGCTTCACCCGCTGGTACGTCCAGCTGTGGGCGGAGAGCCTCGGCAAGGACGGCAAGGGCACGACGCCGATCGCGGCGCTCGGGCCGGTCGACCAGCACAGCCAGCTCCAGCTCTTCATCGCCGGCCCGCGCGACAAGCTGTTCACGGTGATCACCGTCGCCTGCGCCGGGCGACGGACCGCGGCTCGATCGCCGGCCTCGCGGCCGCCGCCGGCGAGCCCGGGCTTCGGCGGCAAGACCATCGGCGACCTCGTCGCCGCGCAAGGGCCGCGCCACCGCCGAGACGCTGGCGAAGAACGGCTGCCCGGTGCGCACCATCAAGCTCGACCGCCTCGACGAGACGAGCCTCGGCGAATTGCTGATGCATTTCATGCTGGAGACGATCATCGCGGCGCAGCTTCTCGGCGTCGATCCCGTTCGACCAGCCGGCGGTCGAGGAGGGCAAGGTGCTGGCGAAGCGCTACCTGACCGGCGGCGCGTGAGCGTTGCCGGCATCCCGCGGCGCCGACCAGTGATCATGCTACCTGACGCGAGCGAGGCGATCGGAGGCACAAGTGGCGCCATACGAGCGGATCGAAATGAACCCGGAGATCATGGGTGGCAAGCCCGTGATCCGTGGGACGCGCGTGCCGGTAGAAATGATCTTGCGCAAACTCGGAGCCGGCATGAGCCCTGAAGCCATCGTGGCCGACCATCCGCGGCTGACGCTGGAGGATATTCGCGCCGTGCAGCAGTAGGAGCCGTAGCCCGCATGAGCGCAGCGAGATGCGGGACCTTGTGATCTCGGATCGCGCGTCCGTCGCTGTTCCCGGATGTCGCTTCGCTCATCCGGGCTACGGGCACCGCGGAACCCCGTGGGCGCTCCCCGTTATCGGGTGCCGGTTCGGATTTCAGCATGGCATGCAAAGTGATTTCGCGTAGGCGTATTACCCCCATACCGTTGGATTCGCCAAGTCCTTCGAGGAGGATGCCCTGATGCTCACCGTTGCCCACATCCAGCCGATCGTGTCGCTGGTCGCCGGAATCCTGATTCTCATCATGCCGCAGCTCCTCAACTACATCGTCGCCATCTACCTGATCGTGGTCGGAATCACGGGGCTCGGCCTGATCCATTGACGACCCCACGCAAGGCGGGGTTGCCGGTCGGCGGCGCACGTGCTTTGTGGCCGCTCAAAAAGGCAGAGCCCGTCATGGTGAAATCGATGAGATCGTTGCGTTCCCGTCGCCCCGCCAAGCTTCCCCCGCCAAGCTCCCCTGCCAAGCGCTCAGCGGCCAAATCTGTTTCGAGGTCGGCCGCGGCGAGGCCGGCGGCGAAGCGGCCAGGTGCAAAATCGCCCGCTCCGCCTCGCAAGGCCGCAGCCAAACCGGCGCCGAAAGCGAAGCCGGTGAAGGTGGCCGCAAAGCCGAAGGCCGTCGCGAAGCCGCAGACAGTGGCAAAGCCGAAGACAGTGGCGAAGCCGAAGGCCGTCGCAGCAGCGCCGAAGCCCGGCAAATGGGTCTACGCCTTCGGCGACGGCAAGGCCGACGGAGCGTCGCGCCTGCGCGACCTGCTCGGCGGCAAGGGCGCCAATCTCGCCGAGATGGCCAATCTCGGCCTGCCGGTGCCGCCCGGCTTCACCATCACCACCGAGGTCTGCACCTACTTCTACCGCCAACGGCAAAGCCTATCCGAAGGAGCTCAAGGCCCAGGTCGAAACGGCGCTCGCGCAGGTCGGCCGGATCGCCGGCCGCCGGTTCGGCGATCGCGAGAACCCGCTGCTCGTCTCGGTGCGCTCCGGCGCCCGCGCCTCGATGCCGGGCATGATGGACACCGTCCTCAATCTCGGCCTCAACGACGAGACCGTCGAGGCGGTGGCGAAGACGTCCGGCGACCGCCGGTTCGCCTATGATTCGCTACCGGCGCTTCATCACCATGTATTCCAACGTGGTGCTCGGCCTCGACCACCACCTGTTCGAGGAGATTCTCGACGAGCACAAGGACCAGCACGGCTACATGCTCGACACCGAGCTCGATGCCGACGATTGGGCGGAGCTCGTCAGCCGCTACAAGGCGCAGGTCGAGGAGGAGCACGGCGCGCCGTTCCCGCAGGATCCGCAGCGACCAGCTGTGGGGCGCGATCGGCGCCGTGTTCGGCTCGTGGATGAACCAGCGCGCCATCACCTATCGCCGCCTGCACGCCATCCCGGAAAGCTGGGGCACCGCCGTCAACGTCCAGGCGATGGTGTTCGGCAACATGGGCGAGACCTCGGCGACCGGCGTCGCCTTCACCCGCAATCCCTCGACCGGCGAGAAGCGGCTCTACGGCGAATTCCTCATCAACGCCCAGGGCGAGGACGTCGTCGCCGGCATCCGCACGCCGCAGGAGATCACCGAGATCGCGCGCCAGGAATCGCGGCTCCGAGAAGCCGTCGCTGGAGCGCGCCATGCCGGCAGCCTTCGCCGAGCTCACCCGCATCTACGGGCTGCTGGAAACGCATTACCGCGACATGCAGGACCTCGAGTTCACGGTGGAGCAGGGCAAGCTGTGGATGCTGCAGACCCGCTCCGGCAAGCGCACCGGCAAGGCGGCGCTGCGCATCGCGGTCGAGCTTGCGAACGAAGGCCTGATCACGCGGCCGGAGGCGGTCACGCGGGTCGATCCCGGCTCGCTCGACCAGCTCCTCCATCCGACCATCGATCCGACGGCCGCGCGCAAGGTGATCGCGACCGGCCTGCCGGCCTCGCCCGGCGCCGCCTCCGGCGAGATCGTGTTCTCCTCCGACGAAGCCGAGCTGATGAAGTCGCAAGGGCGCCGGGTGATCCTGGTGCGCGTCGAGACCAGCCCCGAGGACATCCACGGCATGCACGCCGCCGAGGGCATCCTCACCACCCGCGGCGGCATGACGTCTCACGCCGCGGTGGTGGCGCGCGGCATGGGCAAGCCCTGCGTCTCCGGCGCCGGGGCCATCCGTGTCGACTATGCGGCGAACGTGTTCACCGCCGGCGGCGTCACCTGCAAGAAGGGCGACATCATCACCATCGACGGCTCGACCGGCCAGGTGCTCGCCGGCAAGGTCGCGATGATCGAGCCGGCGCTGTCGGGCGAGTTCGCGACGCTGATGGGCTGGGCCGATGCGACGCGTAAGCTCAAGGTCCGCGCCAACGCCGACACCCCGAACGACGCCCGCGTCGCGGTGCGGTTCGGCGCCGAAGGCATCGGCCTGTGCCGCACCGAGCACATGTTCTTCGACGAGGACCGCATCCGCGCCGTGCGCGAGATGATCCTCGCCGACGACGAGAAGACCCGCCGCACCGCGCTCGCCAAGCTGTTGCCGATGCAGCGCGACGACTTCATCGAGCTGTTCGAGATCATGGGCGGCCTGCCGGTGACGATCCGGCTGCTCGATCCGCCGTTGCACGAGTTCCTGCCGCACACCGAGGAAGAGATCGCCGAGGTCGCCGCGGCGATGAACGCCGATCCCCGAAAGCTCGCCGACCGCGCCCGCGAGCTCGCCGAGTTCAACCCGATGCTCGGCTTCCGCGGCTGCCGCCTGGCCATCGCCTATCCCGAGATCGCCGAGATGCAGGCCCGCGCCATCTTCGAGGCGGCGGTCGAGGCGGGCAAGCGCACCGGCAAGCCGGTGGTGCCCGAGGTGATGGTGCCGCTGATCGCGACGCGGGCGGAGTTCGACCTCGTCAAGGCGCGGATCGACGACACCGCCAAGGCGGTCGGCGAAGGAGCACGCGACCGAGATCGACTACCAGGTCGGCACCATGATCGAGTTGCCGCGCGCCGCGCTGATGGCGGGCGAGATCGCCGAGACCGCGGAGTTCTTCTCCTACGGCACCAACGACCTCACCCAGACCACGTTCGGCATCAGCCGCGACGACGCGGCGAGCTTCCTCGGCATCTACACCGCCAAGGGCATCCTCGCCGATCGACCCGTTCGTCTCGATCGATCGCGACGGCGTCGGCGAGCTGGTGCGGATCGCGACCGAGCGCGGCCGCAAGGTGCGCCCGAAGCTCAAGCTCGGCATCTGCGGCGAGCACGGCGGCGACCCGGCCTCGGTCGCGTTCTGCCACGAGATCGGCCTCGACTACGTGTCGTGCTCGCCGTTCCGCGTCCCGATCGCACGGCTCGCCGCCGCGCAGGCGGCGCTGGGCAAGAAGGCGGCAAGCACGGCTTAGCCCCAGTGGGCAGCCCCGGGCGTACGCCAATCGGGTGGCCGATCAGCAGCGATCACGGTGCGGTGAGGCTGAATGCGGTGGCGAGAATGCGGGCCGAATTCGGCCCCTCGGTGAGGGCGAAGGCCGCGATCGTAGCAGCTCCCAACAGGAGCATGCCGGCATAGACGGCAAGCGTGCGGCGCAGCCAAGCCCGGTAAACCTTCACGTCGTCGGCGTCGAAGTCGCTCATCTCGATCCCCTCGAGGACGTTCACCTCCCTTGGTGTCCCCGCTGCCGGGAAGGTTCACCGCTCCGCGCGGGGGAAGGATAGCGACGGCGCGATTGCACAGGCGAGGGGAGGTGATAATTTGCGCCACCTTCCGCGGCAGGGCATGGCTCTGCCGGCCACATGCCGCTGCGACGCAACAGAAAGGCCTCGCCGTTCTCGGCGAGGAATTGGTGACGAGGTGACAGAGCCGACCAAGCCCGATCCCGCCGCGACCGCGCCGGCGCCAGCCGCCCCCACGCCAGCTGCCCACCCGCCGGCCGACTGGTCGCCCGAGGCGGCGTTGCGCGCCTTGTCATGGTGGCTCGGCGGCATGGCGCTCGGCGGCATGGTGTTCGGCATGTATGCCGCCCAGCGTCCGTTCGGCGACGGCATGATGAAGCATCCGCTGTTCATCTTCTCCGCGCTGGGGGTGGTGGCGCTTCTGATCCTGCGCTTTGCCGGCGATCGTCCCCTGGTCAGCGACCGCGCGCTCGTTGCCGGCGTGGTGGTCGGGGCGGGCGCTTATCTCCTCGGCGTCTGGTTCGGCGTTTCGCTGCTGCCAGCCCGCTAGGTCGGCGCGACCTGACCCGCCCAAGACGGGCAGGGTGGCGCCGGGGCCCTATCGCTAATCCTGCACAGCGGCCGCGGGCAATCTGCCCATCGCCCGTTCGATGGTGTCGCGCGTATAGGGCTTCTGGATCACCGGGACACTATGGAGCTCGCATGGGATCGGCGCTCGCTCGCCGTAGCCCGTGGCGAAGATGAAGGGGATTTCGAGCTCGACCAGCCGGTGCCCGACCGCGATGCTGGTCTCGCGGCCGAGGTTCAAATCGAGGAGCGCGAAGCTCGGCCGCTGGCGCCCGATCGCGTTGAGCGCCTCGGTCACGGAGGCCGCGGTGTCGACGTGGCGCGCCCCGAGATCGAGCAGGATGACCTCGGCACTGAGCGCAATGATGAGGTTGTCCTCGACGATGAGCGCCGTGCCGGAGAGCCGCGGCGGCGCCGGTTTCTCGGTCTCGACCCGGCCGATCACTCCGGCCCCCGACGTCATCATCTGAACGTACTGCGCCGGGATCACGAAGCGCGCCTGCACGCCCAGGAGGTCGAACCGCAATTCGGCGTCGCCGTTGAGATCGAACGGGATCGACCGCTCGATGATGGTGGTGCCGAACCCGCGCCGCGCCGGAGGCTGCACCGGCGGGCCGCCGCTCTCCTTCCAGTCGATGACGAGGCTCGAAGCCTGGTCGAGCCGCCAGCACCACCTCGACCTGCCCGGTCGAATCGGCGAGCGCGCCGTATTTCGCCGAGTTGGTCATCATCTCGTGGACGACGAGGGCGATGGTCGCGAACGCCTTCGGATCGAGCGCGACATCCGGACCCACCAGGCGGATCCGGCCGGCCCGCGATCCGAGATAGGCGCCGGCCTCGGATTCGACGAGCGACTTGAGCGCGGCAGGCGCCCAGTTCAGGTTGGTGATCTGGTCGTGCGCGCGCGCCAAGGCCTGGATGCGTCCTCCCAGCACGCTCGCGAATTCCTCGGCGCTCGCCGTCGAGTCCTTGCTCTGGGCGACCAGCCCACGCACGAGGCTCAGGATATTGCGGACCCGATGGTTGAGCTCCGCGATCATGAGCTCCTGGCGCTCTTGGGCGGACTGACGTTCCTGCGCCGCAAGGTCGGCGAGCTGCAGGATCACCTCGAGCAGCGTCACTCTCAATCCTTCGGCGATCCTCAGATCGGCGGCGGTCCACGGCGCGCACTGGCCGCGAACGATCTCCTGCCAAAGCTCGAAGCTCTTGCGCGGCGTGAGGCGTGGGCCGAGTGGGCCCGAGGCATAGGTCTTGTTGGGGTCTCCGGCCCACTTCACCGAGCGTAGGATCTCGCGCCGGAAGAAGATCAGGCAGTCGCGCGGCGCCCGCGAGATCGGAATGGCGAGAAACCCCGCGGCGCGGTCGCGGAACGAAGCGCCGGCGGCGTAGATTTTCGCGATCTCGGCGCTCGCGCAGATGCGCCCGGGCGTGGTCCGGTTGATGAAACCGATGAGGTCCATGACCTCGGCTTCGGTCGGCGTTTCGCCGGACAGCATGAGCTTCTCGTCCGACCACACTGCGAGGCCGTCGCAGTCGATCATGTCACGGTAATCGGCGATGAAGTCGATGATGGCGCTGCGGCTGTGCGCGTGAGAAGCGGCGACCTCCATCATCCGCTCTTGGATGTCGTGGGCGCGCGTCTGATAGGCGACCTCGTCCTCGCGCTCCCGGGTTTCGAGAATCCACGAGAACATCTGGCCGAACAGCTCGGCGGCCGTCCTTCGCTCGAACGAGACGTGACGCGGGCCGTAGTGATGGCAGGCGAACAGGCCCCAGAGCTTGCCGTCGCGCAGGATCGAGATCGACATCGACGCGGCGACGCCCATGTTCTGCAGATATTCGATGTGGATCGGCGACACCGATCGCAGCACGCTCATCGACAGGTCGAGCAGTTGCGCGCTGTGTGCGGCCGCCGACACCAGCGGCACCGGCGCGGCATCGACGTCGGCAATGAGGCGGAGCCAATTGCGCTGATAAAGGATGCGCGCCTGCCGCGGGATATCGGACGCGGGATAGTGCAATCCGAGAAACGGCTCCAGGCCGCTGCGCAGCACCTCGGCGATCACCTCGCCGGATCCGTCGGGGTGAAACCGGTAGATCATCACCCGGTCGAAACCGGTGAGCATCTTGACCTGCCGCGCGGATTCCTGTGCGAGGTCGGCGACGGTCGTGGTCTTGCGGACCCGTCCCAGCATCAGCCGCACCAGCTCGCCGGAATTCACGTTTTGCTCGGCGACACTCGGCTCGCCCTCGATGACGAGGTAAGGCCCCGAGAAATGAATGGCGAGGTCGAACGGCTTCCCGCCATCCTGCAACGTCACTCCGAACATCCGCTCGACGGCGTCCTCGCCGGAGAGATAGTCGATACGCGTCCGGATCGCGGCGACCGCCGGCTGCGAAAACACATCTCCGATCGAACGTTGCAGAAGCTCTGCATGGTCGAAGCCGAGATAGGCCGAGACGTTGGTCGACGCAGTGCAGATCGAGAAGTCCGACAGCAGCGCGAGCAGAAAGCCGAACGACTGCACGCTGCCCGGGATGTGAATAGGCTCGCGGTCGCAGTTGGTGAGGTTGACCTCCTTGTTCATGCGTCGGCTCCGATGCGTTCCCGCGATGCCGGTCCGATCGATGAAGCGGCGTCCGCGAACAGATCGAAGGCATGCTGCGCCGCGCGCACCGCGACGCGATCGTCGCTCAACCGTCCGCCATGGAATTCGAGAGCCGCGAGGAAGCTTTGCCAGAGGCTCGACCCGGCGCCGTGGCCGAGATAAGCGCACGCCTCGCGCACCTCAGGGTGGGGAGACTGCGCCACTCGGCGCAGCAGCATCCTGGCACCGAGGCGCGAGCCTTCCAGCACGTACATGGTACCGAGCATGCCGCCCAAGCCGAGCTCTTCCGGCGCCGATAACGGGCGGACGATTCCGCCGAAGCGGGCGATGTCGGCACGGATGGCCCGGCTGCGCGAGCGGCGTTCCCAATCGGGAAAGAGTCGCTCGACATGAGCCGAAACCAACGCCGGCGCGGTGGCTGCGCTGGCGCTCACCCTGAGCTTTGCCTTGGAGAAGGGGTGGCTGACCATCGGCCTCGCGCTCATGGCGCCGGGGATCGCCTGGGTCGCCGAGAAGCGGCCGCTGCCGCTGCTGCGCTGGCTTGCGGCTATCGCTGCCGCGCTCGTACTGGCGCGGATCGCCTGGGAGCCCCGCATCGCCGGGAACGACCTCGGCACGCGGACGCTCTTCAACTGGCTGCTCTACGGCTATGGCGTCCCGGCACTGTCGTTCTGGGTCGCCGGCCATCTGCTGCGCCGCCGCGGCGACGACCTGCCGGTGCGCATCGTGGAAGCGGCGGCGATCCTGTTCACCGTGCTCCTGGTGTTCTTCGAAATCCGCCATGCCATGAACGGCGGCGACCTCTACGGATCGGGCGGCGGCCTTGCCGAGCTCGCGCTGCAGGTCTCGGCCGGCCTCGCCATCGCCATCGGGCTCGAATGGCTGCGGGGCGCACCGGCAGCATCGTCTACGACGTCGGGGCGCTCGTGGTGGCCGGGATCACGTTGGCCGCGATCGTCATCGGCCTCGGTATCTTCGAGAACCCGCTGGTGACCGATCGACCGGTCGGCGGTCCGTTCCTCAATCTCATCCTGTTGGGCTACGGCCTGCCGGCGGTGCTGGCGATCGCTCTTGCGCTCGTCGCGCGCAGGACGCGCCCGATGACCTACCGTGCGGTCTATGCCGCGGCATCGGTCGCCCTCGCGCTCGCCTATCTCACGCTACAGGTGATCCGGCTCTTTCACGGACCGGTGCTGACCGCGGGCGAGACGACCGATCCCGAGCAGTACGCGCTCTCTGCGGTGTGGCTCGGCTTCGGCGTGGTGCTGCTGGTCGCCGGCCTGCTCATCGACTCCAAGCCGGCACGGCTCGCGTCCGCCGCGGTCGTGGTGCTCACCATCGCCAAGGTGTTCCTGGTCGACATGGCCGACCTCACCGGGATCTGGCGGGCGCTGTCCTTTATCGGGCTTGGACTGGTGCTGGTGGGAATTGGATATCTCTACCAGCGCTTGCTGTTCCCGCCGCGGCGGGCGGCGTAGGGCGCCGGCCCGCCTGATCTGGGAACAAGAGCCGGGGGAGGTCGGCCCTTACTGGTTGACCGAGCTGCGCATCTTGCTGGTGTCGCCCGCGTGCGATTGGCCCTGGCCCGTCGCCCCGGTCGAACTCGGCGACATCGACGCGCGGGTTGTGGCGCACGAAATCGCAGTAGGCGAAGCCGAGCCCGCTGATCGAGCCGCGGAAGCTCTTCTGGTCGATCTGGTAGACGTTGAAGCAGGGGCTGAACGGCACGCCGCGCACCGAAGCGCAAATCGAATCAGGCGCCACCTTCACCGTGCCGGCCGGCAGCGTCATCATGTGCACGGGGCCAGTTCCGCGCATCTGGATGGTGCCGGCGACCGAGCCGTCCGCCTGGATGCGGCCCATGCCCCGGCTTCCTTCGAAACAGGTGTAGCTGAAATATTTGCCGGCGACGAAGCGCTTGGCATCCTCCGGCCTCAGCTCACCGGCATACGCCGGAAGAGTGGTCAAAAGTGCTGCAACGACAAGCAAACTACGCGCGAACATGACGACGACCCCCAACCCCAATGTGTGTCGATCTCTTCCCCAAAAGTACCATGGAGATCGAAGTAAATTATGCTCGGATTTGGTCGACAAATCCTGAACAAATTTACCCGATTTTCACCACAAGTCGACCGCGCACGCGGCCGTTCACTATTTCTTTCCCAGCTTTTATCGTATCGGCGAGGCCGATCTCAGCTGTCATCTCTGACAACTTGTTCATGTCGAGGTCCTTTCCCAGCCTGGTCCAGGCTTCGTTGCGAATCAACTTCGAGGCGTAAACCGACTCGATACCTATCAGCGAGACGGCGCGCAGGATGAACGGCGCGACGGTCGTCGGCAGGTCGATACCTTGGGCTAAACCACACGCCGCTACCGCACCGCCGTAGCGGATCATGGACAGCACATTGGCGAGCGTCGTCGATCCGACGCTGTCGATGCCCCCCGCCCAGCGCTCCTTGGCGAGCGGGCGCACCGGCCCGGTCAACTCGCTTCGCGCGATCACCTCGGATGCGCCGAGGCCCTTGAGGTAGCCCTCCTCCTCGGTACGGCCGGTGGAGGCGGTAACTTGGTAGCCGAGCTTCGCGAGCAGCGCGACCGCGGTCGAGCCGACGCCGCCGGCGGCCCCGGTGACGATGATCGGTCCGCGGTCCGGCGTGACGCCGCAGCGCTCGAGCGCCATCACGCAGAGCATTGCGGTAACGCCGGCGGTTCCGATCGCCATCGCGTCGCGGGCGGAGAACTTCGCGGGAAGCGGGATCAGCCAGTCGCCGTTGACCCGCGCCTTCTGCGCGTAGAGGCCGAGGTGGGTCTCGCCGCAACCCCAGCCGCCGAGAATGACCTTGTCGCCGGACTTCCAGTCCGGATGGGTGGAGCTTTCCACCGTGCCGGCGCCGTCGACGCCCGCGATCATGGGGAACCGGCGCACCACCGGCGCTTTGGCGGTGATGGCAAGACCGTCCTTGTAGTTGACGGTCGACCATTCCGGCCGGAGGACGACGTTGCCCTCCATCAGGCCGGCTTCGTCGAAGTCGGTGAGCGCAACGGACTGGCCGCTGTCGGTCTTGTCGACGACTATGGCCTTGAAAGTCCCCACGACCAACCAACCCCTCAACCGTCACCCCTGACAACCCGTTAGTCAGGCTGAGCGGTGCAAGGGTTCGATATCGTGGTAAATTTTTTCTGAAATCTGCGAAAAACGAACACCGGAACGGACTTACGGTGGCCGGGTGTGTCCTCGCGGACTCACTGCCAGGCGGCCGGCGGCCCGGTGAGGCTTCCGAGCCCCGCCGCGCCGGACATGGCGCGGCGGTAACGGCGGACCTCGCGGTGGTCGCGGATGAGGCGCAGCGGGTCGGCCCCGATCAGCCCGGCGTCGCGCAGCGCCCGCAGGTCGCGCCGGAACGCGTCCCACAGGCCGAGCCGCAGGTCGGCGACCAGCACCTTGGTCGCGAGATAGCTCCCGACCTTGCGGAAGCGGCCGGCATATTCGGGGCGCTCGCGCACGTAGGCCGCGAGGCCTTGCCCGGCCTTCGCCCAGTCGTTCGACAGATTGTCGTCGCCGGAGAACTTCTCCCACAGCAGCCCGGGCAGAAGCTCCCCGCCGCCGTGACGGGCGAGCCGGATCAGGAACTCGCGGTCCTCGGTGAGCCGCAGACGCTCGCAGAAGCCGCCCGCCGTGAGCGCCACGGCGCGCCGCACGGTGATGCTCGTCGCCTCGACCGGCACGAGATCGCAGATCAGCGCCCATTCGAAGGCCGGCGCGGCGAGCTTCACCGCGGGGATGACCGCATCGCGGGGGCCGTTGCGGTCGTGCTTCACCGCCGAGCTCAGCGTGGCGACGAGGCTCGTGTCTGCCGCGAAGGCCGCGAGCGGCGCCGCGAGGCGGCACGGTCGATAGGCGTCGTCGGAATCGAGAAACGCGACGATGTCGGCACGGGCGGCTTCCAACCCACGGTTGCGCGCCGCGCTCGGGCCGCCATTGCCCGGGCAGACGATGACGCGGATGCGCGGATCGTCGAGCGTTGCGAGATAGGCCGCGGTGCCGTCGCGCGAGGCGTCGTCGACGACGATCAGCTCGAAGGCGACGTCGTCCTGGGCGAGCACGCTTGCGATCGCCCGCGGCAGCGTGCGCCGGCGATTGTAAGTGGCGAGCACGACGGAGATATCCGGCGCGCTGTTGGCGGCGGAGACGGCCATCGCCCGGCTCTATCAGCCCGGCGGGGCTATTTCCAGGGTGGCGCACCCACTTCGCTGTCATCGCCCGGCTTGACCGGGCGATCCAGTAACCACCGGACTCTCCATGAGGCAAAGTCTTAGCCGCATCGGCAGCGCAGGGGTTACTGGATTGCCCGGTCAAGCCGGGCAATGACAGTGTTGTGTTTGGCGCGAAGCCGGTTTCGCCATGCAATCTATTCAGCTAAAGCATCGCGCCATGACCGCGACGCTTCATCCCGACGCCTTCCTGTCGCCTCTCGTCATCGAGGACGCGGTCATCCGTGCGCTCGAGGAAGATCTCGGCCGCGCCGGCGACGTCACCTCGATCGCCACCGTGCCGGCGGGCACGCGGGCGCGCGCCGTGGTCGCGGCGCGCCGGCCGGGGGTGATCAGCGGACTGCCGCTCGTCGAAGCGGCGCTGCGCCGGCTCGATCCCGCCGTCAGCGTCGCGGCGCAGGCGCGCGACGGCGATGCGGTCGAAGCCGGAGCGACGCTCCTCGCGGTCGCCGGCGACGCCCGCGCAATGCTCGGCAGCGAGCGCGTCGCGCTCAATTTCCTCGGCCATCTCTCCGGGATTGCCACGGCGACAGCGGCCTTCGTCCGCCTGATCGCCGGCACCAATGCGCGGGTGTGCTGCACGCGCAAGACGACGCCCGGACTGCGCGCGCTCGAGAAATACGCGGTGCGCTGCGGCGGCGGCTTCAATCATCGGTTCGGGCTCGACGACGCGATCCTCATCAAGGACAACCACATCGCGGTCGCCGGCGGCATCCGCGCGGTGCTCGCCAGGGCGCGGGCGGTCGCAGGCCATCTCGTCAAGATCGAGATCGAGGTCGATACGCTCGAGCAGTTGCGCGAGGTGCTCGACACCGGGATGGCCGATGTCGTGCTGCTCGACAACATGGACGTTGCGACGCTGAAAACCGCCGTCGCCATGGCGGCCGGGCGCGTCGTCACCGAAGCGTCAGGCGGCATCACCCATGCGACCGCGGCAGCGATCGCCGCGACCGGGGTCGATTATCTCTCGTCGGGAGCGATCACCCATTCCGCGCCCAATCTCGACGTCGGCCTCGACATCGAGATGTGACGGCGGCGGGCTAGTCGGCCTCCGAGGCCGGCCACGGCACGACCAAAGCCACGCACATGAATGCCACGAGTATCGCCATCAAAATCATATTGATGAGCTCCTCCAACCGTCGGCCATCCCGGTTACGCTCAACAAATGCGCAGAATCTGCGGATCGCAGGCGCCGTTGCGGGGCCTACAGCTTCTTCTCGGCCTCTTCGGTGATTGCGGGATCGCCCCAGATCGGCTGAGTCGGCGCCGTCGCCCCAGCTGCGCGGGCGATAGAAGGTGTGCACGCCGATGCTGGTCGAGCCGCTGCATCTCGCGCACCCAGTGCGGGTGCACCCAGCGGGCATGGTAGTGGGTCGCCTTGCCCACATCGGTGAGCCAGTACTTGCCGTCGAGCGTCTCGCGGGCGATCTGCTTGGCGCGATCCATGGCCGCCGGCTCGTTGACGCGGTCGTGGGATGCGGTCGCAGGCGAAGCTGAACTGGCAGGCCATGTGGCGGTTGGCGTTCTGGTAGACGACGCCGCAGACCGAGTTCGGGTAGTAGCGCGAGAACACCCGGTTCATGATCACCTGGGCGACGGCGATCTGGCCGCGCACCGGTTCGCCGCGGGCCTCGAAATAGATCGCGTCGGTGAGGCATTTCTCGTGCTTCGACGCGCTCGTCGCCGTCGACGTTGAGACCGAGCCGCTCGGCGGGGCTCACCAGCGCATGGGCGTCGACGTTGACCTCGCCCTTGCGGGCGATGGTCTCGTTCGGCGCCGTCCGGGCGCGCGCGTCGGCGATCGGGTCGTCGTCGGCTCGAACACGGGCTTCTCGTCCGGACCCCAGGGCTCGATGGCGGAGAGCGTGCCGCCCAGCGGATCTGTGCCGAAATAGATGCGGGCGGCGCGAATGGCCGGGCGCTTCTTGCGCAAGCGGGGCGCCGCGGCTCTCGGACGGATCGACGTCGGCGACATCGATGTCGGCTCGCGCGCGTTCGGCGCGACCTGTTCGCGGGACCGAGCCGGGCGGGGCGAGGCGCGCCACCTCCTGCGCCCGCGGCGCGTTCTCCTCGGCATCGCGCATATCGAGAGTCTTCGTCCGGGTCGGACACGTGCTGCGACCGGGCGATCTGTGCCGCGCGGCCGGCGGAATCGTGAGCGGCCACCGGCGGAACCGAGCCGGGCCGCGGCACCACCTGTGCGACGGCGCACCGGGTTCGCCCGGCGACAGGCGGTCGCCCTTCGAGGCTGCGGTTGACGCCGGGATAAGCGAGCCTCACCTGGCCGCGGGCTTCGCCGTCGGCGCTTTGCGATGCGCCACGCGGCGAGATCGACCCGGTGATGTCGGCATTCGGATCGAAATTCACCAGACGCACGGCGCCGCCGTCGGGAACGCCGGTGCCGACCGGCTGCGGCAGGCTGAAGGTCGCGGCATGGATGGTGCCGAACGGCGACGCGATCAGATGCCTGCGCAGATGCTCGCCGATCGCCGGCTGACGGGCGATGAAGGCGGCAAAATCCTGGTAGCCGATCGGCGCCGGCAGCGACGCCATCACGAAGCAAGCGGCTCCGGTGGCGAGCTCGCCGGCCGCAGCCGCACGCGCGAATCGCGTTCGCCACGTCGAAGAAACGTCACAAACCCCCCAGCCCCAATCGGAATCCCCACGCTCATTGTCAATGAGAGCACGGCAGGAATGAGGCCAGTGGCCGAGCCGGCGGCAAGCCGACAACCTTGTGACCTGATTAAGCTTGCCGCCGGGTTAACTGGCCGTGGAGGTCGAGCCGGAACGGGGCGGCCTCGGCGAGCATGCCCTGGCCGATCGCGGTGACGCGTCGACCATGCGGCCGCGGCGGCCGAGCATGTCGTCGGCGAGCGCGACGATTCGGATGTTGGGCGTCGCGGTCGGCGAGGCCCGGCGCAACGCCTGCGCGATCGCGGCCTCGGCCGCGGTCCGGGTTGAGCGTGCAGACCGCGACGAATGCCGCGGCGGTCGAGCGGCTGACGCCGGCATAGCAGTGAATCACCAGCGGGCTCGCGCG
Organism: uncultured Alphaproteobacteria bacterium; assembly: GCA_963824905.1. Taxonomy (GTDB): domain Bacteria; phylum Pseudomonadota; class Alphaproteobacteria; order Rhizobiales; family Xanthobacteraceae; genus JAJPKK01. The sequence continues at coordinate 39,683 of CAWGRH010000008.1, forward strand.
CTCCCAGCGCTCCACGAAGCCGATGAGCCGCTCGATGTGCTCGCCCGCGGGATGGACGTGGCCGTCGCGCGGCTCGTTGATGTCGTGGAACTGCAGCCACAGATGATTGCTCCGGCGCGACGCCGGGCGGGCGCATCAGATTGTCCTCGTTCCCGAGCAGCGAGACGACGTGGCGCGCGCCGGTCGCGGCGACGGTATCGTGGAGTCGCGCCAGCGAGCACACATGGATCATCGGCATCATCCTGAAGTTGCGGGACGCCTCGCGCGGATCATTCCTCGACAAGCGTGGCGAAGCGCTCGAGAAAGCGGCGCTTGGCGGTCTCGGCCGGCCACGGCGTGAGATAATCCTTCTCGACGGCGGCAGGCAAGGCCGGCCGCGGGCCGAACAAGCGTCGCGCTTCGGTGACGCTGAAGCCGGCGAGAACCGTCGCCTCCAGGAACGCGGAGCCGTGATCGGCCGTCTTGATGATGGCGAGGATCTCGGCCGGAAGCGCCGGCGGCAATCCGAACCGCACATGGATGGCGGTCAGGAGGCGCTGCTCCACGGCCTTGTAGGAGCCGCCGATGACGACCTTGAACGGCGAGATCATGTCGCCGATCACGTATTCCGGCGCATCGTGGAGCAGCAGCGCGAGGCCGAGCCGGCGATCGACGGCGCCGTTCTGCCGGCGCGCGATCTCGCCCACCAGCAGCGTGTGCTGGGCCACCGAGAAAATGTGATCGCCGAGGTCTGGCCGTTCCAGCGCGCGACGCGGGCGAGGCCGTGGGCGATGTCCTCGATTTCGATGTCGAGCGGCGAGGGGTCGAGGAGGTCGAGCCGGCGGCCGGACAGCATCCGCTGCCAGGCGCGGCGGCGCCGCCTCGCGCGGCTCTGCGCCCGACCTGACGATCGGGCTGCACTCATGGGGTCGGTCCGGGCCGCGCGGCGGCGGCCTGCCGTCACGACCTTCCCGTCGAACGGCCGAGCAGGCTCGCCATTTCCTCCTCGATGCTGGTGAACACCGGGGCGGGACGCGGGCCGGGACCCGTCAGCGGCACCGGCTGCGGCGCCGGCGCGATCGGCTCCGGGCGGCGATGGGTTGCGGTACCACGGTCACCTCGGGCAGCGGCGGTGGCGGGGGCGGGGGAGGCGGCGCCGGCTCGTGAGGCGGCACCTCGATCGCGACATGCGGCGGACGGCGGCGCTGTCCGCTCGACCGGCCTGATCGGACGCCGCAGCGCGGCTTCGAGCCGCTGCGCCATCTCGGCGAGATTCGAGGCTTCCTCCTGGCCGTGCGGGGCGGCAGCGGTGGCGCCGCCGGCATGCGCCGGTCTCCGCACATCGGGAACACCGGCTCGAACGCCGGCGGCGGCGGCGGTGGCGGGATGACCGGCCAGGCTCGACGGGAGTCGGCATCAGCGGCGGCGCGACGGCATCTTCGTCGAACGGCCACGCGGCTGCCTCGCGCAGGCGCGGCGGTTCGACGGGCATCGGCGCGGCGGGTTCGGGCGCCGGCCAGTGACCTGGGGCGAGACGTACGGCGACACGTGCGGAGGCTCGACCGGCGTTGCCGCAACCGGCTCGGGTGCCGGCCAGGTAGGCTCGACGTGCAGGGGCTCGGCGTGCACGCCTCGACTGCACCGGCGCGGCGGGCTCGGGCGCCGGCCAGGACGTGCGCGCTGGCTCGGCCGCGGCCACAGCGACCGGCTCAGGCGCGGGCCACGACGCGTGCAGCGGCTCGGCCGGCGCGACGGCATCGGCTCGGGCGCCGGCCAGTGCGTTTCCTCGATCGCCGGCGCGGCGCGCAGCGCGGGCTCGTAGCGGGCGACGGCGCGGCGCAGGTTCGTAAGCGGGATCGTACGTCGCCGCCGGGCGATACATCGGTTCGCGAGAGATCGGCTCGCGCGGCATCAGCTCGCGCGGCATGGGTTCGCGGGGCATGGGCTCGCGCGACATGGGCTCGCGCGAGATCGGCGGGACGGGCTCGTAGGTCGGCGACGGGCGGGACAAGGATTCGAGCGCCGGGCTCGCCTTGGTGTCACGCGCACCGGCGACGGCGCCGGCGCCGCCTGCCGCTGCGGCCTTGTCGATGTTCGGCTCGACCACGATGTCGGTCGGCCCGCCGATCAGCAGCAGATGCTCGACGTTGTCGCGCCGGATCAGCACCAGACTGCCGGCGCCCGTCGACGCTCGCTGCATCGAGCACCGCAAGACGCGGCTGCCGGCCGCGCGGGCCGGCAATGCCAGAGTGCCACCGCTCAGTCGCCGCATCAGGTATCCGCCGATACCGAGCACCGCGAGCACGACGACGAAGGCGAGCAGGAACTTCACCGGGACCGACAGGTGTTGAAGAACGTTCCATCGATGCTCCCTTTCGCCCTGGCCGCACGCACGGAGCGATTCTCGAAAACGCTCCGATGCGTCACGCCACCTACATGATCAGCGGACGCGCCCGCCTCCGCTCGTCAGGCGACCGGTCATCCGGCAATTTCGCAAGCCGCGCCCGGCCGAATGATTCCGAAACCCAACCGAGGATCGGTACTGCCGATCGCCCCTTTGCACAAGTCTCTGGAAAACCGTTGGTTTCTCGGAATACGGGTTTGATGGCGAAATGATGGCATAACCCACCCTGCCACCGCCGCAGCGAGGTCTCGAATCCACCGCTGCGCCAGCGAATCGCGGCGCCCACAACGGCCTGCGCGGCATCCCCTTGCGAAGCACGGCCTGCTGGGGCAGTCAGGAGTCCGTTGGGTTGCTGGAAGGGGTGGATACGGTTCGTCATGGCGACGCAGGGCCTTGGCACGACGATGATCCCGCGGAGCGAACGCCGCGGCAGCATCGCGCTGGTCCTGCTGGTTGCGGTCCTCCTGGTCGTCGCCGCCGCCGGTCTGATGATGGTCGGCCGCAACGCCGCCGGGCCCTACGTGACGATCTTTCTCGCGTTGCTGGCTGTGATCGGGGTGTTCGCGGTGTTCGCCCTCGCCGCCGGCGTGCTGCGGGTCTCGGCCCGCGAATCCGGCGACCCGATGCTCAAGAGCGTCATCGACAACGCCCATGACGGCATCGTCGTCACCGACGGCGCCGGGCGGGTGCTGTTCGCCAATGCCGCCTACCGGGTGTTCGCCGATGCCGTCGGGCTGGAGGAGGTGCGCCCGGTCGAGCGCGTCTTCGTCGGCGACCCCGACGTGTCGGAGGCGGTCTACCGCCTGCGCAAGGCGGCGCAGGAAGGCCGGCGGCTGCAGGAGGAGGTGCGGATCGCCGGGCCGCGCGGCGAGCCGGCGCGGTGGCTGCGGCTGCGGGTGCGGCCGCTCGGCGACCCGCACGAGGCCGGCGACGGCGGTGTGGACCGTCGCCGACGTCACCCGCGACCGCGAGCGCCAGGAGAACGTGTTCCAGGAGCTCCAGCACGCGATCGACTATCTCGATCATGCGCCGGCCGGTTTCTTCTCGGTCGATGGCCATGGCGACATCGTCTATCTCAACGCCACGCTGGCCGGCTGGCTCGATTACGATCTCGCCCAGGTCGGATCGGGCGGCCTGCGGCTCTCCGACATCCTGCCCGGCGACAGCGCGGCGCTGCTCGACCACGCTGTCCGCCCATCCCGGCGAGGTCAAGACCGAGGTGCTCGACCTCGACCTGCGCCGCCGCGACGGCCGTACCCTGCCGGTGCGCCTCCATCACAAGGTCGCGTTCGCGTCCGACGCCACGCCCGGCGCGTCGCGCACCCTCGTCCTCAACCGCGCCGCCGACGACGGCAGCGATCCGCAGCGCACCGCGGAAGTGCGCTTCATGCGCTTCTTCCACAACACGCCGATGGCGATCGCCACGGTCGACCGCAGCGGCCGCATCGCCCGCACCAACGCGCCGTTCGCCCATCTCGTCCAGAGCGTGCTCAAGGGCGAGCCGGCGGCGGCGCAGGGCCGCTCCATCCTCGGCGTCGTCGCCGACGCGCGACCGCGCCATGATCGAGGAGGCGCTCGCCAAGGCGGCCGGCGGCCGCGCCGACGTGGCGCCGGTCGATGCCGCGCTCGCCGGCGAGGGCGAACGCTGGGCGCGGTTCTACGTCACTCCGGTGGAGGAAGCGGAGAGCGATTCCGAGACGGCCATCGTCTACGCCATCGAGACCACCGACCAGCGGGTGCTGCAGCGCCAGTTCGACCAGTCCCAGAAGATGGAGGTGGTCGGCAAGCTCGCCGGCGGCATCGCCCACGACTTCAACAACGTGCTCTCCGCCATCATGATGGCGACCGACTTCCTGCTCAACGCTCACAAGCCGAGCGACCCGTCGTTCCAGGACATCATGCAGATCAAGCAGAATGCCAACCGGGCGGCGAGCCTGGTGCGGCAGCTGCTCGCCTTCTCGCGCCGCCAGACCCTTGCGGCCGCAGGTGCTCGATCTCGGCGAGGCGCTGTCCGACCTGTCGATGCTGCTGCGCCGGCTGATCGGCGAGCGGGTGACGCTCGACGCGTCCCGCACGGCCCGACCTGTGGCCGGTCAAGGCCGACCTGTCGCAGTTCGAGCAGGTCATCGTCAATCTCGCGGTCAATGCCCGCGACGCCATGCCGAACGGCGGCAGGCTCGTGCTGCGCACCGCCAACGTCTCCGCCGCGGAGTGCGAAGCGCTCGCGCTCAAGGGCATGCCGAAGGGCGAGTATGTCCGGGTCGACGTCGCCGACACCGGCACCGGCATCCCGCCCGACATCATCGACCGCATCTTCGAGCCGTTCTTCACCACCAAGGAGGTCAACAAGGGCACCGGCCTCGGCCTTTCCACGGTCTACGGCATCATCAAGCAGACCGGTGGCTTCATCTATCCGGAATCGGAGGTCGGCCGCGGCACGACGTTCCATATCTTCCTGCCGCGCCACGTTCCGACTGCCGAGAAGAGTCGCGCCGCCCGCGGCGAAGGCCGCGAAGGAGACCGCAAAGCCGGTGCCCGCCGACGACACCGGCCACGGCACCATCCTCCTGGTGGAGGACGAGGAGGGCCTGCGCGGCCTCAATGCCCGCGGGCTCGCCTCGCGCGGCTATACGGTGCTGCAGGCGGCCAACGGCGTCGAGGCCATCGAGGCGATCGACCGCCACTCCGGCAAGATCGATCTCGTGGTGTCGGACGTGGTGATGCCGGAGATGGACGGACCGACGCTGCTCAAGGAGTTGCGCCGCCGCGATCCCGGCGTGAAGATCATCTTCGTGTCGGGCTATGCCGAGGAGGCCTTCGACAAGAACCTGCCGGAGGAGGAGAAGTTCGCCTTCCTCGCCAAGCCCTTCACGCTCAAGCAACTGGTGGCGACGGTGAAGGAAACGACGCAGGAGGCGAGCCGCACGGGTGCACTGCAATGAACGACGGGCGCAAGGAACGATGAGCGCCGCCGCGACGACGCGCCCGAAACCGACAGCGAGCGCCGCACCACCAACCTGATCCTGCTCGGCGATCATCGTCGCCGTCATCGGCGGCGCGGTGTGGCTCGGCAACGCGATGCTCGACGCCCGCCGGGCCGACGAATGCATGGCGTCCGGCCGCAGCAACTGCGCGCCGATCGCCAATCCGCGCCGCAGCCGCGGTGAGCGTCGCCCCGGCTACGGATGAAGCTCAGTACCTGTCGTACGGTATCGCCTTGCGCGGGTCGTAGTCGCGCGGGAAGTAGCAGCGGAAGCCGACGTAGTCGCCGTAGCGGCGGTGCACGCTGGTGATCACCGCGATCTTGTTGTACTGCGCGCAGTGCAGATAGGCGAGGTCGCGGAAGACGTTGCCGGCATCCGGCGCCCACATGATGATCCCGCCGGTGTCGTTGCCGGTCACGCCCGGCGGCACGGTGTCGACCATGTCGGCATGCGCCGCGAGCGCGAACGGAACGATGGCCGCTGCGAGCACCCAGCGCATGGAAGAAGCTCCACTCCCCGGCCGGAAAAACTCCAGGCGACACAGTCCGACTATCGCGACGCCCAATTCAAGCCCGTTGCGGCGATCGCGCCCGAGGTGTGGCATCGCCGCGACACCTTCGCGGCATCGCACACGACCCCGCCGGAACTCGGGTATTCTGCCGCTGCGAGTCGGGGAGGCCGTGAAAAAAAGGGCACGCGGGCATGAACCTGCGGGCCCTTTCGTTCAACAAAGAGTAACCGAAGTCGTCCAGGATCGCGTTGGCGTGACTGGCGGGTTCCCGGGGCGCCAGCGCGGGGACCTGCGCCACTTGGCGATCGTTGCGGAAGCAAATTGGGGGGTCACCATGCATCGGTATTTCTGCGCTGCCCACCGCCCGGGGTTCGACCCGAGGCGGCTCGACCCGCGGTGACCGGCTCGCTGCAGCGCACGACGCTTCCGATCCTTCGCTTCCGCTTTTCTCAGTAGCCAGTCCGATCAGTGAGACGGTTCATGACCTCAGGCTTTCGTTCATCCGCTGCGTGGTCGCGGCGCACCCTTCTTGTCGGACTCGTGGCGTTTGCGGTGCATCCCGCGCTGCCTGCGGTTGCGGCGCGCGGAGCAAGCCCAGCGGGCGACGTCTCCGCCAAGACTTTCCTCACCCAGATCTACCAGAACTACGTCGGCAGCTCGTCGGGCGCCGCCAAGGGCGTCGCTCGCCTGCCGCCAAGGACGTGCGCGACTATTTCACTGTCGGGCTCGCCGGCCTCATCCTCGAGGATCGGGCGACCGCGGCAAAGAAAGGCGAGCCGCCGGCGCTCGACGGCGATCCGTTCGTCGGTCATCAGGACTGGGATATTTCCGATCTCGCGGTCGACGTGAAGGACAAGCCCGCCGCCGCCAAGGCGATCGGAACCGTGACCTTCAACAATGCCGGCAAGCCGGAGAAGGTCGTGATCGAGCTGCTCCGCAACGGCAAGGACTGGCGCATCGCCGACATCAAGTGGGATGCGTCGAGCCTGCGCGCGCTCTACCGCAAGAAGACATCGACGGCCAGCCTCGCCCACTAAGGGGCGGCCTCGCCCACCAAGTGGCGACCCGACGGTAGCTTGACCCGCGCCGGCGATGCCGCGAATCCTCGCCCACGCCAGCCATGATGGCTTTGGCTTTCGGACGGGAGATGAGGCATGGCCGATCACGGCCGGCGGAACCGATTTTTCCAGAGCTGCGCGTGCTGTGACGCGCCGGCCCCTGAGGGCGGGCTCAGCCGCCGCACGTTCGTCGCGGCCGGATTGGCGGGCCTCGGCGCCGCCGCCGTCATCGGCACCTCGGATCGGTCTTCGGCCCAGACGGCGCCGCCGCGCCGCATCGACGTCCACCATCACGTCGCGCCTCCGATCTGGGTCGAGGCACTCAAGAAGGCGAAGCTCGACAACCCGCCGATCATCGCCTGGACGGTGCAGCGCTCGCTCGACGACATGGACAAGGCCGGGGTCGCGACCGCGATCGCCTCGCTACAGACGCCGGCGATCGACTTTCTCGGGCGTGAGGAGGCCGCCGCGGTCGCCCGCGCCTCCAACGACTACATGAAACGGCTTGCCGGCGATCATCCCGGCCGGTTCGGCGTCTTCGCGGTGCTGCCGATGCCGCATGTGGACGAGACGCTGCGCGAGATCGAATACGCGCTCGACACGCTCCAGGTCGACGGCGTCGGCTTCATGACGAGCTACGGCACGAGGTATCTCGGCGACCCCACCTTCGCGCCGGTGATGGACGAGCTCAACCGCCGCAAGGCGGTCGCCTACACCCATCCCAACAATGTCGACTGCTGCAACGAGCTCGGTGTCGGCGGCATGCCGCAGTCGATCATCGAGTTCGGCACCGACACCACGCGCACCATCGCGAGCCTGATTTTCTCGGGCACCTCGGCGCGCTGCCCGAACATCGATTTCATCTTCTCCCATGCCGGCGGCACCGTCATCTCACTCGTCGAGCGCTTCACCGTGCAGATCGTCGCCAGCCCGAAGTTCAAGTCCTTCACCGGCGACGGCGTGATGGCCGAGCTCAAGCGCTTCTATTACGACACCGCGCAGTCCTCGAACCCGGTGAGCATGGCGGCGCTCACCAAGATGGTGGCGGTGTCGCAGATCCTGTTCGGCACCGACTATCCCTACCGCACCTCCGACGAGCACGTGCGCGGCTTGGCCTCCGTGTTCGGTCCGGAGGACCTTGCCAAGATCGAGCGGGAGAATGCGCTGCGCCTCCTGCCGCAGTGGCGGGCGACGTAATCGGCACCAGGTCGATCGTGTGGCCCGGATGAGCGAAGCGACATCCGGGAACGGCGCTTCGGCGCGCTCTCGAGCCGATGATCCCGCATGTCGCTTCGCTCATGCGGGCTACGAACGCGTCACCCTCGCCGCCGCGCCTCGCTCCACAGCAGGAACATGCCCGAGCCGACCACGATGGCGGAGCCGATGAGCAGCATCGGCGACGGGACGTCGCCCCACACCAGGAAGCCGAGGCAGATCGCCCACACCAGCGAGAAGTAGTTGAACGGCACCACCGCCGAGGTCGGCGCGAGATGGAGCGCCCGGGTCCACCAGAACTGGCCGAGCGCATTGCCGAGGCCGTTGAGGATCATGGCGAGCGAGGTCGCCGCAGGTCGGGACGACGAAGCCGAACGGAAGGCCGAGTGCGAAGACCGCGGTGAGGAACACCATCTGATACATGGTGAGCGTCTCGGCGGATTCGGTCGCGGTCATGCCGCGTACCCCGACGGTCACGGTGCCGAACAGCACGGCGTTGCAGAGCGCGAACAATGAGCCGCTCTGGAACGTCTCGGCGCCGGGGTCGGCGACCAGCAGCACGCCGAGGAAGCCGATGATCAGGGCGCCCCATCGCACCGCGCCGACGGGCTCCTTCAGGAAAGATGACGGCGGCGACCGTCGCGAACAGCGGCGCGGAGAAGTTGATCGCGACCGCGCTCGCGAGCGGCATCAGGCTGAACGCGATCAGCAGAAACGCCTGCGAGCTCGCCTGGGATACGCCGCGCATCGCGTGCGCGCCGATGCGCCTGGTGCGAAACACCGCGAGGCCGGTGAACGGCAGAATGGCGAGGCTTGCGCCGACGAGCGACGTCGCCGAGCGCGAGAACAGCACCTCGCCGATCGGATAGGTTGCGACGAGCCACTTCGACGTCGCGCTCGATCCCGCGAACAGGACGGTCGCCGCCAGCATGTAGGCGATGCCGAGCGGAATCCGCTCTTCGCGAACCGGGCGTTCGCGAACCGGGGCCTGGGGTGCTGCAGAGGTGTCGTCCACGCGGCGAAATCTATCGTTTTCGCCGGGCCGCTGGGCGATCTTTGAGTGCCGGGGCGCACATGGGTGCGATGCACCGCCCGGCGGGGCGGCTTGACACCCCATGGTGGCGTCTTCACCGTCACCTCCGAGCCGGCGGAGAACGGGTTGCGCACCGTGCTCGACGTGCAAGCGGTGGGCGAGGTGAAACGCTTGGACGCCGCCGGTTTCCCCGGCCGCACCGTCGGGCTTTCGCTGGGGAAATAGCGGGGCCGCTCAGCCGCCACCGCCTCAGTCGCCTCCGCCTCAGTCGCCTCCCCCTCGTCGCCGCCCCCTCCGCCGCCGTCGCCGCCGCCGCCGTCACCGCCCCCTGCGTCGCTCCGGAGCCGGAATCGAAAGAGGCCATGCCGGTGTCGAGCGCATCGAACGCGCCGGCGTCGAAGGCGCTGAGATCGAACGCGCCGTGGTCGAGGCCGCCGGGGTCGAAGCTTCCCAGTCCCGCGGCATCGAGGTGATGGGCCGGGTCTGCTTGGTGTGCAGGGGCGTGGGCGCCAGGAATTCCACGACGGCCCCGAGCCGTCGCCTCCGGAATCCGAGCCGTCGGTCGACGCGGTCTGCGCCCGCATCACCTCCGACATCTGCCGATAATACGGGCGCAGCTCGTTCACCAGCAGGAGGGTGCCGCCGACGGCGAGAATGAGCGCCGCCGCTTCAGCCGGATTGCTGCGGATGAGCTCGGGGATGGTGCGGGCGCGGGCGATGTCGCTCGCGATCCGGCTCTCCTCGGCGTCGCCCGCCGGTGTGCGCTTGTAGGTTCGAAACAGCAGGACGCGCCGCTCCTCGATGAGCCCGCGCGCGAGCAGCGCCGGAACGATGAAGTCGCGGTTGAACCCCTCGAGGTTCTTGCCGTAGGCCTTCTGCACGCGCTTCACGAAATCCGTCATCGAGCCGGTATCGCCCTGCGCCGCTCGGACAAGGTCGAGAAGGGCGGCGGCATGCGGCGGCAGCGCCGCGCGCTTTCCGGTCGGGCGCACGTAGACGGTCTTCTTCGTTCCGAAGAAGCGCCGCGTCGCCTGCTCCTCCATCCGCACCACGCCTTGAGCGAGCAGCGACAGCAAGGTCACCTTCACCGTCTCGCGCGCCGGCGTGCGGTTCGGCTTGATCAGGAACAGAGATTCGGCGGGACTGAGCGGCGCCATTGGAGTGTGTGTCTCGTTGGTGGTCATCGCCGGGCTTGTCCCGGCGACCTCGCTTGGTAAGGCACGGCTGTGCCACGTTGATCGGGGTCGCCGGGACAAGCCCGGCGATGACGGATCAATGGGTACGACGCGTAGCTGGGAAGCTGCCGTTGGCGGCGCCGGTCAGTCGTAGGCGGCACCGGGATCGCGGCCGCCGCCGCCGAACCAGCGGCCGAGACCGCCAAGGCCACCGAGCCCGCTCAAACCGCCGAGCGACCCGATCGAGCCGAGAGAGCCGAGAGAGCCGAGCGACCCGATCGAGCCGAGCGAGCCGATCGACCCCAGGCGGCTCCGCAGCGAGCCGAGATCGCGCATCGAGCCGAAACGCCGGAGCGAGCCCAAATGGGGGATCGATCCGTTTCGGAGCGAGGCCAGGTTGGGGATCGATCCATGGCGGAGCGACCCGAGATTGGCCATCGATCCGTGCCGAAGCGAGCCCAGGTATGGGATCGATCCGAGATGACGCATCGAGCCGATGTAGGGAATCGAAAGGCCGCCGTGCTGGGCGGTCCGTGCCTCGGCGGCGGGTGCGGTGAAACTCAAAAGGGCGGCCGCAATGGCCGCCGCGGCAACCGGTCCCGGAATGCTTTTCATGCGTTGGGCTCCTGCCTGGGTTCCCCCGCACGTTGGTGTTCCAGGACGAGGTTTGGACGCACGCACTCCCCGCATGCGTTGGCGGGGAGGCGCGCGTTTCACGCATGACGGCCTCGAACGGCGTCGTTCGTGGCAGGGGCCGTCAGTTGGACGAGCTCGGCACGATCTCGACGAGCCCGACCGTGTTGTTGCCGCTCATCGCCATCGCGATCTTGCCGTCGGCGGTCGGCATCCATGTGGCGCACGATGCCGCCGCCGCCGGGGATCGGCCAGGTCTGGAACTTCTCGGTCTTGGGATCGAAGCGCACGAGGTTGTTCGGCCGCGTGTTCGACTCGACGTACCAGATCTTGTCGTCGATCACCGTCATTCCGTAGGGCTGCGACTGCGGACCGCTCGGTCCCTCCCACTCGGTGACGGCGCCGGTCTTGGGATCGAGGCGGCGCGAGCTGGCCGGTGCCCCAGTCGCCGTACCAGATCATGTCGTCGGAGGTCACGCCCATGCGGCGGATGCGGGTGCGCGCATCCGGCAGGACGTATTCCTTGAGCTCGAAGGTGACGGGATCGATGGTCGCGATCTTGTTCGAGCCCCAGTAGCTGAAATAGGGCCGCACGCCGTCGGACAGGAAGCGCAGCGCGTAGGGCTGCTGGCCGGTCGGACCGTTCGGGGTGATGAGCTTGATGTCGCCGGTCGCGGGATCGAGCCGTCCCATGAAGCCGCCGTTCTGCACGCTGAACCACAGGATGCCGTTCTTGTCGAACAGCGGGGTGTGGGGATCGCGCGCCTTCGGATCCGGCATCTGGTAGATCTTGTACTCGCCGGTCTTCACGTCGAGCTTGCCGACGTGGCCGCCCCAGTTGCCGCCGTACCAGATGTTGCCGTCCTTGTCGTTGATGAGGCCGTGCGGGCCGCCCTTCACCGGGATCGGATATTCCTTCATCTCGCCGGTCTTGGGATCGAGCCGGCCGAGCCGGTTGGCGAACTGGCCGGACCACCACAGCGCGCCGTCGGGCGTCGCCAGCGGATCGTGCGGACGCGAGCCCGGCGTCGGCACCGGCCAATTCTGGAATTTGACCTGCACCGGGCCGGGGATGCATGGCCGGCAGGGGCCGCGGCTTTTCCGGGAAGCTCGCGATCAGGTAGGCCTTGATCTTCTCGGCCTGCGCATCGTCGATCGGAGCGCCGGCGGCCCGCATCATGTTGACGGTGTTCTGCCAGTCGTCCACCGACTTGTTGGAGTTCACGATGTTGCGCAGGTTGTGGCAGAGCGTGCAGTTCTGCTGGACCAGCGTCTTGGCGTCGCCGTCGGGAAGCACGTATTCGCCGGGCACGCCCGGCGTCGGCTGGACCACCTGGGCATGGGCGGAAAGCACGGCGGAGAACGAAGCGGCCGCCGTCAGCAGAGCAAGCGAAATCTTGGACATGCCATCACCTTCAAGGAGTGGAGAGGCGCGGCGCGGGTTGCGCGAGCCAAAGTCGCGCACCGGCGCGATCAGGGATTGATGTTAGCGTGGGGAAACCGCCGTGTCATCGGGGGAGCCGCGCAACGGCAAGGTGCCTCCAAAGGCTCCCCCGCGGCGCACAAACGTCCTATATCAGGCCGGTTGCCGGCTCACCGAACCAGGACCGCTGCCCATGAACGCTCCCGTCGTCATCCCCGCCTATAAGCACACCCCGCTGTTTCCCGCCGGCAAGGACACGACGCCCTACCGCAAGCTCACGAGCGACGGCGTGCGGGTCGAGAAGGTCATGGGCAAGGACGTTGTCGTGGTCGCGCGCGATGCGCTGCGCGTGCTTGCGGAGGCGGCGTTCACCGACATCAATCATCTGCTGCGCCCGGCGCATCTCAAGCAGCTGCGCGCAATCCTCGACGATCCCGAGGCGTCCGACAACGACAAGTTCGTCGCCTTCGATTTCCTCAAGAACGCCAACATCGCCGCCGGCGGCGTGCTGCCGATGTGCCAGGACACCGGCACCGCCATCATCATGGGCAAGAAGGGCCGGCTCGTCTGGACCGACGGCGAGGACGAAGCGGCGCTCGCCGAGGGCGCCCGCGACGCCTACCTCAAGACGCAACCTGCGCTACTCGCAGCTCGCGCCGCTCTCCATGTTCGAGGAGAAGAACACCAGCAACAACATGCCGGCGCAGATCGAGATCTATGCGGAGGGCGAGGATGCCTACAAATTCCTGTTCATCGCCAAGGGCGGCGGCTCCGCCAACAAGTCGTTCCTGTTCCAGGCGACGCCGTCGATCCTCACCCACGACCGCCTGCTCGCGTTCCTCAAGGAAAAGGTGCTCACGCTCGGCACCGCGGCGTGCCCGCCCTATCATCTCGCCATCGTCATCGGCGGCACCTCGGCCGAGCTCACCATGAAGACGGTGAAGCTCGCCTCGACCAAGTATCTCGACACCCTGCCGACCTACGGGATCGGAGGACGGCCACGCCTTCCGCGATCTCGCGATGGAGCAGGAAATCCTCAAGATGACCCAGTCGCTCGGGGTCGGCGCGCAGTTCGGCGGCAAGTATTTCTGCCACGACGTGCGGGTGATCCGGCTGCCGCGCCACGGCGCTTCGCTGCCGATCGGGCTCGGCGTGTCGTGCTCGGCCGACCGCCAGGCGCTCGGCAAGATCACCCGCGACGGCGTCTTCCTCGAGGAGCTCGAGCACAATCCGGCGCAGTACCTGCCCGACGTCGACGGCGAGACGCTCGGCGGCGAGGTGGTCGCGATCGATCTCAACCGGCCGATGAAGGAAATCCTCGCGACGCTCGCCAAACATCCGATCAAGACGCGGCTGTCGCTGTCCGGCCCGATGATGGTGGCGCGCGACATCGCCCACGCCAAGCTGCGCGCGCGGCTCGAGAACGGGCGAGGCGCTGCCGGACTACTTCAAGAACCATCCGGTCTATTACGCCGGTCCCGCCAAGACGCCGGAAGGCTACGCCTCCGGCGCGTTCGGCCCGACCACCGCCGGGCGGATGGATTCCTTCGTCGACGACTTCCAGGCGGCCGGCGGCTCGATGATCTCGGTCGCCAAGGGCAACCGCTCGCTCGCAGGTGCGCGACGCCTGCAAGAAGCACGGCGGCTTCTATCTCGCCTCGATCGGCGGCACCGCGGCGAACCTCGCCGAGCACTGCATCAAGAAGGTCGAGGTGGTCGAATATCCCGAGCTCGGCATGGAGGCGATCTGGCGCATCGAGGTCGAGAACTTCCCCGCCTTCATCGTCATCGACGACAAGGGCAACGACTTCTTCAAGGAGCTGAATCTGGGGTGAGGGGCGTTGGCGCTTCGCGATGCCGTGCTTCTGGCGCGTCCTTGGCGTCAACGCCGGGCTAGTCCCGGCGACCCCGACAGGCATTTGCGCAAGGAGTTGGATTCCGGGTTCCGCCTGCGGCGGCCCCGGAATGACCAACGGAATGGCAAAGAGCTCACGCCCGCCGGCGGCTGCGCTCGGCTTCGCTCAGGGTGTAGTGGCCGTGGGCCTGGGACGCCAGGCGGCCGGCCTGGACCAGGCGGTGAAGGCGCACGACGAGGGTCTTGCGTTTGATCTCGAGCTGCGCCTCGTCGAGATTGTCGACGATGTCCTGCACCGAAAGTCCGAGCGGGTTTTCCGCGAGGATGTCGAGGATGAAATCCTCGATGTCGTCGGCGCCGCCGCCGCGCGCGGCGACGACCACCGGCGCCGTCCGGCGCGGGTCGGGGCCGCGCTCCGCCACCGCAAGGGCGGGCTCGGCTCCGACGGCGCGGGTGAGGCGTGAGGAAATCTCGGCGAGCACCTCGGCGGCGCGGTCCGGCGCGGCCGATTTGAGGCCCCGCAACCCCATCGCCAGCATGTCGGCCTTCTGTAAGAGCTCCTGCTCATAGGCCCGTACCGCGTCAGGCAACACGGTCATCGACACTTCTCCGCGAGATTACGCACGGGGGCGCCAGCCCTCGCTGGCGGCATCCTTAATGATATCTAAAATTACACAAGCGCAGGTAAGGGGCAAGCGGAGAGCCAGCCTGCGCCGAATCAGGGTTAATTCGCAAACATGGTTAATTTTCAGAAACCATATTTGACAGAGTTATACGAGTGTGTAATCTTTGATTACAGGGGATGTGGAGGGATGCGGTGACAACGGGGCTCGGGTGGGCCGTGGGGAAGGGCAGGTCAGGCGGTCCATCGGGGCCGCCTGACCGGCCCCCGGTCCGGCGCGGCACCGGGACGCGACCGTTGGATCGTCCGCAGCTCCAGAACCTCTGGCGTCACTGTTGTGCGGAGTAACCCATGCCAATCGAACTCACATTGCCGATCACCGCGGTTTCCGCGTTAGCGCTCGCCGCGGCCCTGACCTTTACCGGATGGCTTCCGCTGCCCCGCGTCAGGCTGCGGGCGCAGAACGAAAAGCATGGCCCGCTTCGCGTCATCGAGCTCGCTCTGGTGATGTCGCCGGTGCTCGCCGGAAACCGGCCGACGCGGCGGGCAACCGAGTTCGTCGTCTACATCACCTTGAAGACCTGTAATCCATAGCTGCAGTATCGCGCTGCCGCTTTTGCCGCCGCGGCCTGTCCGGGACAAAGCCCGGACAGATGGTCAGGACTCGCCCGGCGTGCCGAGCTCCTCGGTCACCATGTCGCCCCGCGGCGACAGCATCTCGCGGCCGAGCCGGTCGCGCACCACGGTGTGGACGCGCTCGGAGATGCGCGGCTCCTGCTCCATCAGGTCGTGGAAGTCGGTGGCGTCGAGCACGAGCAGATTGGCCCGGGTGATCGCCCGCACGGTCGCGGAGCGCCGCGCCCGCCGCAGGATCGCGATCTCGCCGAAGAAGTGCCCGACCCCGAGCGTCGTCTGCTGTCGGCCGTCGAGCTCGATCGCGACCTCGCCGGTGGCGATGAAATACATCGACTGGGCGGCATCGCCGCGCCGGACGATGATGTCGCCCGCATTGGCCGTCTGCGCCCGCAACAGCCGCATGATCTGGGCGATCGCCGTGGCGTCGAGGCCGTGGAACAGCGGCACCCGCGCCACCATGCTCCAGGTCACGACGAAATCGCGGCGATGTATCTGTTCGGAGAAGGCGGTGGCGATGATGCCGACCGGCAGCGCAATCATGACGAGGCCGCAGATGATCGTCACCGCCGCGATCATCTTGCCGATCGGGGTGATCGGCACGACGTCGCCGTAGCCGATGGTGCCCAGCGTCACGATCGCCCACCACATGGCGTCGGGGATGGTGCCGAACTTGTCGGGCTGGGCGTGGCGCTCGGCAAGATGCATGAAGGACGCCGTGACGAGCGTCGCGCCGAACAGGATGAATAGGCAGCCGACGAGCGCGCGCCGCTCGGCATAGAGCGCTTCGAGAAGCGAGCGCATCGCCGGCGAATAGCGGGCGAGCTTGAGGAAGCGCACGATCCGCAACAGCAGGATGACACGAAACTCCGCCGGCACCACAAAAGCGAGCCAGAACGGCACAATCGAAACGAGGTCGATCACGCCGTTGGCGGAGAGCATGTACTTCAACCGCGCCCGCATCGGCGTCAGGTTGCGGTAGGGCGCGTGCTCCGCCGCCACCCAGATGCGCAACGCATATTCAACGGTGAAGACGACGAGCGAAACGATCTCGATGCCGAGGAAGAGGCCGCGATACGCCGCCTCGTAGCGCGGGACCGATTCAAAGACGATGGCGGCGACATTGACGAGCACGAGCACGATCAGAAACCAGCTCACGTACTGCTCGCGCCGGTCGCCGACCGGGCCGTGGTCGAGGACCTCGTAGACGCGGTGGCGCCAAGTCAGGTGCTTGGATTTTTGCTCAGCGCTCATCGGTGAGCCGTCAGCTGCCGCGTCCGCACAGATTAACGCGCGCTGCGGAGCGTGGACGTAGCCCGTATGGGAGCGAAGCGGACATGCGGGTAGGGCCGTTCCGGATTTCGCTGTGCTCAATCCGGGCTACGATCCCTGGAATCCGGGGGGCGCCGCCTGTCACGCCCCGTCCAGCGCGGCCGCGATGGCGTCGAGCGCGGCTTCCGCCTTGCCGCCGTCCGGGCCGCCGGCCTGCGCCATGTCGGGGCGGCCGCCGCCGCCCTTGCCGCCGAGCGCCTCGGCGCCCCGGCGCACCAACTCGACCGCGTTGAAACGCTTCGTGAGGTCTGGCGTGACCCCGACGACGAGGCCCGCCTTGCCCTCGTCGGTGACGCCGACGATGGCGACGACGCCGGAGCCGACCTGCTTCTTGCCGTCGTCGGCGAGGCTCTTGAGGTCCTTGATCTCGATCCCGGACACCGCGCGCGCCAACAGCTTGATGTCGCCGATCTGGCGCACGCCATCCTCGCCGGAGCGGGTGCCGCCGCCCATGGCGAGCTTGCGCCTTGCGTCGGACAATTCGCGCTCCAGCCGCTTGCGGTCGTCGAGCAGCGCCGTGACGCGCTCGGGCACTTCGTCGAGCGGAAACGCGAAGCTCCGACGCCGCGGCCTTCGCGACCTGTCCGGTGTGGTTCGCGGCTTTGCGCGCCGCGCGGCCGGTCAGCGCTTCGAGGCGGCGCACGCCGGCGCCGACCGCGCTTTCGCCGACCACCGAGACGACGCCGATGTCGCCGGTGCGCCGCACATGGGTGCCGCCGCAGAGCTCGACCGACCAGCCCATGGCATTGGCGCCAGGAGCGGCTTCGCCCATGGCGACCACGCGCACCTCGTCGCCGTACTTCTCGCCGAACAGGGCGCGGGCGCCCGACGTGATCGCGTCGTCGACCGCCATCAGCCGCGTCGTCACCTCGGCGTTCTGCAGCACGATGTCGTTCGCGATGTCCTCGACCTTCTCGAGCTCATCCGCACTGATCGGCTTGGGATGCGAGAAGTCGAACCGCAGCCGATCCGGCGCGACGAGCGAGCCCTTCTGCGCGACGTGATCGCCGAGCACCTGGCGCAGCGCCTCGTGCAGCAGATGGGTCGCCGAATGGTTGGCGCGGATGGCGCCGCGCCGCGCGTGGTCGACTTCGAGGGTCAGCGCAAGGTCGGGCTTGAGCGTGCCCTGCTCGACGACGCCGATATGGACGAAGAGGTCGCCGCCCTTCTTCTGGGTGTCGGTGACGCGGAAGCGCACGCCGTCCGCGATCATCACGCCGGTGTCGCCGACCTGGCCGCCGGATTCGCCGTAGAACGGCGTCTGGTTGAGGACGACGGCGCCGGTCTCGCCGTTGCCGAGCGTCGCCACTTCCTTGCCGTCATGCACCAGCGCGGCGACGACACCCTCCGCGGTCTCGGTCTCGTAGCCGAGAAACTCGGTGGCGCCGGCCTTCTCGCGGAGCGCGAACCACACAGTCTCGGTCGCTGCTTCGCCGGAGCCCGCCCACGACGCCCGCGCCTTTTCGCGCTGGCGATCCATCGCCGCGTTGAAGGCATCGGTGTCGACGGCGATGCCGCGAGGCCTAAGCGCGTCCTGGGTGAGATCGAGGGGAAAGCCGAAAGTATCGTAGAGCGTGAAAGCCACTTCGCCCTTGAGGCTGTCGCCGCGCTTGAGCGCCGCGGTTTCCTCGTCGAGGATTGCAAGCCCTCGCTCCAGGGTCTTGCGGAACCGGGTTTCTTCGAGCTTGAGCGTCTCGGTGATCAGCGGCTCGGCGCGCACCAGCTCCGGATAGGCCTGGCCCATCTCGCGCACCAGCGTCGGCACCAGCCGGTACATCAGCGGGTCCTTGGCGCCGAGCAGCTCGGCGTGGCGCATGGCGCGGCGCATGATGCGGCGGAGCACGTAGCCGCGGCCTTCGTTCGAGGGCAGCACGCCGTCGGCGATGAGGAACGAGGTCGCGCGCAGATGGTCGGCGATGACGCGATGCGAGGCCTTGTGCGGGCCGTCGGCATCGACGCCGGTGCGGTCGGCCACCGCCTGGATCAGCGCGCCGAACAGGTCGATCTTGTAGTTGTCGTGGGTGCCCTGGAGCACCGCGGCGATGCGCTCGAGCCCCATGCCGGTGTCGATCGAGGGCTTGGGCAGTTCGACCCGCGCGCCGCCCGGCTGCTGCTCGTATTGCATGAACACGAGGTTCCAGATCTCGATGAAGCGGTCGCCGTCGGCATCCGGCGAGCCCGGCGGGCCGCCGGGGATGTGCTCGCCATGGTCGTAGAAGATTTCCGAGCACGGCCCGCAGGGACCGGTGTCGCCCATCGCCCAGAAATTGTCGGAGGTCGCGATGCGGATGATCCGCCGCTCCGGCAGGCCGGCGATCTTCTTCCACAGGTCGAACGCCTGGTCGTCGTCGGCATAGACGGTGATGGTGAGCCGCTCGGCCGGAATCTCGAACTCCTTGGTGATGAGATTCCAGGCGAGTTCGATCGCGCGGTCCTTGAAGTAGTCGCCGAACGAGAAATTGCCGAGCATCTCGAAGAACGTGTGGTGCCGCGCCGTGTAGCCGACATTGTCGAGGTCGTTGTGCTTGCCGCCGGCGCGCACGCATTTCTGCGCGGTGACGGCGCGCGCATAAGGCCGCTTCTCGAGGCCGGTGAAGACGTTCTTGAATTGCACCATCCCGGCATTGGTGAACATCAGGGTCGGATCGTTGCGCGGCACGAGCGGCGACGACGACACGATTTCGTGACCGTTGGCCGCGAAGTAATTGAGAAAAGCCGCCCTGATCTCGTTGACGCCGCTCATTTCGACCCACTTTTCATCCGCACCGCCCCTTATGTGGGGCCGCAGCAGGCTCCCGGAAAGCCACCGGGCTTTCCGCGACCTCACCCAGGACCCGTTTCAAGGGCGCCCGCTGCGCCGTTCGCTCCGAACAGGCCGGCGGCGCGCTTTAAGCGGCGGTTTTGCTTGCAAATTCCATGCAGGACCTTGTAGCGATGCCCCGCGAGGGTGTCCAGGAATGCGCGCAGCTGCGGCGGTCCAACGATCCTCGGTGCCGGCCGACGGCCCGCCGCCGCCCTGATCAAGAGCCCCCGATCGCAATGCTGACCATGCCACCGTGACGCCTGCCACCGTGACGCCCGTCCCTGCCTCGGCGCTCGCCCGGCGCCTCGCCGCCGGCAGGTTCGTGATGACCGCCGAGATCGTGCCGCCGGTGTCGTGCGAGCCCGCGGACCTTCTTGCGCGAGCGCTGCCGCTCAAGGGCGTCGCCGATGCCGTCAATGTCACTGATGGCGCCGGAGCCCGCGCCCACATGGCGGCGATCGCGGCGGCCGCGCTGCTCGTCCAGGCCGGCATCGAGCCGATCCTTCAGCTCACCTGCCGCGACCGCAACCGCATCGCGCTGCAAAGCGACCTCATGGGGGCCGCCGCGCTCGGCGTCCGCAATCTCCTGCTGTTGCGCGGCGACGACCCCAAGGCCGGGGACCAGCCGGACGCCAAGCCCGTGTTCGATCTCGATTCGCGCGCGCTTGCCGAGACCGCGCGGATGATCCGCGACGAGGGGAGGTTGCCCCATGGCGCTGCGGTCGCCGGCCGTCCGGCGTTTTTTCTCGGCGCTGCCGACATGCCGATCGATCCGCCGCCGGGATGGCGCCCCGACGCACTCGCCGCGAAGGTCGAAGCCGGCGCGCAATTCGTGCAGACCCAGTTCTGCATGGACGTCGGTATCGCGCGCCGCTACGTGGCGCGCCTCGCCGAGGCGGGGCTCATCGGCCGCGTGTCGATCCTCATCGGGGTCAATCCGCTGCGCTCGGCGAAGTCGGCCGCCTGGATGCGCCGGCATCTCTTCGGCACCATCATCCCCGACGCCATGGTCGCGCGCATGGAAGCCGCCGCCGATCCCGTCGCCGAGGGCCGGCGCATCTGCGTCGACCTGATCGCGGAGCTTGCGACCATACCCGGCGTTGCCGGCGTCCACGTCATGGCGCCCGGCAATGCCGCCGCCATCCCCGAGGTGATCGCGGCCGCACGGGCGGGGCTGCCCGGTGGGGTGGATGCTGTCAGCGAATGAGGGTGGCGAGCGGGCCTTGCTCCGGATTCCCACACGACACTGTCATTGCCCGGCTTGACCGGGCAATCCAGTAACCCCTGTGCTGTCGATGTTTCTGGGACATTGCCCTACAGAGAGTCCGGTGGTTACTGGATCGCCCGGTCGAGCCGGGCGATGACAGTTCTGGGTAACGCAAGCAAAGTTGAGGCCTTGTCCTGACGCGAAAAGAAAGGACCTACTTCGCATGGTCCGGGTGGCAGTGGCACTTCACCAGATGGTCGTTGACCATGCCGACCGCCTGCATGAAGGCGTAGACGATGGTCGGGCCGACGAACTTGAAGCCGCATGACGCGAGCTCTTTGGAGAGGGCGCGCGATGTCGGCGTCTCGGCCGGCACCTCGCCAATGCCGCGCCGGTGGTTCACCACCGGCTCGCCGTCGACGAAATTCCACAGCAGGGCCGAGAAGCCCGGGCCCTTCTCCATGATGTCGAGGTAGCCGCGCGCCGAGCCGATGGCCCCTTCGATCTTGGCGCGGTTGCGCACGATGCCGGCGTCGTTCATCAGCGCATTGACCTTGCGCTTGCCGTAGCCGGCGACGACCTCGGGCTCGAAGCCGTCGAAGGCGCGGCGGAAATTGTCGCGCTTGCGCAGGATCGTGATCCAGGACAGCCCGGCCTGGAAGCCGTCGAGCAGGAGCTTCTCGAAGAGCGCACGGTCGTCGCGCTCCGGCACGCCCCACTCCTCGTCGTGATAGGCGACATAGAGCGGGTCGTTCTTCGGCCACGGGCAACGGTAGAGCCCGTCGGGATGGAGAATCGCGGTCATCGCGGGACCTTACAGGCTGCAGGCACAGCCGAGAACACCGAGGACGGCGTCCGTGCGGCCGCTTTCCCGTCGTCCCGTTCCCACGACGCTTCGGGCCGGTTCCACCACGAGTTCCATTGCGGCCGACATCTGTGGCGCGGGGGTCACGGCGCCGCCATCGATTGCTGCAAGAATCCCGTCAATGCCCGTAAACATTGCCGCCCTTCCTTAAGCGATGGTTCGGCACCAGATCGTAAGGATCACGCCTGCCCTTCACCCAGCCAAGGAGATCGTCATGGTTCCCGTCGTCGCTTCCGAAAAGCTCGAGCGTCTGCACGTCCAGGGATCGAAGGACAAGACGGTCAACTGGGTCGGCGCCTTCGCCACCTGCGGCGGCCGCTACGCGGTGCAGTCGTCGACCATCGTCTACGAGATCGAGCCGGGCGGCCATCTCGGCTGGCACACCGATGCCACCGAGGAGACCCAGTACATCATCTCCGGCACCGGCGAGTTGCGCATGGAGGACGGCGCCCATGCGGTCGGCCCGGGCAGCGTGTTCGCATTGCCGGCGAACGTGCGCCACGACCTCGCCAACACCGGCAAGGAGACGCTGCGCGCCGTCGCGTTCTTCGCGGCTGCGATGTTCACCCAGAACTTCGACGAGGTGATGCTGCCGCCGAAGTCCCACATCCTCGGCACGCCCAACCGCGAGGGGTGACCTTTAGGACGGCGAGGAATGGCGTGGCGTCCTCCCTCTCCCCGCGTGCGGGGAGAGGGTCGGGGTGAGGGGGCGGCTTCACGAGTTTGAGCCTCCGAACAATCTCTCCTGACGCTCAAACTCGCGACGCGGCCCCCTCACCCGGATCGCTGACGCGATCCGACCTCTCCCCGCACGCGGGGAGAGGTTTGCTCATCACACTTCGGCGAGCCGCGGCCACGGCGTGAGCGCGAGCGCGTAATAGCTCTCCATGTCGGCGTTGAGCGGGAAGTGGAATCGCCCGAAAGCCTCCATGAGGTCCTGCTCGTAGAGCGGGCGCACGGCCTCGCGGCAGATCAGGAATTTGGGCGCGGCGACGATGTCCTCGCGGTCGATGATGCACAACAGGCGCATCTCGGGATGACGGGCGAGATAGTCGAACGCCGCCACCGCCAGCAGCGGGTAGCCGGGATGGAGCATGTCGTCGAGGCAGATGATGCCGTCGGAATGCAGCACGGCGTGGATGAGCTCGAGATCGTTGGTCAGGCATTCGCGCGCGTGATGGCTGTCGATGTGGGCGAACCGCACGGTCTGCCCGCCGAGCCGTTCCCGCAGCATGGCCGGCGTGATCTCCCGGCTGTCCGCCTTCCATGAGACGAAGCGCTCGGCCGTGACGCCGTGCGCCGTGCAATTGGCGAGAAACCGCAACTCGATTTTCTCGTCGGGCCAATCGAAGCGGTCGATGCCGATCGCCCGCTCGGCCGGCGCGAGGCCGAGCGCCATGGCGATGAAGAAACGGCCCTCGAAAGTGCCGATCTCGACGACGTCGCCTTTGACGCCGAGGGCGGTCTGATGGCGCATCAGGTGACCGCAGATGGCGGCGGCAAAGCGCGAGGACATGCCGCGCACCCGCTCGTAGCTCTCGCCGAGATAGCGGTCGACGGCCGGATCGCCGCTTTCGATGTCGATCATGACGTGGCGTCGCGGGGAGGGCGCTGCTCAGATCCTGTTCGCATCATCCGTATCCTCATTTGTGGCCGCCGTGTTCGCGCACGAGTTTGGCAAATTCCTCGCGGCCGAAGAAGTCGGCCCAGCCCAAAGCGGTGGCGCCGTATTTGTCGTCGCGGATATCAGGGTCGGCGCCGGCGTCGAGCAGCACGCGCGCAAGCGCGATGTCGCCGTTCTCGACCGTCATGTGCAATGCGGTGTGGTTGCAGTCCCACATCGATCGCTTGGCGTCGACGTCGACGCCGTGCGCGATCAGCCAGCGGACTGCGTCGTGGTTCTTCTTGGCGACCGCGAGGTGGAGCGCGACGGTGTCGCGGCCGTCGCGACCCAGGCGCCCAGGGTCCTCGGCGAGCAACGCCTCGGCGAGGTCGTAGCGCGCGAGGGTCACCGCGGTCAGGAAATCGAGCTTGGCGCCGGCGGCGACCAGCATCTCGACGGTCGCCGGGTCGGCGCCATCCTGGGAGGCCGTGGTGAGCGGCGTCGCGCCGGTCGCGTCGGTCGCGTGGGGATCGGCGCCGAGGTCGAGGAGCAGGCGCACGACGCGCGGGCGGTTCTTCGCCGCCGCGTGATGGAGCGCGGTGCGGCGATGCTGGTTGCGGGTCATTCGCGCGCGAAGGAGGGTCGCGTCGCCCGCGACCATGCTGCGCACCGCGTCGACGCGGTCGAGCGCGATCGCCGTCCACAGATTGAGCCGTGCGCCGTGGGCGAGGAGATAGGCCGCAACGTCCTCCCGCACGGTGCGAAAGCAGGTCGCCCAGCCGAGCACGCCGACCTCGTAGTCGTCCGCCTCGCCGATCACATCGGCGCCGGCCTCGACCAGGATGCGAACGGTCTCGAGATCGCCGACGGCGGCGGCGACGTGCAGGGGATAGGCGTTGTCGGGAAAATCACGCACGTCGACATCGGCGCCGCGATCGATGAGGAGGCGCAGGCAGGCGTGCCGGCTCTTGCAAGCGGCACGGTGCAGGGCCGATTGCTTCACGAAGCCTGTTCCCAGCGCATCGATGAGCTCTGGACGGGCGTCGAGCCGCTGGCGCAGCAGGTCGACCTCGCCGCGCCAGGCGGCGTCGAGAATGCTGGTCACCGCCTCGATCACTCGCCGTGGCCGGGTCTCGCCCTGGGCATCGCGGGCCACGAGCTCGATCGCTTCGAACCGGTTCGCCTTGGCGATCTGGTGAATGGTGCGGCCGTCGTCGTCGGCTGCATTGGGGTCGAAGCCCGCGGCAAAGGCGCGCCGCACCGTGTCGACGTCACCGGCGCGGGCGGCGTCGAAGACGGCTTTGCGGTCGAGCCCACCGAGCATATCGCTGCGCGCATCGATGTCGGCCTTGAGCGCGCGCCAGCTTGTGAATCCGTATTCGCCGGCGATGTCGCGCTGAGCTGTGGTCAATTTCGCCGCGGGATCGTGTGCGCGCAACGCGACGAGCCGGTGCTTGGCGGCTTTCCGCAACCACGCGAGATTGGGCCTGGCAGGCAGAGCCTTGGGCATGACGTACCTTCTTTCTTTTGCGCCCGGCGACCGCGGCTCTCGGGCAAGAAAGAAGGAAGATGTTCAGCGTAGTGCTGGAGGCGGGTTGAACCCTTTACGCGGTCCGTCGGTCGCCTGCTCGACCGGGGCCGAAACTAGCTCCGGCGGGCGGGCAGAGTCAATTTGCGGGGCGGCCGCCGGACGCTCGAATGTCACGTCGACATGTTCTCGCGCGAGAACATCTCGACCCCGCGAGAACGTGGCGGTTGCGCGGGGCAGCGGCGGTCAATCCGCCGTGATTCCCACGGCGCGGACCATTTTGCTCCACTCGGCAAGGTCGCGCCGGAATCTTGCCGCGGCGGCGGGGACATTCTCGATGACGAGGTCGAAGCCCAGCGTCGCGAACCGCTCCTTCGCCTCGGCTTGACCCAGGATGGCATTGATCTCGGTGTTGAGCGCGGTCACCACCGCGTCGGGCGTCCGCGCCGGGGCGAAGAAGCCGACCCAGGACCCGGTGTAGAAATCAGGGAAGCCCACCTCGGCAAGCGTCGGCACGTCCGGCACCGCGGGATTGCGGATGCGGCTCGCGAGGGCGAGGCCGCGCAAACTGCCTTGCGCCACGTGCGGTGTCACCGTCGGCAGGACGATCCAGACCGCATCGACATGATTGCCGACTGCCGCCGTCACGGCAGGCGCGCCGCCGCCGAACGGCACGTGCAGCGCCTGCACCTTGGCGATCTCGCGGAAGAAATATTCCGCGCCGATGTGGGGGCCGGTCCCGGTGCCGGCGCTCGCAAAGGTGAAGCTCTTGTCCTTCGCGGCGGCGATGAACTCGCGCAGCGATTTCGCCGGATTGCGCGGGTGCACTGCGAGAATGTCGGGGCTTTCCGCCACGATCGCGACCGCGCGCAAATCCTCGGTGGCATAGCCCTTGTTGCGGGAGGCGCTGTCATTGACGGCGAGCGCCGAGGTCGTGGCGAGCAAGGTATAACCGTCGGCCGCGCTGCCCGCGACCATCCGCGCGCCGAGATTTCCGCCGGCGCCGGCGCGGTTCTCCACCACCACGGCCTGGCCCAGCCGCTCGCTCAACTTGGGCGCGGTGAGGCGCGCCACCGCGTCGGCGATACCGCCGGCCGCGAACGGGACGACGAGGGTGATCTGCCGCGTCGGGTAATGCTGCGCTTGCGCAACGCGCGCGGAGCCCGGAAGCGCGGCGGCCGCGGCGAGACGCAGGAGATGACGTCGGTCGAGGTTCATGATGATTCTTCTCTATCGAGCCTCCCGCCTGTGAGCTTTCTCACCCGAGGCGAAGGGCGGCGATTGTTTCATCGTCCGGCCCAGTATGAAACATGTCGGCGGTGCGACGAAATCGCTTTCCCCGACCGACGAAAAGCCGATGAAAACAATCTCTGATATTCCGCCTGCCCGCTGGATAAGGGAAGGACAGGCCATGAAGAGGTTCATTGTTTCGGCGATGCTCGCCTTCACGCTCGTGACCGGCGCCGTCGTCGCGACCTCGATCGCGTCCGCGCCGGCCTATGCCGGATGCGGCTGCCAGCCTTAGGCTTGGCATCCCGCAGAATCGTAGGGTGGGCAAAGCGAAGCGTGCCCACGCGTACGTTTTCCCGCGGGAAAGAGTCCGACGTGGGCACGGCGCGAAAACGCGCCTTTGCCCACCCTACGTCGCGACTATCCGCCTGTTTGAACCCGCGGGAACTTGGCGTAACGTTCCGCCCCTGAATTGCCCGATCGCCGTCCTTTTCAGGGGAGACAGCCGATGCCGCGCCGAACGAACTTGTCGCGTCGTGATCTTATCGCCGGCGCGGCCGGTACGCTCGCCGTCGCCGCTCCAGGACTGCGCCGCGCGGCTGCCCAGGCGGCCAACCAAACCGCCAAGCCGAACATCGTCTTCATCCTCGCCGACGACCTCGGTTTTGCCGACGTGAGCTGCTACGGCCAGCAGGACTATACGACGCCGAACATCGACCGGCTCGCGCTCGAGGGGATGAAATTCACCCAGGCCTACGCCAATTCCGCGGTGTGCTCCGCGACCCGAACGGCCCTGATCACCGGGCGCTATCAATATCGGCTCACCGTCGGCCTCGAGGAGCCGATCAGCGCGGAGACGCCCAAGGGCATCGGCCTGCCGCCGAACCATCCGACCTTGCCGTCGCTATTGCGTTCCGCCGGCTACGGCACGACGCTGGTCGGCAAGTGGCATCTCGGCTTCCTGCCCGATTTCAGTCCGATCAAGAGCGGCTACGACCACTTCTTCGGCATCTTCGGCGGCGCCGCCGACTACTTCAATCACGGTCCCGATCATGCGCGCAGCGGCGCCGAGGCCTATCAACTCTACGAAGAGGAGGTGCCGGTCGACCGCCACGGCTACATGACCAATCTGCTCGGCGACCGTGCGGTCCAGACGATCGAGGGCTACGCGAGGTCGCAGCAGCCGTTCCTGATGAGCCTGCACTTCACCGCGCCGCACTGGCCGTGGGAAGGCCCCGACGACGAGGCCGAGTCGAAGCGCATTCGCAATATCTTTCATCGCGACGGCGGCACGCAGAAGACCTACGGTCGGATGGTGCAGAGCCTCGATGCCAATATCGGGCGGGTGCTGCAGACCCTCGACACCAACGGGCTTGCGGGGAACACGATCGTGGTGTTCACGAGCGACAATGGCGGCGAGCGGTTCTCGAAGATCTGGCCGTTCACCGGCATGAAGGGCGAGCTGCTCGAAGGCGGCGTGCGCATTCCCGCGATCGTGCGCTGGCCCGGGCACGTCGCGGCGGGATCGGTGTCCGATCAGCCGATGATCACCATGGACTGGCTGCCGACGCTCGTTGCGGCCGCAGGCATCCGGCCCGATCCGGCCTATCCGTCCGACGGCGAGGACTTGGCGCCCGCGCTCGGCGGCGCGGCCTCGCATCCGCGCAAGTTCTACTGGCGCTACAAGGCGGGATCGCAGCGCGCGGTGCGCGACGGCGATTTCAAGTACCTGCGGATCGCCGGCAACGAATTCCTGTTCGACGTCGCCCAGGACCCCCGCGAGCGCGGCAACCTGAGGGAGCGGCGAAAGGACGTGTTCGATCGGCTCAAGGGCGACTGGGAGGCGTGGAACGCGACCATGCTGGAGGAACGGCCGCGGCCGGCAAACTATCCGCAAACCGGCAATTTCGCCGCCGACCACTACGGCGTCGTCAATCCGGCGCCGGCCGCGCCGCCGCCGGCTGCCGCGCAGCGCTGAGCAGCGAGGTCACTTTGCCCGCGCGAGCGTGGTGTGCCGCCGGTTCGCGCGATTCGTCGCGTTCCCATGGCTTGCTGGATAACGTAGCCTGCGAGTGATTTGCAGCACCTGTCGGCACCGCGAAGCCGGCCACACGAGTCCCAATTGCCGGGAGCAGGTCATGCACCCTCCACGTCGACGATTTCTGCGGCTGGCGGCGGCTGTGTCGGTTGCGCCGGCAATGGCGCGCATCGCTCGCGCGCAAGCCTATCCGTCAAAGCCGGTGCGCATCATCTCCGGTTTCAGCTCGGGCAGCGCGATGGACACGATCGCCCGGCTGATGGGGCAATGGCTGACGGAAAAAATCGGCCAGTCGTTCGTCGTCGAGGATCGCGGCGGGGCCGGCGGCAACCTCGGCGCTGAGGCCGTCGTGCGTTCTCCGCCGGACGGCTACACCCTCCTGATCGGCGGTTCGCCCGACGCGATCAACGCCACGCTCTACGACAAGCTCAGCTTCAATTTCCTCCGGGACACGACGCCGGTCGCGGCCATTTCCCGCGGACCCAATGTCCTCGTGGTGCATCCCTCGTTTCCGGCGCGGACGATGCCGGAATTCATCGCCTATACCAAAGCCAATCCCGGCAAGGTCGATTTCGCTTCGGCCGGTGTCGGCAGCGTGTCCCATATGTCGGGCGAGCTGTTCATGGCCATGACCGGCGCAAAGCTCGTGCACGTGCCGTATCGCGGCCTCGCGCCCGCGGTGACCGATCTCCTCGGCGGACAGGTGAAGACGATCTTCGCCACCATGCCGCCCGCGATCGAGAACATCCGGGCCGGCAAGCTGCGCGCGCTCGCGGTGACCTCGGCGACCCGCTCCGATGCGTTGCCGGACCTGCCGACCGTCGCCGACTTCCTGCCGGGCTACGAAGCGACGCTGCTGAGCGGCTTCGTCGCGCCGCGGGGCACGCCCGCCGACGTCGTCGAAAGGCTCAACAGGGAAGTCAACGTCGCCCTCGCCGATCCCGGGATGAAGGCCCGGCTCGCCGTCCTCGGCAACGATCCGGTGTCGATGACATCCGCGCAGTTCGGCAAGCTCCTCGCCGACGAGACGGAGAAATGGGCGAGGGTGATCCACACCGCGAACCTCAAGCCGGAATAGAGCGCCGGCGGTTCGAGCGGCGGCTCCGTACCTACGCGACGACGACGCCACAGTATCGCGACAGCCGGCAGGCGAGGTCGAGCAGCGCTTCGTCGCCGCCGGGCCAGCCGATGAATGAGATGCCGGCCGGGCAGCCGGCCACGGTGCCGGCCGGAATGTTGATCTGCGGCAGCCCCGCAAGTCCAGCCATGCAGGTGAGCCGCAGCACGCGGGTGCGGAAGTCATCGAGCCCCGCTTCGTCGAGGTCGAGCTTAGGAGCGATCGACGGCGTCGTCGGCAGCGCCATCACCGTGCCGGGCGGGAACGAGCGCACGCAGATGCGCGCGCGCCGCCGCCATGACGCGCCGCGCCGCATCGGCCTGTTCCGACTGTGACGGTCGACGGCGTATGCCACGCGTTCCTTGATCCCGGGCCCGAGCTGCGGTTTTTCCTTGCGCACAAAATCGCCGTAGCTCTCCCATGCCTCGCGCGCCTGGATGATGCGGAAGGCTTCGCGCCAGGGATCGAGGCCGTCCGGTGCGACGCTCTTTTCCTGCGGGCGCGGCAGCACGTGCGCGGCGCGGGCGAGAAGCCCCTTCACCGCGGTGGCGATCGCGGGGTCGACGTCGGCGAAGGCCTCGCTGACGATGATCATCGCGCCGACCGGCGCCTCGACGCGTGCGCCGTCGAGCAGCACGCCGCCGACCCGCCGCAGCACGCCGGGCGAGGGGGCGAACCATCCGCAGGTGTCGAAGGAGGGCGCCATCAGCACCGCGCCGGTGAGATCGACGCGGCCGTGGGTCGGCCGCAGGCCGTAGAACTCCGCACAGTGCCGCGGGCACCCGGACCGAGCCGCCGGTGTCGCTGCCGAGTGCGAAGTCGCAGACGCCTGCGCCCGTAGCGGCGGCCGATCCGCTCGACGAGCCGCCGGGAATCCGCCCCGGTGCGCGCAGATTGGGCGGGGCGCCGTAATGCGCGTTGATGCCGGTGACGCTGAAGAACAGCTCGTCGCAGATCGTCTTGCCGATGATGGTCGCGCCGGCGCCGAGGATCTTGGCGACCGCCGCCGCATTGGACTGCGGCGGTGCGTGAGTGGCGAGCCAGGTCGGATTGCCCGCGCCGGTCCTAAAGCCGGCGATGTCGTACATGTCCTTGACTGCCGCGTTGAGTCCGGCGAGCGGTCCGTCGCCGCTCCCGGCGATCGGCGCCGCGATGTCGTGAGGAACGAAGAACGCGCCGCTGGTCTCGTGCATCGGTCTCGGCCTGATTTTCGAACGACCGGCGCCATAGCACGAATCTGCGGCGCCACCCGCAACAAAAAAGCACGGCCCGCAGGCCGTGCCTTTTTCGACGTGGTGTCGTCTGGTCAGCGATCGTCGTTTGTTCAGACGATCGTTGGGTGGATCGCGCAGCATTTCGCTTCGCACGTTCGGATCGGGATCGGTGCCCCATCCGTAGCCGCCGTAAGGCAGCTGCTGCTGATAGACCGTCGCCGGAGCGCCGGTAACGGCGGGGTGCCGGCTGTGCCGCTGCGCGGCCTGCGCCGCAGGCGACATCGCGGTGAGCGCGGTCGCCACCGCCGCGAGGATGAGAAATCGCATGAGAGCCTCCTGATCAGTGCCTACCCACGGCGTAGTTGGGAGGCGGTGTGGTGTTCTCAAGGCGAAAGGCCGGCGGCGGGGCGTGAGCGATCATTCCAGCGCAATGTCGGAAAACCGAGAGCAAAAACGGACAGCGAATGCCCGTCATTTGAATATGCCGATTTAACGTGAATTCGACTTGCGGCGATCGACCGGGCGCGCCTTTGGGGGGAACGCAGCTGTGGCACCTTCGCCGCCGCCGTGTTAATCGGCAGAAATGGATCACCGGACGCCGATTGCCGGCTCGTTCACGGCCATGCTTCGCCGCCTTGCCGCCGGCGCGGGCTTTGTCGCTTGCTTGGGCGCAGGCTTGCCCGCCGTCGTGACTGTCGGCGCGGCCGCCGCCGAGGACTATCCGGCGCGCGCGGTGAAAATCATCGTGCCGTTTCCCGCCGGCGGCACCGCCGACCTGATGCCGCGCGTCATCGGTGACTGGCTGTCGCGCAAATGGAAGCAGGCGGTGGTGATCGAGAACAAGCCGGGCGCCGCCGGCAATATCGGGGCCGAGGCGGCGTTCTACGCCGAGCCCGACGGCTACACGCTGCTGGCGTCGCCACCGCCGCCGCTCGTCGTCAACCAGAGCCTCTATCCGAAGCTCGGCTTCGACCCGTCGGCCTTCGTTCCGGTGTCGGTGATGGGCATCGTGCCGAGCGCCCTCGTGGTCAACCCAGGCAAGGTGACGGTAGCGGGTGTCGCCGCTCTCATCGCCGACGCGCGCGCGCATCCCGGCAAACTGACCGCGGCGACCCAGGGCAACGGCTCGACCTCGCACCTCACCTCGGAAATGTTCCAGATGATGGCGAAGGTGAAGTTCGTGAACGTGCCCTATCGCGGCTCGGCGCCGGCGCTGCAGGGCCTGCTCGCCGGCGACTGCGATCTCATGTTCGACAATCTCGGGGTATCGCTCGCGCTGGTGAAGAGTGGCCAGCTCCGCCTGATGGCGGTCGGCACCGAAAAGCGCATGCCGACGCTGCCGGAGGTGCCCACCATCGCCGAGACGCTGCCGGGCTTCGCCTCCTCGGCATGGTTTGCCGTGGTGGCGCCGCCGAAGACGCCGCGCGCCATCGTCGAGCGGCTCTCCGCCGACATCGCCGCGGCGATCCGCTCGCCCGAGATCGCGCCGCGCTTTGCAGAAATGTCGGCCGAGCCGGTCGGCTCGTCGCCTGAGGCGGCCGCGCGCTTCATGCGCGAGGAAGCCGAACGCTGGGCCGGCGTGATCCGTGCCGCCGGCGTGAAGCTCGAATGAGGGACCCATGAACATCCACGAGAGCCGGAACATCCATGAAGGCCGGCGTTGGCCCGAGGAAGGCCTCACCCGGGTGCCGTATTGGCTCTACACCGACCGCGAACTCTATGCGCAGGAGCAGGAGCGTATCTTCCGCGGCAACGCCTGGACCTTCCTCTGCCTCGAGGCGGAGCTGCCGACGCCCAATTCGTTCCGCCTCTCCAATCTCGGCGACATGCCGGTGGTCGTCACCCGCGACAAGGACGGCGCGATCCACGCCTTCGAGAACCGCTGCGCCCATCGCGGCTCGCTGCTCTGCCTCAAGGACCGCGGCGAGGCGAGGGAGATCGTCTGCGTCTATCACAACTGGACCTACGACCTCACCGGCAAGCTCACCGGGGTCGCGTTCCGCCGCGGCATCGCCGGCAAGGGCGGCATGCCGGCCGACTGCAAGCCGGAGGAGCACGCGCCCCGTCAATTGCGCATCGAATGCTTCGCCGGGATGGTGTGGGGAACGCTCGGCACCGAGACGCCGCCGCTCGAAGACTATCTCGGGCGCGAGATCGCCGCGCGCATCAAGCGGGTGATGCGGGCGCCGGTGAAGCTCCTCGGCGGCTATACCCAGATCATTCCGAGCAACTGGAAGCTCTACGTGGAGAACACCCGCGACAGCTACCATGCGAGCCTGCTGCACATGTTCTTCACCACCTTCCGCCTCAACCGGCTGTCCCAGAAGGGCGGCCTCGTGGTGAGCGAGAGCGGCGGCAACCATGTGAGCTACTCGATGCGCCAGGACGTCGCCGGCAAGGAGTACGAGCAGGCCGGCCTGCGCACCGCGCACGACGGCTACCAGCTCGAGGCGCCGGAGCTCCTCGAGAACATCGACGAGTTCGGCGACGGCATCGGCCTGCAGATCCTCACCGTTTTCCCCGGCTTCCTGCTCCAGCAGATCCGCAATTCGCTCGCGGTGCGCCGGATCGTGCCGCGCGGCCTCGACCAGACCGAGCTGGTGTGGACCTGCTTCGGCTTCACCACCGACGACGAGGCGATGACCGAGCGGCGGCTGCGCCAGGCGAACCTCGTCGGCCCGGCCGGCTTCATCTCGCTCGAGGACGGCGCCGCGACCGGTTTCGTCCAGCGCGGCACCCGCGGCTCGGACGACGGGGAATCCGTCGTCGAGATGGGCGGCAGCGGCACCGCCTCGGAAGAGAGCCGGGTGAGCGAGGCGGCGGTGCGCGGCTTCTGGAAGGACTACCGCCGCCACATGGGGATGTGACGCCGGTCATGAGCATCGAGCAGGTCTACCGTCTGCAGGACATCAATGCGCGCTACGTCGAGGCGATCGACGACGACCGCCTCGAAGCGTGGCCGGATTTCTTCGCCGACGACGGACGCTACCGGATCACCACGGCGGAAAACGTCGCGGCGGGGCTGCCGCTGAGCCTGATGTACGCGACCTCGCGCGCCATGCTGCGCGACCGCGTGCGCGCGCTGCGCGAAGCGAACGTCTATGAGAGCCAGCGCTATCGCCACGTGCTCGGCGCGCCGCGGATCACCGCCGTCGAAGGCGCGCAGGTCACGGCCCGCACGCCGTTCATGGTGGCGCGGGTGATGCACACCGGCGACACGATGCTGTTCGCGACCGGCTGCTACGAGGACCGCGTGGTGATCGACGGCGACGCGACGCATTTTGCCGAGAAGACCGTGATCCTCGACAGCCGCCAGGTCGACACGCTACTGGCGATCCCGTTATGAGCGGCCTCGGGTCGCTCAGCCGTCCCGGGCGACGCCCGACGGCTCGCGCGGCAGCCCCATCGGCAATAGGGCCCGCTGCCACGGCCAGCGTCCCTCGATTTCGAGGAACAGCGACCAGCTCAGGAAGGTTCGCACCACGACGAGCCCGGCCAGCAGGCCGAGGCTCGTGAAGGTGAGGTCGAGGGCGACGGTCTTGACGATGTCGGCCGCCACCAGGACTTCGAGGCCGAGCAGCAGCGAGCGGCCGATGTTGGTCTTGTAGCGGTCATAGGCGCCTGCGGTCAGACGCGAGAACGCGCTGTAAAGCGTGGACCAAGCGATGCCGGCGACGATGATGAAGACCCCGAACGTCTCGATGGCCGTGCCGACGAGCCGGATCGCGAGGCTCACCGTGCCTTCGAGGCCTGCGAGGCTGTCGATGCTCAAGTCCATGGGGTCGCCGCGGCCGAATCCTGTGTCGACAGGATTCCACCGGGCGACGGCAATGGCCACACCTGATTGCGGGACGGCCGCTCAGCGCGAGTAGTATTCCACCACCAGATGCGGCTCCATCTGGACCGGGTAGGGCACCTCGGTGATCTGGGGCACGCGGGCGAGCTTCGCGGTGAGCTTGTTGTGATCGACCTCGATGTAGTCGGGCACGTCGCGCTCGGCGAGGCCGGTCGCCTCGAGCACCAGCGCGAGCTGCTTCGACTTGTCCTTGACCTCGACGACGTCGTTCGGCTTGAGGCGGTAGCTCGGGATGTTGACCCGGCGGCCGTTCACCTTGACGTGGCCGTGGTTGATGAACTGGCGCGAGGAGAACATCGTCGGCACGAACTTCGCGCGGTAGACCACCGCGTCGAGCCGCCGCTCCAGGAGGCCGATCAGGTGCTGACCGGAGTCGCCCTTCATGCGGATCGCTTCCGCATAGATGCCGCGGAACTGCTTTTCCGAGATGTTGGCGTAATAGCCCTTAAGCTTCTGCTTCGCGCGCAGCTGCACGCCGAAGTCGGAGAGCTTGCCCTTGCGGCGCTGGCCGTGCTGGCCTGGGCCGTATTCGCGGCGGTTCACGGGGCTCTTCGGGCGGCCCCAGATGTTCTGGCCCATGCGGCGATCGAGCTTGTGCTTCGCCGCTAATCGCTTGGTCATGTCGCGTCCTCATGGCGGCGCGGCGCCCTTTAGGCGGCCGGCTCGCACTGTCTGCGGTTTGAGGATCGCGCCCTCCTCTGTCCCGGCACGGCCGGAACCGACAGGTCCTTAGCCTCAAGCGAAGCGGAACCGCGGGTCGCGAAACGCCGCGCGGGCCCAAAGGCCCGCGGAGCCCGGCGTATGTAGGGGGAAACGGGAGGGGTGTCAACGACATGACAGCGCGGCATTTGCTGGCGCTGAGCAGCTGCCGGCAGCCTTGATAAATCACGGCACTGCGCGCGGCTGCTGCCTCTTGACGGTTCCACGGATAATACGGATATTGCGGATAATACGAAGAACGCGTTTGCTGGTGAGGTGGTTTATGGCGCAGACGACAGCAATGGAATTTCAACGGAAGTTCGGTGAGTTCCAGCATCAAGCCCAGCGTGAGCCGGTCGAGATCACGCGGCATGGACGGCGCGAGTTGGTGTTGTTGTCAGCGGACCACTATGACTGGCTGGTGGCAGCTGCGCGGCGAGTCCATCGCACGGCGAATGCCGCATCGGTGGTCGCGGACGCGGTGCGCCGTGCGGAAATGGACCCGGAACATTCCGGGCTCGACGATCTTCTGAAGTGAAGGCGCTGCCGTGCCGCTGCCGGAGCCCAAACCGGGGCTCGTCATCCGCTACGACTATCTGTGGAGTCGAGAGGCGGCTGCGGGCCGAGATCAGGGAAAGGAGCGCCCGGCGTGCTTGGTCGCCGCGACCGATGCAACTGCATCGCCGCGATTCGTCGTCATTCTTCCGATCACGCACACGCGGCCCGATGGTGAAACGGTCGGATTGGAGATTCCGGCGAAGGTGCGCGACGCTCTGGGGTTGGATGATGCGCCGTGTTGGGTGATCGTCTCGGAACACAATGTCGATGAATGGCCGAACGCCGGTTTGGCGCCTCTGCCGGGCCGGCCGAGAGTGTTCAGTTATGGCTTCATCCCGCCTGGGCTCTTTGCGCGGGTGAAAGCCAAATTCCTGGAAGTATATGAGAAGGGACGAACCGCAGAGGTGCGCCGCTAGCGCCGACGGTCACCCAGTGCAGGCGATTTACTCCGCCGTCTCCATTTCACCCTTGAGGCCGAATTTCGTCAGTGCGCCCGCAAGCGTAACCGACGGGCGCGCCCCCGACGTGAAGATCGCCCGGGCGGTGCCGATCATGCCTTCCCTGGCCTTGCCGATGAGATCGGTGACGCGGCGGGCGATCGCCGGCGCGGGGTCGATCCAATCGACCGGCCACGGCGCGAGTCGCGCAAAGCTTTCGAGCACAAGGGGGTAGTGCGTACAGGCGAGCACGACGGTGTCGGTGCGGCGCCCGTCGCCGTCGACGAAACAGGGGGCAAGCTCGCGGGTGATGTCGGCGTCGTGGGGCAGGGTGCCGTGCAGCGCGCTTTCCGCGATTGCGGCAAGATGCGCCGAGCCGACGAGGGTGACGTCGCAGCCCTGGCCAAAATCCCGGATCAGGGCGCGGGTGTATTCGCGCTTCACCGTCGCCTCGGTGCCGAGCACCGACACCCGCTTCGACCGCGACGCGCTGCAGGCGGGCTTGATCGCCGGCACGGTGCCGACGAACGGCACGGCGAACCGCGCGCGCAGGTGCGGCAGCACGATGGTCGATGCGGTATTACAGGCAATCACGATGATGTCGGGCGCGTGCGCCTCGATCAACTCCGCTATCAGCGGCACCACCCGCCCGACCAGCGCCTCTTCGCTGTGCTTGCCATAGGGGAAGAAGGCGTCGTCGGCGACATAGACGTAGTCGGCATCCGGCCGCGCCTTCGCCACTTCGCGGAATACGGTGAGGCCGCCGAGGCCGGAATCGAATACGAGAATGCGCATGGTGCGGGCAGGATGGGATCAATCGAAGGCGAGATCGAGGCTACGGCCAGCATAGCGGATTCGGGCCGGTCTGGAGAGCCTGCCTCTAACGCGCATGTTCGAGTGGCCCTGCTCGCCGTCATCGCCGGGCTTGACCCGGCGATCCCGATAACTGCGGCACGGCGGCGCCTTCTTAAGCGGGATGGTCGGGCCAAGCCCGGCCATGACGATTCTGCAAAGGTCCGAAATGGCTTAGTTCTCCCCGAACACCCGCTCGAAGATCGTATTGACCCCCTTGAGGTGGTACCCGAGGTCGAAATTGGCCGCGAGCTCCACCTCCGACAGGTATTTCCGCACCTCCGGATCGCCTTTGAGATGCTCGAGAAAATCCCCGCCGCCCTGCCACACCTTCATGGCGTTGCGCTGGACCAGGCGATAGGCGTCCTCGCGCGGCGCGCCTTTCTGGGTGAGCGCCAGCAGGACGCGCTGAGAGTGGACGAGCCCGCCCAGCCGGTCGAGATTCCGTTGCATGTTCTCGGGGTAGACGACGAGCCTCTCGATCAGCCCGGCAAGGCGGTTGAGCGCGAAGTCCAGCGTCACCGTGGCGTCCGGGCCGATCATCCGCTCGACCGAGGAGTGCGAGATATCGCGCTCGTGCCACAGCGCGACGTTCTCGAGCGCCGGCGTCACATAGGCCCGTACCATCCGGGCGAGCCCGGTCAAGTTCTCGGAGAGCACCGGATTGCGCTTGTGCGGCATCGCCGAGGAGCCCTTCTGGCCCGGCGAGAAATATTCCTCGGCTTCCAGCACCTCGGTGCGCTGGAGGTGGCGGATCTCGGTCGCCAGCCGCTCGATCGAGGAGGCGACGACGCCGAGCGTCGCGAAATACATCGCGTGGCGGTCGCGCGGGATCACCTGGGTCGACACCGGCTCGACTTCGAGGCCCATCGCCTTCGCCACATGGGCTTCGACCGCGGGGTCGATCTGGGCGAAGGTGCCGACCGCGCCGGAGACCGCGCAGGTCGCGACCTCCTTGCGCGCCGCCTCGAGGCGGGCGCGGGCGCGGGAGAACTCCGCATACGCATAGGCAAGCTTGAGGCCGAAGGTCGTCGGCTCGGCATGGATGCCGTGCGAGCGGCCGACGGTCGGCGTCATCTTGTACTCGAAGGCGCGGCGCTTGAGCGCGGCGCGCACCTTGTCGACGCCTGCGATGAGAAGGTCGGCGGCGCGCACGAGCTGCACGTTGAGGCAGGTGTCGAGCACGTCGGACGACGTCATGCCCTGGTGGACGAAGCGCGCCTCCGGCCCGACGATCTCGGCGAGGTGGGTGAGGAACGCGATCACGTCATGCTTGACCTCGCGCTCGATCTCGTCGATCCGCGCGACGTCGAACACGGCGTCCTTGCCCTTGGCCCAGACGCGCGGCCGCGGCTTCCTTCGGCACGACGCCGAGCGCCGCGAGGGCGTCGGTCGCATGGGCCTCGATCTCGAACCAGATCCGGAAGCGCGTCTGCGGGTCCCAGATCGCGGCCATTTCCGGCCTTGAGTAGCGGGGGATCATGCGGCGATCAGCCCTCGTTGGCGATCTTCTCGCGCGCGGCAGTCGCGAGAAAGGCGGATCGTGTCAAACCGCGAGCGGCCGCCGCTTGGTCGATCGCTTCGAGCAGTCCGCGGTCGAGCGATATATTGGCGCGCGTCGGGTGGCCGGAGTTGCGTACCAGAGGCACAAGTGCGAGCGCCGCACCAGCTCCAATCGCGGTCACGACATCGTGGTCCTTCATCGCGGCTTCCATGTCGCGCGGGGCCGGAATCTCGCCTCCCTGCGCGACCATTTCATCCGCCCACATGCTGATTGCCTCCTGGGCATTGAGCAAAGCCTCATCTACCGTTGCACCTCCGGAGGAGCAGCCCGGAAGATCAGGCACCACGACGCCGTAGGCGCCGGCCTGACCGTCCACGAGCGCCACATAACGGGACATACAGCTTCTCCTTCAAATCCAGCCCGCCACTTTCGCAGTGCTACGCGCAACCCCCGGCGAAAGCGTTCGGTGACGGGGCAGGACGATGATCTGGCGCGGCTTGTTGGGATGCGTGTAGACGTCATGCATTCCGCCGTGCCGCACCGTCCAACCCTCGCGCTCGAGCCGTGCCGCCACCTTTTGTCGGTTAAGTTCGAGGGCCGGCTTGGTCACACCAGTTGGTTCCAGCTATGCGCAAATATATGCTCAATGCAGCTTTGCCAATCAAGCCGGAGGGCCGTCCCATCCAAGACAAAGTCGTCGTCATCACCGGCGCCACGTCCGGCATCGGCCGGATCGCGGCCGAAAAGCTCGCGGGGCAGGGCGCGCGCATCGTCATGGTCGCCCGCGATCGCGCGCGGGCGGCGGAAACGCTCGAGCGGCTGCGCGCGGCCGGTCCGGGCGCGGCGCATCGCGTCCACTATGCCGACCTGTCGCTCGTCGCCGACGTCAGGAAGGTCGGGGCGGAGATCGCCGCCGCGGAGCCGCGCATCGATGTCCTCATCAACAATGCCGGCAACATGTTCGGGCGGCGCTTGCCCACCCCGGACGGGCTGGAGCGGACCTTCGCGCTCAACCACATGAGCTATTTCGTGCTCACGCAGGGTCTGCGCGAAAGGCTTATCGCAGCAGCGCCTTCCCGCATCGTCAACACGGCCTCGAACGCGCATATGCGGGCGACGCTCGACTTCGCCGACCTGCAGACCAGGAACGGCTACCTGCCGACGCTCGCCTATGGCCGCTCCAAGCTGTGCAACATCCTGTTCACCCGCGAACTCGCGCGTCGGCTCGCCGGCACGGAGGTCACCGCGAATTGCCTTCATCCCGGATTCGTCGCGACGAATTTCGGCCAGCGCGACGCCGGGCTGTTCGGATGGGGCTTGCGCCTCGCGATGCTGTTCGCGGCGCGCCCCGAGCCCGGCGCCGACACCGTCGTCCATCTCGCAAGCTCGCCTGCGGTCGGGAACATCAGCGGCCGTTACTTCTATAATTCGCGCGAGATATCGCCGAGCGCGGCCGCGCAGGATGACGCGGTCGCCGCGCGGCTGTGGCTGGAAAGCGAGAAGATCGCGGGCCTGGGCTGAGCGCGAAAAGCGGCCTCACGCCGCCTCGCCGCGCGCCTGTGCTGCCGCCGCGCGGATCGCCGCGATGTTGCTGCGGTAGTGGGCCGGGCCGCCCTTGAACACGGCGGAGCCCGCGACCAGCACGTTGGCCCCGGCGCGTACGATCTCTGCGGCATTGTCGGGCGTCACGCCGCCGTCGACCTCGATGTCGATCGGCCGTCCCGCCGCCATCGCCCGCAGCCGCGCGATCTTTTCGACGGCCGCCGGGATGAACTTCTGGCCGCCGAAGCCGGGATTGACCGACATCACGAGGATGAGGTCGACGAGGTCGATGACCGGCTCGATCATGACGTCCGGCGTGCCCGGATTGAGCGTCACGCCGGCTCGTTTGCCGAGCGCGCGTATCGCCTGCAGCGAGCGATGGACATGCGGCCCGGACTCGACATGCACCGTGATGACGTCGGCGCCGGCCTTGGCGAAGGCCTCGAGATAGGGATCGCAGGGCGAGATCATCAGGTGGACGTCGAACGGCTTTGTCGTATGCGGCCGCAACGCCTTCACCACGTCCGGACCGATGGTGATGTTGGGCACGAAATGGCCGTCCATGACGTCGACATGGACCCAATCGGCGCCCGCGGCGTCGATGGCGCTCACTTCCTCGCCGAGTTTGGCGAAGTCGGCGGACAGGATCGATGGGGCGATGGCGAGCGGGCGATACATCGGCGTCTCCATGTCCCGCCCGCCTATCATGGCAGGGCGCAACGGCGCAAATACCAAGGGTCCGCACACCAAGGTTCAAATACCAAGGTCGAAGGTGGCGCCGCCGGCGATTTCTCCTATATCTGCGTCGTTCCGTTCCCACCAAGCCGGTGTCCGGCGCCTTTCACGGGAAAGACCATATGGCTCGCACCGACGCGATCGTGCTTGGCGCCGGTATTGTCGGCGTCTCGGTCGCCCTGCACCTCGCCAAGCGCGGCCTTGCCGTCGCGCTGGTCGACCGCGGCGAGCCGGGGCAGGCCACCTCTTACGGCAACGCCGGTATCATCGAGGCCAACACGTTGTTTCCGGCGACCTTCCCGGGAAGCCTCTCTGCCCTCGTCCGCATCGCGCTCAAGCAGGCGCCGGAAGCGGACTACCACGTCGGATTTCTCGCCAAGGTCGCGCCCTGGCTCCTCGCCTTCCGCCGCTATTCCTCGCCGGAGCGCCTCGTCGAGACCATGCAGGCGATGCGGCCGCTGTTCTCCCGCGCGGTCAGCGAGCACGAAGCGCTGATGGCTGAATCGGGCGCCGAGCGCTACATGCGCCACACCGGCTGGCTCAAGCTCTACCGCAGCGATAAGGGCCTTGCCGGTACGGCGCGCGAACGCGCCATCGCGACCGAGCTCGGCATGCCGCTGCGCGTGCTCGACGTCGAGGCGGCGCGCGTGCTCGAGCCGTCGCTTGCGCCGGTGTTTCGCCATGCCGTGTTCTGGGAGCACGCGGCGAGCGTCTCCAACCCGCTCGCGGTGACGCAGGCCTATGTCGCGCGGTTCAAGGCGCTCGGCGGCGTGGCGGTGACGGGCGATGCGATGCGGCTGCACCAAACCGCCGGACGGTGGCGGGTCGACACCGCGGAGGGGCCGATCGACGCCGGGGCCGCGGTTGTCACGCTCGGGCCCTGGGCGCCCGACCTGCTCAATCCTCTCGGCATCAAGCTGCCGCTCGGGATCAAGCGCGGCTATCACCGGCACTTCCGCCCGCGCGGCAATGCGGGCCTCGCACGCCCGATCCTCGATGCGGAGAACGGCTACTGCATCGTGCCGATGGAGCAGGGCATCCGCATCACCACCGGCGCCGAATTCGCAGCGCGCGACGCCGCGCCGAGCCCGGTGCAATTCGATCGGGTGCTGCCGCGGGCGAGCGAGCTGTTCCCGCTCGGTGAGGCGGTGGAGGCGCAGCCATGGATGGGTGCGCGGCCGTGCTTTGCCGATTCACGCCCGGTGATCGGCCGCGCGCCCGGCCGGCCCGGCCTGTGGCTCGCCTACGGCCACGGCCATTCCGGCCTTACCCTCGGGCCGGTGACCGGGCGACTCGTTGCGGAAATGATGACCGGCGCGACGCCGTTCTGCGACCCGGCGCCGTATCGGGCGGAACGGTTCGGGGCGTAACAGAACTTCGATGTCCTCGTCCTGATCAGGATGAGGCTGACAAAGAAAACGAAAATGGCCGGGACGAGCCCGGCCATTTCCAGTTTCGGGCAGATGAGGCGAAGCCTACTGCTTGGCCTCTCCCGGAACCTCGCTGATTGTCTTTACCACGCTCGAAGTCGGGCGCTGGCTCACGGTCGGCAGCTTCTGGTCCTTGAGCATCGCCTCGTCGTATTGCGGAAGCGTCTTCACCCGGTCCTTCGGCACCATGTGCA
This sequence comes from uncultured Alphaproteobacteria bacterium, assembly GCA_963824905.1. GTDB lineage: Bacteria > Pseudomonadota > Alphaproteobacteria > Rhizobiales > Xanthobacteraceae > JAJPKK01. The sequence continues at coordinate 81,952 of CAWGRH010000008.1, forward strand.
CGACCTTGAAGCCGCCGGCCTTGAGCTGGGCGAGGATCTCAGGCAGCGCGATCGACGTGCCCTTCTGGAAGTCGTGCATCAGGATGATGCCCTTGCCCTGCTTGTTGACCTTCGCGACCAGGCTCTTGATGAGCTGATCGGGCTTATGGATCTTGAAGTCGAAGGAGTTGATGTCGGTCGAGAAGCTCGCGATGTTGCGCTCGCCGAGATAGGTCAGCATCTCCGGCGGATGGCGGAGCGCCGGGAAGCGGAAGAACGGGGCGATCGGGGCACCCTGCGCGTAGTAGTTCACCGCGCTGAAGCCCTTCTCGATCTCTTCCTTGGCCTCGTCGGGCGTCTTCGCCTTCGACAGGTCCGCATGCGACCAGGTGTGGGTGCCGACGGTATGCCCGGCGGCGAGAACCTGCTTGAGGATCTCAGGGTAGTAGGTCGCGTGCTTGCCGATGTTGAAGAACGTCGCGCGCAGGCACTCGTCGGCGAGCGCCTTCAGGACGGCGGTGGTGTGACCGAGCCACGGACCGTCGTCGAAGGTCAGCACGATTTCGTGGTCGCGCAGGAAGTCCATCGTCTTGAAGTGCTGCGAACCGAAGCCCGGACCGCCGGTGGTGTCGATCTCGACGACGCGCGAGACCTTCATGGCGTTCGGGTTGTTGCAGACGATGTCAGGCGCCTTGAGCGGTGCGGGTGCAGGCGCCGCGACGGGTTGAGGCGCGGGCGCGGGCGCTGCGGCCGGCGCGGGAGCCGCCGCCGCCGTCGGGGCCGCTCCGGCGGGCCGAATGGTCGGCGTGATCGGAGCCGGCTGATACTGGGCGACCACCATGGGCTTTGACGCCGGGGCGGGCGCGGCAGGTGCGGCAGCCGCTGGCGCGGGCGCCGTGGCGATGACGGGAGCCGCGACCGGGGCCACCGGCGCGGCCGGGGCTGCGATCGGCGCGGCCGCGGGGGCCGCCGCAGCAACAACCGGTGCTGCGGCCGGTGCGACCGGCGGCGAGGCAATGGCGGGCAGGGCGGCGTCGGCGAGCGTATCGCTGCCCGGCGTCGCAGGTGCAGCCTCGGCCGGGTCTGCCGGGGCACCGGCGGCCATCTCGACGGGGGCATCCGTCGGTTCGGCGGCTGCCGTTTCGGTCGGCTCGGCCGGTGCGACCGCGGCCGCCTCGACCGCTGGCCCGGGTTCCACGGCCACCGGAGCCGGCGTCTCGATACGGGTCTGGAGTGCCGCCGGAACCCAACGTCCCGCCTGCACGATGCCGTATGCCGCCATAGTAATGATTGCGATTATGCCGCCCACAATAGCCGCGCGCATCAGATCAACTCCTCTATGCCGCCGAAGCCTTAGACCCCGGTCGGCAGCAGTGAGGTCGTCGTCGTTCCGACCATCTCTATCTGTCGTCGCGAAGCCCCACCCGGTTTTAAGATACCAAACAGCCCCGCCCAATTCTATTGAAGCCGGACGAAACCGTTAGGAGACAATGAACTTTCACTTCTTTTAGGCGTGTTTTAGGCACCGCCCGGAAATTTTCCACGGTAGGACGGCACCGCGCCCGGGAACTCGAGCGATTCCGCCTCAAAAACGCCACGGGCAATCGCCCGGGCCACAACCTGGGCGGCAGCGCTGCCGATCCTCATCAGGCCGAACGCGGGGTCCGCGAGCGGGACACGGCCGGTCGCTGCCGCGAACACGATGTCGCCGTCGAGCGGCGTGTGCACGGGATGGATCGCGAGCGCGAACCCGTCCTGGGCCATCACTGCGAGATGACGCGCCTGCGCCTTGGTGAGCGCTGCGTCGGTCGCCATCACGACGAGGGTGGTGTTCATGCGCGGTGCGCCCTTGGTGCGCGGCAACAGGGCGGACGGGGGCACCTTGTTGGGGGAGCCGCGGCCGCCGAATTCGTCGTCGAGCTCGAATGGGGCCGCCCAGAACCACGGGCCGTCGCCGACGATCACGCCGCCGGCGGCGTTGACGGCCGCGAGTGCTGCCACGGTGAAGCCGCCGTCGATCACCGCCGAGGCCGAGCCGATGCCGCCCTTGAGATTGACCGTGGTGGCGCCGAGCCCGGCGCCGACGCTGCCGAGCGCGAACTCGGTGCGTGCCGCCTCGGCGGCCGCAAAGCCGAGCTCGCGATAGGGCGGATAGCGGCCCCATTCCTTGTCGCCGCCATTGAGGAGATCGAACAGGATCGCCCCGGGCACCAACGGCACCCGCGCGTTCCCCACCGCATAGCCGCGCCCGATGCTGCGCAGATAGGCCTGCACTCCGCCCGCGGCATCGAGCCCGAAGGCCGAGCCGCCGGAAAGCGTGATGGCGTCGATGCGATCGACAGTGCGGGAGGGATCGAGAAGGTCGGTCTCGCGCGTGCCCGGCCCGCCGCCGCCGATGTCCGCCGAGACGACGGTCGGCGCGTCGAACACGATGGCCGTCGTCCCGGAAGCGATGCGGGCGTCGCCGGCATGGCCGACCCGGATGCCGGCGATGTCGGTCAGGAGGTTGCGCGGACCTGGTGTCACGGGGGCTCCACCTCGGCGTGGATGCTAATGCGAGCGCAGCCAGCGGAGACGATTCCGCGGCGGTGGTCAATCGTGACCAAGTGGTTGGCGTCGTCATCACATCCCGTTCACGTTGCCGCGCGCGTGCCGCGGGCCGGGTTGCGCCTTCTCCCGCGATGGCGCATCAAGGCCGCCATGAGTGCCGACATCACCTTCGCAGCCGCGTTCTTCGCGGGGTTGTTGAGCTTCCTGTCGCCCTGCGTGCTGCCGCTGGTGCCGCCGTATCTCGTCTATCTCGCCGGCGCCTCGCTCGAGCGCTTCGCCGATGCCGAGCCGGCGCGGCAGGTCAAGCGCGAGACGGTGTTCGCAGCGTTGCTGTTCGTCGCCGGCTTCTCGACCGTGTTCGTCGCGTTCGGCGCCAGCGCCAGTGCGGTCGGCGCCCTCGTCCAGGCGTGGTCGCGGGAGCTCGCGATCGTCGCCGGCATCGCGATCATCGTGATGGGCCTGCACTTTCTCGGCATCACCCGCTTCGCCTTCCTGATGTTCGAAAAGCGGGCGCCGATGGCGCGCCCGGTCGGGCTGTGGGGTGCCTATGTGATGGGGCTCGCCTTCGCCTTCGGCTGGACGCCGTGCATCGGGCCGATCCTCGCGGCGATCCTCGCGGTCGCGGCGTCGCGCGAGACGGTGACCAAGGGCGCGACGTTGCTCGCGGTATATTCCGCCGGGCTCGGCATTCCGTTCCTGCTCGCCGCGTTCGCGATCGAGCCGTGCGCTGCCCTGATCGCCCGCTTCAAGCGCCACCTCGAGACCATCGAGAAGGCGATGGGCGCACTTCTCGTGCTCACCGGCATCGCCTTCCTCACCGGCTTCGTCGGCGAGGCGAGCAACTATCTCCTGGAGTTGTTCCCGGCGCTCGGCCGCATCGGGTGACTTTGCGCCGTAGCCCGCATGAGCGAAGCGACATGCGGGTCTGCGTTTGAGATTGCGACGGTCCCTGTCCCGGATATCGCTTCGCTCATCCGGGCTACAAGAACTTCGCGGCGAAGCCTCAACTCGTCGTCGGGACGGTGCTCCGCTTGTCCGGGATGAGCTCCATCCCGCTGCTCTCGCCGGTCGCGAGCGCGATCAGCTTTCGCCAGGCGCGGATCGCGAACCCCAACGGCTTCGGCAGGGCATGCCGGCAGACCGCGAGCTTGCGCACCGCGACCGGCACCCGCCACCGGCCGCGGCTGCCGGCGGGAAAGAACGCCATGTCGCCCGGCCCGAGCCGGCGCTCGGTGCCGCTCTCGTCGGTGATGAACACCTCGCCGGAGATCACATGCACCGTCTCGTCGACGCTATAGCGCCAGTTGAACTGGCCCGCCGTGCACGACCACGCGATGACGACGCTCGTGCCGTCGGCGCTTCGCGCAAGCTCGCGGGCGCGCGCCTGCGGCGTGCCCTCGACGACCCAGCCCGGCGTGATGGGCACGGGATCGAGCGCGACGGTCGTGGGATCGGCGAAGATGATCTGCATGGCGGCCCCCGCGTTGTGCAGACGATGATTGCCGGTCGCGGCCTCGTGTAGGTGCCGCAGGCCGCCATTCTTCAATTTGAACTTCGATGGCGACCGCCGATTTTGACCACGGCCCAACGGGCAAGTCTTCAGAAAACGGCAGCCATGCTTAAGAGGGCGTGTGGAAAATCCTGCAGGCCTTTGTACCCACTCGCCGTCATCGCCGGGCTTGACCGGCGATCCCGATAACTCAGCCTTTCCCCAACGATTCAGGCAGCCGCGCAATGTTGATGGCGACCCACCGCGCCTCCCCGGATCATCGGATTGCCGGGCGAACTGCGCGCACTGGCTTCGGCTTGGTGGGCGGGGGTTTTGGCTTGGCAGGCACCGCGGCCTTCTTCGTCAGCCCTTTGGTTGCCAATTCCTTCGCGCCCGCATCGACCGCCTCGGCCGGCGCACCATCGAGCGCGATGCGTTGGTCGTGGGACAGCACGGCCCGGCAATAAAACGGTGCCATTTTCCAGGGTCTAAGCACGCCGAGCGTGTATTGGACCGACCAGTCCATTGCTGCGGCGATCTGATTGGCGACACCCAGAGCCAGCGGGCGAACGTCTTGAGTTTGGACCGGGAATGCGAGCGGCCACTTCTCCCGAAGTGCGGGGAGCTGCTGACTGTGTTCCTTGGCGCCGCGATTGCGTTCGGCGTGATGCCGACCTTTCGTCATCCGAGGTCTCCCTGAAGAAAGGGCCCAAACGCTAGCGCGCTACGGCTCGCCGCTACATCTGTGGCCATCCACCCCGTGCCAGGGCGACGGGAAGCGGCGTGGTGATTCTGCCATGGCGATACGACCTGAAGAGTCTGATCGAGGCATTTATCGGGGCAGTGTCCAAAGCCCGTAACACAATACAGCTATTCCAAGACAGCGGCGCCATGGATTGATCCCGCGCAAGACCTCGTCGCCCGCCCAAAAGAAAAGAGCGACTTTGAAAATTACCTGGAGAGCTACGCCTAATCGTTCTGACGGATGTCCCACCCAGATCAGGGCAGCCGCCACGATTGCAATCCACAAAGAGAGGTTCGGCGCCTGAGCAATCGTGATGGCGCCAGTCTCGCGATTTTGAAAGAACCAGCGAACAAATCGGTGCATCACGCCTCACGCTGTCCGGGTTCTTGATCTTGAGCCAGTCCCGCGCCCAAACGAAAGAGCCCCGGCTTTTGGCCGGGGCTCGAGATAAACATCGCTGCTACGTGCTCACCAGAAGTTCGGCATGAACTTGTAGTTCAGACCAGCCTTGAACTGGTTGACGTGGTCGTTGTCCTGCAGGCCCGCCTGCACGGGTACGCCGAGAAACGACCCGTTGATCGCGACGTTGCGATTGCCGAAGTCGAGATAGTCGTACTCGACCTTCACCGACCAGTTGTTGTAGAATCCCCACTCGATGCCGGTGCCGACAGTCCAACCCACGCGGTTCTTATCGGTGCCGGTTCCGCCGAACAAGGGAATGCCGGCAATGGCGGAATTCTCGGTGTAGCTGACGCTCTCCACCGCCGCGCCGGCTTTTCCGTAGAGCAGCCAGTTGTTGTGGGCGATACCGATCGGTGGCAGTCCCCGTGCCGGTCCAGTTGACACTGGTGCTCAGCGAGCGGGAGATCAGGCCCGCGCCGAGCGGGCCGGCGTTGGTCGTGGTGCTCGTGTTGTTGATGTCGCCCCACGTCACGTCGCCTTCCCAGCCCACGACCAGCTTGCCGAACTGATAACGCGAGCCGACTTCGACACCGCCGATGAAGCCGCTACCTTTGTTGGTCTGGGTGACCGGCACGCCGAGGATCGTGCCGACGATACCAAGACCGGGATCGGAGAGATCGTGATTGTCCCAGGCGCCGCCAATGACGCCGCCGAGGTAGATGCCGCTCCAGTCGTAAATATAGGCCGGCGCGATCGCCTTCACCGGCATGCCCATGTCGGCGGACATCGCGGCGCCCGACATTCCGAGAATCGCCGACGTGGCGAAAAGAACTTTCTTAAGCATTGATTTACCAACCCCCACTCAGTTGACGAAAAGCAGCCATAACAGAGCGCCCCGAGAAATGATGTCACCCGATGGCAACATCGAACGGCGAATGCACAATCGCGCGGCGGTTGCATAACCGATAATCAACGTTGCCAGGCACGCGGTTCGGTGAAGGCGCTCATCGCCCTGAATTCGGCCCAGGAACGAGAAAACCCCCGCCGGGTTACGACGGGGTGCTAGACCGATGCCGAGGCTGCTCGGCCTGTACGCGCTGCCGCCGGTGACCGCGGCTTCTGTGGAGCGCCAGACATGACGACTGACGCAGCGTCTGTCGTAGTCGTGTTTCTCTTTGCGGCCTTTGCCGCAGTGGTCGCGTTCCTCATTCGACCGCGCGATCGCCGCCGCCACGTCGACGCCACGGACGATGCACCGACCGAGCAGCGCCGCAGAAGTGCGGACCGCTCCGATTGAAAGACGTTCGGCGCGACGGAACGCCAAATGCAGTCCGCCAGGCTTTGGGTCCAGTTTGGCCCCAGCGCCGTTGAAGTGTTGCTAGGTTCCAGCCTGTTGCGCTGAAGCCGCTTGGCTTTTGCCTTCAGAGGCAGAGTCGAGGTTACTGGTTCTCGAAATAGCTGAGCTTGCCGTCGGGGCCCTTCTTCCAGGTGTAGAGCACGTAGCGGTCCTTGGGCTTGCCGGCGACCGTGTAGCCGTTGATGTCGCCCTTCTTGTCGAACGAGACTTCGCCGAGAACGGTGTCGAACGCCTTGCCCGAGTGCATGACCTCGGCGACCTTCTTCGGGTCGAGCGACTTCGCCTGCTCTGCCGCCTGCTTGATGATCTGGAGCGCGGCGTAGCTGTAGAGCGTATAGGCCTGCGGCTCGAAGCCGCGCTTCTTGCGGTAGAGCTCGACGATGTCCTTGTTCTTCGGATTGGTGCGCGGGTCCGGCGAGAACGTCATCAGCGTGCCGTCGGCGCCAGGGCCGGCGATCGCCGCGAACTCGTCGTCGGCCATGCCGTCGCCGCCCATCAGCGGTGCCTTCACGCCCTGGTCGCGCATCTGCCGCACGATCAGGCCGGCGGTGTCGTGCAGGCCGCCCCAGTAGATCAAGTCGGGATTGGCGGCCTTGAGCTTGGAGACGACGGCGGTGAAGTCCTTGTCATCCTTGTTCACGCCTTCGTACATCACCTCCTTGACGCCCTTGGCGTTCATCGCCTTGCGGGTCTCGTCGGCGAGGCCCTGCCCGTAGGTCGTCTTGTCGTGGATGATGGCGACGCGCTTGCCCTTGAACTGCTGCGCGATGATGTTGCCGGCGGCGCTGCCCTGCTGATCGTCGCGGCCGCACACCCTGAACACGTTCCACATGTTGCGGTCGGTGACCTTGGGGTTGGTCGCGGCCGGCGTGATCACCAACATGCCGTTCTCCATGTAGACGTCGGAGGCCGGGATGGTGACGCCGGAGTTGAAGTGGCCGATGACGTATTTCGCGCCGTCGGCGGCGAATTTGTTGGCGGTCGATACGCCCTCCTTGGGATCGGCACGGTCGTCGCCGACGCTCAGCACCACTTTTTGCCCGAGAATGCCGCCCTGGGCGTTGATGTCCTCGACCGCCTGCTCGACCCCCTGCTTGAGCTGGGCGCCGAACGCGGCGCTGCCGCCGGTCATGGGACCGCCGACCGCGATCTTGACGTCCGCCAGCGCACCGCCCGGGGCGAGCGCAAGGCCGAGCACCAGGGCGAATACCGAACCGGATGCGAATTGTGAAATTCTCAACGTCATGGCTGATGTCTCCCCGAACGGCTTGTCGCGCCGCGTGACCAAGGACTGATTAATTCCAACCTACGCCGACTGAAGACGGGCCGAATGCGGCGCCGTGACGCGTGCGCCAATTCAGCCGGCGCGGCGCAGGAACCCGTATTGCCGCGCCATCTGCCGGGCCCGCATAGTGCGAAATCCCGCCGCAAAAAAGGCGGTGACCACGGCGGCGTCCAGGAGATAGGCGGGTAAAGAGGCGAGCACGCCGTCGAACAGGGCGAAGTGGATGAAGCGAACCGCGGCGGCGAGAATGAGCATGTAGAGCACGCCCTGCCGCCACGGCCGCCAGGTCTGCGCGATCGCGCGGCCGGCGACGAACGCGGCCCCGCCGCCGAGGAAGACGGTGACGAGGAGGAAGGGGCCGGCATCGAAGGAGACGTCGAGCATGGTGGGCCGCTCATCAGGTCACTGATTTGACGCGCCGCCCTCTGGGAGCGCCGGCCCGAGGATACACGTTGCCTCCGGAGTGCCAAAGGCGCAGTTTTCAAAAGCTCGCGCGCTCGTCCGGGGAGCGCCTGTCACCGGAGAACTGTCATGGCCAACCTGCCTCGACGCTTCACGTCTGCGATGTCCCGCCGGCGCTTCGCGACGACGCTTGCCGCGGTCCCGGCGATGGCAGCACTCGCCGCGGCGCCGGCCATGGGCCAGGGGACGCGCGCGTCCGAGCCCAAGCCGAAGATCAGGGTGTCGAGCCTGACGCTGCCGGTGTTCAATCCGCTGGTCTGGAACATCATGAAGGCGCGCGGTCTCGATGCGAAGAACGGCTTCGAGCTCGACATCAGGGCTTACCCGTCGATCTCCGCGTTCTATGCGGGGTTCGCGACCGGGGAGACCGACGCACTGATCGGCGGCCCGACGATCCTGCAGAAGCTCGCGCAGGAAGGAGTGCCGGTCCGTATCTTCGGCACCGCGTTCACGCTCGCCGATCTTTTGATCTTCGCCAAGGACGACAAGATCAGGTCGCTGGCCGACCTCAAGGGCCGGCAGCTCGCGATCGACATCGGGGCGTCGCAATATCAGGTGGTCAAGATCTACGCCGCCGCCAAGGGGCTCGATCTCGGCAAGGACATCGTCGCGGTCAACGCCAACTTCCCCGTTGCGCGCGCCCAGCTCGAAGCCGGCCGGGTCGACGCGGCGCTCGTCATCGAGCCGCTGGCGAGCATCATCATCAAGCAGAATCCGGATTGGCACGTCATCTTCAACGGCGCGCAGGGCTGGAAGGAAATCACCGGCGCGGACGGCTGGGAGATCGTGCCGGCGATGCGCGCCGATGCGATCGCGCGCGTTCCCGGCGGACCGAAGATGCTGCTCGCCGCCCTGCAGGACGTCGCGGAGGTGCTGAAGACGGACCTTGCGGGCGCCGACAAGATCGCCAGCGACACGCTCAAGCTGCCGCCGGGCATTCTCGCCGCGGCAGTCGGAGCCAAACGTCTCGACATGGTGGTGCGGCCGGCCTGGGAGCCCGCGACCCGCACCTCGATCACCGACATGATGGTGCGGGCGGTGAAGGCCGGCTTCTATCCGAGCATGCCGGACGAGAAGATCATCTATGTCCCTTGAGGAGCGCCGCGGCTCCACGGCGGGCCTCGTCTTCTCGTACCACACGCTGGTCTCCGTGCTGGTGTTGGCGGCCGCCTGGGAGGCGCTGTCCTATCTCGCGCCGGCGCTCGGCATTCCGCCGTTCGCGGTGCCTGGACTCGGCCGGATCGCCCAGAGCTTTTCGGTCATCACGCCGAGCGACATCGCGGTCACGCTCGCGCGGGTCATCGGCGCGCTGATCGTCTCCTTCGTGCTGGGCGTCGCGGTCGCCATGGCGATGTATCGCTCGGACACGCTCGCGCAGTACCTGCATCCGATCATCCGGCTCTTGATGGCGGTGCCGGTGGTATCGTGGATTCTGTTCGCGGTGCTGTGGTTTCCCGGTGTCGAGTTCCGCATCCTGTTCGTGCTGGTCGTGGTGTGCGGCCCGGTGTTCCTGATCGACACCTTCGACGCCATGCGCGGCGTGCCGCGAGAGCTGCGGAACATGCTCAAATCGTTCCGGCCGACCACGCTGCAGTTCTTCCGCAAGCTGATGCTGCCGGCGATCGTGCCCAACATGTTCACGAGCTGGAAGGTCAACATCAGCCTCGCCATCCGCGTCGTTACCATCGCGGAGCTCGTCGGCGCGGTGACCGGGATCGGCCATCAGCTTTCGGTGGCGCAGGAGTTGTTTTCGGTCGCCGACGTCTTCGCCTGGACGCTGGTGCTGGTCGCGCTGCTGTTCCTGCTCGAAGGGCTGGTGGCGCGGGTCGAAGCGCGCCTGCTGCGATGGCGCACATGAGCGCGCCGCCGCCGATCGAGGTGCGCGGCCTGCGCAAAGTGTTTCGGCAGGCTACGACCGGCCAGTCGGTGGTGGCGATCGACCGGCTCGATCTCACGGTCGCGCCGCGCGAGGTGCTGGCGATCGTCGGCCAGACCGGATGCGGCAAGTCGACCTTCTTCGACCTGATGATCGGGCTCGAAGCGCCGACCGAGGGCACGATCCTTGTCGGCGACAAAAGCCCCTATGCCGATTTCGACGCTTTCCGCGGCAGGATCGCGACCGTGTTCCAGCAGGACCGGCTGCTCCCCTGGCGCACCGCGCTCGACAATGCGCGGTTGCCGCTCGAGCTCATTGGCGTGGCGGAGGAGGAGCAGCGGGCACGGACGCTCGGCTGGCTCGAACGCCTCGGCCTCGGCGATTTCGCCGACGCCTATCCGCACGAGCTCTCCGGCGGCATGCGCCAGCGCGTGGCGATCGCGCGCGCCTTCGTCGTCCAGCCTGACATCCTCCTCGCCGACGAGGCGTTTGGCCACCTCGACGAGGTGACCGCGGTGGAGCTGCGCGAGACGTTCCTCGAGCTCGCGCGCGAATGCGGATCGACCGCGATCCTGATCACCCATCAGCTCGAAGAGGCGATCGGCGTCGGCGACCGCATCGTGGTCCTGGGCAAGTCGGCGACACTGCTCGCCGACATTCACGTCGCGCAATGGCCGAAGGCCGAGCATGCGGCGTTGCGCGAGGCGATCCAATCGAACTCTGCAGCGCAACCGCCGCGACCCGCGGCTGGATCGCAGCATTTGAACGCGATTTCGATTGCGACGTTGCGGCATCCGGCGACATCGTAGGGTGGGCAAAGCGAAGCGTGCCCACGTCTGCGCATGCCGTTCGCTCGTCCGCGTGGGCACGGCGCTACGCGCCTTTGCCCACCCTACGGATCGCTATCGGCCACCGCTCGGCGCCGCGGCATGCGCTCCGCCTTCGAGATACGCTGCGCGCACCTCCGGCCGGTTGAGGAGCTCGCGGCCGCTGCCGGTGAGCGCGATCTCGCCGTTGACCATGACGTAGCCGCGATGGGCCAGCTTGAGCGCATGATAGGCATTCTGCTCGACCAGAAACACCGTGAGCCCGTCGCGCGCGTTGAGCGTCCCGATGATCTCGAAGATCTGCCGCGCGATCAGCGGTGCCAGGCCCAGCGAGGGCTCGTCGAGGAGGAGCAGGCGCGGCCGACCCATCAACGCGCGGGCGATGGCGAGCATCTGCTGCTCGCCGCCTGAAAGCGTGCCGCCGCGCTGGGCAAGCCGCTCGTTCAGTCGCGGAAACAGCTCCAGCACGCGGGCGAGATCGCCGGGCTCGGCGGTGACGCCCGCAGCGAGCGCGCCCATCTGCAAATTCTCGAGCACAGTCATGCGCGGAAAAATCCGCCGTCCTTCCGGCGATTGGGCGATATGGAGCCGCGCGATCTCGTGGGTCGGCAGTCGCGTGATGTCGCGTCCGGCGAACACGACGCTGCCTTCGCGGGCGCGCGGATTTCCGAACACCGTCATCATCAGCGTCGACTTGCCGGCGCCGTTCGCGCCGATCAGCGTGACGATCTCGCCCTCGCCGACCTCGAGGTCGATGCCCTTGAGCGCGATGATGTTGCCGTAATAGGCCTTCACCCCGCGCACGGAGAGCAGCGCAGTCATGACGCGCCTCCGTACACGGCGGTGTTCTTTGCGTACGCCGCGTGGCGAGTGTGCTCTCCGGCGGCGCGGCGAAGGTGCCCCCTCTCCCGCTTGCGGGGGAGGGATGGGGAGGGGGCTCTCGCCCCCCGCGCAGGCGTTTCAATGTGACGAGGCGTCGGTGCGCGGTGCATTTCAAGAAAACGGCAGTGCGCGTTGCACCTCAGCGTTTCCCCTCCCTGACCCTCCCCCGCAAGCGGGGGAGGGGGCGCGTGCCGCATCGTGGGAGCAATTGTCCGAGCGCGAGTCATGGAGGCGTTGGTCAGCAGCCCGACCTCCGCCTCGACCTTTTCGACCTCTTCGTCCTCGACGCCGAGATAGGCGGCGATGACTTTCGGGTCGGTGCGGATCGCCTCCGGGGTGCCGTCGGCGATCTTGACGCCGTAGTCGAGCACGACGATGTGGTCGGAAATGCTCATCACCACGCTCATGTCGTGCTCGATCAGCAGCACCGAGACCTTGTGGTCGGCGCGGATCGTCAGGATCAGCGCATTGAGCTCGGCGCTTTCGCGCGGATTGAGGCCGGCGGCGGGCTCGTCGAGGCACAGCAGCACCGGATCGGTGCACATTGCGCGCGCGATCTCGAGCCGGCGCTGCGCGCCATAGGGCAGGGCGCCGGCGGGATCGTCGGCGCGGGCGATGAGACCCGTGAGCGCGAGCCAGTGCCGCGCCTTCTCGATCGCGGAGCGCTCGGCGCGGCCGAAATGGGCAAGCCCGAACATGCCGAGCATGGTGTAGCCCGACGCGCGCATCAGCGGGTTGTGCTGGGCGACGAGCAGATTCTCGAGCACGGTCATGCCTGGAAACAGGCGGATGTTCTGGAACGTGCGCGCGACCCGGGCGCGGCGGGCGACGAGATAGTCGGGCATGCGCTCGAGGAGGAACAGCGCGCCGTCGCTGCGCGTCAGGCTGCGGGCGTCGCGAAAGGTGAGCGCGTCGAGCTCGTCCCACACCGCGGCATCGCCGTGGGCGAGCGCGATGCGGCCTTCGCTCGGCTTGTAGAAGCCGGTGATGCAGTTGAACACGGTGGTCTTGCCGGCGCCGTTCGGCCCGATCAGCGCGGTGATGTCGCCGCGCCCGACGGTGAACGACAGGCCGTTGACGGCGACGAGGCCGCCGAACCGCATGGTCAGGTGCTCGACCCGCAGGAGCGCCTCGCTCACCCGCGTCCCTCCTTGACGAGGCTCGCCGCGATCGCCTTGCGCTCGACGAGATGCACCGAGGCGTGGCGCGTCGAGATCAGCCCGCGCGGCCGCACCACCATGATCACCACCATGGCGAGGCCGAACAGCAGCATGCGGTACTGGGTCGGATCGAAGCCGCTGCCGAACACCTCCTTGAGCACGTCGAGCTCGCGCAACGCCTCGGTGCCGCCGATCATCAGGATCGCGGCGATGACGACGCCGAGCTGGCTGCCCATGCCGCCGAGCACGACGATGGCGAGGATCGTCGCGGATTCCATGAAGGTGAAGGATTCCGGCGAGATGAAGCCCTGCCGCGCGGCGAAGAACGAGCCGGCGAAGCCGCCGAAGCCGGCGCCGATCGCGAACGCCGTGAGCTTCGTCGTCGTGGTGTTGATGCCGAGCGAGCGACAGGCGATCTCGTCCTCGCGCAGCGCCTCCCAGGCGCGGCCCACGGGAAGCCGGCGCAGCCGCACGGTGACGAAGGCGGTGAGCGCGACCAGCGCGAGGATCACGTAGTAGAGGAAGATCGTGCGGTAGATCGGGCTGAATTCGAGCCCGAACCTCGCCGCGAAACCTTCGTCGGTGGCATTGAAGGGAATGCCGAAGAAGGTCGGGCGCGGAATGCCGGTGATGCCGGCATAGCCGTTGGTGACCGGGACCCAGTTGATCAGCACGAGCCTGATGATCTCGCCGAAGGCGAGCGTGACGATGGCGAGATAGTCGCCGCGCAGCCGCAGCACCGGAAAGCCGAGCATGATGCCCCAGAGCGCGGCGAGGATGCCGGCGAGCGGCAGCAGCATGAAGAACGACAGGCCGAACGTCTGCGACAGCAGCGCGTAGGAGTAGGCGCCCACCGCATAGAACGCGACGTAGCCGAGATCGAGCAGGCCGGCGAGCCCGACGACGATGTTGAGGCCCAGCCCGAGCATCACGTAGATCAAAATCTGGATGCCGAAATTGTCGACCCATTTCACCGCGCCGGAGAGGCCGACGATCCACACGACGACGAGCGGATAGACGACGACGAAGCCGGCGGCGAGCGGCATGGCGATGGATTTGAGCAGGATCGCTTTCTCGGGCGCGGCCGCCTTGCGCGGCGCCGCCGCCCGTCGCGCCCGCCACGGCGCGACGACGAGGCTGCCGAACAACCGGCCCGCCATCGCGAGAACCACGAACACCGCGAGCAGCGGCCATCGTGTCTCCAGCACGAGATCGTTGTGCATGTCCTGCACCGCACGAAAGCCGATCAGCGGCAGGAACATCCCGAATGCGATGAGCCCGGCGACCCCCGCCTCCTTGAGGGCATGCGAGACATCGGGCTTCGGTCCGTTTTGCGACATGGCGCTCACCCCGGCCTACTTGTGGAAAGAGGAGGCCTCTCCTCGCAGATGGCGGGGACGGGCTGAGGGAGCCTTTCCTTTTGCAGAGTATCGACGATTGCTTCTAACACTCCATCGGTGTTCGCGATCACATCATTGTTCCAAAATCGCAAGACGCGATAACCATGATTTCGCAGCCATCGATCGCGGATGGCATCGCGCGAGCTTCCCGCGTGCTGCCCACCGTCGACTTCGATGATCAAGCGTTGCTCACGGCACACCAGGTCGACGATGTAGGGACCCACGGGCTCCTGACGGAGGAATTTCATTCCGCACAATGCGCGAGAACGTAGACAATTCCACAGCGCTCGCTCCGCAATCGTAGTTCGGCGTCGGAGATGCCGCGAGAGGTTGGTCTTTCCGATCTCTGCGCCGCGCATGAAAGGCACACTCACGCGAGTTTCGGATTGCTGCGATCAGCAGCCGATCGCTTCGCCGCAGCGCCTGTGCCCCCTCTCCCCGCGTGCGGGGAGAGGGTCGGGGTGAGGGGGCCTCGCCACGCGCCTGAGCGATCATGGTTTGCTCGAATGGATAAAAATTCGTCGCAGCGAAGTTGGTGACAGACAATCGGCTCAGAACTCCGTGAAACCGCCCCCTCACCCCGACCCTCTCCCCGCACGCGGGGAGAGGGAGCAGAGGTGCGGCGGGCAGCGTTTTTCTCATCACACCTTCTCCACGTCCGGGCGGCCGAGCAGGCCCTGGGGCAGGAAGATCAGGGTGATGGCGAGAATCGAGAAGGCGGCGACGTCCTTGTAGTCGATCGAGAAGTAGGCCGACCACATGGTCTCGACGAGGCCGATCAGGAGGCCGCCGACGACGGCGCCCGGGAGCGAGCCGATGCCGCCGAGCACGGCGGCGGTGAAGGCCTTCACGCCGGGGGTGAAGCCGTCGTTGAAGTTCACCACGCCATAATACATGAGGTACATGGTGCCGGCGACGGCGGCGAGCGCGGCGCCGATCACGAAGGTGATCGAGATGGTGCGGTCGACGTCGACGCCGAGCAGCGCCGCCATCTTCTGGTCCTGCTCGCAGGCGCGCTGGGCGCGGCCGAGCGCGGTGCGGGTCACCACGTACCAGAACACGGCGAGCATCACCGCAGTCACCGCCCAGATCAGCAATTGCCGGTACGACAGCGTGACCTGGTAGCCCGCGTTCGACATCAGCACGAAATCGCCTTGCAGCAGCGGCGGGATCGACTTGTTGCGCGGTCCTTGGGCGACCTGGACGAAATTCGCGAGGAAGATCGACATGCCGATCGCCGAGATCAGCGGCGCGAGGCGGAACGATCCCCGCAATGGCCGATAGGCGAGCCGCTCGATCGTCCAGTTGACGAGCGAGGTCAGCAGCATCGCGACGACGAGCATGATCACGAGCGCGACCGCGACCGAGGAGATGCCGAGCCAGGTGGTGACGACGAGGAAGGTGATGAGCGCGATGAACGCCGACACCATGAAGACGTCGCCATGGGCGAAGTTCACCATGCCGATGATGCCGAACACCATGGTGTAGCCGATGGCGATCAGGCCGTAGATCGAGCCCAGCGTAATGCCGTTGATGAGTTGCTGGATGAAGACTTCCATGCGGCCGCCGTTCCCCGTCCGGAGGTTGATGCCGACCCGGCGGCATCCTTAACAGGAACCCTCTCGCCCGCGCGGCGTCAAGCCGCAAGGCCGCCCTCGCGGGCCGATTTGTTCCAGCAATCCCCGCTTTCGTGCCTTTCGTAACCAGCCGGGTGCGGCCATTTTTCGGCTGTCGATCGGGCCCCGCGCTGCGGCTGCCTCGCGTGCGGGCGCCTGTCCCTTTCCCTCCCCCGTCGTCGGGGAGGGAAAGGGGGTTTCTTGTCCGATCGCACCGCAGTCCCGGCCCGAAGACCGGGAGGGAGAGCAGAGGAACCGCCGATGACTCGGATCAAGGCCGAGGATTTCACCGCACCCGACCGTCCGTTCACGGGGGCCGAATATCTCGAAAGCCTGCGCGACGGGCGCGAGGTCTACATCTACGGCGAGCGGGTCGACGACGTCACCACCCATCCGGCGTTCCGCAACGCCGCGCGCCGCATCGCCAGGCTCTATGATTCGCTCGCACGATCCCGCGACCAAGGCGACGCTGACCTGCCCGACCGACACCGGCAACGGCGGCTTCACCCACAAGTTCTTCCGTGTTGCGAAGTCCCGCGAGGACCTGATCGGCCAGCGCGAAGCGATCGCCGCCTGGGCGCGCATGTCCTACGGCTGGATGGGCCGCACGCCCGATTACAAGGCGTCGCTGATGAACACGCTCGGCGCCAACGCTGCCTTCTACGACAAGTTCGCGGCGAACGCGAAGGACTGGCACCGACGGGCGCAGGACCACGTGCTGTTCATGAACCACGCGATCGTCAATCCGCCGGTCGACCGCGCCAAGGCGGCCGACCAGGTCAAGGACGTCTTCATCACCATCCAGAAGGAGACCGACGCCGGCATCTACGTGTCCGGCGCCAAGGTGGTGGCGACGTCCTCCGCGCTCACCCACTACAACTTCCTCGGCCAGAACGCGGCGATGCCGATCAACGATTCGGATCTCGCGGTGATGTTCATCGCGCCGATGAACGCGCCGGGGGTCAAGCTGTTCTGCCGCGCCTCCTACGAAATGATGGCGAGCGTGATGGGCACGCCGTTCGACTATCCGCTGTCCTCGCGCTTCGACGAGAACGACGCCATCTTCGTGTTCGACAACGTGCTGATCCCGTGGGAGGACGTGCTGCTCCACCGCGACATCGAGAAGATCAAGATCTTCTATCCGCGGTCGGGCTTCCTCAACGGCTACCAGTTCCAGGGCTGCACCCGCCTCGCGGTGAAGCTCGACTTCATGGTCGGCATCATCGCCAAGGCGCTGCGCGCCACCGGCGCCGACGAGTTCCGCGGCAACCAGGCGATGCTCGGCGAGGTGATCGCGTGGCGCAACCTGTTCTGGGCGATCTCCGACGCGATGGCGATGAATCCGGTGCCGTGGGTCGGCGACACCGTGCTGCCCAACGCGCAGTCGGGCGCGAGCTACCGGGTGTTCGCCGGCGACGCCTATGGCCGCATCAAGGAGATCGTCGAGAAGATCGTCGCCTCGGCGCTGATCTACCTGCCGTCCTCGGCGAAGGATTTCGACAATCCGGAGATCGACAAGTATCTCGCGAAATACGTGCGCGGCTCCCACGGCATCGGCTACCGCGAGCGCATCAAGATCATGAAGCTGTTGTGGGACGCGGTCGGCACCGAGTTCGGCGGCCGACACGAGCTCTACGAGATGAACTACGCCGGCAACCACGAGGACATCCGCATCCAGGCGATGTGGAACGCCCGCGGCTCCGGCGCTCTCGACGCCATGGTGGCGCTCGCCGAGACCTGCATGGCCGACTACGACGAGAACGGCTGGACCGGCTCGACCTGGCTCAACCCGGGCGAAGGCTCCGCACCCACGACGGGTGCGCGGGCGGCGGAGTAGGGTGCAGCAATTCGCACCTCCCGGCGGTGGCGGTGATGAACTATCTTTGTTCCATGAATTGGAACGACCAGCGGCCGGACGACGCGATGGCCGGCGCTTTCGAGGCGATCGGGCCGGAGCCGGTGGCGACCGTGCCGGTGCCGCAATTTCGCGAGGCGATGAGCCGGCTCGGCGCCGCCGTCCATGTGGTGACGACGGCCGGCCCAGCCGGCAAGACCGGCTTCACCGCGACCGCGGTGTGCTCGGTGTCGGACGCGCCGCCGACGCTGCTCGTCTGCCTCCACCGGCGCAACCATACCGGGCCGATCCTGCGCGAAAACAAAGTGTTCTGCGTCAACACGCTGGGCGCCGAGTGCGAGGCTGTGGCCGACATCTTCGCCGGCCGCACCGGCGCGGTGATGGGCGACCGCTTCCTCACCGGGGCGTGGACGACGCTCAAGACCGGGGCGCCGCTGCTCGCCTCCGCCGTTGTCGGGTTCGATTGCCGGGTTGTCGAGATCAAGGCGGTGGCGAGCCACAACGTGATCTTCGGTGCCGTCGTCGACATCAGGATCGGGCCCGCCGGGCCCGGGCTCCTCTATCACCAACGAGCGTATAAACTCGTATAACCGAAGGTTCCGTATTTATTCGCTGCACTGCGAAAGCACCTGCTTTCGTGTTCGTAGCGCGCATCCTCGATTACGACAACATTGCGGCCAGAACCGAAGTTCCATCTCAACTATCTGTGACGCTCCGGCATGATCGTCGCATTGCGCCGGGCCCGTGATCTACCTAGCTCGGGGATGTTGATACTGTCGTGATTGGAACCTTTGCTTCGCAATCATCTTGATTGTGAGGTGGGGACAACAGGAGAGTAAGTGATGAATCAGAACCCCAATAATCCCGGCCAGGGCGGTCAGCACCAAGGTGGTCAGCATCAGGGCGACCAGCACCAGCAGGGCGGCCAGAACAACAAGCCTGGCCAGCAGCAGGGCGGTGGCCAGAAGCCCGGCCAGCAGTCGCAGAATCCCGGCCAGAAGCCCGGCGGCGGTCAGCATGACGAGCGTCGCTGACGCCTGATTCATTGAATTTGCAAAGCCCCGCCGAAAGGCGGGGCTTTGTCGTTTCTCCTCCGTTTTCCGCCCCTGATGCGCGCCGTGGCGGAATGCCGCGCGGCCCTGCCTCACCGTGGCGCGGGGACAAGCCCCCGAATCGTCTGCAATTTCTGCGCGATTTGGACTAGCTTCTGGCATGGCACGCAGCTCCGCCCTGCCGCTGTTCCATCTCTACGGCGATCCGCCGGACGATCAGGCGTTCGACTTCGTTCACATCGAGACGATCTCCTCGCGCTCGTCGATCCACGATTGGACGATCCGCGCTCACCGCCACCGCAACCTGTTTCAGATCCTGTTGATTGTGCGCGGCGGCGGCGAGATGTCGTTCGAGGCGCGCTCGATCGTGTTCGACGCCCCGGTCGCGATCGTGATCCCCGCGACCACCGCGCACGGCTTCCGCTTTCGCGCCGACGCCACCGAGGGCTGGGTGCTCACCTTCACCGAGGACATCGCGCAGGGCCTCGGCGAGCGTTCCGGTGAGGCGCTGGCGGCGCTCCGCGCACTCGCGGAGGACCCGGTGGTGCCGCTGCCGGGCGAGGCCGAGACCGCGCGGCTCGGCGCGCTGTGCGCCGATCTTCACGAGGAGCGCTTCCTCGCCCGACAGGGATACCGGCTCGCCATGCGCGGCTATCTTGCGCTCCTCGCGATCGCCGTGGTGCGGCTCGCGGCGAGCCGGGCCCGCACCGGCGCGGCGACGCTGGTGCCCGCCGATCCGACCGTCGATGCGCTGCGTTACCTGGTCGAGGAGCACTTCCGCCGCGAGCGCCAGCTCGCCTTCTATGCCGGCAAGCTCGCAATGACGCCGGACCGGCTCAACGACCACGTCAAGCGCGCCGCCGGCGTGACCGCCGGGCACATGATCCGCCAGCGCGTGCTCACCGAGGCGAAGCGTCAGCTCGTTTTCACCAACCAGCCGATCCACGAGATCGCCTACGACCTCACCTTCGCGGACCCCTCCCACTTCGCCCGCTTCTTCCGCAAGCAGACCGGCACCACGCCCCAGGCGTTCCGGGAGAAGGGAGGGGGGTAGAGCGGGCTCTCATCGGGTGCCCAGTGGTCATCGCCGGGCACCCCCGGCTCGGCTATCCGGGGCTCGGGCTGGCGCGGCCTTAGGGCATCGCTCATAATTGGCTGTCACCCTCGCAATCCGCTCAGATGGGCCGGTTTTGCCATGATTCAGACAAAGCCCGTGGTTAACACCCCCTTAGGGGAGCCACTGGCGGGAAGGGGGGCTCATTACATGATGACACGCGGGTTCACAGTTGCCTGGACGGCATCGTTGCTGGTCGCGGGCGCTTTTGTTGTTCTCTCCGGAGAAAATTCACGCGCGCAGGCGCCCGGTTCGAGCTGCGAGGACGCAGCTCAGCTTGCCGTCCTGCCGTCGCCGGTGGCCCCGTGGAAGGGGGCGCCGCTGCGCGTCGTCTTCGCTGCGGAAAAGCCGCTGCGGGGCGAGCTTTCGCTGATCGCGCCGGACGGCAGCGTCGCCGCCGCCTCGCACGATCGCCAGGGCGGGCCGCCCTATTTCTGGTTCGCCGAGGTCGCGACGCCGGCTGCGGGAACCTGGCACGCAAGGCTCGTGCGCGAGGGCGCGCCGGCCGAATGCACCACCATCAACCATGACATCACCGTTGCCGCCACCCAACCGCCGCGGCTCGCCGATAATTCGGGCGGCGTTTGGGGGATGCGCAACGATTGGAATCGCGACACCGAGAACCTGTACTCGGCCTGGATCGAGAAGCTCTTCGACGCGCCGCTCGACGCCACGGTGTCGTACAAGGCACTGCACGAGGTGCTGCGCGACCAGTCGAAGAATATCTTGTTCAATCATCTGGGCCTGAAGGAAGACCAGTCCAACATCACCATCCGTCCGGACTGTGCCGACCTGCCGTACTTCCTGCGCGCCTATTTCGCCTGGAAGATGGGCCTGCCCTACGGCTACTCGAAGTGCTCGCGCGGCGACGGCGATGCGCCGCGGTGCTTCCAGTGGCTCAACGTGCTCAATCCCGAGGCGGCGCGTGCCGAAGCACCTCCGGTGACGCGGACTGCGGCGGTCGACATGTTCGGCCGGCCCGTCGCTGCACCGGCCCCTGAGCGGCCGCCCGCCACGCCACCCTCGGCGCGGTCGGTCGGTCTCGTGCAGTCGTTCGCCCGCTTCATTCCGATCCTCGCCGACGGCGTTCATTCGGGCTCGGGCCGGACGGCGCTCGCCGACAACAACACCGATTACTATCCGGTGCCGCTCACCGAGGACACGCTGCGTCCGGGAACGGTTTACGCCGACCCGTACGGGCACATCCTGATGATCGCCAAGCGCATCGCCCAGACCAACGATGACGCGGGCATCATCCTTGCGGTCGACGCCCAGCCCGACGGCACGGTCGCGCGCAAGCGCTTCTGGCGCGGCAACTTCCTGTTCGCGCAGAATCCCGCGCTCGGCGGCCCCGGCTTCAAGCGCTTCCGGCCGATCGTCCGGGAAAAGAACGGCAGCCTGCGCCGGCTCACCAATGCCGAGATCGCGAAGGATGCGGACTACGCCGATTTCTCGCTCGATCAGGCGCACTACTCGGTCGAGGACTTCTACGACCGGATGGATGACGTGATGTCGCCGCAGCCGCTCGAACCGGTGCGCGCGATGAAGGAGGCGATCGCCTCGCTCGAGGAGCAGGTGAAAGCGCGGGTGACCTCGGTGGAGAACGGCCGCAAGTACCAGCTCAGCGGCAAGGGCGAGGCCGAGATGCCCAATGGTGCAACGATCTTCGAGACCAACGGCGCGTGGGAAGATTTCGCCACGCCGGCGCGCGATCTGCGCCTGCTCATCGCGATCGACGTGGTGCGCACCTTCCCCGATCGCGTCGCACGACGTTCCGAGCGCTACGCGATGCCCCAAGGCAAGAGCGTCGCCCAGGTGAAGGCGGAGATGGAAAGCGTGCTCGCCACCGAGCTCGCCGCGCGCAAGTTCGCCTATCCGCGCACCGACGGCTCGCAATGGACGCTGTCGCTCAAGGACGTCAACGACCGCGCGGGCGACCTCGAGATGGCCTACAACCTCAACGACTGCGTCGAATTGCGGTGGGGCGCCAAGCAGGGCAGCGAAGAAGTCCGGGACCTGCAAGCGTCACGCGCCGCAGGGCCAGCGCGCCAAGATGTCGGACTACCGGGCTTGGTTCCACGAGCGCCGCCGTCCGCCACGCGGCGCCTGAGGCAAAAGACGACAGCGCACTTAGTCATACGAATGAAGGAAATGGCCGGGCGCAGTCCCGGCCATTTTCGTATGTGGCCACCACAGAAATCCCTGTGCCATCGATGTTTCTCAGGATTCGCCCACGAAGAAGCCAGTGGTTACTGGATCGCCCGGTCAAGCCGGGCGATGACAGTGACAAGGGTCGACCGATCGCTATCCCTGTCCCAGGTCCTGCGGGGTGAAGCGGATGTCGAGGGTCCGCCATTCCTGATACTTGTCGGCCGGCAGCATGTTGAAGGGTTGGCATTTCGCCAGCCCGGCGAACAGGCTCTGGAGCACCGCCGGGCCCTTCGGCGATGCGCTCGCCTCGATCAGGGTCGGCTCTCCAGCCAGCGTGCCGTCGCGCTTCAACGCGATGCGGATGACGAGCGAAACGCGATCGGAGCGGGAAACGCCGGCGGGCAGCATCGCGCACGATTTGATGCGATCGCGGAACGCATCGACGCTGCTGCGCTCGATCTTGGCGGTCTCGATCGCCGGCGCATCGAAGGCGCCGCCGAGCCGCCCATCGGGGAGCGCGAGCGGCATGCTGAACATGTTGGCGACGCTCGTCGGTTTTTCGCTCCCTGGATCGCCTCCCATGCCGCCGTCAGTTGTCGCCCCCTTCATCTGCGGCGGCTGAGCCTGCTGCGGCGGCTGAGCCTGCTGCGGCGGCGGGGCCTGCTGCGGAGGCTGAGCCTGCTGCGGCGGCGGGGCCTGCTGCGGAGGCTGAGCCTGCTGCGGATGTTGGGCCTGCTGAGCGGGCTGGGCCTGCTGTGCGGGCTGAGCCTGCGGCGGCGCAGCGTTGGCTGAAACCTGGCCCTTGACTGGCGACGAGGCCGGCGCGTCGCTGCGCCGCGCGTCCCGCTGGGCCTTCGTGTTGGTCTCTGCCGGCTTCGCCTCCGGTTGCTGCTGCGGCGGGGTCGGCATGGTAAGCGAGCTCGGCGTCAAGGTTGCCAAGTTCAATTCAGGCTTGGGCGGCTCGATGGATTGCTCCGGGAGCAACGCCCACGGGTCCGGAGGCGCCTCGCTGGGCGAGACGATGTCGACCGAGATCGCCTCGGTCGCCTCGGAATCGAACGGGTTTGCACCGGTCAACAGCACGACAAGCACCAGCGCCCCGCCGTGAACGGCGGCGGACAGCACGACCCCTGACCGCGTGAACAGGCTCGGTCCCACCCTTCCAAAGACCTCCCCGAAGCGTGTGTCGAACTATAACAGAACGGGGGGCGTTTTGTCGCGTGGTTCGTCGGCGAGGCCCGCGCTGCCGGGCGTCATAAGCGGGCACCGTGGCGCCCGCCTGGTGCTCGCTTAGTCGATTGAATTCGCGGTAGTTTCTCGGTTCGTCTCACCCGGCCTTGGCCATCGACGCAACGATTGCGCCGGCCTCCTTGAAGGCGTGATTGCCCGCCGGCGCCCCGCAATAGGCGGTCTGCTGCAGGATGATCTCCTTGATGTCGTCTGCGGAGAATCCGCCCTCGGTCAGCGCCGCGCGCACGTGCAGCGCAAACTCGTCCCAGCAGCCGAGCGCCATCATGGTGCCGATGACGAGGATGCGCCGGGTCCGCTCGTCGAAATGCGGCCGTGTCCAGATTTCACCCCATGGCGAGCGGTTGATCATCGCCTGGAATTCGGCGTTGAAGCCGGTCTTGCCGGCTTCCGCGCGGTCGACCCAGGCGTTGCCGAGGACCTTGCGGCGCACCGCCATGCCCTTCGCGTAGCGTTCGTCTTCATCCATCGTGACATCTCCCACCGACCCCAGTCATGCGAACGCACGAGGGCTCCGGTCTTTCCATGCTCCCCGCGAGCCTATAAGTCCTTATCGCGGCGAGGGTGGCGGCGCATCCGTTTCACGGGAGATGGCGCGATGGCAATGACGATGAACGGCGAGGTTCAACTCGCGGCGCCGCGGGACGTGGTGTGGGCGAAGCTCAACGATCCCGAGGTGCTCAAGCAGTGCATCCCCGGGTGCGAGGAGCTCAACAAGACCTCGGACACAGGGTTCAGCGCCGTCGCGACCATCAAGATCGGCCCGGTCAAGGCGCGGTTCAAAGGCCACGTGCAGCTCTCCGACATGGACCCGCCCAACGGCTACAAGATCTCGGGCGAAGGCGAGGGCGGCGTCGCCGGCTTCGCTAAGGGCGGCGCGGTGGTCAAGCTCACCGACAAGGATGGCGGCACGCTGCTCCGCTACGATGTCGAATCGCAGATCGGCGGCAAGCTCGCCCAGCTCGGACAGCGGCTGGTGCAGGGCACGGCGAAGAAGCTCGCCGACGATTTCTTCAACAAGTTCGCAGCGGCGGTGGTAAATCCCGCGTAGGGAGCCTCGACTTCGCCGGCCCGGGCCTGCGGCTCGTGGCTCTGGCAAGCCCCGTTTGGCCGGGCAAGATGGTCATGACATCGTTCTCGGGCCCGACTTGACCGGGAACACCGTGCCGGGGCAAATTCCGGCCCCTACGAGACTGCGCCGTTGATCGCCGCTCGTTTGCCCGATCCGGACATGAGGAGGATGCCATGCCTGCCGTTTCATTGACGGTGAACGGCAAAGCCGTCAGCGCCACCGTCGAGCCGCGCACCTTGCTGGTCCAGCTCTTGCGGGAAAGCCTGCGGCTGACCGGCACCCATGTCGGCTGCGACACCTCGCAATGCGGCTGCTGCGTGGTCCACGTCGACGGCAAGGCGCTCAAGTCCTGCACCATGCTGGCGATGCAGGCCGACGGCACCAATGTGCTCACCATCGAGGGCCTCGCCGACGGTGAGAAGCTGCACCCGATGCAGGAGGCGTTCCGCGAAAATCACGGCCTGCAATGCGGCTTCTGTACCCCCGGAATGATCATGACGGCGGTCGACATGGTCAACCGCCTCGGCAACGAGCTCGAAGAGAAGACGATTCGCGAGGAGCTCGAGGGCAACATCTGCCGGTGCACCGGCTACCACAATATCGTCAAAGCGATCGCGGCCGGCGCCAAGGCCATGGGCGGCGCGCCGACGCAACAGGCAGCCGAGTAGAGCTGCCGACGCAAATACCTCGCGACTGAGGAGGCGTCTCATGAGTGCGACCGGAATCGGCGCCGCGGTGCGTCGCAAGGAAGATTTCCGCTTCGTCACCGGCAAGGGACAATACACCGACGACATCAATCGTCCCGGTCAGTCCTATATTCACTTCCTGCGCTCGCCCCATGCGCATGCGAAGATCAAGTCGATCGACGTCAAGGGCGCGGCGGCGATGCCCGGCGTGCTCGCCGTCCTCACCGGCGCCGACCTCGCGGCCGACAAGATCGGCGGCCTGATCTGCGGCTGGATGATCCATTCGAAAGACGGCTCGCCGATGAAGATGGCGCCGCACCCGGCGATCGCGAACGCCAAGGCCTGCTATGTCGGCGACCCCGTCGCTGTGGTCGTCGCCGAGACCGCCGAGGCCGCACGCGATGCCGCCGAGAAGGTCGAGGTCGACTACGAGGTGCTCCCCGCGGTGGCCGATCCCGCAAGCGCCGCGAGCGCGATCCAGATTCACGAGGTCGCGCCACACAACACGATCTATCAGTGGCATCTCGGCGACGCCAAGGCGGTGGAGCAGGCGTTCAAGTCCGCCGCCCACGTGACGAAGCTCGACATCGTCAACAACCGCCTGGTGCCCAATGCGATGGAGCCGCGCGCGGCGATCGGCGATTACGACGCCGGCACCGCGAGCTTCACCTTGTGGAACACCACCCAGAATCCGCACGTCGCGCGCCTCGTCATCTCGGCCTTCATCGGCATGGCGCCGGAGCACAAGCTGCGGGTGATCGCGCCCGACGTCGGCGGCGGCTTCGGCTCGAAAATCTTCATCTACCCCGAGGAAGTCGTGTGCCTGTGGGCGGCAAAGAAGGTCGGCCGCGCGGTCAAATGGGTCGCGGAGCGCAGCGAATCCTTCATCGCCGACGCCCATGGTCGCGATCACGTCACCCATGCCGAGATGGCGCTCGATGCCGGCGGGCGGATCACGGCGCTCCGCGTCAAGACCACCGCCAATCTCGGCGCCTATATGTCGACGTTCTCCTCTTCGGTGCCGACCTATCTCTACGCCACGCTGCTCTCGGGGCAGTACGACATCCCGCACATCTATTGCGAGGTCGACGCGGTCTACACCAATACCGTGCCGGTCGACGCCTATCGCGGTGCCGGGCGCCCCGAAGCGACGTTCGTCATCGAGCGCCTGCTCGAAGTGAGCGCCCGCCAGCTCGGCACGTCGCCGGCGGAGCTGCGGCGCAAGAACTTCATCGGGAAATTCCCGCACCAGACGCCGGTGATCATGAACTATGACGCCGGCGACTATGGCGCCTCGCTCAAGAAGGCGGTCGAGCTCGCCGACGTCGCGCATTTTTCCAAGCGCAAGCGAGACTCCGAGCGTCATGGCAAGCTGCGGGGCTTGGGCTTCTCGACCTACATCGAGGCCTGCGGCATCGCCCCGAGCCAGGCGGTCGGCTCGCTCGGCTGCGGCGTGGGATTGTGGGAATCCGCCGAGGTGCGGGTCAATCCGACCGGCAGCGTCGAAGTCCTGACCGGCACCCACAGCCACGGCCAGGGCCACGAGACGACCTTCGCGCAGCTCGTCGCCGAGCGGCTCGGCATTCCGATCGAGAACGTCTCGGTCGTGCACGGCGACACCGACAAGGTGCAGTTCGGCATGGGCACCTACGGCTCGCGCTCCGGGGCGGTCGGCATGTCGGCGCTCGTGAAGGCGCTCGACAAGGTCGAGGCCAAGGCGAAGAAGGTCGCCTCGCACCTCCTCGAGGCGGCGGAGGCCGACATCGTCTTCAAGGACGGCAAGTTCACCGTCGCCGGCACCGACAAGTCGGCGGCGTGGGGCGACGTCACCTTGGGAGCCTATGTCGCCCACAAGTTCGCCGGCGCCGAGCTCGAGCCCGGCCTCAAGGAGGGTGCGTTCTACGATCCCACCAACTTCACGTTTCCCGCGGGCTGCCACATCTGCGAGGTCGAGATCGATCCCGAGACCGGCGTCACCCGCATCGAGAATTGGGTCGCGGTCGATGATTTCGGCGTCATCGTCAATCCGATGATCGTCGAGGGCCAGGTGCATGGCGGCATTGCCCAGGGCGTCGGCCAGGCGTTGCTGGAACATACGGTCTATGACGGCGACGGCCAGCTCGTCACCGGATCGCTGATGGATTACACCATGCCGCGCGCCGATAACCTGCCGTCCTTCACCGTCGAGACGACGGTGACGAAGTGCCCGTCGAACCCGCTCGGCATCAAGGGCTGCGGCGAAGCGGGCGCGATCGCCGCGCCGGCCGCGGTAATGAACGCCATCACCGATGCCATCGGTTCGGAAGACATAGCAATGCCGGCGACGCCGCAAGCGGTGTGGTCGGCGATCCGCAGGACGAATGCCGCGCAGCCGGCGAAGTGACGAGGACTGGAGACGAGCGATGTACAATTTCACCTATCTCCGTGCGAGCGGGCTGCGCCAGGCGACCAACTTGCTCGGCAAGTTCGAGGAGGCGAAACTGCTCGCCGGCGGCCAGACCCTGCTGCCGACGATGAAGCTGCGGCTCGCCTCGCCCTCCCACATCATCGACCTCAACAAGATCGAGGGCATCTCGGACATCGAGATGAAGGGCCGCAACATCGTGATCGGCGCCTTGGCCCGCCATGCCGACGTCGCGAACTCGCCGGTGGTGAAGCAGGCGATCCCGGCGCTCGCCGAGCTCGCCTCGATGATCGGCGATCCCGCCGTGCGCCACCGCGGCACCATCGGCGGCTCGGTCGCCAACAACGACCCCAATGCGGATTATCCGGCGGCGTGCCTCGCGCTCGGCGCCACCATCACGACGACCAAGCGCAAGATCGTCGCCGACGAGTTCTTCAAGGGCCTGTTCGAGACCGCGCTCGAGCCCGACGAAATCGTCACCAAGGTGACCTTCCCGATTCCGAAGAAGGCGGCCTACCAGAAGTTCCGCAACCCGGCCTCGCGCTTCGCCCTCGTCGGCGTGTTCGTCGCCAAGCGCCCCTCCGAGGTGCGGGTCGCCGTGACCGGAGCCGGCGCCTCCGGCGTGTTCCGGGTCACCGAGTTCGAGACGGCGCTCAAGAAACGCTTCTCGCCGAAGTCGCTGGAAGGGATGTCGATCCCCGCCGACGGGCTGGCGAGCGACATCCACGGCAGCGCCGAATACCGCGCCCATCTGGTGGGCGTGCTGGCACGCCGCGCCGTCGCTGCCGCGCTGGTGTAAGGCGTCTTTCCCTCCCCGTCTTCGGGGAGGGCAGGGTGGGGCTCTTGCTTCTCCCGCCCGCGCGCCGCGCCTTAAGATTAAGACCCCACCCCGCCCTCCCCGAAGACGGGGAGGGAGAAGCGATGCCCGTCATTCCGCCTGGGCCTTCCCTTTTTGCCGCCGATCGACCAGATATGTCCTGTCGAAAGGCCTGTTCGTGACCGTTTCCAAATCGCCCGTCCCCACATCCATCGACGCGACGCTGGCGCTGCTCGCGTCGGCCGAATACCTCGCCGACCGGTCGCTGGCGACGGTGCTGTTTCTCGCGCTCCGCATGGGGCGGCCGCTGTTCCTCGAAGGCGAGGCGGGGGTCGGCAAGACCGAGATCGCCAAGGTGCTCTCGGCGACGCTCGGCCGGCGGCTGATCCGGCTGCAGTGCTACGAGGGACTCGACGTCGCCGCCGCCGTCTATGAATGGAACTACGCCGCGCAGATGATCGCGATCCGCCTCGCCGAGGCGGAGGGCCACGTCGACCGCGACCGGCTCTCCCACGACGTGTTCTCGGAGAATTTCCTGATCAAGCGGCCGCTGCTCCAGGCGCTCGAGCCCGATCCGGACGGCGCGCCGGTGCTCCTGATCGACGAGCTCGACCGCACCGACGAGGCGTTCGAGGCGTTTCTCCTCGAGGTGCTCGCCGATTACCAGGTCACCATCCCCGAGCTCGGCACGGTGAAGGCGGCCCATCCGCCGATCGTCGTCATCACCTCGAACCGCACCCGCGAAATCCACGACGCGTTCAAGCGACGCTGCCTCTACCATTGGGTCGGCTATCCCGATGCCGCGCGCGAGCTCGCGATCGTGCGCGCCAAGGTGCCCGGGCATCGCCAAGCGCCTGTCGCAGGAGATCGTGCATTTCGTGCAGGCGCTGCGGCGGCAGGATCTCTTCAAGTCGCCGGGCGTCGCCGAGACGCTCGACTGGGCGACGGCGCTTACCGAGCTCGACGCCGTCGCGCTCGATCCGGCGACGGTGTCGGATACGCTCGGCGTGCTGCTCAAGTACCAGGACGACATCGCGCGCATCGAGGGCACCAAGGCGAAGGAGCTGATCGACGGCCTGCGCGCCGACTTGCGGGCGGCGGAGTGAGCGAGCCCGGCGCGGAGCGCAGGGCGGCTCGCGGAGGGCGAAGGCCGGCTTGCCGAGAACATCGTCTATTTCGCCCGTGCGCTCCATGCCGCCGGCATTCCGGTCGGGCCGGGCGCGGTGCGCGATGCGCTCGAAGCGGTCGCTGCCGCCGGCGTCGGCAATCGCGACGATTTCTACTGGACGCTGCACGCGGTGTTCGTGAAGAAGCACGAGCACTCGCTGCTGTTCGACCAGGCCTTCAGGATATTCTTTCGCAAGCGCGGCTATCTCGACCAGCTGATGGCGATGATGCTGCCCCAGGTCGAGGGCGCGCCGCACAAGCCGCAGGCCGGCTCCGCGCGCATCCAGGAGGCGCTGTTCTCGGGACTCAAGGACAAGCCGCAGGAGCGCGAGGTCGAGATCGACTCCCGCCTCACCGTGTCGGACCGCGAGGTGCTGCAGACCAAGGACTTCGCCCAGATGTCCGCCGACGAGATCGCGCGCGCCAAGGAGGCGATCCGGCGCATGGTGCTCTCGATCGACGCGGTGAAGACGCGCCGCCTCGCGCCCGACCGGCACGGCCACGTCCTCGACATGCGGCGCACGCTGCGCGCCAGCATGAAGGCGGGCGGTGCGCTGATCGACCTGCGCTATCGCGGCCGCAAGACCCGGCAGCCGCCGATCGTCGCCTTGCTCGACATCTCCGGCTCGATGGGGGAGTACACGCGCCTGTTCCTGCACTTCCTGCACGCGGTGACGGATGCGCGAAAGCGCGTGCACTCCTTCCTGTTCGGCACGCGCTTGACCAACATCACCCGCGCGCTCAAGGCCAAGGATCCCGACGAGGCGCTCGCCGCGGTGTCGGCGAGCGTCGTCGATTGGTCGGGCGGCACCCGCATCGCGACCTCGCTCCACGCCTTCAACAAGCAATGGGCGCGGCGCGTGCTCACTCAAGGCGCGATCGTGCTCCTGATCACCGACGGCCTCGAACGCGATCCCGACGACCGCCTCGCCTTCGAGATGGACCGGCTGCAGCGCTCGTGCCGCCGCCTGATCTGGCTCAACCCGCTGCTGCGCTTCGAGGGCTTTTCGCCGAAGGCCCGCGGCGTGCAGGCGATGCTGCCCCATGTCGACGAATTCCGGCCCGTCCACAATCTCGCGAGCATCGAAGACTTGTGCCGGGCGCTGTCGGGCAACGGGAAGGGGCAGGGCGATCCGAAGGGGTGGCTGCGGAAGGTGGCGTGACGCGCTGCCTCAGGGATGATGGTCGCTCGCAGGCGGAATGTTCTCGATGTCCTTGTTCGGGTCTCGCCCCGATGGCCTCAACTTCTCGCCCTGCCGAAAAGCAAAGACGAAGAATCCGACGAGCAGCAGGAAGATCGCAATCCCGAGCCATTGGTGCAGGGTCATCGCGTATTTCCGTCGTCGTTGCGCCTTGAATCCGGCGCTACGCTCTAGGGAGCGGGCGCTTCGTCAGCACCGCATCGACGCATTCCGGATAGGCCTCGATGAGCCCGAGCAAGGTACGCCCGGCGGGATCGGGACGGGTGCGTCCCTGCTCCCAGTTCTGGACGGTATCCAGCTCGAGGCCGAAGCGGATCGAGAATTCCGCTTGCGACAGCCCAAGGCGCTCGCGAATCCGCTTCACGTCGGGCTCAGGAGGCGAGATGGGAAGGGCGCTCACGCCGAGAGCCGAGAGCTCGGACACGAGGCCTCGCGCGTCGTCGGCGAAGAGCTCGACGGCGGCGGCTTCCCCATCTGCCAGACGGTTGAGGACTTCGTGGGCCTTGCGCAGCGACATCCCATGACGGGTGAGCAGGCGCGCGACGGTGACCGGCTTCTCGACCTCGTCAAACGCTTAGAACCAGTCGCACGGGGGAATCGGATCGGGCGGGGGACTTTTCCTTTGGTGAGGCCGGTCGTTCGAGTGCCGCCCTGAATGATGATTTCGTCGACATCTGCGATTTCCAACAATTTGCGACCGATGGCATTGAGCCCGGCGCGTCCGAGCGCGCCTGTCTCGAGACCTTCCACATGGGCGCGATCGATGCGCAACACGCGCTCGGCGATCGAGACGCTCCCGATGAGGCTCAACGCCCCCGCGGGCGTGGTGACGACGAGCACCGCGACCGGATGGTCAACATCTTCGATCTCGATCGAAATTTGATCTGTCGTCCACACGATATATACGCTATCAGCGTATATATCGCAATAGCGCCTCCCGGCTTTGGCCGCTGCATCTCGGCCATGCGGGGGGACACTCGCCTAATTCGATGGAAACCACCATATTCCCGGCGGTACAGCGGACATACGGAGACAGCGATGCTCGCGCGCGACGAAGACATTCTCAAAGCGGCGGAGGACTGGCGGCGCGAAGGGCGCGGCGTCGCGCTCGCGACCGTGGTCGAGACCTGGGGCTCGGCGCCGCGGCCGGTCGGCTCGAACCTCGTCATCGACAATGACGGCAACTTTCTCGGCTCGGTGTCAGGGGGCTGCGTCGAGGGCGCGGTGGTCACCGAGGCGATGGACGTGATCGACAGCGGCAAGCCACGGATGCTGGAGTTCGGCGTCGCCGACGAGACCGCCTGGAAGGTCGGCCTCTCCTGCGGCGGCACCATCCGGGTCTATGTGGAGAAGGTGGAGTAGTAGCCGTCATTCCGGGGCGTGCGCCTTCGCGCGACGGAGGCGACTCCCTCCCCCGAAAGGGGGAGGGAGGGGGGGGGTCCGCTGATCGCGGCTCTTGCCGCCCGCGACCCCCTCCCACCCTCCCCCTTTCAGGGGGAGGGAGAACGCACCTTCAGGGCGCGATGCAGCGCCGCTCGAGACTACCAGAGCTTCGTTCGCTGCACTGACCAGGACTTCGTGAATGCGTCTCGACATCCTCCACGCACTCAATGCCGAACGTGCCGCCCGACGCGCGGCGATCGTCGTCACCGACATCGCGACCGGCGGCCAGCGTTTCGTCGCCGCGGCGGACGTCGCCGCCGATCCGCTGCGTGAGGTGCTCGAAGCTCATCTGCGCAGCGGCAAGAGCGGGATGGAGGAGACTGCGCAGGGCCGGGTGTTTCTCACCGTCCACGTGCCGTCGGCGCGTCTCGTCGTCACCGGCGCCGTGCACATCAGCCAGGCGCTGGCGCCGATCGCGCAGTTGCTCGGTTACGACGTGACCATCGTCGATCCACGCACCGCGTTTGCGAGCCCGGAGCGCTTTCCCGACGTCAAGGTGATCGCGGAGTGGCCGGACGTCGCGCTGCCGCCGCTCGGCGTCGATCGCTACACTGCCTTCATCGCCCTCACCCACGATCCCAAGATCGACGATCCTGCACTCGCCCATGCGCTGGCGCGGGACTGCTTCTACATCGGTGCGCTCGGCTCGAAGAAGACCCACGCCCGGCGCCTCGAGCGGCTCAAGGCCGGAGGCATTCCCGAGCCGGCGCTGGCGCGCATTCATGCGCCGATCGGGCTTCCCATCGGCGCAGTTTCGCCGTCCGAGATCGCGGTGGCGATCATGGCCGAGATCACAGCGTCGCTGCGGCTCGCCGCGGAGAAGACGAAATGAAGTTCGGCGCCGTGGCACCCGGCGAAGCGAAAGGCGGCATCGTCGTCCACTCGATCCGCAAGGGACCGCTCGTGCTGCGCAAGGGCACGGTCGTCGGCGACGCCGACATCGCGGCGTTGCAAGCGGCGGGCGTCGCCTCGATCACGGTGGCGCGGCTCGAGCCGGGCGACGTCGCGGAGGACGTGGCGGCCGCGGAGCTTGCGACGGCGGTTGCCGGCGCCGGCGTCCATGTCGACCGCGCCTTCACCGGACGCGCCAACCTGTTTGCGCAGAGCGCAGGCGTGGTCGTCGTCGATCAAGCCGGCATCGACCGCTTCAACGAAGTCGATGAGGACATCACGCTCGCGACGCTCGCGCCGTTCGCGCCTGTGGTCGCCGGCAAGATGATCGCCACGGTGAAGATCATTCCGTTCGCGGTGAGCCGCGCCGCCCGTGACGCGGCCCTCGCCGCCGCGCGAGGCGCCGCGCCGCTGGTGCATGTTGCGCCCTATCAGGTGCGAAAAGTCGGCGTGATCTCGACCATGCTGCCGGGCCTCGCCGACAAGGTGATCGAGAAGACTCTGCGTGTCACCGCAGAGCGGCTCGCACCGGCGGGTGCGAAGATCGTCGCCGAGCGCCGGGTGCCGCACGATACGGCGGCGCTCGCCCGCGCGCTGGACGAGGTGCTCGGCGAGGGGGCGGAGCTCGTCATCGTGTTCGGCGCCTCGGCGATCGCCGACCGGCGCGACGTGATCCCCGCCGCCGTGGAAGCGGTGGGCGGCACCATCGAGCATTTCGGCATGCCGGTCGATCCCGGCAATCTCATGCTGGTCTCCGCGGTCCGCGGCCGCCCGGTGCTCGGCGCGCCGGGCTGCGCACGCAGCCCCAAGGAGAACGGCTTCGACTGGGTGCTGGTGCGGCTCCTGTGCGGCTTGCCGGTGCGGCGCGGCGATCTCACCGGCATGGGCGTGGGCGGCCTTCTGATGGAAATCGTGACACGGCCGCAGCCCCGGGCTGTCGCCGAGAAGCCGGGCAAGAACGTCGCCGCGATTGTTCTCGCCGCCGGGCGCTCGACCCGCATGGGCGGTCCCAACAAGCTACTCGCCGAGGTCCGCGACAAGCCGCTGGTGCGCCTCGCCGTCGAGCAGGCACTGGCGTCGGCGGCGCGGCCGGTGATCGTCGTCACCGGCCACCAGCGCGAGCGGGTCGAGGCGGCGCTCGCCGGGCTTGACGTCACCTTCGTGCACAATCCCGGCTATGCCGACGGTATCTCGACCTCGGTCAAGGCGGGCATCGCCGCGGTACCGGGCCACGCTGACGGCGCCATCGTCTGCCTCGGCGACATGCCGCAGGTCGATGCCAAGCTGATCGACCGCCTGATCGCCGCCTTCGATCCCGAAAAGGGTGCGCTCGTCGTGGTGCCGGTCATGGACGGCAAGCGCGGCAATCCGGTGGTGTGGTCGCGGCGGTTCTTTCCCGAGCTCGGCGAACTCGGCGGCGACGTCGGCGCCCGCCATCTGATCGCGAGCTACCCCGAAGCCGTCGCCGAAGTGCTGGTCGCCGGCCGCGGCGCGCTGTTCGATGTCGACACCCCCGACGCCCTCGACGAGCTACGCGCCGAGATCGAGCGGGCGTAGGCACTCTCTCCCTCCCCGAAGACGGGGAGGGATGTCCGAGGCGCAACGCTGGGTTTCGGAAATGCCCGTAGCGACTGGCGACCCGCGCACGCTATAAATGCCCGGAATCGCAGTTTTCCCGGAAGGTTCCATGAGCCATTTCGCGATCACAGACACCGCCAGGCGGCGCGCCATCGGATTCCTGAATCTGGCGCACGCGATAGACCATTTCGTACTGCTGATCTTCCCGACCATCGTGATCGGGCTCGAAGTGGTGTTTCATCGGCCCTACGCCGAGATGATCGCGCTCTCGACCGCCATGTTCGTCGCGTTCGGGCTGTTCTCGCTGCCCGCCGGCTGGCTCGCCGACCGCTGGAGCCGGCGCACCATGATGGCGCTGTTCTATTTCGGCTGCGGCGTCGCGCTCACCGCGGCGGCGTTCGCGCCGACGCCGTTCCTGCTTGCCGCCGCGCTGTTCGTGCTCGGCATGTTCGCCGCGATCTACCATCCCGTCGGCATGGCCATGCTGATCGACGTGTCGGATGCGCGCGGGCGCACGCTCGCCTTCAATGGCGTATGCGGCAATCTCGGCGTCGCGCTGGCGGCGGGAATCTCCGCGACACTTGCCGCGTGGCTCGGCTGGCGCGCGGCGTTCTTCGCGCCGGCGGTGCTGTGCTTCGCCGCTGGCTTCGCTTTCCTCGCCTTCGTCGCCGACGACCGCCACCACACCGGCAAGCGCAAGACCACGGCGCAGGTGACGCTCACCCCGCGCGCCATGGCGATGATGTTCGGCTGCTACGTCGTCATCTCGCTCGCCGGCGGACTCACCTTCAACACCGCGCTGATCGCGCTGCCCAAGCTGATCGACGAGCGGGTCGGGCAGGGCATGGCGCTCGTCATGATCGGCAGCCTCGCCACCGCGATCTTCCTGTGCGGCGCGCTGGCGCAGCTCGCGGTCGGACGGCTGATCGAGCGGCACCCGCCGCATCTCCTGTTCGTGTGCGTCGTGACGATCCAGTTCCTCGGCATCGTCGCCGCGGCCTATGCGAGCGGCCCGGCGCTGATCGCCGCGCTCGCGGTCGCGATGGGCGGCATCTACGCCCAGGTGACGGTCGGCGACATCGTGATCGCCCGCTACACCGCGGACGCCTGGCGCGGCCGGGTCTATTCGGTGCGGTATTTCCTCACTTTCATCACCTCGGGCATTGCGGTGCAGCTCATCGCCCGGCTCTACGCCCGCGGCGGCTTCGATCTCGTGCTCAGCGCGATCGCGCTCACTGGCTTCGTCATGCTCACCGCGGTCTACACCATGGCGTTCGTCGTCAACGGTGCCGAGCAGGCCTTCCGCCACGCGCAGCCGGCGGAGTAGGGGTGCGCTTCATAAGTTACCGACGGCGTGCCCCCTCTCCCCGCGCGCGGGGAGAGGGTCGGGGTAAGGGGGCGGTTCGCATTCTGAGCCTCCGAGCCTTCTGTCCGGACGCTCAAACTCGGCGACGCGGAGCCCCCGTCACCCGGATCGCTACGCGATCTGACCTCTGCGGCCCGCACGCGGGGAGAGGTTCAGGTCACACCGGCGCGCAGAACAAATTTTCCACCCTCATGCCGAGCCGCGTCTGCAACTCCTCGGCGAGGCGCTGGCGGTGGCAGTGGGCCGGGTCGCGCTCGTAGCACAGAAGGCAGATCGGCCGGCCTGACTTTGCGAGCGTCGTCAGCTCCTCGAGCTCGTGCTGCGCCTCCGGCTTTTCGAGATGCCGCTCGTAGATGCGCAGCATCTCCGCGGCATGGCCGCTGCGCGCCGCGAGGCGACCTTCCTTGGGCGTGCCGAGCTTCTGTAGATGGACATAGGCCATGCCATGCGCGTCGAGACCGGCGGCGAGCTGGCGTTTGGAGAAGCCAGGGCGGCGCGAGGCGGCAACGGCCCGCACGTCGACCAGCGTCGCGACCCCGGCGCTCGTGAGCGCATCGAAGAAGGCCTTCGCGGTCGCCTGCTCGTAGCCGATGGTGAAGAGCGTCGTCACGGCTTCACCCGTTCGATCAGCGCCATGGCGGCGGCCGGCGCGCGGATCTTGCCCTCGTGGATCACATAGGCGAACACGTCGCGCGGCGTCTTAGCGGTGGCTTTCGTGGCCTCGACGCAAGGAAGGTCTGCGGGCGCGCCCCCCGCGGCGAAGCTACGCAGCCGTCCGGCCCAGGCTTCGAGCGCGTCGGGCGGATAGGCGGTCGGGATCGAGTCCTCGCCCTTCTGCAGGCGCAGGTAGACGAAGTCGGCGGTGACGTCGGCGATCGCCGGATAGGTCTCGTGCTCGGAGAACACCACCGCAATCCCGGCATTGCGCAGAAGCGAGACGAAGGCCGCGTCGACGAAGCTCTTGTGGCGCACCTCGACCACGTGGCGCAGCGTGTGTCCGTCGAGCGTCGCCGGCAGCAACGCAAGGAACGCGGCGAAATCCTCCGCCTCGAATTTCTTAGTCGGCGGGAACTGCCACAGCAGCGGCCCGAGGCGGTCGCCGAGCTCGGTGACGCCCGACTTGAGAAAGTGCTGGATGGAGTCGCTGGCCTCGGCAAGCTCGCGACGATGGGTCGCGTAGCGCGGCGCCTTCACCGAGAAGACGAATCCGTCCGGCACTTCGCTCGCCCACTTTCGGAAGGTCGCCGGCGTCTGGGTGCGATAGAACGTGCCGTTGATCTCGATCGAGGTGAGATGCTGCGCGGCATACTCGAGCTCGCGCGTCTTCGGCAGCTTTTCCGGATAGAACACGCCGCGCCACGGCTCGAAGGTCCAGCCGCCGATGCCGAGATAGATGCGCCCAGACTGTTGCTCCATTGCCGCAGGTCCTCACCAAATAAAGTTATGGTTCAACATTTTCTTGCGGAACCTATCCTTGCCTCCCATATTAACTCGCAAGGCGGGCTTGTCGCCTCTGGGCGCGCTCGCCCACGACCACGGTTTTGAGGACGGTGACGCCGGATGTACGCGCACCCCCTCAAACGTGGTCGTACCGTTTTTCGGCAGCTCGGACATTCCTCCTTCCGTCGGTGTCGTCGCGCCATCGTGGGGCGATGCCCACTGCCGTGTGCGATACGCCGCGATTAACGCGGGACATGGCCCCAGGTTCGCGAATTCACTCGCGTATTGACAAGGCCGCAAGCCGCGCATCACGCTCCCCTTGCTACACATGCGAGGTCTGCCGCACGAACGCGGCAGCAGGGAGGAAACCATGACCAATGCATTGCGCCTCGTCGCCGTGCTGCTACCTGCCTTTGCCGTTGCGCCGGCTCGCGCCGAGCCGCCCAAGCTGCCGGTGCCGGCGTTCGACCAGTCGGCGGTCGCCAAGCGCGGCTATTTCTATGTCGGCGGCAAGTATGTCGGCGAGCCCGGCAAGCAAATCATGGACGGCCAGATCTATGTCGAGGTGCTGGCGCCGAAGGAAGTGCGCCGGCCTTATCCGCTGGTGCTCATTCACGGCGCTGCGCAGACCGCGACCAATTGGATGGGCACGCCCGACGGCCGGAAGGGCTGGGCCGACTACTTCGTCGAGCAGGGCTACATCGTCTACATGATCGACCAGCCGATGCGCGGCCGCTCGGCGATCCATCCCGCTGACGGTGCGACGCGGATGTTCACGGCGCAGAACGAGGAATGGCAATTCACTGCGAGCGAGTTGACGGAGGGCACCTGGCCGCAGGCCAAAAAGCATACCCAGTGGCCTGGCGACGGGCCAAACAAGGGCAAGATGGGCGACCCGGTCTTCGACGCCTTCTACGCGACCCAGGTCGAGACGGTCATCTCCAACGAGGAGACCCAGCGCCAGAACCAGGATGCCGGCGCCGCGCTGCTCGACAAGATCGGGCCTGCGATCGTGCTCACGCATTCCCAGTCGGGCTCGTTCGGCTGGCTCATCGCCGACGCGCGGCCGTCGCTCGTCAAAGCGGTCGTCGCCATCGAGCCGGCGGGACCGCCCTTCGAGAACACCATCAATGGCACCGGCAAGGGCCGCGCCTGGGGACCGACCGACATCCCGATCACCTATAACCCGCCGGTGAAGGACCCGAGCGAGATCGCAGTCGAGCGCGAGGCCAAGGCGGACGGTCCTGATCTCTTCGTGTGTTGGATGCAGAAAGCGCCGGCGCGCCAGCTCGCGAACCTGAAGAACATCCCGGTGATGGTGATGTCGGCGGAAGCCTCCTATCACCAGGTCTACGACCACTGCACCGCGAAGTACCTCGCCCAGGCCGGCGTCAAGACGGAGCTTGTCCGCCTGCAGGACAAGGGCATCCACGGCAACGGCCACATGGTGATGCTGGAGAAGAACAACCTCGACATCGCCCACCTGATCGACGAGTGGGTGCAGAAGAACGTGAAGTAGTTCTTCGGCTTCGTCATTCCGAGGCCGGCCGTTCTGCTCCCTCTCCCGCTTGCGGGGGAGGGTCGGGGAGGGGGCCTGGGCGGTGCGACAAGGCGAGACGGTGAAGCGTGGCGAGTCAGCGAGCCCCCTCCCTAACCCTCCCCCGCAAGCAAGCGGGTGAGGGGACCGGCTGTGCCGGCGGACCGTCCGCGGGCACTACGCTAGCGCCAACTCATTCCACAACTCCTTAACCGCTGCCCCGTAGCGTGAGGCCGCACGGCCATTGCGGCCGCACGCTGCACGCTCATGGGCACCGTCGAGCTCACACATCCGGACCCGAACAGCATCTCCGCCAGGAGAGCGCTGGCCTGGCTCCTGCCGCTCGCCGTCGCGGCCGCCGCCGTGGCGTGGCAACTGCACCTCGGCGCGAACTCCGATGTCTCGTGGCTCCTGATGGTGGCCGACCACCTCGCCGACGGCCGGCGCGATTTCATCGAATTCAATCCGCCAGGTGCGATCTTCACCTACCTCCCGGCGATCTGGCTCGCCCGGTTGACGGGCCTGTCGCCCGAGGCGGCCTGCGTCACCGTCGTCGTCGCCGTCGCGGCGGCTTCGCTCGCGCTCGTTGGCGTTGCGCTGGGCTCCCGCTTCGCCGCACGGCACAACGCGCCGCTGCTCGCCACGGTGGCCGTGGTGATCCTTCTCGTGGTGCCGGCCTATGCCTTCGGCCAGAAGGAGCATATCGGCGCGATGCTCCTGTTGCCGTGGATTGCGGTCGTCGCCGCGAGGTGCGACGGCTCGACGCCGCCGCTGTGGTTGCGAATCTGTGCGGGTGTGGCCGGGGGGCTGTGCATCGTCGTCAAGCCGCATTTCGCGCTCAACCTCGTCATCCTCGCCATCATCTCCGTTTGGTGCCAGCACTCTCGTCACAAGGGCTCCTGGCACCAGCGCTTCTGGCGATCGCTCCTCTGCGCAGAGAATTTGGCCGCGGGCGCGGTGCTCGCCATCTATGGCGCGGTGCTCGCGCTCGACTTTCCCGACTACTTCGCCGAGACGGCGCCGATGATGGCGGCGGCGTATGTCGGAGATCGCCTGGACTGGAAGACGCTTCTCTTGGCGCCGGTGAGCATCCTGTGGGCGTCGATCGTCGCACTCACGCTCGTCGCTGGCGGATTTCGGCGGCAAGGCGCCTTTCCTTCGATCCTGCTCGCGATGTCCGCCGTGGGCTACGCCCTGTTCCTGCTGCAGGGAAAGGGATGGGCCTATCAGAGCTATCCCGCCATCAGCTTCGCTCTGCTCGCACTCACGTTGCAGCTCGAAAGCCCCAATGCAGCGATCGCGGCGTGGCCGGTGATCGCACGCGTGGCCGCAGGCCTCGCCGCGCTGGCGATGTTCGGCATCGCCGAGCTGTGGTTCGATACCACGCGGCCGCGCGACACGGCGGCGATCGCCGCGGCGATCGAGGAGATCGCGCCGCATCCCGCTCGTCGCGGCCATCACCGCCGATCTGTCCCTCGGGTTCCCGTTGACAGGCATGGTTCACGGCCGCTGGGCGCAGCGAACCCCGTCGCTGCTCATTGCCGCGAGCGTGCGCCGGCGCAAACAAAGCGGTGACATCGATCCCGCAACGCTGGCCAGCATCGAGCCCTACGAGATTCTCGATCGCGACCGGCTGCGCGACGATATCCGCGCCAATCGTCCGGATATTCTCCTCGTGGAGGACAAAAAATCCGAGCCCTTCGATTGGCTCGCCTGGGCGCGGCGCGATCGTGAGTTCGCCGCCGTGCTCGACGGCTACGCGTTCGTCCGGCAGATCGACGACACGCAGATCTGGCGGCGCAAGTGAACGTGGCGCGCAACTCGCGCTGACGTGGACTCGCCCGCGATCGTGGCCCGGCTTGACCGATCAAGCCGGGCCATCACGATTCAGGGAAGGCCGAACATGCAGCAACCGAAGAAAAAAGGCCCGGTTTCCCGGGCCTTCCAGTTCGTTGCCAGCTCTTATTATTCTGTGGTGACGCGGACTTAGTAGTCCATGCCGCCGCCGGGCGGCATGGCCGGCCCCGAAGACTGCTTCTTCGGGGCCTCGGCGACCATCGCCTCGGTGGTGATCAGGAGGCCGGCGATCGAGGCCGCGTCCTGCAGGGCGCAGCGCACGACCTTGGTCGGGTCGATGATGCCCTTGCTGACGAGGTTGCCGTACTCGCCGCTCTGGGCGTCGAAGCCGTAGTTGTACTGCTCCTTGTCGAGGATCTTGCCGACCACGACCGAGCCGTCCTCACCGGCGTTGAACGCGATCTGGCGAGCCGGCCAGGAGAGCGCCTTGCGCACGATGTCGATTCCGGTCTTCTGATCGCTGTTGGCGGTGCGCAGCTTCTCGAGCGCCTTGATCGAGCGCAGCAGTGCGACGCCACCGCCGGGCAGAACGCCTTCCTCGACCGCGGCACGGGTCGCATGCATCGCGTCGTCAACGCGATCCTTGCGCTCCTTCACCTCGACCTCGGTGGCGCCGCCGACGCGGATCACCGCGACGCCGCCGGCGAGCTTCGCGAGGCGCTCCTGGAGCTTCTCGCGGTCGTAGTCGGAGGTGGTCTCCTCGATCTGGGCCTTGATCTGGGCGATCCGTGCCTCGATGTCGGCCTTCTTGCCGGCGCCGTTGACGATCGTGGTGTTCTCCTTCTCGATCATCACCTTCTTGGCGCGCCCGAGCATGGCGAGCGTCACGTTCTCGAGCTTGATGCCGAGGTCTTCCGAAATCGCCTGGCCGCCGGTCAGGACTGCGATGTCCTGGAGCATGGCCTTGCGGCGGTCACCGAAGCCGGGCGCCTTCACCGCCGCGACCTTGAGGCCGCCGCGCAGCTTGTTCACGACGAGGGTGGCGAGAGCTTCGCCTTCCACGTCCTCGGCGATGATGACGAGCGGCTTGCCGGTCTGCACCACGGCCTCGAGCAGGGGCAGCAGCTCCTGCAGGCCCGACAGCTTCTTCTCGTTGATGAGGATGTAGGCGTCGTCCATCTCGACGCGCATCTTGTCGGCGTTGGTGACGAAGTAGGGCGAGATGTAGCCGCGGTCGAACTGCATGCCTTCGACCACGTCGAGCTCGGTCTCGAGCGACTTCGCCTCTTCGACCGTAATCACGCCCTCATTGCCGACCTTCTTCATCGCCTCGGCGAGGAAGCGGCCGATCTCGGCGTCGCCGTTGGCGGAGATGGTGCCGACCTGGGCGATTTCCTCGTTGGAGGTGACCTTCTTGGAATTGGCCTGGAGGTCCTTCACGATCGCTTCGACGGCAAGATCGACACCGCGCTTCAAATCCATCGGATTCATGCCGGCGGCGACGGCCTTGGCGCCTTCCTTCACGATCGCCTGGGCAAGCACGGTGGCAGTGGTTGTGCCGTCACCCGCGAGGTCGGAGGTCTTGGAGGCGACCTCGCGCACCATCTGGGCGCCCATGTTCTCGAACTTGTCCTCGAGCTCGATCTCCTTGGCGACGGTGACGCCGTCCTTGGTGACGCGCGGTGCGCCGAACGACTTGTCGAGCACGACGTTGCGGCCCTTGGGGCCGAGGGTCACTTTCACCGCATTGGCGAGAATGTCGACGCCGCGCAGCATCTTGTCGCGCGCATCGACGGAGAATTTTACGTCTTTTGCAGCCATGTTTCGTTACTCCTGAAAGGTTGCGTTCTACGCACCTGGCGAGAGCAGCACTCGGCGACAGCGGCACTCGGCGAGAGCACCTGGGCCGGACCACCTGGGCTGGGAGCAACTCCCAAGCCCTTTCTCGTCTGGGCCGTCGGAACGGGTAAAAAGCGCGAAGGCCTTAAGCGGCCTTCTTCTTGGCGGTAGTGGTGGCGTCGAGGACGCCCATGATGTCGCTTTCCTTCATGATGAGGTATTCGACACCATCGATCTTGACCTCGGTGCCCGACCACTTGCCGAACAGCACCCGGTCGCCCTCTTTCACGTCGATGGGGATGAGCTTGCCGGCCTCGTCGCGGCCGCCGGGGCCAACGCTGACGACTTCGCCCTGGGAGGGCTTCTCTTTGGCGGTATCGGGAATGATGATGCCGCCGGCGCTCTTTTCCTCGGCATCGATGCGCTTGACGACGACGCGGTCGTGAAGCGGACGGAATTTCATGGTGTCCTCCTAAGTTATTGCGGCTGAGGGTTTTTCCGGAAAAAGCAACGCAAGGATAAACCTCCCTCCGATGCCCGAGGCCGATTTAGGCCGCAGCGGATGCGTACACAAGAGGGGGCGGCAAAAAAATTAGCACTCAATGGGCTCGACTGCTAGCAGCGTCGTTATTCCGGAATTATCCGCGATTGTTGCTTTTTGGTAACGATGGTGTTGCGATCCGGATATAGCCAATGTTCAAGTTTTTTCAGGCTGTTAGCAGAACTTCATGAATGCTGCTAATGCATTGATTAGGCAGGGCTTGTGCAACTTTTGTCCTTGCAAATCATTCCGCCTCGGATCGACAATCGGGCGTCGGGGTGGAGGTGCAGAATGGCAACAGTTGCATCACAAGACTTCGAGAAGCAGATCGCCGGCTATGGCCTGACGACCGCAAACATCCTTTACCGTCGTCCGGATCATCCCTGGTTGCTGCAGACCTATGTGTGGCAGGCCTACGACCTGTGTCCGGCCTTTCCGGAGCTTCAGCGCTTCCTGGAGTTCTGGCGCGAGTCGCTCGAGGGCGACCTGCATTCGGTGATGGTGGCGCACTCCAAGATGATCAAGCCGGCCGAGCTGCGGGCGATCGACGGCGTGTTCCGGCTGCACTGAGCGGCGGGGTGGGCTCTGCTGCTGCGGCTTGGTTCCGCCGCGGTCGATCTTCAAGTCAGCGCGCCGACTTATGTCAGCGCGCCGACGATGGCGCCGATCAGGCACGTCGAGAGCGTCCCTGAGACGATCGACTTGAAGCCGAGCGACACGACGTCGTCGCGCCGCTCCGGCGCCATGGTCGCGAGGCCGCCGATCATGATGCCGAGACTGCCGAAGTTCGCGAAGCCGCACATCGCGTAGAGCATGATGAGGCGCGAGCGCGGATCGAGCGCGTCGGGCGGCAGCGTGGCGAGCTTCAAGTAGGCGACGAACTCGTTGAGGATCGTCTTCAGGCCCATCAGCGCGCCGGCCGTGGTGGCCTC
Organism: uncultured Alphaproteobacteria bacterium; assembly: GCA_963824905.1. Taxonomy (GTDB): domain Bacteria; phylum Pseudomonadota; class Alphaproteobacteria; order Rhizobiales; family Xanthobacteraceae; genus JAJPKK01. Next base: position 126,114 of record CAWGRH010000008.1, read on the forward strand.
GCGCCACGGAATGCCCATCAGCCAGCACACCGGCGCCATGACGATGCCGAGCATGCGTTCGAGCGTCACCGGCGCACCGGCGACCGCGGGCAGGAGGCTCAGCATCTCGTTGACGAGATGCACGAGCGCGATCAGCACGATCAGCATGGCGCAGATGTTGAGCAGCAATTCGAGGCCGGCGCTGGTGCCGCGCACCACTGCGTCCATGGTGCTCGAGGCGACCGGGCCGAGCACGTCGAGGGCATCGGCCGGGTGGCCTTCGGGCTTTTCCGGCACCATGATGAAGCTCACCAGAATCGCCGCCGGCGCGCCGAGCACGGAAGCGACCACGAGATGGGCGGCGGCGTCGGGGATCACCGGGTTCAATATGGTGGCGTAGAGCACGAGCACCGTGCCGGCGATGCCGGCCATGCCGCCGGTCATCACCACGAAGAGCTCGCTGCGGGTCAGCCGGCCGAGATAGGGCTTGATGCACAGCGGCGCCTCGACCATGCCGAGAAAGATGTTGGCCGCGGTCGAAAGCCCGACCGCGCCGCCGACCCCCATCGTGCGTTCGAGCAGGACGGCGAAGCCGCGCACGACCGGCGGCAGGATGCCCCAGTAGAAGGCGAGCGTCGTGAGAACGCTCATCACCAGCACCACGGGGAGCGCCTGCAGCGCGAAGATGAAGTCGGTGCCGGGCTTTTCCGGCGTGAAGGGCAGGGGGCCACCGCCGAGATAGCCGAACACGAACGAGGTCCCGGCCTTGGTCGCGTTCGAGATCGCATCGACGGCATCGCCGATCACGTTGAACGCCGCCTGCAGCTGCGGGATCTTGAGCATCAGCACCGCAAACACGACGGTGACGGCGAGCCCGACGGCGGCCTGCCGCCACGCCACCGCGCGGCGGTTCTCGCTGATCGCGAAGGCGATCGCGAGCAGGGCGAAGATGCCGAAGATCGACTGGACGTTCTGCATGCTCTCCTTCTCTGCGCGTGCGCCATGGGCTGCACAAATGGCCGCGGCGTCCTCCCTCTCCCCGCGTGAGGGCGAGGGCACGCACAGACTTGCGGCATGGAGCACCTCGCCCCGCGTGCGGGGAGAGGTCGGATCGCGAAGCGATCCGGGTGAGGGGGCGGTTTCACGAGTCTGAGCGTCAGAGGAAATCTCCGAAGGCTCAAACTCGCGAAACCGCCCCCTCACCCCGACCCTCTCCCCGCGCGCGGGGAGAGGGAGCAGTACTGCCTCGCCTTCGAAAAACGAACCAGCCGCAAAGCTGCGTGCATACCGTAGCGGCTCCGGACGAGGTTTGTCAGCCCCGTCCGACGAACGGCATCTGGTTCGCCATCACCGTCATGAACAGCACGTTGGTCGAGAGCGGCAGGCCGGCCATGTAGACGACGGCGTTGCCGACATCGGCGGCGTCCATGCGCGCCTCCTGCATCATGCGGCCGTCCGGCTGCATGACGCCCGCGCCCTGCACCATGCGGTCGGTAAGCGGGGTCGCGGCGTTGCCGATGTCGATCTGGCCGCAGCAGATGTCGAACGGGCGGCCGTCGAGCGCGGTCTGCTTGGTGAGCCCGGTGATCGCGTGCTTGGTCGAGGTGTAGGCGGCGGCCATCGGCCGCGGCGTGTGGGCGGAGATCGAGCCGTTGTTGATGATGCGCCCGCCGCGCGGCGACTGCGCCTTCATCATGCGGAACGCCTCCTGCGTGCACACGAAAGGCCCGGTGAGGTTGGTGTTGACCACCGCCTGCCACTTGTCGAGCGGCAGGTCCTCGATCGGCATCGCCGGCGCGCCGATGCCGGCATTGTTGAACAGCACGTCGAGGCGGCCGTACTTCTCCTTGACCACCGCGAACAGCGCCTTGATCGAGGCGGGATCGGCGACGTCGGTCTGCACCGCGAGGCTCTGGCCTTGGGCGCCCTCTGCCGCGACCTCGTCGAGCTTGTCCTTGCGCCGCCCGGCGAGCACGACGGCGTAGCCCGCTTTCATCAGCGCCAGCGCCGCGGCGCGCCCGACGCCGGTGCCGGCGCCGGTGACGATCGCGACCTTCGTGGTGGGGTTCATGGTGTCCTCCCAGTTGTCATGTTGGTCTTGTACGGCACCCGCGGGATGCTCGCATGCGCCGCCCGCAGCGCTGCCGACCAGCGCTCGCGCAGATCGGTGAAATAGGGTTCGCCCGGCTCGATGCGGTAGGTCAGCTCCGCGGCGCAGACGTCGCGCCGCACCACCAGCACGTCGATCGGCATGCCGACGCTCAGGTTGGAGCGCATGGTCGAATCGACCGAGACGAGACCGACCTTGAGCGCGTCGTAGAGATCCATGTTGTAGATGACGGCGCGGTCGAGCACCGGTTTGCCGTACTTGTGCTCGCCGATCTGCAGGTACGGGGTGTCGGTGGTGCATTCGATGAAATTGCCGGCCGAATAGATCATGTAGAGCCGCGGCCGCTCACCCTTGATCTGGCCGCCGAACAGGAACGACACGTCGAACCCGACGTCTGAGGAGTGGAGCGCGCTGTCCTCCTCCTGGTGCACCTTGCGGATGGCGCGGCCGATGCGCTGGGCGGCCTGGAACATGGTCGGCGCATTCATCAGCGTTTCGCGCTCGCCGGTCGTCGGATTCTCCAGGCCTTCGCGCATCATCGAGAGCACGGTCTGGGTGAGCGACAGGTTGCCGGCGGACGCCACCGCCATGATGCGCTCGCCGGGCTCGGCGAAGGTGTGCAGCTTGCGGAATATCGAGATGTTGTCGAGCCCCGCATTGGTGCGGGTGTCGGCGATCATCACCAGGCCTTCGTTGACGAGGATGCCGCAGCAATAGGTCATAGGGTCCGCCCGCTCCCTGTTTTGGCGACTTCGCTTATAGCGGTGGGGAAAAAGCGGGCAACCCTCAGCCCACAACCCTCAGGCCTCATCCTGAGGAGCCGTGCGTAGCACGGCGTCTCGAAGGATGGCACCAATCGCTGCGGCCTTTGGCCGTCCTTCGAGACGCCTGCTTCGCAGGCTCCTCAGGACGAGGTCGAAAGTACAACGATTCAAATCCTCTCAGCCCTGGGTCTGCCATGCGGCCTGGGCGACCACGAGCTTCTCTGCGCGGGCCTCGGGGCCGCCGCCGAAATGCGCCCCACGCATCGGCGCTGCGCCGAGATAATCGAGCCCGATGGCGACGCGGATGTGCTGATCGGTGACGCAGATCTTGTGGGTGGGATCGAAGCCGATCCAGCCGAGGTCGGGCGTATAGGCCTCAGCCCAGGCATGCGCGTGGTCGATGCCGGCGCCGTCCTCGCGCCAGAGGTAGCCGGCGACACAGCGAGTAGGCACCCCTGAGAGCCGCGCGGCCGCGACAAAGATGTGGGCGAGGTCGCGGCAGTTGGCGCGCCGGGCGGCGAAGGCTTCCGCCGCGGTTGCATCCTCGGCCTCGTCGTCGCAGGCGACGTCGGCATGCACGCGGGCGAGCAGGCGGTGCAGCATGTCGATCGGCCCGGCCTCGGTGACCGGAAACTCGGCGGCATAGGCGGCGAGCGCCCGGTCGGCGCGGGTGAGCCCCGTCTCGCGCAGGAAGAGGGTCGGTGGGAAACGTTCCACCGCGTTGCGCACCACGCCGGCGGTGTCCTGGGTCTCCACCTCGCCCTCGACCATGACGCGAAGCTCCGAGATCGGGCCGCTCGCGGAGAACGCATGGGTGACGTTGCCGAACGCGTCCTCGATGGCTTCGAGCCGGCAGTCCGCGGAGATTTCGAGCCGCCAGTCGACCACGTACTGGCCCGCGTGGTTGCGCGGCGTGAGCCGGAGCGTCTGGATCACGCCGGTACAGGGCGTCTCGTAGTGGTAGAGCGTTTCGTGCGCGACGCAGATGCGCATGGCCAGTCCTCGAATCCGCGGGCGAACGCGGGTTCGCCGTCACGACGCATCCTACATCAAATACTGCGAGCTGACCGCGGCCCCCAGCCCGGTGTTGTCGGCCACGAATTCGGTGATGAACTCGTGCAGCCCGGTCTGGAAGATTTCCTCCATGCGGCTGTTCTGGAGCCTGGTGCGGATGGTCCGGGCCTGGCGCTGGGCCGGTCCCTGGCGCCCGTAGGTGGTGGCGATGGAATCGGCGAACCGCACCAGGTTCTCGTAGCAGCTCGCGAGCGAGCGCGGCATCTGCTGGTTGAGGATCAGGAGATCGGCGACGAGCCACGGCTTTAGGCTCTCGCGGTAGACCCAGTGATAGGCAGTGAGCGCCGAGACCGTGCGCAGGATCGCCGCCCATTGGTAATAGTCGAGCGGGCCGCCGACATGCTCGTCGGCCGGCAGCAGCATGTGGTACTTCACGTCGAGGATCCGCGCCGTGTTGTCGGCGCGCTCGATGTAGAGGCCGAGCCGCGAGAACCAGTAGACGTCGTTGCGCAGCATGGTGCGATAGGCCGAGCCGTCGAAGCGCAGCGAAGTCTCCTGCACCCAGTGCAGGAAGCGCAAGAACTCCTCGCGCGAGGTCGGGCCGCTGCCGAACCGCTTGAGCTCGAGCCAGGCGCCGTTGATGGTCTCCCAGGTCTCGGTGGTGAGCGCGGTACGCACCGCGCGCGCATTGGTGCGGGCGATCTCGATGCAATTGCGGATCGAGGACGGATTTTCCAACGAGAAGGCGAGGAATTCCGAGACGTTCTCCTCGTTCGCCTCGTTGTAGCGGGCAAAGAACGCCTTGCGGCAGCCGGCGGTCGCGACCGCGCTCTCCCACTCGTTGGTCGAGCCGACATAGGCGAGCGGCAGCGCGGTGAGCCGCAGCGTCGCTTCGAGAACCCGGGCGAGATATTCGGCGCGCTCGACGTAACGGGCGAGCCAGTAGAGGTTGTCGGCCGTGCGGGACAGCATCTAGTTCTCCGCGGTCTCTGAACCTCTCCCCGCGCATTGGCCGCGTTCGGGGGGCGAGGCGAGGGGCCCTCGAGCGCGCTGCCGAAGCGTCCCTGCTCCCTCTCCCCGCGCGCGGGGAGAGGGTCGGGGTGAGGGGGCCTCGCCACGCGCCTGAGCGATCATGGTTTGCTCGGATAGCTGAACATTATCGCGTGAAGTTTGGTGATAACCGACAGGCTCAGACTCGTGAAACCGCCCCCTCACCCCGACCCTCTCCCCGCACGCGGGGAGAGGGGGCAGGGCCGCCGCTCCGAGCACCCAAGGAGATGTGCGAACGCGGTAGTCGCAAGCGGGAGGAGAGAGAAGCACTACGGCCGCGGTCATGAATCCAGCACCCAGGTGTCCTTGGTGCCGCCGCCCTGGCTCGAATTGACGACCAGCGATCCGCGCTTGAGCGCGACCCGTGTCAGCCCGCCGGGCACGATGCGGATGCGGTCGCGCCCGGTGAGAACGAAGGGGCGCAGGTCGACATGGCGCGGCGCCACGCCCTCCTCGACACAGGTCGGGCAGGTCGAGAGCGCGAGCGTCGGCTGGGCGATGAAGTTCTTCGGATCGGCCTTGAGCTTGGCGCGGAACGCCGCGATCGTCGCCTGGTCGGATTTCGGCCCGATCAGCATGCCGTAGCCGCCGGAGCCGTGGACCTCCTTCACCACCAGCTCATCTAGATGCTCAAGCACATAGGTGAGGTGGTCCGCCTCACGGCAGCGCCATGTCGGCACGTTCTTGAGGATCGGCTCCTCGCCGAGGAAGAACTTCACGATCTCCGGCATGTAGCTGTAGACCGCCTTGTCGTCGGCGATGCCGGTGCCGACAGCGTTGGCGAGCGTAAGGTTGCCGGCCTGGTAGACCGACATCAGGCCCGGCACGCCGAGCGCGGAATCCGGGCGGAACGCCAGGGGATCGAGGAAATCGTCGTCGATGCGCCGGTAGATGACGTCGATCCGCTTGAGGCCCTCGGTGGTGCGCATGTAGGCGACCTGGCCCTTGACCACGACGTCGCGCCCCTCGACGAGCTCGATGCCGAGCTTGTCGGCGAGGAACGAATGCTCGTAGTAGGCGGAGTTGTAGATGCCCGGCGTGAGCAGCGCCACGGTCGGGTCGGCGGACGCCGTGCGCGGTGCCACCGACTTGAGGGTCGCGAGCAGCTCGTCGGGATAGTTCTCGACCGGCGATACGCGGTGACGCGAGAACAGCTCCGGGAACAGCCGCATCATGATCTCGCGGTTCTCCAGCATGTAGGAGACGCCGGAGGGCGTGCGCGCATTGTCCTCGAGGACGTAGAAGTTGTCGGCGTCGACCCGCACGATGTCGATGCCGGCGATATGGACGTAGATGTCGTGCGGCACCTTGAGGCCGTTCATCTCCGGGCGGAACACCGGGTTCTGGAAGACGAGATCCTCGGGCACGATGCCGGCCTTGAGCGCCTCGCGCCGGCCGTAGACGTCCTTGATGTAGAGGTTGAGCGCCTTGACGCGCTGCTCGAGCCCGAGACGCAGCCGTGCCCATTCATCCGACGACAGGATGCGGGGCAGCACGTCGAAGGGGATCAGGCGCTCGGTCGAGTCGGCATCGCCATAGACGGCGAAGGTGATGCCGAGTCGCCGGAATAGAACATCCGCCTCGCGCCGCCGGTGTTCCAGCACGTCGGGCGGCAACTCGCCAAGCCAGCTCTGGAGGCCGGTATAGACCGGCCTGGTCTGGCCGTCCGTCCCCGTCATTTCATCGTATGCGACTGCCATACCTTCCCCCGCAGCCGATATGCCACGAGCCCCGCGTGATCGAATCCAAACTTAGCAAGCTTCACGCCAAAAGCACTTGAACCGCGACAATGGCGCGACACCGGCCCTGCGGAACCCGTGGGGGCGCCGGACGGGATTGCGAAGCGGTGCCGCCTTCCATGGTAGGGACTGCTTATGAACAAAAAATGGGCAGGAACCGTCCAGCCAGTACGATACCTCCTTTGCCGCCCGCCAATGCGCCTGTTTGGGCGTGCCCATTGGCGGCCACAATCGTCGGCCGTTGTCCCTGCTGGCCCGATCGGTCTATGAACCATTCCGGGCAGCGGGGAGCCTCACCATCCACGTGACAGTTGTGCGGACATCTTCATGAATGACACCAACCCGTCATCGAGGATCGTGACGGCAGCCATCCTCGTCATCGGGGATGAAATCCTCTCCGGCCGAACCAAAGATAAGAACATCGGCTACATCGCTGAATACCTGACACAAATCGGGATCGACCTGCGCGAGGTCCGGGTTGTCGCGGACGACGAGGCGGCGATCGTCGAGGCGCTCAACGCGCTGCGCGCCCGGAACGATTACGTTTTCACCACCGGCGGCATCGGGCCGACCCATGACGACATCACCGCCGAATGTGTCGCCAAGGCCTTCGGCGTTCCGATCGATTACGATCCGCGCGCCATCGCCATCATGAAGGAGCGCTACGCGACGCTGGGCACCGAGATGAACGAGGCGCGCATGCGGATGACGCGAATTCCGCGCGGCGCCGACCTCGTTCCCAACAAGGTGTCGGCGGCGCCCGGCTTTTGGATCGGCAATGTGATCGTCATGGCCGGCGTGCCCTCAATCATGCAGGCGATGCTCGACGAGGCCGCGCCGAAGCTCGCCACAGGAACGAAGTTGCTGTCCGAGACCGTGCGGGCGGATTGCCGCGAGGGCGACATCGGCACCGAGCTCGGGGAGATCGCCAAGGCTCACCCCGAGGTCATGATCGGGAGCTATCCGTTTGTCGACGACCGCGGGCCCAACACCAATGTCGTGGTGCGGGCACGCGATCCCGCACGCCTTGCGGTGGTGAAGGCGGCGGTGGAAGCGATGCTGGCCGAGGTGCGTGCGCGGCTTGCATGAGGGGGCGCCGATGAGGTCGTGGATCGAAGGTGCCACGTGGATCGGGAAGGCCTTGCCGTGGACGACGCGCGGGCTCGCGTTCGTGCTCGGCCTCGTCGCGGCGCTCACGGCCCCGGCGCCGGTTTCGGCGGCGAGCCTGCGCGGCATGGGCGTCGTCTTCCTCCATGGCAAGGGCGTGTGGCCCGGCGCCTTCGACGGCGGCATTCCGGCCGCGCTCGAGGCCGAAGGGGCCAAGGTCGTGAGCCCGGAGATGCCTTGGTCGCTGCGACGCCTGTACGGCGCGACCTACGAGCAGTCGATGGCCGAGATCGATGCTGCGGTCGCGACGCTCAAAGCGAAGGGCGCAACCCGCATCGTCATCATCGGCCACAGCCTAGGCGCCAATGCTGCGCTCGGCTATGCCGCGCAGCGCCACTCCGTCGTCGCCGTGGTGGCGATCGCCCCCGGACATCTGCCGGAGACCGCGGAAATGCGGTCCCGCACCCAAAGTGCGATCGCTGAGGCGAAACAGCTCGTGGCGTCCGGCCATCAGGAAAAGCGGACCTGGCCGGACATGGTGCAGGGAGTGCCGACCTTCGCCTCGGCGACGCCGGCGGTCTATATCAGCTGGTTCGACCCGAACGGGCCGGCGGTGATCCCGAAAAACGTGGCGGCGCTCAACGGCATTCCGCTGCTTTGGGTGGTCGGCAATTTCGACCCCATCTCCTCGCGCGGTGCCCAATACGCTTTTTCGCGGGCCAAAAACCCTGCGAATCGCTATGTCTCGGTCCTCGCGACCCATCTCACCACCTCGCTGATGGCCCGCGGCCAGGTCGTGGAGTGGCTCAAAGCGTTGTAGGCCAATGACGCCGGGGTCGAGGCGGCGGCGAAGGAAGGCTCCATGAGTTCGAGATGACGAGGACGAAGGCTTCGAGGAATTCGCGGACGAGTTCGAGCAGCACACCAAGGCGATCTACCAGCTCGTCGCCGACTACATGGACGACCTCGAAATTCCCGAGGCGCTGATCGCCGAGGTGCTGATCCACATGGCCGTCAACATGCGCATGGTGGCCTATGCCATCGAGGCCGAGAAGCCGTCGGTCGCCGGCCTCAAGATCGATCTCGATCGCCTGCGCGGCGAGGTAGACCAGCTCGTGCGCGAATCGAAGAAGGGCGCCGAGGCGTTCATTTCGTCGGCGAGGTCGGCGATTGCCGACGCCGAGAAGGAGGCCCGGGAGGACTGAGCTTTGCACGGCGGCCGCGGCATCTCGATGCCGTCATGGTCGGCCACCGATAAATCAAAAATCACCAGCAGGGCGGGAAACGATGACGCTGTCGAAAATGCCGGAGAAGGCCTTTCCGGTCTCCTGGGACCAGTTCCACCGCGATGCCCGGGCGCTCGCCTGGCGGCTCAACGGCGCCGGGCCGTTCCAGGCGATCGTCACGGTGACGCGCGGCGGGCTTGTGCCGGCGGCGATCGTGGCGCGCGAGCTCGACGTCCGCATCATCGAGACGATCTGCGTCGCGAGCTATGACCACACGAGGCAAGGCGACCTGCACGTCCTCAAGTCGGTGGCCGACGACATCCTGCGCGTCGACCGCGCCGGCCGCGGCGTGCTCATCGTCGACGACCTTGTCGACACCGGCAAGACCGCCAAAGTGGTGCGCGACCTCCTGCCCAACGCCCATTTCGCCACCGTCTACGCCAAGCCCATGGGCCGGCCATTGGTCGACACCTTCATCACCGAGGTGTCCCAGGACACCTGGATCTTCTTCCCCTGGGACACCGGGCTCGCCTTCCAGCCGCCGATCCGCGGCGAGATGTGAGGCGCCGCGCCCGCGGGATTTTTGCTATGGTTCAGGCGATTTCTCCTTCCCGCGGGATAAGGAGCTCGTTTTCTAGGAGTTCGTCATGGATGCACCGACCCCGAAATCCGCCGTGCACGACCTGCGCTCCCACCACGTTCGCGTCGGCGAGCTCGAATGGAAGCCGACCCGCTTTGCCGGCTGTGAGGTCAAGACCCTGCTGTTCGACCGCGACACCGGCCTCGTCACCGCGCTGATGCGGTTCGCGCCCGGCGCCGTCTTACCGGACCACGAGCACGTCAAGATCGAGCAGACGCTGGTGCTCGAGGGCAAGCTCGTCGACCGCGAGGGCCCCGATACCGGCCTCGAGGTGCCCACCGGCGATTTCGTGTGGCGCCCGGCCGGCAGCCGGCATTCCGCCTGGTGCCCGGAGGGCGGGCTGATGCTCGCGATGTTCCAGGTGCCCAACAAGTTCTTCGAGCGCGATGGTCGCGTCACCGACATCACCGGCGAGGAGTGGGACAAGCTCTGGGGTCACGCCGACGCGTGAGCCCACTTTCTCCCTCTCCTTGAAGAAGGGGAGGGTCGGGGAGGGGGATCGCGGGCCACGGGCGCCGGTGCAGGCCGGACGCCGGCGGCCCCCTCCCCCAACCCTCCCCCGCATGCGGGAGAGGGGGCGTGTGGCGGCGAGCTCGACGTGCTGCGCGAGGCGTCGTGGAATGCGGGCGTGGCGGAATGGTAGACGCAACGGACTTGAAGAACTTGAGTGCGCGCGGGGAAACCCGGGACGCAGAACTGCTCAAAGTCGGGGAAACCTGTCAGATGGCGATCCCGAGCCAAGCCCCGATCAGAGAACCCGATCAGGGAAGGTGTAGAGACTAGACGGGCAGCACCTACCGCGGGACGCGAAGCGGACCGCCACGGTGAAGGGATAGTCCAGACCACAAACGCCCTCGGGCGGCGGCGAAAGCCGTAGCTGGTACGAAAATCCGTTGGGGGTAACCCCGTGAGGGTTCGAGTCCCTCCGCCCGCACCATTGGCCGTGAACGCTACCAACCCGAACTTTGGGAACGGAGCATCGTCGTGTTGCAGATCCTTCGGGCGTCTACCGGCTTCGTTCGCCCCAGTGCCTTGGCGGAATTACCGGCGGACGCCGTCTGGATCGATTTGTTGAACCCGACGCCCGAGGAATCGGCCTTCGTCGAATCGCAAAAGCGAGTCCGCATACCTTCGATCGAAGCGTTGGGCGAGATCGAGTCGTCCAGTCGGCTCGCGATCGACCACGACGTCATATACCTCAGCATCCCTGCCGTTGCGCAGGGAGATACGCCCGACGCCCACCTGTCGCCGACCGGCGTCATTCTCACCGAGAAGCTCCTCATCACCGTTCGCTTCGCTCCTCTGTCCACCTTCGATACCGTCATCGAGCGAGTGAAAAAGGATAAGGCGCTTCAAAGCGCGACGGCGATCTTCGCCGCGTTGCTGGAAGCGACGGTGGATCGGGGCGCCGACGTGCTCGAGCGGCTCGGTGCAGAAATCGACAAGGTTTCAAAATCGGTTTTCCGCGGCGATCCTACACGACCGCGGCAGTTCGTACGGTCCAACAATATGTTGCGGCGCGCGCTCGTGGCAGTCGGCATGACCGGCGATCGATTGGCGCTCGCACGTGATGCGTTGCTCGGCGTCGGCAGGGTCGCTCCTTTCGTCCTGAGCCTGCAGGAGAGCTGGATCACGCCGGCGATACAGGCGAAGCTGGAGGCGGTGAACAAAGACATTCTGTCGCTGAACGAGTACGAAGATAAGCTGTCGAACAAGATCCAATTTCTGCTCGACGCAATTTTGGGATTCATCAGCATTCAGCAGAACGATATTTTCAAGGTCCTCACCATCGTCACGGTGGTCGGCATACCGCCCATGCTGGTGGCGGGTATCTATGGAATGAATTTCAAGTATATGCCCGAGCTGGATTGGGTTGCCGGATATCCTTTCGGGCTGGCACTGATCGTACTCAGCGCCGTGATTCCGATCGCCTGGTTCAAATGGCGTGGGTGGTTTTGATGGTGAAGTTCGATTTGGGGAAATCTGTCGCATCCCAGATTTTCCTCTGCAACTCCAAGCGCGACTTCGAACTTTGAAATCACTTCGCTGACACATCATGTCATGTGTCGTCGACTTGTTGACACTTGTCATCTATTCGGCTACACCTATATGATGGCCATCCGAACCTTTAAGCACAAAGCTCTAGCTGATCTTTGGAGCAAAGGGTCTCCGGTACGCGGGATCGACAGGCAGAAGCAAGATCGGATTCTGCGCCTGCTGGATCGCCTCGATGTGGCGGACAAGCCGCAGGACATGGACTTCGCCGGAACGAAATTCCACGCCCTAAAGGGTCCCAAGCCGACGCGCTACACGGTGCACGTCAACGGCCCTTGGTGTATCACTTTCGAATTCGAGGATGGAGACGCCTTCAAAGTCAACCTTGAGCAGTACCATTAGATGGAGTTCAGAATGGCCTATCCTGCGAAACGCAACCCTGATCGTTGCCCGACGCATCCGGGCGCGTTGTTGCGTGAAGACATCATCCCGGCCGTGAAGCGCTCCAAGACCGAGATTGCCGATTTGCTCGGCATCTCGCGCCAGCATTTGCATGCCATCCTGGCCGAGAAGAAGCCGGTGACCCCCAAAGTCGCAGTCTTGCTCGGCACATTGTTTTGCGATGGTCCCGACATCTGGATCAAGATGCAATCGGCGTACGACCTGTGGCACGCTCAGCAGACGACTGACGTGAGTCACATCCGCCCTCTCAAGGAAGCCGCCTGACCAGAGCGTGGAGGCGACTCTCCGGTCGCTCGTACAGTAGGGGGAAGGACTGCGACGCGTGGCGGGCGGAGCGTGACAGCCCGAAAGCCCCGCCGCTCACCAGAACCGGTAAGTCAGCCCCGTACGCACGATGCCGTCGCGCTGATTGACGCTGCTCGTGAGCGAGCTGGTGAACGGCGGGTAGGCGTAGCGCAGCGTTTCACTGCGGCTGCCGAGATCGACCCAGAGGTATTCGCCCTTGACGCTCCATCCCGGCGCGAACTGCCATTCGAGCCCGGCGCCGACCGTCCAGCCCGATGCGATGCCCGACGAGGTCGAGGAGATGGCCGCCGGCGTAATGCACTGCGGACAGATGAACGTCGTTCCGATTCTCGTTTCGCCGTAGGCGAAGCCGCCGGTGGCGTAGGCAAGAAAGATGGGCGCGATCAGCAAGCCGAACCGCGCGCGCACGGTGCCGAGCGTATCGAGCCCCCTCACGAACGTCGTGGTTGTCGCCGGGACCGCCGCGGACCCCGCGTAGGGGAATACCGAGATGGCGTCGCTGTTGGCGAGCCAGTCGAAGTCGGTCTCGATGCCCGCGACCCAGGCCGGGCTGAATTGCCAATTGAAGCCGACCTGAGTGCCGCCGATGAATCCGCCATGGATCCCGCTCATGGTCAGGGGGATCGCGCGCGCCGCGACCAGTGAGCCGAGGCCGGCAGGACCGGTGTCGGTCGCGGCACTGCCGAGTGCGTTGTTCGAGGCCGCCCAACCGAAGTTGATGCCGCCATAGAGCCCCGTCCAGATGTCGACGGGGAGGGGCGCCGGTGCAACGAACGGCGCGCCCATGTCGGCCGCCATGGCGGGCAGCGCCAGGCTGCCAAGCGCCAATCCGGCGGCGATGAAGCGCTTGAGCGCACCGCGACGTCGCCGGAGCCGCGGCCCACGGCATCTCTCGGCAGACCGGCTCACCACGGCGTGACGTGCCAGTTCACGCCGACGCGGACGAAATTGTCGGTGTAGTTGTGGTGAACGGCGATGTCGCTGTCCGGGAAGCTGGCCGGGATCGTCGTGTTGTAGTTCTGCATGTGGAAGTAGAGATACTCGGCTTTGACCGACCAGGCCGGCAGGAATTTCCACTCGATCCCGCCGCCGCCGGTCCAGCCCGGGCGCACCGTCGTGCTCGGCGTCGTCGCGAGCACTGTCCCGTTGAACGCCGCGAAGGAATTGGTGTTCGAGAACCAGCCCATGGCGCCGCCGCCGGTGCCGTAGACGAGGATAGTGCCGAATGCCCAGCCGAGGCGGGCGCGCAGCGTCGCCATCACATTCTCGGCGGAGGAGTTGTACATGAAGTCGCCGGGAGCAACGAACGCCGAATTCAACGTGTACTGCCGATTGGAGGTACCCCCGAGCCACTGGCCGTCGCCTTCCCAGCCGACAACGATGTTGGCGACTTGCCAGTTGTAGCCGATCTGGCCTCCGACGACGGTGCCGCGGGGAGCGAGCCATGTCGCCGTCTGGCTGTTGATGGCATCGGCCGCCGGTGCGCCCCAGCCGTTCGGATTGGCGCTCACCGAGATACTGTCCTGCCCGAAGTGATAGCCGAGGTTGCCGCCGACATAGAATCCGGTCCAGCAGTCGGGAATGCCGGGCGGCGGTGGCGGCGGGGGCGCGACCGGATAGGCCGGCATGTCGGCCGCCACCGCGCTCGCAAAAGTCAGGCCGGCGAGAGCCGTCCCGAGCAGCAGCTTTTTGATCCCGGGAATTCGACGCCACTTCATCGCGCAGTGTCCACGCCACGCATCAGGGTTAACGAAAGCTAGCGCGGTATGGTTAACAAATCGGGAATGCGGCACCCGTATCTTGGGAGGGGAGCGCAATGCTGTGGAGCCGGAACAGGGCAATCGGCGTCGCCGGGACAAGCCCCGGCCATGTCGACCCTGCACGAACGGCAGCTCAGCCGTGCGCCGCCGCCCCGTCCTTTGCTCACGGTTTCGGCCGCTCCACCGTCGCGATATTGCGCAGCAGGCGGCCGAGCAGGTCGGAGCCGGTGATGATCCGCTTCTGCGTGCCCCACACCAGGATGAGATCGTTGTCGATGACGTCGTCGCCGGGCCGCTCCGGAACGACCCGCATCTTTCCGATGACCTCGCCGAGTCGCGTGTTCATGTCCCGCACGATGATCGGGCGGTGCCAGTAGGTCGACGGGTCGGTGTCGAGCTCGTCGAACAGCGCGTCGCGCAGGAAGTGATCGGAATCGAGCACGAACACCGGCTCGTCCTTGGGATCGGTGACGATGATCCATTTCTTGTCCGATGCATCGACCTGGCGCAGGAACGGGTCGTCGGGCGAGCGCTCGAACTTCGGCAGCACGCACCGCCCGCTCGCGAGCGGCAGGCTGATGATGCTCTGCGGATGCACGACTTCGCCCTCGTCGCAGACAGGCACGTCGTCGAGATCGAGAAAGTTCTGCGCCCCCGCCGCCTCGATCCGCCCGATATCGCCGCCGCTCACGGCGCTGCGGGCGAGCAATGAGCGGATGTCCCGTTCCGCGAGCCAGGTGATGCCTTCCTTGCCGAGCCAGGCGTCGAGCACCATCGCGGTCGGCTTGGTCAGGGGATAGAGGACAAGCAGGTAGAAATTCAGGAACGGCAGGAAGCGGCTCGTCATCCGCAAGGCGTTCCGCGAGAAATAGGCCTGCGGGAAAATTTCGCCGAGCAGCGTGATCACGATCGCGGAGAACAGGAAAGCGTAGACCCCCGCCAGCACCGAATCGGACAGCAGCGTGAGCAGCACGTTGGTGCTCACATTGCCCCAGATGATTGTCGCCAGCACGCGGTTGGAGTCGTTGCGCAGCGCGAGCACGCGCGCCGCATCGGCATTGCCGGCGTCCGCCTCGAGCTGCAGGCGCAACTGGCTCAGGCTGAACACCGCGAGGTTGAGGCCGGAGAAGGCGGCGGACTGGGCAACGCAGGCGGCGATGCCGAGCCAGATCCAGACGGACGGGATGGATGACATGAACGGTTCTCGCCTTGGTTCGAAACCGCCTCGGGGGCGGCAGATTTCGATCAGTGGACGGCGTTACGTGCGCTCCGCAGAGGGACGTTATGTCCGAAGCATGACATTTGGATTGGGCGCTACGCGAGAGCTCCTATCAGGAGCATGATCTCGTCCGAAAAGTCTGCAACTTTTCGGGATCAGGCTACGGCTTGGTATCCGCAGCCTCGGCGCGCGCGATGAGCCGCAGCGCCTTGGTCAAATGCGGGCGGTCGTACATGACCCCACCAATGCCGACGACGCCGGCGCCGGGCGCGGCGGCGAAGGCGGCGACGATCGCCTTCGCCCGCGCGACGGCCTCGGGCTTCGGCGTGAAGACGTCGTTGATGATTGCGACTTGCGCGGGATGGATCGCCATCTTGCCCTGGAAGCCGTCGCGGCGCGCCTCCTCGCATTCGCGGCGCAGCCCCGGTTCGTTGCGGAAGTCCACATAGACGGTGTCGAGCGCGAGCGCTTCGGCGGACGCCGCAGCGGCGAGGCACAGCGTGCGGGCGAGGCGATAGGGATCGAGGAAGCGGCCCTCGGCGTCGCGGTTCGCCTCGGCGCCGAGCTCGGCGGAGAGATCTTCCGCGCCCCAGGTGAGTGCGGTGAGCCGCGGGCTCGCGGCGCGATAGGTCCCGGCGACGAACAACGATTGCGCCGTCTCGGTCGCGATGGCGACGATCTTGACGTGGCCGTCGGAGAAGGCCGGCGAGCGCCTCGCGGGTCGCGAGCTTGGCGTCGGCATGCATGATGCTCGCGCCGCCTTCCGCCTTGGGCAGCATGATGGCATCGGGCCGCATGGCGATGACGGCGTCGAGGTCGGCGTCGGTCAGGCCGGTCGCGAGCCCGTTGACCCGCACCAGCAGGCGCGGCCGGGCAGGGCGCCGCACCGCAGCGCTGAGGAAAGCCGCCGCCTGCTCGCGCGCCGCGGCCTTGCGCTCCGGCGCGATGGAATCCTCGAGGTCGATGATGATCGCGTCGGCGCCGCACCCGAGGCCCTTTTCGAGTTTGGCGGGCGCATCGGCCGGTACGAACAGCAGCGACCGCATTCTCAGAGCCCGCAAAACATTCGGACCTCATCCTGAGGAGGCGCGAAGCGCCGTCTCGAAGGATGCCGACAAGCACTGCGATTCGCGGCCATCCTTCGAGACGCGTCCTTCGGACGCTCCTCAGGATGAGGCCCGAGATAAAAAGATTCACAGGCTCTCAGGATAAAGTCGTTGGAACACATTCACATGTACTCAGGCCGGCCGCATCCGGATGAAGGCGCTGCGGCGGCATTCGGCGACGAGCTTGTCGTCGTGGTTGAAGCAGCGGTGCAGCAGTTCGACGATTCCGGCACCGGGCCGCGACTTCGAGGCGCGTTTGCCGATCACCTCGGTGGTGGCGTGGAGCGTGTCGCCCTCGAACACCGGATGGGGAAACTTCACCTCGGTCATGCCGAGATTGGCGATCGTCGTGCCGGTGGTGATGTCCGAGACCGACATACCGATCATCAGGCCCAGCGTGAACAGCGAGTTCATCAGCGGCTGGCCCCACTCGGTCTCCTGCTCGCAGAAATGCCGGTCAATGTGGAGCGGCTGCGGATTGAGCGTCATGTTGGAGAACAACATGTTGTCCATCTGCGTCACCGTCCGGTAGTAGCGGTGCTCGAACACCTCTCCGGCGACGAAGTCGTCGAAATAGATGCCGCCGCGCTTGTGGCGCTGGGCCGTCTTCGTCTCGGACATGGAGGCCTCCTCATCAGGGGCGCGACCGGCCGCGCATTGCGCCTCGTTTAGCATATCCGGCCTGGCGAAACAGACGGCGGACCGGGTCTGCAGAACTGGCTGGAGAGGACCGGACCTGCGGCACTATCCAGCTTCCATGAACCGCTGTTCATTTACTCACGTGCGCGTCGTCCCACGCGCAACGGCAGGGTGGCGGTGGCGCTTCCTGTCCTATATTTAGCGTCGCGGAAATGCCGCACGGAAGGAGACTACATCTCATGCGTACCCTTATGGCCATTGCAGTTACCAGCGCGGTTGCGGTCTGGCTCGCGAGCCCGGCGCTGGCAGCCAAGGTTGTTACCAAATACGGCACCTACGAAGGTGGCTGCCAGAGCTCGTCTTGCCTCTACAAGCCGATGAAGAAGACCCACAGGACCACGAAGACCCACTAATTGGCTCATCGCCCGGTCGGCGAGAGCTGAACCGGTTTCGGGCGGCGTCCTGCGAGCGCATGGGCGCTGCCCTTTTCTTTTCCGGAGTCGCCTGCGAGCCGCCGCTCCGCGGATGGGTGAAGGCGGCCGAGCGGTGAATCCTTCATGAAGAAACATGGTGAACGAATTTTTAACGGCTCGCCCCCTAGACTGATCTCCAGTCGACGCGGGGCGTGGGGGCGCTATCGCGAAGCGACAACGCGCGTGGTTGATCATGATCGTCCGTCAGTTCCTCCACTGGGTGCGCAGCGCTCCGGCCGGTGAGCGCGCCGAGGCGACCGGGGCTCTCGCACGGGCCTATCTCCACTCCGACCTCTCCAAAGAAGATCGGGGCGCCGCGGAGGGCGCCATGATCATGCTGCTCGACGATCCTTCGCCGCTGGTGCGACGGGCACTCGCCGAAGCGCTGGCGGGAAGCGCCGACGCTCCCCATGCCGTCATCCATGCCCTGGCCTCCGATCATGCCGATATTGCAGCGCTGGTGCTGGCGCGCTCGCCGCTGCTGATCGATGCCGAGCTTGTCGATGTCATCAC
Source organism: uncultured Alphaproteobacteria bacterium (assembly GCA_963824905.1). GTDB lineage: Bacteria > Pseudomonadota > Alphaproteobacteria > Rhizobiales > Xanthobacteraceae > JAJPKK01. The sequence continues at coordinate 144,216 of CAWGRH010000008.1, forward strand.
CTCGGGCAGCCGCGATCTGCAGACCGCGATCGCTTCCCGTGTGCCGCTGCAGAGCGCGGTGGCTGCTGCGATCGCCGAGGCCGGGCCTGTCGAGGCCTGCCTCGCTGCGCTGGAGAATCCTCACGCGGCATTCCCGCCGGCCTCGTTCGATCGCCTCGTCACCCGGTTCGGACGCATCGGCGCCGTCCGCGAGGCGATGTTCGCGCGCGCCGACCTGCCGATGGCCGCGCGACACGTGCTGATGGGCATGCTGTCCTCGCTGCTTGCCGACTTCGCGGTCGACCGCGAGTGGCTCGCTCGCAGCCGGGCCGATCAGGTGGTCCGTGATGCCCGCGATCGGGGCACCGTTGCCATCGCCGCGCTGGGTCCCGATTCCGACACCCGGCCGCTCGTCCGCCACCTGCGCGCGTGCGGCCAGCTCACTGCCGGGCTCGTGCTGCGCGCGCTGTTGTCCGGCCACGTGGCGATGTTCGAGGAGGTGCTGGCCGAACTCTCGGGCCTGCCGCTCGGGCGCGTGCAAGCCCTCGTCCATGGCCGAGGGGCGGCCGGATTCCGCGCCGTCTACGAGAAGGCCGGCATGCCGGCCTCGGTGTTTCCGGCGTTCCGCGAAGCGGTCACGGCGCTCCATGAAGCGTCCAGCGAGGACGCCGTGTCGAGCCGGCTCAAGCGGCAGGTGGTCGAACGGGTGCTGGCGCAGTGCGAGCACGCCGATATCGGCGACATCGAACCGCTGCTCATCCTGCTCCGCCGTTACGCCGCAGAAGCGGCCCGCGAGGATGCCCGCGCCTATTGCGAAGAGCTCGTCGCCGACGAGCGCCTCGCCGAGCGGGGTCGCGCCGCCGCGTAAGCGCTATTTTTCTTTTTCTTTTATGACGTCGACGATCTTGTCGTCCTTGGGGTCGACGATCGCGAGCTCTGCGCCCTTGCGGAAGAACAGGTGGTTCTTCACCTGCGAGACTTTTTCTCCGACGCGCGTCGGCATCGGATGAAGCTCGACGTCTTTCGGGACGGTGTCGCCGACGGTGATCGGCGTCTGCGGTGCCGCGCTGTTGACATTGAGCTCTTTGACGAGCTCGCGGATGGTGTCGCGCTGCTCGAGGCTCAGAGTTACGCGTGGCGTCGCGAGGGGAGCGGTCTTCTCGACCGGCGCCTGAGCCCAGGCTCCGGTCGATGCAACCGGGTTGAGCGCGAGCGGAGCCACGCCAAGCGAAAGGACTGCTGCGAGGATCGTCGTTCTCGGAAGCATGCGCATCGGAACCCCCGTTGGTTTGCCTGATGAACGAGAAGCATCTCGCCGCCGAAAGGTTTCAGCTTGCGCGGTGCAGCAACACGGAAGCCGATGAGTGGCGCTTCTCAACTTATCGTGATCGTTGGCCCCAGCGTGAGAGCACCGCCGGTGTGCCGCATCGGGTCGATCGTGTGCCCGATGCGATCGTGCGATCGGCAGGTGCCACCCTGCCGGGATGGTCCCGTGCTTCGGTCTTCCCTGTCAGGAGGCTCGGCATTAAGGTCCCCGCCATAACAGGACATGGGAGGACACTAATGAGATACCTGTTCGGCGTGTCGGCCGCGCTGCTCGTCACCACCGCTCCGATGCACTTTGCTGTTGCCAAGGACAGCCCTGCCGATCTCGTCAAGGCGGCGGTCACCGCCGAGGGCGGCGCCGAAGCGCTCAAGTCGCTCAAGGGTCTCGCCATCAAGGGCGAGGCGAAGCACTGGGAGCCCGGTCAGTCCTACAAGGCCGGCGGCGAGCCGCGCTTCCTCGGCGATACCGCCTTCACGGCGACGATCGATCTCGGCGCCGGCGCGGCGCGTTTCGATCTCGACCGGGCGATGAAATATCCGGCGGTCGAGCAGCTCAAATACACCGAGGTGATGACGCCGACGCTCGGCTTCGTCACCAACGAGAAGGGCAGCTCGGCGGCCTCCGGCGTGCGGCTCGCCGCGCAACTGCGCGAGCTTGGGCGGGCGTCGCCGACGCTGCTGCTCCGCGCAATGGACAACGCGAAGAACATCACCGCCTCGCCCGATCAGAAGCTCGGCAAGGCGACGCTTCCCGCCGTCAACTTCGCCGAGGGCGCGACCAAGTTCACCATTCTGTTCGATCCGAAGACCCATCTGCCGGCGGCGATCCGCACCCGCGACGACGACAACATCTCCGGCGATTCGAACTACGACCTCGTGCTGAGCGACTGGAAGCCGGTGAACGGCGTGCAGGTCGCGCACACGTTGACTTACAATCTCGACGACGTCCCGGTCGGCAAGGTCACCTTCACCGACGTCAAAGCGAATCCGACGATCGCCGCCGATGCCTTCACCCCGACCGACGCGGTGAAGTCCGCCGCCAAGGGACCGGCGACCGGCGAGGTGCCTTATCAGTGGGTGCTGCGCCGCATCGCGCTCGGCCGTTATCTCGACGCCGACACGCTGTTCTATCCGCCGAATGCACCGCCGAAGGTGGTCGATCTCGGCCCCAACGCGGCGCAGCTCGTCACCGGCTCGGCGAACAGCCTCGCCGTCAACATGAAGGACGGCCTTGCGGTGTTCGATGCGCCGATGGGCGAGGCGCAATCCAAGTACACGATCGACGCCTTCAAGCAGAAGTTCCCGGGCAAGCCGATCAAGTACCTGATCCTCACCCACCACCACATGGACCACACCGGCGGCATGCGCACCTACGCGGCCGAAGGCGCGACCATCGTGGTGCCGGCGCCCGACAAGGCCTACTTCGAGAAGGACCTCAAGACCACGCACACCGTTCTCCCCGACGCCTACCAGAAGAGCCCGAAGAAGGTTCAGGTCGTCGAGGTCAAGGACCAGATGAGCCTCAAGGATGCCGACGGCAACGAGATCAAGCTCACCCGTATCGACAATCCGCATGTCGACGGCATGTTGCTCGGCCACGTGGTCAAGGACAACGTCGTGTGGGTGACGGACCTTTATTCGCCGGGCCGCGATACGGCCAAGAATCCGGGTTCTGAGGCGGTTGCGGCGGCGGTGAAGAAGCTCGGCATCAGCGGTGCGACCTTCGCCGGCGGTCACGGCAGCAACGGCCCGCAGTCCGGCCTCGAAGCGATCATGGCGCAGAAATAATTCGCGCCGTCCTTGCATGGCGGCACCCGGTTCACGCCGGGTGCCGTTTTGCTTTGGCCGGGCGTATGATGGCCGCAGAACGCACCGGCCGACGCTCGCCAGCGGGCGAAGAGGCGCCGTGTCAATCCGGGAGATGCCCCATGGACTTTTTCGACCGCCGTGCCTTCCTGCGCGGCTCGACCGCCGCGGCGCTCGGGCTCGCCGCGCCGCCCGATCTGTTCACGTCGACCGCGTCGGCGCAACAAAGCTGGGATGCCGGCATCGTGCAGCACCTGCTGCCGGCGGTCAGCGATCAGCGCATCCTGATCAAGGCCTCGTTCCGCGAACCGCAGCTCGAGGCACCGGTTCTGCATGTCGGCAACACGTCGGTCGAAGGCCGCATGACCGACACCCGCGGCGAGTTCTGGCGCTTCCAGGCGGCCGATCTCGCGCCCGGGCGCCCCTACACGCTGTCGCTCACCGGCAGCCGCGGCCGCATGCTGTGCGAGCCGTGGACGTTGTCGACCTTTCCCGGCCCGGACGAGCGACCTTCGTCGTTCCGGGTGCTGTTCTACACTTGCGCCGGCGGTCACGAGGCGTTCGAGTTCCTGCCGACGGCCGTGCGCAAGCGCCTGCTGCTGCGCGGCCTTGCATTCAAGCCCGACGCGCTCGTCGCCAACGGCGACCAGGTCTATTGGGACCTGCTGGCGCCGCAATTCTCGCAAGTCAGCGGCGGTGCCTCGCCGACCGGCGTGAGCATCGCGGGAAAATTCGACCGCTCTGCGCTGGTGCTGGGCAGCGACAACGAGACCGTGCTCAAGCGCGCCGTCGGTCCGCAGTTTCTGCCGATCTACGGCACCGACTTCCGCTCGATCCCGACCTTCTTCATCCAGGATGATCACGACTATTTCGACAATGACGAAGCGACCGACGGCATCGTGACATTTCCGCCTCCGTACTTCTCTCTCCAGCTCGGCCGCACCACCAGGAGCATGTACTATCCGGAATTCCTGCCCGACGTGACGCGGCCGCTCGGCTTGCCATGGACCTCGGTCGACGACCGCACCGGTCTCTCGGAATGCTTCGGCACCGTACGCTACGGGCGGCTCGCCGAAGTTCTGCTCTACGACATCCGCCGCACCCTGACGCTCGCCGGCGAGAGCGCCGTCTATGTCGATCTCGAAGCGGAGAAATGGCTCAAGGCGCGCAGCGCCGCGCGCGAGGTGACGCACCTCGTCCACATTCCGTCCAATCCGCCCGGCTGGACCGCCGGCAAGTGGGGCGAGTGGTACCCGGACGTGCTCGGCGACGACGGCAAGCTCACCACGGCGAAGCCCAAGCTCTATTGGCAGCCGGGCTGGCTCAAGCAGCACGACCGGCTGATGGCCGCGATCCACGCGATGCCCGGCCGCATTCCGCTGGTGATGAGCGGCGACCTTCATGCCCTCGCGATCGGCCGCATGCTGCGCACCGGCTCGCTCGACATGCACGACAATCCGATCAATGCCGTGCTCACCGGACCGATCGGCACCCGCCCGGCCGGATGGCCGTCGGGGCGCCGCGGCACTGGCGCGCTGCCGCCGACCCATCTCGACATGGACGAAGCGGTGAAGCCGATCGAGCAGCACGGCTTCACCATCGCCGACTTCGCGCCGGACAAGATCACGCTGCGCATGTTCAAATGGGACGTGAAGACCCAAAGCCCGGACGCGATCGACAAGCTCGAGCCGTTCCACACGGCAGAGCTCGCCAAGCCGGCGTGAGGGCGCGGCGCGGCGCGTCGCTGAAACGCGATCGGCTTTTCGGGAGTGCCGACCTGTTCCGATTGAATCCAATCGCACTCCGGCCGCTTGAACTCGCGCACGACCTTCCGAAAGTCGGCGCAGGCTCAGCCGCGCCGTTACTCGGCGTTCCTCCCCTGCACGCTCCAGGCGGTCGAGACCCCGCTCATACCCTGAGCCGACGAGACGCTCGTGCCATTCATGAACCAGATGGCATTATTTCCGTTGTCGTCGCGCCACAGGAGGTCGCTCATGCCGTCGCCGTTGAAGTCGCCGGTCAGCGCCAGCGACCAGGTGGTCGGCACGTTGCCGATGCCGCCGGCAGATAGAATGGACGCGCCGTTCATCAGCCAGACCGCGGTGTTTCCGCTGGTGTCGCGCCAGACGATGTCGGTCTTGCCGTCGGCGTTGAAGTCGCCGGTGCCGATCACCGACCAGATCGTCGGGACGTTGCCTACGACTCCGGTCGACGCGACCGCCGTGCCATCCATGAACCAGATCGCTATGTCGCCGCTGGTGTCGCGCCAGAGAATATCGGCGTCGCCGTTGCCGTTGAAGTCGCCGGTGCCGGCGACCGACCAGATGGCGGGTACGTTGCCGAGCCCGCCGGCCGACAGGATCGAGGCGCCGTTCATGAGCCATATCGCGGTATTGCCGCTGGTATCCTGCCAGAGAATGTCGCCCATGCCGTCGCCGTTGAAGTCCGCGGTGCCGACGACGCCCCACGTGGTTCCGACATTGCCGACGGACGTAGGTGAAAACACCTGCGTGCCGATCATGAACCAGATCGCGACGTCGCCGCTGGAGTCGAGCCACAGCAAGTCGTAGGTGCCGTCGCCGTTGAAGTCGCGCTGCCCGACGATCGACCAGGTGGCGGGCGCTGAGCCCGTGGCGCCGGCCAGCTCGATCTGGGTGCCGTTCATCAGCCAGACGGCGATGCTGGTGCCGTTGCGCCACACGATGTCGCTCAGGCCGTCGCCGTTGGAATCGTGGGTGTCGACGAGCTTGCTGGCTGCCGGGACCGCGACCGCCGAACTGCACGGCGCGGTCGAACTCACGTTGCTGCTTTGCGTCCATACCAGCGCGGGCTGCGTGCTTCGTCGCGGAGTCCCGGAGGCGGGTTGGAGATAGAGGTTGTTCGTTTCTGCCGTGTAGATACTCAGGCTGACGCAGGAGGGAGCGGTTGTTGTGCCGTTGTCCACGGCAGCTCTCACGACCATCGACGATCCGCTGTTGAATTTGGATCCGGATCCGTTGCCGTCGCCGACGATATTATATTCGGCGGCCGTCCACCCCGCCGCCAGACCGAGCTCACTGTCGCTGTTTTGCACCATATAGAGGGTGCTGCCCGTCGAGAAAATGTTGGTATCCAGGCCGCCCGAATTGGCCATGCCGGTCACGCTCAGGTTGCTCCAGGTTTGCAATTGTCTGTTGGGGAGTAACCAGGATGGAGCTGTTCGTATAGCACTCCAAATCGTTGCCGTTCGGGACGGATATCCAACCGCCGGTCATCGGGCACCTCGAGCTTCCCCAATGGATCAGCCAATACTGAATGAATGTGCATGGCACCGTGCCGTTGTTGCAGCCAAGGCTGGAGAATACGAACTGCTGCCAGCCCACACACGTCAACGGAGTGGCCGCGCCGCTGCAGACCGGGCTGCTGAAAGTGTTCGAGTTGAGCTGAAGCGAATAATCGTTAGCCCCAAACTCCCCCGTGATGTCTGTCACGCCGGAAACGCTGTCGAAAGACCCGACTGCAGTAGAAATGTGGCCCGACGTTACCCCCGCTACGGGGTCAACGCCGTCGCCTACTGTGAAGGTGCCGCCGGCTGAAGTCCGGCCGGGCGCCGGCCGAAAAGGGGGCGCTGTCACCCCTTGCGCACATGGCACTTCCTGCCACTGAATGTCCGGGTAGGATGCAGTGAAGCATCCGCCGTTCGGCGATGCAACGCTCGGCGGGGAAACCTTCGCCATGCCGTTACGCCAATTATTCAGGGTTTCCGCGGATGGCGACACCGTGGGTGGTGCGGGTATGAGCGTCTGCGCTTGCCCCTGCGCGAGTGCAGCGGCGGCACATGTGAGAATCAGAACCGGCAGTGCAAACAACAACACGAAGATGCGGCCGAGCGAACTCGACCACGCGATCTGACGTTCGGGCATAATTCATTCCCTGTGGGTTCTTATGGCAGATCACGCGGCACCGCATCCACTGCAGGCGCCAATGCCAAGCGGCACGACAACAGGACGGACTTTACGAACAAGCGCGCGGCGCCGCAACTATGTGGCGTCGCTCGTGCGCTGCGAGCTCATGCCTCGCTGAAAATCGTGCGATGTTTTCACGGCCAATTGCGCGATTCGGAGTTGCTGAAACTGTTTCCGCGCGAAAGCCGCGTCACATCCCGAACTGCTCGCGCAGAATGCGCTCGTCGAGGGCGTGGCCGGGATCGAACAGGAGATGCATCGCGATGCTGCGCTCGAGCCGCGTCTCCACCGTCTGAACGAAGCGCACCTCGTCGTGATCGGCGACGGCGGCGACCGGGCGCTTGGCTGCTTCGAGCACCTCGATGGTGACGACGGCGCCGTCTGGCAACAGCGCACCGTGCCAACGGCGCGGCCGGAACGGGCTGATCGGGGTGAGCGCGAGCAGCGGCGAGCCGATCGGGATGATCGGCCCCTGGACAGAGAGATTGTAGGCCGTCGAGCCGGCCGGCGTTGCCACCATGATGCCGTCGGCCATCAGCTCGGACAGCCGCTCCTTGCCGTCGACGAGGACGCGCAGACGTGCGGCCTGGTAGGTCTGGCGGAACAGCGCGACCTCGTTGATGGCGCGCGCCTCGTGGACTTCGCCGTCGGCGTCGATCGCGCGCATCTTCAGGGGATGGATGACCGACTCGGTCGCCGCAGTGAGACGCTCGCGCAGCCGGTCCTCGCGGTATTCGTTCATCAGGAAGCCGACGGTGCCGCGATGCATGCCGTAGATCGGCTTGCCTGCGTCCATGAACTTGTGCAGGGTCTGCAGCATCAATCCGTCGCCGCCGAGCGCGACGATTACGTCGGCTTGGTCGGGCGTCGCGCTGCCGTAACGGCGCACAAGGGCGTCGCGCGCGACTTCCGCCTCGGGTGTCGAGGCCGTCACGAAGGCGATTCGGTCGCGTATGGTCATCGGCCGTTGCGTTGGAGCGGCTGCGCGGTGGCCGCAGGAGCTGAGGCAGGAATGGATCGCGCGGTGATGCTCTATACGACCTTCCCTTCGCTTGTCGAGGCTGAGAAAGCCGGCAAGGCGCTGGTGGAAGACCAGCTCGCCGCCTGCGTCAACATCCTGCCCGGCATGATCTCGCATTACCGCTGGCAGGGCGCAGTCGAGCGCGCCGAGGAGGCGGTGATGCTGATCAAGACGCGGGCCTCGCTCGCCGAAGCCGTGCGTGGCGCAGTCAAAGCGTCGCATGCGTATGAGACGCCGGCGATTCTCGTATTGCCGATCGAGAGCGTCGACGAAACCTACTTCGCCTGGATCATGGATTCGACGAATCCAGTCGAGGTTTGACCCCGGGCACTGTGATTAATCACGCACGCGGCGGTGCTGACCGCGCTTTCGACGCCGCGTCGTCCGAAAAAAGTCCAGCGGATGAATGGCCGGCAACGGCGGCGTTCCCATCGCTTCATCTAGATGAACCGCGCCCATGCGCGAGCTTCAGGATGAGTTCAGCGCGGCGGGCGCATGATGGCTGCAAGATCGGTCATGAGCCGGTCGACCGGCCCACCTCTCGCCGACCAAAACGCGAGCCAATTCCCCGAAAGGTAAACATCCATGCTCCGGAAAGTCGCCATCGCCCTCGTCGCCGCCTCCATGCTCGCGGCGCCGGTCATGGCCCAAACGCCTGCGGCTACCGACACCAAGCCCGCCGCCGCGGCTCCGTCGACCGCTACGACCACCGACAAGTCGGCCCCCTCGACCACCGTCAAGGCCAACAAGTCGAAGTCGAGCAAGCATTCGCGTGCCCTGCGCAACACCCGCACCGTCTCGCACAAGTCCGTGACGATGGTGAAGCACGCCCGCCACTTCGATGCGGCCAAGAGCCACAAGGTTGCCGGCGCCGCGCGCATCGTCGCGCACAAGCCCGCGATGACGGTGAAGCATGCCCGCCACTTCAATGGCGGGAAGGGCCACAAGGTCGCGCACGCGGCCAAGAGCCACAAGGTCGCCGGCACTGCCAACAAGGTCGTGTCCGCAAAGTCCGCAGCCCGGTCGAGCGTCAACTGACCTCCCCGTTCCGACCGTGTTCCGGGCGGAGGCCGGCTCTAGCCCAAGCCGGCCTCCTGCTTTTTTGGGTCGTGGTTTCGGTGAGACTTGTTGGCCTGGATTGAGCGGAGCGAAGTCCGGGACGAGACCGAGCGCCCATTTGTATCGCAGTCGGGGCTTCGGTACTTCCTGGATTTCGCCCCCCTCAATTGGGGATACATGTTTCGACTTCCTCACTGTCATCGTCCGGCTTGACCAGGCGATCCGGTAGCCACCGGACGCTTGCGACCGCGCGCCTTGCGCTATAGCCATGCCCGAACGCATCGCGATCGAGGACGCCATGGCCGGGCTTTCGGAAGAGCAGAATATGATGCGGCGGAGCTGCCGCGATTTCGTCGACGACGTCGTCATTCCCTTCATCCGCGGCAATTGGCAGCGCGAATGGGACATGCGGCCGGAAGGGCGGCTGCCGCCGTCGATCCTCGATGGCGCCGACAAGATAGGCATCCGCACGCTTGGTGTGCCGGAGGAGTTTGGCGGCGTCGAGCTCGACAAGGCGACCGAGGTGCAGAGCTTCGCCATCATCTCCGAGGAGATCGCGCGCGGCGATTCCGGGCTCGCCGACAAGCTGGTGCAGAACTGGAAAGTCTCGGTGCTGCTGCGCAACCTCGCGCCGCGTCACCTGCAGGAGAAATGGTTCGCCCGCCTCGTCGAGGACCCGCAATTCCTCCTCGCGCACTGCCTTACCGAGCCGCGCGGCGCCTCCGACCGCTGGCTGCCGTACGACGTGCCGGAAGCCGCGATGCAGACCCGCGCGGTGCGCAAGGACGGCGGCTTCGTGATCAACGGCCGCAAGCAATTCATCTCCAACGGCTACGACGCCGGGCTCTACGTGGTCTATGCCAACACCGATCCCGGGGTCGGGATGACCAAGGGCACGTCGAGCTTCCTCGTCCCGCGCGACACGCCGGGGCTCACGGTCGCGCGCTGCAACGAGACGTTGGGATGCCGTTTCATGAACAACGGCGAGCTCGTGTTCGAGGATATGTTCGTGCCCGACGATCACCTCCTGGTGGAGGGCACCGCGCTCGCCAAGGCCGGCGTCTATTTCCGCCCCGGCAAGATCATCCAGGCTGCGAAGAACCTCGGCGTCGGCGTGCGCGCCTTCGAGGTGACGGCGGACTACGTGCAGAATTACGTCCAGGGTGGACGCATCCTGTTGAAGCATCAGGCAGTCGCGCTGCGCATCGCCGACATGGCGACCCGCATCGAGGCGGTGCGGGCGCTCCTGCAGCGTGCGGCGCAGGCGGTCGACGACAACGCGGGCGACGTCGACGTGCTCTGCAACATGGTCAAGCTCTTTGCGTCGGAAGAGATCATGAAGGTCGCCCAGCATGCCGTAGAGCTTCACGGCGGCAACGGGATGATGCTCGATTTCGGGGTCGAGAAGCTTTTCCGCGATGCGGCGATCTTCCTCCACATGGATGCGACCACCGACATCTCGCGGCTCAAGATCGTGAAGTCGATGTTCCCGCACACGGCGGGAAAATACGCGGGCCCGGAGAGCTGACTTTAATCTTTTTTGTTTTTCAGCAGCGCCTTGCTTCTTCCCGCCCGCCTTCCATGTGGGCAGGTGGGGCGGTCCCACGGCGTTTGCTCGAATTCAGCGAGCGTACAGCTTCGCGTCAGCTTGTCGTCAGGTTGCGAGATGGTTTCGGCTTTTCCGGAAGGCAGGAGGATCGAGTTGAGACCTTTTCCAATCTGTTTCGCGCATTTCGTGTTTCAAAAGGAAGGAAGGTGCTGCAGTATCCCGGCGTGGCATGCGCCACAATGCACTTCCCCTCCATCGACTGAATCCTGAGCCGGCGAGCGACCGATCGCGAGCCGGTTCTTTTTTGGCTTGCAGCTATTATCGCCAGCGCCGTGCCGGTGAACGCTAGGCGGCAGTTGCCGCAGGGTCGGCCGCATGTCGCGGCGTCGCGAGGCCGATCCGCGTGCCGACGAATTGCAAGATCAGCAGGGCGGCGAATGCGAGCGCGTTGACCTCGAGAAGATAGAGGGTGACCGCGATACCAAAGGCGTCGGGATTCGAGGGAAGCACCATCGCTGCGGCGCGCAGCGCGATTTCATACCCCGCGAACGCCAACGCAAAAGATGCGAGCATCGCCACAGTCCGGCCGCAACGACGCGTGGCCCTTTCTGCGCCGGAAGCAAGCGCCGTGGCGGACATGGCGCCGGCGCCGATCGCTATTCCCCAGGCAAAACTGTCCCAGGTCTGCGGATAGTGCAGGAGGCCATAGCCGATGATCTGGTTCGTTCCCCAGATCACTGCGGTCAGCGCGAAGGCATCGCGCCGGTTCATGTGTAGAGCGGCCAGTACGGCAAGCGCCGGAAAGGGCGTGGCGCAGGCGAACATCAGGCTTGCCGCGATGGTTGCCACCGTCAAAAGCGCGATCCACCCGATCCGGCGGGCGCCGAGGCTGTCGAGCGGGGCAATTTGCATGTCTGCAGCTCCTGGTGTTTGCCAACGATATAGCATCTTGAGCGGCCTTACGCCTGCGGTTCGGCGCAAGCACGCTCCTGCCCCTCCTCGACTGGACAGGCTCTGCAGAACCGCCGGTCGGGGAGGAGATACTGGAGGCAGCAGACCCGCCTGAGCCGGATGCTCGTCTCGCCCCGCTTCACGTAATAAACCGCGTCGTGCAGCGGGTTTGGCCGGCCGTCCTTCCACAACGGCTGGCTCATCAGCCACCGGGCGCCGTCGAGGCGGTCGGTCCGACCGGAGACTGCTTCCACCTTGACCAGCATGGCTTCGAAGGTGTTTCCCACATTGCTCCACAGCACCCGTCGCGTGATGTCGCTGCGTTCGCTCCACAGGTCGATCAGCGGCTCGAAGTGATCGAACATCAGGTGGCCGAAACGGTCGAAGGGATCGACATCCGCCACGTCGTCGGGCGACATGCCGACTTTCACGGCGGCGACCCTCGCATCGTCGCCGATGATGAATCCGGTATGGGCCAATGAGAGCTGCAGCCGGTGCCGCAGGAACAAATCACACAGCAGCGCCGGCGGCAGGATGACGTTGATGTACCATTTGATCCAGATCGAGAGCGCGGCCCGCGGCTCGAAATCCTGAAAGCGCCGGGCGAAACGGGCGCTGATGGCCGCCTTCATGCTGGCATCGAGCAGGGCTGAGGCGGGGGTGGAGGGGCGGGGGTCGTCGGGTCTCGCCAGGCACCCTGCAAAGGAAGCGTATTCGCCTACGGTCAAGCGATCGATATCGCGAAACACGTTGCTTGGGATGGAGGGCGCGTCGTTCAACTCAGGGGCTCTCCGTCATGCATCTACGGTGATCAAGATAGTCGGAGGGAGCGGTGAAGCAACATCGATGGGCCTGCCAATTCAGCAGGAATTCAGCTTGGGTTCAGCGGTCTTTCAGACGGTGTCGATACGTTGCCGGACCCGCGAGCGTGCTGTCGGGAAGCGGCGGAGCCGCGATCGGCGAACGGAGAGTGTGTAGTGAACGTGCCCATGAACCCCGCGGCCACCGGTTTCGACACCCGAACCGATCGAGTGAGAGCCGATCATCGAGCGCGCACCGCTCGCAAGGTGCCGCGCGTCGCGCTTGCGACGATTTCTTTCGCGGCGGTGATCGTGGCGGCCGGCGTTGCCTGTGCGCAGTCGCCCAATGGCGCCGTCAAGGAATTCGGCCTGATCGGGACCTGGGCCGACAATTGCAATGCCCAACCCGGTCCCTCCAACCAGCATGCGACTTTTTCCGTGACCGGCCGCGGTACGGTGCTGCTGCGTAACGATTTCGGGCGGAACTACGGCGACATGATCTATCGGGTCGTCGAGGCAACGCGGCTGAGCCAGTTTCGCATATCGCTCCGTCAGGTTCTGACCACCGACAGCGAGGTCGCGCTCGATACGGTGATGCTGAAAGCCAATGCGAAAGTACGAATTTGGTCTTCGCACGGCATCGATGGAAGACAGTACGTCGAGGACGGCCTCGTGCCGTCAGCGAACAACCGTGAAACCGGGTGGATGGAGCGGTGTGACATGCGGTCCGCGAGCAGGACGGTACCGTAACGCGGTCCCCAGCGCGGCAGCACGCCGACACGGGTTCTGCCGCGAACCGGTCGTCGCGCGCGAGGAGCGCGCGGCATTCGGCCTTTGCAACTTCGCCTCCTGACGCTCGGTCTCCCGATCGTGCGCCGGCCTTCTTTCGCTGCGAGAATGCGCCCCAGGCGCCCCGCTTCTCGAGGCAAAACACGGGTGGCGGCAACCGGCGCGCTTTGGTAGATGATGGACACGAGAGATCGGGTAACCGACGAGATGGGAGGACCAGAAGTGCGCCACGAAAGCGCGATCATCACGATCGTACTGACTGCAGCCCTGTGTGCGGCCGGCGGCGCCGCTCAAGCCTTCGACGACGCGAAGTATCCGGACTTGCGCGGACAGTGGCTGAGAGCCGAGATGCCCGGCACCAGCAGCGAGCCGCGATTCGATCCGTCGAAGCCGCCGGGCCGGGGACAGCAGGCGCCGCTGACCCCGGAGTACCAGGTGATCTTCGAGGCGAACCAGCGCGAACGGGAGGCCGGCGTTCCCGGCACCTGGCCGGGCCGCTCTTGCCTGCCACCGGGGCTCCCGGCCCAGATGACAGCCTACCGTCCGCTGGAGTTCATCGTCCTGCCGGACGTCACCTACGTTCGCATCGATTACATTCGCGACACCCGGCGCCGCATCTACACCGACGGCCGCTCTTGGCCCAAGGATGTAGAGGATGGCTTCGACGGCTATTCGATCGGTAAGTGGCTCGATACCAACAACGACGGGAAGTACGACGAGCTCGAGGTCGAGACGCGGCATTTCAAGGGGCCGCGCGCCTTCGACCTCTCCGGAATTCCGCTCCACGAGGACAACGAGACCGTCATCAAGGAGCGCATCTTCCTCGACAAGGCGGATCCCAATCTCCTTCATGACGAGATGACGGTCTCCGACCACGCGCTGACACGGCCCTGGACGGTCATGAAGACCTACAAGCGCTCCGCCGAAGCGCGTCCCCAATGGGACGAGTACATGTGCGTGTGGGAGAGCAAGACCGTGCGCATCGGCGAGGAGACCTATCTTCTGGACAAGGACGGGTTTCTGCGGCCCGCCAAGAAGGATCAAGCGCCGCCGACCCTCAAATACTTTCCGGCCACGCAGAAATGAAAACGGCCAAGCTTTCGCACGGCGTCGACCGTTAGCGAGGCGATGCGCGAGAGCTGATCCCGAACCGACCACGGAGGAGCACCATGCGTTTCAACCAACTGATCGCGGCAACTGCCGTGGCGAGCGGACTCGTCGTCGCCTGCAGCGAAGCGAAGGCATTCGACCAGTCCCGTTATCCCGACTGGACCGGGGCGTGGCGCCGCATTCCCGTGCCGGGCGTCACCGGCCAGCCCGGCTATGACCAGACCAAGCGCCTCGGTCCGCCGCAGCAAGCTCCGCTGACGCCGGAGGCGGAAGCCGTCATGAAAACGAGCATGGAGGACCAGAAGCAGGGCGGGCAGGGCAACTACCCGACCTACATCTGCCTGTCGCCCGGGATGCCGCGCGTGATGACGCCATATGGCGCGATGGAATTTGTCATCACGCCCGACACCACCCACATCTTCATCGAGCACGTTCACGACAGCCGCCGCATCTTCACCGACGGCCAGGACTGGCCGAAGGACATGGTCCTCACCCTGGGGGGCTACTCGATCGGCAAGTGGATCGACAGCGACGGCGACGGCAAGCTCGACACTTTGGAGGTCGAGACTCGCGGCCTGCGCGGCCCGCGTGCCATGGACGCCACCGGAATGCCGCTGTTCAGCGATCCCGACAGCCGTGTAATCGAGCGCATCTCGCTCGACAAGACGAAGCCGAACGTGCTGATCGACGAGATCACGACCATCGACAAGGCGCTGACGAAGCCGTGGACCGTGACCAAGAAGTATGGCCGCGATCCCAAGGAGGCGGTCGAATGGCCGGAGGAGAGCTGTGCCGAAGGCAACGGCCACATCGAAATCCGGGGGCTTGGCTACTTCCTGTCAGGGGACGGCGATCTGATGCCCGCCAAGAAGGGCGAGCCGCCGCCCGACCTGCGCTTCTTCAAGCAGCAGTAACCTGCTGCGGGATCGCATTGTCGCGTGCGCGGGTCAGCGCTGTGCCTCAGTAATCTGTCGCGATCAGTCGAGAGCGCTCGTCACTCCCAATTCCTGAAGCAACGGCTCAAGAAAGGCCCGGTAAGGACGCCACCGGCCAACCGCACTCTTGTAAACCGGCTGACGCACTTGCGTCGCACTGGCAGTGCGGACCGGCCGGTCGTTTTCCTGAAAGGACAAGCAGCGCGGATCCCATTCAAGTCCGCAATGCGCGACGAGGCGGCGTGCCTGACCTTCGACATCCTCGACGAGCTCTTCGTAACTGACGTCGCAAATCCGGCCGGCCGGCAAGACGCGTTTCCAATGCGCCATCAGCAGCTGATATTGGCGATAATAACGGCCGAGTTCCGCGAGGTCATAAGTGTAGTTCAGCTCGCCGGTGAACAGTTTCGAGAAGCAGGAAAGGCAGGTATCGACGGGGTCGCGGACCGTGTGAATGATCGTCGCATTCGGCAGCGACAGATGTATCAATCCCGCGAACAGGAAGTTGCTCGGCATCTTGTCGGTGACGTGCAGTGCGCCGGGTCGAGCCAACCGAAGGCTTTCTGTGAGGTAGCGCTTGCCGAGATCGGCGAAATCGGACCCTGTCAACGTCGATGCCACGTCCGGGTAAAGAACGCCGCGCCCCGCTTCAGCTTCTCCGATGGCGTCGGCGAAGTATTTCGTTTCGCCACCGCCGAAGACCTGGGGATGGCTCGCAAGTATCTGTTCGACCAGCGTCGTCCCCGACCGCGGCATCCCGATGATGAAGACAGGAGTTGCAGAAGGGTGTCCCGCGCCTTGCCGAGTCTCGAGCCAATCTCGTGCGAATACGCTCCGGATGCGCGCGAATACCTCGTCCACAGCCGCTGCGTCGTATGAGATCTCTCGGCGTTTGAGGGCATTGCCCTGCAGCAATTGTTGGGCTGCTTCCGCATGCCGGCCGAGGTCGTCATAGGCCTTGCCCAGGGCAAAATGCAGGTCGGTGCGTTCGCCGGATGCGAGCGGATCTGCTTCGCCAAGCAAGCGTTCCATCTCCATCAGATGGCTGTCCCCCTCGCGAAATCGGATCATTTCGCTCAAGTGGCGTCGATACTTGGCGCTGGATGGTGCGAGCCGTATGGCTTCCCCGACGGCGTCGCGGCCTTCCGGTAACTTCCCCACGGCCCGCAACACCAGCCCGAGACTGTTGTGCGCCTCCGCCGAACTTCCATCGAGCAGGAGGCCGTGACGCAAGGCGTCGATCGCTTCCTGGCTGTTGCCCTGATCGTGCAGGGCACGGCCGAGGTTGCAATGGGCCTCCGCGTAATCCGGCTTCCGCGTGATCGCCAGCCGATAGGCCGCAATCGCGTCGTCAAGTTTGCCGCACGTCCGCAACACAGTTCCGAGACCTGAATAAGCTTCGGCATAGTCGGGCTTGATCTCAGTCGCCTTGCGGTAGAGCGCCGCTGCATGGCCAAAGTTTTTCTGCGCAGCAAGTGCGATCGCAAGATTGTAATAGGCTTCGGCAAAGTTCGGCTGGAGCTGGATCGCCCTTTGGCATGCGGCCACTGCCTCATCCAGACGGCCTTCTTCGTTGAGCAAGGCGCCTAGGCACGAATAGGCCTCCGCAGAGCCAGGCATGAGGCGGATGACTTGGCGATAGGCCGCAGAGGCCTCGGCGCGCTTGCCTTGCTCACGCAGCGCATGGGCCAGGTTGAAATGGGCAGTCGCCAGGCCAGGATCGATCGCCAGCGCGCGAGTAAACGCGGCGGCTGCCTCTTCGTACTTCCGCTGATCGCAGAGCAAGACGCCGTGATTGACATGAACCTCGGCACGAGCCGGACCGGTGCGCAGTGCTGCATGACTTGATGCGATTGCCTCGTCGATCTTGCCCTGCTCGCGCAACACGGTCGACAGGTTGCAATGGGCTTGCGCGAGGTCGGGCTTGATCGCAATGGCTCGGCTCAAGGCGTCGGCCGCCTCGTCAAGACGGCCCTGCTGCTTCAACACGACGCCGAGATCGGAAAACAGGCGCGCATTTGCACCGTCTCGCGTGATAGCCCGCTGGAGCAGTTCGGCTGCCGCGTCCTGCCGGCCCGCTTGATGGCAGAGCAATCCCAGCAGATGCAGGGCGTGCAGGTGATTGGGTTCGGCCGCCAGCACCCCGCGATAGCATTTTTCGGCTTCGGCGAGGCGCCCGGCCCGATGATGAGCAAGACCAAGATCAAATGCCTGCGTTGAATTCGCGCCGCTCACAGCGTGGAAACTCGCAGCATCGGCCCGACGCTCAGCACCTTTCATGACGCCCGCCCCGCGCTCGCCCAGGCAGATTGCACCGATCACTCGAAGAAGCGATCAAAGTGCGCTACCGCCCCGAGCCTTGGCAATCATATTGACGATTCCATGGCCTGCTTGCTGCAACAAAGAAATGCGTGCGCTTGCTGCCTTCGAAGGGTGGCGCGCGCCGACGCAGGTCTGGATAGGCAGGCGAGCGTAAGCGCCAGCTTTTTCATGCACCATTTTGTGGGCGTACCCGCCCTGGGCTCATCTGACCGCATCCCCTAATAGAATCGATAGTTCAATCCGACCCTGACGATATCGCCGGTCTCGCCGAAATGCGCGGAGAACGTTGTCGGCGCGGCGCCGGCGCAGCCGCCGATGACCGTGCTGCAGGCCGCCGTGAGGGTGTGGATGCCGAGGTCGTAGTGGAGATACTCGCCCTTTAGCGACCACGCCCCGAAGCCCCATTCGAGACCGCCGCCCGCGGCCCAGCCGAGCTGCGTGGCGGAATCCAACGCCGCGGCGGTGGTGGCACCGCCGGCGAGGCCGCTCAAGGCGTAGGCGTAGCTCGTATTGGCATATGCGAGCCCGCCGGTCGCGTACAGAAGCACACTGCCCCACGCCCACCCGAACCGGCCCCGCGTCGTCCCGATCCAGTGCATGTCCTGGGACACCGACGAGGTGAGCGGCAAGAACGGCGGCACGTTGGTGGTGACGGTCTTGCTGGCATTGAAGTCGCTCGAGAAATCTGTCTCGGCACCAAGCACCCAGCTCCCAACCTGGTAGTTGCAGCCGGCTTGGCCACCGACGATCCAATTGACGCCACCGACGTCGAATGCCGTGGGGATCGCGTTGGCGGTCGCGGCAGCGCCGGCTCCGGAGCCGCCATCGACGATGCCGACAAGGACGTTATCGGTCGCCCGCCAGATGCCGCCTAGGTTTCCGCCAAGGTAGCAACCGGTCCAGGAGTAGACCGGTGCGGGTGGGGGGAAGGCTTTGAACGGCATGTCGGCCGCCATTGCCGGAAAAACCGATATGGCCAGAACACAGCCGGCCGCGAGAAAATTTTTCATCGGTGCCTCCAAAACTCGATCAAGCTCAGTCTCGAACTCGCGTGCGCGGCCGATCAGAACCAGCAGGGATCACGGCGACCAATGCCAATTGGCGCCAATTTTGAATTCATGAACCTGCGTGGTGACGGCCATTGAGGCTCCGAGGGCGCCGAACGTCACATTCTGGGTTCCGAAATCGAGATAATCGTATTCCGCTTTGACGGACCAGCCAGGCGCCCACATGTATTCCACCCCGGTACCGAGCGTCCAACCTGACGCGGTATTGGTGGACGTCGACATCGCCGTCACACCGTTGAAGTTTCCGCTCAGCCGGTAATCGACGTTGATCCAGGCCGCGCCGCCCTTGGCATAAACGAGCCAAGGACCTTGGGTGTAGCCAAACCGTCCTTCAAGGGTGCCGTACCACCGATGATTGCTGGTGATCGTCGCGGCGGCGACCATATTTGGAATGACCACATCCCCTTGTGCCGACGTGGCATTGAGCTCGCCCTCAATACCGATCAACCAACGGGGGGTAACCATGAAATTGTATCCGAACTGACCGCCGCCGAAGACGCCGCTGGAGTTGGGTGACCAGGGGCCAAGTGGAGTCACCGCTTTTTCTTGGGCGAACGCGCCGCCCACGTTGGCTCCGAGGTAGAAGCCCGACCAATTTGGGCCCAGCGGCATCTGCGGATAGGCCACGCCCAGATCGGCGCCGTGGGCACAAGCGCCCGCCGCAAGCAGCGTGATCGCTGTGACAAGCCCCATGGGCAGCTTCTGATTCATCCGGCTCTCCGTAAAATCTCAAAGTGGTCTATGTTGACGAAACGGGCGTGAACGGCTGTCATTTCTCGGCAGCACGACCGTTTTTAGAACTTGAAGGAAATCGCTCCTTCAAAGCTGCGTGGCGCTCCCAGGTAGATCTGTTGCTGATAGCCAGGATCAGCAAAATCCGCGTAGATTTTGTTGGTGAGATTTCGCGCCCAGAACGAGAGCCGGGTCCTTTCGACGCTCGGCGCCCACCACGGCCTTTCGAAATCGACGAACATGTAGGCATCGAAGACCGTGTACTGGTCCATATACACGTCGTTGTATGGAGTGATGTAGCGTTGGTCGACGTGGCGGACCGAGGTACCTATCTCAACCGGCACAAAAGTTGGCCATACGCGAGGTTCGAATCGATAAGCGGCGCCGGCATTGGCGATGATCGGCGCGACGTTGGGTGGCGCGTTGCCAGTGACCGTCAGGGATGGCCCGCCGGTAGCGTCCGACAGGATGTTCGAACCAAAACGCGCATGCGTATAGGCGATATTGCCCCAAAGCTTCAGCCCGTCCACTGGGCGAATTGCGGCGCTAAGTTCGATGCCCTTGCTTTCGATATCGCCCGCGATCCCGAACGTGGGAGGCGGCCCTGAATTGATCACCTCTATGACATTGCGCCGATCGAGATCGAAGGCGGCAAACGTCCATTCCGCCCTGTCGTTCCACAGCGATTGCTTCACTCCGACTTCTTTGATCACCGAACTGGTCAGAGTTAAAGGAAGTCCACCGCGTGCCTGGAATCCCGCCAACTGGATCGGCGCGGTAGCAGGATCGTACGAGGTGCCGTAGAGACCATAGAACACCATTTTCTCGATCGGTTCCCAAGTCGCCGCCCCGCGATAGGACACCGGAAACCAGGCTTTCGAGACCGGATCGCCCGATTTCAGGGCGCCCGTCGTGTCCCATGCGTTGTTGGTGATGCGCATTTCGTCGACGCGCACACCGCCGATCAGCGCGACTGTCGGCGTGATTTTCAGACGGTCTTCAAACGACTGCGAAACCCAATCGAGCTCGGTGGTGGCTGGTGCCGTCATCAGAGGCCCGAAATAGCCTCGCGCGGGATCGACCAGCGACACGCTGGTGCTGGTGCTGGTGAAGTTCGCTTGCTGAGAAAAGCGGAGGAAGTTGCGGCTTGCGGCAACTTCTGCCGCAAATTTGTTCGGCAGGCCGAAAATGTTGGAGTCCCAGATGAGGTCGGTCACGTCGCCGACCAGGTTCTGATCATGGGACACGTAGAAACTGAAACGATCGACTTGACTGCTAGCGCTGTTGAAGTTGAAGAACTCGTCGTCGAAAAACGTTCTCTGCGCCTTGTAGGCGTACGCCTGCTGTTTCAACAGCAGCTCCGGCGTGATTTCGAGATCGAAACCCGCTCGGGCCCAATATTGTCTTGAGCCGTCATGGTTGTCGAGCGAGTTGTAGTTGGTCGTGAGCGTCCGCGAGTCGATCGTGATGGGGCCGAGAACGCTGCTGCCGGAGGCCTGCGAAAACGATCCGCCAACGACGCCGCCCTTTGAATAAGGGCCCGAATAGCCAATCGGCGTTACCGGCGTACCCCAGTAATAATTTCCCTGGTCGTTATAATACTCGAAGGCAACCCAGGTTCTCATAATCTCGGAATTCTGGTAGTTCCATCGCGCTGTGAGGGTGCCCAGCTGCTTCTTGGTGTCGTCGATGAAGCCGATGCTATTGGTGAAGGCAGCAACGACACGGTAATCCAGTCCGGCGACCGAGGTTGAACCGCCGGAGTCGAAGCCGGTCCGCACCGAGCCGAAGGAGTCGGTGGAAATGAATGTCTCGTTCCGCACTGGTCCGCTGAACGGCTGCTTGGTTACGTAGTTGACCGAGCCGCCGATCGATCCCACCCCGGACTCGATCGCCGAGGCCCCCTTGAGGAACTCGATGCGGTCGAAGCTGAAAGTGTCCTGGGTGCGGCCGGTCAGATCCTGAATGCCGATATTGATCCCGTTATAGAGATGGTTGATCGCGTCACTCGAAAAGCCGCGCATCGAAAAGCCACCTTGCGCGCCGCCGGGACTGAATGCGAGCACACCCACCGCGCCCGCGACAGCTTCCGTATTGGTGCGGTAGCCCTGATCCTGCATGGTCTGCGCCGTGATGACATCGACCGATGCCGGCGTCTGCAGCAACGGCAAGTCCAGGCGCGTTGCGCTCGTCGCGATCGCGTTCAGGTTCGGACCCGGCACGCCGGGCGCGACCTGGGGCACGAACGATGCGCTGATCGCACCAGCGGGAATTAGGCCCCCGAACAGTGACTGGTTGATCGGGGCAGTTGGCGCCTGTACCGCCGCCGGCGTAGGCCGTTGCGCGACGCGCGGCGTGGGACCCGGACGACTCACGGCCGCGGGGGGAGGATTGGCCGGGGCTCTCGTTACCTGCGGCTTTTCGCGCACCTGTTCGTTTGTCGGCGTCCTTCCCGCCGGACGCTGACGCGTCGTCGGCGATTCGATCGTGACCGGAGGAAGTTTCGGATTCGAAGCAGCCGGCGGCGTCGCGGGTGACTGCGGTGTCGTGGTGGAAGATGGCGACGTCGTAGAAGGAGCCGACGGCGCGGATGTCGACGGGGCCGGGGGCGAGCTCGGCGGCGGCGTGTCTTGAGCGCCCGCCGCACCGCATG
Organism: uncultured Alphaproteobacteria bacterium; assembly: GCA_963824905.1. Lineage (GTDB taxonomy): Bacteria > Pseudomonadota > Alphaproteobacteria > Rhizobiales > Xanthobacteraceae > JAJPKK01. The sequence goes on from CAWGRH010000008.1 coordinate 166,259, forward strand.
CAGACAGCCAGGACGCGACCAGAAAGGTAGAGCCCAGCCATTGCGAGCGACGCGCGCCCAACGGCCCTTTTCTGGCAGAAACGTATTTCATTTCGTGACGCCCCCCAGCGTGCGCAAATCTCAATGCTCCAACCCCGCTCGACGGCCGTGCACCATGACGCAATGCAGGCGCCGACCCACGTGACGGGAGCTTCGCCACGTTGTTCGCGAATATCGGTCGAGGGGAATCTCGGCGCATGAACTGCGCCTTGTACGGACCGCGGCTTTTGCCGCCATCGCCCCCCGCCCGCTTCGTCAAAAACGTTAAGAAATGAAGCCCATTATTGTCAACGCAACGCGCGGCCGGTTTGGCTCGAATAACTCCGCGTGTTGTAGTATCGGCACGCGGGAATCGCGCGATAAACTCAGGAAAACCGCGGTTATTTATACCTAGTGGTGTATCATATACGGGTTGTCTCTACTCGCCGGACGAACGTCTGAGTTGGTGCTGCTGACGGCGCCGGTTTCGCGCCGAGCCTTGCAGTGCACCATCAACGCGGATGCATTCGAGGGCACTCGGCGCAGGCTGCTTTCGCATTTGCGTCGGCACCGGCTTCGAGCGATTTGCGATTGAAAAATGCGAGCAACGCTACGTTCGCTCCCGGCGGCCAATATATGGGGTACGGGGTATAGTAAGGCATTGTGACGCAGCTGTCGTCGTTTGACGTGCTTTTCCTCGCCGCGACGATCCCAGCCACGGCGAACAGAACAGCGCACAAAGGGATCGGTTTGACTTTGAGAAGATCGCGAGCAACATCGCCGCGGGATCACCCGTCCTTTCAGGCGTTTCGCGTATCGGCGTTCCATGCAGCGACAGAAGATGAAACAAATCACTATTACTGCCGTTGCGGCGCTTTGGCTCGTGTGCCCTTTGTGCGCGCAGGTGCTCCCGGCGCAACCATCGATCCCGCCGACACAGGGTTCAGAGGTACCGGGTGTTGCCGCAATCGCGGCGCCGCCGGCCGCTCCGGCATCGCCCGTCGAAGGAGCTGAAGGCAAAACGCCCTCGAAGCCGACCGCCGTTGCGCTTCACGAACTGTCGCCCTGGACGATGTTTGTTTCGGCCGATCCGCTGGTCAAGGTGGTGATGATCAGCCTCGCGTTCGCGTCTCTTGTCACCTGGACGATCTTCCTTGCCCGGTCGATGTCGATGAGGCTCGCACGGTGGCGGCTGCGGCGCTCGCTCGCCAAGGTCTCCGCGGCGAAGTCGCTCGCCGAGGCGCAAATGATGATGGGCCGGACGAGGAACGTGTTGTCCGCCATGGTAGCGGCCGCGGTCCAGGAAATCGGGGCCTCAGCCGACGTTTCGAACGAGGAGGGCATAAAGGAGCGGGTCGCCTCGACGTTTTCGGAGCTGGCGCGCGCGGAATCCCGAGCGGTGCGGCAGGGAATGGGGGTGCTGGCGACAATCGGCGCGACCGCGCCCTTCGTCGGACTGTTCGGCACGGTCTGGGGAATCATGAACAGCTTCATCGGAATATCCAAATCGCAGACGACCAATCTCGCGGTCGTTGCGCCCGGGATCGCCGAGGCGCTGCTCGCCACCGCGTTCGGCTTGGCCGCAGCGATACCGGCCGTGATCATTTTCAACTATTTCGCCCGCTCGACGAGAGGCTATCTCGACCTCGTCGCCAGGGCGTCCGGAACGGTCGGGCGGCTGTTGTCGCGCGACCTCGACCGCACGCGGGCGCGTGCCTATCCGCGCGCGGCGGAGTAGCGCCATGGGCGTTTCCTTCGACGCAGTCCTCGATGACGATGACGAGTGGGAAATCCACGAGATCAACGTCACGCCGTTCATCGATGTGATGCTGGTTCTGCTGATCATCTTCATGGTCGCGGCGCCGTTGTCGACAGTGGACCTGCCGGTCGATCTGCCGTCGTCGACCGCTATTCCGATGAAGAAGCCGGACAAGCCGATCTACATCACCATCAAAGCGGACCTGGTTGTTGCAGTGGGAGAAACGCCCATCAAGAGAGCTGATCTCGTCCGCTCTCTCGATGGCGTGGCGGAAGGGCACGAGCAACGCATCTTCCTTCGCGCCGACCGCGGTGTGCCCTACGGAGAGCTCATGGACGTGCTGGAGGTACTGCGGCTGGGCGGCTACTCCAAGATTGCGCTCGTTGCGCTGGAAGGAGTTTCCACGCCTTCCGCTCCAGAACGTAATCCTTGAGTGGCGGAAGGCGCCTCGACATGACCGAATTCCGGCCATGGCACAAAGTACCGGTTTCGATGTGGGCGCTCGCGACGCTCATCGCCGCGGCGATTCATCTCGGCTGCGTGGCGCTGGCGCTTTCGGTCATGGAGCACGCACCCGACGACGAAGTCGGAGCGCCGGCGGTCGAGATCGGGATCGAACTGCTGGCCCCGCACACCGATACGCCCGATTTGCCGCCCGGCCCGGACGTCGAGGCCTCGATGGCCGCGCCTCCGACGGTCGACCAGATGCAGAGTGCCGAGCGGACCGATTTGCCTCGTGCCTTACCGGTCGAAACCGAGGACCCCGACCGGCTCGTCGCGCCGGTGGAAACAGAGAAGCCGAAACCGGACGATCCCAGCGCACCGGCGGTGCCCACCACTCCTTCGGTCGAATCGGCCGCGGTCGAGGCGACGGCGACGCCGAGCTCCGAGATGATCGCGGAATCGACGCGCTCGATAACGCCGGTGCAGGGAATCGGAGTGAGCGCGCAGCGCGCGCGGGCGACATGGCAGAAGGAGCTGATCGCTCATTTCAACCGCCACAAGCGGTATCCGGTGAACCGACCCGCACAGACTGCGGAAATCCTCGTGGGCTTCGAGCTCGACGAGACCGGCCGCGTTCTCTCCTCGAGCATCGTTCAGGGATCGGGCGACGCCGCCTTCGACGAGGCGGCACTCGCCATGATCCAGCGCTCCGATCCGGTACCTACGCCACCCGTCGCGGTCGTGCAGGGCGGATTGAGCTTCACCTTGCCCGTCATCTTCCGCGCAAAGCGCGGGGGCTGAGCGCCTGGGCTGATGCAGCGCAGTCGCTACGCGTCGCCGGTGTCGCGTTTCAACATTGTGCGGTGAATCGCGGGCCGTCGTCTCGATGCCATGCGAGCGACACGGACGATGTCGTCGTAAGCGCGACGAACGGCGAGGTAGAAGCCGGTAGCGGTGAGCGCCAGTCCGCCCACCATCAGGAACAGGACGATGATGTCCCATGTCGGACGGGCCCGCATCCAGGAGGTGAAATCCATCCGGTGCAGGCCGCCGAACAGCCAGCGATGCCATCGCGCGTTGGCGTCGGCACGCTGCAGCACCGATCCCGTGACGGGATCGAGGTAATAGCGCGTGCTGTCTTCGTCCTTGAGGATGATGCGATAGACGGGCAGCGCGAGCGGATCGCCGCGCTGGAAATAGTAGGCGTCCTCGCCAGTGATCGTGCCCTGTTCGGCGATGCCCGCGTCTGCGCCGATCCTTTCGGCTGCACCCGCGAGATCGGCAGCGCTCAGCGGTGCGGGGTGTCCAGCCGCATCGATCCGGGCGACCTCGCCGTCCCGCCGGGTCACCAGCCAGTAGAGGCGCCCCTCGAACGGCGCCGCCGCCACGCGCAGCGACTCCATGACGGCCGGCTGCGTGCGCATCTCTTCGAGTGACGCGCGGACGGTGTTCCATCGGATCGGCTCGCCCGCGACACGGCTCTGCTCGCTGCCGCCCCTGCGGCTTTCGAGAAAGCCCCAGGGGTTCATCGAGACGAGTCCGCTGACGACCCAGGTGAGCGTGACGACACCGAACACGAGCCCGGTCATGTGGTGCCAGTAGAACCAGCCGCGATAGGGCGAGAGCTTGCCCTTCGACTTCAGCCTGAGCTGGCTGATGCCGATGTAAAGTCCGATCGCCGTCAGGAATGTGCCGAGCAGCGAAGTCCAGATGACGATCTCGCTCCACAGCGCGACATCGCTGCGCAATTCGGCGAAGTAAAGCCAGTGCGGAATGGTGCCGAGCCAGTTCCAGAAACGCTGGGTCGCCGTCGTCCAGTGCACCACCCGTCCAGTCCGCCCGGAGACGTAGAGGATCGTGCGCGCGGGATCGTCGAGCTCGAAGCGGAACAATGGGCGGTCGCGGACAAGTCGGCCGACCGTCCACTGGTCGGTTTGCACCTGTCCGGTGAACTGGGGCGTCGTCGGCCTCCCGGCCACGCGCGGCGCCGCATCGCGCGCAATCGATAGTGCCTGAGCCGCGTCGACCCGGACGACGGTCTGGTGCGCGAGGTCGAGCGTCGTGTCGGGCCTGCCGGGTCGGCGTAAAGTCAGGGCGGGCGAACCGCCGAGGTTTTCGACCCACGCCGCGAGAATCGGATCGTCATCCGCGATAGACCCGACGTCGGAGCGGCAGCACGTCGACCACGTGATCGGCTCCAGCGTCTGCACCCGCTCGGTTTCCGTGACGCGCGGAAACCCGACATACATCATGACGATGCCGGACAAGAACCACATCACCATCAACGCGCCGACTGCGACGCCGAGATATCGATGGACGATGACCAGCGTGCGCCACATGATGGCCTGGCACCTTTGCAGCAGATAACTCCGGCGGAGCGCGAGCTAGCCGCGGGGACCGCTCAACGGCCCCCGCGTTCCAGCCCGAATTGATTTTCGTGGCTCGAGCTTGCGCCGCTCAGAGCGGCCTGATCTCGACTTTGCGGAAGCGCACGATGCCGCCGCCGTATTGAAGCGCGATCCTGCCCTTGGCGTGCTTCGAATCCTTCGCACCGTCCACGGTCTTGATGCCGTTGAGGATGACGGTGAATTCCCCGCCCTTTGCGGTGATCTCGTAGGTGTTCCACCGGTCGGCGGCCCGGGGCATCGGCGACACCTTTGCCACGCCCACGATCGCACCGGTGCCGAAGCTCGGGTCGGGACGGGTGTCGAAGATGTTCACTTCATAGGCGTTGGTGCCGGTGACCTTCGCCGGATCGGTCGCGCGGATGAAGACGCCGCTGTTCGCCGTGGCATCGACCCAGAACTCGGCCCGCAGCTCGAAATCGCCGTACTCTTCCTTCGTCACCAGGAAGCCGCTGCCGACGTCGGCCTGCAGGATACCGCCCTCGAGCATCCGCCAATTGGCGTTGCCGATAGGCTCGAAGTTGTTCGCATTGGAGCCGTCGAAAAGGACCTTCCACCCCGACTGTTGTCCAAAGGCGTCGTGGGCCTGCCAGAGCATGGCGGAGGCGGCGAGAAGCAATCCCATGGAGATGGCGGATCGGCGAGTCATTTATGTTTCCTCCTGGCTTGATGTTGCGTGCCCCGTGCTCCGTCGCTTCGACCCCAGTCGAGTGCCGATGACCAGATGTCGGGCGCGGGTGAGGAGCGCAATGTTATAACTTGATGGCCGATGCCGTCCAGCGGCGTCCCGCCAGGAGATCGCCGAGCGCTGCGTAACCGCAAGCGCCGACGCTGCCGGAACGACGCCGCGATTGCTCCGTGGCAAGGCTCTTCGCCGTCCTGTCATCCGATCTTCATGTTCTCCGCCCCTCTTGGAGCGCGACCAGCGGGTTGTGCTGTCACGAAAGCCGAGGCGAACGGATGGATTTCCACCGGCGGTTCACGTTTCTCGTTTGCGCGCCGGCCTTCGAAGCCGAGGACCTCGAGGGCATCCGGCTCGGCCAGATCATCGTTGCCATCGAGAAGCAGGGCTTCCAGGTCGTGCGGGCGCGCCGGATCGAGGATGCCGAGATCGCGGTGCAGACCGATGCCGCGATCGGCTGCATGGTGGTCGACTGGGGCAAGAAGGGCCTCGAAGGCAAGACCGCGGCGCTGATCAACCTGATGCGCCGGCGCGGCCTCGAAATGCCGATCGTGCTCCTGGTGCGGCGCAAGCGCTTCGAGGACATTCCGGTCGAGGTGCTCGACTACATCGACGGTTATGTCTTCATCGCCGAGGAGACGCCGGAGTTCATCGCCACCAACCTCGTGAGCCGGCTCAAGCAATACGCGGAAACCCTGAAGACCCCGTTCTTCGGGGCGCTCGTCGACTATGGCGAGCGCGGCAACCAGCTGTGGACCTGCCCCGGGCACAATGGCGGCGTGTTCTACAACCGCAGCCCGATCGGCCGCATCTTCGTCGATCATCTCGGCCAGGCGGTGTTTCGCGACGATCTCGACAATTCCGTGCTCGAGCTCGGCGACCTCCTGGTCCACGAAGGTCCGGCGCTCAGGGCGCAGCAGGAGGCCGCCGCGATCTTCGGTGCCGAGAAGACCTATTTCGTCCTCAACGGCACTTCGTCCTCGAACAAGATCGTGTTGTCGGCGCTGGTCGGGGAGGGGGACTTGGTCCTGTTCGACCGCAACAACCACAAGGCGGCGCATCATGGCGCACTGTTCATCGGCGGCGGCATTCCGGTTTTTCTCGAGACCGATCGCAACTCCTACGGGCTGATCGGCCCGATCTACGCCGAGGCGTTCGACGAGGAGCGCATCCGCGAGAAGATCCGCACCCATCCGCTCGTCACCGACAAGGAGGCGTGGCGACGCGAGCGGCCGTTCCGCGTCGCGGTGATCGAGGAGTGCACCTATGACGGCACGATCTACAACGCCGAGCGCATCGTCGAGAAGATCGGCCACCTGTGCGACTACATCCTGTTCGACGAGGCATGGGCGGGCTTCATGAAGTTCCACCCGCTCTATGCCGGCCGCTTCGCCATGGGGCTCACCGAGCTCGACGCCAACTCGCCCGGCATCATCGCCACGCAATCGACCCACAAGCAGCTCGCGAGCTTCTCCCAGGCCTCGCAGATTCACGTGCGCGATCGCCACATCAAGGGCCAGCGGCGGCGCATCGAGCATCGCCGCTTCAACGAATTCTTCATGCTGCACGCGTCGACCTCGCCGTTCTATCCGCTGTTCGCATCCCTCGACGTCGGCGCGCAGATGATGAAGGGCCGCTCCGGCGAGGTGTTGTGGGACGACACCATCCGGCTCGGCATCGAGCTGCGCAAGAAGGTGCGGGCGATCCGCCGCGAGTTCGAGGACAAGGAGAAAGACCCGGCACGCCGCTGGTTCTTCGAGGCCTTCGTCCCCGACCGCGTGAGCCTCACCGACGGGCACGGCACCCGCGAGGTCGCCTGGGAGAACGTCTCGACCGACGATCTCGCCAGCAACGCCGCGCTACTGGGAGCTCGCGCCCGGCGCCACGTGGCACGGCTTTGCCCATGTCGCGCCGGGCCACGCCATCACCGATCCGAACAAGCTGATCCTGCTCACGCCCGGGTTCGACCGCGAGACCGGCGCCTATGCCGACTACGGCATCCCGGCGCCGGTGGTGGCGCAATATCTGCGCGAGAACCGCGTGGTGCCGGAGAAGAACGATCTCAATTCGCTGCTGTTCCTGCTGACGCCCGGCGTCGAGGCGAGCAAGGCCGGCACGCTGCTGAGCGCGCTCGTCGCATTCAAGAAGCTGCACGACGAGAACGCCAAGCTCGACGACGCCATCGGCGAGTTCGTGCGCCGGCGCCCGTCGCGCTACGCCGGCGTGCGGCTGCGCGATCTCTGCGCCGAGATGCACGGCTTCTTCCGCAAGAGCGGAACGAGCGGCCTGCAGCGTGCGCAGTTCGCGCCTGCGCATTTGCCCACGCCCGCGATGCCGCCGCATGAGGCGGTGCGCGAGATGGTCCGCAACAATGTCGATTACGTGCCGATCGACGAGGCATTCGGCCGTATCGCCACCACGATGTTCGTCGTCTACCCGCCGGGCATCGCGACCATCGTGCCGGGCGAGCGGCTCGATGAGCGCGCCCGGCCGATGCTCGACTACCTCATCATGTTCGAGCGCAGCGCCAACCTCTTTCCGGGCTTCGAAGCCGAGGTCCAGGGCGTCTACCGCGAGTTCGAGAAGGACGGCAACGTGCGGTTCTATACCTACGTGGTGCGGGAGTGACTGCGCGGCGTCATTCCTTTGAGGACCTCATCCTGAGGAGCCATGCGCAGCATGGCGTCTCGAAGGAAGGCCACAAGCCGCGGCGTGTGGGGCCGTCCTTCGAGACGGCGCTTCGCGCCTCCTCAGGATGAGGTCCGTTAAAATTCCACATTTGCTCCGCAACGGAGTCGCTCGGCCGCCTCACGTCAGCGCGGCAACCGATTCCCGGATTTCGTCGATCGACTTCTCAGCCGCCTCGGCGCCGAGCGCGATGATGTCGCGGGCGCGATGAAACTCGAACAGGTTGATCCGTCCGACCCGCGGACTGATCATGACGTCCGGCGGATCGCCGGCGAGACGCGAGCGTGTGATGCGGTCCTGCATCACCTGGAACGCTTCGACCATCACGGTGGAGAGTCCGGGTTGCCGCGTGACGCCGAAGAACTGGCGGTGGATCAGGCGTTCCGCCCGGAAGATACCGCGCTTGCTGCGCACCATCACACGCTCCGCGCGGATGGCGTCGTCCACTTCGTCGGGGCCGTGATCCTGGATGATGGTCCCGCGGCCGAAATTATCGGCATTGAGATTGACGGCGATGACGAGGCGGGCGCCGAGCGCGCGGACGGCCGAGATCGGCAGCGGGTTGACGAGCGCGCCGTCCATCAGCCAGCGCCCGCCGATGCGTCGCGGCGGGAAGATTCCGGGCAGCGCGTAGGAGGCCGACATCGCGTCGCCGAGGCGGCCGCGGGTCAGCCAGATCTCATGGCCGGTGCCGACCTCGGTCGCGATGGTCGCGAGCCGCAGCGGCAGGTCGGCGAAGGTGGTGTCGCCCAGCGTGTCGTCGAGCCGGTTGGCGAGCCGGCCGCCGCCGATGAGACCGGAGCTGCCGAATTTGAAATCGAGATAGCCGAGCAGGCTCCGGCGGGTGAGTTGCCGCGCCCAGTGCTCGAAAATGTCCAGCCGTCCCGCAGCATAGTAGCCGCCGACCACGGCGCCGATCGAGGTCCCGGCGATGATGTCGGGCCAGATGCCGTGGGCATTGAGCGTGCGCAGGACGCCGATATGGGCAAATCCGCGCGCCGCGCCGCCGCCGAGTGCGAGCCCGATCGAGAGGTGCGGCTCTGTCCGGGGCGCGGCGACTGCGTCATCGACGTCGCCGATGGTCTGCCGTCGCCAGATGTCCAATGCATGACCTCTGTTGCGAGGAGCGGATGTGGAGCGGATCGCGCGGCGGCACGGTAACGCAGGCGAATCAGCCCCAGAATCAACCGTTAATCGCGCTTCATGACCGGACGGCGACGCCGTCTCATCGCGCGATGCACGATCGGCCCGCAGCGCGTGCGGAGCCTGACATATGGGTGGAAAGGCGTTCTCGAAACCGTTCGCGGCCGCCAGCCGCACGTGGGTCTGCGCTGTCCGTCGTACCGTAGGATGGGTCGAGCCCTCGCGAAACCCATCATTGCTGCGGATTAAGCGATGGGTTTCGCAACGGCTTAACCCATCCTACGGGCTGCGCGATCCGTCGCAGATCGCCCGATGAATGCGTTCAACCGCTGCCGCCCGGCGGCCGCTTCATGGCGAACTTGGTCTCCGCCACCACGGTATAATAATCGTGGTAGCCGGCGCGCTGGATCGGCCGCATCGCGCCGGTGTCGAGGAGCCCGTCCTTGATGAAGCGCTCGTCGATGTAGACGCCGATCACCTGGCCGAAGACGACGTGGCGGTCGGTCGGGCGGCCGTTGATGTCTTCGAGCGACACCGTCTTGAGCCACAGGCATTCGAGCGCGCAGGGCGAGGCGGCGACCCGCGGCGGGCGGACGAGATGTGAGGGCGCGGCCTCGAGGCCTGCGGCCTCCATCTCGTTGACGCCGCGCGCTAACGGCGCCGAGGTCTGGTTGACGTGCTCGCGCAGCTCGAAGGTCGTGAAGTTGCAGACGAACTCTTTCGTCTCCTCGACGAAGGCGAGCGAGTCCTTGCGCGTCTCGCTCGCGAACATCACCATCGGCGGCCGGCTCGACACGCCGTTGAACCATGAATAGGGGGCGAGATTGATCTCGCCGGCCTTGCTCATGGAAGTGATCCAGCCGATCGGCCGCGGCGCCACGATCGCCTTGAAGGGATCGTGGGGGAGGCCGTGGTCGTTCTTGCGGACGTCGTAGAACATGGCCTCTCAACCGGGAAAGCGGGTGACGATTTCGGCGAGCGCAGGACGGACGCGGTCCTCGGTCGGGACGGTCGGATGGCCGATGTGGATGAAGCCCGCGATCTTCTCGTGCGGGGCGAGCCCCAGCGCATCGAGGACGCGGCGGTCATAGGCATACCATTCGGTGATCCAGGTAGCGCCGAACCCCAGCGCCTGGGCGGCGACGAGGAGGTTCATGGCGGCGGCACCGGAGGAGAGCACCTGCTCCCATTCCGGAATTTTGACGTGGGGGGCGGCACGGCTCACGACCGCGATCACCAGGGGCGCACGGGTGAGCCGTGTGCGCTCGTACGCGATCTGTTCCGGTTTCGAGTCCGGATACTTGGCAACGAAGGCGGCGGCGATGGCCTCGCCGGCCTTCTCCCGCGCCTCCCCCTCGAACACCACGAACCGCCACGGGGCGAGCTTGCCGTGGTCGGGAACCCGCGAGGCGATGGTAAGCAGCGTCTCGAGCTCAGCCGCCGACGGACCCGGCGGCCCGAGCTCGTTCGGCTTGAGCGAGCGGCGTTTTCTCAAGAGATCAATGGGATCCGGCATTCGATCGGGCATTCACTTTGGGCTCCAGTACGGGCGGTGTTGCCGCCTAGCATACGGCGGGCAAGCAACGCACGGCAAAAATCCGCCTGCTGTCTGGAACATATGGAACCGCAGGCTTGAATTTGCCGCGATTTGCGTCAAAAACCCACCCCATGACGGGGATGGGGTGGCGCTACGGGGCGGGCGGCATGCTCGCGGCCCTGGTGTTGGGGGCAGGGTGGCCGGGGACGGCCGCGGCCCAATTTGCTTTGCCATCAGCCTCCGATATGTCGTCGCGCCAGCTTGCGCCGAGCGTAGGGTCGTCACTGCCATCCGCCGGCCCTTCCATCGTTCCGCCGTCGATGGCGCCGGCCGCCATGGTGCCGCCGACCCCGGGCGGAGGGGTGCGGCCGCCGCCGGGAATGCCGGGACCGGCCAGTGCCGCAATCCAGGTTTCGCTGTCGCTCGCGGCCCGGTTCGGCGGACGCGACAGCCCGCAGATCACCACAGGCCTCATCTGGCGCGTCTTTCCGGCCCACCCCGATACGCTCGGGATGTTCCGCATCGCCAAGGAGGAGCGCGGTCCGAACCCGGTGATCGCGCTGCCGCCCGGCGACTATGTCGTGCATGTGAGCTTCGGCATGGCGAACGCGGCGCGCGCGGTGCACTTGAAGGAAGCGACGCGGGAAGTGTTCGAACTGCCCGCCGGTGGGATCAAGCTCGAAGGCCGGGTCGGCGACGTGCCGATCCGCGGCAACCAGGTCACCTTCGACATCTACAGCGGCAGCCAATTCGAGCCCGGCGACCGGGCGCCGATCGCCCAAGGCGTTACCAGCGGCAACGTTGTCATCGTGCCGGAGGGCGCTTACTACATCGTCTCCAACTACGGCGACACCAACGCAGTGGTGCGCTCCGACATCCGCGTCCAGACCGGCAAGCTCACCGACGTCACCGTGAACCACCACGCCGCGGTCATCATGCTCAAGCTCGTCAACGAGGCGGGCGGCGAAGCGCGTGCCAACACCAGCTGGTCGGTGCTCACGCTCGGCGGCGACGTCATCAAGGAATTGAACGGCGCATTCCCCCGCGTGATCCTCGCCGAGGGCGACTACCGCGCCATCGCGCGCAGCGACGGGAAAACATACGAGCGCAATTTCAAGGTGACGTCGGGGGTGGACGGCGAGATCGAGGTGATTGCGCGGTAGGGTGGCTCTCCGCTAGCTCTGCCGGCCGCGCACCAATCGCGCTGTCATTGCCCGGCTTGACCGGGCAATCCAGTAACCCCTGTGCTGTCGATGTTTCTGACAGTTTGCCCAACCGCGAGTTCGGTGGTTACTGGATCGCCCGGTCAAGCCGCTGACGGTATCGATCAGCACGAGGTCTGGACCGCAGTAGCTCCAGGTGCCGGAGTGGCACCGGAGGCAGAAAGCCCTGACGACCTGCGTCGACGCTCAGAGCGGCGGCCGCGAGGGCCGAGAGCACGACGAGATATTACCACCGGTAACGTGGTCCCCGAAGACAAAGCACTTCGGAACCGGGTGTCAGCTAAGGCGCTCGTTTTCGAGTCGATGTTTCTGAGAAGTTTGAAGCACGTAGCGCTCAAGCCGGGCGATGACAAGGATTGGGGCGCGGAAGTTGGCACGAAGTCCGAGGCGTGCCGATAACGATCGGATCAAATCCAAACTGAACCGGCAGAATCTCTACGCCATTCCCACACAGAAGTCGTTGGACCGATTCAAGGATCAGATCAGGACCCTGACGCAGAGGAAGGTACCCCTGCGTTTGGGCGAAGTGATCGAGACGATCAACCCGATCATCCGAGGATGGGGAAACTACTACTGTCGCTCCCATGTTAGGAAGCGCTTCCATCAGCTGGACGGTTGGATAATTCGACGGCTGTGGTCGCATCGCACCAAGCGATGGCGTAACGCAGCGTGGAGGGAATATCCCACCAAACGGTTGCGCACAGAGTTCAAGCTGGTCAGCCTCGTCTCGCTCATACCTTCGCTGCAGACCGCGAAAGCTCTTTCATGAAAGCCGGATACGGGAAAACTGTACGTCCGGTTTGTGCGGCGGACGGAGGCCAGCTCTCATTGGGCGCCTCCTCCGACCCGACACCGATGTGGTCTGGTGCACGGACCATGAGAGGAGGGGCTAGCAAAACCCCGTCCGAGGGAAGGCAGGGCAGGAAGGTGGATGCGTGAAGACCAAACCGGAGCAGAGCAGCACCGCGAGTGCCGAAAAGGCTAAGCAATGGTTGCAGAGATCCAGACGACAGACGCAACTGGGCGGGGATCGAAGCCGAGGCGTGGACCGATCGCATGCTGTCGGCGCTGGGCAACGGCGTCAAAGGGGAAACTAGCCTTCTTCGCGAATGCCAGGCGGGTCGCGTTTCACACCGCTTGGCAAGCAGCGAGACAGTCTCGATGAAGAAACCACCGACTGGAGAGCCGTATGCGGGAAAACCGCACGTACGGTTCGGAGGGAGGGGAGGCCAACGCCTTCCCTACCCCTATCAGTTACTGTGGGTGAGGGAGGCTACCCTCACCCCTTCGCCGCCCGCTTCACATCCGGCGGCACCGCCTCCGCGGCGAACTCCGCAACCGCCTCGTCGAGCTTCATCACCTTCTGGTCCTGCCCGCCGAGGCGGCGGATCGACACCGTGCCGGTCTCCGCCTCCTTCTTGCCGACGACGAGGAGCAGCGGGACCTTGGCGAGCGAGTGCTCGCGCACCTTGTAGTTGATCTTCTCGTTGCGAAGATCGAGCTCGACGCGCAGTCCTTTGCTGCGGGCAAGCTCGGCGGCTTCCTTCGCGTAGCCGTCGGCGTCGGAGACGATGGTCGCGATCACCATCTGGGTCGGCGCGAGCCAGAGCGGGAAGTGGCCGGCATAATGCTCGATGAGGATGCCGGTGAAGCGCTCCAGCGAGCCGAACATGGCGCGGTGGAGCATCACCGGCGTCACCTTGTTCGAGTGCTCGTCGATGTAGAAGGCGCCGAGCCGGCCCGGCAGGTTGAGATCGACCTGCACGGTGCCGCACTGCCATTCGCGGCCGATGGCGTCGCGCAGCACGTATTCGAGCTTCGGTCCGTAGAACGCGCCTTCGCCCTTGTTGAGCGTCCACGGCCGGCCCGAGGCCTCGAGCGCCGCCATCAGCGCGGCTTCCGCCTTGTCCCATACCGCGTCATCGCCGATGCGCTTGTCGGGGCGGTCGGAGAACTTGATGTGCACGTCCTCGAAGCCGAAATCCTTGTAGATCGACAGGATCATGTCGTTGACCTTGAGGACTTCCTCGGCGATCTGCTGCTCGGTGATGAAGATGTGCGCGTCGTCCTGGGTGAAGGCGCGCACCCGCATCAGCCCGTGCAGCGCGCCCGACGGCTCGAAGCGGTGCACCTTGCCGAACTCGGCGATCTTGAGCGGCAGGTCGCGGTACGACTTCAGCCCGTTCTTGAAGATCTGCACGTGGCCCGGGCAGTTCATCGGCTTGATGGCGTAGACCCGCTCGTCGTCCTCGCGCTTTTGCGTGAGGAACATCATGTCGCCATAGGTCTGCATGTGGCCGGTGGTGACCCACAGCTCGGAATCCATGAGCTGCGGCGAGTTCACCTCGACATAGCCGCTCGCGTCCTGGCGGCGGCGGATGTACTCCTCCAGCGCCTTGAACAGCGTCCAGCCCTTGGGGTGCCAGAACACCGAGCCCGGCGCCTCCTCCTGGAAATGGAAGAGGTCCATCTCGCGGCCGAGGCGGCGGTGGTCGCGCTTCTCGGCCTCCTCGAGCTGTTTGAGATAAGCGTCGAGCTCGTCCTTGCTGCGCCACGCGGTGCCGTAGATGCGGGTCAGCATCGGGTTTCGCGAATCCCCGCGCCAGTAGGCGCCGGCGACCTTCATCAACTTGAAGGCGTCGCCGATCTTGCCGGTCGAGGTCATGTGCGGGCCGCGGCAGAGATCGAACCACTCGCCCTGCTTGTAGATGTTGATCGACTGGTCTGCGGGGATGGCGTCGACGAGCTCCACCTTGAACATCTCGCCCTTGTCGGCGAACACGCGCTTCGCCTCGTCGCGCGACCACACCTCCTTGGTGAAGGGTTTGTCGCGCGCAACGATCTCGCGCATCTTCTTCTCGATCGCCGGAAAATCCTCGGGCGTGAACGGCTGGTTGCGGAAGAAATCGTAATAGAAGCCGTTCTCGATGACCGGCCCGATGGTGACCTGGGTTCCGGGCCACAGCGACTGCACGGCTTCCGCGAGCACATGGGCGGCGTCGTGGCGGATCAGCTCCAGCGCACGGGGATCGTCGCGCCCGACGAACTCGATCTTCGCGTCGTGCTCGATCGGGGCGGTGAGGTCGGCGAGCGTGCCGTCGAGCGCCATGGCGAGGGTGCGCTTGGCGAGCGACGGCGAGATCGCCTTCGCTACGTCGATGCCGGTGATGCCGTTGGGGTAGTCCCGACGCGCGCCGTCGGGAAAGGTCAGCGCGACCATTGTGGTAGCTCTCCTTGCTCACTCGCTGCCTACGGACGCAGGTAAGCGTGGGCTGGAGATATACCAGCAAGGCGCGAGACGCAACGCGGGGCGGCCTTTGCAGGGCTGCGCGTGGGGTCGGCTGCCGAATTGGGCGGGACCGGTTCCAGCGATTCCGACAAAAGATCACAATCCGGTCAAACCTTCGCACGAGGCGTTGAGTAATGATTAAGCCCAAGCGCATCAGGGAATAAGCGGCAACGCGAACAGAAGTGCGCGCAGGTATAGGGCGGGGCGACCATCACAAAACAAGTAGTGCGTGCGGACTGCCGCGCCTCTGAGGCACGGGGGGTTCCTCATGGCCTTTTGCCCGCGGCGGCCACGTCGGCCGCGCTCATGTAACTGCGTCGCGTCGGTCGCGCGTCGTCGCTGCAGCATCGGATCATGGCTCCCCGTGCCGCTTTGGCGCGGCAAATACTTGGGCGGAAGCCGGCGCGGACCGGCGAGTGTCGGGCTTCGCGTGTGTAAGCGTTCGAGTGCGTCAGCGTTGCGTGAAGCGTAGTCGAGTGAAGCGTAGTCGAGTGAAGCGTAAGCGTGTGTTGCGTGCGTTCGGAGGATGTAGATGAGTAGGCGCGATCGTGAACCCGATCCGGGCCCATTGAGCTATGCGCCGAGATGGGCGCGTACGGTGGGACCGCAGGAGGCGGCGAGGCGCAATCGGACGGGCCGGCCACCGGCCGAGCCCGTCCCGCTTGGGGCAGTCGAACCACCGTCCCCGCAATCGCCGCGACCATCGGCACGTCCACCGTCGCCGTCATCACTGTCGGCGCCATCGCGGCCGCGCGAGCCGCCGCGGCAGGCGAGAAAGCCGCGCGGCGCTTTCGAAGGCGACATGGCGATCAGGGAATTGCGCGCGCGCATGGCGCTCGCCCCCGACCTGCCGCCGTCGCCGCCGCTGCGGCCGGACGGCGCAGCGCTCGGAATCGTGCTTCGGCTTGCGGGCCTCGTCGCGCTGGCGGCGGTCGTGGCCTATGG
The DNA here is from genome assembly GCA_963824905.1 of uncultured Alphaproteobacteria bacterium. Lineage (GTDB taxonomy): Bacteria > Pseudomonadota > Alphaproteobacteria > Rhizobiales > Xanthobacteraceae > JAJPKK01. The sequence continues at coordinate 182,392 of CAWGRH010000008.1, forward strand.
CTTCGTGTGGATCTCGACGCCGCGTCCTCAGGCCGCGGTCACCGCTTCGCCGGGGCTGCAGACCGTCGCCGGCAGCGATCAGCTCGATTCGCCACCCGCCAGCGAGGAAAACGATGTGAGCCCGGCGCTGTTTACGCCGTCGGTTTCTCCGTCCACCGGTGAGCCTGGAATATCGCGCGCATCGAAAGGGGATCTTTCGCGGCGGCTGCCGAGTGATGCGTGGCCGCTGCCGGACCGGCGTGGCGACAGCGCGCCGTCGCCCGTCAGCCCCACCACGGGGACGGCGGTTTCGTCGCCGGCCGCCGGGCCACAGCGCCCGGCGGCCCCCGGTCCCGCCGCGACATCACCAGGGCCGGACCGGGAGGAGGTGGCAAATCTCATCGCCCGCGGGCAGACCTATTTCGCCAACGGCGACGTCGTCTCGGCACGTCTCGTGTTCCGCCGCGCCGCCGAGGCTGGCGATGCGCATGCGGCGCTCGCGCTCGGCGGCACCTACGATCCCCTCGTGCTGAGGAGTCTCGGAGTTATCGGCGTCGTATCGGACGCGACGCAGGCGCGGAGCTGGTACGAGAAGGCGGCGGAACTCGGGTCGCGGGAGGCGCCGCAGCGCATCGACCAGCTCGCCCAGTCGGTGCGCTGAAGCCGGCTGGTTCCGGGTTCCAGTGGCCTAAGTCAGCCAGCGGGCGGGACACTGTTGGTCGTCCGCCACCGCCCATAGCGCCAGGGCAGGTACCATCGCCCCTGCGGGGGCAACGCGTCCGGCACGAAATCGAGGCCCGATGTGCCGAACGGCTGGCAGCGCAGCAGCCGGGCGAGCGTCATCCAGCCGCCGGCCCAAAAGCCGTGGCAGGCAAAGGCTTCATCGGCATATTGCGAGCAGGTCGGCAGATGCCGGCAGTTCGACCCGATCAGCGGCGAGAGCGTGAGCCGGTAACCCTTCACCGCGGCGCGGGCAAGGACCTGCGCGGGGCTCGGGCGCCGCGAGGCCGATGCAACCCGGCGTGCGTTCATGAGGCTCATGCCGGCGATATGAGAGGTGCGCATCGAACTGTCGAGAGGAACACGCGATCGGAAAAATCCCCGTGTGCTTCGTTTACACTAGCAATTCCCCGAGCTTCTTCGTAAAAATTTAACCATGGTCGGCGCTCACGTGGGGGGCCGTCGTCGGGGTTTTATGGGATTGCAATGATTCGCTCGTTGGCGGGCGGCATAGTGCTGGCAAGCATTACCCTCACCGGCTTTGCCGGTTCAGCGGGGGCTCCCGATAACGCACACGTCCTCCCGATGGCCTTCACCCTGCTCAGTGAAGGCCCAGCGGACGCATGTGCGGGCAAGTGCCGTGCGCTGATCGCCGCCTCGGGAATGATAACTGCCGACACGCCGCGTCAGTTCCTCGCCTTCGCTCGCGAAAACCCGGGCACGGACGCCACCGTGGTTCTCGAGTTCGACGGCGGCTCGGTGCTCGGGGCACTGGAGCTCGGCCGGGCGATCCGCCGGCTCGGATTTTCCACCACCGTCGGACGGGTGATCGAGCGCCGCACCAAGGGCGGCGCCAAGTTGGGCGAGATCAACCCGCGGGTCGACTGCCAGTCGATGTGCACCTTCGTCCTGCTCGGCGGCGTCAAGCGGTCGGTGCCGCCCGACGCGCGCGTGCTGGTCCACCAGATCTGGCTCGGCGACCGGCGCGAGGACGCGGTGGCGGCGAGCTACACCGCCGAGGACCTCGTGGTAGTGCAGCGCGATATCGGCAGCATCGTCCAGTACACCATGGAAATGGGTGGCGACATCGAGCTGGTGCAGCTCTCGCTCAAGGCGCCGCCATGGGAGCCGATGCGCGTGCTCTCGCGCGATGAGTTGCAGCGGACCCGTCTCGACTTCGCAGAAGACACCGTCGAGAAACCGGTCGTCACCAAGACAGCGGCCGGGCCGGTCGCGGCGGACAGCCGGCGCCCGATCGCCAGCGAGCGCGGCTGGTCGTTCGGCGACCGCTCCGGGCACCCGGCGTTGTCGCGGGTGCATCCGCTCACGCTCGACGGTGAGCGGATCGGCACATTCGAACTCGAGCTCGCCTGTGGGGACGCCGCCGGCAACTACACGCTGACCTACAAGGAAGGCCGCTATGGGCCGGCAGACCGCGATCTGCCGCGCAGCATCGCCCGCGTCGAGCTGATCATGGCGGAGCAGGTGCAGGACCTCAAGATCGCATCCTCGGACCGCCAGCTGCAGCGTGGCGAGCTCGATTCGATCGCGAGCATCGCGGTCCCGACGCGAATGATCCGGCGCTTCGCCGGCGACGGGCCGGCTTCGATGCTGCTGTCGACGGAGAGCTCCGGCGGTCCGCAGACCAATATCCGGGTCGGCAATGTGGGCTTCGCCAAGGGTTTCACGCGCCTCGAATCGACGTGCCAGGGGCAATGGGCGCACGTCGACCGCCCCGCGGGCCGCTTGGAACGGAACGCCGGGCTCAAACCCTGAGCGGGGGCGGGCGGCCGACTTACAGCCATTGCCTCCTTTGAGTCAGATTTCCGCGGCGGTGCGAGCTTTCGCGGCGGCGATCTGGTCGATCGCCGAAACCACTGCATCGAAGGTGAGCATCGTCGAGGCGTGCCGCGCCTTGTAGTCGCGCACCGGCTCGAGCAGGGCGACGTCGGCCCACCGTTCCGCGGTCGGTGGGGGACCGCTTTCCTTGAGCATCCGCCGCACATCCTCGCGCAGCTGGCGCAGCTCCTGCGCCTTCGCGCCGACGATGTGGCGCGCCATGATCGAGGATGACGCCTGGCCGAGCGCGCAGGCCTTCACGTCATGGGCAAAGTCGGTGACGGTATCGCCGTCCATCGTGAGGTCGATGGTGACGGTCGAGCCGCACAGCTTGGAATGCGCGGTCGCGGTCGCGTCGGGATGAGCGAGCCGCCCCAGCCGCGGAATATTGCCGGCAAGCTCGAGTATCTTTCGGTTATAGACGTCGTTGAGCATGGCTGCCCGGCTTTCCGTTGGCTGATTGTCGCGCGGCTGGACGATCATTATATAGGGCGGCAGCGGCGATGGTGGAATCCCCACCCGTCGGCGCGGGCGTTTCGGAAAGTGCGGAGTGCCCGTGCGTTTTGGGAATGCGGCGTCCCGTCTTGCCGGTGCCCCCGGCGACGGCGTTGAGGACGACGCGTCCGGGTGACACTCCCGGGGTCCGGCCATCGGCCGAGGCTCCGGTCGAACGGAGCGATCGTCGATGGACACCTTCACCAAGAAGTCTGTATCCGCATTGCGTGCCGAATTGGGCACCGCCGCCGATTCGGTGGTGCCGCGTCCCTCCCGCAGCGAAGCTGAACAGGCGGTGCGCACATTGCTCGCCTATATCGGCGACGACCCCGACCGCGAGGGCCTGCGCGAGACGCCAAAGCGCGTCATCTCCGCCTACGAGGAGCTCTACAGCGGCTACCGCGAGGACGCGGTAGAGGTGCTCGACCGCACCTTCGCGGAGATGGGCACTTATGACGATCTCGTCCTGGTGCGCAACATCCCGTTCCATTCGCACTGCGAGCACCACATGATGCCGTTCTATGGCCGCGCCCATGTGGCGTATCTGCCGATCGAACGGGTCGTCGGGCTCTCCAAGCTCGCTCGGTTGATCGACGTCTATGCGCGCCGCCTGCAGACTCAGGAGCACCTGACCTCGCAGGTCGTCACCGCGATCGACGAGGTCTTGAAGCCGCGCGGCGTCGCGGTGATGATCGAGGCCGAGCACACCTGCATGTCGCTGCGCGGCGTCGAGAAGCACGGCTCGTCCACGGTGACGACCCAGTTCAGCGGCCTGTTCCGCGACGACCCCACCCGGCAGGTGCGATTCATCACCCTCGTGAAGGGATGACCGTGTCGCCGCGCGGCTCGGCGGCGGAGATCGAGGAAGGTCTCGCCTTCGCCCCCAAATTCGATGCGGCCGGCCTGATCGCGTGCGTGGTCACCGCCGTCGATACCGGCGAAGTGCTGATGGTCGCCCACATGAACGCAGAGGCGTTGGCGAAGACGCTCGCGACCGGCGAGGCTTGGTACTATAGCCGCTCGCGCCAGGCCCTGTGGAAGAAGGGCGAAACCTCCGGCCACGTCCAGCGCGTCGTCGAGATGCGCGTCGACTGCGACCAGGACGTGCTGCTCCTCAAGGTTGAGCAGACGGGCGCCGGCGCCTGTCATACCGGCCGGCGCACGTGTTTCTACCGGGTCGTCGTGCCGGGCGCGGCCGGGACGCCGGCCGCGCTCGAATTCCGCGATGCCGGGCGCGGATTCGATCCGGCGAAAGTGTATGGAGCGACGCGGGACGGCACTTAGCCGAGGCTTCCCCGCACGCTGCCGTGATCAGTCAGCATTCTTCGATTGAACCGTCCAGATCGCCGGAATGTTGCCGACGCCGGCCGTCGAAGACACGGTGGTGCCGTTCATGAACCAGACCGCCAAATTGCCGGCGGTATCGCGCCAGAAGATGTCGCTCTTGCCGTCGCCGTTGAAATCGCCGATGGCGACGAAGTCCACGTCGCCGGCGACACCGGGCCGAAGCTGCCCAACGAAGTGATGCTCGCGCCCTTCATCAGCCACACCGCCACGTTGCCGCTGGTGTCTTCCCAGACGATGTCGCTGTAGCCGTCGTTGTTGAAGTCGCCGGTGCCTTTGACCGACCAGGCGATGGGGATGGTACCGAGCCCTGTGGCTGACGAGACGGCCGTGCCGTTCATAAACCAGATCGCGGTGTTGCCGCCGGTGTCGCGCCAGAGAATGTCGCTCTTGCCGTCGCCGTTGAAGTCGGCAATTCCGACCACCGACCATGTTGCCGGAGGCAGGTTGCCGAGGCCGCCGGTGGACGAGATCTGACCGCCGCTCCCCAGCAGCCAGACGGCGAGGTTGCCGGACGAGTCCTCCCAGAGAATGTCGCCATAGCCATCGCCGTTGAAATCGCCGGTCCCGGCGACATTCCAGATGCTTGGGATATTGCCGAAGGAAGCAGTTGACGCGATGGTCGTGCCATTCAAAAACCAGATCGCGGTGTTGCCCGAGTTGTCGCGCCACAACAGGTCGAATTTGCTGTCGCTGTTGAAGTCTCGCACGGCGACGATCGACCAGGTGCCGCCAACGTTGCCGAGTCCGCCCGTCGCGCCGATCGCGGCGCCGTTCATCTCCCAGATGGCGACGTCGCCGTTTGTGTTGCGCCATACGAGGTCGCTCTTGCCGTCACCGTTGACGTCGTGGACGGCGGCCCACGGGAGGACGAGGTTGCGGAAGAAGCGGGACATCAGGCGCTGGCCCGCGGTGGCGAGATGCTGGTCGTCGGCGAAAAGGTCTATTTGAGGCGTGGTCGCCGAGACCCAGGTCGACGGGGAGCTCGGATTGGATGAGCACAACAACGCCCAGGCCGTGGTAACTCCGGCCGGCTGCGTGCACGCCATCTGGCCAGCCCCGGTGCCGACCGAGGTGAAGCCGTAATTCGAGGGATTGGCCGAGATCGCCAATCTGAGGGAATCGATGTTGGCCGGGATGTACGGCACCCCTATTTGGGTCAGGTTTTGAAACAGCGTGTTCGTGTACGACAATTTGAGCGCCCGCCGATTCACTGCGTCGGCGCTGCTGCCGGTCGGATAATCATATGCCAGGCCAGCAACCACGATATGCTGAGCGCCGGCTTTCTTGAGGATCAGGATGTCGCCGCCCAGGTCTTCGGCAGCTTCTATGACATAGGAGCCGGGATCCGGCGGAGGACCGGTTCCGGAATCTCCAGCCGCATAGGTGACATCGTTGTCGCCCGAATGGATCACATAGAGTGCCTGGCTGTCCGCAACGCCACCATGAGCCGACAGGTAGTTCGAAATCTGGTTGTGGGTCGGGATCGCTGCGCCAAAGCCTCCGGTTGCTGCGCTGTTGATCGTGACGTTCTTCGCGCCGCTGGTGGCGTAATTCGTGCCGCCCGCCGTATTCGAAGGATTGGCGGTGAGGCCGAAGTATCCGGCAAGATATTGGGGGTACACCAGTCCCGGCGCGCTCGTCGGCGCGCCTGCGCCATCTGCCACGGCGGTCGGCCAAAGGTTGTTGAAGGTCGTGCCGCCGCCGGGGCTGCTGAGCATCTTGTAGTAGCCGGCATCGACGTTGCTGTCGCCGAACACGATGACTTGGCTGTATGGCTGCGCCGTCGCGGGTCGTGCGCCCGGCAGTATCGTTGCGGCGAACAGAACAGCGAGCAGAAACCTCATGACCACCTCCTGAAAACGAGGCGGGACATCGCATCCCGTTGCAACCACCGGAACTCCGGCACCGCGCTCCATGCAATGGGCGCTCCGGTCATGGGATCCATGGCGGAAACCCGAAAAAGGGCGTCGATGCTCGCGCGACATCCCCACCTCTCCTTTGTTGGCGCTGAAAGCTAGCACAAGGTCGTCCGTCAAGCGTCAAGCTTGCGTCATGTCCGCGTAGAGGAGCAAAAACAAAGTTCGATTCCTGGGGACGTGACTCGGGCACAAGCCCGATACATTCGAATCGCTGTGCAATTGGAATCCGCACCGTTTGATCCTGCCGTTTGGTGGTCAATCTCCACGCGTTGCTGCAGCAGACGCGACACCCACTCGCATGTCGCACCGGCAATTTCCACTACAGCGATTTCCTGATTTTCGTCTCGAGGTTGAAAATCCGTGCGGCATTGAGGCCGAGAATGTTGCGCTTGGCCTGCTCGGAGAGGAACGGCAGGTCGATGATCTCGCCCGGCAGGTCGAAATCGAAATGGGGCCAATCGGACGCGAACAGGAGCTGCGACTGTGCGTTGATCATCTCCAGGGTGACCTCGAGTGCCTTGCGGTTCGTCGTCTCCATCGGCTGCGTCGTATACCAGCAATTGTCACGCAGATACTCGCTCGGCAGCCGCTTGAGCTGCGGCGCTTCCGACGGCCGCATCAGGTACTGGTCGTCGAGGCGCTGCATCAGGAACGGCACCCAGGCTATTCCGCTCTCCACCCAGATCGGCTTGAGCTTCGGGAAGCGCTCGGGAATGCCGTTGAGAATCCAGTTCGTCGCGTGGATCATGTTCGACCACACGAAGCCGAGTGCGTGCATGCCGAGGAAGCGGTTGATGGTCGCGAGCGAAGGATCCTGCCAGTGGTAGCCGGCGTGGAACGCGAGCGGCTTGCCGCGCTCCTCGATCATCGCATAGAGCCGCATGTAGTGATTGTGGTGCACCGGCTTGTGGCGCGTGCTGGTGATGCAATACCCGATCACGCCCGGCACATCGTCGAACTCCTCGACCGTGCGCTCCGCCTCTTCCGGCGTGTTGAAGGGCAGATAGATCAGCGATTTTATGCGGTCGTCGGCGGCGAGGATGCGCTCGGCGAGCCAGCGGTTATAGGCGCGGCCGAGCCACGCCTCCATTTCCGGCTGCGGGTGCATGCCGAGGAACAGCATCGGCGTCGGAAACACCACCATGTAGTCGATGGCGAGCGCTTCCATGGCGCGGCGTGTCAGCACGACATCGCGGTGGACGCCGTTCTCCGTCACCGTCTCGCGCTGCCCGTCCTGATGGGGAATGCGGCCGCCGACGCTCTGGTAGCGCAAGCCGAGATCGCCGTTGAGGCCGTAGGGCGGGGCGTTGAGACGCTCGTTCTGGAAGTGGATCGCCTGTTCGCGCACCACCGGATCCTCGATATGCTCGATGATCTCCTTCCACGACACCGTCTCGACGTGATGAGCGTCGATATCGCAGATGAACCAGTCGCGGTATTTGCGCCGGATTGAATCCTGGCGCGCATGGGCGAGCAGGTCGCGGGTATCGGTGTAGACGTCGGCCTGCTGCGGCGTGAGCAGCTGCGGCACGTTGGTGGTCGGTGCATTCATCGCAACACCTCAAGGCTCGTCGGGCCGGCGTCGATACCACAGGGCGAGCTCCATCGGACCGAGCCGCAGCGCGCGCAACAGCTCGGAGACCGCGGACAGGAGCTCGGTCGCGGTGAGCGGCTCGGTCTCCTCGGGGACGATCGGGCGGAAGGTACGCTCCTCTCCGTCGGATTTGGCGACGTAGAGCCGGATCGCCGCGGTCAGCATCTGGGCAACCGCCGCGTCGGAAACCCGCGCGGCCTCGTTGGTGCGCACGAGGTCGCGCGCCGCGACGTGAAGGTCGGCGGCAAAGCGATCGATCCAGGCATAGGGATCGTTCGGGAGAGCGGGCTCAGACAACGACATAGACGTGCCCGTCGGCGACCTCCAGCTTGGCCTTGCGCAACGCGAACTTGGCGCCGGCCGGATGGTGCCCGGTGCGCAAGTCGAACTCCCACCCGTGCCATGGGCAGACGATGTTCTTGGCGACCGGGTCGTGCTGGAGCATGCGCGTTTGGTGCTCCTCGTCGACCGGCTCGACGACCCGCCGGTAGATGCGGCCCTGGCAGACCGGTCCGCCACGGTGCGCGCACTGGTTATACCAGGCGACCAGCTCGCCATCGACCATGAACACGCCGACCTCGGTGCCGTCGCAGGAAACGACCCGGCGCTCGCCTTCGGCGAGCTCCTCGACCTTCCCCACCATATAGGACTTCATTCCTCCCGCTCCCGCAACCGCCTTGTTCGTCTTCCCGGCGCGTGGTCGTCGCCCGGACGGCTTGGTGCCTCGACGAGGCTTGTCTTCTCCGCCGCAATCGTCAAGAGGCGGCACCTCGCGAAAATTTCAATTCGCGGCCGACCTTTCTCGAACCGGATCGCGTGCTCGCCAGACTAAGCATAAGCGTGACCCGAGATGCGCAAACACCACACTGCTCGCCCATTCGGATATGGCGAACTTGCAGAAGTCGGTTTTTGCATAGACCCCGCAGGAGGCCTGATCTTAACTATTGGTTGTCCCAAATCGGTTAAGTGAATCGCTTGAGAGTTCGCTTGTTTTTGGGATCCGAATTAGGCGGGAAGTCAAGCTTTCGTGTCACAAGGGGTTTCGCTCTTGCGCGGCGCGCGCGAGGGACGGGCGGTTGTCTGAAAATGGGGCCGAGGACTATGGCGACGAGTAGCAAAGGTACGTTTTCCATTGCAGTGGTGCCGGCTGCCTGTCTGCGCGGCAAGAGCGCCTGGTTGGCAGCGACGGCCATCGGGCTCGTCTGCCTCTCCGGCACGACGAAGCCGGCGGATGCCTTCGGTCTCTTCGGCAACTCCTACTCCCGTTCCTACGGCTACGGTGGTTATGGCGGCGGCACCAACGTTGCGACCCGCACTTATGGACACCGGCGCAGCAACAGCAACGACTCCGGCGCGAGCACCGGGACCGGCGCTGCTCCTTCCAAGGGCCAGGCCAAGCAGGAGCCGCCGAAGCCGCCGGCAGGTCCGCTGATCATCGTGGTCTCGATCGGAAGCCAGCACGTCACCGTGTATGACGACGGGACGCCCATCATGTCGGGGCCGGTCTCGACCGGCATGCCCGGGCACCCCACGCCGATGGGCATCTTCAGCGTGATCCAGAAGGACCGCTACCATCATTCGAACATCTACAGCGGCGCGCCAATGCCGTACATGCAGCGCATCACCTGGTCGGGTGTTGCCATGCACGAGGGCGTGGTGCCGGGCCATCCGGCCTCCCACGGCTGCATCCGCCTGACGCACGATTTCGCGGCACGGCTCTGGACCACGACCAAGATGGGCGTCCGCGTGATCGTGAGCCCGCGCAACGACGTGGTACCGCAGCAGTTCGACCACCCGAGCCTCGTGGCGCTTGCCACCAAGCCCGCGACCCCCGACGTTGCCACGCCGACCACGCCGGCGCGTTCGCCGACGCTCGAGAAGACCGAGCTGCCGCTGCCGACCTACAGCTCGCTGGCACCTCCCGCGATGTCCGCGCAACCTCGTGCGGCACTCGGTGAAGGCCTCGACGTTTCGGGCGACTCGGCGCTGCCGGCTCCCGAGGCCGTCGCGGTCGACCAGCGGCCCGCCGACATGCACCCTGCCGTTGCCCAGGCGCTGCCGGCGCCTCTCGTCGATCCTGCTCCGGTCCCGGCCGCTCCGTCGGTCTTCGAAAAGCCGCTCAAGCCCGGCCTGGTGTCGGTGTTCGTGAGCCGCAAGGCTGGCAAGCTCTACGTCCGCAAGGGCAACGAGCCGGTGTTCGACATGCCGGTCACGATCTCCCATCCCGAGCAGCCGATCGGCACCTATCTCTTCACTGCCGGCCGCGCCGACGACAACGGCAAGCTCCGCTGGCTGGTGTCGAACGTTGCGAGCGGCAAGGCGAACGTCGATCCGCCGAAGAAGGTCGTCGGCCGCCGCGGCGGCCGCCAGGAGGTCGCCGAGGCACCGGCACCGGTGTCGCCGACCTCGGCCAACGAGGCCCTCGACCGCATCCATATCCCGCAGGAAGCGCTCGACCGCATCGCCCCGCTCGTCACCCCCGGCGCCTCGCTGATCGTGTCCGACCTCGGCATAAGCGGCGAAACCGGCAAGGACACCGATTTCATCGTCCTCGCCCGCTGAGGCCGGCACCGACTACCGTTTAACAACTCGCCGCAGCCAAGCAGGGCTGCGGCGAGTTTGCTTTTTTGCGCACGGCGTTTCTCTCTCTGTTTTTGGAGAGGGCACGGTTGGGTTATTTCTTGCGACCACTTCACGGTCCCAGAGATGGCCAAGTGCGCAGCCGACGCTCTCGAAGACGGAGCGAGAAGCGCTTTGAACCTAGCCACACCGTGAGCCCCTTGGAGTCCGCTGTGCAGCGCAGAGCCGTGGTCGGGAGGCGCTGGAGTTAGATCTCAGTTTGAACCAAACCGGACCTCGACGAGTTCAGCTGCTTTCACTCGGCATTGACCGACTGCACCGTCCAGCCGGTCGGTATGTTGCCAAAGCTCCCTGCCGAAGAAATGGCCGCACCGTTCATGAACCAGATCGCGGTGTTGCCGCTGGTGTCGCGCCACAACAGATCGCTCTTGGCGTCGCCGTTATAGTCCCCGGTCTGAGCAATCGACCAGCTCATTGGTACGTTGCCAAGACCACCGGCAGTTCCGATGGCCGCTCCGTGCATCAGCCAGATTGCGACGTCGCCGGCACTGTTGCGCCAGACGATGTCGGCATTGCCGTCGCCGTTAAAATCACCGGTGCCGACCACCAACCAGTTCGTCGGTGCGTTGCCCACCGACCCAAACGAGGCGACCGATGTGCCGCTCATGAACCATATGGCGATGTTTCCGCCGGTATCACGCCAAAGAAGATCGCTCGTGCCGTCCCCGTTGAAGTCGCCGGTGCCGACAACCGACCAGGCCACCGGGACATTGCCGAGACCGCCGGACAAAAATATGCTCGCGCCATTCATCAGCCATACGGCGACATTGCCACTGCCGTCGCGCCAGAGGATGTCTCCTTTCCCGTCACCATTAAAGTCACCGGTTGCGGCAATCGACCAGGTCGGCGGAATGTTTCCGATGCTGGTGGATGAGGCAATCTGAGTCCCGTTCATGAACCACATCGCGGTGTTGCCGCTAGTGTCACGCCACAACAGGTCGGCAAAGCCATCGCCATCGAAGTCGCGCTGCCCGACGATGGACCAGATCGCCGGCACGCCGCCGACGCCGCCCAGCGCCGAGATCGTCGTCCCGCTCACCAGCCAGAATCCCAGGTCGCCGCTGCCGTCGCGCCAAACGATGTCGCTCTTGCCATCGCGGCTAAGATCGTGAGTGGCAACCGCGGGTTGCTCCGGTATACGTCCAATGTTGTTTGCATTCTGCTCGACGAACCACAGCGCACCGTCCGTGCCAACGACGATGCCAGTAGGCCCGCTTCCTGCCGTGGGAAGTGGATATTCGGAGATGAGTCCCGAGATCGTTATTCGCCCGATCTTGCTGCTGTTGATCTCCGTGAACCAGAGGGCGCCGTCCCGGCCCGCCGCGATAGCTTGCGGCTCGGCGTTGGCCGTGGGGACCGGGTATTCGGTAATGCTCCCCGAGGTTGTGATCCGCCCAATCTTGTTGCCCGCAAGCTCCGTGAACCAGAGGGCGCCATCCGGGCCCGCCGCAATAGAATCCGGCTCGCTTCCCACTGTGGGGACCGGGTATTCGGCGATTACCCCTGAGGTCGTGATCCGCCCAATCTTGTTGCCGGCAAGCTCCGTGAACCAAAGAGCGCCGTCCGGACCGGGGGCGATTAGATACGGCTGGCTGTTCGCTGTGGGAACCGGGTATTCGGTGACCACCCCCGAGGTCGTGATCCGCCCGATTTTATTCCCAATTTGCTCGACAAACCACAGGGCGCCGTCCGCACCCGCCGCGATCCCAATGAGGGCGCTGTCCGCTGTTGGGATCGGGTACTCGGTGAACACGCCCGAGGTCGTGATGCGTCCGATGTTATTGGCGCCCTCGGTGAACCAGAGCGCGCCGTCCGGACCCGCCGCAATTTGGTTGGGAGTGTTAGTCATCGGGAATTCGGTGGTAAAGATACCCGCGGTCGTTATGCGCCCAATTTTTCTGCCAGCACCCTCGGTAAACCATAACGCACCGTCCGATCCGGCGACAATGCTGAAGGGCAAGCTATTGGCAGTCGGGATCGGGTATTCGTGGATGTTCGGTCCGACATAAAGCGTCGCGGTCGCCGCACCGCCAGCGGCGGACTGGCCGGATGTGATAGTGCTCGTCGTATTGGTCTTATTGCCAATCGTCGTTGCGGTGACGCTGATCATGATATTGCAGCTGGCGCTTTGAGGGAGAACTCCATTCAAAAAGCTGATGGCCTGGCCGCCCGCCGGCGCTGTCACCGTGCCCGGGCAACCGTTGGCGAGGCCGTTCGGCGTGGAGATCACAAGGCCGGGGGGCAACGTGTCGGTGAATCCGAGCCCCGATAACAGGGTAGAAGGATTGGGATTGAAGACGACAAACACCAGAGTGGCGCTCCCGTCGATCACTGCGGACGCGGCGCCAAACTGTTCCTCAAGTATCGGAGGTGACTGCGCGAACGCTGTCGGCGTCCCACAAACAGCTGCGATCAGCACCAGCCAAGAGATGCGCCAGTAAAGTTTGAGTGCTCCGGTCGCTGCGGCCGCAAAATCCGCCACGGAAGCCGTCCCTGATCCCAAAGGCTTTTGGGCGACGGTTCTCCGAGCTAAAGCCGCGTTCGCGGACCCCCTGGTGCTCATCGCTTTCTCCAATGAACGCACGGCCGCCTTTACCACCTGACGGTTGGCTGCGGGCCAAACACACAAAGACGGACGGAACCCGCTATTTATTCCCGCCATCGAGGAAAATTCTGGCTTCGTCTCTCATTTTTTGAGACGGCCGCCCAAACGCCGGGTGGATCTCGCGCTCGGCAGCCGTCGCCCCTCGCCGAAGTGTCGTCGCAGTAGTGGCCGATGACGCCTTCTGGCCCATCTGCGACGTCCTGAAAGGATGCGGCCAAGTCAGCTCATCGGGCCGAAGCGGTCTACAATGCGATCGTGACCGGCGAGTTTGCGGCGTCCTGCAACGGCAATCGCGGATCGGCAGCCGTGCCTGGGTGGTCGTTCGCTTTTTGCCGCCGCAGAAGGGGGCCGCATAAACTTGATCGATTGTGAAACGGCTCACAATCGCTCTCCGCAACGCCGTCTAACGTCGAGACGTCCGAAGTCAACACGAGGCGCGCCAGGGGAGGCAAGTGAAGGCACTTTTTGCGCTCGTTCTACTGTTTGATCTTGTCGTCCTTTCGGGAACGTTCGACCTCGGCGCCCTTTTCGGAGCGTCCCAGGTCCTTGTTGCGAAGCCGATCGGCAACGACAGGACAACCCACATTCATTCGTTGGTAGCGGCCAACGAAACCTTCCCGATGCCGGTCGATTTCGCGCCGCGCAATCATTTCGGTCTCTGAAGGCTCGTGCGAGTTCCGGACGTTTGTCGCGGAGGAGTGTCGCCGCGGCCCTGCCTCCTCTCTCGGAAAACCGGGAGAAGTCAGACCGCGCCTTGGCCGCGCGGGACGGCGAGCGGCGATCTCTCGCGGCTGACATAGCGCCCGGCCTTCGTACCCACCAACGCCCCGTCGCGCACCACGAAGCGGCCGCGCACCATGGTGCTCACCGGCCATCCCGTGACCACCAGGCCCTCATAGGGCGTGTAGTCGGTGCCGTGGTGCATCAGCGCCTGGGTGATGGTGGTGCGCCGTTCGGTGTCCCAGATCGCGAGGTCGGCATCGCTGCCGATCGCGATCGTGCCCTTGCGCGGGTAGAGACCATAGGTCTTGGCATGATTGGTCGCGGTGAGCGCGACGAACTCGTTGAGGCTGATCCGCCCGGCCTTGACGCCTTCGGAGAACAGGATGGGCAGCCGCGTCTCGACGCCGGGAATGCCGTTCGGCACCCAGCGAAAGCTCGTTCTTCCCTTGGGCGCGAGCTTGCCGTGAGCATCGTCGTAACGAAACGGGCAGTGGTCCGAGGAGAACAGCGAGAACACCTTCTGCTGCAGGCCTTCCCAGCACGCGAGCTGGCTCTCGGCATCGCGCGGCGGCGGCGAGCAGACGTATTTCGCGCCCTCCATGTTGAGGCCTTCGAGGTCCTTCGCCGTGAGCACGAGATATTGCGGGCAGGTCTCGCCGTAAACCTTGAGCCCCTTCTGCTGGGCGCGGCGGATTTCCTCCATCGCCTCACGACTCGACACATGCACGATCATCACCGGCACGTCGACGATCTCGGCGAGCGAGATCGCGCGGTGGGTCGCTTCGCGCTCCACCGGAATCGGTCGCGACGTCGCGTGAAAATGCGGCGCCGTTTTGCCGGCGCGCTCCAGCCGGTCGGTCAGGAAGCGGATGGCGTCGTAGTTTTCCGCGTGGACCATGACCAGCGCGCCGGTCTCGCGCGCCACCGCCATCACGTTGAGCATCTCGAGATCGGAGAGCGCGAGGCCCTCATAGGTCATGAATACCTTGAACGACGTATAGCCGTCGTGCACGAGCGCAGGCAGCTCCTGGCCGAGCACCGTCTCGCTTGCGTCGGAAATGATGAGGTGAAAGGAGACGTCGACGTAGCAGCGGCCGTCTGCCTTGGCGTGATAGTCCTTTACCACTTGGCGGAGCGACTGGCCGCGCTCCTGGAGCGCGAAGGGCAGGATCATGGTGTTGCCGCCGAACGCCGCCGCCCGCGTGCCGCTCTCGAAGTCGTCCGCCATGACGATGCCGGGCGCGGAGGGCTGGGCCACATGGACGTGGCTGTCGATGCCGCCGGGGAGCACCAGGCGCCCGGTCGCATCGACGATCTCGGCGGCCTCGCCGAGGTCGTCGCCGAGCGCCACGATCTTCTCGCCGCGAATGCCGATGTCGCAGGCGAAAGTGTCGGCTTCCGTCGCGACGGTGCCGCCGCGGATGATGGTGTCGAAGCGCGCGCTCATCAACTTCCCCGGTAGGTCGAATAGCTCCACGGCGTGACGAGCAGGGGGACGTGGTAGTGGCCCTCGGGTTCGGCGATGGAGAAGCGGATCGGTATCACGTCGAGAAACGGCGGATCGGCGACGCCGGTGAAGTGATCCCCGATGGTGAACTGAAGCTCATAGGTTCCGATCCGCAGCGGTCCGCCGCCGAGCAGGGGGGCGTCGGTGCGACCATCGGCATTGGTCAGCGTGGTGACGATCAGGGCGCGCGCGCTCGTGCCGATCTCATAGAGTGCCACCCGGATGCCGGCCGCCGGGCCGCCACGGACATTGTCGAGGACATGGGTCGAGAGGCGTCCCTCGGTCCGAGGTTTGCCCGCTCCGTCGACCGAGGCCACCAGCCGCAACCGCGCAATCAGGCCGATCTCGTTGATTGCGTTGGCGAACTCGGCGTCCTTCTCATTTCCGACGCGGCGCTCGAATTGGCGCAGGATGGAATCGCGGGTGTGGCGACCGACGCAGATGATGAACGGAAAGCCGAATTTCTCCCGGTAGAGCCCGTTGAGTTGGTTGAATTGCTCGAATTCCTCATCCGACAGGCGATCGAGCCCCAGGCTTCCCTGTTCATCACGGGAGGACTGGGTGAGAGCCGGCGTTCGGCCGAGCTTGCTGCCGAGCTCCGGGTGCGCCTGCAGAAAGGCGAGCTTCCGCTCCGGCGGGGCGCTCCTGACCACCTCCACCATCGCGTCGTGCAGGGCGGCGATGGTCGGGAACGGGCGGCGTGCCTCGGCACCTTGCGCAACCCACGGGGAATGCTCGAAAATCTCGCCCAGAGCGGAGACAAAGTCCTCCGGGGCGCAGGTGTTTAGGTAGTCTAGCTGGAACATTGCAGGAACCGACAAAGAGCGAGAACCACGAATTGCCTCGCATAAACCAAGGGCAAGGAGATTCCCACCCCTTGGCCGCCGCCTGCGCGGCCGAATTTTCGGCGGAACAGCAGGTTTTCTTGCCCAAGCTCGGGTTTAGGGGCATTTTGCGGTATCATGTGCGGGTCCAAAAGTCTTTCGAAGGTATGGAGGGAGGGTGGTGGCGTCGACGACCCGGCAGTTGCGGTGTTCCGACATTCCCGCCATCCACTTTGAACCGGTTGTGGTTTCGCCGCGACAAACCGGACGAGCCGATCGTTGAGCGCGAACACTGCAGCCTCGGACGAAGTTCTGATCGGTAGGATCGCCCAAGGCGACCGGCTCGCGATGCAGGTGTTGTTCGCACGCCACCATGTGCGGGTGTACCGCTTCGTGCTCCGCCTTGTGCGCAACGAGGCGGCTGCCGAGGACCTGATCAGCGAGGTTTTCCTGGACGTCTGGCGCCAGGCTGATCGGTTCGAGGGACGTAGCACGGCGTCCACCTGGCTGCTGGCCATCGCAAGGTTCAAGGCGCTATCCTCGCTGCGGCGCAAGCCGGACGAGGAGCTGGACGAGGAAACGGCGGCGACCATCGAGGATGCTTCGGACACTCCGGAGATCTCGTTGCAGAAAAAGGACAAGAGCGAGGTGCTGCGGAGCTGCCTCGGGCAGTTGTCGCGGGAACATCGGGAAGTGATCGATCTCGTCTACTACCACGAGAAATCGGTCGAGGAAGTCGCAGGGATCGTCGGGATACCGGAAGCAACCGTCAAAACGCGCATGTTCTACGCGCGCAAGAAACTCTCAGAGCTGCTCAAGGCAGCAGGAATGGATAGAGGTTGGCCATGACTTCGAACCACAAGCTTTCGCCGGGCGACCTCGAAGAGCTGCTGCCGTGGCATGCCGCCGGGACGCTGGACAGCGACGAGGCTGCCGAAGTCGAGCGCGCGCTCGCTACCGACCCTGAGCTCGCCCGCCGCTTCGCGCTGGTGCGTGAGGAGCTCACCGAGACCATCCTTTTGAACGAGTCGCTCGGAGCCCCGTCGGCGCGGGCGATGGAGACGCTGTTTCGCGCCATAGACCAGGACCGCAAGGTAGTACGCCGCGTCGCGTCCCCGAGCCTCAGCGCGCGCGTCGCGCAGTTCTTCTCGCCCCGCATGCTCGCCTGGTCGGCGTCGGCAGCGGCGGTGATCGTCCTTTTGCAGGCCGGTGTGATCACGCGCCTCGTGATGGAGGAGCATGAGAGCGCTGCGCCGCCGGTACAGGCGGCGGCGAGCGCAACGGCCATGCCGACCTTCGAGACGGCGTCGGCCCCGATTACACGCGGCCTCGAGATCGACTCCTATGCGCTGGTTCGCTTCGCCCCGCAGGCGTCGATCGCCGACATCAACAAGTTTCTCGACGATCATGATGCGGCGATCGTCGACGGACCCAAGGCCGGCGGCGTCTATCGCGTGCGGGTCGCCCACGGCAGCCTGTCGCGGCAACAGCTCGCCCGCGCGGTGAAAGAGCTCGAGGCGAACAAGTCGGTCGTCAGTTTTGCCGCGCCGAGCGAATAGTTTCTCGTAAAGCCCATCCTCCCGTAACTATTTCCCCGTGCCCGGCGGACTGTGCTGCGAGGCGGACCAATCTGCCTGAAAAATCGGCGCTGGAGTTGCGAGCCCACGGCGTCATTGCGTCGCCTTTTGTCGGCCTTGTGACCCGTCCCAGCCGATGATAGGCCTGGAACCCAGTCTGCTCGGCGGCTTTTGCGGTCGGGGAGCCGAACCGGCAACACAAACAAGCCGGGGCGAGGGAACCTGACGGCTATGGGTGAGGACATCATCCTCGAAACCGAGCAGCTCACGAAAGAGTTCGCCGGCTTCGTGGCGGTTGGCGGTGTCAACTTGCGCGTGGCGCGTGGCACCATTCACGCGCTGATCGGACCCAACGGCGCCGGCAAGACCACCTGCTTCAATCTGCTGACCAAGTTTCTCAAACCCACGAGCGGACGCATCTTCTACAAGGGCGCCGACATCACGGCGCTGCCGCCCGCCGGTGTCGCGCGGCGCGGTCTCGTGCGCTCGTTCCAGATCTCCGCGGTGTTCCCGCACCTGAGCGTGCTCGAGAACGTGCGCATCGCCTTGCAGCGACAACGCGGCGGCTCGTTCGATTTCTGGCGCTCCAATCGCGTGCTCGACGACTTCAACGGCCGGGCGCTCGCGCTGATCGCCGACGTCGGCCTCGCCGCCTTCGCGTCGACGCCGGCGGCGGAATTGCCATACGGCCGCAAGCGCGCGCTCGAACTCGCCACGACGCTCGCGCTCGATCCGGAAATGCTGCTGCTCGACGAGCCGACGGCCGGCATGGGCCATGAGGACATCGACCGCATCGCCGCGCTGATCAAGTCGGTCGCGGCGAACCGCACCATCCTGATGGTCGAACACAATCTCAGCGTCGTCGCCAATCTCTCCGACCGCATCACCGTGCTCACCCGCGGCCGCGTCCTCGCAGAGGGCGACTACGCGATGGTGTCGGCGAGCCCGCAGGTGCGAGAGGCCTATCTCGGAGTGGGCCATGAGTAGCGCCGCCGCGCCGTTGCTGGCGGTCGAAGGTCTGCAGGCCTGGTACGGCGAATCCCACGTGCTGCACGGCGTGACCTTCAACGTCGATCGCGGCGAGGTCGTCACGTTGCTCGGACGCAACGGCGCCGGCAAGACCACGACCTTGAAGTCGGTCATGGGCATGGTCGCGAACCGCACTGGCTCGGTGAAGTTCGAGGGTCGCGAGCTCACGCGACTCGCGTCGAACCAGATCGCCCGCGCCGGCATCGCGATCTGTCCGGAGGAGCGCGGCATCTTCGCGAGCCTCGATGTCGAGGAAAACCTCGAACTGCCGCCGCAGGTCAAGCAGGGCGGGCTTCCCCGCGCTCGCATTTTCGAGCTGTTTCCGAATCTCGCCGAGCGTCTCGCGAGCCAAGGCACCAAGCTCTCCGGCGGCGAGCAGCAGATGCTCGCCATCGGGCGCATCCTGCGCACCGGCGCGCGGCTTCTCCTGCTCGACGAGCCGACCGAGGGCCTCGCGCCGGTGATCATTCAGCAGATCGGACGCACCATCCGCAGCCTCAAGGAGCAGGGCTTCACCATCGTCCTGGTCGAGCAGAATTTCCGTTTCGCGGCGACCGTCGCGGACCGGTATTATGTCATGGAGCATGGCCGGGTGGTCGAGGGTTTCGCGCAGCGCGAGCTCGACACCAATCGGGAGAAATTGCAGCACTATCTTGGCGTGTGAATTCATCGACGGTGCCGCGGACCGGCGCCAAACGGAGGGAAGTATGAAGTCGATGCGCTGTCTTATCGTCGCCGCTGCCGCACTGGCGAGCAGCTCGGCCTATGCGCAAATCACCGACGGCGTCGTCAAGATCGGCGTGCTGACCGACATGTCGAAGTCTCTATTCCGATCTCGCGGGCGCCGGCTCGGTAGCGGCGGCGAAGCTCGCGGTGGCGGACTTCAATCCGGCAGCCAAGGGCATGAAGGTCGAGATCATCTTCGGCGATCACCAGAACAAGCCGGACATTGCGGCGACCCTCGCCAACTCCTGGATCGACGTCGACAAGGTCGACGTGATCGTCGACGTCGTCAATTCCGGCACGGCGCTCGCGACGAGCGAAGTCGGCAAGCTCAAGAACAAGCCGGTGCTGGTATCGGGTGCGGCGAGCTCCGATCTCACCGGGACGAAGTGCAACGCCGATACGATCCACTGGGTCTACGACACCTGGAATCTTGCCAACGGCACCGGCAAGGCGGTGGTCAAGACCGGCGGCAACACCTGGTTCTTCCTCACTGCCGACTATGCGTTCGGTCAGGCGCTCGAGCGCGACACCTCGGCAGTGGTCGAGGCGAATGGCGGCAAGGTGGTCGGCAAGGTGCGCGTGCCGATCAACACCAGCGACTTCTCCTCGTTCCTGTTGCAGGCGCAGGCGTCGCGGGCGAAGGTGATTGGCCTCGCCAACGCCGGCGGCGACACCATCAACTCGATCAAGCAGGCGGCGGAATTCGGCCTCGTGAGTGGCGGCCAGTCGCTCGCCGGGCTCCTGGTGTTCGCGAGCGACGTCGCCGCGCTCGGCCTCCCCACGGCGCAAGGCCTGGTGCTCACCGAGACCTGGTACTGGGACCTCAACGACGCGAGCCGCGCCTGGACCAAGCGCTGGCAGGCGGAGCGGCCCGGCAAGATTCCGACCATGGTACATGCCGGCGTCTATTCCTCGGTCCTTCATTATCTCAAGGCGGTGGAGGCGCTCAAAGCCGACGGCGATGGCCGCGCCGTGGTCGCCAAGATGAAGGAGCTGCCGACCGACGATCCGCTGTTCGGCAAAGGCATCGTGCGCGCCGACGGCCGCAAGATCCACGACGCCTATCTGTTCGAAGTGAAGAAGCCCTCCGAGTCGAAGTACCCCGGCGACTTCTACAAGACCCGCGCCGTTATCCCCGCCGCCGAGGCCTTCCGCCCACTCAAGGAAGGCGGCTGCCCGCTGGTCCAAGGCTGACGCTCGGTACTCGCATGGCGGTTTCCCCTCCCCCGACTTCGGGGAGGGTAGGGAGGGGCTCTTTCGGTCGGCACGTGACCGCGGTCAGCAGACCCCCACCCCGCCCTCCCCTTTCGAGGGAGACCGGGTGAGTTCGGGATGCGGACGGAGGATCGGGATGGGCGATGTTCGATATCTTCGGCATTCCGTCGACGGCGCTGTTCGGACAGCTTCTGCTCGGACTCATCAACGGCTCGTTCTATGCGCTGCTGAGTCTCGGGCTCGCCGTCATCTTCGGGATGCTCAATATCATCAATTTTGCGCACGGCGCCCAGTACATGATGGGCGCTTTCACGGCGTTCCTGCTGCTCGACAAGCTCGGCATCGGCTACTGGCCGGCGCTCGTGCTCGCGCCGCTGATCGTCGGCTTCACCGGCATCCTGATCGAGCGGTTCCTGCTGCAATGGCTCTACAAGCTCGATCATCTCTACGGGCTGCTGCTGACCTTCGGGCTTGCGCTCATCATCGAGGGCATCTTCCGCCGCTATTACGGGTCGTCCGGGCAACCGTATCGGGTGCCGGAATCGCTGACGGGCGGGCAGAACCTCGGATTCATGTTTTTGCCGAACTATCGCGCCTGGGTGATCGCAGTCTCCGTCGTCGTGTGCTTCAGCACCTGGTTCGTGATCGAGCGCACGCGGCTCGGCTCCTATCTTCGCGCCGCCACCGAGAACCCGGCGCTGGTGCGTGCCTTCGGCATCAATGTGCCGCGTATGATCATGCTGACCTATGGCTTCGGCGTGGCGCTCGCCGCGCTCGCCGGCGTGCTGGCGGCGCCGATCTACAACGTCAGCCCGCAGATGGGATCGGACCTCATCATCGTCGTGTTCGCGGTGGTGGTGATCGGCGGCATGGGCTCGATCCTCGGCGCGATCCTGACCGGATTTGCGCTCGGCATTATCGAAGGGCTCACCAAGGTGTTCTTCCCGGAAGCGTCCAACACGGTGATCTTCGTCATCATGGTGATTGTGCTGCTGATCCGGCCGACCGGCCTGTTCGGACGGGGAGCCTGACATGGCCGCCGTCGACGTCGCTGCCGTGCCGCGATCGGATGTGCCCGCGAGCATGAAGATCGCGTTTGCGGTCATGGTCGCGGTGCTGGTGCTGGCGCCGCTGCCGCCGTTCCAGGTCTATCCCGTGTTCCTGATGAAGGCGCTGTGCTTCGCGCTGTTCGCCTGCGCCTTCAACCTGCTCATCGGCTATGGCGGCCTGTTGTCGTTCGGCCATGCGATGTTTTTCGGCTGGGCATCCTACGTCTCGGCCCATATTGCCAAGGTCGGTACGGTGAGCCTCCCATACTGGGCGGGGCACTGGCTCTCGATCCCGCTTCCGGCGCAATCGCCCGCGCTCGCCATCTTCTGCGGCACGCTGGTCGCCGGTATCCTCGGCGTCATCGTCGGCGGCGTCGCCATCCGTCGGCAGGGCATCTATTTCGCGATGATTACCCTCGCGCTCGCGCAGATGCTCTACTTCTTCGCGGTGCAGGCGAAGTTCACCGGCGGCGAGGACGGCATCCAGGGCGTGCCGCGCGGAAAGCTGTTCGGCATCATCGATCTTTCCGACACCATGACCATGTACGCCGTCGTGGTCGTGATCTTCCTCGCCGCATTTCTCGTGATCTACCGCATCGTCCACTCGCCGTTCGGGGAGGTGTTGAAGGCGATCCGGGAGAACGAGCCGCGGGCGATCTCGCTCGGCTACAAGACCGAACGCTACAAGCTCGTCGCCTTCGTGCTCTCGGCGGTGTTCGCCGGGCTCGCCGGCGCGACCAAGGCGCTGGTATTCCAGCTCGCCTCGCTCACCGACGTGCATTGGACGATGTCCGGCGAGGTAGTGCTGATGACGCTGGTCGGCGGCCTCGGCACCATCTTCGGCCCGGTGGTGGGCGCGACCATCATCGTCGCGATGCAGACCTATTTCGCGAGCTTCGGCGAGTGGGTGCCGGTGATCCAGGGCGCGATCTTCGTCGTCTGCGTATTGGCGTTCCGGCGCGGCGTGGTCGGCGAGCTCGCGGCGCGACTGCACATCAAGCTGTGAGAGGACCTGTAGCCCGAATTGAGTGTAAGCGAAATCCGGGAGCGGCGGGTCGATATATTCTCATCGTCAAAATCCCGCATTTCGCTGCGCTCAATGCGGGCTAGAGTTGAACGGAACCAAATGACCTCGTTATCCAAGAAAGAAATCGCGGTGCTTGATTGGCTGGCCGGCCAGCGCGAGGCCATGGTCTCCCTGGTGGCGGCGCTCGTTAACATCGACAGCGGAACCTACGACAAGGCCGGCGTCGACGCCGTTGGCGCGCAGCTGCGCGGCTTTCTCGCGAGCCACGACATCGGCTTCGAGGTGCTGACCAACGAGCGTTTCGGCGACGCTATCCGTGCCGGCGTCGGGGACGGGGCAGGCGCCGGCAACGCGCCGATCCTGTTGATGGGCCATCGCGACACCGTGTTCGGGCAGGGCGAGGCCGTGCGCCGTCCGTTCCGCGTCGCCGACGGCAAGGCGTCCGGCCCGGGCTGCGCCGACATGAAGGCGGGGCTGACCATCAACGCCTTCGTCATCGCCGCGCTGAAGAAGTTCGGCGGCGCGCCGGCGCCGATTACTGCACTCTTTACCGCCGACGAGGAGATCGGTTCTCCGTCGTCGAAAGAGCTCATCATGAAGGAGGCCCGCGCGGCGCGTGCCGTCTTCAACAGCGAGCCCGGTCGCCCGGGCGGCGGTGTCGTCACCGGACGCAAGGGCGGCGTGTTCATGCGCCTCGACGTCACCGGCAAGGCCGCGCATGCCGGCAACAACTATGGCGACGGCATCAGCGCCATCGAGGAGATCGCGCAGAAAATCATCCGGCTGCACGCGCTGACCGATCTGCCCAACGGCATCAGCTGCAATGTCGGCACTATCAGCGGCGGCCAGACCGTCAACACCATTGCGCCGAGCGCGAGCGCCGAGATCGACCTGCGCTTCATCCACCCCGCCGACCGCACGAGGGCGATGGCGGAGATCGACGCGATTGTCGCGGAGTGCTTCGTGCCGGGCACCAAGGCGCGGCTCGAGATCACCGGCGAGTTCGCCCCAATGGTCGCGAGCGAAGCCTCGCAGCGGCTCTACGACCACTATGCCGCCTGCGCCGCTGCGCTCGGGCAGACCGTCGAGCCCATGTTCGCCGGCGGCTGCTCCGATGCCGGGTTCGCCTCGAGTGCCGGCGCCGCGACGATCTGCGCCGTCGGTCCGATCGGCGGCCGCGCCCATTCGCCCGAGGAATATCTCGAGGTCGACTCGATCGTGCCGCGGGCGCAAGCGCTGGCGCTCGCCATCATGCGGCTCGGGGGGATGTGATGACGAACAAGGAAACTTTGATGCGAACGATTACGATTCTCATCTGCACGCTGTTTTTGGTCGCGCCCGCCCGGGCTGCGACATGTGGCGGCGACTTTCATACGTTCATCTCCGCGATGTCGCGCGATGCGGCGGGGGCAGGCGTCTCGCGCCCCGTGATCGACAGCGCGTTCGCCGGGCTCACTCCGGATGCGGGGGTGCTCGCCTTCGACCGGCGCCAGCGCGGCACCTTCCGCAAGAGCTTCGAGGAATACGCAGCGACTCGCGTGATCCCGGCCCGCATCAATCGCGCCAAGCAGCTGATGCAGCGTAACGGTGCGCTGCTCGCCCGCATCGAGCAGGAGTTCGGAGTCCCTAAGACCCTGCTCATGGCGATCTGGACGATGGAGAGCGACAACGGCACCGGCGACATGGGCAA
The DNA here is from genome assembly GCA_963824905.1 of uncultured Alphaproteobacteria bacterium. Classification (GTDB taxonomy): domain Bacteria; phylum Pseudomonadota; class Alphaproteobacteria; order Rhizobiales; family Xanthobacteraceae; genus JAJPKK01. The sequence goes on from CAWGRH010000008.1 coordinate 206,897, forward strand.
GCTGCCGGTGGTCCGCACTGTCGCCACGCTGGCGCACGACTGCCGCCGTACCGATCTCTTTCAAGGCGAGGTGCTCGCCGCGCTGCAGATTCTCCAGCGCGGCGACCTCTCCCAGCGCGATCTGGTCGGCGCCTATGCCGGCGAAATCGGCCAGACGCAGTTTCTACCGTCGTCCTACATCAAGTACGGCGTCGATTTCGACGGCAACGGGCATGTCGACCTTCGCCACAGCGTGCCCGACGTGCTCGCGTCGACCGCCAATCTCCTCAAGACCAACGGCTGGCACGCCGGCGCGCCGTTCCGCGAGGGCACCCCGAATTTCGAGGTCATGCGCGAGTGGAACCGGTCGGTGATCTACCGCAAGACGCTGGTGCTCTTTGCCGAGCGGCTCACGGGCTCGTGAAGATCGCGATCGGACGATCGTCGTGAGCCGCTCCTACACGCCGGGCGCCGGCTTCTCCAGCGCCGCGATCGCCTGCTGCAACACCGTGCGTATCCGCTCCGCGGAGCCTGCATTCACCATGCGCGGGTCGAGATAGAAATCGAGCCCCGTCATGTGCGCGCTGAAGACCTTGCTCGCCTGGCCCTCGGCGTCGAGCATTCCCTCGACGCTGTAGGGGATAACCTCGCGGCTGATCCCCTTCATGGTGATCGCCGGCAGCGCGTGGGCGACGAGCATGTTGCGGACGAGGGCGTAGGTTTCGTAGCTGATCACGATGTGGCCGGGCTCGGCGATCGATTGCAGGCGGGCGGCGAGGTTCGCCTCGGCGCCGATGATCGTGTAGTCCATGCGGTCGGCGCTGCCGAAGTTTCCGACGTTGCAGAACCCGGTGTTGATCCCCATCCGCGACTGGAAGGGGTGCTCGATGCCTGCACCGCGCCATTTGACGTTGAGCTCGGCGAGCTTGCGCTGCATGTCGGCGGCCATGTGCAGGCAGGCCTTGGCGTCTTCCGCTTCGCCCTTGGTGTCGGGATCACCGAAGAAGATCAGGATCGCATCGCCGATGAACTTGTCGATCGTGCCGCCATGGGCGAGCGCGATGTTCGACATCTGCGTAAAGTACTCGTTGAGCAGCTGGGTGATGAGCTCCGGCTGCAGCCGTTCCGTGGTGGCGGTGAAGTCCTTGATGTCGGAGAAGAAGATCGTGAGCTTCTTGCGCTCGGTGTGGATGGTCACGTCCTTCTGCCCGCTGAATATGCTCTTGTAGATCTGCGGCGACAGATAGCGCGAGATCTTCATCGACAAGGTGGCGAGGAACTCGTTGGCGACCCCGAGTTCGCGGTTCATGCCTTTGATCGTTGCGGCCTGGCGGTACTGAATGGCGATGAAGCCGACGGCGGCGGCGCCCATGAAGACGAAGTAGGCCAGCAGGTATCTGAAGGAGAATGCGTTGCTTGCGATGGGTTGGCTGAGTTCGATCTCCTGGATGCCCCGCACGTCGCCGACCTTCCAGTCCTGCTTGGCACTGTAGGGGTGTGCATTGTGGCAGTCCACGCAGGCCTTTTCCATGATCACGGGGGCGATCAGACGGATGTGGTCGCTGAAAGCGGACCGCGAAATGTCGGTGATCTGCTGGCGCGGCTCTTCGCGCAGCGCCGCAAGTGCCTTTTTTTCGACGTCATCCAGTACGTGTGGCGTGCGGTCCTTAAAGGGGTAATCCGACACAAAGCGATAGTTGATATTCTGCTGCTGCTGGCTGATCACCTTCCCAAGCTCGAGCGACATGGTCGACGGAATCGGAATGGCACCGGGGATGGCTTGGTAATCATGTGAGACCTGGGTCATTCCGGGCGACGCTTGCACGTGGCCCACGATATTGTTGGCGTAGTAGTTTCGCACGCTGGTGAGCATCGCATTGAGGTCGCTTGCCTGTCGACGCAGCCCCGCCTGCGTCACATCGTGCATGTCGAGCCACACCGCGATGGGCAGCCCCACCAACAGCAGGAAGGCGATGAAGATCAGCAGGGGCTCGCGAAGTCGCCTCAGCATCGTGGGAGAGTTCTTCATGGGGTTCATTCGGGGGATGCCTGCAATCTGTTCCGTTGTCGGCCCCCGTTTGCTTCCGTCGGGCGGGCTCCCGGCCCGCCGGCCTGCGATGCCCCGAAGATGACCAAATCCTGCATGGAAGACAATCGCGCCGCGTGTGTTGCGGCGTCGCAAACAGGCTCCGATATTACCGCCGCCGGGTTCACCTTCGCTCCCAACCGCAGCCGTCAACGGAGTGCTCATGGCCGCATCGCTGTTCTCTCCCATCAAGCTCGCCGGTGTCGAGCTCGACAACCGCATCGTCGTCGCGCCGATGTGTCAGTACAGCGCCAGTGACGGCTGCGCCAGCGATTGGCACATCGCGCATCTCGGCATGCTCGCCAATTCCGGCGCCGGCCTCGTGGTCGTCGAGGCGACCCATGTGGAGCGTCACGGCCGCATCACCCATGGCTGCCTCGGCCTCTATTCGGACGACTGCGAGCTCACACTCAAGCACGTCATCGACATCGGCCGGCGCTACGGCACCACCAAGTTCGGCATCCAGCTCGCCCATGCCGGGCGCAAGGCGTCCTCGCAGCGCCCCTGGGAAGGCGGCGGTCCGCTCAAACCAGGCGAAGACCCCTGGGAGACGATCGGACCCTCGGCCCTCCCGTTCGGTCCCGGCTGGCATGTGCCGCGGGAGATGACGGCGGCCGACATCGCGCGGGTGCGCGAGGCCTTCGTCTCGGCTGCGCAGCGTGCGGTGCGCATCGGCTTCGATGCGGTCGAATTGCACGGTGCGCACGGCTATCTGATGCACAGCTTCATGTCGCCCGTCTCGAACCAGCGGACCGATGAATATGGCGGCAGCCTCGAGAACCGCCTGCGCTTTCCCCTCGAGGTCGCCCGCGCCGTGCGCGCGGTGGTGCCGCAAAGCACCGCGCTGGGCGCCCGCATCACCGGCAGCGACTGGCTCGACGGCGGCCTGACGCCGGCCGATGCCATCGCCTTCACCAAGGCGCTCAAGGAGGTCGGCTTCGATTACGTCGACGTATCCTCGGGCGGCATCACCGCCGAAGTGCGTACGCCGACGACGCCCGGCTACAACGTGCCGATCGCCGGCGAGATTCGGCGCGCAACCGGGAATCGCTACGCGCACGGTGGGCCTCATCGTGATGCCGAAGCAGGCGAACGAGGTGATCGCCGAGGGCAAGGCCGACATGGTCGCGCTCGCCCGTGCCGTGCTCGATAATCCGCATTGGGGCTGGTACGCCGCCCAGGTTCTCGGCGCCGAGACCAAACGGCCGCCGCAATATCTGCGGGCGGGCTCGAAGCTGTGGCCCGGCATGGCGATGCGCGGCTGAGCACACAGGCCAAGGGCAGCGATCGCGGGCAGCAACGGCCGCTGATCGCGCCTTGTCCGCTGCCGTAAAAACGGGCAGTGTCGCCGCGAAATTGGAGGTAACCCGAGGATTGGGGGGCGGGGCGCCGCTATGGCCAAAGCACCGAAGCAACGTAACGCTCCCGACGGCTTCGTCATCGCCACGTTCAACCAGGCGATGACCGCGCATCGGGCCGGCGATCTCGCGCGGGCGGAGCAGCTCTATCGATTGGTGCTCACCAACGATCCGCGCCAGTTCGATGCGATGCACATGCTTGGCGTCGCCGCCGGCCAGCGCGGCGATTTCCGTGAGGGCGCGCGCATCCTCACCGAAGCGCTGAAGGTGAAGCCCGACTCCGCCGACGGCCTCATCAATCTCGGCCGCATGCAGGCCGCGCTCGCAGACTATGCGGCGGCGGCGGAGAGCTACCGCAAGGCGCTTGCGCTCAACCCCAATCATCCGCTCGCGCACAACAACTTCGGCATCATTCTGCGCAGGCTCGGGCATACCGAGGACGCGATCTCCCATTGCGACAAGGCGATCGCGCTGGCGCCGAACTACGGCGAGGCCTGGAACAACCGCGGCAACGCGCTGTTCGATCTTGGCCGCCACGACGACGCGCTCGAGAGCTACACCCGCGCGCTCTCGCTCACCCCGGGCCTCTCCGAGGCGATGCTCGGCCGCGGCAACATCATGTTGGCGCAGGAGCGCTACGACGAGGCGCTCGCCAATTACGACAAGGCGCTAGGCGCGAAGCCGAACAGTGCCGATTGCCTCACCGGGCGCGGTTTCGCGTTGCGGGCGCTAAAACGGTTCGCGCCGGCGGCGGAAAGTTTCGAGCGCGCGCTTGCCCTCGATCCCGCCAACGCCGACGCCTGGCTCGGGCGCGCCACCGTGCTCATGGAGCTGCGGCGCTTTGCCGAGGCCGCGGCGAGCTTCGACAAGGTGCTGGCGGCACGGCCCGACTTCGCTGAGGCCTATTACGGCCGCGGCCGCGTGCTGCAGGCGCTGCGGCGCTACGACGACGCGCTCGCCGATTTCGACACCGCGCTGGCGATGCAGCCGTTCTTCGCCGATTGCCTCTACGCCTACGCAAACCTGCTGCGGGAGCAGAACCGCCTGGAGGAAGCGGCGCAGGCGTTCGAACGTCTCTACGATTTCGCGCCGGACCACGACTTTCTCAAGGGCATGCTGCTCTACTCGAAGATGTTCTGCGGCGATTGGGACCGCTACGCCGAGCTGGCCGACGCCGTCACCTGGGATATCCAGATCGGGCAGAAGGCGACGGAGCCCTTCGTCTATCAGGCCGTCTCGAACTCGCCTGCCGATCTCAAGCGCTGCGCCGAGATTTTCTCAGCTAGCGCGTTATCCAGCCGCGCCGACGCCGGTGTGGACCGGCGAGCGTTATTCGCACGACCGGATTCGCATCGGCTATGTGGCCGGCGAATTCCGCTACCAGGCGACCTCGATCCTGATGGCGGAGCTGTTCGAACGCCACGACAAGAGCCGCTTCGCGGTCTACGCTTTCGACAACGGCTGGGACGACGGCAGCGCCCTGCGCAAGCGGATCGCTGCGGCCTGCGACGAGATCGTCGACATCGCCAGGCCTCGGCGACATTCGCCGCGGCCAACGCGATCCGACAGCGCGAGATCGATGTTCTCATCGATCTCAGCGGCTATTTCGGGCTGGAGCGGACCGGCGTATTCGCGCTGCGGCCGGCTCCGGTGCAGGTCAATTACCTCGGCTTTCCCGGCACCTTGGGCGCCGACTACGTCGACTACATCGTCGCCGACAAGGTGGTGATCCCGCCGGACGAAGCCGAGTTCTACACCGAGAAGGTCGTGTGGCTTCCCGACTGTTACCAGGCGAACGACACCAAGCGGCGCATCGCCGAGCGCGGATCTACGCGCCACGAGCAGGGATTGCCGGAGCAGGGCTTCGTGTTCTGCTGCTTCAACAACACCTACAAGATCACGCCGGATGTGTTCGACGTGTGGATGCGGCTCCTCGGCAGGGTCGAGGGCAGCGTGCTGTGGCTGCTCCAGCACACCGAGCTCACCCCGCGCAATCTGCGGCGCGAGGCGGAGAGCCGCGGCATCGCGCCGGAGCGGCTGGTGTTTGCGACCGGCATCCCGCTGGAAGAGCACCTCGCGCGGCACCGCCTCGCCGATCTCTTCCTCGACACGCTGCCTTACAATGCCCACACCACCGGAAACGACACCCTGTGGGCAGGCCTGCCGCTTCTGACCTGCGAAGGCACGACTTTCCCTGGCCGCGTCGCTGCGAGCCTGCTGCGCGCGACGGGCGTGCCCGAGCTGATCGCGGGGTCGCTCCCGGAGTACGAGGCGATGGCGTTGAAGCTCGCCGAGGATCCGGCATTGCTCGCGTCGGCCAAGGCGAAGCTCGCGGCGAACCGCGACAGTTGCGCGCTTTTCAACGCGGAACGCTTTGCCCGCCACATCGAGGCCGCCTATACGGCGATGTGGGAGCGGGCGCAGCGCGGCGAGGCGCCTGAAAGCTTTGCCGTCGCGCCGATTGGCGCGTAGATCGGAGCGAGTTCAGTCTTCATAAATTCGTCATGGCCGGGCTTGACCCAGCCACCCGCTTATTGCGGCACAGCCGTGCCACACGATCGGGATCACCGGGTCAAGCGTGGTCAAGCGGGCAATGACGGAGGATATCCATCCAACTATCTGAACGCGCTCGTCACATCGCCTGCGCGACGCCGATGATGTTCCAGGCCTGCTCGTCCGGCGGCCCTTCGCCATCGGGGAAACTCGAAAGCTGCAGGAGCCTCATGCCGTTGCAGCGCAGGACGAGATCGAGCTCCTGCGGAAAGAAAAACCGCATGGTGTGCGTCTCCTCCCACGCCGTGGTGCCGCCGGCATCGGTGCGCTCGATATCGAAATGCACGTGGCAAAGTTGCTCGATCGGTTCGAGCCGCGTGCGCGTTCTGCGCACGATCCGCGTATCGCCGACGCTCGCTTCCGCGGTTCGTTCGCCCGGACGCTGCGCGAGGACCGCGAGACCGTTCCAGACGTCGAACACGAACAGGCCCGCCGGCGCGAGATGCTTGCGCAAGGTGACGAGCGCCGCGAGGAGATCGGCATTCTCGAATTGATAGCCGAGCACCATGAACATCATCAGCGCCGCGTCGAAGCGCCGGCCGAGATCGTGCCGGCAGATGTCGCCTTCGATGAATTCCGGGGCATGCGCGAGCGGCAACGTCGCGGCCTTAGCGCGTGCCTGAGCCAGCATGCCGGGAGAGCGGTCGACGCCGGTGACCCGGTGCCCGCGTTGGGCGAGCGGCAGCGCGTGACTTCCGGTGCCGCTGCCGAGATCGAGAATGCTCTTCGGACCGACCGTACCGTGTTTCGCGAGCAAGCGCTCTACCAGGTCGACCTCGCCGGTATAATCCTTGGCGCGATAGAGGATGTCGTAGCAGTCGGCGTAGTCCACTCCGAACACCGTCACGCGAGCGACTCCCGCACGGCGGCGCACACCCGATCGATCTGGGTGTCGTCGAGGGTGAGCCCCGAGGGCAGATAAAGTCCGCGGCGGGCGAGGCGCTCAGTCACCGGATATTGCTCGCCGACGAACAGTCCGCGCTCGCGCAGGACGGGCTGCTCATGCATGCCGACGAAAAACGGCCGCGTGTCGACGCCGCGCGCCTTGAGGCGCGAGGCAAATTCGGTCGCGTCGAACGGCACCGCGTCATCGAGAACGACGCCATACATCCAGTACACGTTCTTGAAGCCGGGCCGCTCGACCGGAAGCTGCAGTCCAGCGATTTTGCCAAGTCGCTCGTTGTAGAGCGCCGCCATGCGACGCTTGTGCGCCACATGGTCCTCGATGCGTGCGACCTGTGCGAGGCCGATGCCGGCCTGCACGTTGGTCATGCGGAAATTGTGACCCGCAGCCGTGTGCCAGAAACGCCGGTCGCGCTGGAAGGCGAGGTTGCGCAGGCTGCGGAGCCGCTCCGCCAGAACCTCGTCATCGGTGACCACCATGCCGCCCTCGCCGGTGGTGACGATCTTGTTGGCATAGAAGCTGAAGCAGGCGAGCGTGCCGATCCCGCCGGCGCGGCGGCCGTGGTATTCGGCGCCATGTGCTTCGGCGGCATCCTCGACGACAGCGAGGCCGCGGCTGCGCGCAAGCTCCATCAGCGGCGTCATGTCGGCCATGTGCCCATAAATGTGAACCGGCATGATGGCGCGCGTGCGGGGCGTGATCTTTCGCGCGACCTCGCCGACGTCGAGGCACCAGGTGTCTGGCTCGCAGTCGACGAGCACGGGAATACAGCCGGCGCGCAGCACGGCGAGCGCGCAGGAGATGATCGTAAAGCTCGGCATGATGACTTCGGCGCCGGCCGGAAGCTGTAGGGCTTCCATCGCAAGCTGAAGCGCGGCGGTGCCGTTGCAGAGCGAAACGCCGTGCCGCACGCCGCAATACTCCGCCCATCGCCGCTCGAACTCCGGAATGAACCGGCCTTCCGATGATATCCACGATGTATCGAGCGCCTCGATGGCATTGGCGCGGGCCTGCGCGTCGAGCAGCGGCTCGGAAACCGGAATCATGACCGCGCCCGGCTTCATGACGGCTCCCGGGTCCCCTTGGTGACGCGCACCATCGTTCCGTCGATTCCGGAAAACTGGGTCTTGTCCATGTCTCCGGCGTAGGGACCCTGTTTGACCTCGACCATGTCGATCTCTTCGATCACCTCGAAGCCGTGGCCGCCGGCGATGAGCAGGATCACGTCGCCCGGTCCGAGCGCGCGGCTTTCGATATAGTCGCGCTGCGTGTTGTAGAAATCGACGCGCAGCCGGCCTCGGCGCAGGAATAGCGCTTCCTGGGTGTACTGGACCGCCCGCGGCACCGGATTGTGGACGTGCGGCTGTATCACGTGGCCGGTCGGATGCCGCATGCAGGCGAGCTGCTGTGAATAATCAGAGGGCGTGAAGAAATGGATGCCGGGCTCGGCCGGTTCGTTGCGCAAGATGATCGCAAGAACGACGCCGCCGTCTTCGATGCGTTCGATGGCGGTCATGGCGACGGCGCGAAATAGCGCGCGATTTCGCTTCCGAACGCCGCATCCACCTGGGCGCGTTCCTCGGTGGTGAGCACCTTGTCGTAGCTGTTCTTATAGCCCTTGTTGATGAAGCGATGGCCCTGGCCGTAGCCGGTCGAGAGGCTCTTGTTGAAGAACACGCCCTCGATACCTTTTTCGACCTCCTGCTCCTCGAGCGCGGCCATCGATTTCATCGAGCTGCGCTCGACCGCGTGGGCGATCCGTTCCGCACTGATCTGCGCTCCGAGGAATTCGAGGAGTTTGTCGAGCTCGTCGGCGGGCGCGGCGACGAGATTCTGATAGGTCACGAGGTGCACCGGGATCTGCGACTGGCCGAGCCAGGAGCGCACGTGGTTCATCCACGGTCCGTATTCGGGAAACGCCATTCCGCCGGTCGCGATGAAGCGCGCGACAAAATCACGAAAGGCCGGCGATTGAGTCGTGCGGTTTCCGCCGCCGACGAGATTCTCGAAATCCCAGGCGGACATCATCACGTCGATCGGATGCCGGATCAGATAGATCGCCTTGTTGGTCGCCTTGATGATCGGAACGGCTGGATTGTACGGCAGATGCGACTTGAAGAGCCGCATGCCGCCGACCGTCGCCGGCGCAGCCCGCGGATGAGCGTGGATGTCGATGATGTACTTGCGCTCCAATTCGTGAACGTCGGCGCCGTCGGGAAACAGGCCGTGGAACAGCAGGAAGCTCAGATAGGTGACGCCCGATTTCGGAAATGCCGACAGGCTCACGAGACTCTGCACACCCACCTCCCTGTGCGTGCGGATCGCTTCGACCCCAGCGCTTACGATCGCGCTGCCCACCATCACGCGGCCTACGATCACGCTGCAAGGTCCGGCATCGTCAATCTCGAACCGATGAGACTGGATCGATGGCGGATGAGAACGTCGGCATCAGCTCAATTTATCAGCAGAGCGGTTCGGCATTCAAGGCGTCGTCGGGCTGGCGGCGTGCCGAAAATGCTCGTTTGGTCCGTAGTTTACATCAGGGCCCCGGTGGGGAACCTGGGCGTACGGCCGTCCCGTGCCCGGGCACAAGCATCCGTCACGATGCCGGTCACGCCATCGACGAAGGTCTCCCAGGGGTAGGAAGCGAGGCGCTTGCGGCCGCGCTCGGCAAGCGTCGTGCAGAGCGCATCGTCGCGCCAGAGCCGCAGCATGGCGTCGGCGAGCGCCTCGGGCGAACGCGGATCGACAAGAAGCCCGGCATCGCCGGTCTGCTCGCGCAAGCCGCGGATATCGGAGGTGATGACCGGTCGGCCGAAGTGCCAGGCCTCGAGCGGCGGAATATTGGTAGGGCCGAAGAACGTCGGCATGACGAGGGCGACGGACTGCGCATAAAGTGCGGCCATGTCCTCGTCGGGCACCGGGCCGAGATAGCGCACCTCGTTGGTGAGGCCGAGTTGCGCGGCCGACGCCCACATCTCCTTAAAATTGAGTGCGCGCGCATAATCGGAATAGGAGCCGCAGAACACGACGGGGATGCGCTCTCCGGTCTTGTCGGCGATGATTTTGAGCGCCTGCACGATCAGCGCATGGTTCTTGTGCCGCCAGAATTGCGCCGGATAGAAAAAATAGCGCTTCGGCAGGCGATGCTTCGCGGCGACCCGCGAAAGCTCTTGCGGCGCCGGCATCGGCGCCTGCGCAACCGGCGAGAAATAGGGGAGGATGCGCACGCGGTCGGCATCGATCAAGTGGCCGTAGAAGCGCAGCAGGTCCTCCTTGCCGACTTCGGAATCGACGATGACGAGCGTCGCGTAGCGGCACACGTTGGTATAGAGATATTCGCGCCGGTCGAACTCGCCGAATGCGCTGACCTCCGGAAACTCCGGTTGCAGGCGATGATTGAGGTCGTAGACGCTCATCACGAACGGCGTCAGCCAGGAAAACGCCGGGCCATAGGGCCCGAGCATCAGCAGCAAATCGATGCCGGCACTGCGGAACGCGGTTGCCGCCTTGCGGTCAGCGTGGAAGGCATCGAGAGCGATCTTGGGGTGCGGTGCAGGCTTCGCCTTGAGATACGCCTCGGGCGGCTGGACCTGCGGCGCCGCCTGATGCAGCGCCCTGATCGGCAAGCCGCGATAGGCAAGCCCACCGGTGTTCGCGAGCGCGCCGAGGTTATGCTGCGGCGAGGTAAGATAGACGATCTCTTCCGGGAGGAGCGGCGCGATTTCGCTCAACGCGATGAGCAGCACGACCTCGTAATGGAAGCCACCGTCGACCGAGTTCAACGTATGGGTGAGCACCCCCACGCGCATGCCGCTTACGCCTCCACCACGCCACGTCTCGTGGAATTATGACAGTGCGTGGAGGGGCAGTCCATGATCAACAGGGCAAGCCGGAGCACTGACCATATCAATGATTGGTCATGGCCGGGCTCGTCCCGGCCACCCCGATCACTATGGCACGGCCGTGCCCCGTTAAGCGGGGTCGCCGGGACACGCCCGCGATGACGGCGTGAGTGTGTCAACGCCCGCAAAACCCACTCCTACGTCGGCGAGCAATTCGTGCGGAAGAACTCGATGAGCTTGTCCGGGCAGGTGTGGTGGATCGTTGGCTTCCCCGTCGCTCCGCGCTTGCCGCCGGAGGTTTTCAAGAACCGGTACATCAGGCGGTCGTCATTGTAGTCGCGGGTCTCGCGAAACAGGACCGCGCCGGCGGTTCCGAGCTCGCGGCGAAACACCACGCAGTTGTTGTCGCACATCTCGTAGGGCACCCGGCGTCCGGGATCGTCGCCGACGGATTCGAAGCGGTCGACGCCGAGGCGCTCGCCGGCCGCGGTCCAGATCGTGCGCAAGGTCGAGGCCCAGCGCAGACCCTGCGCGGCCTCGGCGAGCGAAGCGAGGTGGCCGTTGTCCCAGCGCACGTCGTCGTCGGCGAAGGTGACCCACGGCGTCATCGCCGTCATCAGCCCGACGGCGCGCAGCGCCGAGCCCGGCGCATTCCCGTTGCGGCCCAGTCCCGCCGGCAACACCACGCTCAGCCGCCGTGCGGAGCTGTATGACTCCGGCGGTTTAGCCGCGGCGTCGCGCATCTGGTCCCAGAGCAGTAAATGAAAGGCGGTGCCGGCGGTCTGGCGCTCCATGCTCGCGATCAGCCGATCGAGCGACGGCTTTCCGGTGGTCGGCGTGATGACGGTGATGTCGAGCGGCGGCGCCATCGCGAAGCTCAGTGCGCCGGCGCCGGCGTGGTCGTCCGCGGCGCGCTCGCCGCAGCCGGCGGCGATTGCAGGAGATCGAAGCCGATACGGCCGAATGCGGGGACCTTCAGCGCGGGCCTGCGCGCGTCGAGGCCGGCGACGAGGGTGAGGAAATTCACCTCGATTCCTTCGACCCAGCCGACCTTGAGACCGAGGACCCCGTAGAGGCTCATCTCGACACCGGTGGCGCTCTCGGTCAGGCCGAGCATCGCGCCGTCGGCGCGAAAGTCCTTGCCGACCGCCTCCGGCGGCATCCCCACCTCGAGCTCAGGCACAGCACGCAGCACCGTGGCTACGAAGGTGTTGCTGTTGGGGCCGGGCCACATGCGGTAGGTGCCTTCGCCGGCGAAGGCATAGCCCGCAATCGCGCGCTCGATCTTCGGGATGGCGGCGGCTGCGCGATCGCCGCCGATGGAGGCGATCATCTCGGGCCGGTGGCCGATCCAGTAGAGTCCGGCACGTAGCCGTTGACCCGGATCGGCCGGCTGCCGAAGCCGGTCACGTCGTAGCGCGTATAGGCTTCGGCACGCGCGGGCTTGACGACGATCCAGGTGTGCACGGCAAAGATGCTGCGCCAACCGGCGGTGCGGGCCGCGAAGACATAGACGCGCGGCTCGGGATCGTCTGCCGGGACGGGCAGGATGCCGGCGCTCGTCCACCGCGCCTCCCACCAGTTGCGCGGACGCTCCTCAAGTGACCACAGCAGGGCCTTCGCCGCGACCGGCAGCGCGAACACGATCAGCAATGTCAGCCGGACGGCGCGGCCGAATGAGCGCATCGATCCCTCAAGGCAGTTTTGTCGGCGCGAGTGTGGCAGCGCGCTGCGTCCGTGCCAATGCTGCCATGGCGATCAGGATCGCCTCCGATGCGCGTATCAGGTCGCCCAGCCGATAGATGCGCCGCCGCCGTTTGCGCAGCCGCAACGGTCCTTTCCCTCCCCGTTTTCGGGGAGGGTAGGGTGGGGTCTTCAATCTCAAATGTGCTGCCGCGGAAGGCCCCACCCCGGCCCTCCCCGAAAACGGGGAGAGAGATGGCCGCGCTTTGCGCTTGACCGGCGGCACGTGAACGAAAACCACGAGGCGAGGGCCGCCGGGGACACGGGCGCTTTCAAGCGCACGCCAGTAGACGTAGTTGCACAGATAGCTCCCGGCATTGCGCGAGGGCGCGGCGCGCACACCCGCTTCACGCGCCGCCTCGACGAGGCGTCCAAGCGGGCGGGGGTTGCGCAGCGCCGCGCGGCCCGGCGTGATCGCGGGCCGTGCCGGGCGGAAGCCGCCGGCGTCGGGGAACAGCACCGACATGCGGTTGCGGGCGATCTCCTCGATGCGCAGATGCCGCGCGCGCGACGCGAGCCCGAACAGCAGCACGATGTGGGGCTGCTCGCGTGCGATGAGCGCCGGTAGGTCGCGGTCGACGTCCGCGTAACGTACGGCGAACACATGGGCGACGCGCCGCACGTCGGCAAGCGCCGGGCGGCGACGCCGCGCGAGCGCCTGCGCGACGAGCCCGCTCGGATTGAACGGCGCCCCGGGAAAGCGGCCGAAGCCGCCGATCAGCACTTTGAGGTCGCTCACAGGCCCATCATCTCCGCAATCTCATCGGCGGCGAGTGCCGGCGACAGGCTGCCTTCGGCGACCGCGCGCTCGATCTGCGGCAGCTTTGCCTTCAGCTTCGGGTCGGAAGAAAGCCGGCCGCGCAGACGTTCGTCGAACAGCGCCCACATCCATTTGACCTGCTGGCCCCGCCGGCGTGCCGCGAGCGCGCCGGTCTCGGTGAGCTTCTCGCGATGGGCGAGGATATTCTCCCAGATCTCGGCGATGCCGGTGCCGGTCAGCGCCGAATAGGTGACGACAGGCGGCCGCCATTCGGCGACTTGCGGGGTGAGGATATGGAGCGCGGCACGGTATTCCGCGGCGGCCACATTGGCGCGCTTCAAGTTGTCGCCGTCGGCCTTGTTGATCGCGATCATGTCGGCAAGCTCGACGAGGCCCTTCTTGATGCCCTGCAACTCGTCGCCCGCGCCCGGCAGCATCAGCGCGAGGAAGAAATCGGTCATGTCGGCGACCGCGGTCTCGGACTGCCCGGTGCCAACGGTTTCCACCAGGATCACGTCGAACCCGGCCGCCTCGCAAAGCAGCATGGTTTCGCGGGTCTTGGCGGCGACGCCGCCGAGCGTGCCGGCGGCGGGAGACGGACGGATGAAGGCGTTGGGATCGGCCGCGAGCTGCGCCATGCGCGTCTTGTCGCCGAGGATCGAGCCGCCGGTACGGGCGGAGGAGGGGTCCACCGCGAGCACGGCGACGCGGTGCCCGCGCGCGGTGAGCCAGGTCCCCAGCACATCGATAGTGGTCGACTTGCCTACCCCCGGCGCGCCGGTGATGCCGACGCGCACGGCCTTGCCGGTGGCAGGCAACAACTCCTGCACCAGCACCCGCGCCTCTCGCTGATGGTCCGGCCGCTTCAATTCGATGAGTGTGATCGCCCGCGCCAGCACCGCGCGCTCGCCGCCACGGATGCCGCGCGCGAGGCGGGCGGTGTCGAGGGTCGGGCGAATCGGAGGGGCGTGCGGTCTCATGGCGTTCACGAGATCAAGAGACCGGGGCGGTGAGGTTCGTCAAGCGGGGGGCGGTGGTGGGGTGGGGCGAGCCTCACTCAAACTCAATGGGTCATGGCCGGGCTTGCCCCGGCCACCCCGCTTAACGAGGCGCAGCCGTGCCACATGATCGGGGTCGCCGGGACAAGCCCGGCGATGACCCGCTGCAGGTGGGGCGATGCCGCGCAGGACGCGTCGGCGTCGCCCGCCGCTAATGCGGCGGCATCGGGATGTAGACCGGCGGATCGCCTGGATACTTCATGCGCGCCCGCAGCGCCACGTCGTCGGCGCCGTGCGGCTTCAAATAGACGTAGTAGCGGTCGCGGCGGTCGATGATGTCGTCCTCTGGCTCGGCTCGCGGGCTCACGAGGCTCGTGCTCTCGAAGCGGATGTGCATGTATCCGGGGATGAGCTCCGTCCACGTCTTGAGATTGGGCTCGAACACGGTCTCGAAGACTTGGCTATCGGTAAGCTTCACTACGGTCGCGGCGGCGCCGCGCGGCGGATGCGCCGGGATCTCCCGCCACGCCAGCCCCGCCTGCTCGAACACGCGGACGGGCGTGAGCATCACGTAGAGCGGATGGGCCGGGTCGAGATTCCGCATCGTCATGGTGAGCCGGTACGATTTCTGGTCGGGCTCATAGGCGACGTTGACGAGGTCGACATAGAGGCCGGAATAGGCGGCGTGCTCGAGTGAGCGATCGGCGAGCCGCTTCGCTTCGAAACGGTGCCGCTGGTACCACCCGACAGCCGTGTCCAATGCGAAGGCGAGCGCAATGAAGGCGATCGCGCCCAGCACGAATTTTGACCGCAGCACACCGCGCCCGAACCGCGGGCCGATGCGCGACGCCGCCGGCGCAGGGCGCGTCCCGGTTCCGTGCTTCTGCAGCTCGGCGCGCAGGGCGCCGTCGGCGGGCAGCTGACTGCTGATCGGCGATCTGCGCGTCGATCGCCTGAAGGCGCGCGCGTGCCTCACACAGATCGTCCCACAGGCGAAGAATCAGGTCGTCCTTGTCGGCGTGCGAAAGCGTTTCGAGGAGCGGGGCGCGGTCAGCGTTTTTCATGACACGAGCACCCCGTCGGCTATGTGGACGACGCGATCGGCCTCAGCGGCGAGACGCAGATTGTGAGTGACCATGATCAACGTCATCCGCGCCTCACGGTTGAGCGCGCGGAACTCCGCCATGATTTCCGCCTCGGTCTCCTCGTCGAGATCGGAGGTCGGCTCGTCGGCGAGCAGCAGCGAAGGTTCGTTGATGAGGGCGCGTGCAATCGCCGCGCGCCGCTGCTGGCCGGACGACAGCTCCGACGGGTAGGCGTCGGTCTGCTCCGCCAATCCCAGGCGGCCGAGCAGATCGGCCGCGCGCCAGTATGCGGCGTTGGCAACGGCGCGGCGGCCGAGCAGCGCCGGCAGCGCGACGTTGTCGATGATGCGCAACGTCGGCAACAGGCTTGGAAACTGGAACACGAAGCCGATCCGGCGGCCCCGGAAGTCCGTGAGGTCGTCGTCGGCGAGCGACCAGATGTCGGTGCCGTCGACCCGCACCGTTCCTGCGCCGGGACGGGAGAGCCCGCCGATCATCGCCATCAGAGACGACTTTCCGGAGCCGGAACGGCCGACGATCGCCACGAACTCGCCGCGCCGCACCTCGAGGTCGACACCGCGGACCGCGACGACAGGGCCGCGCTCGGTCGCATAGGTCTTGCCGACGTTGCCGCAGGTCAGCATCGGTCATCCCTCGGTACGGATGAGGTCGTAGATCTGGGCCCGGCTCGCTCGCCAGGCCGGATAGAACGCACCCGCCGCTCCGATGGCGGCGGCAGCGGCAATGCAGGAGAGGGCGATCAGCAGGATGCTCGTCCCGTCGAGCCAGGCGAACGGCACGCCGACGCTGTGGAGATAGTAGACGAGCGAGTGCTCGAAAATGCGCAGCAGCAAAACCCCGAGCACGCAGCCGATCAGCCCGCCGACGGCAGTGGCGAGGGCGGCTTCGCAGAGCAGCATCCCGACGATCTGCGAGCGGCGAGCGCCGATCGCCTTGAGCAGGCCGAGCTCGCGGCGCCGCTCGGTGATGATCGCCGAGAACAGCACCCCGACCATCAACGCCGTGCTCGCGAACATGACGACCGTGAGGCCGAGCATGCCGTCGAGGAGGACCGCGAGCCCCTGCCGGATGGAGGTCAGCATGGATTCGTTCGAAACCACCTTGACGTCGGGAAGGTTGGCGAGGATTGCGAACCGGACCTGCTGGCCGGTCGCGCCGGGGGCGAGCTCGATGAGCACGCCCGACAGCCTGCCGGGCTCGAGCGACGCTTTCTTCCCGCAGATCTGCTGCATGATGGTTCGCAGGTCGTCGAGGGTCGAAAAGGCGATGAAGAGCCCGCGCTCGTGAGTGCCGACCGCGGATTTGCCGAGCTTGCCGTAGACGGTCAGCGGCTTGCCGAAGACGAGGATCTCCGAGCCGAGCGGTTCCTCGCGGCGGCCGCCGATGATGACGTCGCCCGCGCGCAGCGGCCGGTCGAGGCGGGAGTCGAGCCAGGGCTGCACTGTGAGGTCGCGCGCGGGATCGAAGGCGATGATGTCGACCGGCTCGTCCGCCGGGCCATAACCGGAAGCTTCTGTGCGGAAGACGAGTTGCGGCGCGACGCGGCGGATGCCTTTCATGCTCGAGAGCCGTCCGAGCACGGCGCTGTCGAGGGTGAGCTCGGTCGGTTCCGCGGTGAGGAGCGCGGCGGTGATGTTGGTGAGCGTGCCCTGCGGAGTGACGAGCATGTCGGCGCCGAGCCGGGTGAAGCCCACGGCCATGCTGCCCTCGATGCTGCGCAGCAGGACGACACCGGTGAAAATCGCCCCCGCGCAGATCGCGACTGCGATCAGCAAAAGCGCCGTGCGCCCGGTGCGTTGCCCGAGATTTTGGAGCGCCAGACGGATGAGCAGAAACCGCACGCCCGCCGGTCCGGCGAACGTGGCCGGCCGCGAGGATGTCTCAAAGGCGAGGTCGGCCATGGCGTCAAACTCCGCCGGGCCTCACAACGTGCACGAACGCGTGTGCTTCATGTGCTCGAGCTTGGTCGGGATGATCACGCTGTCGTGGTGTCCACCGCTGCTCGGCAAAATGCCGATCAGTTCGTCGGTCGCCGCGTCGACGACGGCGATGCCGCTCGACAGCCGCTGAAACCCGCTGAACGGCGCCAGGATATACTTTCCATCATAGGTGATCGAAAGGGTCTGCAAATCCGGCCCGATGTCCTGGATTTCCTTTTTGATCTTCCACGTGGTGGTATCGACCACCATGATTCCGCTCGCTGCCGGGGAGGGATGCAAAACCGATAGATAGAGTTTCGAGCCGTCGAGCGAAAACACCATGTGAAACGGGTTCGGATATTTGCCCCGCCACAGCGGGTCCTCGATGTGGGCGATCTTTTTCCACTTGGTGGGATCGGGATCGCTGCTGTCGAACACCCCGCAATTGTTTTCGCGCAGATTGTTCATCATGCACAGGAACCGGCCGTCGGGCGAAAAGCCGATCTCGTGCCCGGGCGAGAAGATCTTGTCGAAGGTGACTTCCCAATGATCGTCGTCGATCTTCCTCACCGCATACTGAGCGGGCGAGTCCTTGTTGAACTGGACGAAAGCGACCGGCTCGAAGCTCTTCTCGGCATCGAGAATAGTGACGCCGCCGCACAGGCGAATCACAGTCGCCGCCCAGCGGCCGCTCGGGTGCCAGATGGTGCCGTCGGCGCCGGTGAGGCCGTGGGGATCGTCGCCGGGAATGGTGCCTTCCTCGACAAACAATTCGCCCATCGGCACCATTTCCCATTCGATTTTCTGGCCCTTGGTGCCGAGGTAGTCGTACTTGCCGGTCGCTTCGTCGGGGTAGATCTTCGAGATCTTGAGGACGCCGCCCTTCTGCCAGCACTCCGACATGCTGGTGGTGTTCGACACCCAGTCGAACTTCAGGGCAGCGACCACCCGCGACGTGTTGCGGTCGAAGCAGGCCGCGATGTCCTTCTGGCCGTCGGTGACGAAATAGGACTGCGCGTCCTTGGGGTTGATGGTGACGTGGACGCCGAGCCCGAGGCCGGTGGTCTCCGACACGTTTTCCAGAAGCTCCATCTGCGCGCCGTCGTAGCGCACGCGGTAGATGTTAAAGCCGGGCTCGGGATTCTGAACGCGCGTCGGGATGCCGTAGATCAGCGAGTTCTTGCCGCCCTGGGTGCTGTTGACGAATTCGAAGGAGCGATAGGGGTCGGCGCTGGGGAATGCGCACAGGTGGTGCGAGATCGGATTAAAGTCGCCGTAGTTCCAGTACCAGATCGAGCCGAGCACGCGGTTGGAGTTGAGGTCGATCGCGTAGGTTCCGCCGCCGAGCTTGGTCGGCAACAGAAGGATCCATCTGCCGAGGCTCCTGCCGCCGACGTCGGACTTCGTGCTGGCAAGCTCGCGTACGATCGGTTCCCGCTGCGGCTCGTTGAGGAAGGCGGAACTGGTGCCCTGATCCGCCGCGCCGCTCGTGACCCAGCCGTAGCCGAGCCCCGCCGCTTCGCCGGCAACGGCGGTGCCGGTGACGACCTTGAGGATGGTGCGGCGGTCGAGCTTTGACAGACGATTGAGCTGTGACGAAAGGTTGACCTGTGACGAAGGGTTGACGTCCGTCGTGGGAACGAGACCGCGCTGTCGCTTTTCGTTCAGATAAACTTCAAAATCCGCGCGATCCCTCGCTGAAACCTTTTCTTTTGCCGCAAGATATTTCTCAATATCCGATTTTAAAAGCTGCCCGCAATTTTGCGGTAAATCCATATTGAGATGTAGGTTTTCAGTACGCTCTCCAACAGCAGTTTTCTTCACCTGCTCGGACATACTATGCTCCGGAGGGCGCGAATAGCAGAGGAAAATCGGAAAAAGAACGTTGCCAGACGTGTTTTTCGAAGTCAACAATATGGCGCGTCGGAGAGTCAGTTGTCCCTCGGTTTATTGTGATCGATGGCGAGCGGTCGTGCCGCCGCTTAATCGCGAGCGCGCGCCAGCCGGACGACGAATTGAGAGCTGCGTAACAGGAGCTGCGTGAATTCAGGTATGCACGCGAATCAGCAGAGCACGCGAGTCGGGAGTGCACGGCATGGGTGATCCGCTGATCATCGCCTGCATCGCGCTCGGATTGTCGGTGGTCGCTTCCGCAGTGCGTATGGTCGACTGGTTTCTGCATGCCGATCCGCGGATCGCGGCGCGGGTGACGCGCTGGGGGGCGCAGGGCATTGCGGCGCTGTCGGTACCGCTGCTTCTAGTGCTGCTCTTCAAGGAGCAATGGACCGCGGCGACCGCACTGGCCTCGGCGATGTTCCTCGTTCCAGCCGTGCTCGGTCGACGCCTTTGGCGTCTGGTCGGCGTGCCGCCACTCGCGCAAAGTTCCGTGGGCGCCACCGCACGGTCGTTCGCCGACGAGGCCGAGCTTGTCCGGTATTCCGCGGCCGTGCTCGAGGCGTATCTGCGTCGCACCACCGCGGCGGAGGCGGCGGTCGGCAGCGATGTACCGGCAATTGCCGACCATACCGACAGCTATGGCGGCGCCGATGGCAAGGGGCAGGCGACCCCAAAAGGCAACGGCAGAGGCAGCAACGCGAACGGTAACGGCCATGCTGGTGGCGTCTCCAATGAGAAGGGCATCGGAGATGCAGCGACCGGCAATGGCCATGCCGAGAGCTTCGGGCTCGGTGAGATGTCCGAGGAGGAGGCGTGTGCGGTCCTCGGGGTCGATCGCGGCGCCGGCGTATCCGAGATTCGCGCCGCCCACGGGCGAATCAGCGCGGTGGTCGCGCCCGCGCAGGGCGGGTCAGCTTATCTCGCAATCAAGGTCGATCAGGCGAAGGCGGTTCTCGTCCGGGCGGCGGCGCCCTCGGCAAATGCGCCTTCGAGGGCGCCGCGCAAGCGTGGCGCGTCGCGGCGACGTGCGTCGCCGCCAGCGTGAAGCTCGGCCAAGGACACGACTCGGTCCAAAATGACGAAAGGCGGCCGCGATTTGCGGCCGCCTTGAGATTCCTTCGGCTTATGAAAACCGCCCGCAGCGGACTATTTGAAGCCCCAGCACTCCTGGCAGGTGATGTCGCCCCGGATCGGGAGTTGCATCGCCTTCCATGATCCGGCGTCGGGAAGAGACCCCGTGGGACCGGCATCGTTCGCCGTCGTGTCGGCGCGCGCGACCCGGGTCATAGGCGCGAGCGATGCGGTCATCACCGGCACCGACTTGCGCTCCATGAGGTCACGAAGCTCGCCGACAACGCCGCTGACCACGCGCGGGTCGACGTTCATCCCGAGGTGGAAATTGTTGACGTAGTTCGTCTCGTCGAAGCCGTCTTGCAGACCGGCATTCGAGAGGAAATCCGGGCCGTACCACAGCACCGAGCGCTTGGTGTTCGACCGCTTGATCGGATGGTTGGCGCCGAGCGAGGATTCCGCGATCGACACCAGCAGATCGACGGCGAGATAGCGCTGCAGCCAGGTGATCGTGGTGTTGCCGAGCGAGAAGCCCACCAGCGCGATCTTGTAGCCGTCCTTCTTCTTCTGCTTGATCTTGGCCCAGGCTTCCTTGACCTGGGTGTATTCGTAGATGTCGGTTTCCATGCCGAGCTCCTGCGCCTGCTGCGCGAGATACGGCATGCCCCAGGAGAACCAATAGCCGCCCTGTCCGAGGAAGAAGCCCGCATAGACTTTCTCCGGCGTGGCGACAGCGAGCGCAGAAGCGGCTTTCGGCATTGCAAGTGCGCCGGCCGAGGCGAGCAGCCCCAGCAGCGCGTGTCGTCGATCGATGCGACAATCGATTGTCAAGCGCGACACCCCCCATCCAGTCCCCGAAAATGATTTGATGTAGCAAGTCGGCATCAGCGGGGCACAATAATGGCGTCACTGGGACGTAAAGGCCTGGCGCCGAATTGCGGTAAATTGGTCAACAAAGGCTTAAGCTCGTGCGGCGTGATCGGAGTCCTCCGCGGCCGCCCAAACATCTATAAATTTACCTGTTAAAGCAGAGGCTTGTGCCACCACGCTCCCCCGCCTGGAACGCAGCGGCAGGCATGTGGCTTCATCATTTCCTGCCGTGGCCGGTGGGGCACAGGAGCGATCTATTTTGCGGCTATTCCGCCGCTTCCTGGCCGTGGCCGAGCCGTCGGTCGAGCGCGTTGAGGAGCTCGTCGGCGGCCTCTGCGATCACCGTTCCTGGCGGGAAGATCGCCTCGGCGCCGGCCTTCTTGAGCGCCTCGTAGTCCTGCGGAGGAACCACGCCGCCGACCACGATCATGATGTCGTCGCGGCCTTCGCGGGCGAGGGCGGCCTTGAGCTCCGGCACCAAGGTGAGGTGCCCGGCGGCGAGCGAGGACACGCCGACGATGTGGACGTCATTCTCCACCGCCTGCCGCGCCGCTTCGGCGGGAGTCGCGAACAGCGGCCCGATGTCGACGTCGAAGCCGAGATCGGCGAAGGCGGAGGCGATCACCTTCTGGCCGCGATCGTGGCCGTCCTGGCCGACCTTGGCGACCAGGATGCGCGGCCGCCGTCCTTCGTTCGCCTCGAACGCGCCGACATGGGCGAGCACCCTATCGACCGCCTGGCTCATGGTGCCGACCTCCTTGCGATAGACCCCGGCGATCGACTTGATCTCGGCGCGGTGGCGGCCGAACACCTTCTCGAGCGCCAGCGAAATCTCGCCGACGGTCGCTTTGGCGCGGGCGGCATCGACGGCGAGCGCGAGGAGATTTGCATTGCCGCCGTCGGCAGCGCGGGTCAGCGCGGCGAGCGCCTGTTCTACCGCGACGGGGTCGCGCTCGCGCTTCAACCGCGCGAGCTTGTCGACCTGCAGCTCGCGCACCGCTGAGTTGTCGACCTTGAGCACGTCGATCGCGCTCTCCTCCTCCGGCCGGTACTTGTTGACGCCGATCACGGACTGCCGGCCGGCGTCGATGCGCGCCTGGGTCTTCGCCGCTGCTTCCTCGATGCGCAGCTTGGGGATGCCGGCCTCGATGGCCTTCGCCATGCCGCCCAGCTCCTCGACCTCGCGAATGTGGCCCCATGCCTTCCTCGCGAGCTCCGCGGTGAGCCGCTCGACATAGAACGAGCCGCCCCACGGGTCGACGATGCGGGTGGTGCCGCTCTCCTGCTGGAGGAAGAGCTGGGTGTTGCGGGCGATCCGCGCGGAGAAGTCGCTCGGCAGCGCCAGCGCCTCGTCGAGCGCATTGGTGTGGAGCGACTGGGTGTGCCCCTGGGTCGCCGCCATCGCCTCGATCGCGGTGCGCACGACATTGTTGAACACGTCCTGCGCGGTGAGCGACCAGCCGGAGGTCTGCGAGTGCGTGCGCAGCGAGAGCGAACGCGGGTCCTTGGGGTCGAACGGCTTCATCAGCTTCGCCCATATCAGGCGCGCCGCGCGAAGCTTCGCGATCTCCATGAAGTAGTTCATGCCGATCGCCCAGAAGAACGACAGCCGCGGCGCGAAGCGGTCGATGGTGAGACCCGCCGCGAGGCCGGCGCGCACATATTCGACGCCGTCGGCCAAGGTGTAGGCGAGCTCGAGGTCCTGCGTCGCGCCCGCCTCCTGCATGTGGTAGCCGGAGATCGAGATCGAGTTGAACTTCGGCATCCGCTCGGAGGTGAAGGCGAAGATGTCGGAGATGATCCGGATCGAGGGAGTCGGCGGATAGATGTAGGTGTTGCGGACCATGAACTCCTTGAGGATGTCGTTCTGGATCGTGCCCGAGAGCTTCTCCGGCGGCACGCCCTGCTCCTCGGCGGCGACGATGTAGAGCGCGAGCACCGGCAGCACCGCGCCGTTCATGGTCATCGACACCGACATCTTGTCGAGCGGGATGCCGGCGAACAGCGTGCGCATGTCGTAGATCGAATCGATCGCGACTCCCGCCATGCCGACGTCGCCGCCGACGCGGGGATGGTCGCTGTCGTAGCCACGGTGGGTCGCGAGATCGAAGGCGATGGAGAGGCCCTTCTGCCCGGCGGCGAGGTTGCGCCGGTAGAACGCATTCGAATCTTCCGCGGTGGAGAAGCCGGCATATTGCCGAATGGTCCACGGCTGAGTGACGTACATGGTCGGGTAGGGGCCGCGCAGATAGGGCGCGATGCCGGGATAGGTGTCGAGGAAATCGAGCCCGGCCAGATCCTGCGGGCCATAGACCGGCTTCACCGGGATACCTTCCGGCGTAACCCAGGGTTCCGCCGCCGTCGCAACGGGCGGCATCGGCGCGTCGGCGAAGGGCACCGTGGTGAAATCGGGGATTCGTGACATCGAGGCACGACCGCTCAAAACGGGACAACCGGCTGATTCATTATAGGTTGCGCCGCACAAATTGCCATTGGCCGTTTGGCGCAGCTTGTCAGAGGGCCTCGCGATCCCACGGGTCCTGCCGCGCCGCATGGGCGACGTGGAGAATTTCGATCCTCTCCGTGGCGATTCTGTAGAAGAGCTTAAAGGGATAGGGAGTGAGAAAAACAACGCGGACGCCAGGGCGTTGCTCGACTTCCGGTCCGCTTTTTGGCCACGTCCCAATGCGCTGCTCGGTGGCCCGAAGACGCCGTTGGACCGCGTCTACACTCGACGGATAGTGGGCTCGGTTGAATTCAAGAATCTGGTCGAGGTCGCGCAACGCTTCGTCGTAAAGACGACCTTCATGCCCGCCGATGCTTGGCGAATACCGCTTCCACTTGTTCATCCGTCGCGAAGCGACCTTCGTGCACCGCCTTGAGGCCGCGGTCAATTCCGGCGAGTTCTTTGGGTGTCGCGCAATACTGGCCGCCGCTCACGCGTGCGTCGATTTCCAAGGCGATCTCAGCCAGCTCTTCCTGAGCTGCCTCCGGCCACGACTCTGCGCGCCGCATTGCTTCCTTGAGTGACTTTGATGTCATGCGGCCATCATACTACACCGACGCAGGAGGCCGGAAGCCAGTTATCCTGACAAGTTCAAGCCGGGGGCACGATGCAGGGTGGCGATCAGGAACGCCGGAGCGCGGCTTCAAACTGGGCACCACTCGCCCGCTTCATTGCCGCTGACGAGAGGATCGCGGGATGGGCCGGCAAGCGGACCGGCACGACCTTCATTTATGAGTTCGTGCGGTTCGGCATCAAGCAAGCCTGGGCCTGCCTGTTCGGGGGCGCGCTCGTTGCGCTGATCATCGCCACATCGCTCTGGTATCCGAAGAGCGCGTCGCTCGGTCGTTATGACTTCCTGTTCCTTGCTGCCGTCGCCATTCAAGTCGCCATGCTGGCATGGCGGCTCGAGACGGTGGACGAGGCCAAGGTCATCGTACTGTTCCACATCGTCGGCACGATCATGGAAATCTTCAAGACGGCCGTCGGTTCATGGGTCTATCCCGATGCGGCGATCTTCCGGATCGGTGGGGTGCCGCTGTTTTCCGGTTTCATGTACGCCTCGATCGGCAGCTACATTGCGCGAAGCTGGCGGCTGTTCGACTTTCGCTTCACCAACCACCCGCCGCTATGGACGCTGTATCTGCTGTCGATCGCGATCTACGCGAATTTCTTCGCCGACCATTACCACGTCGACTTGCGCATCTTCCTTTTGGTGATGCTCGCGTTTCTGTTCGGCCGCACCTGGCTCTATTATAAGATTCATCATCGCCACCGGCGCATGCCACTGCTGCTCGGCTTGTTCCTGGTGGCGCTCTTCATCTGGTTTGCCGAAAACTTCGGCACTTTCACAAGAACCTGGCTTTACCCGAGCCAGATGGGCGGCTGGGTCATGGTTCCGTTCGCGAAGCTCAGCTCGTGGCTGCTGCTGATGACGATCAGCTACGTCATGGTTGCGTGGGTGAACAAGCCGCAGGTCTATGATTCCAAGCGTGACCCCTGAGGCGTCTCACTCGTCCAGATCGCTCGCTGGGCTTGGCGCGGCCTGCGGGATTTCCAGGACCTCGTGCGCCGCGTTCAGCATTGCCAGCGCGTCGGTGCCGACGAAGATGAAGCTGCCGATGCCGGCGGTGGCGAAGGCGGCTTCGCGCTCACCAGGACGGCCGGCGAGATAGATGTGCTTCGCGCCGGCTTCGCGCAGCGCTTTCGCTGCAGTTTCGGCTTCTTGTGCGTAGACCTCATCCGACGAGCACAGGCAGGCGAGCGCGGCGCCGCTCGCCTTGAAGGCGGCGACCATGCCGTCGAGGCTCGCAAATCCGTCGTTGGTGACGGCCGCGATGCCCCCGGCCTCGAAGAAGTTCTTGGCATAGGTGGTGCGCGCCGTGAAATCGGCCGGCATCCCGAGATTGGCGAGAAAGACGCGCGGCGGCGTGCCGGCGGCCGCGGCGCGATCGGCGGCGTCGCGCAACAATTCGAAGGGCTCGGCGAGGCGATGGGACGGGAGCGCCGTGCTCCCCGCGGTTCTCGCAGCGGCTGCGGGCGCGGGCTCCAGCACCGCGGCAGGTGTTTCGGCGATATCGGGAAATTCGCTGGTGCCGGTGAGAGCGTCCTTGCGGCGCGCGACAGCCGTTTCGCGCTCGGCCCGCACCGCTGCGACCTTTGCCTGGACGAGGCCCTGGATGAGCGCGCGATCGATGCCGCCCGCCTTCTCGATCTCCTGGAACAGCGCCCATGCCGCGTCGCAGAGCGCGCGAGTGAGGCTTTCGAACCCGCCGGCGCCGGCGGCCGGGTCGGCGACCTTGGCGAGGTTGGATTCCTCGATAAGGATGAGCTGTGTGTTGCGAGCGATGCGCCGCGCAAATGCGTCCGGCAGGCCGATCGCAGCGGTATGGGGTAGCACGGTGATGGCGTCGGCGCCGCCGAGGCCGGCAGCCACCACCGCCATGGTCGTGCGCAGCATGTTCACGTAGGGATCGCGCTTGGTCATCATGCGCCACGCCGTCGGTGCTGCGACGAAGGCTGGCCGCGGCGACAGTCCACAGGCCTGCTCGACCCGCGCCCACAGCGCCCGTACCGCGCGGAATTTCGCCGTGGTCAGGAACTGGTCGGCGTCGGCGGCGAGGCGGAAATAGATCATGCGTCGCGCCTCGGCCAGCGGCGCGCCGCTCTGCTCGAGCGCGCGCAGATAGGCGAGCGCGACCGCGATCACGAAGGCGAGCTCCTGCGCCTCCGATCCGCCGGCATTGTGAACGGCGCGTCCATCGGCCACCGCAAATGGCCCGCGATAGCCCTGACCAGCGAGTGCGCGGATTTGGCGGGCGACGCGCAGATGGTCGGCCGACCATGACGGGGCGTGGCCGCCGGTCGCGATGATGCCGATCGGATCGAAGCCGAAGCGGATGTCGACCGCCGCCGGCGTCGTGCCGTGCGCCGCAACCGCTGCGGTCACCGCGGAGGC
The DNA here is from genome assembly GCA_963824905.1 of uncultured Alphaproteobacteria bacterium. Lineage (GTDB taxonomy): Bacteria > Pseudomonadota > Alphaproteobacteria > Rhizobiales > Xanthobacteraceae > JAJPKK01. The sequence continues at coordinate 233,447 of CAWGRH010000008.1, forward strand.
GATGTTTTCAGGCTGACCGTTGGCCTGGATATCGATCGCGATGCCGGCATCGAGGTGGACGTCGCGCAGGAGCGATGCGACCGCCGTCGCGCGGGTGTCGAGGCCGAAGCCGAAAGCGCCGATCGATCCCGCGAATACCAGCGACAGTCCGCTCGCGCCGTTCCCGAGGTCGACGAGCGCCTGGGTGTTGGCCACAGCGGGGTCGGGGTGCTCGATGCGCGCCAGCACCTCCCATGGCGCGCCCGGCGTCCGACCGACGATCGGCCGTGCCGCCGCTTCGCGGCCGTAGAGCGGCTCGATGGCGATGCCGTCGTGGGTCTTGGAGACGAGCCGGCGCTCGAACGGCGCGCCCTTGAGGACGCCGGCGACGAGCTTGAGCCACGCCTCGCGATCGGCTGGCGGAAATTCAGCAAGTGAAAGCTCGGGATCGCTCATAGCGGGAAATTGCCATGCCGGGGCTCGCTGGCCAATGCAACATTCGATGCAGACTGCCCGTTCCACAGGCAGCCGCTTCGTATTTGCCGGCACCTTGAACCAAAAAGACTGTCATTGCCCGGCTTGACCGGGCAATCTAGTAAGCCCCGCGCTATCGATGTTACCGAGACCGCGCCCCATTCGGAGTCTGGTGGTTACTGGATCGCCCGGTCAAGCTGGGCGATGACACGGGAGGGGGACCTCTCGAGAGCCGCTTCAGCACGCCTCATCGCGCCACCAGCTTCTCGATGCCGCCGGGGTCGAGCCGCGCGAGCGCGGCGGCGACCGTAGTCCCGCCAATGTCCCAGTCAGGCGCGATCTCGGCGAGCGGTACCAGCACGAACGCGCGCTCGAGCGCACGCGGATGCGGCAACTTGAGATCGGGCTCCTCGCAGCGAACATCGTCATAGGCGATAAGATCGATGTCGATGGTGCGCGGCCCCCATCGCCGTTCGTTCGCGCGGTTGCGCCCGAGCGCGGTCTCGATGGCCTGGGTGTGTTCGAGCAGCACGCGGGGAGAGAACGTTGTGTCGATGCGCAGGCAGCAATTGACGAACGCCGGCTGGTCGGTGACTCCCCAGGGCGGCGTGCGATAGTCCGACGAGCGGGCGAGGAGACGCACCCCGCCCCCGTGGCCGAGCATGGTGACGACGCAATCGAAGGTCGCGCGCACGTCGCCGACATTGCCGCCGAGCGCGAGCAACGCCTCAGCCATGGCGCCGGCGCAAGATCGACACCCCGACGTCGTTGAAGATCGCCGCAATCGGCGCATGCGGCTTGTGGACCGTGATCCGCACCGCCGACACCTTGGGGAAGCCCGCGAGCAGTGCCTCGGCAGTGATTGCGGCCGCGGTCTCGACCAGCCGGAAGTTCTTGCCGGTGAAGGCGCGGGTCGCGGTATCGACGATCGATGAATAGGACACGGTGTCGGCGAGCTTGTCGCTCGTGCCGGCGCGGGCGAGGTCGACCGTGAGCTCGAGGTCGATCACGAAGCGCTGTCCGACCTCCTCCTCGTGCGGCATCACGCCGTGATGGGCGTGCACGAGAAGTCCCGTCACGAAGATGTGGTCGCTCATGCCATGCTCCTGATCGCAGCCATGACGCGCATTGCCTGGACCGTTTCGGCGACGTCATGGGTGCGAATGAAGGCGGCGCCGTTCTCGACCGCGAGGACATGCGCGGCGATCGAGCCGCCGAGCCGGCGCTGCGGCGGTGCCGGCGCGATCCAATGGATGAAGCGCTTGCGTGATGCGCCGACCAGGACCGGAAGGCCGAATTTCACGAGGCGCCGCAGCTGCGCGAGAACGCTGATGCTCTGCTCCGGCGTCTTGCCGAAGCCGATGCCGGGATCGAGCACGACCGAGCCGCGCCGGATTCCGGCGGCGTCGGCGATCGCGAGCGAGCGTTCGAAGAACGCATCGATGTCGGCGAAGATGTCGATCGCGGGGTCGGCTGCGGCGCGGTTGTGCATGATGATGACAGGAACGCCGTGGCGGGCGACGACGCGCGCCATCTCGGGGTCGCGCTGCAATCCCCAGACGTCGTTGACGATCGCAGCGCCGTGGCGCAACGCCCAGTCGGCGACATCGGCCTTCACGGTGTCGATCGAGACCGGCCGGCCGAGGCCGCAGACCGCGGGAAGCACGTCGTGAAGCCGCCGGCGCTCCTCCTCGGCCGTGATGGCGACCGGATCGTCGTAAGGGCGTGAGGACTCCGCGCCGACGTCGATCACGTCGGCGCCTTCCTCGATCATCGCCTTGGCGCGGGCGATCGCTGCTTGTGGATCGAGGAACCGGCCACCGTCAGAAAACGAGTCCGGAGTCACGTTCAGCACGCCCATGATCACGGGATGCCGTTCCGCCGTCAGCGTGCGCAGATCGAGCGGGGAGGTCGTGATTTCACCAGTCGGGAGCGCGGCGACCATGAGCCGCTGTGTGTGCGCTTGCGCGGAAGGTGTCAAGCGCGCGCCGGGAAGGCGGGGCGCCGTTCGAAGCGCCGGCGCGGCGCGTTCAGTAGCTGATTTTTATCGGCAGCTTCTTGGCATGCTCGATCCACCGTTTGACGGTCACTTCGGACGGCAGCACGCGGACGAGCTTGCGCTCGGCGTTTGCGCCCGCCATCGCCTCGGCGAGCCGCTTGGGATTGCGGTACTTCAATTCGCGCACCGTATCGACGCCGGCGACGTGCAGGAGCTCGGCATAATCCTGGCCGACACCCTTGACGCGCATGCGATCGATCTTATTGGCGACGTACAGCAGGCACTTCTCGTCGATACCGGTCTTCTGGGAGATCATCTTGCGTCCGCGCAGGCTCCCCGCGGCATCGAGCAGCTTGTCGCTCGTACGGATGCCGAGCGATTTCAGCCGCGGAACCAATGCAGGATCGATGCAACCGAGATCGGCAATAGGGCAAGACATGATTCAATCCCGAGAGGTGAATCGGGGACGTTTCAAAGAAATGCGCGCGCGCCGGGAATGGAATCGATGATCCGGTCGATGTCCTCGTCGCCCGCCTTTTCGCGGGCAAAGGCAACGACCTCGCGCGAGACCCCGTGGATCTGGCCCAGTCCAAGGCCGGTCGACATCAAACGGCTTCCGACGCCCATGATACCCCCCATGCTGCCGAAGAACCCACCGCCGCCTTCAGCGCGGGCCGCCTCGATAGCCTCCCTCGCGCCGGGAAGGTGCGCCAGAAAGGTCTCAACCTTGTCCGGCGGCCCTGCCGTCGCGAAGAAATCGAGCATGATGCCGACTGCCTTCGCCGCCACGGACCTATCGATGCCGACATTCTTCACGATGCGGCTGACGAGCTCGTCCATGGCCCCTCACTCAGCTTGCCTAACCGCAAGCGTTGCAGACCCATATTGCCCATTAGATATCGCCGAATACAAGGTGTGCAGACTCAGAACGCCATCAGGTGTTGCAGACTCACAACGCACGTGCCACCGAACTCCGCTCGCATCAGGCCCTCTGCGCCACGAACACTGGCGCCGCGGATACAAATTGATCGCGCTCCATCGGCGAAACCGCTTTCGATTCAATGAAGGGGCTCGCATTGCCGGGTTGGAGCCGCCACATTGTGACAGTCGTGCCAAATCGCTCGCCCACTATGCGGCGCGGTCTTATGATGGATGCTGCGTTCGCGAAGTTGCGTCTTGGCCTCGTGGCCGCAGGAGCACTTGATGTCTAATCCCGATACGGACGGCAAGATTTTCGTCGGCAAGAGCGATAAGCCGGAGACGCTCACCCTCGCTTTCGGCAACCGCCATGGTCTCGTCACCGGCGCCACCGGCACCGGCAAGACGGTGACCTTGCAGACGCTGGCCGAAGGCTTCTCCCGCGCCGGCGTGCCGGTGTTCGCCGCCGACATCAAGGGCGACCTGTCCGGCATCGGCGCGCCCGGCGAGCGCAAGGAAGCCTTCGTCAAGCGTGCCAAGGAACTCGGCTTCGAATACGAGACCGACGAGTTCCCGGTCGTGTTCTGGGATCTGTTCGGCGAGCAGGGTCATCCGGTCCGTGCCAGCGTGTTCGAGGTCGGGCCACTGCTTCTCTCGCGCATCCTCGACCTCAACGATGTGCAGGAAGGCATTCTCAACATCGTATTTCGCTATTCCGACGACGAGTTCGGCAAGACCGACGCGCAAAACAAGGGCCTCGTCGATCTCAAGGACCTGCGCGAAGTGCTGTCCTACATCTCGTCGTCCAGCAAGGAAGAAGACAAGGAAGCAGCCAAGGAACGTGCCAAGGGTATTGTATCGCGCTACGGCAACGTGTCGGCATCGTCGGTCGGCGCCGTGCAGCGCCAGCTGCTGGTCCTCGAGAATCAGGGCGCGGCCAAGTTCTTCGGCGAGCCGGCGCTCGACGTGGACGACTTCATGAAGAAGGACCGCGACGGCCGCGGCACCGTCAACATCCTCGCCGCCGACAAGCTGATGGGCAATCCGCGTCTCTACGCGACTTTCCTGCTGTGGCTGTTGTCCGAGATGTTCGAGCGGCTGCCGGAGGTCGGCGATCTCGATAAGCCGAGGCTCGTGTTCTTCTTCGACGAGGCGCACCTCCTCTTCAACGACGCCCCCAAGGCGCTGCTCGACAAGATCGAGCAGGTGGTGCGGCTGATCCGCTCCAAGGGTGTCGGCGTCTATTTCGTCACCCAGAATCCGCTCGATGTGCCCGACAAGGTGCTCGCCCAGCTCGGCAACCGCGTGCAGCACGCGCTGCGCGCCTTCACTCCGCGCGACCAGAAAGCGGTGCGGGCGGCGGCCGAGACGTTCCGTCAGAATCCCAAGCTCGATACCGCAAAGGTCATCACCGAGCTCGGCAAGGGCGAGGCACTCGTGTCCTTCCTCGAAGGGAACGGAACGCCGTCGGTCGTCGAACGCGCCCTGATCCGTCCGCCGTCGGCGCGGGTCGGAACGCTGACGGCGCAAGAGCGCAACGCGATCATCGCCAAGAGCCCGTTCAAGGGCAAATACGACACTCCGATCGATCCGGAGTCGGCGTTCGAAATCCTGCAGAAGCGCCTCGCCGGCGGTGGCGAGGAAGAGGCGTCGGGCGAGCAGGCGGAGGAGGGCGGCATGCTCGCTGCGCTCATCGCGTGGATCACGAAGCTGTTCGGTCCTACGCAGAAAGGGCGACGCGGTCGGATGTCCACCACCGAAGTCGCGGCGAAGTCGATGGCGCGCTCGGTCGCCACCAAGGTCGGCAACGAGGTAGGCCGCGCCATTGTGCGCGGCGTGCTCGGAAGTCTCGGCGGCGGCAAGGGGCGCTGACCGGCGGCCGGTTGCGCTTCGCTAACGGAAGACAGGAACATTCGCATGAGCGAGCTCGATTCTGTGCTGGAACGTATCGACGCCGATTTCGATGCAAGCATCGACCGGCTCTTCAGATTTTTGTCGATCAAGTCGATCTCGACCGACCCCGCCTATTCCGAGGACTGCCGGGCGGCGGCGGTGCATCTCGCGACCGGCCTTTCCAGCCTCGATATCCCCGCCGAGGTCCATCCGACCGACGGCCACCCCATCGTGTTCGCGAAGAGCCCGCCGGCCGGCGCCAACGGCCATCGGCCGCGCGTCCTCTTCTACGGACACTATGACGTCCAGCCGGTCGATCCGCTCGATCTGTGGAAGACGCCGCCGTTCGAGCCGCGGATCGCAACGCTCCCCGACGGCCGCAAAGCGATCGTCGCGCGCGGCGCCTGCGACGACAAAGGCCAGGTGATGACCTTCGTCGAGGCATGCCGCGCGTGGAAGGCGGTGACGGGTTCGCTACCCGTCGATGTGACGTTTCTCATCGAGGGCGAGGAGGAGTGCGGGTCGAAGCATCTGCCGAAGTGGGTCGAGCAGCACCGCGGCGAGCTTGGCGCCGACGTCGTGCTCGTCTGCGACACCGGCATGTGGGATCCCGCGACGCCCGCGATCACTACGGCGCTGCGCGGCCTGCTCTACGAGGAGATCAAGATCAAGGCAGCCGACCGCGATCTTCATTCCGGCCTGTTCGGCGGTGCCGCGCAGAACCCGATCCGGGTGCTGGCGCGGATCATCGCCGCGATCCACGACCACGATGGCCGCATCACGATTCCCGGCTTCTATGACGGCGTGAAGGAACTGCCCGAGGACGTGCGCAAGGAATGGGAGGGCCTTGGCCTGACGCCGGAGAAATTCCTCGGCCAGGTGGGCTTGAGCATTCCTGCCGGCGAGAAGGGCCGGCTCGTCATCGAGCAGGTGTCGTCACGTCCGACCTGCGACGTCAACGGCATTTGGGGCGGCTACACCGGCCCGGGCGCGAAGACGGTGATTCCGGCCGAAGGCTCGGCCAAGATCTCGTTCCGCCTCGTCGGCGACCAGAAGCCTGCAAAGATCCGCCAGGCGTTCCATGCCTTCGTGCGCGCGCGCCTGCCGGCCGATTGCCACGTCGAGTTCGTCGGCGGCGACCACGCCGCGCCTGCGATCTCGCTCGACTGGAACATGCCGCAGCTCGCGGAGGCGCGGGCGGCGTTGACCGCGGAGTGGGGCAGGGAAGCGGTGCTGATCGGCTCCGGCGGATCGATCCCGATCGTCGGCGACTTCAAGCGCCTGCTCGGTCTCGACACGCTCCTGATCGGCTTCGGCCTCGACGACGATCGCATTCATTCGCCCAACGAGAAATACGACCTCACGAGCTTCCACAAGGGCACGCGAAGCTGGGCGCGGATTCTCGCGGCGCTCGCGGCTGGTTGAGCACATCGTAGGGTGGGCAAAGCCAAGCGTGCCCACGCTGTCACTTCGAAGCGCTCGCAATGTCCGCGTGGCCACAGCGCTGCGCGCCTTTGCCCACCCTACGAAACGACACTCAGGGCTGAACCGAATTGAGACTCGTGACCGTGCGGCCGCGGATGTCGTAGACGCGGGCATAGACGACGCCCTCGCGCGCGATCTCGACGAGGATCGGCGCGGCGAGATTGGCGCAGTAGAACTCGCCCATGGTGAACGCGAAATCGGCGCCCTTGGTCTCCCAGGTCGTCAGGAATTCGGGGCCGAGCTCGACCTGGGCAGGCCGCAACGGGCCGCAGATGGCGACACGCCAGCGCCGCCCGTCGGTCGGCGTTTGTAAGCCCTCAGTCAGCCGCAGGCGCAGCTCCTGTGCCGCCTGCTTGAACGACAGGCCCCAGTAGTCGAGCATGTAATGGTCGTCGGCGGCGCGGATGCCGCCGGCGATGACGTTGAAGTGGGTGTACTGATAGGGGTGCAGCCGGACCATCTCCTTTACCGGCAGGAACAGGCCGATAAGCAGAACGGCGGCGGCGATGCCGAGCGCCGGACGCCCGCGCCGAGCCAAAGCGTCTGCGATCCAGGCACCGGCGAGGCCGCCCAGCACGGCGAGCGCGGGGGCGACGAACACGAAATGCCGGATGCCGTTGTACATCGCCGGCTTGGTGAGCACCGCGAGCGCTATCGGAAACACCCCGGCAAAGGCGAGCAGGAGATAGATCGCGCGCCAGGATGTTTCGATGTCGCGCCGCATCGCCGCGACGAGTGCGCCGGCGGTCCCGGCGAGGCCGAGCGCGATGAAGATCTCCGGCTCCTTGAGTAGGAAGAGCTGCGGCACGTACTGGCGCGGCATCTCCGGCACCGGCAGCGCCATGCCGTCGAACATCTCCTTCCACGGCTTCTCGAAGAAGTGCGAGAAATACTCGACGGCGCGGAACAGGTTGAGCGGCTCGGTGACCGACCACGGCCACACCAGCGCCATCACGGCATAGCCGAGCAGCACGGCGGGCACGAACCGGATGGCGAACATGCCGAGGCGGTTGCCTGCTTGGGAGAGGCCCTTGCGACGCGTTTCCACCGCGAAGATCAGCGCCAGCGCAGCGAATGCGTTGATGGCGGCGAGCCCGCCGAGCACGCGGGTGCCGATCGCGAGCCCCGCGCCGATGCCGACCATGGCGCAGGTGATCGGCGAAGGCCGCGGATATTCCTCCAAGGCGCGCACCAGCGCGAGCGTCAGGAACACCATCGCCACCGCGAAGGGGGAGTCCTTCGCGTTCATGAACATGTTGCCGTAGTAGAGCGGACAGGTGACGAGCAGCGCGACGGCGATCACCGCCGCCAGCGGGCCGCCAACTCTGCGCGCGAGCCGCCAGGTGAGGAGGAGGCCGATCACCCCGAGGATGGCGCCCATGAGCCGCCGCGTTTCGAACAGGTCGAAAGGCAGGATCTTCGCGGCGAGCGCGGAGAGCATGTCGAAGCCGCCGCCATAGGCATAGAGATTGACGAAGGAAAGCGCGCGCTGGTCGGAGAAGCCGGACGCGTAGAGATTGAGCAAAAGCCCGCCGTATTCGGCGTGGGTGTAATCGTCCCAACCGAGGCCGTAGTCGCGGAATGTGAAGGCGGCGATGACGGCGACCGCCGCGATGATGCACAGCGCGAGTGCATCCGCGACGCGTTCGGCCGATCGCCCCTCCGGCCAGGAGTTCGACATGGATCAGGACTTTTGCGGTGCGTTTCCTACAGGTGGCTGAAGCCACTTCTGAATATTCTTTTGTACGGCTTTTCGATGGACAGGCGGATCGATGGACAGGCAAACCGGCCGCTGGCGATGTGCCACCGGCCGGAATGCTTCACAGCATACGTGATACCCGCTATTTCGACGCTGCGGCAAAAAGTTCCGCCACATGCTCCCAGTTGACGAGGTGGTCGACCCAGGCCTTGAGGTAATCCGGCCGGCGGTTGCGATAGTCGATGTAGTAGGAGTGCTCCCACACGTCGCAGCCGAGAATCGGCGTGGCACCATGGACCAGCGGACTCTCTCCGTTGGCCGTCTTGGCGACGACGATCTTGCCGTCCTTGACCGCAAGCCAGCACCAGCCCGAGCCGAACTGGGTGACACCCGCCTGGATGAAATCCTCCTTCATCTTCGCCACCGAGCCGAGATCGGCGATGATCTTCTTCTCGAGCGCGCCGGGAATCTTGTCGCCGCCGCCCTGCGGCTTCATCCACTTCCAGAAATGGATATGGTTGTAGTCCTGGCCGGCATTGTTGAAGAGCCCGGCATTCTTGCCGAACGAGCCTTTGACGATGTCCTCGAGCGATTTCCCTTCCCACTCCGTGCCCTTGAGGAGATTGTTGAGGTTGTTGACGTAGGCGAGGTGATGCTTGTCGTGGTGGAATTCGAGCGTTTCGCGCGACATGTAGGGCGCGAGCGCATCATAGGAATACGGCAGATCAGGCAGCGTGAAGGACATCGGGCTCTCCTTTAGGGAGTGGTGTAACGGTTGGCCGCCGCCGCAATGACGACCGAGGCGGGCGGGTCAGCGCCATTCAATTAGGACGGAGCGGGGATGGCGGCAACCGCTCATAAGCCTGGAACGCCGGCCGAGGCGCGCACGTTCCCTTGGCGTGTCGCCGGCGCGTCTTTCCCGATCCGCTGGCAAATCCGCCGACGTGCCGGCGAATGCTATGCGTCCTCGGGGAAGCGCAAGATGGCCCGGCGTGTAGGGAGAATTATTTGATTCTCATGGTTTTTTAGGCTTATTGTTACTTTTCTCCAGGAAACTCACGGAGAATCGGCGCCTCGCTGGCCGTCCGGTCCTGGCCGTCCGGTCCATGAAGGCGGGTGAGCGGACTTCTCATGTTCTACCTTCTGCTGATGTTCAGCCTCGTATCGCTGGGCGCCGGCGTGTTCCTGATGGGATTCGGTCTTCCGATCCGCGAGACGGTGTTCGGCTCGGCGCTGCTCGTGTCCGCGACCGTCGCCCTCGTCGGCACCTTCATCCTGATCGGTCTCGCGGTTGCGGTGCGGGAGTTGCAGCGGGTGGTGCATGGCGTTCGAAGGATACCGCGTCCGCCGCGGCAGCCTGAGCGAAAGGAGGGCGAACGGCGCCCCCCGTCACAGCGCCCCGCATCCCATCGTGCGAGCGCTGACGCGCCGATCCCGCACCCGGCCAGCATAGACGAGCCGCCCTACGGGAACCACGAACACGGGGGCCACGGCGAGACGCGAGCGGACCACGGCGTCCCCGCCGAGAGCGTCCGCGGCGAAGCTCGCCCGGAAGCGAAGCCCAACCCGCCGGCGCCAGCGCGGCGACCGGGGCCGGCATGGCTGCGCCGCGCCATCTCCGAAATCGAGCAGATCCCGGGCGAGCCGGCACCGCCGGAGCCTCTCGAAGCTCATCCCTCCGACCCACGGTATCACGACGAACCGCGTCGCCATGGGCCGGCCGATGCGCCGTTCGGGAGGCCTGCCCCGGCGGCACCTGAGCGATCTCCGATGCAGGAGGGCTGGCCGCGGCCGCGAGCCGGAGCGCCGCAGCCGATCGAGCCCGAGGATTACGCGCCCGAGCCGGACCTGCCGAACCGTCCGCACATGCCGCCGGCGCCGCGACCAGCGCCGGCGCCGCGCTACGAGCACGCACCGGAGACGCTGCCTGATTTTCGGACGCGGCCACGGATGCCGGCCGCTCCGCAGCTCCAGCCGACGCCGGACTATGATCGCGAGCCGGAACCGCTGCCAGATTTTCGCGCCCGCCCACCGCTGCCGCCGGCGGCGCAATTCGAGCCGCCGCAAGGCTACGAGCATGAAGCCGAGCCGCTGACCGATCCGCGCATGCGCCCACGGATGCCGCCGGCGCCTCAGCTCGAACCGACGCCAGCCTACGAGCCCGAGCCGCTGCCCGATCCGCGGATGCGCCAGCGGATTCCGCCGCCCCAGCTCGAGCCGGCCCCCGAACGCGAGCCCGAACCACCTCGCCAGTCTCCGGCGCTGCCGCCCAACCTGTTTGAGACGGTGTGGCCCAGCGAGCGGCGGCGGCCGGCGAACGCTGCGGAGCCACAGCCTGAGCATCAGCCCCCACCTACCGTGAGGCCGGGCGAGACGCGCCCGCTGCCACCGGTCCAACCGGTCCCGATGCCGGGGCCCGCGGCTGCGCCGCCGCCACCGGCCGCTCCGCGTCCCGAAACCCCGCGTATCGAGCAACGTCCCGAACCACCGCGTCCCGAACCACCGCGTCCCGAACCACCGCGTCCCGAACCGCCACGCATCGAGCAACGCCCTGAGCCGGTCCGCCCTGAACCGCCGCCGCGTATCGAACAACGTTCCGAGCCGATTCGTCCCGAGTCGCTGCGCCCGGATTCGCTGCGGCCGGAGTCGTTGCGCCCCGAGCCGCGTCCGGTATCGGTCTTGAAATCGGGCGTAATCGACGAGATGGCCTACACTCTGTTCACCGACGGCTCCATCGAGGCCCAGATGCCGGACGGCACCATGCGCTTTGCCTCGATCGAAGAGCTGCGGCGCCATCTCGACCAGAACGGCTGAACGCGACCCGGCACGTCCGCCGTAAAATCCGGTAGCCGCGCTCTCAGACCTTCAGCACATCGGCACTCTGCACCGCCACGATCGCGAATGCATAGGTCAGCGCAATCTCCTTGAGCCGGTCGAACCGCCCGGCAGCACCGCCGTGCCCGGCATCGAGATTGGTGCGCAGCATCAGCGGCGAGTCCGTCGTCTTGAGCCGGCGCAGGCGCGCCACCCATTTGGCCGGTTCCCAATAGGTGACACGCGGATCGGCGAGGCCGGCGAGCGCCAGTATCGCCGGATAGGCCTGCGCGCGCACATTGTCGTAAGGCGAATAGCTGCGGATGACGGCGAAAGCCTCGGCGTCGGTGATGGGATTGCCCCATTCCGGCCATTCCGGCGGGGTCAGCGGCAGCGTGTCGTCGAGCATGGTGTTGAGCACGTCGACGAATGGCACCTCGGCAATGAGCGCGGCGAAGAGATCGGGTCGCGCATTGGCGATGGCGCCGATCAGCATGCCGCCCGCGGATGCGCCGTGAGCGACGACCTTGTTCGGCGAGACGAATTTCTCGGCGATCAAAAATTCCGTCACGGCGATGAAGTCGGAAAACGTGTTCGGTTTCTTCGCGAGCTTTCCTTCTCGGTACCACCGCCAGCCCTTCTCGGTGCCGCCGCGCACGTGGGCGATCGCCACGACGAAGCCGCGGTCAGCGAGCGACAACCGGTTGGAGGTGAAGGCGGCGGGTATCGACATGCCGTAGGCACCGTAGCCGTAGACGAGCGCCGGCGCGGTGCCGTCGAGCGGTGTTCCTTTGCGATAAAGCAGCGACACCGGCACCTTCTCGCCGTCGGGCGCCGGCGCCAACAGGCGCCGCGTCACGTAAGATGCCGGATCGTGCCCGCTCGGAATCTCCTGCCGCTTGCGCAGCCGCCGGGTCCGCGCGCCGAGATCGTAGTCCCAGATTTCCGACGGCGTCGTCATCGACGAGTAGCTGAACCGCAGCGTATCGGTTGCGAACTCGTAGCCGGATTCGAAGCCGAGCGAATAGGCCTCCTCGTCGAAGGCGATGGTGTGTTCCTCCCCGTCGGCAAGCCGTCGCACCACGATGCGGGCAAGGCCCTCCTCGCGCTCGAGCCGGATCAGCCAGTCGGCGAAGACGGTCAAGCTCAGGATGTAGACGCCCGGCCGATGGGGGACGATGTCGCGCCACGCGTTCCGGCTGCTCGCTGCAAGCGGCGCCCAGGCGATCTTGAAGTCCTCGGCGCCGTCGGCGTTGGTGAGGATGAAGAGACCGGGCTCGCCGCCGAAGCTCGGGTGATGCTCGACGCGGTAGCGTACCGACGGTTCCCGCGGTGCGACGAGCCGTGCCGCGCCGCCGGCCGCGAGGTCGATCAGCCAGCTTTCCGAGGTTTCGTGGTCGTGCAGCGAGACTTCCGCATAGCGGCCGGACTGCACATCGGCGAGCGACACGAACAGGCCGCTGTCGTCGGCGGCGACGATCGTTTCGTCCTCTGCCGCGCTGGTGCCGAGGCGATGGCGGTGCACGCTGACCGGGCGGTGGTTGCGGTCGAGACGGACGTAATAGAAGGCGCTCGCATCCTGCGACCACACGATGCCGCCGATCGTTTCGGTGACGAGGTCCGGCAGGTCGAGGCAGCGCGCGATGTCGTGGACGCGGATCGAGAAGAGCTCGGCGCCGCTGTCGTCCGAGCTCCAGGCGAGCAGCCGATGATCGGGCGAGTGTGCGGTGGCGCCGATGCGGAAAAACGATTTGCCGGCGGCGAGCGCGTCGCCATCGAGCAAAGTCTCCGCGGGACCGCCGGCGCGCGGCTCGCGGCAGATCAGTGGATGCTGGCCGCCTTCGCGATGCCGGCTGAAATAGGCAAACGGTCCGTCCGGGGCGGGAACGCTCGCGTCATCTTCCTTGATCCGGCCCCGCATCTCGACAAACAGCGCGTCCTGCAGCGGCTCGGTCGAGGCGAGCATTGCCTGCGCATAAGCGTTCTCGGCTTCGAGATAGGTGCGGATGTCGGCATCGAGCAGGCTCGGGTCGCGCATCACCGCCTGCCAGCGCGGATCCTTGAGCCAGGCGAACTCGTCGGTGAGGGCAATGCCGTGCCGCACGGCGCTCACCGGACGCGGAACGGCACGCGGCGGCCGCGCCGGGAGGGCCGTTTTGGTCGACGCCGTGATGTTCATGGGCAATTCTCGGTGTTGCTGAAATTCAAGCGCAAACTCTCGGTCTCGCTGCAGTTAGTGTTCCGCAAAGCTCAATGCCGTGGCGTTGATGCGATCGCGCAGCCGCGTCAGTTTGGACGATGCAGACCGCCGGCTCGCTTCGCGCATTCATCCCGGACGCCTCAAGGGTTGGATTCTGCCGCGGCCATTTCGACCGGCCGGGCGGGCGGACCCTAGCCGGGGGTCCGACAGCCCACAAGTCACGGTTCTTCATCTCTTTTTGACCACTGGCAGATGCTTCCTGCCGGCGCCGAAGGCGCGCGCGGCGAGGCGCGATCGCCGGCCCAAGCCATTGATGTCGTTTGCAAATGATCCCTGACGACGCGCGGCCGGATGGCGCCGGGCGCGCGGGCCGGACCGCGAAATCTCGACTGTGCTTGGTAAAAAACTGTGCCGGCGCAAGGTTAGTCGATCCATATTCTTGTCCATCACTGAAAAGGATAGTATACACGAGGAGTGCGCGCCCAAGATGCTCTGAGTTTCAGCCATGCGGCCACCACCAGGGACATCAAAGAAAATGCGCGGGGGAAGTGCCATGAATGAAAAGTCGTCCAATTATATCGAGCTTACCGCTGACATCGTGTCCGCCTATGTCAGCAACAATTCGGTATCCGCCGGCGATATTTCGACTCTGATCAGCCAGGTTCATTCAGCGTTGCTGCGGGTTTCCAACGGGCAGGGTGAGGTCGTCTCGGAGACGCTCAAGCCGGCGGTCGCGGTCAAGAAGTCGATCACGCCGGAATATCTGATCTGCCTCGAGGACGGGAAGAAGTTCAAGTCGCTCAAGCGTCACCTGCGCACGCAATACAACATGACGCCGGAGCACTACCGCGAGAAGTGGGGCCTTCCCCCGGACTATCCGATGGTCGCGCCAAAATATGCCGAAGCGCGCTCGCAGCTCGCCAAGCAGATGGGCCTCGGCCAGCAGCGCCGGCGCCGGTCGCGGTGAGGCGATGATCCGCAGGGTTGCAGACTTTCGGGCCCTGCACGAAACCTGTAGAGCCCGCTTCCGACGACGGGAAGTTCACGCCCCCGCGGCGACGAGCGCGTGGCGCGCGTCGTCGCGGATTCGTCCGACCATCGATTTGAGCCCGTTGGAGCGCTGCGGCGTGAGGTGCTCGCGCAGGCCGAGCTTGTCGAACGAGGCGAGCGCATCGGTCGCGAGAATGTCGCGGGCCGGCTTCCCCGAGTAGATGGTGAGCAGAATGGCGATGAGGCCGCGCACGATATGGGCGTCGCTGTCGCCGACGAATCTGAGCACCGGACCCGACGGACCGCGTTCGATGTCGGTGGTGAGCCACACTTGGCTCGCGCAACCCTGCACTTTGTTGGCTTCGATGCGCGCCGCGTCCGCCAGGGGCGGCAGCATGCGGCCGAGCTCGATGAGATAGCGATAACGATCGTCCCACTCGTCGAGCAGGGCAAAATTCTCGTTGATTTCGTCGATCGTCATGATGTCTCGGCGGCTCGCATCGGCGACCTTTAGATAGGCCGCGCCGCCGCGAATGGCCATAGCCGGAACATCGTCCATGTCCCGCAGCGCGGCCATGCCGCGCTGCGGTCTTTGCGTGGTCGGATCGGCGCCGGAGTCCTAGCGCCGCGCGCCTCGCCAAGCCGGCGCGAGGTCGGCGGAGGTCAGCGTGTTCTGCGACACCTTGACGTCGGCCGCGGACATGCTCGCCGACACGACGTCTTCCGCGCCGCCTTGGGTCTTGGCGAGTTTCTCGCCGACCATACCGTAGAGCATCTTCGCGCCGGCCTGGGCACGCTGGCCGATGGCCGAGGCGAGGTGGACGCCCGCAGCGCAAGCGTTGGGCTGGCGACTGCAGAACCCGATCATGTCGCCGAGCGTCTCGGATGCGGCGGTGACCGCCTCAGTCGCCTCGACGCCCGTGGCCGCGGGCACCGCCGCCTTCGGGCCGAAGGACGGCAGCAGCGCGAGCACGACAGCAAGCCAGAAAGCCGTTCGCAGCAGGAACATCATTGGTCCTGTCCTTTGTTCTTCCTCCCACCACTAATCCCCACGTCCGGTGTAGCGGAGCCGGCTGAAGATCACGTTCGGCATTTGTCGACAATTTTATCGATCGGGGCCCACGGGGGGCAGCTGTCAAAATTCCCAAGTGGGCGCAGGCATCGGCCGGTCATTTCCTGTTCACCATGCGCGGTGCGCCGCAACGGGGTGTTCACCATGCGGCTGGATTTGCCTGCCAATGCCCGTGGTTTTCCCGGTCCGCGTCGGGTTGAGACCGCCCGCCGGCCGCCGTCCTTAGCACTCGCTTAATGGCCGTTTGACACGATCCGCGAACTTACGAGGGGCGGAGCGTCCAAGCGGACGGGTCGAGGCCAGGTGAAACCGTCACAACCGATCGGGGACTATCTGGACGCGCTCGTGCATCCGTCGGCGCGGCAGGACGCGCTGACCGCAGCGCGCCACCGCGCTTTCATCGCGCCGCGGCTGCTCGTCGGTCTCTCCGCGCTCGCCTTCCTGCCGGTCTTGCTGGCGCTCGGTGGGCTGACCACGGTCCCTGAGCTCGTGCTCGTGTCGTGGGCGATCGTTCCGATCGCAACGGCCTGCTATCTATCGCTCACTGGCCGCTACGAGAGCGCACATCTCTTCTCGGCGGCGGCGCTCGCCGGCGTCGCGACGACGGTTGCCGCCTTCTCCGGCGGCATCGGCTCGGTGGCCGCCGTCTGGCTCGTGCTGATCCCGCTGGAAGCGGCGGTATCGGGCTCGCGACGCGTGGTCTTGATCTCCGCAGCGCTCGCATTCGCCGTCGTGGCCGTCCTGATGGCGATCGCACCGGTCGACACGGTCACGGAGCTGTCTCTCCTGGCCGGGCTCGCAATCGGCGCGGCGCTCATTTACGGAACCGCGGTTGCGCTCAGCGCGGAGCGGGTCGCGCGCGCCCACGCAAAGCTCCGCGCCGCCGACGAAGAGCGCGCGCGCCTGTTGACCGGCAGCATGAGCGACGTGATCACGCGCCATGGTGCCGATGGGCGCGTGCTGTCCGCCTCCGCCAATGCGCAGGAGGTGCTCGGCACCGGCGCCAGCGACCTCATCGGCCTCGGCCTCGTCGATCGCATTGCCGTGAGCGACCGCGCGGCATTCCGCGACGCCATCGCCGATACCGCGGCGAACGGAGTCGAGCGCAGCGTCGAGTTCCGTATTCATCGCCCGAAACTCGGCGTGGATGGATCGCTCCAGTGGATCGCGATGCATTGCAAGCGACTGCCGGAGTCGACCGCGGCCGGCGCGGTGGTGGCGGTGCTGCGCAACGCCTCGACGCGCAAAGCCCAGCAGCAGGAGCTCGTCGACGCCCGCGCGGATGCGGCGCGCAGCCAAGCCGGCAAGAACAGGTTTCTCGCCGTCGTGAGCCACGAGTTGCGTACGCCGCTCAACGCCATCATCGGCTTCTCGGAGATGCTCACCGATGCCGATGAGATGCGGATCGACGGCGCGCGCCGCAGGGAATACGCCCGCCTCATCAGCGAAGCGGGCGGTCATCTGCTCGGTGTCGTCAATTCCATACTCGACGTGTCGCGGCTCGAGACCGGCGATTTCCAGATCGTGCCGGAGGCGTTCGAGCCGGCGGCCGTGATCGCGGGTTGCTGCGACCTCCTCTCGCTCAAAGCCAAGAGCGCAGGCGTCGCGCTGCATTCGCGCCTGCCGTCGCAGCTTCCGCAGATCGTCGCCGACCCCCGCGCGGTGAAGCAGATCGTGATCAATCTCGTCGCCAACGCGCTCAAGTTCACGAACCGCGGCGGCACGGTCACTATCGATGCCGGAGTCCAGGGACAAAGCCTCGTGGTGTCGGTCGCGGACACCGGCATCGGGATCGCGCCCGAGCACTTCGGCCGGCTCGGCGATCCGTTTTTCCAGGTGCGCGGCTCCTACGCGCGAAGCCACGACGGCAGCGGGCTCGGGTTGTCCATCGTCAAGGGGCTGGCAAGGCTCCATGGCGGCGAGGTCGAGGTGCGCAGCCGGGTCGGCGAGGGCACGCGGGTGATGGTGCGCCTGCCGCTCGATTGCGAGCGCGGCCATGCGCCGGCGACAGTGAGGAAGATCGAGCGGCCCGGGGACGCTCATGATCCGGCGTCCCCGTCATACGCCGCGGCCCCGCCCGCCCGGTTCAAGGTTTCCCTGAAGAGAAGTGCGTAAAATGAGCGTTCTGCGCGGCATCGCGGGTTTCTGCAAAGACGCGGTGGTGGCACGGCTGCCGTCGATGCTCGGATTGCTCGTGACGCACCGTCGTGACGTCGTCGGCGGTGCTGTCGCGATGGCAGCGATCGCGCTGATCGTCACCAACGGCCTGTTCATGCAGTCGGGTCCACACCCGGCGCCGATCTTCGCGATCAAGCCGCTCCCGGTGGTCGCGAACGAGCCGACCGGTGCGGTGATCCCGCGGCCGCGCCCGGCAGCGGTCGCCGAGACGCCGAAGCCCGAACCGATCGCGACGCCCGTGCCGATGCCGCCGCGTCCCCGCACGCAGCCGGCCGCTGCCGCCCACAGCGATCCGATTGCCGAGCTCATCGCGCAGCAGCCGCATCCGTTGAGTGCCGTGCAGCGCGCGCTCAACGAGTACGGTTATGGACCGGTCAAGGCGACCGGCGTCTACGACGATGCGACCCGCACGGCGATCAAGCGGTTCGAGAAAGATCACAACCTGCCGCTGACCGGCCAGGTCACGCCGCGGTTCCGGCGCGAGCTCGCCACCGCCACCGGCCGCCCACTCGACTGACGTGTGGGGTCGATTGCGACGCCGATTTGCCGCGCCGGCCGCACCCGCCTAGAGTGCCAGGCGATTCAGACTGCATCGGATCGTTCTCAAAAGGCTTTGGTTTGAGCGGCTCGTCCGAAAGGTCTGCGGCTTTTCGGGATCGTGCAGTGCATCCGCCATGCGTCTGAAATCGGGACTGTGGGTCGCGGCCTATATCCGCCGATGCAACGTCGAGGGCCTGTTTGCGGCCGTGCGCCGGCACGGCGCCGACGAGGCCGGCGCGATCTTCATCAAGGTCAATCGCCTCGATGGAACGGCGGATCTCTACGGGCCGGCGCCGCAGTCCGCCTTCGCCGAGCAGAGCCCGTCCGACCGCGCCTTCAGCGCAGCGCTCAAGGCGATGCCGGCGGCCGAGGACGAGGTCGAAATCTATCTCGGCAAGCAGGTCCGCTTCGATCCCGATCTCTGGATCATCGAGAGCGAAGATCGTGCAGGCCGGCACTTTCTCGATCAGATCGTGAAGTGACGCCTCGCTCCTGGATGCGCTCGGCAAGTGCGCCGAAACGCGCCCGCAAGGGGAGGGGTGGCCGCGGCGCCTCGGCTGCAACCGACGAGGCGGTGGGTGCCGGAGGTTTGCCGCGGCGCGCCGCTTCGCGCCACAGCGACATCAGCCGGTCGGCGGCGCGGCGGTCGAGCTCGTAATAGAGGTTGGTGAGGTCGAACACCCGCTCGACGGAGTGGCTCACCGCGGGATTGATGAGCAGCAGGATACGCTGCACAACCGCGACCGGAATGCGCGCGGCGGCCGCGGCGACCACCATCGGCTCGCCTAGGGGGTCGTTGACGATCCGCTCGCACAGGCTGCGCGGCAGGTCGAGGGTGCGCTCGAACTCGCCGATCAACTCGCCGACGCGGCCCTGCAGAACCGCGGCATCGATCCGCTTGCAATCGGCGGGCGGCTGGTCGCCTGCGGGCGCGTCTTGTCCCGCGCATTCCTTGGCGATGAGTGCCAGGAGCTCGCGCCGCCTGAGCGCCGTCGCCGCGAAGAACGCCTCGCCGCGGTCGGCGGGGGCAGGTGGCGCCTTACTCGTCTCCGCGGCCTGGCGAGGGGCGGAGACGAGGGTCGCGATGCGGCCGTTGCCCGGCACCGCCGCCACGGCGCGCACCGGCGACGCAATCTGTGCGACGCGTCCTACGATCTCGACCGGGGCGCTCGGGTGGTCCTGCAGGATCGCAATGACCGCCGATCGGGTGGTCTCATCGACGACGTCGAGCAGTCGCTGTGCGAGCCCGGCATATTGGCGCTTTTCTTCGTCGGTGTGGGTCTCGCGCTCCACATAGAGCGCGGTGAGCGCGAGCAGCAGCCGCGCCTTGACGTCGCCGCCAGGACGGTCCGCCAATCCGATGAGTTTCGTTCTGTCGACGGCAGAGGCGTTCACGCACTTCCCCCCATTTCCGGGACTCGGGAATTATGGAATTCGCGTGATTTTAAGGGCTAGCCCTTAGCGCCCCGTTAACCGCAACAAGCGGTTAACGGGCGCGCGGCCGTCTCGACGCTTTCCGATGCAGGTGTGCTTTCTGGATCGACCGCGCGATGCCGCACGCGGCCTCCTCCACCGCACGGACCAGATTGTGAGGCAACTCACAGTCGCTGTCTCAGGCCGCGGGTAAAGTATCGCCAATGCAGCGGTTTGGAGGCGAACATGACCTATTTGCAACAGGCTGGCGCGGTTCCCAAATTCAAAACTCCCCGTCCGGAGTGCCGCTGGGAGACAGCGAGCGACGGCGCCCTGGCCATGGTCTGGTCGGTCGCCGAGGCGGCGCCTCCTGCTCTGCGCGTGGTTGGCGGCAACCCGAATGCAGCGCGTCCCGCTGATGACCTCGCCCAGGCAGCGCGACCGGTCAGCCGTTTGCGGGCCTTCGGCGAGCGCGCCGCGATCGCGCTGCTGCTCGGCGTCGGTGGGTACCTGACGCTCGCCAGCTTCGTCTCGAATTACACGAACTTTCCATAACACACCGCTCCCTCGCGAAATGTGCCGTTGCCTCGCAGGAGACCGATGGGGCGTATGTGTTTCGATCGGTCGCCTCGCTGGCTGACAAATCGCACAGCATTCGCCATCGGCGCCGGCGATGCGACCGCACACGCGCCGTTTCGCATCAGGCGCCCTCAGCGCGATCCGGCAGCACGAGATAGATCAGCACCATCAGGATGGTGACGAAGAAGCGGAACGCGTCCGGCACGCCGTTCCACTTCGCAGACATCCACATGCCGAACCATTCGCCGCCGACCGACATGAAGCCGACCTGCCAGAGCAGGAAGCCGAGCGTGAGGCCGGCGACTGCGAAACCCTTGGCGCGGTTGAAGGCGGCGGCGTCCGCGCTCGCCGCGAGGAGGCGCGCCGCGCCGATCCAGCACAGGATCGCAATCAGGGCCTCGGCGGCGATGATCGTGAGATAGCCCGCCGTCTCCAGTACGTGATTGTCGATCGCGCGATACTTGATCGTCGCGGTCGGGTAGATCGTGTCCATCGAGAAGACATGCTGCACGAAGGCCCAGTTGGTGCCGTAGTCGGTGACGTTGCCGAAGGCGGTGAGGGTGGCGAAGAATGCGATTGCCGCCACCAAGGCGGTTTTGGACAGGCGAATGATCCGCATTTTCCGTTCTCCCGTTGATCTTCGCGGTGCCAATCCTTTGGAGCTCCGCCCAGCTCTCTAGCGAGCCTCAAACCGGCGGGAACGCAAAAGGCCCCGGCGAACCGGGGCCTCCATGCTGCGCCCTCACGAAAATGTTCGTCACCAGAGGTTGGGGGCAAAGCGCCAGTTGAGCCCCGCCTTGACCTCGTTGATTTTCTGCTGGTTCTGCACCCCGAATGACGCGGGGATCGCGGCGCCGCCCGGCGTGATTGCGCCGTTGATTGCGACCGTCTTGGTGCCGAAGTCGAGATAGTCGTACTCGACCTTGAGCGACCAGTTCGGCATGAACGCCCATTCGAGGCCGGTGCCCACGGTCCACCCCGTCTGGGTGGAACTGCTGCCCGTCCCGGTAAAGAGCGACGGGCCGGAGCTGACCGCCCAGGCATCGGTGTAGCTGTTGTTGGCCCAGGCGACGCCCGCCTTGCCATAGAGAAGCCAGTTGTTATGGGCGATGCCGACCCGGCTCGTCGTGGTCGCGATCCAATTGGTGTCGACGCTCATCGCCCGGCTGAGCGCCGCCGGCGCGATCAGCGGCCCGGTGAAGCTCGTGGCGCTCGTCCCCTTGAGGCGACCCCAGGTGATGTCGCCTTCCCAGCCCACCACCAGCTTGCCGAACTGATAGTTCGAGCCGCCCTCGATGCCGCCGATGAAGCCGTTGCCGTTCGTCGTCTGGATGACCGGCACGCCGAGCCCGGTGCCGATGATGCCGAGACCGGGATCGGAGATGTCGTTGGTGGCCCAGGCGCCGCCGAGGACGCCGCCGACGTAGTAGCCGCTCCAGTCATAGACCGCGATCGGAGCGACGACCGGAAACGCCATATCCGCCGCCATCGCGGAAGTTGCCGCCACGATGGCGCAAGCGGCGAGACCGGCTCTCAATACTTGTTTCATGATACCCCTCCCGCATTTGCTTGTATTGCGGGAAGTGTAACGCGGCAGAACCTGTTTGGACATTTTGAATCTGATTCTAAGTAAATGCGGCGTAAGCGTTTTTCGGTTTATAAAGGATTGCCGCGGACGGCTTTGAAGGTTCAAGGCGCGACCACCGCCGCAGCTTGCCTGCCGCCGATCGCCTCATGCGGCGCCGCGATTTGCGTTGCTGGTCTGCCACACGCTACGGCAGTATTGAATCCACTGCCGATTTTTGACTTGCGGAGATCACATCCTCGCCACATACGATGTGGATATGCAGGCTTGCTGCAGGGGCCGAACGGCATCGACAGCGGGTTCTCTTTAGTTCTTTCGTGCCGGGCTCTTTTACGCGGCGTTAACCATAAAACGCACAAATGCCTCGGCGGTCGAAAAGCGAACGAGACCCGATTCGCTGCCGTTAGGAGGGGGCATGGGCAGGATCGTTGAATTTTCGCTGGCGCGGCGGATTCCGCGCGAAGTTCCGGAGCCGGCGCGTGCCGGGCCGGCCGAGATTATTATTCTTCCGGTGGTTCGGATCGAGCGCGAGGCCACATCGCCCGTCGCGGTGAAGAAGAGCCTGCGCAAGCGGCGCAAGCGGGCGCCGGCGGCAAGCCGGCGGTCGGGGTAACCGGCCAAATCTTCGAGAAGGTAAAGCGCGCTGGCGGCGTCGCCCGCTATTGCCCGCGGCACTGCGCGCCGGTGAGGGCGGCGGCAGCGGTCGGCAGCTGGCTCGGCTCCGGACTGAACGCACGGGCCACGACCAAGCCGGTCATGGTCGGCGACTCCACGATCAGCCGGTCGGCCGCCGTCACGTCTTCCTCCGCCGGCAGGTCGTTGTGCTGCTTGGTCGTCATCAGGTCGAGCTCGATGGCGCGGCGCCGCGCCGAGCGGTCGTTGATGGCGTAGTAGGCCACATCGTAGCGCGTATAGAAGGTGACGGAGGTGTAGGCCGGGCTCAGGGGGACCGAGAGCTTCACCGGACCTTTGCTGAGATCATAACGGCACACCGCGGTCGCGAAAGCCGGGTCCATGAAGGGCATGGTCGACTCGGTGGGGTTCGGCGTGGGCACGGCCATGAAGCCGTTGACCGGGGCGACGTTCGCGAGGCGTGCATAAGCGTCCTGTGTCGCCGTGCGCGGCAGCCACATGACGCTGGCGAGATGAACAAGACCGCCCAGCACCAATCCGCCGGCGATCCACAGCACCCAGCGGATCATGCGCATTTCCCCGACGAGATGATCGCTGGCATCGGTGCTTCGCGGCCGGCGCGCGTCGCGATGCCAAGGGAAGTGTCGTAGAAGCGCATGACCAGGATGTATCGCCCGGCACCGCCGGTCGGCAGCCAGTTGCCGGGGCGGGCGCGCGGCGACACCGTGACCTCGAACTCGCCCTTGCGGTCGCGGACGAGTTCCTGACTCGTGAAGCCGAACCGCGACAGCGAGTTGGCGACGAGGTCACCCGAAGGGCTGTAGAGCGTGAGCGTGAAATAGCGCGCCGACGGTGTCGTTCCGCGCACCGTCACGTCGCAGCGCCCGTCGAGCAGTCGGCCGGAATCGTCGAGGTCGGCGCGGAAGGTGATGCCGTCGCCGACACCGACCGGAAGCTCGCCGTTGCGCGCGATGACGGCGCGGGCATAAGGGTCGGCGCCGCTCGTGCCGCGACGCGGATCGGATTTCCAGGCGCCGAGCTTCAGGCCGCCGAACGTGATGTTGTGTGACAGCGCAAGCCAAGTGGTGCCGAGGCCGATCGCGCCGGCGATCACAAAAGACAGCAGCAATCCGATGAGCAATCGCACCTTGGCGGCCTCGGCAAGAAATCCGGGCACCCCCGGGATCCTGAAACTTAGAGCACAATCCCGCAACTTGCAGGCATTTTGGGCGAGATCATGCCCAAATCAAGTGTGCGACTGGGGTGAAGCGGCGCATCCCCCAGGCCATGCGCGAGCAGGACGGCACCGTCGATCCCGCCGATCCGGGCGTTCAGTTTCCCGCCGTGGCGACGTCTCTCGACTTGTCGCCGCCGGTGCCGGCGCGCTTGGCGGCGGGATCGGCGGCCTCGCCCGGCGCGGGCGGCTGCGGAGCCATGGCGTGGCTCGCGTCGTCCATCAGTCGCTCGACCCGCAGCAACGCCTGCAGGCCCTTGTTGGTCAGCATGATCGGCCGCAGCGCCTCGTTCTTGTTGCCCTCGAGGATGGGCCCAATGGTGGCGCTGTTCGGCGCGAGGCCAGCGATGTTCTTGAGCTCCACGCCCTGGTGGGCATAGGCCATGATGTCGTGCCAGGTCTGCGCCGGCAGCGAGCCGCCGGTCATTTTGTTGAGCGGGCTGTAGTCGTCGTTGCCGTACCACACGCCGCACACGAAGTTGCCGGTGTAGCCGACGAACCAGGCATCGCGATAGGAGTTCGTGGTGCCGGTCTTGCCGGCCGACTTCATGCCGTCGAGGATGGCGCGTCTCGCGGTACCTTCCTCGACCACCTTGCTCATCATGAAGGCCATGTCGGAGGCGACGCTCTCCGGGATCGCCCGGGTCGGCTTCTTTCCGTCGCGGTCGAAGCGCCAGATCGTCTCGCCGGTGCCGGAGCGCACCTCGAGGATCGCATGCGGCGTGACCGCCATTCCCCTGTTCGGGAACGTCGCATAGGCGACGGTGTGCTCGAGCACGGCGACTTCATCGGCGCCGATCGGCAGCGACGGCGTGTCCGGTAGCGGCGCCTTGATGCCGAAACGGCGCGCCGTCGCGACGATCATGGCACGGCCGACCTTGGCGTTGCCCTTGCCCAGCGCGATCGACAGCTTGACCGGGATGACGTTGATCGAGCGGGTGATCGCCTGGATCAGGGTGATCGCACCCGAATAGGAACGGCCGTAGTTCTGCGGGCACCAGTTGCCGATGCAGACCGGGCCGTCGACAACGACCGAGGTCGGCTTGAAGCCGTTCATCAGCGCGGTCGCGTAGACGTAAGGCTTGAACGAGGAGCCCGGCTGGCGCAACGCGTCGACCGCGCGATTGAACTGGCTGCCGTTGTAATCGACGCCGCCGACCATGGCGCGCACCGCGCCGTCGAGGTCGGAGAGCACGGCCGCTGCCTGCTTGGCGTGGTAATCGCGGCCGAACTGGCGGATCTGGTTCTCGATCGCATCCTCGGCATTGCGCTGCATGCCGGGATCGAGAGCCGTGCGCACAACGAAGGCTCGGTCGGTGATCGAGCGCGGGAAGGTGTCGACGAGCTTCTTCATCTCGTCGAACGCCCAGTCGAGGTAATAGCCCGGCGCGCCTTCGTCGCGGCGGTCGATCGCACGGGCCGGATTACGGCGGGCGCCGAACACCTGACCCTCGGTCATGAAGCCGGCTTCGACCAGGTTGTCGAGCACGACATTGGCGCGGGCGCGCGCGGCGGGCAGGTTGATGTGCGGCGCGAACTTGGTCGGCGCCTTGAACAATCCCGCAAGCATCGCGGCTTCCGGAAGGCTCACCTCGCGGGCCGACTTGCCGAAATAGAAGTTCGATGCGGCGTCCACGCCGAAGGCGCCGCCGCCCATATAGGCGCGGTCGAGATAGAGCTTGAGGATCTCGTTCTTGGTGAGCCGGCTTTCGAGCCACAAGGCGAGGAAGGCTTCCTTCACCTTGCGTTCGATGGTTCGTTCGTTGCTCAGGAACAGGTTCTTGGCGAGCTGCTGGGTGATCGAGGAGCCGCCTTGGACGACGCCGCCGGCTTTCGCATTGGTGAGGACGGCGCGGAACGTGCCGGCGAAGTCGATGCCGAAATGCTCGTAGAAGCGCCGGTCCTCGGTCGCGAGCACCGCCTTGATCAGGTGATCGGGCAACTCGTTGAGTGGGACCGAATGGCTGTGCTTGATGCCGCGGCTGCCGACCTCGTTGCCGTAGCGGTCGAGGAAAGTCACCGCGAGCTCGGACTTCTTCAGCCAATCCTCGTCGGAGGTCTCGCGGAACGCCGGACCGGCCAGCGCCAGCATCAGGACGAGGCCGCCGAGGCCCATGGTGGCCATTTCCGAGAGCGGCTCGACGACGAGCCACCGCCGCCATCCCGCGATATGGAAGCGATCCATGATGTCGCGGTAGCGTTCGAATGCCTCGCGCGCCAATCGGAAGCCGCGGAACAGCCCGAAGTCGAGGCTGGCATCGAGGTCGAGCAGGGAATTCTTGATCCGGGCGACGAACCCCGGCTTCGGCAGGACCAACGGAGCGCGCACCTCGCTCGCCGTCGAATCAGGGAGCGCTTCCTTGCGACCCGGTTCGTCCTGGTTCGGAACTTGATCCTGCACGGTCGCTCCATTACTGACCAGGTAAGGTCATCGAGGCTCTGCCGACTTGTCTAGCCCATCGGCCTCGGCAGGCCAATGAAAGTCATGCGGAAACATGAACATTTGTAGGCGTTGCGGCGGCGGAGCCCGCCCAATTCCGATCGTGACCGAGATTTGTTGAGATTTCAACCGCTTGAAGCAATAGGCATGAAAAAAACGAAGCCGGTGTCGCGCCCGCATCACCCCCCTCGGCGAGGACGGGAGGGACCCGGTGTCGCGGGGAAGGCGCCGACGGACGAGACGCCGTTCTGGCGCCGCAAGAGCCTCTCCGAGATGACCGCGGGCGAATGGGAAAGCCTTTGCGACGGCTGCGGGCGCTGCTGCCTCAACAAGGTCGAGGAGGAGGACAGCGGCCGCATCTATTACACTGACGTCGGCTGCACGCTGCTCGACGGGCACACCTGCCGCTGCAAGGACTACCCGAATCGCAGCGCGCTTGTGAGCGACTGCGTGCGGCTGACCCCAGACGCGGTTGCGGAGATCAGATGGCTGCCGCCGACTTGCGGCTATCGCCTGGTGGCAGAAGGCCGCGACCTCTACTGGTGGCACCCTCTGGTATCGGGCGACCCTGACACCGTGCACACGGCTGGCGTGTCCGTGCGGGGACGGGTCGGCATCACCGAGGATAATCTCGGCGAGGACGAGGACTACGAGGACCACATCGTGTCGTGGCCCCTGCGTCTGCCGGCCGGCGCGAAGCGGCGCCCTTGACGGGGGCGACCGCGCCCGGGAGTGGGCCCCGCCCGGGGATGCCCACAGATTAATCGCGGCGCAGCCGAGCCGGGCAAATAATTGCTTAATATTTGATCGTTGTGCCGGTATTTTAGGACCGTCGGAGGCCCCGCCGGGTCGGACCGATTCCCGCCAGCACTTCCCTTGGCCATCTTCCAACGGATTCTCAGGATGATCTTGCACCGCGTCGCTTCGCGTTTTTCGCTGCCGCTGAAGAGCCTTGGGGGGATGCGGGGACCGGCCGCGGCCGTCGCGGCCAACTTCGCCGCGTCCCCGGCGTTTGCCCAAGGCCAACCGGCGATCGATCCTGCCGATACCGCCTGGATGATCACGGCGACCGCGCTGGTCTTGATGATGACCATCCCGGGCCTCGCCCTCTTCTATTGCGGAATGGTGCGCAAGAAGAACGTGCTGGCGACCATGGCGCCGAGCCTGCTGTGCACGATGCTGTGCTCTCTGCTTTGGGTTGCGCTCGTCTACTCGTTGGTGTTTTCGGGCGACGCTCCGCTCCTCGGCAACCTCGACCGCATGCTGCTGCGCGGCATCGCCATGGACACCGTGGCGCCGCAAACCCGAATCCCCGAAATGCTGTTCATGCTCTACCAAATGACCTTCGCGGTCATCACGGTGGCGCTGGTCGCCGGGTCGGTCGCCGATCGCATGCGATTCGGAGCGTTCGTCTGGTTCGCGGTGCTGTGGCTGATCGTCGTGTACGCGCCGATCGCGCACTGGGTGTGGGGCGGCGGCTTTCTCACTGCGACCGCCGAGCGGCCCGGCGTGCTCGATTTCGCCGGCGGCACGGTGGTGCATCTCAATGCCGGGGTCGCCGGCCTCGTCGCGGCTTACGTGATCGGTAAGCGCCGCGGCTATGGCAGCGAGAACTTCGCGCCCTACGACCTCTCGCTTGCGGTGATCGGCACCGGCCTGTTGTGGGTCGGCTGGTTCGGCTTCAATGGCGGATCGGCGTTGGCGGCGGGATCCCGCGCGGTGTTCGCCATCGTCGCGACCCATCTCGCCGCGTCGGCCGGCGCGCTGACCTGGATGACGCTCGAGTGGTGGCGGCGGGGCAAGCCCTCCGTGCTCGGCATGGTCTCAGGCGCCGTCGCCGGCCTCGGCACCATCACGCCGGCATCGGGCTTCGTGCTGCCCTGGCAGGGCGTCATCATCGGCATCATCGCCGGGGCGATCTGCTTCTGGGCCTGCACGGCGGTGAAGCAGCGGTTCGGCTACGACGATTCGCTCGACGTTTTCGGGGTTCACGGCGTCGGCGGTGCGACCGGCACCTTGCTCGCGGGGGTATTTGCGGTGGCGTCGGTCGGCGGCACGCCGGGATGGCTCGAGGGCAATCCCGCGCAGGTCGGCTACCAGTTGTACGGCATCGCGGTGACACTCGCCTGGTCCGGCGTCGCCACGTTTCTGGTGCTGCGGGCCGTCGCTTTCTTTGTCCCGCTGCGGGTCGGCGAGCAGGAGGAGATGGAGGGGCTCGACGTCACCCAGCACGGCGAGGCCTTGCAGTAAGCCCGCAACAGGGAGTGGCGCGGATCGGGGAAGCCTGTCGCAGCCGCCGTTGCGGCCGCAACCCCGTTTCCACATGGCACGTGCGCCAGCGCGGCCATTGAAAAGGCGGCGGCGGGGCGGCATATCGTGCCCCCGGCCTCTCATTCATCCCCGCGCACCGCCTGGCGGTTCCGGAACCGCGAGACACGATGACGAATCCGCCCGCCCTTCGCACCGACGTCGCCGGGAGCGCCCCGCCGGCGAAGTCCGGCGCGCCGGTGCCGGGCGGAGCGAACGAGGCCCCGATACCCGCACCGCTGCCGCCCGCCGCGATCACGAAGATCATCGTCGGGATCATGCTCGCCATGTTCCTGAGCGCGCTGGAGCAGACGATCGTCGCGCCGGCGCTGCCGACCATCGGCGTCCATCTCGGCGACATCGAGAGCCTGTCCTGGGTGGTCACCGCCTATCTTCTGAGCGCCACCGCGGTGACGCCGCTGTTTGGCAAGCTCTCCGACATCTACGGCCGGCGCACCATCCTTCTCATCTGCATCGCGATCTTCATCGTCGGGTCGGTCGCTTGCGCGGTTGCGCCGACCATGTGGGCGCTGATCGCCGCACGGGCGCTGCAGGGGATTGGCGGCGGCGGCATTTTGCCGATCGCCCAGACCATCATCGCCGACCTGGTGTCGCCGCGCGAGCGGCCGCGCTACCAGAGCTATTCGGCGGTCATGTTCATGTTCGCGAGCGTCGTCGGCCCTCTGCTCGGCGGCGTGCTCACCGATCGCATGCACTGGTCCCTGATCTTCTGGATCAACCTGCCGATGGGCGCGGCCGCGCTCTTCATCACCTATCGCGCCCTGCACAAGCTGCCGCGCCACGAGCGCCCGCACCGGCTCGACGTCATCGGCGCCGCGCTGCTGGTGGTGGCGGCGGTCGTGCTCATGCTGGCCCTGACGTGGGGCGGCACGCGCTATCCCTGGATGTCCTGGCAGATCGCAGCGATGCTCGCAGGCTCGGCTGTGGCCTGGGGGCTGTTCGCACTGCGGCTCGCGAATGCGGCCGAGCCGCTGATCCCGCTCACCGTGCTGCGCGAGCCGGTGGTGACGCGCATCGTCCTCGTCGCCTTCTTCAGCATCGGCGCCATCATCGGGCTCTCGATCTATGTACCGCTCTATCTCGAGCTGGTGCTCGGCGCCTCGCCTTCGGTGTCGGGTCTCGCGCTCATCTCGTTTACCGCGGGAACGGTGATCGGCGCCTTCGCCGCCGGCCGCTCGCTCGGCCGCGACCGGCACTACAAGCGGTTGCCGATGGCGGGGCTCGCCGTCGCCATTGCGGCCCTCGCTGTGCTCGCCACGGCGCCGAGCAGCCTCGCCCTCGGCGGGGTTTCGGTGATGCTGTTCCTCGCCGGCGGGGGGATCGGCACGATGTATCCGCTGACCACGGTGCTGATCCAGAATGCCGTGCTGCCGCATCAGTTGGGCATCGTTACCGGCACGTTGAACTTTTTCCGCCAGCTCGGCGGCACCATCATCGTCGCAGGCCTCGGCGCCATCGTGCTCAGCAAGGTCGACACGTCGGGCGGGCTTGCCTCGCTCGATGCCCTGGTGAAGAGCGGCGTGCGGCCGGACACCGATTTTTCGTCGGTGTTTTCCTGGGTGTTCATCGCCGCGGCGCTGTGCCTCGTGGTGGCGCTCGCGTGCCTCGCCGGCATCGAGGAGCGTCCGTTGCGCGGCCCCGCGGAGCATGCGGGCGAGGCGGCGCAACGGGCGCTCCTCGACGCCGCCGAGTAGCGACGTGACGGTCGAACAGACGCAGGCCGCAGCGCTGACGGTACCGCCGACGCGTCCGCTCACCTACCTCGAGGTGCGCAGCATCATCTGGGGGATGATGCTGGCAATGTTCCTTGCCGCCCTCAACCAGACCATCGTCGCGACGGCGCTGCCGACCATCGGCCGCGATTTCAACGACTTCGAGAATCTGCCGTGGGTGGTCACCGCCTTCCTGCTGACCTCGACGGCGGTGGCGCCGCTCTACGGCAAGCTCTCCGACATCTACGGCCGCCGCACCATGCTGTTGACCGGGCTCGGCCTGTTCACCGCCGGCTCGGTGATGTGCGCGCTCGCACCCAACATGCTGCTCCTCACGCTCGGCCGCGCGGTGCAGGGGATCGGCGGCGGCGGCATCATGCCGCTCGCCCAGACCGTCATCGCCGACGCCAGCACGCCGCGGGAACGCGGCCGCTATCAGGCACTGATCGGCAGCTTCTGGGTGAGCGCCGGCATCGCGGGGCCACTGGTCGGCGGGTTCATCGCCGAGCACCTGCCGTGGTCGATGATCTTCTGGCTCAACGTGCCGCTCGGCCTCATCGGCGTAGCGACGATCCATAGCGCGCTCAAGAAGCTGCCGCGGCACGACCGCAAGCATCGGCTCGACCTCCTCGGCGCCGCACTGATGATGATGGCGGCGATCGCGCTGCTGCTCGCGCTCGCCTGGGGCGGTACGCGTTATTCGTGGGCGTCGCCGCAGATTGCGCTGCTGTTCCTCTCCTGCGTGCTGTTCGTCGCGCTGTTCGGCTGGCGCCTGCGGCATGCGCCGGAGCCGTTCCTGCCGTTGCCGATCCTCAAGGACGGTGTGGTGCGCATGGGCACCGCGGCGAGCGCCTGCGCGGTCGGCGCGTCGCTCGCGCTCACCATCTACCTGCCGCTCTATTTCCAGGTGGTGCACAAGCTCTCGGTCGCGATGTCGGGGCTGGCGCTGATCCCGCTGGTGGCGATGACGACGCCGGGATCCATCATAGCGGGCCGGGCGCTCAGCCGCTTGGAGCACTACAAGCGGGTGCCGATCGTCGCGCTCTCGCTCGCGATCGCCGCGGCAGCGTTCCTCGCGCTGTGGCCGACCGCGCCGGTGTGGCTCGTCGTCGCCGCACTCACCGTCATCAGCATGGGCTGCGGCGCGACCTATCCGGTGTGCACCGTGAGCGTGCAGAACGCCGTGCCGCTGCACCAGGTCGGAACCGCGACCGGGGCGATGAACTTCTTCCGTGCGCTGATGAGCGCGCTCGAGGTCGCGATCCTCGGCGCCATCGTGGTCGCCGGCTTCGGCGTCGGCATGGAGCGCGGCCGCGGCGGCGATGCGGTGGTGCAGGCCGCCTCGGCGCTGGGCGACCGGCGTCTCTCACATATTCGGCCTGATGTTCGCAGCCGCCGGCCTGTTCCTCGCGATGGGACTGCTGGCGCTGATCTTCATGGAGGAACGGCCGCTGCGCGGACCGTCGGCATCGTGACGCCATAGCCCTCCATTGCGGACGGCAAAAGAACACCCATATGCCCGGCGCGTCTCGGGTCGGAGGCGCTATTGGTGAAAGAACAGCCCCATGTCCTGGTTTGCCCTTCTGCTCAACCTCCTGTGGATCGCGACCGGCGGCCTCTACATGGCGGCCGGGTGGCTGCTTGCCGCTGTCATCATGGCGATCACCATCATCGGACTGCCGTGGGCGCGGTCGGCCTTCAACATCGCGCTCTACACCCTGATGCCGTTCGGCCAGAAGGCGGTGTCGCGCGCCGAATACACCGGCACCGAGGATCTCGGCACCGGGCCGTTCGGCCTGATCGGCAACATCATCTGGCTGGTGCTGGCGGGCTGGTGGCTGGCGCTCGGCCACCTCATCACGGCGATCCTGCTCGCCGTCACCATCATCGGCATTCCGTTCGCGTGGGCGCACTTGAAGCTCGCCGGCATCGCGCTGTGGCCGATCGGCAAGATGGTGGTGCCGGCTGACGACGCGCGGCTGCGCTACTACGGGCCGCGGTGAACTGCGTCGAAACTGGGCACGTATCGTAGGGCGGGCACAGCGAAGCGTGCCCGCCGGTTGAGTCCGGTCGCGGCAAAACGCGGCCCGCGTCGGCACGGTGCTCCGCGCCTTTGCCCACCCCACGTTTCCGGCGATCGCCGGATCGATCAACGCGTGCCGCGTTCGCGCCCGTGCATGCTCTGGAGCAGGTCGCCGAGCATCTTGCGCAGGCCGTGCATCTGATCGACGAGGTCGAGGATCACGCCGACGCCGGCGTCGTTGACGGCGAGGTCGCCCATGAGGTCGCGGATCAGCTCGGCGCGGGCCACGTCGGCCTCGGTGAATGAGACCTCGGGATCGGCGCCGGTCGGAACGATCCATTCCTCGGAGATCCAGGTTTCGAGGGTATCGCCGTCGAGCCGCGCACGGATCAGGAATTCTTGCCTGGTGATGTTCATGGCAGCATGTCCCGGCGAGGATCGTAGGTCTTGCCCGTTTCCCACGTCGACACGAAGGCATCGAGCGCGGGATCGGGCGGATCGGGCAGCATCACCTTGAGCTTGACGAACTCATCGCCCGCGCCGCCGCCGGGCTTGGCGACGCCTTTGCCGCGCAGCCGCAGCACGGTGCCGGTGTTCGCGTGCTTCGGCACCGTCATCGCCACCGTGCCGGACGGCGTCGGGACGTTGACCTTACCGCCGGCCACGGCTTCGGCGAGCGTCACCGGCAGCTCGAGATGGATGTCGTTGCCCTCCCGCGTGAAGAACCGGTGCGGTCTGATCGAGACTTCAACGAGCGCGTCGCCCGCACCGCCCGATCCGCGGCCGGGCGCGCCCTTGCCGCGCAGCCGCAGCACCTGTCCCTCCTCGATGCCGGGCGGGATCTTCACGTCGAGGGTGCCGCCCTGCGGCAGGTCGAGCCGCATGGAGCCGCCGTTGACGGCATCGAGGAAGTCGACCGGCAGGCGGTAGTTGATGTCGGGCCCGCGTGCGTTGGCGCGCGCATGCGCCTGCTGGCGAATGAACTCGGCGAGGATGTCGTCGGATTCCGCAAAGTCCGCGAAGCCCGAGGAGCTCGTGTAGGGGCCTTCGCTCTCGGGAGCGAAGTCGCGGTAGAAGCGCTGGCGCGGCCGCTCGGCACCGCTCGCGTCGATCTCGCCGTTGTCATAGCGCTGCCGCTTGTCCTTGTCGGAGAGGATGTCGTAGGCCCCCGCCACCTCCTTGAAACTCGCCTCGGCTTCCTTGTTCCCCGGGTTAAGATCGGGATGAAGCTTCTTGGCGAGGCGCCGGTAGGCCTTGCGGATGTCCTCGAGCGAAGCGGAGCGATCGACGCCGAGAGCTTCGTAGGGGTCTGTCATCGGGTTCCTGTGTCCTGTCGCTCGCAAGAGCGGGGCATCGGGTTTGAATCGACCGACGATGGGGAACTATTGAGCACGATCATTGCGCAAAAGTCTGCAAACTTTTGATGCGACCGGCACTCGGCGCTGCGACGGAACAGGATGAGCGAAAATGCAAACGGCCGCGCATCGGGCGCGGCCGTGTGGCCATCTTCGTTTGAAGTTATTTCTTCGTCTCGAGCCACTTCTTCGACGCCGCCTCGTCCATCACCGGGGTCGCCTTGTCGGGATCGATGCGCACCATCAGGTAGGTGATGTGGTCGTCGATCTTGGTGAACTGATGCCCGGTGCCGGCCGGAATAATCACAACGTCGCCCGGCTTGAGGTTGTAGGTCACGCCGTTGCGGATCGCTTCGGCGTTGTTTCCGGGCCCATTGAAGAGCCGCACCGTCTCGGCGTCGGCGGGCCGGCGTTTCTTGTTGACGAGGTCGGGGCCGAGCACGAGCGTGCCGGTGCCGTCGATGATGTGATAGACCTCGCTGACGAGGTCGTGCTCGGCGACCGACTCCTTGCCCGGTGCGTCGAGCTTGCCGCGATAGACCATCCCGATCGCGACATGCGACTTGCCGATGTCGACGTCGCGCACTTGCTGGTCGATCCGCTTCTCGGCGATCGCCTTCTTGGTGTAGGCCTGCAACTCGTCGACCGGGATGTAGGTCCCCGGGCAATTGGTGCAGGTCGGCTGCGGATCGGCGCCCTGGGCATGGAGCGCGGTGACGTTGAACGCAGTGACGTTGAACGCGGTGACGAGGCAGCCGGCCGCCGCCATTCCCAAGATCTTCTTCATGCGATCCTCCCCGGATGATGCGGCGTCGATCGGTCCGGTTTTTCGTGGTTTCGGAAAATCCGCCGCTGTGCCTGAGTGTACAATGCGCGGATTCCCGGTGAAAGCGGACTCGTTCGAACGCGAGGGATATCCGTGACACCTGCGCCTTTTGCTTTCCGCGCACGCTGGTGATGGTGTAGCTTCTCGTCGTTCCGCAGAAGGAACGACGCGCCCGATGGACGCAGCCGCGCGACAGCGGCGCCGGCGCAAGGGAGGACGAACGATGCTCGGAACGGGCAGAAGAGGCGCGCATGCGCGCCGCGCGTTGCCGCTGGCGGCAGCACTGATGATCGTCTGCGGTATCGCGGCGGCCGCCGAGGAAGCTAAATACCCCGATCCCAAATTTCCGGACTGGCGCGGCCAGTGGAACCGGCAGGTCGTTCCCGGCGTCAAGGGACAGCCCTCGTTCGATCCCAACAAGGCGTGGGGCAAAGGTCAGGAGGCGCCGCTCACGCCGGAATACCAGGCGGTGCTCGAAGCCAACCTCAAGGCCCAGGCGGACGGCGGCTTCTTCGACTGGCGCGGCGCGTCGTGCCGCGGTTTCGGCATGCCGCTCGTCATGTACGCCTTCCAGCCGATGGAGTTCATCATCACGCCGGAGACGACCTACGTGCTGGTCGACTGGGTCGAACACACGCGCCGCATCTACACCGACGGCCGCGACTGGCCCAAGGAGATCGATCCGACGCTGATGGGCTACTCGATCGGCAAATGGCTCGACACCGATGGTGACGGCCGCTTCGACACGCTCGAGGTCGAGAGCCGCGGCTTCAAGGGCCCGCGCCACTACGACGCTTCAGGGCTGCCGCTCCACCACGACAACGAGTCGGTGTTCAAGGAGCGCATCTATCTCGACAAGGCAAACAAGAGCGTCATGCGCAACGAGATCACCGTCTACGATCACGCCCTGACGCGGCCGTGGACGGTGACCCGCGGCTACGTGAAAAATGCCGATGCGCAGCCGCAATGGGCGGAGTTCATTTGCGCCGAAGGCAACGGCCACGTGACGGTCGGCAAGGAGAACTATTTCCTTTCCGCCGACGGCCTGCTGATGCCCTCGCACAAGGGGCAGGAGCCGCCCGACGCGCGATATTTCACGAGGGCGAAGAAATCAAATCCATGATGCGTAGCCCGGGTTGAGCAAAGCGAAACCCGGGGAGGACGTTGAGGTGAGGCAAGGCCGCCCCCCGATTTCGCTGCGCTCAATCGGGGCTACAAGTATCGGCATTCAAAGAAACGCCAATACAACAGGGAGGAGGTTCCAATGATCAAATGGCAAATCGCGGGAATTCTCGGCGTGGTGTTCGGGATCGCCGGCATCGGCTGGGGCTACGCGCAGCAGACGCAGGCGCCCGGCTTCTACGAGCTTCGCGTCTACAATGCGTTGCCCGGCAAGCGCGATGCGCTCGCCGAGCGCTTTGCAGGCCGCACTGCGGCTATCTTCGCCCGACACGGCATCACCAATGTCGGTTATTGGATTCCGCAGGAGAGCGATCCCGAGCTCGGCATCACCAAGGAGAACACCTTCATCTACATCCGCGGCTATCCCTCGAAGGCGGAGCGCGACAAGCGCCTCGCGGCGCGCGCCGAGGATCCGGAGTTCGCGGAAGTGGTCCGCAAGGCCGAGTCGAACCCAGCGACCAAGCTGATCTCCAAGGTGCACAACATCGACATGGTCCCGCACGGACCGTACACGGCGATCACGCTCACGAAGTGAGGCGGCGCCTTCGTAGCCCGGGTTGAGCGAACGCGAAACCCAGGGAGGGACGTCGAGAGGTGGCGAGGCCGCCCCCGGGTTTCGCTCACGCTCAACCCGGGCTACACGTCGCGCATTGTCGGACTTTCATCTGCGAACTCTTGCATCACCGCACTTTCGCCCGGGAGGCGATCCCGGCACATTGCGGGCGATTGCGAGAGAGACACCCTCATGGATGTTCGTGATGCCGTGGCGTCCCGGTTCAGTTGCCGGGCGTTCCTGCCGATCCCGGTGCCGCTTGCGACGGTGCGCGAAATTCTCGACCGCGCGGCGCGCGCGCCGTCGGGAGGCAATCTGCAGCCGTGGCGTGTCTACGCCCTGGCAGGCGAAGTGCTCGAGGACCTCAAGGCGCGCATCCGCCCGCATGCGCCTTCCAATCCGCGCGGGGAGGGTGCCGAGTACCAGGTCTATCCCTCGCCGCTCAAGGAGCCTTACAACGGCCGGCGCTTCGAGGTCGGCGCGGACCTCTACCGCGCGATCGGCATTCCCCGCGAGGACCGTCCCGCGCGCTACCGGCAATACGCCCGCAATTTCGAATTCTTCGGTGCGCCGGTCGGCCTCCTGTTCACGATCGATCGCAGCATGGGGCCGCCGCAATGGTCCGATCTCGGCATGTACATCCAGACCGTGATGCTGCTCGCCCGCGCCTATGGGCTCGATACCTGCAGCATCGAGGCATGGACCCACTGGCACAAGACGGCATCCGTTTTCCTCGCCCTGCCGGCCGACGAAATGGTGTTCTGTGGCATGGCGCTCGGGCATGGCGACCCGGCGGCGCCGATCAACGGCTGGCGGTCGACCCGGGATGCCCTGGACGGCTTTGCGAATTTCTCCGGATTTATCGCGGAAGGGCCGCCGCAGTGTTGACGCAGTATGCGGCTAACCGCCGGATTGACAGGGCGAATTGACTTTTCCCAAAAGCTGTTCGCCAGTCGCCTTGCGGTATTGCCAGGTTGACGCTGACGTGATCCACACGGGCTGTCGACCAAGCCCGGGGGAACCGAATGCGCCTCCTCGTCGTCGAGGATGATCCCGACCTCAACCGTCAGCTCGCCACCGCGCTGACCGACGCCGGTTACGTGGTCGACCGCGCCTTCGACGGTGAGGAGGGCCATTACCTCGGTGAGACCGAGCCGTACGACGCCATCATCCTCGACATCGGCCTGCCCAAGCTCGACGGTATTTCGGTGCTGGAGGCGTGGCGGCGCTCCGGCCGCGCCATGCCGGTGCTGCTGCTGACCGCGCGCGACCGGTGGAGCGACAAGGTGCAGGGCTTCGATGCCGGTGCCGACGACTATGTGGCAAAGCCGTTCCATCTGGAGGAGGTGCTGGCGCGTATCCGCGCGCTGCTGCGCCGCTCCGTCGGCCACGCCAAGAGCGAGTTCCTGTGCGGCCCGGTGAGGCTCGACAGCCGCACCGGACGGGTCACCGTCGACGGGACGCCGGTCAAGCTCACCTCACACGAATACCGGCTGTTGTCCTACCTCATGCACCACACCGGTCGGGTGGTCTCGCGCACCGAGCTCGTCGAGCATCTCTACGATCAGGACTTCGATCGCGATT
The DNA here is from genome assembly GCA_963824905.1 of uncultured Alphaproteobacteria bacterium. GTDB lineage: Bacteria > Pseudomonadota > Alphaproteobacteria > Rhizobiales > Xanthobacteraceae > JAJPKK01. Next base: position 271,135 of record CAWGRH010000008.1, read on the forward strand.
CCAACACCATCGAAGTCTTCATCGGGCGCATTCGCAAGAAGCTCGGCGTCGAGATCATCCAGACCGTGCGCGGGCTCGGGTACCTCCTCACGCCCCCCACCGATGCGCGCTAGCTCGCTCGCGCTCCGGCTGTTTCTGTCGGCGACCGCGTGGACGGTCGTCATCCTGTTCGCCACCGGCATCATCCTGTCCTCGATCTATCGCGACGCAGTCGAGCGCTCGTTCGATCGCCGGCTCGGCGTCTATCTGCGCACGCTCGTCGCCGACGTGGTGGCGCCGGAGCAGTCGGCCGATCGCGCCGAGCCGACGCTCGGCGAGCCGCTGTTCGACCTGCCGCTGTCGGGCTGGTACTGGCAGGTCGCAAGGCTCGGCGCGACGAAGCCCGACGTGCGTTCCTCGCGCTCGCTGTGGGACAGCAACCTGCCGGCTCCCGACGATACCGTGGCGCCGGTCGGCGCTGACGGCACCCGTCACGGCTACGTCACCGGCCCCGAGGACCAGCGGCTGCGCATCGTCGAGCGCAACGTCGATCTCGGCGAGGACGGCCGCTACCTGATCGCCGTCGCCGGCGACCCGCAGGAGATCGAGGACGAGACCCGGGCCTTCGACCAGGCGCTGATCGTCACCTTCGGCACGCTCACGCTGGTGCTGATCTTCATCACCATGTTCCAGGTCCGCTTCGGTCTCGCGCCGCTCAAGCGTATTTCCGAATCGCTCGCGGCCATCCGCGCCGGAACGGCGGAGCGGCTGGAGGGCAATTTTCCGGTCGAGATCGCGCCGCTCGCGCGCGAGACCAATGCGCTGCTCGAGGCGAACCGCGAGATCGTCGAGCGCGCACGCACCCACGTGGGCAATCTCGCCCATGCGTTGAAGACGCCGCTCTCGGTCATCTTCAACGAGGCGGCAGCCCGCAGCGACGACAGCGTCGCCGCCAAGGTGATCGAGCAGACGAGCATCATGCGCGACCAGATCGCCCATCATCTCGAGCGCGCGCGGCTGGCCGCCCGCCTCAACGTGGTCGGCAGCGTCACCGAGGTGATGCCGGTGGTCACCGCGCTCACCCGGACCATGGAGAAGATCTACCAGCCGCGCGGCATCGCCATCGATCTCCACGCGTCGGCGCAAGTGCGGTTCCGCGGCGAACGCCAGGACCTCGAGGAGATGGTCGGCAACCTCGTCGACAACGCCTGCAAGTGGGCCCAGATGCGGGTCAGCGTCGAGGTGGTTCCGGACGCCGCCGTCCGGCCGATGGTGCGGATCGTCGTCGACGACGACGGCCCGGGACTGTCGCCCGGCCAACGCGACCAGGTCGCAAGGCGCGGCCGGCGGCTCGACGAGACCAAGCCCGGTTCCGGGCTCGGCCTGTCGATCGTGGTCGAGCTTTCGACGCTCTACGGCGGCAGCCTTTCGCTCTCGACTGCGCCGATCGGCGGGCTGCGCGCCGAGCTCGTCTTGCCGGCGGCCTGAATGAGTTCCGCTGAAATAAATCCGGCGGTTCTGCCGCCGCCCCTGGGTGACGGAACCACTTCGCTGCACTGCGGCGGCGGGTCGCTGCGCAATGCACGCACATCGGCCGCCGTTCGGCCAGTCTCGCCTTATATTGCTACGCAACAGGCGGCCATCGATGAACGGCAGAGATACATCTTTTGTCGTTGCAGGGGCCCCGCCGCCCGTGGTGTAACCTGCGTTCCGAAACTGGCAGCTCCCGCCGCATGATGCTCTGGGTGATATTGGCGCTGATGACGATCGCGGCACTCGGCGCCGTGGTCTGGCCTCTGCTGCGCTCACGCGGGATGGCAGCGGCGGGGAGCGACCTTGCGGTCTATCGCGATCAGCTCGAGGAGATCGAGCGCGACCGCACCGAGCGCCGCATTGCGCCCGACGAGGCCGAAGCCGCCCGTGTCGAAGTGTCGCGCCGGCTTCTCGCGGCCGCCAACGTCGCGAATGCATCAACGGCGAGTGCAGGGGCAAGCGGCCGGCGCCGCTCCGCCGCGGTGGCGGCAGTGGGCATCGCGATCCCGCTCGTCGCGGTCGTGCTCTATGGCGTGCTCGGCTCGCCGGAGCTTCCCGGCCAGCCGCTCGCCTCGCGTGCGCCGAACACAGAGCAGGCGCTGGAGCGAAGCCCGATCGGCCAGCTGCTCGCTCGCGTCGAGGCTCATCTTGCAGAAAATCCGAACGACGGCCGCGGCTGGGAAGTGGTCGCGCCGGTCTACATGAAGCTCGAGCGTTATGACGACGCGGCAAAGGCGCGCCGGCAGGCTATCCTGCTGCTCGGCGAGACCCCGGCGCGCGACGTCGATCTCGGCGAGGCGATCACCGCTGCCGCGAACGGGGTGATCAGCGACGAGGCGAAGGTCGCGTTCGACCGCGCCGTCAAACTCGATGCAGAAAATTACAAGGCTCAGTTCTATATCGGCCTCGCCGCCGAGCAGGATGGCAACAACGAGGAGGCTTCGCGCATCTGGCGTGGCCTGATCGCCAATGCACCGGCGGACGCGCCGTGGCTTGTCGTCGTGCACCAGGCGCTGGAGCGGGTCGACCCCCAGGCCGCGGCGGCGATGGCGGCAAATCCCGATGCCGCGGTACCCCGTGCCGCCGCTCCCAAGGCCGCAGCTGCGCCCAAGGCGGAACCCGGGCCGCGGCCGGATGATGTCGCGGCGGCGGGCGCGATGACGGAGGCGGAGCGCTCGCAGATGATCCGCGGCATGGTCGACCGGCTGGCGTCACGGCTCCATGAGAATGGATCCGATCTCGACGGCTGGCTGCGACTGTTGCGCGCGTATAAGGTGCTGGGCGAGAATGCTAAGGCGAAGGAGGCGATCGCCGAGGCGCGGGCGGCGCTCGCCAACGAGCCGGATAAGCTGCGTAATCTCGACGCCGCCGTTAAGGATCTCGACATCGGCGGCTGAACCCGTTGCGCGGGATCGGCCGCAGGTAACGAACGCGGGAGCGGGCACAGGAGTTCATGGACTGATGACGCGGAAGCAGCGCCGCATTGTCTTGATCGCCTCGGGTCTCGGCGTCCTCCTGGTCGCGGTTCTGCTCGTGCTCAGCGCGCTCAAGGATTCGATCGTATTCTTCAACACGCCGACCGACATCGCCGAGAAGCATGTGGCCCCCGGCGCGCGCATCCGTCTCGGCGGCCTCGTCGCGACCGGCAGTGTCACCAAAGGAGACGCACTCTCGGTGCACTTCGAGGTGACCGACGGCAACCGCTCGATCCCGGTCACCTTTCAGGGCATCCTCCCGGACCTGTTCCGCGAAGGGCAGGGTGTCGTCGCCGAGGGGGCCCTCGACGGCTCCGGTGTGTTCAAGGCTGACAATGTGCTCGCCAAGCATGACGAGCGCTACATGCCCAAGGATGTCGCCGACGCCCTGAAGAAGCAGGGGCATTGGAAGGACGAGTACGAGAACAAGAGCGTTACGCGCTAGCCCTCGTGGCCCCTTCCCCTCCCCCTGAAAAGGGGAGGGTAGGGAGGGGGTTGCGGGCCACAACGTTGGTGCTTGTTGGGGGTCAGAAGACCCCCACCCCGACCCTCCCCCTTTCAGGGGGAGGGGGTTCGTTAGGAAAGGTCGCGTCCGATGATCGTGGAGATCGGCCATTACGCCCTGGTGCTGGCGCTGGCATTGGCGCTCATCCAATCGACGGTGCCGCTCATCGGCGCGCGCACCCGTGACCCCGCGCTGATGGCGGTCGCCGAGCCTGTGGCGGTCGCGCAGTTCGGCTTCGTCGCGCTTTCCTTTGCCGCGCTTGTCGCGTGCTACGTCGGCTCCGACTTTTCAGTCCGCAACGTGTTCGAGAACTCGCACTCGGCGATGCCGCTGATCTATAAGTTCACCAGCACCTGGGGCAACCACGAAGGCTCGATGCTGTTGTGGGTGTTCATCCTCACCCTGTTCGGCGCCCTCGTCGCGCTGTTCGGCAACAACATCCCGGCGACCCTCAAGGCGACTGTGCTCTCGGTGCAGGGCTGGATCGCCGCCGCGTTCCACCTCTTCATTTTGACGACGTCGAACCCGTTCCTGCGCTTCGATCCCGCGCCGTTCGAGGGCCGCGACCTCAATCCGGTGCTGCAGGACATCGGCCTCGCCATCCATCCGCCGATGCTCTATCTCGGCTATGTCGGCTTCTCGGTCTCGTTCGCCTTTGCGATCGCCGCTCTGATCGAGGGGCGGATCGATGCTGCCTGGGCGCGCTGGGTGCGGCCGTGGCTGCTCGTCGCCTGGATGTGTCTCACCCTCGGCATCGCGATGGGCTCGTACTGGGCCTATTACGAGCTCGGTTGGGGTGGCTGGTGGTTCTGGGATCCGGTCGAGAACGCGTCGCTGATGCCGTGGCTCGTCGGCACCGCGCTGCTGCACTCCGCGGTGGTGATGGAGAAGCGCGAGGCCTTGAAGATCTGGACGATCCTGCTCGCGATCCTCACCTTCTCGCTCTCTCTCATCGGCACCTTCCTGGTACGCTCGGGCGTGCTCACCTCGGTGCACGCCTTCGCCACCGATCCGATGCGCGGCATCTTCATCCTCGCGATCCTGGTGACGTTCATCGGCGGCGCTCTCGCGCTGTTCGCGTGGCGCGCGCCCCTGCTGCGGCAGGGCGGCCTGTTCGCGCCGGTGTCGCGCGAGGGGGCGCTGGTGCTCAACAACCTGCTGCTGACCACCTGCTGCGCCACCGTATTCGTCGGCACCCTCTATCCGATGGTGCTCGAGGCGCTGACCGGGGCGAAGATCTCGGTCGGCCCGCCGTTCTTCAACGCGACCTTCGGGCCGCTGTTCGCAGCTTTGCTGATCGCCATTCCGTTCGGGCCGCTGCTCGCTTGGAAACGAGGCGATCTTCTGGGTGTAGCCCAGCGGCTGAGCGGGGCCTTCGTCGTCGCGCTGATCGGAATAGCGGCGATGTTCGTCGCCGAAGGCCAGCCGGTGCTCGCGCCGTTCGGGATCGGGCTTGCGCTGTTCGTCATCGCCGGCGCGATGACCGACATCATCGAGCGCACCGGGCTGCTGCGCGCGCCGCTCGCAGTCGTGGCGCGGCGCGCGCAGGGCCTGCCGCGCTCCGCCTGGGGCACGGCCTTCGCCCATGTCGGCCTCGGCATCACCCTGCTTGGTATCGTCGGCGAGACGCAGTGGAACGCCGAGCGCATCGTCGCGATGAAGCCCGGCGACAAGGTCGCGCTGCACAACTACGATTTCACCTTCGACGGCACTCGCGAACGCGCCGGGCCGAACTTCAACGAGGTCGCCGCCAGGTTCACGGTGCGCCGCCACGGCGAGATCATCGGATATATGGAGCCGGCGAAGCGCACCTTCGGCTCGCGCAGCACCACGACGACGGAGTCCGCCCTGATGGCGCGCGGCTTCAGCCAGCTTTACGTGTCGCTCGGCGAACTCAATCCCGACGGCTCGCTCGCGGTTCGCCTCTACTACAAGCCGCTGGTGTTGCTGATCTGGCTCGGCTGCGTCGTCATGGTCATCGGCGGCGGGCTCTCGCTGTCCGACCGTCGCCTGCGCGTCGGCGCGCCGAAGCCCGCGCGGGTGCGCACCGCGATGGCGCCGGCGGAGTGATCCGATGGCGAGATGGCGGCACATCATGTTGGCGCTCGCCTGTTGGGGCGTGCTTGCCGCGGCGCAGCCGGTCCTCGCGGTGCAGCCCGACGAGGTGCTGAGCGACGCCAACCTCGAGGCGCGTGCCCGGGCGCTGTCGCGCGAGTTGCGCTGCATGGTGTGTCAGAACCAGTCGATCGACGACTCCGACGCGCCGCTCGCCAAGGATCTGCGGGTTCTCGTGCGCGAGCGCCTCACCAAGGGCGACAGCGACGAGCAGGTGATGGACTTCCTGGTGTCGCGCTACGGCGAGTTCGTCCTGCTCAAGCCGACCTTCGAATGGCACACCGCGATCCTGTGGCTCACGCCGCTCATTGTGCTTTTCGTCGGCGCGATCGCGTTGGTTGCGGCGATTCGGCGCCGCCGCGTCGCGACGCCGTCACCGTTGCCGCTCAACGCCGACGAGGAGCGACAGCTGCGCGAAGTGCTTGACAAAAGCGGTTAACAATCAGGCTTCAGCGCGCTCGAATAAGCCATTGATCCGGCGAATTTTTATTGCTGCAGCAGAGGGTCTGCCGCAACTTACTAAAGTTTAATGTAGCGGTCAGCATGCGGTAAGGCGCCCGATCCCATTCTCGACGGTGGAAAGTCGAGCGGTGGGGGGCTCGCTTTACTCCCCACCTAAAACCAAAAAGCAATGGAGTTGCAGATGACTGCGAATGCATCCCAACAGGGGCATCGCGCGCTCTCTGGCCGTCGAATTGCGATCCTCGCAACCGTCGTCGGCTTCGGGACGGCAGCAATGTACGCCAATTACACGTTCGGTCCGCAGACGGCCGCCAACGCGCTGTTTGCGCCGGCCTACGCGCAGAATGCGCAGCGGCCGGTCGGATTTGCCGACATCGTCGAGAAGGTGAAGCCGGCCGTGATCTCCGTCCGCGTCAAAATGGAAGCGCCTTCCGACGCGATGACCTTCGGTGGCGGCGACGACAATCCGCTCCGCGGGTCGCCGTTCGAGGATTTCTTCAAGCGTTTTGCCCAGCCCGGCCCCAACGGCCGCTCCGAGGCCCCTAACGCCCCGCGCCGCCGGCAATACGCCACCGGCCAGGGCTCCGGCTTCTTCATCACGGCCGACGGCTACGCGGTGACCAACAACCACGTCGTCGACAAGGCCGAGAGCGTCGAGGTCACGACGGACGACGGGAAGACCTACACCGCCAAGGTGATCGGCACCGATCCGCGCACCGACATCGCGCTGATCAAGGTCGGTGGCCGCAGCGACTTCCCCTTTGTGCATCTCGGCGACCACTCGCCGCGGATCGGCGACTGGGTGCTCGCGGTCGGCAATCCGTTCGGCCTCGGCGGCACCGTCACCGCGGGCATCGTGTCAGCGCGCGGCCGTGACATCGGCGCCGGCCCGTATGACGACTTCATCCAGATCGATGCGGCCGTCAACAAGGGCAATTCTGGCGGTCCGACCTTCGACGTCGACGGCAACGTGATCGGCGTCAACACCGCGATCTTCTCGCCGTCCGGCGGCAACGTCGGCATCGCGTTCGATATTCCGGCCGAGACGGTGAAGACGGTGGTGGCGCAGCTGCGCGACCACGGCTCGGTCACCCGCGGCTGGATCGGCGTGCAGATTCAGCCAGTGACGGCCGACATCGCCGACAGTCTCGGCATGAAGAACGCCCGCGGCGCGCTGGTCGCGGAGCCGCAGTCGGGAAGCCCGGCCGACAAGGCCGGCATCAAGAGCGGCGACGTCATCGTGTCGGTGAACGGCGAAGCGGTCGAGGATGCCCGCAATCTTGCGCGGCGCATCAGCTCGCTCTCGCCCGGGACCTCGGTCCGCCTCGGCATCGTCCGCAACGGCCGTGAGGACACCCTGACGCTGACGCTCGGCGAATTGCCGCGCGAGCGCCAGGCCCGCGCCAATGTCGAGGAGCATGAGGAGCAGACCTCGACCGACGTGCCGCGGCTCGGCCTCTCGCTCGCACCGGCCAAGAACGGCAGCGAAGGCGTCGTCGTGACCTCGGTCGATCCGAACGGCAGCGCCGGCGATCGCGTCAAGAACGGCGACGTCATTCTCGACGTCAACGGCAAGCAGGTTACCTCTCCGGCCGACGTGCGTAAGGCGGTGTCCGACGCGCATGCCGGCGGAAAGCACACGGTATTGATGCGGGTGAAGTCGGGACAGGCGACGCGGTTCGTCGCCGTGCCGATCGGCAACGCGTAGAGCAGGAACTGGGGTTCCGCTGCGATCGTCGCCCCCCGCAGCGGAGCTTCCGTAGGGGACGGGCTTCGGCCCGTCCCCAGAACCGAAAGCAGGAACCAAAAGAGCCCGGCATCCATCGCCCCCGCTGGGATCTGTTGGTCGGAAGGGCGGCGGGGCGACCCGCCGCCCTTTCGTAGTCGAAAGGGGGCGGCTCTCCCGGGGGTTCCGGTCGATTGAATGATTGCTAAATTAGTTTCTGCCACAATCTACTAGGTCGTCCCTGGACTTCGCCCGGGCAGTTACGGTGGAAGCGATGCGATTGCTGATCATCGAGGATGACCGCGACGCGGCGGATTATCTCGTCAAGGCGTTTCGCGAAGTCGGCCATGTCGCCGATCTCGCCGCCGATGGGGAGGAGGGGCTCTCGCTCGCGCTCGATGGCGGCTACGACGTCCTCATCATCGATCGGATGTTGCCCAAGCTCGACGGCCTCTCGGTGATCGGGCGGCTACGGGCGAAGGGCAACACCGCGCCTTCGCTCATTCTCTCCGCCCTCGGTGCCGTCGACGACCGCGTCCGCGGTCTGCGCGCAGGGGGCGACGACTACCTTCCCAAGCCCTATTCGTTCTCCGAACTGCTGGCTCGCGTCGAGGTGCTCGCCCGCCGCCACACCGGCAGGGGCGAGGAGACCCAATACCGCGTCGCCGATCTCGAGCTCGACCGCCTGTCCCACCGCGTCGTCCGCGGCAGCGAGGAAATCTCGCTGCAACCGCGGGAATTCAGGCTGCTCGAATATCTGATGAAGCATGCCGGCCAAGTGGTGACGCGGACCATGCTGCTTGAAAACGTATGGGACTACCACTTCGACCCGCAAACGAATATCATCGACGTGCACATCTCGCGGTTGCGCTCGAAGATCGACAAAGGGTTCGCGACGCCGCTGCTGCACACCGTGCGCGGGGCAGGGTACATGATCCGTGACGGCGCTCGGTAAACTTCTCCGCACGACGGCGTTCCAGCTGACGCTCGTCTATCTCGTCGTGTTCGCGCTGTTCGCGGCCTTCCTGGTCGGCTATTTCGCCCTCAATACTCGCCGGCTCATCAACGAGCAGATCGTCAGCACCGTAGACACCGATATCACCGCGCTGACCAACCAGTACAGTCAGGCCGGCATCCGGCGGCTCGTGGTGATCGTCGACGTGCGCTCACGGCGGCCGGGCTCGAGCCTCTATCTCATCACGACCCCGACCGGGGAGGGGCTCGCCGGCAACGTCGCCTCGCTCGAGCCGGGCATCCTCGACCACGACGGGTGGGTCGAGACCGCGTACCGGCGGCTGGAAGAGCCGGAGTCGGCCGAGCACAACGCACTCGTCCGGGTGACGCGCCTGCCCGGCGGCATCAGGCTTCTCGTCGGGCGCGACCTCGACGAGCGCGAGCGGATGTTCCACATCGTCGCGGTGGCGGGCCGGTGGTCGGTCGCCCTCGTGGTCGTGCTCGGGGTGCTCGGCGGCATCTTCGTGAGCCGCCGCGTGCTCAACCGCGTCGAAGCGATGACTGCGACCGCCCAGACCATCATGGCAGGCGATCTGTCGGGCCGGCTCTCGGTGACCGGGAGCGGCGACGAGTTCGACCGCCTCGCACTCAACCTCAACGGCATGCTGGAGCGTATCGAAGCGCTGATGCACGGGCTCAAAGAGGTGACGGACAATGTCGCCCACGATCTCAAGACGCCGCTGACGCGGTTGCGCAACCGCTGCGAGGCGGCGTTGCGGATCGTCAAGACCGATGTCGACTACCGGCACGTGCTCGAGGAGACCATCGAGGAGTCGGAGAGCTTGATCCGCACCTTCGATGCGCTGCTGATGATCGCGCGGGCCGAATCCGGCGAAGTCCGCGACGGCATGGCCGAATTCGACATCGCCGATGTCGCGCGCGACGTCGGCGAGCTCTACGAGCCGCTGGCCGAGGACAAGGGCCTCAAGCTGCAAATCGAGACCAACGAGCATGCGACCGTGCGGGGCAATCGCGAGCTCGTCAGTCAGGCGCTTGCCAACCTCGTCGACAACGCGATCAAATACTCGGCGTCCGCGACCAAGCACGCCAATGGCGAGCGGGCCGGCATCGTCGTCGAAACCAGCGCCGACAAGGATCACATCATGCTGAGCGTCAGCGATCATGGGCCGGGAATTCCAGTCAGCGACCGTTCCCGGGTGGTCGAGCGCTTCGTTCGCCTGGAACATAGCCGCACCGAGCCTGGTTCGGGCCTCGGCCTGAGCCTCGTCTCCGCGGTGGCCCGCCTCCACGGCGGGGAGCTCAAGCTCGAGGATAACGCTCCCGGCCTCACTGCAAGAATTGCGCTGCCGCGCGCGCCGACTGCGCGAGCGGCGTGACGGTGGCAGAGGGCGCCGGCAGCTGCGCGGCGCAGGCGGCCCCGCGCGCACTCTCCGACGCCGCGGGCCGGGCGCGCTTTCTCGCTTGGCTCGAAGAGGTCGAGGGGACCGCTGCGGGTAGCGCGCTAGGTGCGATTGTCGCCGACCATCCCGGTGCCCGCGCGCTGCTCGAGGCGATCGCCTCTTCCTCGCCCTATCTGTGGGACCTCGCGCGCGCTGATCCCGAACGGCTGGTGGCGCTTCTCAATTCCGATCCGGACGCCCGGTTCGCCCACTGCCTCAACCGCGCCACCGCCGAAATGGCCGGCGCCGTGGCGCAGGCCGATGCGATGCGCCTCCTGCGCGAGATGAAGGCGGAGGCGGCGCTTCTCATCGCGCTCGCCGACATCGGCGGGATGTGGGGCGTGATGCGCGTCGCCGAGGCGCTCACCGCGCTCGCCGACACCGCAGTTACCCTTGCGGTCCGCCATCTTCTGGCCGGGGCCGAAAAGACCGGTCATCTCGCGCCGGCCGATCCCGAGCGTCCTGAGATCGGCTCCGGCTATGTGGTGCTCGCCATGGGCAAGATGGGCGCGGGCGAGCTCAACTACTCGAGCGACATCGACCTCATCGTGCTGTTCGATCCAGATGCGCCGGCGCTGGTGCACGGCGTCGAGCCTGCGGTGCTGTTCGTGCGCCTGACCCGCCAGCTCGTAAAGCTTCTGCAGGAGCGCACGACGCAGGGCTACGTCTTCCGCGTCGACCTGCGGCTGCGTCCCGACCCCTCTTCGACGCAGGTCGCGGTGTCGACCCCGGCGGCCCTCGACTATTACGAGAGCCGCGGACAGAACTGGGAACGCGCCGCCATGATCAAGGCGCGTCCCTGCGCCGGTGACATCGCCGCCGGGCAGCGTTTGCTTGCGGAGCTTTCGCCCTTCATCTGGCGCAAATATCTCGATTTCGTGGCCCTCGGCGACATCCACGAGATGAAGCGGCAGATTCAGGCGTATCGCGGCTGCGGCGAAGTCGCGGTCGAGGGCCACAACGTCAAGCTCGGCCGCGGCGGCATCCGTGAGATCGAGTTCTTCGTGCAGACCCAGCAGCTGATTGCCGGCGGCCGTCACCCGGCGCTGCGCGGCCGCGAGACGCTCGCGACCCTCGAACAGCTTGCGCGCGGGGGCTGGATCGATTCCGATGCCCGCGACGATCTCGAAGGCGCGTACACGTTCCTGCGCACCGTCGAGCATCGCCTGCAGATGGTCGCCGACGAGCAGACCCATACGCTGCCCTCGTCGCCGGAGGAGCTTGCGGCATTCGCCCGCTTCATGGGCTATCCCGATCGGGACGCCTTCGCGGCGGCGCTGCTCGGCCACCTCGGCGCGGTGCAGCGCCACTATGCGCGCCTGTTCGAGGACGCGCCGGCGCGCGCCGCCGAGCGCCGCGGCCTCGTCTTTCCGCCCAAGGCCGATGCCCCCGAAACCCTCGACAAGCTGAGCACGATGGGATTCCGCCAGCCGATCGAGGTGTCGCAGACGGTGCGGCGCTGGCTCGCCGGCGCGCCCCGGGCGCTGCGGGGACCGGCGGCCCGCACGATCTTCGCCGAGCTCGTGCCGCTCCTCGTCGACCACATCGCGCGGGCGGAAAACCCCGATGCCGCGCTCGTCACCTTCGACCGGTTTCTCGGCAACCTGCATGGCGGCGCGCGGCTGCTCTCGCTGCTGCGCCAGAATCCCGACCTCGTCGCTCTTGTCGCCAGCGTGCTCGGCACCGCGCCGCGGCTTGCCGATACGCTCGCCGCCCATCCCCAGGTGATGGACGCGCTGATCGACTTGAGCTTCTCCGGCGCGCTGCCCGGACCGGAGGCGCTCGAGGCGGCGCTTGCCGTGTCGCTGGCGCAGGCGGATTCGCACGAGGATTTCCTCGACCGCGTGCGGGCGTTCGGCCAGGAGCAGATGTTCCTGGTCGGCGCGCGCATTCTCTCCGGCACGGTCTCGGCACAGCAGGCCGGCGAAGCTTTTGCCGGGCTCGCCGATACTGTCGTGCGGGCGATGCATCGCCGCATCGCCGAACTCGTTCCAGTCGGCCCACGGCGCGCTCGCCGGCGGGGCGAGTGTGGTGCTCGCCATGGGCAAGCTCGGCGGTCGCGAGATGACGGCGTCGTCCGATCTCGATCTCATCGTCGTCTACGACTTCGACGAAGCGCATCCGGAATCCGACGGCACGCGGCCGTTGCACGCCGCACCCTATTTCGCGCGCTTCACCCAGCGCCTCGTCAATGCGCTCACGACGCAGACGAACTACGGGCGGCTCTACGCCGTCGACATGCGGCTGCGGCCGTCCGGCAGATCCGGTCCGGTGGCGACCTCGCTCGCGGCATTCGGCGGAATACCAGCGCAAGGAAGCCTGGACCTGGGAGCACTTGGCGCTCACCCGCGCCCGCGTGGCCTCGGCCTCCTCGCCGGCGCTGGCGGTAGAAGTCGAGGCGGTGATCCGCGAGGTGCTGTGCACGCCGCGCGACGCCGACATGGTGGCGGGCGACGTCGTCGAAATGCGCCGGGCGGTCGCGGCCGAGAAGGGTGACCGCGCCCGTTGGGACCTCAAGAACGCGGCCGGTGGCCTCGTCGACATCGAGTTCATCGCCCAATATCTCGAGCTCGTTCACGCCGCGGCCGAGCCCGCGATCCTCAATCCCTCGACCGCGCGCGTGCTGGAGCGGGCGGCGCGGCTGGGCATCCTCTCGGTCGAGGACGCGGAAGTGCTCCGGCCGGCGGAGCGCCTCTACCAGGACCTCGGCCAGATCCTGCGGCTCTGCCTCACCGGGCCGTTCGAGCCGAAGTCCGCCGGTGGAAGCCTGTTGAGCCTGCTCGCCCGCGCCGCCGACGTGCCGGATTTCGCCGCCCTTGAGGCCCATCTCGCGGAGACCGAGGAGCGCGTGCGCAAATGCTTCGTGCGCATCCTCGGCAGCGCACCGTGATAGTCGGCGTGACCACGCGAGGAGCGTAGGGCGCAATACCGGGCGTATCCGCCGCGGTGGGTCGGAGAGGGCAATACGCTTCGCTATTGCACCTTACGGCCCAGGCTACGGTGTCTTGCTGCCCCGCTTGAAATATTTCAGGTCGGGCGGCGCCTGGTCCTTGCGCGCCGGCATCAGGAGGCCGCCGGCACTGAGGAAGTAGTTGTCGCCGCCGATCTCGACGTGCGGATTGTTCTCGTTGCAATTGAATTCGAGCCACACCGGCTTGTCACTCGCGACCCGGCGATAGTTCCTGGTCACCGTCCACGGCCGGGTGAGCGCATGATCGATCGTCGTGATCTCGTCGTGCAGGACGTTGGCATCGCTCTTGTCGAGGTAGATGCGTTCCTTGAAAACGGATTCGTTGTCGGTGTCGAGCGGCACGCCGGCCTCGTCGTAAAAACGCGGGCCCTTGAAGTTGCGGGTCTCGACCTCGAGCACGTCGTAGACACCGTCGCCGTCCTGATCGACCCAATGGCCGGTCGAGTATCCCTGGAAGCTCGGCACGGTGTCGCCGGGCATGGTGCGGTCATCGGTATAGATGCGGCGCATGGTGTCGAGGAGATTGATGAGCACGTAGGTCGTCTTCGGCGTCACCACGAATTCGAGCGGCGAAAAGCCGTACATCATCATCGGCATGCCGTAAGGCCGGCAGGTCCAGCCGACGAGACCGCCGTGGCCGCCGTTCTCCTGGTCCTTGAGGTTCGCTTCGAGCACGGCCTGGTATTCCGGCGTCAGCGGCGCCTGCTGTCCCTTGCCCCACGACTTGGTCGGGTCGTAGGACGGCTGCCCGCGGAGGCCTTGAACGGCGATGCGCTGCCACTGGCCGCCCCAATCGGGATACTTTGGTGCATCGGCCGCCCGGGCGGTCGCAAAGGTGAGCGCGAGCGCGGCGCATGAGATCGCGATCCGCGCGGAATTCCGTTTGAGCATTGAGCTTTCTCCCGTGATGCCGGGCGATCGAGCGCGGCCGCAAGGCGCGCCGACGCGCGAGACATGCCGGGAGTTTAGGTGACCTGTGCGACCGATGCGAGAGAGTTGAGGCGATGAGCGATGCGTAGCCCGCATGAGCGAAACGACATGCGGGTCTTGCTGGTGGCACCTTCGTCGGTTGAATTTCGTTGGTCGGTCCCGGATGTCGCTTCGCTCATCCGGGCTACGGCGCTGCGTTTGCTACGCCGGTTCGAGCGGCAGCCGCACCACCACCGTGGTGCCCTTGTCGAGGGTCGAACGGATGCGCAGCGCTCCGCCGTGCAGCTCAGTCAGAGATTTGGCGATGGCGAGCCCGAGGCCGGAGCCTTGCTGCGTCTTGGTGAGCAGGCTCTCCACCTGCTCGAACGGACGGCCGAGCTTCTTGAGCGCGTCCTTCGGGATGCCGACGCCGGTGTCCGCGAGCACGAGGACGACCGCGCGGCCCCGCGCCCGTGCGCGCAGGTGCACCCGGCCGCCATCCGGCGTGAATTTTACCGCGTTCGAGAGGAGATTGAGCGCGACCTGCTTGATGGCGCGCGTGTCGGCCTTGAGCCGCATCCCTGGCGCGAGGTCGCAGGTCAGCGTGAGGCGCTTCGCCTGGGCGCGGCCGGAGACGACGCGCACCGCGTCGGCGACGACCTGATCGATCTCGACCTCCTCGAAGTCGAGCCGGATGCGGCCGGCCTCGATCTTCGACATGTCGAGCACGTCGTTGATGACCTCGAGCAGGAACTGGCCGCTGCGATGGATGTCGCGGCAATATTCGTCGTATTTCGCGGCGCCGAGCGGCCCGAACATCCCGGCTTCCATGATCTCGGAGAAACCGATGATGGCGTTGAGCGGGGTGCGCAGCTCGTGGCTCATATTGGCGAGGAACCGCGACTTCGCCTGGTTCGCCTCCTCGGCGCGGGTCTTTTCCTCGCTGTATTTCTCGGCGAGGTCGGCGAGCTCATGGGCCTGGCTTTCGAGCGCCTGCTGGGATGTGCGCAGATCGGACACGGTTGCGATCAGGCGCTGCTCGCTCTCCATCAGCCGCGTCTCGTGAAGCTTGATCGTGGTGATGTCGGTGCCGACCGAGACGTAGCCGCCGTCCTTGGTGCGTCGCTCGCTGATGTGGAGCCAGCGGCCGTCGTCGAGCTGGGCCTCGAAAGTTCGTGCGCCGGGATCGCCTGAGCTGCCGGGCTCGCCTGCGCCGCGCTCGGCGGCAGCCGTGTTGCGCAGCTGAGGCTGGCGCCCGGCGGCGACGATCTTGTCGTAGGGCAGCCCGGAGACCACCGCCTCGTCCGGCAGGTCGTACAGCGCCTGGAAGTTCGAGTTGCAAAGCACCAGGCGGTTGTCGGCGTCCCACAGCACGAAAGCCTCGGGAATCGTCTCGATGGCGTCGCGCAGCCGCACGTCTGCGGCTTCGGTCTGCTCCGCCATCGCCTTCTGCTCGGTGATGTCGACGGCGATGCCGAGCAGGTGGAAGCCGGTGTCGTGCGCCTGGCGGGTGATCTCGCAGCGCGCGCGCAGCCACACCCAGTGACCGTCGGCATGACGCATGCGGAAGGCGCGGTCGATCGACTGAGTGCGGCCTTCCGCGATCTGCGAGGCGAGCGCATAGAGCGAGACGTCGTCGGGATGCACGAGGTCGTTGACCTCGCCGAAGGTCAGGAGGTTGTCGCGCGGCTGCTGGCCGAGGATCGCGAACATCGAATGCGACCAGAACACGCGTCCGCGGGCGAGGTCCCAGTCCCACAACCCGCAACGGCCGCGGTTGAGCGCGGTGTCGACCCGCCGGCGCACATTTTCGTGGATGAGGTCGGCCTCGCGGGCGCGGGTCGACTGCCAGTGGAAGGCGAAGCCGAGAATGAGGACGACGAAGCCGGTCGTGGCGGAGAGCGTCACCGCGAGTGTGGTGTCGGAGCGCCAGATCGAAATCGCCTGCGGCATCGGATCGATGATCGCGAGCTGGCCAGGCGGCGAGTGCAGGTTGCGCACCGTCACGATCGCGGTGGTGCCGTCGGACAGCGGCGTTTCGAGCGCGCCGGCGGTGGCGCCGAACGTGGTCAGCGGTTGATCCGGCCCGAGCACGTCGACGAGCGTGTGGCCGACCGCCGCGCGCGCCGGCGCTGCGGCGGTGATGATGCCGCTGCCGTCGGCGACGAGCACAGTGCGGCCGCCGCGCCGTTCGAGCGCCATCGCGATGATATCCTGCGCGTTGCGCCGCTGTCCCTGCGGACGCGCCGCTTCGCCGTCGAGTCGGCTCGCGAGGTAATCCGCGAACAGCTCGATCCCATCGACCGCGCCGACCGACGCTTCACGGTGATGGTCGAAGATCTGCACGCCGGTGCCGACCGCCATCGTGAAGAGAAACGTGATGATCAGGAGCGGCACCGCCCGCCGCAGCGCCGGTTCGGCGACCAGCAGCCGGCGGTAGGCCGGTTTGGCCAGCGATTGCGCCAGCCCCTTGATCGAATCCGTATTGGTCGACGCGCGCGCAACGTGAGCCGGCGCCATCGTGTGCCCCCGAAAAACCTGCGGGGAGGGATGTCCCCAACCACCCCCGAATCAATCAGTATAAGAATCGAATCGCGAATCGTTGTCGAGAGTCCGCGAATCGAATTCGTTAAATAAATATTGACCGCGCTATGGCAGGAGCTGCCGCGCGACTTTTTTGCGATGCCGCAAGCAGTCGCGAGTCGGCGCGCCGCCGGTAACGGCTCAGGCGGTACCGAGCGAACGCATCACGATATCGCTGACGTCGCGCGACAGCGCCGGCGCCGCGGCGACGCGCTTGAGCGCGGCCTCGGCGTGGCCGCGGCGCACCGGTTCCAGCGCGCGCCAGCTGCGGAACGCCGTCATCAGCCGGGCCGCCACCTGCGGATTGATGGCATCGAGCGCGATCATGGTGTCGGCGTGAAAGGCATAACCGGCGCCGTCGCCGCGATTGAACTGGGTCTGGTTCGCCTGGGCGAAGTTGCCGATCAGCGCGCGGACGCGGTTGGGATTGGCGAGCGAGAATGCGGGATGGGCCGTGAGCGCGCGCACCCGGTCGAGCGTCTCCGGCTCCGGGATGATCGCCTGCAGCGCGAACCATTTGTCGATGACGAGCGCGTCGCCGTCGTAGCGTCGATAGAAATCGTCAAGCGCCGCCTGACGCTCCGGTGTCGCGTAGAGCGAGAGAGTGGTGAGTGCGGCCATGCGGTCGGTCATGTTGTCGGCCGTGCGGTATTGATCAACCGCGCGCGCGACGCCGGTTGCGGGATCGGCGGCGGCGAGGAGATCGAGGGCGACGTTCTTGAGCGACCGCCGGCCGGCGCTCGCCGCATCGGGGCTGTAGGAGCCGGTGTCGGTCATGCGCCGGTAGGTCGCTTCCAGCGGACCCGCGAGTGCGCCGCCGACCACGGCGCGCAGCGCGCGGCGTGCGGCGAACACCGCGTCTGGGTCGACGTCGCTCCCAATCTCGCGGGCGATGTCGCCTTCGGTCGGCAACGCCATCGCCTGGGCGACGTAGGCCGGTTCGAGACGATGGTCGTCGAGGATCGCGCCGAGCGCCGCG
Source organism: uncultured Alphaproteobacteria bacterium (assembly GCA_963824905.1). Lineage (GTDB taxonomy): Bacteria > Pseudomonadota > Alphaproteobacteria > Rhizobiales > Xanthobacteraceae > JAJPKK01. The sequence continues at coordinate 288,786 of CAWGRH010000008.1, forward strand.
ATCAGGGCGCCGGCATCGCGCGCGGGCGTGCCGGCCCGGTGCGCGGCGACGTTGTCGATCAGGAGAGCGGTGGCGAGGGTCTGCACCGCCTGCCAGCGGTTGAAGGAATCGCTGTCATGCGCGGCAAGGAAGGCAAGGTCGCCGTCGCGCCGATTGGCGGTCAGCTTGACCGGGGCCGAGAAGCCGCGGTTGAGGGAGAGCACCGGCCGTTCGGGTAGACCGCCGAAGACGAAGGTCTCTGTCGGCTTGGTGAGCGTGACGACGCCGCGCGAAAGAGTTTCGCCGCCGGCGAGCGTCACCGGGCGATCGCGGCCGTCGGGCCCGAGGAAGCCAATCGCCAACGGGATCACCATCGGCTCCTTCACCGGCTGCCCTGGCGTCGGTGGCACCATTTGCGTGATCTCGAGGGTGCAGGTACCGGCGCTCGCATCGTGGTTGGCCTGCACTACGACCTCCGGCGTGCCGGCCTGGCTGTACCAGCGCATGAACTGGGCGAAGTCGCGCCCCGAAGCGTCCGCGAAGCAGGCGACGAACTCGTCGACGGTCGCAGCGTGGCCGTCGTGGCGTTTGAAATAGAGGTCCATGCCGGCGCGAAATTTCTCCGGGCCGAGCAGCGTCTTGATCATCCGCACGACCTCGGCGCCCTTCTCATAGATGGTCGAGGTGTAGAAATTGCTGATCTCGCGATAGACCGCGGGCCGCACCGGATGAGCGAGGGGACCGGCGTCCTCGACGAACTGGTGGCCGCGCAACGCCCGCACGTCGAGGATGCGCTTGACTGCGCGCGAGCGCACGTCGGAGGAGAACTCCTGGTCACGGAAGACGGTGAGGCCCTCTTTCAGGCAGAGCTGGAACCAGTCGCGGCAGGTGATGCGGTTGCCGGTCCAGTTGTGGAAGTACTCGTGGGCGATGATCGCCTCGACGCTGTTGAAATCCATGTCCGTCGCCGTCGCAGGCGAGGCCAGCACGTTCTTCTCGTTGAAGATGTTGAGGCCCTTATTCTCCATGGCGCCCATGTTGAAGTAGGACACGGCGACGATCATGAAGATGTCGAGGTCGTATTCCCGGCCGAACGCCTCCTCGTCCCAGCGCATGGAGCGCTTGAGCGCGCCCATGGCGTAGTCGGCGCGGCTCTCCTTGCCGGGCTCGACATAGATTTTCAGCGCGACCTTGCGCCCGGACATGGTGGTGAAGGTATCCGCGACCACGCCGAGAACGCCGCCGACCAGCGCGAACAGGTAGCTCGGCTTGGGGAAGGGGTCGTGCCAGACCGCGAAATGGCGGCCGTTGGGAAGGTCGCCCGAGTCGACCAGGTTGCCATTCGCGAGCAGAACCGGCGCCTCGGCCTTGTCGGCCTCGATGCGGGTCGTGAAAACCGCCATGACGTCTGGCCGGTCCGGGAAATAGGTGATGCGGCGGAACCCCTCCGCCTCGCACTGCGTCGTATAAGCCTTGCCGGAGCGGTAGAGGCCCATCAGCTTGGTGTTGGCCGTGGGGTCGAGCTCGGTCTCGATGTCGAGCACGAAGGGGCGATTCGGCGGCTGCAGGATGGTGAGGCCGTCGGCCGTCGCGACATAGGCGTCGGCGGCGAGCGGCGCGCCGTCGATGGCGACCGCGCGCAACACCAACTCGTCGCCGTCGAGCACGACGGGCGCCGGTGCCGCAGCGTCCGGGTTCGGTGCGAGCTTGAGCTTCGCGCGCACCCGCGTGCGCGTCGGATCGAGCGCGACGTCGAGGTCGACCGTTTCCACTAGCCAGTCGGGCGGACGATAGTCGACAAGGCGGACGGGAACGGCCTGTTCTGTGCGCATGATTTCACCGGGGGATCATCGAGGACATGTCCTGATCTAAGCGGTCCGACGCCGATTGCATAGGGCCACGCGGATGTGGAGGGGATCGGCGATCGCCTCCACTTCGGAAGCCGAGTGAGCTAGCATCGCAATTACGCCGCATCGCCTGAGCTGGGCTTCCAGCGCTGCGCGCCGCCGCGGCGAGGGAATGACATGGCAATGAAGCGTCTCAGCAGCGTCTTCGATTTCGGCTTGCGATGGCTGGCAGGCATCGCCCTGATGCTGGCCTTCGGGTGCGTCGCCCTGAAGGCCCAGGAGGGCCGGCCGGCCACGGCGGCCGCGGCCGGCACGCCGCCCTACAACATCGTGTTCGTCATCGTCGACCAGCGGGCGCACCGGCTGCTGGCGGGGGCCGACTACACGCTGCCTGCCATGGATGCGATCGCGCGCCACGGCGTCACGTTCGAGAACCACTACATCGCCTCGGCCATGTGCTCGCCGTCACGAGCGGCGCTGCTCTCCGGCCAGCCGCCGCAGGTCAACGGCGTCATCGACCAGATGGAATATCCCTATGTGACGAGCCTTTCGCCGGACCTCCCGAACATGGGATCGGTGTTGAAGGGGCTCGGCTACAAGACCGCCTATTTCGGCAAGTTCGAGATGGACAAGGACATTCTCGACGTCAAGCCGACCGTCAACTACAGCACCGCCGCCAAGGCTTACGGCTTCGATGTCTTCAGCGCGGCCGGCGACATCGGCAGTGCGCCGGAGAGCGGCTACCACAACGATGCTTTCATCGCCGGCGAGAGCGTGCGCTGGCTGCGTGAGAACGCCGCCGCAGCGCGCCGGACCGGCCAACCCTTCTTCATGGTGACCGGCTTTCTCAATCCGCACGACATCATGTATGCGAACGCCAATGTCCCGGGTCAGCCGGCCGTGCAGATTCCGGTGGTGCCACAGGCGACACCGGCGCCGCCGCGGAACACGATCTACCAGCGCACGTGGCCGTTTTCGCTTCCGCCGAGCCTTTCGGAATCGCTCACCGCGTCCGGCATGCCGCCGGCGTTCGTCCAGTATCAGAAGGGTTGGAACGGATGGTCCGGAACGATCCCGGCGGATCGCAGGGACATGTGGACGATCTTCTACAACTACTATCTCAACGACATTGCGGACGTCGACCGCAGCCTTCGCGAGATCGTGCAGGCCTTCGACGAGATGGATCTGTGGCGCGATACGGTGATCGTCTTCACCGCCGATCACGGCGAGATGGGCGGCGCCCATGGCGGCCTCAAGGGCAAGGGGCCGTTCGCCTACGAGCAGAACTCTCATGTGCCGTTGCTCATCGCTCACCCTTCCGGCAAGTCCGGCACGACGAGCGTGGCGCTCACCAGCCATCTCGACCTGCTTCCGACCTTGGTCGGACTGACGGGGCTGCCGGAGGTGCGGCGGCCGGCAGCGGTGCGCGCGCTACCGGGCCACGACTTTTCCGGCCTGCTTGCCGATCCCGCGCGGGCGAGCGTGACGGCGGTCCGCCCCGGGGTGTTGTTCAATTACGTGGGACCGGCGACCGTCGATGGGGATTATCTGCGCGAATGCATGGACGCTCAGTTCACGCACAAGCCGCGGCCGCCGCTGACGCAAGCGAAGCTCGATACCCGCGGCTTCGTCTCGTTCGCGTTCGACGGACGCTACAAGTTTGCCCGCTACTACAGCCCGACGGCGTTCAACACACCGCGGACACTCGAGGACATTCTCAAGAACAACGATGTCCAACTCTTCGACCTCGCGAACGACCCCGAAGAGATGCGCAACCTTGCGCTTGAGCCCGAGGGGAACCGGGCGACGATCCAGCGGATGAACGAGCTCTTGAACGATCTGATCACCAAGGAGGTCGGCGTCAACGACGGACGCTTCATGGCCAAGGCCTTGGCCGCGAAGTGAGCCCCGTTGTCAGCGCCCGGGCCCTGCGATGGTTTTGGGAAGAGAATTGCCCGACGAACCCATGGAAGCGGATTTTGAAACGTTCCTGCGCCGATGGGCGGATGAACGCATCTGGGCAGTCGACGATTTTCTCGACGACGACGATCGCCGCTACATGGAGGAGCGACGGGCGCTCGAGCTGATTGTTCTGGCGAAAGAAAAAGGTTTTCGCGACGAGCTTACGAACCTCGCGAAATCCTATGGCAGCGTGCTCCAATACGTGAAGCAGCTGTTTGTCAGGGCGAGTGCCGAAAGCCGCTCGGGGACCCCGAGGTAGGCGTCCGGCACCAACGCCATGCAGCCTTTAGTGCGCCGGCGCGAGCACCGTGAAGCCTTGCTTGGCGAAGGCACGGTCGGCCGCCGGCGAGGTTTCCATGTAGGTGAGGAACGCCCGCGCGTCGGCGCTCTTCGTATCCTTCGTCAGCGCGACCGGGTAGATGATCGGCGGATGGGTGTCGGCGGGGAAGGTGCCGATGATCTTGACGGTCGGGTCGGACGCAGCATCGGTCTGGTAGACGATGCCCAGCGGCGTCTCGCCGCGTGCGACAAGGACGAGTGCTCCGCGTACGCTGTCCGCCTGAGCAACCTTGTCCTTGACGCTGTTCCACACCCCGAGCTTCTCGAGCGACGCCTTGCCGTACTTGCCGGCCGGCACCGCGTCGACATTCGCCATGGCAAGCCGGCCGCCCTTGAGGAGGGCCGCGAGATCGAAGCCGGGCTTGATGTCGGCGCTGACATTGGCGTCCTTCGGCGCAATGAGAACGAGCTTATTGCCCAGCAGGTTCACGCGAGTGTCTTTTTGGATCAGGTCCTTCTGCTGGCCGTAATCCATCCAGTCGAGGTCCGCCGAGATGAAGATGTCGGCCGGTGCGCCCTGCTCGATCTGCTTGATCAGCGTGTTGCTCGCCGCATAGGAGATCGCGACCTTCTTGCCGGTCTCGCGCTGCCACTGCGCAGCGATGTCGTCGAGCGCATTCTTCATGCTCGCGGCGGCAAAGACGAGCACGTCGCGGCCTTGCGCGAGGGCGGGTGCGCCCCAAGCCGTCCACGACAGAACGAGAGCAATCGGGAGCGCGAGCCATGTGCGTCTCGGCAGGATCATTTCAGCCTCCGCTGTATCCATTGCGACATATCGCACAGAATCCCGCGCGGAAAGCAATCGCCGGACCGCCACAATTTGTCGCAAGCCCTCCCGTTGCGGTGATGCATTCATTTCCCGGGCCAGGGGCTTTGTCTGATATTCGACAAATCGAGCCGCCGGCAGTAGGCGGAAAACGCGTGATATGTTCCACGAAGCGTGGAGAAGAGGCGCCCCTCACTCCGGCTTGATGTTGGCGGCCTTGATGATCGGCCACCATTTCTCCATCTCCGCCCGCTGCAACGCGCCGAGCGCGGCCGGGGTCTGCTGATCGCGCGGCGGGATGTCCTGGCCGAGGTCGGCGAGGCGCGAGCGCACAGCGGGATTGCCGAGCGCGTCGACCACCGAGGCGTTGAGTTTCGCGATCACCGGCGCCGGCGTTCCGGCGGGCGCCCACAGCGCTGTCCACACCGCGATGTAGAAGCCCGGCAGTCCCGCCTCGTCGACGGTCGGCACGTCCGGCGCCGAGGCAAGCCGTTCCTTCGCGGTGACGGCATAGGCCTTGATCGTTCCATTGCGCAGTTGCGGAAGCGAATTCGCCGCCTGGTCGAACATCATGTCGATCTGGCGTGAGACGAGATCCTGCATCGCCGGGCCGGCGCCGCGATACGGCACGAACACGAAGCGAGTCCCGGTGTTGTTCTGGAAATAGACGGCGGCGACGCGATGGGACATCGACGCCATCCCCACCGACACCTTGCCCGGATTGGGCTTGAGCCACGCGATCAACTCGTGCAGGTCCTTCGCGGGGACCGCGTTGTTGCTGACGATCAGCTCCGGATTGGTGGCGATCAGCGCCACCGGCTCGAAATCCCTGAGGAGATCGTAGGGAAGCGTATAGGCCGCGCCATTGAGCACATGGGTGCTCCACTGGCCGATGCTCAGCGTATAGCCGTCCGGCATCGCGCGGGCGACGCGGCCGACGCCGATGCTGCCGTCGGCGCCCGTCACGTTCTCGATGATGACGGTCTGCCCGAGCGACAGCCGCATGCGCTCGGCGACGATGCGCGTGATGGCATCGGTCGGGCCGCCGGCGGCAAACGGGACCACCAGGGTGACGGGACGGGTCGGGAAGGACTGCGCGGCCGCGCCGGTGCCGATCGTGCAGGCCACAGTCAGAATCAGAGCGCCGAAGAACCCGCGGTTTGTCACGTCAGCCTGCCTACGCGTTGAGGACGACAATCAACTCTACGGCCTTTCGCCTGCCTGGTCGACGGTCGGAGAACCGGACTGTCGGAGAACCGGACCTCCCGCGTGACAACGGAACGAGGCTTCGGTTAGAATCGCCGCGAGGCGGTGCTTCGGTGCTGTGCCTTGCGTCGAAGGCTGACGGACGTGATCAAGAACGAAGCTCGGCCGAACGGAGGAATCGACATGAAAAGATCGGATTACATCTGTGCCGCCATTGCCGTCGTGCTGCTCGGCGGTGCGGCGATGCTGCAGCTGCCGGGCCGCGAGGCCGCCGCCCAGGCCGGCGGGGTTTACGTCAACGCGGTCGACCTCGATATCAAGCCGGGCGATATGCCGAAGTTCCTCGAGGCGGTGAAGGAGAACGGCGCCAACGCCGTCAAGGAGCCGGGCTGCCGCGAGTTCAACATCCAGGTGCTGGCGAAGGATCCGAATCACGTCTTCCTCTACGAGGTGTACGACAACGAGGCGGCGCTCAATACGCACCGCGCGACCGATCACTTCAAGAAATTCGCGGCCGCGACCGCCGATATGGTGACCAAGCGCGAAGTGCGCGGAATGACCCCGGTCGCTTTCAACGCCAAGGGGCACTGATCCCACCCTGTTCGGGGTCGCCGTGCCGCGGCGGCCCAACTGCCTGGCAATACAGTCCTTCGGCGCACGTCGGCACGACGCCGCACCCCAAAATCGCTCGCGGGCGGCGCAATGCGCTTGCTCACGCCCGCGGCTCGGCGTGCCCGATTACTCTCTTGACGGCCGGGAAGCGACGCCGCAGGGCGCGCTCGAGTTCGTCGACGAGCTCGTGGATGTCGCCGACGGTGCGGGCAGGATCGACATCGCAGTGGAAGTTCACGATCTGGCCGTTGTCGGTATCGCGAACGCGAACGTCGTGGACGTTGCGCACTGCGCCGGTCGCCGCCGCGAGCTCGTCGAGGGCGCGCGCGATGGCGGCGAGGTCGACTGCTGCGGCGTCGCGTCCGGCGCCTTCCGATTGCAGCGGCTCGACATGCGTCTCGACCTCGACCACCTCCGGAATCTCCTGACGGATCGCGGTTTCGAGGCCGTCGGCGACGTCGTGGGCGGCGCCGAACGGCATGCTTCCGTCGACCTCGAGATCGAGCGAGATGGCGAGCCCGGTGGGGATGGCATTGATCGTCACGTGATGCACGGCGAGGCCGCGGTTGCGGGCGATCACCATGACGCGCTCCATCACGGTCTCGTCGTCGAGGGCGCGCGGCATCACGTTGACGCCGATCTCGGAATTGGGCAGCGCGGAACGCACCGCGGCGCCGATGTTCTCCTTGAGTACCTCGATGCGGTCGAGCGGCAGCGTGCGGCTCGCCGCGACGTCGATCTCGCCGAACACGATGCCGCCGACCTGTCGCGTCCGCACCCGTTCGACCGCGGCTACGTTGCCGACCTTGCGCGCGATCGCGCCGATGCGCTCGGCGACGCCTGCGGGTGCGGCATCGGTCAGCGCGTCGATGGTGCGGCGGCCGAGCTGCCAGCCCGCGTAGCAGACGAACACCGCCACCACCATCGCGGCGGCCGAATCCGCCCAAAGGAAGCCGAGGCGGATGCCGACGAGGCCGATCAGGACTGCCGCCGAGGACCACAGGTCCGAGCTGAAATGCAGCGCATCGGCTTCCAGTGCCGGGCTCGCGGTATCGACGGCGACGCGGGTCAGGACGCGGGCGCGAAAGAAGTCGACCACGATCGAGGCGACGATGATGGCGAAGGCGACCGGCGTCGCCTCGACCTCATGCGGATGCTCGCCGATGAGCCGCTGCCCAGATTCCCACATCACCACCCCGGACAGTGCGAAGAGCAGCGCGGTCTCGGCAAGGGCAGCGACGTTCTCGATCTTGCCGTGGCCGTATTGATGATCCTGGTCCGCCGGCTTGTCGGCCCAGCGGACGGCGAAATAGGTCATCACCGTCGCGGCGAGGTCGATCAGCGAATGAGCCGCCTCGGAGAGGATCGCCAGCGAGCCGGTCGCGACCCCGACCACCGCCTTGCCGAGCGTCAGGGCGCCGGAGGCGGCAATCGAGCTGAGCGCGACACGTTCCTTCAGGTTGGTCATGCGGCCAGGCTCTTCATGCGATCAGGTTCCTCATGTGTCCAGTTTCTCATGCGGCAACGTCCGGACGTGAATTCGATTCACATTACGATTATAGCAGGACGGCCGGACGCGCCGATGACGGCCGTCCGCCGCGGAGGAGGCGAATGGAGAAGGTCGAGATCAGGCCCGGCGTGTGGATGGCCTACGAGGACCATTGGTTCGGGGCGCCATGGTCGACGCCGCAGACCGTGGTGATGATCCACGGCAACTCGGAATCCTCCCGGGCGTGGACGCAGTGGGTGCCGCATCTCGCCGGCAAGTACCGGGTGGTGCGGCCCGATCTTCCGGGCTTCGGTGCCTCGACCGAGCCGCCCGGCTACGGCTGGAGCGCGCCCGAGCTCGCCGCCGACATCGGACGCTTTCTCGATGCGATTGCGGTCGATGCCTGCCACCTGGTCGGCGCCAAGTATGGTGGCTCGGCTTGCATGCAGTTCGCCGCCGACAACTCCCATCGCCTGCGCTCGCTCTCGCTGTTCGGCTCGCCGTTTCGCGGCAGCGGCAGCGGCAATGCCGATGCCATACGCACCAAGGGGGTGCGGCAATGGGCGGAGGACACCCAGCGTGCGAGGCTCGGCAGCGATGCGCCCGATGCGCAGGTGCGCTGGTGGACCGAGGAGCTGATGGGCAAGACAAGCATGCGCGCCGCCTACGGCGCCGCCTCCGCCCGCATCGACATGGACCTCGATGCCATGCTGCCGCGCATCACCGTTCCGACGCTCATGGTAACGACCCAGGAGAGCGGGCTCCAGTCGATCGCGACCGTGGAGCGCCACGCTGCGCGTCTTCCCGATGCGGAGGTGATCGTGCTGCCCGGCGACAGCTATCATATCGCTGCGTCCGCGCCCGATCTCTGCGCGTGGCATGCGCTACGCTTCATCGATGCGGTCGCGGAGGCCCGCCGGCCAGCGCACAACCTTGCACCGACACCCGTTGGAAGCTGAACATGAAAGCTCTCGAACACGCGCCCATCGACAACCCCGAGGCTTCCCCGGCGGCGACGACCCGCCGGACTTTCGTCGGCACCGCCGCCTCGTGGATCGCGGCGGCGGCCGCGCTGGCGCCGCAACGGAGCGCGGCGGAGACGTGGCCCAGTCATCCGGTTCGGATCGTGGTGCCGTTCGCGCCGGGCGGCGGGGCCGACATCATCGCGCGCATGGTTGCGCCGCGCTTGCAGCAGCAGCTCGAGCAGACGTTCTTCGTCGACAACCGCGCCGGCGCGGCGGGCCGGATCGGGGCCGGAGCGGTCGCCAAGGCCGACCCCGACGGGCACACCCTGCTGATGACGACGGAATCCTCGATCGTCATCGCGCCGCACATCGGCGTCTCCATGAGCTACAATCCGCTCAAGGACTTCGCTCCGGTGTCGCTGCTCACCCGCAATCCCGTGGTGCTGGCGGTGAATCCCGCGCTCGGCATCGACACGCTCAAGGACTACATTGCGCTCGCCCGCGCCAAGCCCGGCCAGCTGTTCTATGCATCGTCCGGTGCGGGCGGCCCCAATCATCTCGCTGGCGAGATCTTCAAGCAGATGGCAGGTGTCGACATCGTGCACGTGCCCTATCCGGGCACGGGCGCCGCGATCCCCGCGGTGATCTCCAACCAGGTCGGAGCGATGTGGGGCTTTCTCGCCGGCCTGCTGCCCTTCATCCGCGCCGGCACCCTCAAGGCGCTGGCGATCGGATCGCGGGAGCGCTCTCCGGCCTTGCCTGAGGTGCCGACGGTGGCGGAGGCCGGCGTGCCGGGTTACGAGGCAGCGTCCTGGATCGGCCTCTTGGCCCCCGGGGGGACGGCGCAACCGATCGTCATGCGGCTGTGGGAGGCGGTCAACGTCGCGATGGCGGACCCCTCGGTGCGCGATCTCCTGTTGCGCGACGGCTCCGATGTCGTCGTCAGCACGCCAGAGGCCTTCCGCCGGGTGATCGAGGAGGACGACGCCAAATATGCCAAGCTCTCGGGCCTCCTGGCCAAGACCAAGTAAGGGGAAACGATGGACGCCTTTCCGCCGACCAGAGCGCTCGCCGCCTTCGCGGCGGAGTTCGATCCGCGCGATCTGCCGGACGCGGTGCGCGAAAAGCTCGGCTGGCTCTTCCTCGACTATCTGCGCGTCGCCTCGATCGGTGCGCGCCTGCCGTGGAGCGAGTGGGCGAAGGGCTATGTAGCGACGGTCGCGTTGCCGGGCGCCTCCCGCGTGTTGTTCTCCGCCGATGCGCTCAATCCCGAGCACGCGACCTTCATGAACGTCACTTTTTCGTCGAGCTTCGACGGCGACGACACTCATGTCGGCGCGATGCTCCATCCCGGCGCCGCCACCTGGGCGGCGGCGCTCGCGATCGCCGAGCATGTCGATGCGTCGGGGCCGGAGGTGCTGGCCGCCGTGGTCGCGGGCTACGAGACCATCATCCGCATCGCCCTCGCCGTGCAGCCGAGCCACTTCAAGCGCGGCTTCCAGAGCACCGGGACCTGCGACGGCTTCGGTACCGCGGCGGCGGCGGGCCGGCTTTTGTTCCCGGGCAAAGATGCGGCCGAACGCATCGTCGAAGCGCTCGGGCTCGCCGGCGGCTACCCCAGCGGCATCGCCCAGTTCTATTTTTCGGGCTCCTCGGCGAAGCGCATCCAGGCGGCGCATGCGGCGCAAAGCGGCGTCGCCGCGGCGCTTCTGGCGAAAAACGGCTTCACCGGCCCCCCCGACATCCTCGAGGGCGCCGGCGGTTTTGCCCGCGCCTATGCGGACGGCTGGAATCCGGCGCTCATCGAGGAAGGGCTCGGCACCCGCTTCCATCTGATGGACGTGCTGGTGAAGTCCCACGCGGCCGCAGCGCGCGTAGCCGCCGGGATCGACGCGATGCTGGCGCTGCGCCGCCAGCATGATTTTGCCGCCGCCGATATCGCGAGCATGCATCTGGGCATTCCCCGAATCATCCAGGGGCGGCTGACCAACAAGCACCCCGCCGACCTCCAGGCGGCGCAGATGTGCCTGCCGTTCAGCGTTGCGCTCGCCGCGAAGATCGCGCTGCCACTCGGCCGGTTGCCGGCGCTCGGCGTCGCCGACTACGAGGCGGGGCTTTCCGACCGCAGCCTCTACGACATCGAGGAGCGCACCACGCTCGACCTCGACGATGAGGTCGAGGCGGCGAGCAACGCGCTGTCGACGGCGGCGAAGGTGAGCATCGTCTTGCGCGATGGCCGCAACCTCGCGCTGCTGGTGCCGGCCCCGAAGGGCAGCGCGGGCAATCCGTTCACCGCCGCCGAGCACGAGCAGCGCTTCACCCAGGAGTTGTCGCGCCGCATCCCCGCCAAGGTCTGCGCCGAGATCGTGCGCATGTCGAAGGACCTCGACCGTCTGGACCCGCGCTGGCTCGGCCGCGTGCTCGGCGAGGACCCGGCGGCGGGAGGGTAGGGGGCGACCGGTTGAGGTTCAGGCCGCCCGCTTGCGGCTCGGGCGGATGAGAACATCGGCCGAGATGCCGAGGTGCTCATGCAGGCGCCGGATCATGCTGATCGACAGTCCCCGCTTGCGGTTCAGAACTTCCGCAATTCGGGTCCGCGATCCAATGATCTCTTCCAGATCGCGGCGTGTCAGATTTTGCTGCTCCATACGAAATTTGATGGCCTCGATCGGGTCAGGAGGGTCGAGCGGAAAATGCTCGGCCTCATACGCGTCGATCAAGGTCGCCAAAACGTCCAGCCGATCGCCATCCCGACTTCCTGGCTTTGCGCCCCACAGGCGCTCGACCTCCTTGAGTGCCGCTTCGTAGTCGGCATTAGAACGGATGGGCTTCACGTCACGGCGCATGCTTTACCCTTCCCACGTCGGAACAACCATATTGTGTACGTCAAATCGCATCTCGCACCCGATTGTCCGCCGTGTCACATCTCCGCTATGATGGGCCGATAGTCGGCGTTGCGCATAGAGGCGTGGGGGCGGCGGGCTTCGGCCCGCGTGTCGGTCTGGTGTCGCGAGGTGCCCATGACGCTCGATCCGGTTCTGCTGTCGCGCCTGCAGTGGGTGTGGGTCATCTCCTGGCACATCTTGCTGCCCGCTTTCACCGTCGGGCTCGCGTCCTACATCGCAGTGCTCGAGGGCCTCTATTTCTTTACCGAGCGGCCGATCTGGTTCCGGCTCTCCGGGTTCTGGACAAAGCTGTTCGCGGTGTCGTTCGGCATGGGCGTGGTGTCGGGCATCACGATGCCGTTTCAGTTCGGCACCAACTGGAGCCGCTTCTCGGACATCACCGCCAACGTGCTCTCCCCGCTGCTCGCCTATGAGGGCCTCACCGCCTTCTTCCTCGAAGCCTCGTTTCTCGGCGTGCTGCTGTTCGGCCGCCGACTGGTGCCACGGTGGATGCACTTTTTCGCCGCCATCATGGTCGCGGTGGGGACGCTGTTCTCGTCGTTCTGGATTCTCTCGACCAACAGCTGGATGCAGACGCCTACGGGCTACACGTTTACCGACGACCGCTTCTTCCCGGCCGACTGGGTCGCGATCATCTTCAATCCGTCGTTCCCGTTCCGCCTCACTCATAACGTCAACGCATTCTACATCACCACCGCTTTCGTCGTGATGGGGGTAGGCGCGTGGCTGCTGCGCCGCGAGCGATCGGTCGGCGAAGCCAAGATCATGATCGCGATGGCGCTCGATCTCCTGATCATCCTGGTGCCGCTGCAGTTCTTCCTGGGGGACATGCACGGGCTCAATACCCGCGAGTTTCAGCCGGCGAAGCTTGCGGCGATCGAAGGGCGCTACGACACCGCGGCGCCCGCGCCGCTCACGTTGTTCGGCATTCCCGACGACGAATCGGCGACGATGAAATATGCGATCGACGTACCCTATCTCGGCAGCATCGTGCTCACCCACAGCCTCGGCGGCAAGGTCGTCGGGCTCAAGGATTTCCCTGAGGAAGATCGCCCGCCGGTGGCGGCGCCGTTCTTCGGCTTCCGCATCATGGTGGGGATCGGCATCCTCATGCTGGCGATCGTGGTCGCCGGGCAGATCATGCGGCGCGGCGGGCGGCGCTACCGCTCGCGCTGGTTTCTCCTCGTATGCCAGGCGGCGGCACCGCTCGGCTTCGTCGCGGTGATCGCCGGCTGGGTGACGACCGAGGTGGGACGCCAGCCGTGGACGGTGTACGGCCTGCTGCGCACCGCGAACTCGGTATCGCCTTCGCTGACCGGAAGCGACGTCGCGATCTCGCTTACGCTCTACATCGTCGTCTATCTCATCATGTTCCTGACCGGCATCGCCTTCATGGCCTCGATCGTGCGCCGCGGCGTCGACGAGGGGGCAGGAGAGCTCGACGAGGCCGAGGCGAGCCGCCCGGTCCGCGCCTTTGCCGGGGCGGCGACCCCGACGACCGCGATGGCTGCCTCGGCCATGCCCACTGAACCTGATGCACCGCCTGCACCAGCGACGGGAGCGCCGACATGATCCTCGATCTCGTTCCGATCTGGACGCTCATTCTCGGGCTCGCGGTGTTCTATTACGTCGTGTTCGACGGCTTCGACCTCGGCGTCGGCATTCTCTCCGGCTTCGTGCGCACGGAGTGGCGCCGGCTGATGATGAACTCGGTGGCCCCGATCTGGGACGGCAACGAGACCTGGCTGGTGCTCGGTGGCATCGGGCTCATGGCGGCCTTTCCGCTCGCCTTCGCGATCATCATTCCGGCGGTGTATTTCCCGATCATCGTCATGCTGCTCGCCCTGGTATTTCGCGGCGTCGCCTTCGAGTTCCGATTCAAGCAGCGCGCCTTGCAGGCCTTATGGGGCATGGCGTTCTGCTTCGGCTCTGCTGTGGCGACGTTTGCGCAAGGAGTGGTGCTCGGCGCCTTCATCCAGGGCTTCAAGGTCGACGGTCGCCATTTCGCCGGCGGCTCGTTCGATTTCCTGACGCCGTTCGCGATCCTGACCGGCATCGCGCTGATGTTCGGCTACGGTCTCCTCGGAGCGGGCTGGCTCATCATGAAGACCGAGGGCGATCTGCAGGCGTGGAGCCGGCGCGCCGGGCGCATCTGCCTCGTCGGCGTCGCCATCGCCGTCCTTGCGGTGAGCGTCTGGACGCCGCTCGTCGATCCGGAGATCGCACAGCGCTGGTTCAGCTGGCCCAACATCCTGTTCCTGTCGCCGGTGCCGGTGGTGACGGCGGCGCTCGCCGCACTCGCCTGGTATGCGTTCGGCAGCCGCTTCGAGCCGCTGCCGTTTCTTTCCGCGATCGGGCTGTTTCTGATGTCGTTCATCGGCATCACCGTGAGCCTGTGGCCGATGATCGTGCCGCATCATTATACGTTGTGGGAGGCGTCATCCTCACCGAGCACGCAGGCGTTTCTCCTGATCGGGACGCTGTTCCTGCTGCCGGTGATTCTGATGTACACCGCGTGGTCCTACTGGGTGTTCCGCGGCAAGGTGCGGGCCGAGATCGGCTATCACTGACGGCTGTCGCATGCCATCTTCGGACACCGACCGACTCATTCCGGGGTCGAGGCGCGCAAACCTGAGTGTGCGAACATAAGACAAATAAGAGACTTTCGGCTCACCACGATGAAGTTTTATGATGTTTGAATTATCGATCTTTCCGATAAAATTCTGCGCGCAGCCCTCTAAAAGGCGGAGGACGGGAGGCACTGCGCCAAGCGCGCTTTCATGGACGTAGAGTGCGGCGGGCGTGTGCTTCCCAACCTTTGAGTCTTGCGCGGCCAATTCGGTAACGCCGGGCCTTCCGAGTGAATATAGGAGCGCGTCAGCACTCTCGCATGCGCTCTTGTAATTCCCAAAGAGACCCTTCACGTCACCTTGCAAGACCCGTGATAATCGACCGAAACTTGGTCGGCCGCCAAATCGGGAGAGAGCAAGATAGATTATGAGGTCCTCTCTCCGTTTGCGCGTGATCTCGGCCCAGAGTTCCTTTACCGTACCGCTGGAAATGACTCTGAATGCCCGACGGATCGAACCAAACACACGGCAGATATCCGCGGCGTTGGATAGTTCATCGTCTGCCGGCAGACGGCCGCGTTCACTGGCAAAGCTGGTAAGCAAATCATCGCCACGGCCACACCCATAATCGAACACGCCAACTCCGGGTGATAGAATGCCATCCGAAAGCGCTGTTTTTATTGGTCGCGAAAGGTCCGTACGCGAAATCGCTGTCTTATATCGGGCAATTTCCCGCGGCATTGATGCTTCATGCCGTTTTCTTTTGCCAGGAAATTATGCGCCGCGCTGACGAATCACCTCGCCTCTTAACCAGACATTCGCCCGAACCCAACGCTGAAAGGTTTATTCCTTTACCTAACACACGGCCAGCCGACGCGGGCTTGGCATTCGTAGAGAATGCGACTACAAGGCCCATCTCATTCAGAAAATCATCATCCTCACCTGAAAAGTCATCTGGAGATTGGGAAATAAGCATAATAGCGCCCCCCTTGGAGCGACTTTGACGGATCAGCGAAGAAAGTCCGGGGAGTTTCGTTCCCAGAATTCGATGTGCCTCATCCACTACGCACATGATGCGTAGCGCTCGATTGCCTTGGCCATCGGTTGGTGCTTCGGGAGCGCTATTAAGGTAGCTATCCAATGCATCGAGCAGGAGGTTCACGATTATACCTCTGGACTCCTCCGGAAGCTGCGCAGGCAATGATATAACCCAGCTGCGGCTGAAAAACTCTACAGGCCGTTGAGTTGGCTCGAACAAAGGAAATCGGCATATCGCGTCCATCGTCGCTACTGCACCATCTTCATCGAGGCCCTTTTCTGCATAAACTGCTCTCAGTGCAGAGAGGATGTCGCGCAAATGACATGGAGTTTTGTTGCGAAACGAACGAACTGCTGCTTCGTAAAGCGATTGCTTCTGTATTACACCGACCTTGCTTCCCTTGAGATTGGCGAATGATTCCTGAAACCGCTGCGCAGCAAACCCTATTTCTATTTCTGTTCTATCCGGAATATGAAGCACGTCGAGAGGAACCGTGATCTCCGGCGGTCGCACCGTCACCCCACCAAACATGCGGTCAAGCCCATACGTAAACGACGGGTTCTTTGGCTCTCCTAAGTCACCTTTGAAATCGAACACCAGAAGAGGCACATCGCACTGTTGTCGTAGCGACTTCAACATTGCGACAGCAGTGCGCGTCTTACCTGACCCAACACCACCCATAATGGCCGAGTGGGGACTTCCGCCCGATGCGTTCAGCGCCCATTCAACGGTATCACGCGAAACCGCATCTTTACTGATTTCGCCAATTGGCACTACCAAGGGGGAGGCAATAAGGTATTCTGGCTTCGGACGGGCCCCATCGCCGCGCGCAGCTTCGGGACGAAGGTCAGCCGCCGCCATAAGGCGCTGCACAAATCGTGCAGGATCATTTTCGGACGCATCCCAATCTTCTCGGAGTAGCAACATACCGCGTCGCCAATGCGCACTGACCAGTTCTTGCAAGGTTTTCAGATCAATCTCTTGCGATGCCGCCCTTTCAACAATAAGAGAAGTCCAAGCGGCCATGGCCCCGCCCGTCCCAAACAAGGTGTCACCTTTTATTGATTTTCCCTGCTCTTGCTCTGGCGCATCGCCGGGAGGATTAACTCCCACTGCAAGCGATCTAGCGATAGCGAGACGTGCCGGAAGATAGCGGACCTTTACCCCCATCCTACTCATGAACTGGGTGTTCATTTCGTCGGATGTCTCGTCTGTCCTAAAATTGGCACCGGCCACATCCACCAAGGAAAGCGACATTCCCCTTACTCCTCGAAATAACCTTCGGTCACCCAAGAACGCCCGATGTCTCCGTTTTGCTCGTGCTTGATACGAAACATCTTCAAAATATGAGGTCGCACGAGACTGAGGTATTCATCAACAACTTCTGTGTTGGTCGATAATAATATGACCTGAGCGTTGCGCGTAGCGAGATGAGACAGCACGCCCGTGCGATGATCCCGATCGAGCCGCCCAAGGGGCGTATCCACGAGAAGAGGGAATGCGCGACCGCTTACGGAAGCAATCGCCGAGATTGGGGACTGAGTAAATATTTGCTTCTCGCCAGCGGAAAGATCAAGATCGCGCAAGTCCCGATCCTTTTGATTTAACAGACGAAGGTTGCACTCTTCGTCAATTTCGATACGTTTGACGAGATCGCGCTTGTGCGCCATCTGCTTGTGCGCATTTGTCATCGCCTGTGCGACCGCATCAATCTGACCGGGAACCGCCTGAGCGACTAGCTCATCTATCATAGTCGCGACTTTCAGAGCCCTGGCCGCGCGGCGGTTCTCTGGCTGTCGTTGATCCATCTTAGCTGTCAAGCGAGCAATATCTTTGTTCAGCTTGTCAACGATTGCTGAAAGTGCGGTTTCAGCGTCTTTCAATGCGCCCGCTTCTCGGCTCTTTTTGAGCAACTCATCGTTGACCCCCTGCAAAGTTGTTCGCTTTATATCCAGCTCCGGTCCGATACCTTGGGTTCGCGATAATTCGCCTTGCAATCGCTCGGCCGAAGACCGATGACCGGATATATCGTCCAATAATTGTAGTATGTTCGTGGATCCCAACTTATCAATTTGCTCTAAATGCTGCTGTACTCGCGATCTATCCCCGCCTTGTAAATATTGATGACGCATGATCTCTGCACAGTCCGCTGGGGGCGGGTACCAAAGAGACTCCCAGCATGTACGGAGACGATCAGCGACATCATGCAATTGGCTGTCCAGAAGTGGAGGTGCGATTGTTGCCGTGAGATTCCTTGAAAGAGGCAAGACAAACGATCTAGGCCCTTGTTACCCTGCGTCTCGAACCCGATAACCAACTATCTCGAACTTCTTCTTTCCTTATTTGCTCTATTGCGCTTTGCCGCAGCTCTGCGTCCGCAATCGCAAGAGACAGATCATCCGCAATAAGTACCCGCAGCTGGTCTTCAGCAGCGTTCGGCCTCGCGCACGGTGCTCCGCAAGTCGCGTGACGAGTTCTTGCATTTGAGCCTGGGTTCCGGCACCGAAACCAGCTAACTCCTTAGTAAGACGGTCCTGCTCCTGGCGCAGTTTTGTAATTTCCGGTTCAAGCGCTGCGAGCGTTTCCTTTTTTGTGTCGAAATCTTTTTTTGCGTTATCGCGTTCTAGTTCAGTCTTTCCAAGGTTTTCGTCGCTCTTTCCGCTCACTCGCTTGGACTGTGCGTACGCTCGTAAATCGTCGGCTAGCTCGCGTAAGACCGGAATGCCGAGCAACCCCTCAATGCCGGGCCCGCACCTGGGTTGTCATATCCTTGTCTGCAAATTCGCTAACCCTTTCACCGTCAAACATAAAGAAGGCCGCGAGGGTTGACGGCAAAAACTTGCTCGCTATGTAATCGCGATACCAGTCAAGTCGATCCTGACCATTTACGCCAGAAGGCCCCTGCGGCTTGCGCAGTTCACCTTCGTAAACTTGCACGTCTTCGCTTGTGTACGGGTTGTTGAACGCACCGCCTGAACTGAGCGACCACACCCGGCGAAGTTCGATCGGCGCGCCCTCATCATCGTCGAATGTCAGTTGGACAGAACATGAAGAGCGCCCCTCTTCAAGGGCACGTGCGTGGAGCGTTCCTTCCATAAAATCCTTATAGCTGACGGCGAGCCTGTCATCTCCTGCACCACCGAAGGGTGCTCTCGCAATTAGAGGCAATCCGTCGCGCCCAAAAAGACCCAGCACGACTGCTTCGAACAAGCTCGTCTTGCCGTAACCGTTTTCGGCGCCAATTAGAATTATATTTTTGTTCCGTGATGGAGCGGGAAAATCAAAGCGCGCCTGCACATATGCTTTCCAATCACGTAGGACGATGCTGCGGAGGTGCATTTCACGCCTCGTCATCCATGCGATCTAGAATATCGTCAAATTGCTCCCACAACCCCCGCTTTCGCAATTTGCCGGTCTGTTCGACTTCTGCTTGCACAAGTTCCTCAAACTCTGCAATCTTTACCTTGTGCTGGCGACATAGTTGTCGAACAAGCTTTCTCCCCTCATTCTGGGGATCAAGGATCACTACAACGTTGGCAGGCATTACCCCTCCGAAACCAGTGCGTCAGAAAACGCGGAGAAGGTTCTCCGATTGCGGCGCGGCCATCTCGGCCGCCCATATTGAACGAATTCGCTCAACTTCGCCACGGGATAATAGTTCGTGTCCTACTGTGGATTGTAGTTGCAGCAGACGTTCGAGTATTTCCTCTCGGGCAGCCATAGTAAAAGGACCAGGAACGAAGACTCCGCTTTGGGTCATCGTGTACTGTCCAGACTTTCGAAGTGCAGAACGGCGAGTTGGATCGTTCCGTATTACTGCGAGCCAATCACGAAACTCTATAAGTGGCCCAAATTCCTTGAACCCTGCCTCTACGAAACCTTCCAGACTTCGATCTTTTTCGACAACAGTACATGTCCAACATCCGAAGCGCGATGAAGATGTGCCGCATGAGGGAGCGTCAGATTTTTGCGTAACGACAGGACACTCGCCTCCTTGGGCGTTCCGGTACAACGCGATGAGTGCGGCATGAGAACCTCCCCATGGCGGTTCGTTCGTTGCCAAGAACTCCCACACTTCTTCGGTGTTCAACTCAACAATCGGGCGATATACGAGGCAATTGATAAGGTCGTTGTGGCGATTTAACCGTTGACCGTTGTCGTATTTTGCCGCGCTCATCGCACGTGATGCGCTTTCCGAACGCCGCACTCCAAGCAAGAGAATAACTTCACCGGCTTCCGACGCTTGCCGTTTGATGTATTCACTCGTGGGGCGGATTTTCATCCGATCAGTGCACCAACGAAAACTTCGATTTGGCGATGGGTATCCGCGCCCGATCATATTCACCCAAAAGGTGTCCTCAAGATTAGGCGAGGTCTTGGCGACAATGACCGGCAGCGCAAACGCCTCAGCAGCTTCATGCAAGTCTCGTAGCATGACGTTAATATGCCGTATCACCATCGGGGACTCGACCAACGTGTCGTTCGCGATGATGTGTACCTTCCGACTGCGCGCCCGCGGCGGAAGGGAGAACAGAACCTCGAATACTAGATGCGTTACGAGTGTGCTATCTTTGCCGCCGGAGAACCCGACGATCCAAGGGCGATTGTGGGTCACGGTTGAACCGACCGAAGGTTCACGCGTGAGCTCAAGCTTCGGGGATTTTTGGCCGCCCTCAGTTGTCAACCTTAGACCTATGGTACATCAGGACAGATGAGTCTCGGATTCTGTCAGCGCGACTTTCCCAGCTTGCGGATGGGGAAAGACGAGCACCTCGTCGCGCCGATCCCCGTTCTTAAGCATATCGCCGGTCTCATGTACTAGTGCACCTCCGCCTGCTCGGGCATGCCTGCGCTGCGCAAGCCGTCCTTCAAGCGCTCGAGGGCCTGCTGATAGCCCGGACTCGTCAGCCGAAGCGGCACCGGCGACTCGCGGCGAAAGCTCGTGACCGTCTCGCCGGCGCGCAGCCGCGCATACTGCCCGAGCTCTTCGCGCGCTTCGTCCATGCGGCCGACGAACGCGTAGGCCGCCGCGAGGAAGGCATGCGGGCTCACGGCATTCGGATTTGCATCGAGCGCCATGCGTAGATACCGGATCGCCTCGCGGTCCCGGCCGAGCAGGATCAGGGCGTGTCCCCGGCTGTCGAGCCAGCTCCAACGTCCGGGATCGCGCGGGCCGAAACGGTCGGCCTTGGCGAACCAGCCGAGCGATTGCTCGGCGCGGCCGAGATAGAGGTTCGACAGGCCGATTTCCTTGTAGGCCCATGGCTCGCCGGGATTTTCCGCGATGACCGCCTCCGCCGCCATGATCGCCTCGTCGAAATGTCCCTGGGCACGCAGCAGGGCGGCCTTCGCTTTCAGGGCGAGCAGCGTATGCGGATCCGCCGCGAGCGCACGCGTCAGAAGCACGTCGGCGAGGTCCAATCGCTCGGTGTTGCCGGTGGCATGATAGCCGTTCAAAACCTCGAATATGTGCGTCGTCGCGATGCCGGCTTGAGCCTCCGCATTGTCGTCGTCGATCTCGAGCGCCTGCACGAACAGCTGGCGCGCCTGTTCCATCGTTGCCTTCGAGGTCGGCCGGTTGACCAGCGCCTTGGCGCGCAGGACGAGGTCGTGTGCCTCCGGGCTCTTGGCGCGTTCGCTGCGCCGCGCTTCGCTCTCGATCATCTTCAGGCCGATGGCGCGCGACAAGCGTCCGACGATGTCGTCCTGCACCTCGAGCACGTCGCTTCGCTTCAAGTCGAAGCGCTCGGCCCACAGGTGGCCGCCGGTCCTGGCATCGACGAGCTGGGAGTTCACTCGAACGAGATCGCCGTCGGGCAGCACGCTGCCTTCGACCACATAACGCACGTCGAGGTCGCGGCCGATCCTGCGCGCGTCCACGGCCTTACCCTTATATGCGAACGCGGTGTCGCGGGAGACGATGAAGCTGCCGGGGATCGCCCGCGAGAGGTCGGTCGTCAGGCTGTCAGTGATCCCGTCCGAGATACGGTCTTGCTGCGGATCGCCGCTCAGGTTCAAGAAGGGCAGCACGACGATCGACATAAATCGACGGGCGGCGCGGTCCGCCGCCGAAGGTAGCGACGTCTCGCGGGAAAACGCTGCGGCGAGCTCCGCGCCCGGGCCGAAAGCCCTGTTCGATTTGTTGAGCAGCCACCAGCCGGTCGCCGCGGCGCAGAACGCGGTCATGACGATCAACATCATCTGCGGCCGACGCCAAAACCTGACGGCGCCGGATCGCTCCGCCGAGTCGCCCGGCATCATGACCGCAACCGAACGGGTCTCCTGGTCGTGCGAGCCGTTCGATGGTCGGGCGGCAGCTGGCGCGGACTCGTCGAGCAGAATCCGATAGACCCTGACCCGCCGCGCGATGTTCTTGAGCCGATGCTCACCCGTGTCCTCGAAGGCCAGAGCGAGCTTGCCCTGCACGTCCTCATGCACGCGGCCGGAGACGCAGATTCCGCCGGGCGTCGCCAGCCCTTCGAGACGGGCTGCCACGTTTACGCCGTCGCCCCACATGTCGCCGCGGTCAATAAGGATGTCGCCGACGTTGATGCCCATGCGGAATTCGATCCGCTCCTCGGCGGCGATCCCGACGTTACGCTCCGCCATGCCGCGCTGCAGCTTCACCGCGCACTGCACGGCGTCGACGACGCTTGCAAACTCCGCAAGAACGCCGTCCCCGGCGATCCTCACGATGCGGACATTGTGACTTCGTATCGTGGGCTCGATCAGCGCATCCCAATGGGCCTGCAACCGCGTGAGCGTGCCCAACTCGTCGGTCCCCACGAGTCGGCTGTAGCCGGCAACGTCGGCGGCCAGAATGGCTGCGAGCCGCCGCTGCTTTGCCCCATTCGCCGCGGCGTCGAGGTGCTCGCTTTTCTCGTGCGACGGGTCGTTTTCCCATCGCGGCAAAGCGAATGGCGCCGGGTGCGACGCAAGTCGCGGCTCGCGGAGCGACTTGGTCATGCCTCTGCCTCCAGTCATCGACGTCACGTTGTTCATGCGATTGTTGACCGCCGAAGGGCGGGCCCTCGAGCAGGTTTCCTTTCTGGCTGATGGGCCGTTGCAGGAAGACGCAACTCAACAACCTAGCTGTGTGCGGTGCGGGCAAATGTGAAGTGGTTCACACGGTCATGCCGGATGCTGCAATCTACGAGCGGTGGGAAGGTTGCAAATGACAAAGCATGAACCGTTCGTGTGCGGCGCCAGCCGCTCGGTTCATCGTCGCGAAGGCTGGCGGGGGCTTGAGCTGCACCCTGGGATCAGAGCTGTCATGCGTATACGTGCGGCCTCATCGTCGGTTGTCCGACGGTCATTTCTGGGGTCCCACTCGTCCTCGCCATGGTTCGGGTGGGCACGCGGCCTGTCGACGCCCGTGGTTGACCAGCAAAAACAAGTGCCCCACCCTGACCGTCCCCGAAGATGGGGAGGGAACAGCTAGGGCCGCATCGCGGCACAACGAAAAAAATCAAGGGAAGACGCATGCCAAAGGGCAGGATCACCTTCACGATCGTTGCGGCGCTCGCGTTTGCGGCCGCGCTCACACGGCCGGCGGGCGCAGAGGAGATCGCGGTCGGCAATTTCGGCGTCGCTGCCAACGGCATGCCGTTCGGCGTCGCCCGCGCAAAGGGCTTCTTCAAGCAGGAGGGAATCGATGTCACCGGGATCATCACCTCGGCGGGTGGCGGCACCTCGCTGCGCAACATGCTTGCCGGCGGCGTCCCCTATGGCGAGGTCAATCCAGGTGTCGTCATCGCCGCCATCCAACAGGGTGCCGACCTCAAGCTGATCTCCGACAACGTCCTCACCGTTGCGGAATTCGTCTGGGCGGTGAAGCCGGATTCCCCGATCAAGACGATCCAGGATTTCAAGGGCCGCAAGATCGGCTACACCAATCCGCGCTCGACGAGCCAGGGTCTTGCCATGCTGCTGCTCACCAAGGCGGGCCTCAAGGCGGGCGACGCCGAGCTCGTGCGTACCGGCGGATTCGGCGAAGGGGTCGCCGCGCTCGAGACCGGGCAGATCGACGTCGCGCCGATCGCCGAGCCGCTGTGGTCGCAATTCCAGTCGAAATACCGCGCGGTGGCGCGGGCGAGCGACATCCTGCCGCCGCTCGACAATGTCGTCGGCGTGACGACCGTGAACATGGCCGCGCAACGCGGCGACTTCATCCGCGCCGTCATCCGCGCGCGGCGCCGCGCCGTCGAGTTCATGATCGCCAATCCCGACGAAGCCGGCGACATCGTCGCCAAGGACTACAATCTCGCGCCGGCCGTCGCCCGCATGGCAGTGCGCAACCTCACCACCAGCAAGACCGACGGCGTGCCATATTGGGGGCCCGGGCAGATCCATCTCGAGGGCATGAAGCGGATGATCGAGGTCCAGCGCATGGTTGGCGCGATCTCCGGCACCGTCGACTATGACAAGATCATCGACACCCGGTTCCTGCCCGATGATCTCAAAGCCATCAAGTGAGGCGACGGCCCCGGTCCATGCGGGGCTCCGCGATGTGGTCAAGGTGTTTCCCTCCGCTGCGGGTGGCGTGGGTGTCCATGCGCTGGGGCCGCTCGACCTCGACCTGCGCAAGGGCGAATTCTTCGCCGTCGTCGGTCCGTCGGGCTGCGGCAAGTCGACCTTGCTCGAGCTGATCGCGGGGCTCGCCGTCGCGACCAAGGGTACGGTCGCCTTCGAGGGCCGGCCGGTCGACGGCAGCGTGCCCGACGGCATCGGCGTCGTGTTCCAGGAGGATGCTTCAATCCCGTGGCTCACCGTCGAGCGCAACATCGCCTTCGGCCTGCGCAAGACGAAGCTTTCCGAGATGGAGCGTCGCGAGCGGGTCGCGGGTGCCCTGCGGATGATGGGCCTCGCCGATTTTGCCCAGAGCTATCCGGCGCAGCTCTCCGGCGGCATGCGCCAGCGCGTCTGTATCGCCCGCACTCTCGTCATGCAGCCGCGCCTCATCCTGCTCGACGAGCCGTTCGGCGCGCTCGACCAGCAGACCCGCCTGCTGATGGGCGAGGAGTTGCTCAAGCTATGGCGAGAGACTGGGGCGACGATCTTTCTCATTACCCATGCGCTCGACGAGGCGGCGATGCTCGCCGACCGCATCGGCGTCATGTCGGCGCGGCCGGGGCGCCTGCTGTCGATCATCGAGACGCGATGGCCGCGCGAGCGCGACAGCCGGATCGTGGAGGACGCCGCGTTCGGCGCGATCACCGGCGAGCTGTGGAGCATGTTGCGCGGGGAATCGCTCAAGTCGATCGGCAGGCCGGCGACGCCATGAACCGCGCGATGAAGCTCGCTGCCAATCCGCTGCTGCTTCGCATCGCGATCATCGTCGCGCTGACCGGTGTTCTCGAGGTGCTGTGCCGCACCGGTATCATCGACCGCTTCACCATGCCGCCGCCCTCGCGCATCTTCGAAGATCTCCTGAAGCTGCTCGTCACCGGCAAGCTCGACGCCGCCATCGCCAAGACGCTGTCGAACTGCCTCATCGCCTTCGCGCTTGCGGTGGTCGCCGGCACCATGGCGGGCGTGCTCATCCATCGCTGGCGCCTGTTGCGCCAGATCCTCGATCCGCTGTTTGCGACCTATTACGCGATCCCGGTGTTCGCCTTCTACCCGCTGTTCATTATCCTGTTCGGGCTCGGCGACATCCCCCAGATCGTGATCGCCTTCATGATGTCGGTGATCGCGATGATCGTGAACGTGCTCAACGGCCTCGACCGGGTGCCGCCGGTCCTCCTCAAGACTGCGCGGATGGCGCGAATGTCGCCGGTCGAGACCGCGCTGCGGATGACCTTGCCGTCGGCCGCGCCGCATCTCCTCACCGGGGCGAAGCTCGCACTCGCGTATGCCTTCATCGGCATCATCGGCAGCGAGTTCATCATGTCGCGCGGCGGCATGGGCTTCGAGATCGCTTTCGCCTACACAAATTTCGACAACGCGATCATGTATCCGCTGATCGTGCTCATCCTGGTGATCTCGGTCGCGGTCAACGCGCTGCTCGGCGTGTGGGAACGGCGCATCCTGGCGCGGCGGGGGTTGCGATGAGCGCCGCGACCGACGCCGCGGTCGGCGCTGCCGGGAGCGCGCCCGGCCGATGGCGCGGGCCGGTGCTGCTGGTGGTGGGCCTCCTCGCGGTCTGGCAGCTTCTCTATCTCGTGGTGGGCGAGGTCGCGCTGCGCTCGCCGCTCGAGACGGTGCGCTTTACCATCGAGTTATTCGGCCGCGAGACCTTCTGGCCCAATCTCACCGAGACCGCGAAGGCTTTCGGCATTGCGCTCGTCATTTCGATCGTGCTCGGCCTCGCCATCGGCTTCGTGCTGGGCTTCTACCGCCTCGCCGGCGCGGTGTTCGAGCCGATGCTGGTCGCGTTCTACTCGATCCCCAAGCTCACGCTCTATCCGATCGTGCTGCTTGCCTTCGGGCTCGGCATGCCGGCCAAGATCGCGTTCGGCGTGATCCACGGCGTCGTCCCGGTGGCGCTGTTTACCGTCGCCGCTGTCGCGAACGTCAAGCCCGTGCTCATCAAGACCGGCCGCGTGCTCGGCTTCGGCGCCTTCGACATGGTGACCCAGGTGTTGTTCCCGGCCGCGCTTCCGGAGATTTTCTCAGGCATCCGCATCGGCTTTGCGCTCACCCTGATCGGCACGCTGCTCGGCGAGATGTTCGCCTCCCAGCGCGGCCTCGGCTACATGCTCATGAACGCCATCGGCCTGCACAACGTCGACATCATCATGTCGGTGACCTTCATGATCACGGTGTTCGCGGCGACGGTAAGTGCGGTATTGCTGGCGGTCGACCGGAGGCTGCACCGGCGGGGGTGAGGTCGGGCAGCGCAGGCCGGTCCTCGGACCGCCCGCCGCCCTTGCCGCTACCAAAGGGTTGGTGCGCGGGCGTCGGAGGCCGATCCGCTAGTTTCGGTAGAAGCAGAACGTCTCGGCCTCCACCTCCCAGTCGCGGTCGGGCCAGGGATGGCCGTCGCGCTCGAACAGGACATAGTCCTCCGCCCTGATCTCCCACTGCGTGCTGACGCAGATTTTGGCGCCCCGCGGCACGTCGAGCGCGACCGGCTTGCCGTACGGCGAGATGCCGGTGTGGCGGCCGCCGTTCGGGAATGAAACGCATTCGGTCCACTTGGGGCGCAGACAGGTGTCGGCGCCGGCGCCAAAAGCCGCCGACGCCGTCATCAGGTTCATCACGACGAGAATTGCGCGCATGCCCATTTCTACTTGGTCACGCGGACGAACGCCGTCCGGCCGCGCGGACCTGCGCACCGCGACCGGCAGCCTGGCTTCAGCCCGGGCTGCACGGACGGCGTCACACCCCGTCAGGAGCTGCGCTTCGGCCACACGGCGCCCTGATCGCCGGCCTTCACCTTGCCGATGCCCTTGTAGTTGAACTTCTGCACGCGCTTACCTTCATAGGTCTCGGTCGTGTAGATGTTCCCCTTGGAGTCGACGGCGATGCTGTGCACGCCGAAGAATTCGCTGGGCTGGCGGCCGCCGCGGCCGAACGTGGTGAGATCGGTCAGGGTCTCGCGATCGACGATACGCACGCGCTCGTTCTGGCCGTCGGTCAGGTAGATGAAGCGCTGCTGCGGGTCCTTGGAGAAGGCGATCTCCCAGGTCGAGCCCGACGCCATCGTGTCCTTGGCGAAGAACGCCTCCTTCACATAGCTGCCGTCGGTGTGGAACACCTGAACGCGGTCGCCCTGGCGGTCGCACACATAGAGCAGGCCGTCATTGGCGAGCGCCACGCAGTGCACCGGCGAACGGTACTGCTGCAGGGCGACGGCGTTCGGATCGCGCGGTCCCTGCGGCGCATCGTCCGGCTTGTTGCCGTAGGCGCCCCACCAGCGCTTGATCTTGCCGGTGTCGGGATCGATCACCACCAGGCGCCGGTTGCGATAACCGTCGGCGACGAAGCCTTCGTTGCTCTTGGGATCGATGTAGATCTGGGCGACGCGGCCGAAGTTTTCGGGATCGTTGCTGCCGGCGTTCTTGCCCTGGTGGCCGGACTGCAGGATGAACTTGCCGTCCACGGTGAACTTGAGAATTTGGGAATCCTTGGCGCCGTTGCCGCCGAGCCAGACGTTGTTCTTGTTATCGACGAAGACGCCGTGCATCGACTCCGGCCACTCGTATCCCTGACCGGGGCCGCCCCAGGCGTGGATCACGTCGCCGTCCGGGTTGAGGGCGACGACCGGCGGGGCCGACCGGCAACAGATCGAGATCGGCGGATTGAGCTCGGCGCCCTTCTCGTTGTTGTTGAGCGTCGAGCTGCCGCGATGGACGATCCACACATTGTCCTGGGCGTCGATCGAGATGCCGATGGTCATGCCGAGCAGCCACTCGTTGGGCAGGGGCTTCGGCCACAGCGGATCGACCTCGAAGATCGGCGCTTCGACCATGCGGTCCTGTGCGACGGCGGCACTGCGCACCATCGCCACCCCGGCAATCCCGATCAGCACCGCCCCCAATCCCGCGCCGCAAAGGAGCATCTGTTGTCGCAACTGTCTCACCATGTGTTCCTCCCTTTTGATCTTGATCTTTGTCCTCGATCTCTTGTCCGTGGCGTTACTTCAAGCTCGCCAGCTTCTTGTTTTTCATCGACGCTGCACGTCACCATTCGCGCTTGACGTATTCCAGGCCCAGTTCCTTCTTGGTCCACAGTACCACCGGCCTCGAGTTGAGGAGCTTGAGCACCGCGGGCTCGATCACCGCAGGATCGCCGTTCTCGATCCGGCCCACCGCGACCACCGCGTCGCACTCGTCGTTGAAGGCGACCGACAACAGGCTGGGCCCCGCGGCCGACCGGTAGGCGCGGCTGCGCCCGTCCATCCAAGCGACCTTGATCGGACGGCCGCTCCCGATCGGGACCACCTCCTGGGCGAGCAGAGCGGTATCGGACACGCGTTCGAGTTCGGCATCGTCCGACACGCCCGTCGAGCAATTGCAGAAGCCGATCTTGGGACGGAGGAAGACGTCGATCCGCGCGCCGCAATCAGCCTGCTGGCATACGAAGGCCCGCCCGGCATTCCACTGGTCCTGCGGAAACGGCCAGCCCGCCTCGCTCCACACGGGCTCGAACTTTTCCGGGTGAGGCGGGGGCAGGGCGCGCAAGGCAAGCACGGCCGCCGATCCGGCAATGCAGCCGATGCCGGCAGCAATTGCCGCGGCAACCGCGAGCTTCATCGCATCCTCCCTGCGGCGCCCGATGACCTGCCGCGACGACGCGTTGCCACCGCGGTGCGAGCGCCATTGCTGTTCAGGCTATCATGTTTCGGCGCACCGCAAAGGGGGCAGGAGCGCGAGCCCCTGCAAGTCGATGAGGTCGATTGCCGGAAGCCGACTCTCGCTGATCGCTGATGCGGAAGAAACCTGATAAAAGCGAACCAACCAAAACGCTCGCAAACCTCCGGGAGGCTTCATGACGCCCCGCATCAGCTATGTCGACCCCGCGACGATCAAGGACGAGGCCATGCTCGCCGAGCTCGACCGCTGCCGCCGCGAAGGCACGCCGCGACCCGAGAGCCAGGCGATCCGCGCCCACGTTCCGGCGGCGTTCTGGTCATTCGCCGACACCTGGCGGGACGTGTTCCATCAGGGCGTGGCCGACCACAACATCAAGGAGCTGTGCCGGGTCTACGTTTCGCGCTCGGTTCTGTGCGAGTTCTGCGGCAATCAGCGCTCGATGAAGTCCGCCAAAGCGGGCTTGGTCGAGGACGACTATAGCGACCTTATCAACTTCGAGTCCTCGGTGCGCTACGACGACCGGCAGAAGGCGGCGCTCGCCTATGCCGAAGCCATCACTTGGGACCTACCCGCCGACGACGCATTGTGGGAGCGCCTGCATCGGCATTTCTCGGAACCCGAGCTCGTCGAGATCGGCTACTTCGTCGCCATCACCATGGGCCAGCAGCGCTGGCTGCGGACGCTCAACATCGAGCACCACCAGATTCTCGCCGGCACGGACGCTTCGATGGCGCCGGGCTTCGAGAGTATGGAGGCGCTGCAGCGCTCAAAGGCGAGCCCGCACTACTGGGCGAATCCGAAGTCGAAATCCAAGCCGTCCGCCGCATGACCGGGCTCGCTTGATCGCGCCCAAGCGCCGCCCATGGATTCCGATTTCATCGCCGAGCTGTTCGCGCCGTTCGGGCGCGTCACGGTCCGGCGCATGTTCGGGGGCGCCGGGCTATTCACCGAAGGCCTCATGTTCGGACTGGTGTTCGACGGCGCGATCTTCCTTCGGGTCGACGAGGCGAGCATCCCCGACTTCGAGCGCGAAGGCAGCGCGCCTTTCGTCTATACGCGGGCCAGGAGCCCCGGCCGCGTCGGCCGCCATTTGCTGTCCTACTGGCGCCTGCCGGAGCGGCTTTACGACGAACCCGACGAGCTGGTGTCGTGGGCCCGGCGCGCGCTTGCCATCGCCGAGCGCCGGAAAGCTGAGTCGCGCAAACGTGTAAGGGCAGGTGCGAAACGGAAGGCGCCGGCACGTCGGCGATGAGGGCGGTGTGGGACGAAACCGAAAGGCAGGATCAACTCGCTTGGATCGGATTTTCTGTAAGAGCCTGAGTTTTCGCTAATGGCGATCTCTGGGCCGGCTCCCTATCCGACTGTTCCTTCGTCCTTTCGATTGATATCGGTCTTCGCAAAATCCTCTCCCTTGAACACGAGAGGTTCTCCGCGAGAGACCGCGAGCGCATAGGAAAAGCAATCACCGTAGTTCAATCCGGCGGCATGTCGCCCCTTGCCGTAGCGCCGCCACGCGCGGCGCGCCGCGTCGATCTGTTCGGCATCAACCGGGACAACCTCGGCCCCGACCTTGAGTAGCCAAAGATCGAACTCGCGACCACCTGCATCACCCAGGCGCGTTTCAAGCACGATCGCGGTTTCGAGCACGGTCGCCGCGGAGATCAAGCGGATGGGATCGTCGGCGATCCGCAATTCGAGTTCCGCCGAGTCGGACTCATTGAGGGCGATCGCCACGATGGCCGATGTATCGAGCACCATTAGCGCGGCAGCCCGTGCTCGTCATAGCCGAGGATCTGTTCTGCCGTCCGGTCATCGATGACCGGCATCGCGCTCCACCGCCGTCGGATTTCCGCCAATTCCTCCAACAAGAGAGCTTTCCGCGCATGACCGCCAACCCGGCGCAGTCGCTCCTCGATGGCGCGCCTGGTTGCCGTCGTAATGTTTTCGCCGGTGATCCGCGCGAGATCGCGGGCTAGCCGCTCGGTTTCCGGGTCCTTAATGCTCAGAGCCATCGCAGTGGTTCCTTGGTTCCTTTGCAGGTAGCTTCTACCTTAGATTTCGGCAAGAGGGGTTTGAGTGCGTATATGCGAAGGAATAAAGTCTCATAGACCGCCATCACTTTGTGCTGGCAAGACCTTAGAAAATGCGGGGAGGCGGTGAGGCTTCGGCCCTGGAAGCTCGTGGCGCTCGATGAGGAGCTATTGATCGTTCCGAAGCGTGATGTGGATTACTTCGTTGATTGGCTCGATATCGCTGCTTGACCATGGCGACGCGTCGTTGGGATGCCGTCCTCGACAACGAAAGGTTGTTCTAGGTAATTTTGCCTAGAAAAAGTGGATTGATGCCTTTAGGTCTTATGGGTCCATCGGCAGGCAATCGCGATCTACTGCCCAAGGACCGCATTCGACGATGTCCGCCCCCGCTCATCTTGACTGGCTTGTTGACACGGGAGAGCGGCTGAAGTCCGCCGACGGCGTCGAGGTTGAAGTGTGGGAGCTTCAATATGGCGATGACCCGGCCGTGCTCTCGTCGTGGGCAAAACACTTCAGAGAGCACTATTGCGATGACGAAATGCTAGAAAAGCTGGTCGCAGGCACCGGCGAGACGCACGCGCAGTTCCTTCTCAACAAGAAATTTCCTGACGAGAAGGACCCACCCGGCCCGAGCATTCGTTCCGGAGATTTCGCAGAGATTCTCGTCGCCGATTACATCGAATACAAGCTCGGCTACTGGTGTCCGCGGCAACTTCGATATGATCAGAAGTGGAACCGCAACGAGTCGACCAAGGGCTGCGATGTGTTGGGGTTCCAGTTCATCAAGGAGGACGGCTTCGATCCAAACGATGAGCTGTTCGTTTTTGAATCCAAGGCATCCATGTCCGGCAATAAGCTGCTGAATCGATTGCAAGACGCCGTGTCGGATTCTGGGAAGGACGCGTTGCGTGAGGCCACAACGTTGAACGCGCTCAAACAACGTTTCTATGAGCGAGGCGAGGAGGCCCCGGCGCTGAAAGTTCAGCGCTTCCAGAACATGGCCGATCGCCCGTTCAAGCGGGTAAGCGGGGCCGCCGCCGTGTTGAATTCGTCTCTGTATGACGGAACCTTGATTTCCCAAACGACAACGGCCGGGCACTTCAATGCCGCGAACCTCAAGCTCATTGTCATTCGCGGTGAAACGTTGATGAAGCTGGTAAACGCGCTTTATGCGAGGGCTGCCGATGAGGCCTGAAGCCAATGCGCAACGATTGCTTTCGGTCACGCGTGCCAAGGCAAAGATGTACGAGTTTGATGTGCCGCTTGAGGGGCACATCGCATTACCGCAGCGCCCAGAGCTGCTGTTTTCACTCGCCGTCGGTCTTATAGGAGATGCGGCTGCCACCATTGCGGCACACGATACGGTTGTCGCGCGCGAGGAAACCACCGACCAGGCGTTGCTCTTCGCTGCAACCTATTTTGAAGTCCTATATCGAAAGCCGGCTCAACGGCGAGGTATCGGTTGACTTTTCGGTGCTTGGAGCCGCGGCCTACTACTTGGCCGACAACCCGGGGAGCGCTGTGGTGGTCGCGCGCAATATGGAACCCCCGCCGATTGCGCTCGGCTCAGGCCTGGCGCTACTCGTCTACCGGCTTATTGTATCCAATTACGAGCCGATCGGACGGACTGTCTATGGCGTACACCCCGATCGCGTGCTGGCGGCGACGTCAGCCTATCTCAGCGGTATGGACGGTGAAGACGATGCGCTGGCACTTATGCGGACTGTTCGCGCAGAAGCTTATCGTAGCGGGGACGGCAGGGAACTGCTTTATGCAGACATCGCGACAGCAATCGTCCGTAAGAAGATAGACAATTCGGCCCGTGCGGTCTTGCCACACGCGTCGGACCTCTCGCTTGATCGCTGGCTGCCTGCGCTTGGTCGTCCTACGTTCCCGCGCGAACTGTGGCCGGCGCAACGCAGGATCTGCGCGGCAGGAGTGCTGCGAGGGGAATCGGCCATCATTCAGATGCCAACCAGCGCCGGAAAGACCCGCGCGACAGAATTGGTGCTTCGTAGCGGATTTCTAAGCGACCGAGCATCGCTCGCGGTCATCGTCTGCCCTTTTCGTTCGCTCTGCCACGACATTCGCGGGGATATGGCACGCGCCTTTTCTGGTGAGAATGTTGTGCTGAATGAGGCGACCGATAGCTTTCAGCAGGACCTCGACGTCGAGGACCTGTGGCAAACGCGGACGATCCTTATCGTCACGCCGGAAAAATTTCTCTATCTGTTAAGAAGAACTCCTGATCTCGCGCAGCACATTGGCCTTGTCATTTATGACGAAGGGCACCAATTCGATAGCGGTGCGCGCGGCGTGACCTACGAGCTTCTGCTAACTTCGCTCAAGCTGTCGCTGGCTGAGCAGACCCAGATCGTGCTGATCTCCGCCGTGATCGCGAATGCCCGCAATATTGCCGGTTGGCTGATCGATGACGAAGAAGCCGTTGTTGATGGGGCCGGTCTCATGCCGACCGCGCGGCGCGTGGCGTTCGCGAGCTGGCAAACCGCGCTGGGACGGCTCGAATATGTTAATCCACTCGATCCAGATGACCTCGAGTTCTTCGTTCCTCGCGTTATCGATCGCATAAGCCTTCGTCTGCAGTCACGGGAGCGGACTCCAAGGTATTTTCCACAAGCAGAAGATGGCACGTCAGTTGGCCTCTATCTCGGGCTCAAGCTCGCTCCCAATGGAAGCGTGGCCGTCTTCTGCGGAAGGAAAGATACTGCGGTTAGGGTCTGTGAGATGGCCGTAGATTTATTTCGGCGGAGTGGTGCGTTCACGCCGCCAGCGGACCATTCCGATGCTGAAGAAGTCGAAAAACTGGCAGGATTGTTTGCGCGGCATCTCGGTGATGACGCCCCGGCAGCACAAGCAGCGCGCCTTGGAATCTTTCCACATCATGCCAGCGTTCCGAGCGGGTTGCGGCTCGCGGTAGAGTTCGGGATGAAGACCGGTGACATACGCTTTGTCGTGTGCACTTCGACGCTTGCCCAGGGGGTCAACCTCCCGATCCGGTATCTCATCGTGACCGGGGTCTATCAGGGCGGTGACCGCATGCTTGTGCGGGACTTTCACAATCTGATTGGGCGCGCTGGTCGTGCCGGCATGCACACCGAAGGCAGCATCATCTTTGCCGACACCAGGGTCTTCGATAAGAGGCGCCAGGTCCGCGAAAGGTGGCGCTGGCGGACTGCGAAGGACTTGCTTAACGCCGCGAACTCCGAGCCATCCGGCAGCAGTGTATCCGCCATCTTCCAGCCCTTTGAATTCGGGCAGCCGACCAGAACCATCACGCTCAACATCGACTTGCTGCACACACTCGTTTTTAACGATGAGACGGCCGTTGATGCGACCGTGAATCAAGCTGTTGCGGCGAATCCGGGTCTCGATGCGCGCCGTTTTCGGCGATACCTCCAAGATCGAGTGCAGATCGTGCACGGTATTGGTTCGTTCCTGCTGGCTCACCTAGAGTTCACCGGACACGGCTTGGCGGAACGGGCGGTGCATCTGGCCAGAAATACGTTGGCCCACTATCTCGCCGATGAAGGCCGGCGGACACAGATCGAGACTGTTTTTAGGACCGTCGCCGAGCGCTTACTCGAGGGTGCGGCGACCGAAGAAATGCGCGCGACTCTGCGGCGATCGCCGTTGGCCCCTACCACGGTCAATACTCTCAAGACGTGGCTGGAGACCAATCGGACGGCGCTTACCCAAGCGCTTGAGGCCGGTACCCTCCTTTCGTCGCTCACAGATGTGATGCTGCGGTTTAGCCGCAGCACGACCATAACGGCTTTGTCCGACAGAGCTGTTATGCCGCTGATCATCGAGAATTGGGTGGGTGGTGCGTCGTTTCATGCCATCCTTCAGCTGCTCCTCGAAAGGGACATCCGCATAGGCGGGACTAATCGTCACCCGACGGTGGAGGATGCCGTTGCCATCTGCGAGAGCGGGCTCGGATACGAGGGAGCCATGATCCTCGCCACTATTGCCGATCTTGCCGAAGCCGAGGAGGGAGAATTGCCAGCGGCACTTATACTGCTTCAGCGCCAGATCAAGTCTGGCCTGACGTCGCTTGCGGCCCTTGGCTTCTTTGAAGCAGGGTTTGCCGACCGGGTCGTCGCGCAATCCTTGGCCGCCAGGTTCCCGGACGTTTCGGATCGGCAGTCCGCGCGGCTCGCGGTCCGTAATACCAATGCACAGGCACGGGAGATCGTGGGGCAGTACCCTAGATATTTCGTATCGATCCTTGATGAGTTCCTGGTTTGAGAACGAGTTCGCTCGCCCCGTCCTGGGTTCGGCGTTTTCATTTCTCTATTTTTTCGCCACTTTCAAATGTTGCCAGATTTCGATGACTCGTGAGGGCAGTCAGCGTCGGGTCGCCCGGGGAGGAGAGCTGGGGCGAAGCAGAGGATGCCAAGAAGCAAGAGGCCTGCGGGGCCGTGCAACTCGGTCATGGCGCGTCGGCCAGGATCGGCTTCCCAGGCATTCGCGGAGCGGCGGCGACCGAGCCGCACTTGTGGAGCTGCGGTCACCGGATGCATATATCGCTGACAGCCGCCGTGACCGCGGCCCGCATGGACGAACTCGCGTGCCCATCCCCGCCCACCGCTTCTGCGTCGCTCCGATGATGGAGTGGACCGACCGTCACTGCCGGTATTTCCACCGGCGGCTGACGCGGCGGGCGCTGCTCTATACCGAGATGATCACCACTGCCGCAGTGCTGCATGGCGACCGCGCGCGGCTGTTGCGCTATGACGCCGAGGAGCATCCGCTTGCGGTGCAGCTCGGCGGATCGGACCCGGCTGCGCTCGCGTCCTGCGCGCGCATCTGCGCCGATTTCGGGTTCGACGAGATCAATCTCAATGTCGGCTGCCCGTCTGACCGCGTGCAGGACGGCCGCTTCGGCGCCTGCCTGATGGCCGAGCCGGCGCTGGTCGGCGAGGGCGTCGCCGCCATGAAGGCCGCGGTCGCGATCCCCGTCACGGTCAAGTGCCGCATCGGCATCGACGACCAGGACCCCGAAGAGGCTCTCGATGCGCTCGCCGATGCCGTGATCGGCGCCGGCGTCGATGCCCTGATCGTGCACGCCCGCAAGGCGTGGCTGCAGGGCCTGTCGCCGCGCGAGAACCGCGAGGTACCGCCGCTCGACTACGCCCGCGTCTATCGCCTGAAAGAGCGCCACCCCGGGCTCCCGATCATTCTCAATGGCGGCATCGACACGCTCGCTCAGGCGCGAGCGCATCTCTCCCGCGTCGACGGTGTGATGATGGGACGCGCCGCCTACAGGGAGCCGTGGCGGCTTCTGGAAGTGGACTCGCTTTGGGATGAGGTTTCGCCGGTTACCTCGGCGCGCGAGGCGGCCCAAGCGATGCTGCCCTACATCGAGCGTCAGCTTGCCGAAGGTGTGCGGCTCAATTCGATCGTCCGCCACATGCTCGGCCTGTTCACTGGCGTTGCCGGCGCGCGCGCGTTCCGCCGTCATCTCGCGACCGCCGCGGTGCGGCCAGGTGCCGGCTGCGAGGTCCTCGAAGAGGCGCTGTCGTTCGTCGCCGGCGCGCCGTTTGCCGCGAGCGCCGCGGCCTGAATGGCGATGTCTTCTGAGGGAGCGGTCTGATGTTCGGGGTGCCGGCGGGTGAGCTCGCGGTGCTCGCCGCGGCGATCGCCGGCGGCGGCGTGCTTACCGGGCTGCTGGCGGGATTGTTCGGGATCGGCGGGGGCGGCGTCATCGTCCCCGTGCTTTACGAGGTGTTTCGGGCGCTCGGGGTGTCCGAGGACGTGCGCATGCAGCTCTGCATCGGCACGTCGCTCGCGATCATCGTGCCGACCACGTTTCGCTCCTACTTCGCGCACCGGGCCGAAGGCGTCGGCCTCCACGACGTGGTGCGGATGTGGACCATTCCGGCGGTCGTCGGTGTGGCGACCGGCGCGGCGATCGCCGCGGTCGCGCCCGGCGCCGTGTTCAAGGCGGCGTTCGCCGTCATCGCCGGCACGATCGCGGCGAAGCTCCTGTTCGGCCGCGACAGCTGGAAGCTCGGCGACGAGCTGCCCGGCCGCGGGCCGATGCTCGGCTACGGCTATCTCGTCGGCCTGTGCTCGTCGCTGATGGGCGTCTCCGGCGGCTCGGTTTCAAACATGATCCTGACGCTCTACGGCAAGACCATCCACACCGCGGTCGCGACCTCCGCCGGCCTCGGGGTGCCAATCGCGGTCGCCGGCACGATCGGCTTCATGCTGGCCGGGCTGCCGCACCAGGCAGAGCTGCCGCCGTTTTCAATCGGTTACGTCTCGGTGCTCGGTTTCGTGCTGATGGCACCGATCTCGAGCTTCGTCGCCGGCTACGGGGCGCGGCTCGCCCACGCCACTCCGAAGCGGCGCCTCGAGATCATCTTCGGGCTGTTCCTGGCCACGATGTCGGTGCGGTTTCTCGTGAGCCTGTTTTGAGGCGCCGACAGGCCGCAAAACAGGGCAGGCGGAACCGCCTGCCCTGACGTCGATTGCCGTCACATCATTGCGGCGGGGGGATTTCCTTCTCGACCTGGATCGCGCCGACATCGAGAGAGCCGTCGGGCAGCTTCGGCGCACCGGCGACGAATACCTTCAGGCCCGGCTTGAGGTCCGCCTTGGTGCCGGGGACCGTGGTGGCGATAATGGTCTTCGGTGTCACGAGAAGCTTCTTCTCCTCGTCCGGCTTGCCCTGGACCTTGTACTTCACCGTCAGCATCTGGCCGTCGACGCCGGCAACCGACGTCTGCATCGCGCCGTTCGTCATCCTGCTGTTCGGCATCAGGTCCCAATTGTCGCTGTGAAACGAGTTGAAGGGCTGCCCGGCGGGGAAGATGCGCAGCTCATAGGCCTCGAGCGTTCCATCGGGTCGTGGGCGCGAAGTGATGGCGACGTTGGTATCGGCCTTGACGTCGGTGAGAGCAGCCTTGACGACGCCGCCGACGCGGACATCGTCCTTGAGCTTGAGCTTGAGCTCGGCTCCATCCCGCGCTTTCACCGAAAGGACGTTGCCGTCGAGACTCTCGATCGTGCCGCGGACGCGAACGTTCTGCGCCTGTGCCTGCGCCGCCACCGAGCTCATCATGAATGTCGCGGCGAACGCCGCAACGACGCAAACCTGTGATCTGATCCTCATGCCGTTTCTCCCTTATCCAAGGTGCGCACGCTCGAAGCCTGCACACCCATAGTAGCTGCTTCTATCGCATCGAGACCAAGGCGGCCAGCGGGGCCGTGGCCTCTGCATGCCGGACAGGGCGTTCCTGACCCTTGATGGCCCCAGTTCTTCATCCCCCGCGAGGTCCGCTCGTTCGGGCGGTGCCGAGGTCAACGGGCGCGCCCGGTGGGCGACCAATGACCCGAAGCCACGGGCTCGCTTGAAAAAACTTGCGCCCGTCCGCCCGCAGCTAATCCATCGTTAAGCCAATAGAAATATAGAATTTTATGAACAATTTCTTCTTGGGAAAAAACAATGAACGATCTCAACGATCAACACCCGGAGTACTACGAGGACCATCCGGAGCACCCGGGCTACGAAGTGCCGCCCGCCCCCAAGTGGGAGCCCGTGGCCCGGAGAACCCCCTTAATTATTGGGATAGTGGCTGGCGCTGCGCTTCTGTGCGGTACCGGGCTTGGGGTGGTGCTCGGCGGCTGGGGTCGCTCATCACCGCCGCCTCCGGCCCAAGCGCAATCAACGCCGACGGTAAAGGCGGAGATTTCAACGCCGGCCCCAACGCGCGCATCGGCGCCGGCGGCCGCGCTGCAACCCATGATCGTGGCGGACACGACGGGTACGATCGGATCGCCGCGTTCGGTGCCGGCGCTCGCTCGTGCGCCGGCGCCCGCAGCACCCCCGATCGTCGCCGCGCCGCCCTGCACCAATCCGAATGCGATGGGCGTCTCCCGCGTCGTCGAGATCGACACCACCGGCGGCCCAGGCTTCGGCTCCCAGCACTTCAAGTCTTACGATTTCCTGAACGATCACGAGGTCGTCCTGACGTTTGACGACGGCCCCTGGCTCGGCCACACGCCGGCCGTGCTCAAAGCTCTTGCCGATCAATGCGTGCGCGCGACGTTCTTCTCCATCGGCAAGCATGCGACCTATTACCCTGAGATCCTCAAACGGGTGGTTGCCGGCGGCCACACGGTCGGCACCCACACTTGGTCCCATATCGAGTTGGAAGGGGTGGTGAAGAACCGCGGACTCGAGGCCGCCGAGGAGGAGTTCGAAAAGGGCGCCAGCGGCGTGCGAATGATGGCCGGCGCGCCGATTGCGCCGTTCTTCCGCTTTCCCGAGCTTCGGCACCCGCCCGAGATGCTCACCTACCTCGGCGGACGCAACGTCGCGATCTTCTCGGCCGACGTCGATTCCTGGGATTTCCGGATCAAGAAGCCCGAAGAGCTGACGAAGTCCCTGATGGGAAAGATGCACAAGGCAGGCAAGGGCATCATTCTCATGCACGATTTCCAAAAGGGGACCTCGATCGCGCTGCCGCAAATTCTCGCCGAGCTCCAGAGGGACGGCTTCAAGGTCGTGCACATGGTGCCGAAACAAACGCTCACCACCCTGCCGCAGTACGACGAGGCGGTGATGAAG
Organism: uncultured Alphaproteobacteria bacterium; assembly: GCA_963824905.1. Classification (GTDB taxonomy): domain Bacteria; phylum Pseudomonadota; class Alphaproteobacteria; order Rhizobiales; family Xanthobacteraceae; genus JAJPKK01. Next base: position 328,357 of record CAWGRH010000008.1, read on the forward strand.
GATACCAAGCTGCCGACACTTGCCACGCGCCCACAGGATAGCGTGGTGCGCACACTCGGGCAGTGAAGGCGAGGTCTCGGAAAAGCTGCTGAGACGCCTGATTTAGGCGGTGCGCCGCGAGCCGGCACGATGGCCGCTCTTCTGGGGCGAACCAGCCGCGAGGTCATTCTCGCGGCAAGGGTCTTATTGGATGACCTCGACGCCGGCCGCCCACAGACGTACACCTTGCCTGTTGGTGGCATAACAGGCGAGCGTGAAACGGGGCCGCGAAATCATGGCTAAGACCACACTCTCGCAATGGACGATCGGCGCCGCGCTGGCGCTCATTGCCACCGCGCTCGCCGCCGAGCCGATGGGTGAAGCGACGCGCTACGTTGGTAATGTGGGAGGCCGCGAGCGCACTTTCATCGAATATGTTCCCAAGACCTTGAAGCCCGGCGCCCCGCTGTTGTTCGTTCTTCATCCCTCAGGGGGCGATGCCGCGGGTATGCGCCAATATTCCAACAACGAATTCGACGAGCTCGCGGACAAGCACGGATTCCTGGTCGTGTATCCGGATGGGTTCGACAATACCTGGAACGATTGCCGTGGTGGCTCGCCATTTTCCTCCAAGCGGCTGAAAATCGACGACGCTGGTTTCATCAAGAGCCTTCTCGACCGCGCGGTGACGACGCACGCGATCGACAGGAAACGCGTCTTCGCCGCCGGCTGGTCCAATGGCGCACAACTCGCCTACCGCATGGCGCTGGAATATCCCGAGGATTTCGCCGGCGTCGCCGCAATATCGGCAAGCGTGCCGGTGAAGGAAAATCTTGATTGCAATCAAGTCGACAAACCGATTCCCGTGATGATCGTGAACGGCACCGCGGACCCGATCAATCCCTTTCGCGGCGGCATGGTGAATTTGGGCGGGACAAACCTCGGCAACGTGCTCTCCAGCGAAGACACCGCGAAATATTGGGCCGGGCTGTTGGGCGTGCCGGCCGCACCGCAGATTGCAACGCTGCCGCACAAAGGCGGGCGTACCTCGGTCGACAGCATGACCTGGGTGAAAGACGGCACCCCCGTGGTCATTTTGTATTCGGTGCAGGGCGGCGGGCACGCCATGCCGCTCGAAGGCGAGGATTTGGATTCGCCCGTCGCGATCTGGGATTTCTTCTCCAAATTGCCGAGCCGCTGACGTCACGCGATTCGGCCCTATCGATTCGGCTTCGCGGGTTAAAGCTTCATCAGCGCGAGAGCCGCTCGCCCGTTCGGACCATAGGGATTGCCGAGCGATTCAATCATTTCGAAATGATTGTAGTTCGCCGCCTCGATCAACTCCACCGGCTTGCCGACGGCTTTCAATGCGGCGGCGAAGTCGCGATTCTGTCGCTGGAATTCAGGCGTCTCATTGGCCCCGTAAGTGAGGGTCACGGGCGCACGCAATAAATCGGTGTGGCGTTGCGAACTCATGGCTTGTTCCATCTCGTCCGTGAATTTGACGTATGAACTGCGTTTGGAGAGCCGCACCGGCTTCAAGTCGTACATTCCGCTCATGCACAGGCCGCCTTTGATGAGGTCGGCGGGCAGGCCAAAGTCCTTCTGCCAATCGGTAACCAGCGTTACGCCGCACAGGTGTCCGCCGGAGGAATGCCCGCCGACGTAAAGCCGACTCGCATCACCGCCAAAACTCGCGGCGTTCTTGTAGACCCAGGAGACGCCGCGGCGAACTTGATCGGCCATCACGCGCAGGTCGCCGCCCGCCGGCTCGATCGCAACAAAGTCGAGCACCACGAAATGAGCGCCCGCATTGACGAACATCTCTGCCGCATAGGCGTAGTTCCTGGACTCGCCGCTCAGCCATGCGCCGCCGTGGATGAACACGAATATTGGTGCATTGGCGCGGGTCGTACGATGGATGTCCAGCTTTTCCGGCTCGGTCGGTCCGTAAGCTTCGCGACGCGGCGCCCCAAGACGGGTGCGCGCCAACTCACTGTTGCTGGCGAGCCGACGGATGATCTGGGCTTGTAGAGGCGCGTAGAAAATCTGGTCATAGGCGGCATCGAGTTCGACCTGGTCCATGTTCAACCATACGCGTGGACCTTCATCGTGAGGCGGCGGGCCGATCAGACACGTCGGTACCGGCGTCTGGGCTAACGCCGGCCCTGCCGCGACGACTGCGGAAGCGCCGAGGAGAGATCGCCGTGTGATTGGCTGGACCGCAGAGTCAAGACGGAAATGCATGACCTTCCCCTTCGCACGATGTGCGGCAATGAGATTGTCAGGCTACCGCATCGGCGCGACTGACCGAAAGTCGTTCGTCGTGCTGCGGCGCGGCGAAGCTTCCGCCATCCTCAACTTCCCCCGCGCATCGTCACCTTGTCGCCGCGCACCTCCCAGCCCTGCAGGCGCGAGAGAAAGCTCATGCCGAGCAGGCTGGTGCGCAACTGGCCGGGCGGGGCGATCAGCGCGGGGACCTGGCGCTCCACGATCGAGCCGACCGCGATGCGGTCGAGCGTCACCGGCGCGGCCTGGGCGCGGCCGTTCGCAGTGTCGACGCTGACGGTGTAGTGGATCATCTCCACTGGCAGGCCGGCGGCGACGGCCGCATCGTGGGTCAGCACCACCGAGCTCGCGCCGGTGTCGAGCACCATCGGCACGCGTACACCGTTGACCTCGGTGCCGATCTGGAAGTCGCCGCCGCGTCCGCGCGCGACCTCGACGACCTCGCCGTGCGCGGCGACGTGGCCGGGGATCAATTCGGCGAGGACGCGGTCCCCGGTGTCGCGCAGGTCGTAGCGGAAGGTGTAGACGACGACGAGCATCAGGCCGAAGATCACCCAGATCATCGCCTGGCGCAGCGCATCGCTGAAGCGGTCGCGCAGCAGGCGCAGCACCGCGCCGCTGATCAGGATCAGGAATCCGATCTTGGCGATGAGCGAGGCGATGTCGCCGTTGCTCAGCGGCTCGCCGCCGCCGACGTTCTGGTGCAGCAGAAGCAGCAGCAGTCCGCCGATGATGGCGAACAGAACAAGGGTGGTGATCGACCCGCGCATCGCGGCCATTATCTCCGCTCGTTAGGGCGCGACCGGCGTGCGAGCGCCGGTCGGCAGGCCGCGCCGCCGCCCCCGAAAAGTACCGCCAGGGGCTGCGATGCCGGCCGACCCGGTGGGATTCCCTCCCGCCCGGGCCCGGACGATTGTAGCGCCCCCGAGCCGGGGTGTGCGAGAGGCTCGCGCCGCCGTGCGCCCGCGCCGCAAACCGGCCGCGTAACCTGCACTCTCATTTGCGATCGCCCTTCGCCCCGGCGCGCGATCCGGCGCCCCGGCCGCGTCGCATCGAGGCGAGAAGCCCGCCGATGGAACGGCGCTCTCCCGCCTGTGACGGATCGAGCGGCGGCGTATCGAAGATCAGCGGCGGGGGTGCCTCGACCACCGGCTCGAGCGCGGCCATCACCCGTTCCGGCGGGAAGGTCACGACGACCTCGGTGCCTTCCCGCAGCTTGGACTTGAGCGAGAACGTGCCGCCATGCAACTCGACCAGGCTTTTGACGATCGGCAGACCGAGCCCAGCGCCTTGCTCGGCCGATTTGATGGCGTTCGAGCCCTGCCCGAAGCTGTCGAGCACGATCGGGATCTCATTCTCCGGGATGCCCGGGCCGTTGTCGCGGACGCTGAAGTACTGGCCTCCGGCCGCAGTCCAGCCGACCTTGAGCCAGACCTCGCCGCCCTGCGGCGTGAACTTGATGGCGTTGGAGAGGAGGTTGAGGCAGATCTGGCGCACCGCACGCTCGTCCGCCCACAGCCGCGGCATGTCCGGCTCGAACATGTCGTGGATGGTAATGCCGCGATTGCTGGCACGGAGCTTGAGGAGATGGCGGCATTCCTCGGCGCCCTGCACCAGCGAGACCGATTCCTCGTTGAGCTCATAGCGCCCGGCCTCGATGCGCGAGAGGTCGAGGATCTCGTTGATCAGGCCAAGCAGGTGGACACCGGAGCTGTGGATGTCGTTCGCATAGTCCTTGTAGGCGGGCACGGTGTGGACGCCGAACAGCTCGTTCTTCATCACCTCGGAAAAGCCGAGGATGGCGTTGAGTGGCGTGCGCAGCTCGTGGCTCATCTGGGCGAGGAAACGCGATTTCGCGATGTTGGCGGCCTCCGCATAACGGCGCGCCTCGTCGGATTTCGCCTTGGCCTGCTCGAGCTCGCCGATCAGTGCATCTTTTTCGGCGCGTGCCTCGAGGGTTGCGAGGTTGGAGGAGTAGAGCCGGTTGGCGAGCAGCCCGAAATAGCACAGTGCGGTGAGTGCGAGCCCCGCAAGCACATAGCCGTGGACGCTGCCGGTGAAAAGGTAGTTGACCGCGACTGCGATGGTGAGCGGCGCAGTGGTCGCGAACACCGCGATCGGCAGGCTCGAGCCGAGCATGCTCGACACCGCGACGACGAGCAGCATCGCGAACACGTTGATGATGTCGGAGCTCGTGTGGTCGTCTGCCGGACGGGCGAGATTGATCGCCCAGGCGAGCCCGAACAGGAGATCGAGGACGACGAAGGTGAGCCGCGCCCGCTTGATCCCCCTGTCGCTCGGCGGCTGGGCGAGGAACTCGCGGCACTTGACCATGCTCGCGAGCTGGATCGTCAGCACCATCGCCATCCATAGGCCGGCCCAGGAGGCGCTCGCCCAGTAGGTGGAAATGAGGCCGATCGCGGTGGCGAGCAGGATGACGCCGAGCGCGCCCGAGAGCCGGTTCTGGGCGTATTGGCGCAACAGTTCGTAGTCGAAGGCCGGTTTGGTGCCCGAACTCGAGGTAAGCCGGTCCCGCGCCTCACGGACCCGCCGCGCCGTGAGCCGCCGGCTCTTGGCTGCCGCGCTTTCGGGCGCGGGGGGCGTCGCCAAGGGGTCGGTGTTGGCCAGGCTCATCGGACCCGCGAACGTGGTTAAGAAGGGCCCAATTTTGCCTCAAATCCTTAAAAGCGTGCTTAACCAGAGGTGGTATCCGGCGTTTTGTCGCGACAAATGGAGACTGACGGCGGGGGTCAGCGCTGCAGGAGGGCGATCAGGCTCGAGGTGTCCCAGCGGCGGCCGCCCATCCTCTGCACCTCGGCATAGAACTGGTCGATCAGGGCCGTTGCCGGCAAGGTTGCACCGTTGCGCCGCGCTTCCGCGAAGCAGATGCCGAGGTCCTTGCGCATCCAGTCGACCGCAAAGCCGAACTCGAACTTGCCCTCGACCATGGTCTTGTAGCGGTTCTCCATCTGCCAGGACTGCGCGGCGCCCTTGGAGATGGTCGCGATCAGCTTCTCGACGTCGAGGCCGGCGCATTTGGCGAAATGCAGGCCCTCGGCGAGGCCCTGTACCAGCCCGGCAATGCAAATCTGGTTGACCATCTTGGCGAGCTGGCCGGAGCCCGGCGCCCCCATCAGATTGCAGGCCCGCGCATAGGCGGCGATGACCTTCTCCGCTCGTGCAAAGGGCTCCGCCTCGCCGCCACACATCACGGTCAGCATGCCGTTCTCGGCGCCGGCCTGGCCGCCGGATACCGGTGCGTCGATGGCCTCGAAGCCGCGCCGCTTCGCGTCGGCATGAAGCTCGCGGGCGATCTCCGCCGAGGCAGTGGTGTGGTCGACGAAGACCGCGCCCTTGCGAATCCCCTTGAAGGCGCCGTCCTCGCCGAGCGTGACCTCGCGCAGGTCGGTGTCGTTACCCACGCAGCACATCACGAAGTCCTGGCCGTCGGCGGCGAGCTTCGGGGTGACGGCAAGGCGGCCGCCGAACTGGGCGACCCACTTCTGGGCCTTGGCGGTGGTGCGATTGTAGACCGTGACCTCGTGACCGCCCTTGGTCTTGAGGTGGCCGGCCATGGGATAGCCCATCACGCCGAGCCCGAGGAATGCCACCTTCGCCATGCCCTGTCCTCCGAGTGTCCAGTGTCTTTGCAGTGTGTTTGCGTCTCTGCGGTCATTTCAGACGCTGTTTCGGGCCTCTTGATGCGCTGGCGGGGCTCCCGGCGTCAACCTGATCCACGGCGCGACACCGGCTTTGCCACTCACCGCCCACATCGGGGCTGAACCGCGGATTGCATGTCCGTATGTCCCCAGGGCCAGTCCCGTACGCGGCGGTTGACCGTCGTCCCCCCGTTCTTATGTTGAGGCGACGATCCGGCCCCGCGGAGTTTGGCCCGCGGCGGTCATGGAGTGCGAAATGGCATTGTCGAGCAACGAGGTCCTGGCGGGCCTCGAAACGGTGAGCAGTCCGGACGGGGTGCCGCTCCCCAAGACTGGTGTTCTTTCCGACATTCTGGTTGCCGACGGTAAGGTGTTCTTCTCGATGACGGTCAATGCCGCAGTCGTGCAGGCCTGGGAGCCGGTGCGGCAGCGTGCGGAAGCGGCCGTCAAGGCGATTCCCGGGGTGGTGTCGGTGATGGTGGCGCTCACCGCCGAGCGCAAGGCTGGCGTCGCGCCGCCCCCTCCGTCTCAGGCGCAGCCTCAGCGCGGCGCCCCGACCGGCGGGCGGGCGCCGAACCCGACGGCCATTGCCGGCGTGGGGGCGATCATCGCGGTCGCCTCCGGCAAGGGCGGCGTCGGCAAGTCGACGACGGCCGTCAATCTTGCCCTCGGCCTGCGCGATCTCGGCCTCAAGGTCGGGCTCCTCGATGCCGACATCTACGGACCGTCGATGCCGAAGCTTCTCGGCCTCAAGGGAAAGCCGCAGACGCGCGGCAACCTCCTGATCCCGATGGACGGCCACGGCCTCAAGGTGATGTCGATCGGCTTCCTGGTCGAGGAAGAGACGCCGATGATCTGGCGCGGCCCGATGGTGATGTCGGCGCTGACGCAAATGCTGCGCGAGGTCGAGTGGGGCACGCTCGACATCATGGTGGTCGACATGCCGCCCGGCACCGGCGATGCGCAGCTCACTATGGCCCAGCAGGTGCCGCTCAAGGGCGCCGTCATCGTGTCGACGCCGCAGGACCTCGCGCTGATCGATGCGCGACGTGGCATCGCCATGTTCAACCGCGTCAACGTGCCGGTGCTCGGCATCGTCGAGAACATGAGCTACTTCCAGTGTCCGCATTGCGGGACGCGGTCGGATATTTTCAGCCACGGCGGCGCGCGCCACGAGGCGGAACGCTTGGGCGTGCCGTTCCTCGGCGAAGTGCCCCTGCACATGGAGATTCGCGAGCGCTCCGATGCCGGCCTGCCCGTGGTCACGACGGTGCCGGACGGACCCCATGCCCGGATTTACCGGGACATCGCCGCGCGGGTGCGCGATCAGCTCGCCGGCCGTTCCGGCAAGGCTGCGCCGAAGATCGTGATCGAGGCCTAGAGGCCGCCTACCGCGGCGCAATAGGACGCGCCGAACAAATACCGCGACAACCTGCGTCAGTTATGGCGTTTCCCCGCCGTCCGCGGCCGTGATAACAACGCGGCGGATGGGGGGCTCTCGAAAGCTCCCGACCTGGAGCCCGGGAGAACAGCCATGAAGCGTCGTGAATTTCTCAAGGTCGCTGGCGTCGGCGCAGCGTCGGCGACGATCGCGAAGCCCGCCATCGCGCAGTCGATGCCGGAACTCAAATGGCGGTGCACGTCGAGCTTCCCGCGCTCGCTCGACACCATCTACGGCGCGGCGGAAACCTTCGCCAAAGCGGTCGCCGACATCACCGACAACAAATTCCAGATCCAGGTCTTTGCCGCGGGCGAGATCGTGCCGGGGCTCAATGCGGCGGACGCCGTCACCAACGGCACCGTCGAGATGTGCCACACCGCCTCGTACTACTATGTCGGCAAGGATCCGACCTACGCCTTCGGGACCGCGGTGCCGTTCGGGCTCAACAGCCGCATGCAGAACGCCTGGATGTTCTTCGGCGGCGGCATGGAGCTGATGAACGACTTCTACAAGAAGGCGAACATCTACGCGATTCCCTGCGGCAACACCGGCTGCCAGATGGGCGGCTGGTTCCGCAAGGAGATCAAGGAGCCATCCGATTTCAACGGGCTGAAATTCCGCATCGGCGGCTATGCCGGCCGCGTGCTCACCAAGCTCGGCTGCGTGCCCCAGCAGATCGCCGGCGGCGATATCTATCCCGCACTCGAAAAGGGGACCATCGACGCCGCCGAATGGGTCGGTCCCTATGACGACGAGAAGCTCGGCTTCGCCAAGGTCGCGCAGTACTACTACTATCCGGGTTGGTGGGAAGGCGGCGCGATGCTGCACAACTTCTTCAATATCGACAAGTGGCAGGCGCTGCCGCCGAACTACAAGGCGGTGGTACGCACCGCTTCCGAGATGGCGAACACCTGGATGCAGTCGAAATACGATGCGGTGAATCCGGGAGCCTTGAAGCGGCTGGTCGCCGGCGGCGCCAAGCTGACACCGTTTTCGCCCCCGGTCATGGACGCCTGCCTCAAGGCGGCGCTCGAGCTCTACCACGAGGTTTCGGCGACCAATCCGGAGTTCAAGAAGGCCTATGACGCGATGATCGCCTTCCGTGGCGACCAGTATCTGTGGTGGCAGGTCGCCGAATATACCAACGATACCTTCCTGATCCGCAACCGGACGAAGGTGTGAGTCGCGGAGCGCGCTGCGTTGGCCCTGAGAGCGTGTGAAACGACCTCATCCTGAGGAGCGCCCGAAAGGGCGCGTCTCGAAGGATGTCCCCACACACTGCGGCCTTTGGGCGTCCTTCGAGACGCCGCGCTTCGCACGGCTCCTCAGGACGAGGGCTGTAGGGTTTCACACGAGCGGCGTCAGCGGAGCCCGCTCGCCTACTGAATCTTCGGCGGCTCGCTGAAGTCGAGCGGCGGCGGCATGTCGGGCTGCTGGATCTCGATGTTGACCTTGGACGGATCGATGCCGACCGGCTTGTCGATCCAGTAGGTCACCGACTCCGGCCAGAAGATCAGGATCGCCACCAGGATCACCTGCAGGACGACCCAGGGGATCGCGCCCCAATAGATGTCCGAGCTCTTCACCGAGGGCGGGGTGATGCCGCGCAGGTAGAACAGCGCGAACCCGAAAGGCGGGTGCATGAAGCTCGTCTGGATGTTGGCGCAGATCAGCACGCCGAACCATATGAGGTCGATGCCGAGCTTATCGGCCGCCGGCGCCAGCATCGGAATGATGATGAAGGCGATCTCGAAGAAGTCGAGGAAGAACGCGATCACGAAGATGAAGAGGTTGACGAACACGAGGAAGCCGACCTGGCCGCCGGGCAGCGAGGTCAGCATTTGCTCGATCCACACCTTGCCGCCGACGCCCTGGAAAATCAGGCTGAAGACGCGCGCGCCGATCAGGATGTAGACCACCATCGCGGTGAGCCGCATGGTGGTCGCCATGCCCTGATAGACCAGCGGCCAGGTCAGCGTGCGATTGAACGCGGCGAGCGCCAGCGCGCCGACTGCTCCCATTGCGCCGGCTTCGGTCGGAGTGGCGAGGCCGAGGAAGATCGTGCCGAGCACGAGGAAGATGAGGCCGAGCGAGGGAATGATGCCGCGCAGGCATTTCGCCCACAGCGCCCATCCCTTCAGGGTACGCGCCTCGGGCGGCAGCGCCGGCACCTCCTTCGGCCACACGTAGCTCACGATCAGGACCCAGATGCAGAACAGGGCCACCTGGATGATGCTCGGACCGATCGCGCCGGCGTACATGTCGCCGACCGAGCGGCCCAACTGGTCGGCGAGCACGATCAGCACCAGCGACGGCGGGATGAGCTGGGTGATCGTACCGGAGGCGGCGATGACGCCCATGGTGTGGCGCGTCGAATAGCCGTACTTCATCATCACCGGGACCGAGATCACGCCCATGGCGATGACCGAGGCGGCGACGGTGCCGGTGATGGCGCCGAGAATCGCGCCGACGAAGATCACCGCATAGGAGAGGCCGCCGCGCACCGGCCCGAACAGCTGGCCGATCGAGTTGAGCAGGTCCTCGGCGAGCCCGCAGCGCTCCAGGATGGCGCCCATGAAGGTGAAGAACGGGATCGCCAGCAGCAGCTCGTTCGAGATGACGCCGTAGAGCTGGTAGGTGAGGTTGCCGAGAAAGTCCGGCCGTATGAGCCCGAACTCGATGCCGAGGAAGCCGAAGAACAGGCCGGTCGCCGCGAGCGAGAATGCCGCCGGATAGCCGATCAGCATGAACAGGATCATCCCCACGAACATCAGGGGAGCCATGTTGTCGCGGATGAAGTTCATTGCAGCGGCTTCTCGTACTTGAAGTCGGCGGTGATCAGGTGCTCGAGCGCGGCGACGCGCTTGATGATCTCCGAGACGCCTTGCAGCGCCATCAGCGTGAAGCCGACCGGGAGCAGCAGCTTGACCGGCCAGCGCACGAGCCCGCCGGCGTTCGAGGACTGCTCGTCGATGCGCCAGGAATCGACGAACCACGGCCAGGTGAAATAGACGAGGATCACGCAGATCGGGAGCAGGAACAGCAGGCCGCCGATGATGTCGATCCAGATGCGGGTGCGCTCGGAAACCGAGCCGTAGACGAGGTCGACGCGGACGTGCTCGTTGCGGGCGAGGGTGTATGGTCCGCCGAGCAGCACCATGCCGGCGAACATGTACCACTGGACCTCGAGCCAGCCGTTGGAGCTTTCGCTGAACAGGTAGCGGGAGACGGCATTGCCGGCGCTGATCAGGCAGGACAGCAGCACGAGCCAGTTGGCCACGACGCCGAACTTGGCGTTCACCCAGTCGATGGCGCGACTGAACTTGAGCAAAGCGACCACGTTTCCCCCTGGTGCCGCGGCTTTTCGCAAAGCGGCGACCTCGACGGGATCGAAGCTTGCGTGCCGGGAATGCGTTTATTGCAGCCCAGCCATACGTTTAGCGCTGCGAGGAGGGGCCGTCAATTAGAAAGTGCCGGGGGAAAGTGACGGGGACAGGACGTTTGGCCGCAGCGCCAACGCAGAAATGGGTGAATTTGCGCGCCTTTAGAGCAGCGCGTCAGCCGCCGGTCACGCTCATGTGGCGGGACACGGCCGGGCGCTGGTGGCGGCGGTCGATGATGAAGTCGTGGCCCTTGGGCTTGCGCGTGATCGCCTCGTCGATCGCGGCATAGAGCACGTCGTCGGACGGCGCAGTGCGCAACACCGTGCGCAGGTCGGCGGCGTCCTCCTGGCCGAGGCACATGAACAGGGTGCCGGTGCAGGTGATGCGCACGCGGTTGCAGGTTTCGCAGAAATTGTGGGTGAGCGGGGTAATGAAGCCGAGCCTGCCACCGGTCTCCGCGACCGTCACGTAGCGCGCCGGCCCACCGGTCTGATAATCGCTCTCGGTCAGAGTGAAGCGCTCGGCGATCCGCGCCCGCACCATGGAGAGCGGCAGGTACTGGTCGAGCCGGCCTTCACCGACGTCGCCGAGCGGCATCACCTCGATGAAGGTGAGGTCCATGCCGGCGCCATGAGCCCATTCGACGAGCGAGACGAATTCGTTCTCGTTGACGCCCTTGAGCGCGACCGCGTTGATCTTCACCGCGAGCCCGGCGTCCTTGGCGGCCGCGATGCCGTCGAGCACCTTGTCGATGTCGCCCCAGCGCGTTACCGCGCGGAATTTGGCGGCATCGAGCGTGTCGAGCGAGACGTTGATGCGCTTCACGCCGTGGGCAGCGAGCTCGCCGGCGTATTTTCGCAGCTGGGAGCCGTTGGTGGTCAGCGTGAGCTCGTCGAGGGCGCCTGTGCCGAGATGGCGCGACAGCGAGGAGACGAGGTTCATGATCCCGCGCCGCACCAGCGGCTCGCCGCCGGTGAGACGCAGCTTTCGCACGCCCTTGGCGATGAAAGCCGAGCACAGGCGGTCGAGCTCCTCGAGGGAGAGCACGTCCGCCTTCGGCAGGAACGTCATGTTCTCGGACATGCAGTAGACGCAGCGGAAATCGCAGCGGTCGGTGACCGACACCCGCAGATAGGTGATGGCGCGCGCGAACGGATCGATCAGGGGGGCCGGACCAGGGACCGCCCGGTGGCCGAACTCGCCTCGCGTCAGCTCGCCTAAACTCGACATCTCGTAACTCGCCGTGAATGCACTGGTTTTCTCAGGGAAGCGGCTGTATTGCAATGGATATAATTCGTCGGCAGCGGCGCGGGGAGGGCGGCTTTGACGCAGCCCGTGTTGCACCGCACGCGAGGAACCCATGGTGCCCGAGCCGCCACAGACCGAAGCCGCCGAGGTTGTCCCGACCGAGATCCGGCTGCACAAGGGCAAGACGGTGCTGGCCGTCACCTTCGACAACGGTCAAGCGTTCGAATTTCCAGCCGAATTCCTGCGCGTGCTGAGTCCGAGCGCAGAGGTTCAGGGTCATTCGGCCGCCGAGCGCAAGACGATCGGCGGCAAGCGCGACGTCGCGATCATCGAAATCCACCCGATCGGCAATTATGCCGTACGGCTGGTGTTCGACGATATGCATTCGACCGGAATCTTACAGCTGGAGCTATTTTCTCAAGCTCGGGCGGAGCCAGGGCCGCTATTGGCGCGAATATCTCGACGAGCTCGCCGCCAAGGGCCTGTCACGCGAACCGCCGCCGCGGAGATAGCTCCGCAGCGGCGGTTCCGGTGCAATCGGAGAGGCTTAGCGAAGGACGACGACCTTGGTCCCGATCTTCACTCGGCTGTAGAGGTCGACCACGTCGTCATTGGTCATGCGGATGCATCCGGACGACGCGGCGGTGCCGATGGTGTTGGGCTCGTTGGAGCCGTGAATGCGGTAGAGCGTGTCGCCGAGATACATGGCGCGCGCGCCCAGCGGATTATCCGGGCCGCCCGGCATGTGACGCGGCAACTCCGGCTTGCGGGCGATCATTTCCGGCGGCGGCGTCCAGTCCGGCCACTCACGCTTGGCGGTGATCTCCGAGGAGCCGGCCCACGTGAAGCCCTCGCGCCCGACGCCGATCCCATAGCGCAAGGCCTGATTCCTGTTCAGGACGAGGTAGAGTCGCCGCTGACTAGTGCTGACGACGACCGTGCCTGGCTCATACGTGTTGGACCAGGAAATCGTCTCGCGCGGGATATGCTGAGCGAACAGCCAGCCGAAAAGCTGGGCGTGCGCCACTCCCGGCATACTTGCCAAAAGGATCGCTGCAAAAACCCCCGCAATGATGCGCGACATCATTGTGCCCCTATGGTTCCAGGTTGAAACTGGCCTGACGTGCACCCCGAAGGCACGCCGCTTTGATCCAAGGCATAAGACATTTCCGCGCCACGGCTCAATCCGAATTTTTACCGGGAGCCGGGGCCGGCAGCGCTCACTTAGTTGGTGGGACATTGCCCATAGCGGCCTTGCGCTCGTTCGCTATCCGTGCCGCTCCTTCAGTTAACTCCGCATAACATTCGGTTTTATATATCATTTTTACGACGCGCGGTCGTTGTGGGCGGCTTCCCATCTGCGCCCCTCGTACTGGCTTGCCGTCTTTTCGAGGGAAATCCAGCCGTCTGCGCGCCCCCTCCGCTGCGTGCAAATCCGAGGCGGTGTGGCCTTCATGCAACGCTCGCGAGGCGGGAAACGGGTGGTTTGGACCGCCTTCACTTGGCTAACTGCGCCCAACTACGTGTCAGAGGGGCGCCGCAGTGAGTTCTCAGCTCACCCACTCCGGTTCCTTCACCCGTCTCGTCCGGTCAAACCTCGCGGCGCAGGCCGCCGAGCAGATCGAACTCACCGCCGTTCTTTCCTGTGCCGTCCTCGTATTTTGACGACTCCTCAGTCTTCGAGCACGTAGGTTCCGGGCGCATCGCAAAGCGGCGCGCCGAGAGCGGCTGGCAACCCGGCGGGCGGCGCGACCGGCGTGCCCGAGCGCGCGTTTAGCCACGCCACCCATTCCAGCCACCACGAGCCGTCCTTGCGCGGCGCGTGCGAAAGGAACGTGTCGGGGTCGACGTAGTGGCTCTCGGCGGCCCGCGTCAGCACCTGGAAGCTGCGATGGCCGTGGCCGGGCTCCGATACGATGCCGGCGTTGTGTCCGCCGGTGGTGAGGAGATAGGTCACCTCGGCGTCGGTCTGCAGGTTGATCTTGTAGGTCGAATGCCATGGCGCAACGTGATCGCTCGTCGTGCCCACGCAGAAGATCGGCACGTGGATGTCGCTCAGCGCGATTGGCTTCCCGGCGGCGACGAACCGGCCTTCGGCGAGGTCGTTGTCGAGGAACAGCTTGCGCAGATATTCGGAGTGCATGCGGTAGGGCATGCGGGTGGCATCGGCATTCCACGCCATGAGGTCGGTCATCGGCCGGCGCTCACCCATCAGGTATTCGTGGACGAGGCGCGACCATACGAGATCGTTGGAGCGCAGCATCTCGAACGTGCCGGCCATCTGGCTGCTGTCGAGGAATCCCTGCTCCCACATCAGGTCCTCGAGGAAGGCGATCTGGCTCTCGTTGATGAAGAGCATGAGCTCACCGGCTTCGGTGAAATCGGTCTGCGCCGCGAACAGTGTCACCGACCGCAGCCGGTCGTCGCCGTCGCGCGCCATTGCAGCGGCGGCGATCGACATCAGCGTCCCGCCGAGGCAGTAGCCGACGGCGTGTATCTTCCGGTTCGGCACGACGGCATCGATGACGTCGAGCGCATCCATCACGCCGAGCTCGAGATAATCCTCAAGTCCGAGATCGCGGTCGTCCGGCCCCGGATTCTTCCAGGAGATCATGAAGACGGTGAAGCCCTGGTCGACGAGATACTTCACCAGCGAATTGTGCGGAGACAGGTCGAGAATGTAGTACTTCATGATCCAGGCGGGAACGATCAGCACCGGCTGCGGCCGCACGGTATCGGTCGCGGGAGCATACTCGATGAGCTCGATCAGCCTGTTGCGGTAGATCACCTTGCCCGGCGTCACCGCGACGTTGCGGCCGACCACGAAGTTCTCCGCGCCTTCTGGCTTCTTGCCGCTGAGCTGGCGTTGCCAGTCCTCGGCGAAGTTCTGCAGGCCGGCGACGAGATTCATCCCGCCCTTGGCGATGGTCAGGCGCAGCACCTCCGGGTTGGTCGCGACGAAGTTCGACGGCGAGATCATGTCGAGGACCTGACGCGACATGAACTCCACCAACCGCTCGTGCTGCTTCGAGACGCCGCGAATGCCGGTGGTCGCGTTGTGCCACCATTGCTGATTGAGCAGGAACGCCTGGTGGATGAAGTTGAACGGCCACTGATGCCAGTCTCCGCCGGCGAAGCGCCTGTCCTGCGGCAACGGCTCGATGCACTCTTCCTGCTGGCCGCGGAACGCGCAGCGGGCGGCGTAGCTCGCAAAACGAACGCTCTTTCGCGCCGCCTTATCGACGAGCTGAAACCGCTTGCCCGGGGCATTGGCGAGATGGATCGCCCAATCGGAACAAGCTTCGCCGAGCGCCGCCGGCGAGAGGCCCGCGGTGAAGCGGGCGAGGAAGGCGTGCAGCGAGCGATCGGTGACGTCGGCGAGCGCCGTGAGCCCGTAGGAATCTCTGTCCTTCGACGGCGGCGCCGGCGGGGGCTTCGGCGTGAACTCGACGATGCGCGGCGATGGTTTCACGACCGTTAACGCACGCCCGTCGCCGGTGGCGGGAACGACGGCCGCCGCCGGTTGAGCCGGCTCGATGGCGCTCATGACAAGGCCTCCCGTTCAATCCGCTCAAGCCATACAGCATGTGCCGCTGCATAGCAGGCCCGATGTCAACATGGAGGTAAATGCCCGCCGACGTCAGGCCCGCAATCCGTGCTTGCCGAGTAGCTTCACCGTGCTCGCCTGCGGTCCCTTCTCGCCGGCCTCCTCGGCGAAGGTGACGCGCGCCCCGACCGAGAGGCGCGAGAAGCCGGCGTCGAGCACGCTGTTGCGGTGGAAATAAATCTCACGGCCGTCGGCGGTTTCGAGAAAGCCGTAATCGCCGGAGGGATCGAGACGCACGACTGTCGCCGTCGGAGGGCCGTCATGTTGCTTCACCTCGCCTTGGAGGCGGCGCACGTTGTCCTGCAGGCGGCGCCGCGCCCGCTTGAAGGCATCGTTGATCGCGAAGCTGAGATCGGCACGCCGCTCGTCGGCCGGCGCGGTGCGGCCGATGTTGACCTCGCGGCCGTTCGGCAGCGCGATTTGAATGTTCACCTCGTAGAGGCCGCCGTTCTGATGGTGAGCGCCGGGCGCGCGCAGCGCCACGCGGCAGCTCGTCACCCGGCCGTATCGCTGCTCGAGCTGGGCGACATGCTTCTCGATCGCGTCCTTGATCCGCGGTGTCTTGGGGACGCCTTGAAAATCGACTTGGAGAGGCGTTTGCATATCGATCTCCGAAACGAGTGAACACGATACGTCGACCATTCAACGATGGTGACGCCCGACATCCGACGCAAGAGCGGCAACGCACCGCGCACCGACGACGACCGTCGCGCCTTATGCAAAGCTATCGTCCGCCAAGATTGCGCCGCTCGAGGCACATCAAGGCAATGCCCGGTCTGGACCCGGGAACGGCGCGCCCTAATGTCCGCGCTTGCCATCTGCGCCGCAGCAGAACAGAAAGAGCGTGAACGAGCAACGCCATGAACGATCTTCGCAACCGCACAATGAGCCGGCAGGGCGCCATCGCCCGCGCCGAACGTCACTTCGACAGCGGCGCCTTCAAGGCCGATCTCGCGCGCCGCGTGGCGATCCCGTCGGAGAGCCAGAACCCGCAGCGCGGCGCGGACCTGCGCCGCTATGTCGATGAGGAGATGACGCCGGCGCTCGATGCGCTCGGCTTCACCTGCCGCGTCCTCACCCATCCGAAGGCGAAAGGGCCGTTTCTTTTCGCCGAGCGCATCGAGAGCCCGCTGCACCCGACCGTGCTCGGCTACGGCCACGGCGATGTCATCCGCGGCTTCGAAGGACGGTGGAAAGAGGGACGCGAGCCCTGGGAGCTCGACGAGTTTGCCGGGCGTTATTGGGGCCGCGGCACCGCCGACAACAAGGGCCAGCACACCATCAATCTCGCCGCTCTCGATGCCGTCCTCGCCGAGCGTGGCGAGCTCGGCTTCAACGCCAAGTGGCTGATCGAGATGGGCGAGGAGACCGGCTCCTCGGGCCTGCGCGAATTGTGCGCGGAGAACCGCGACGCATTCCGCGCCGACGTGCTGATCGCGTCCGACGGCCCGCGGCTCGCCGAGGAGCGAGAAACCATTTATCTCGGCTGCCGCGGCGCCTATCCGATCGATCTCTCGATCGACGCCCGGGAGGGCGGCCATCACTCCGGGAACTGGGGCGGACTGCTCTCCAATCCGGCGGTCCAGCTCGTGCATGCGCTGGCGACGATCGTCGGCCCGACCGGACAGGTTCGCCTGCCCGCGCTCGTGCCCAACGAAATCCCCGAATCCGTGAGGCGCGCGCTCGTCGACTGCGACGTCGCCTCCGGGCCCGGCGAGCCGGCAATCGATCCCGATTGGGGCGAGCCGGGGCTGACCCTGGCGGAGAAGCTCTACGCTTGGTGCACCTTCGAGATTCTCGCGATGAGTGCCGGCAACCCTGATAATCCCGTCAATGCCATCCCGCCGCGGGCCTCGGCGCGGGCTCAGATCCGCTTCGTCTCGGGCGTCGATCCGTCAGCGTTTCTCCCCGCGTTGCGCCGGCATCTCGACCGCCATGGTTTCCCGATGGTGGAGATCGCCAAGGCGCGTGACGAGATTTTCCACGCCTCCCGCCTCGATCCCGAGCATCCCTGGGCGCAATGGACGGCAGCGTCGATGGCGGCGACGACGGGCCGCCGTCCGGCAATATTGCCGAGCACCGCAGGCTCGCTCCCCAACGACGTGTTTTCCGAGGTGCTGGGGCTGCCGACGGTGTGGGTGCCGCATTCCTACCGCGGCTGCTCGCAGCACGCCCCCGACGAGCATCTGCCGATCTCACTCGCCCGCGAAGCACTGGCGCTGATGGCCGGCATTTACTGGGACCTCGGGGAGCCCGGCACGCCGCGGCGGGGGTGATTCAGTCCGTATTCGAACCCTGGATCGTCCAGGTCAGCGGCGCCGAGCCCGCACCGAGAGCCTGCGAGACTGCAGTCCCGTTCATGAGCCACATCGCGACGCTGCCGGCCGACGTGTCGCGCCACAGAATGTCGCTCTTGCCGTCGCCATTGAAGTCGCCGGTCTGCGCGACCGTCCAGTTCGTGCCGACGTTGCCAAGGCTGCCCGCCTGCAAGACCGACGTCCCCTGCACCATCAGCCACACTGCCAGATTGTTGCTGCTGTCACGCCAGAGAATGTCGCTGTAACCATCCGCATTGAAGTCGCCGGTCCCGACCACCGACCACGCCGCCGTCGCCGCCGGAGGACTGCCGAATTGCGCGACCTGGAGGCCATTCATGAACCAGATCGCAAGGACGCCATCGGTATTTTCGAACAGGATGTCGGTCTTGCCGTCGCCGTCGAAATCGCCCGTACCGACGACTTTCCACACGCTTGGCAAGGTGCCGATGGCGCCGGCCTGTGAAACCTGTGCGCCGTTCATCAGCCAGATTGCGAGATCGCCGCTCGCATCCTCCCACAGAATGTCGCCCTTGCCGTCGCCGTCGAAGTCGCCGATGCCGACTACGTTCCAGCCAGGCGCCGAAGGGGCGCTCGCAGCCTGGGACACCTGGACCCCATTCATGAACCAGATGGCGACATTGCCGCTGGTGTCGTTCCACAACAGATCGGCCTTTCCGTCGCCGTTGAAGTCGCGTTGCCCGACGATCTTCCAGACGTTGGCATCTACCTGACCGAGCCCGCCTCCCTGTAGCAGTTGATTTCCATTCATCAACCAGATCGCGCCGTTGCCGCTCGTGTCGCGCCAGGCGATGTCGCTCTTGCGGTCGCTGTTGAAGTCATGGGCGATCGGCGGCAACTGCAGTCGTCCAATCTGATTGGCGTTTACCTCGGCAAACCACAGTGCGCCATCGGGACCCGCAGTGATGTACCAGGGACCGCTGCCGACCGTGGGGATGGCGAATTCGGCGACAACCCCCGCTGTCGTGATCCTGCCAATGTTATTCCCTTCTCCCTCGGTGAACCACAACGCCCCGTCCGCACCCGCCGTGATACCCAAAGGAAAGGCACCCGGATTCGGAATAGGAAATTCGGTGACGACACCCGCGGTCGTAATCCTGCCGATGCTGTTGGCCGAGCTCTCGGCGAACCACAGTGCACCATCCGGACCGACCGTGATGCCCTGACCGCCGCCGTTCGGCGTGGGAATGGGAAATTCGGTGATTACACCCGCGGTCGTGATCCGGCCGATATTGGGGCCGCAGGCTTCCGTGAACCACAGCGCGCCGTCCGGCCCCGCCGTGATGTCGGCGGGCGAGACACCGGCCGTCGGGATGTTGTATTCCGTAAAAACGCCTGCAGTGGTGATCCGTCCGATCTTGTTGGTAAGGCTCTCGGTGAACCACAGCGCGCCGTCCGGCCCCACCGTGATGCCGGTGGGGCTGCTGTTCGCCGTGGGGATCGGAAATTCGGTGACCATACCTGCAGTGGTGATCCGCCCGATCGCGCCCGCGGTTTGCTCGGTGAACCACAGCGCGCCGTCCGGACCCGCCGTGATGCCGAAGGGGCCGCTATTGGCCGTGGGGGTCGGATATTCGGTCACCACGCCTGCGGTGGTGATCCGTCCGATCTGGGTGATCTCGGTAAACCACAACGCGCCGTCCGGACCCTGCGCGATACCCAACGGAGCGGAACCCGCAGTCGGAACAGGAAATTCAGTGATGGCTTGCGCGTGGATCGCCGCGGGCCACGCCAACGCTAGGCCCGTTGCTACGGCGCACGTAACTCGCGTCAACCATCCGCTCCCCGCGCCACGTCCACGGCACTTGTCGCATCGCAGCGTTCGTGCGCGTACCCACTTGGCAGCAACACCCGTAAATTTGCCGGTCAGCTCTTGACGGCGACTGATACTGCGAGACATCGACTCGCTCCCTGTCAATTCATGCCGTCACTGCGCCGGCACGCCGCCGTACGGTAGACTCGCCACATCGCTTCCTCTGGTGTGGCTCATAATGAGTACAAAAACGCGCGCAGCTGTTGAAGCTGTGTCGCACTTAAGTTGTTCAACAGGCCTATCATGTTCAACTTTTGAACCTCCGGCCCGTCATGTAGAAAAGCCGCTTCGATCGCATCGCAACCCCGCCCATCGTGCATGAGAAAGTCGCAGGCTGGATTCAGCGGGGCGGCCGTATTCCTGTGGGAGTCGCCCACAAAGCGGTTAAAGCGCAGTCCCTTCAATGGCGGCGTACGAATCTTCTGCACGTAGTTTGTAAACTGATCGAATACCAGCCCGGTTACCTGGTCTCTAATCAAGTGGCTCGCCTGGGCATTCGCTTGGGCGATATGCGATAGGTAGCCCATATCATGCATCAACAAATCCGTCCCAAGATAGGACAGAAATGGATAAGCCGGGGGCGCGATGTGTGTCGTCAAACGGTCGCGAAAAGGCTTGGTCAGCATGGTCTGGTTTGGATCGGGTATGATAATCTTACCTATCGGGTGACACACATTGCACTTTGTTTGTATGAACAGCTGCTCACCTGCGACCACATCCGGCAGAGCAACCGTCAACTCGGAGCGGGTCAGGATACCGAGCCACCGCGCATAATCGGCCATCCGATCAATATCTGTTTCGGATAGGTCCGCGTTGCCCGTGAGCCCCTGGGGGTTCTTCTTGGTAAGACAGTTCAGGTTGGCTGGACCACAATTGGGGCCGTTGTAGCGGATCGGGAACGGCACCGTCGGGTTACGACCATAAAGCGTGGCATATCCCTCGCGCGTCGTCATATTCATTTCGACGAATGCGGCATTGGCGACCTGGTCCTCGAGAGAGACGCGATCACCAATCCATCCGAATCGGCCGATATAGCAATCCGTCAAGGTGCCGCTCGTGCATGTCAGCTTTTTGTCGCCCAAAACGCCGCCACGCGTTCCCGCAGTCCAAACAATCTCCCCGGCCGTCGCCTGCGCGATCGCGCACGCGCTGCCAGGGGGCGGGTTCGGTTGTGCCGAGCATCCCGCCCCACCGCCATACACGTTGTCGACCTGGTTCTGCCGCCAAGCCAAAATCGTCTGATTGGGTATCGCCTCTATCGCGCCCAGGTTACCGAGGCGTTTGCCGTTGAGGAGCATGAACCCGACTCCTCCGTTGGCCGTTGTTGCGTTCTGTATGGCAGTGCCGTTGATGTCGCTACATGTTGCCGGCCACTTGTTAATGGGCTGACCGTTCCCAGGAACCAGGTAGGCTGAGCACGACGAAAGGCTATCGAACGGGGTTTTGAAGCCCGTCAGGTTCACTTGCTGCGGGTAATAAGTATAGTTTTTACCGGATATCGGTCCGAGCTCCTTATTGAGACGCGGAGTACTCACCACGATTTGGTTCGGACTGGCGTCGCCATAGCTCCAGGTAAAGGTGTAATCCTGACCGTTTCCGATCAGGGGATAGGTCGTGTGAAAGCTGTCTCCGTAGAAGTTCATCATCTTGTTGCTGTAGATCTGGCCCGCCGAAACCTCCAAAGGTTTGGAGTGCGTCGAATCATCGATGCGGCTCAAGGCACGAGCCAAATCGAAAAAGACCAGCTTCATGGGCTTTATGTCCCCTGTGAAGGTATAGTCCTTGCCATTCACATAGGGGTTGTAGGGCACATTGGTCTTCATGTAGGTCTTCGACGCATCAAGCATGCCGAGCGGATTGATCGGAATTCCACTGCCGTTACGCACGTGGCACCCGTCACAGGTATAATCATGAAAAGGCGCCGGAGCCGTCGCTGGGTCAAAGGACGCCGGGAATCTCACGGTGGGGAAGCATGGACCGGAGGTGCAGGAGGCAATTGAGCTGCTGGTACATTCCCTGCGACCGGTATTCGTCGTGCCACAATACCCTTCCTCTGATGCCTTCCGCGAAGTCCTCTGGAGCCGACTCCATATGGTTGGTCATGAGCAACGTATGGTAAAACTCTAAATCCGTGTAATTGCGGCCCACCATGGCCATCTTGTCATCGGCTTCGTTGGCGATGGGAAGATACAGGCTGAAGAGGCTCGCGTTATGCACCTGCTCATAGATGCTGCAGCGCTCAGTCGGACTGCAGCGGCCGACCGTGCCTGTGGGGATTTGGTAGAATGACACCGGCATCTGCATGCCGGGAACACCGGCCAACAAGAAGGATGTCCTGCCGTATTGGTTGGGGCCCTTCGTACTGGAGGTCAAACATGTTCGCAGCCATGATGGCGGCCTGCCAATCGGGTGAATTTGGCCACTGGCCGCCCCAGCCATTGGGATGAAGCTCATAGTCGAGGCCGCACTGGCGTAACTTCACCACGTTCTGTTCGCCACATCGGCGAGGCTGCACTGCCTCGGGTAGAGGTAGTGCTGAGCCACGAAGATTCCTGATCCTATTGCTGTCTCTTGATACGAGAACTGTCCCAGGAAGGGATTGAGCACGGCCTGGGGGTACACATCGTTTGCCCAGGTCAGCTGGACGGGTGGCTGTCCGTTCCACGCACCGGGCCAAGGAAAATGATGTTGCAGGTCAAGCTTGCCGAAGTTTATCGGAAACTGTATCAGCGCATTATTGAACCAGCCGATCGGAGCTCGTGCTGCTGAGCAATTTCAGGTTATCAGGTTGATACTGCCCTACATACTGAAGGTTGCGGGCATTCTGGACGTCTTTTTTCACCGGGTCGAGATCAAAACCCGCCATGACGAATGTGCATGATGTAATCGTCGCCGGCGTCGTCGTATTCGGTTTGCAGTGGTTGGGGTTTGCCGCGTTTCCGCCGGGAAACACCGACCAGGGCCAGGGGCCGTTCGGCCAGTCCGGTAGACCCTTTCCGCAGCACGCATTGAACCCGTCGTTCATATCGGAAATGTAGTCGGCGTAGCAAACAACACTCAGCGGGCCGTCTACTAACTGTGAATAGCAGTTGTGTGACATATACCAGGGCATCTGGGGGGCGTAAGTGGTGCCGTCCGTGATCACGAACCCGGATGTAGCCGTCGGAGGTTCGTCGCCGATCGGGCGCTCCACAATATCGTTACTGCCCCGGTTCCAATACATGGACACCGACAGCTTGACTTCTATACATGGAAGGGAATTAGGACGGGTCAGGATCGCTAGGATTGTTAGGATTTTGGCAATATAAAACAGTTGGAGTGCATGGAACGTCGTAGCTGGCCGGATTAGGCGGGCATCTTTTAGCGTTTTGGATTGCTGTGGATTTCTTGAAATCGTAGAGCGTATCGGTTCTGGTGATGCCGATAATGCTATTGACACCGGTTTCGATCATACATTGCGGGTTCGTTTTCTTGTTGGCGGTACACCAGTCTTTGTTGGCTTGTGGAAGGGCGGCATAAGGGAGGATAAGAGCCTCATCGAGCTCGTTGTGTGCATAAGTACCCAGCTTTTGATGCCAGGGAACGTCGGAGTATGATTCGCACACCACATAAAGTGGGGTGGTAGTGCCCGGGCACGGCACGCCGCTATTAACTACGGGGGGCCAATAGCTGGGGCGGCTTTGAGCAGACGCGGCAGCAACAAAGGTCCCCAAAGTCAAGGCGGCAATCAAGCCAGCCATGGTCAGGCGTCTCATGTCCGTGACCCTCGTCCGTCTGCTGATGGCGAGCAAAAGAAGCAGCGGTGCAAGCACGGGCTTCATGCGAATTCTCCGTTGTGCAATCGGGCTGCTCTGATCGACAGGCGATCGGCAGCTTTACGTCTGTTGACATTCGAATTGGGACGCAGACGCCAAGCCCCACAGAGGGGGAGGTGCGGTACCTCTACACCGGCCCGCGCAGTCCGTGCAATATACCAGTCATTGCCAGCGTGTTCGCCGGGCGGTTATGCCGCGCGTGGCTCCGGGGCGGCCGATCCTGTGTTGCCGGCTCCGCGGCGAGGACGACTTAAGACAGAAGCCCCGGTGGCGGCCCGGAGCTTTCGTATCGATGACCTGTAGAACGTGTAGTTGAAGGCCCAGCCGAGCTGCGGTCGTCTCTCGTCGCCAACACCGCCGGTGGTGACTTCCGGCGGTCACGACCGCTTCACCGCTACACGGCGCAACGGCCCACTGGCTCGCTCGCGATGTCCCCGCGCGTGTCACTGCCGATTCGACAAGGCAATCCAGCTCGTTGCAGAAGCTGTTTTGCGTCGGCTCAGAACTTGAAGTTGACGCCGGCCCGGGCAAGCCCGCCCTTGATGCTGGCCGATGTCGCAACGCCGGCTCCGAAGAAGGGGACGCCGACCGCGTTGAGCTGGTTGAGCGTCGGCAGCGCATAGCCGGCGGTGCCAAGATCGTAATAGAGATATTCGCCCTTCACCGTCCAATGCGGCGCGAACATCCACTCCACGCCGCCGCCCACGGTCCAACCCGTCAGGGTGGACGATGAATTGGCGAGCACCGACGGCGACGGGCCGCAGAAGCAGGGCCCAACGACGGTCTCGGTCAACTGCATGCTCGACTTCACGCCACCATAGGCCAAGCCGCCGGTGGCATAGAACAGCAGCGGATCGGACGGAGTCCAGCCGAGCCGGGCGCGGACCGTCCCAAGATAAGAGAGCCGCTCTCCGGCCGTTGCCACGACATTGGTGGTGGCACCTCCGATAGGGGCGCTCACCAGAGAGGTCGTGGCGGAGCCGTCGATGTTTGCCCCGGAGAAATCAGTCTCGACGCCATAGACCAACCGGCCCACCTGCCAGTTGTAGCCAAACTCCACGCCGCCGAGGAATCCGTTCGGGTTGACCGGGATAGAGGCCGGAATGGCGCCGGCGAGCGCGGGGCCGAAGTCAGGGCACCCCCCCAACGCGGGGTTACAGAATCCCGCGGCCGAGTTGGTCACGGTGCTGTCGAGATAGCCCCATCCGAGCGTCAGGCCCCAATAGGCGCCGGTCCAGCTTGACGGCACGTAAGGCGCTGCCTTCAACGGCATGTCCGCCGCGAACGCCGAGCCCGACATGATCGCGGTGAGAAGTGCGACTGCAGGAAGTGACAGCTTCATGATGTCGACCCTCGAATGCCGCGCAAATTGTAGCTTATCTACTGATGCAACGATGTAACCGCTCGGCAACACGGTTCGTCTATTTCTGCCACGGCCGTCGAGGCGCGGCGGCAAACGTCGTTGTTTTGACCGTGTTTTGATCGATGCGGTCAGGTGAGCTTTCAATCAACAGGGCAACTGCGTACGATGTTCGCGGCCGCAATCTGCCGATCCCGCCTGAGAACATCAAAATGCGCTTCGTCACCTTCATTCTCGCGATGATTGCCGCAAGCAGCCTTGCGCATGCGCAGGGCTGGACGGAGTACCGATACCCAGACGATGGATTTGCGGTCGCCTTTCCCGCCGAGCCGAAAATTGAAACCACGTCTTACCAGGCCCCCGGCGGCCGCCCGGTGGAAGCGCGCGCCTATTCCGTCGTGCGGGAGGGCGGCGAGTTCAAGGTCACGGTCGCCGATCTGTCGTCTACCGAGATGTCAGAAGGCAACGTCATGGCCTATGCGATGCTGATGCTATCGCGAGAGGGGGAGATAAAGTTCGACATTCCCCATAGCACGCGTCGAATCATTGGCCGGCAAGCGAGCATCGACGGGGCGAACGGCAGCCAGATTTATGCGTCTGTCTTCTTTCACAATCGGCGGCTTTATCAGATCGAGGGGACGGTGCCCGCCGGCGGCTCGACCGCTGACGGCATCCGCTTCCAGCAATCATTCGACTTCACCGATGGGTGGAGGCTGCCCGATGCGCTGAGCAATGAGCTCAGGACGCGATAGCGTCGTCGTCATTCCCGGGACTTGTCGGCCGCACGTGTAATCCGGGGGCGATCCGATCCATTCGCAGGCCGCCGTTAGCGTGATTTTATGGCTCGTGTCGTGAATTGAATTGGCATTCGCGACGTTGCCGTGTCATCGGCAGGTCGGGGTCCCTGGCATGGGAGGCCGCAGATGAGTCCTTCGAGGCGAAAATTCCTGGCAACTATTGCCGGAACGGGCGGCGCGATGCTGCTCGGTCCGGATCGCCTCTACTCAGCCGAGGTCGATCCGCGCGTCGAGCAGATCGTCTCGAGCACGATTGCGGTCGACATGCACAGCCACGTGCAGATGCGGTTCTTGAGGAACCCGGAAGATACCAGGCCGGATCCGGAGCTCGATATCGCGGGCGAAATGAAGCGCGCCGGGTTCTCGGCGGTTTGCCAGACCTACGCCCTGGACGCTCTCGGGAGCCAGGAAGTGGGCAACTATCCCAAGTACTTTCTTCAGACGCTCGCGTTCGAGGATCGGCTGCTCGCGCAGAATCATATGGGCCGCGCCCTGAACTTCAAGGACCTGCAGGCCGCCCACGACCGCAAGCAGCCGATCATCATTCAGGCCGTCGAAGGCGCGGAGTTCATCGAGGGGCGCCTGGAACGCATCGAGGAAGCCTACAAGCGAGGCTTGAGAATTCTGCAGCCTCTTCACGAGCGCGACGACAACGTTTCACCTCTTGGTGATGTCTACACGGCTCCGGCACCGCATCTGGGTGGACTGACGCCTTTCGGTGCGCAGGTCATCAGGGAATGCAACCGGCTGGGCATGCTGGTGGATATCACGCACGGCACCCAAGCGACGGTGCTCGCCGCATTGAAAGTGGCCACCAAGCCCATGATCCTCTCGCACACCCGCCTGACCCCTGCGTCAGGCACGAGGGGCGTTACGGCGGATTTGGCGAGGCGATTGACCAGCAAAGAGCTTGCGCGCGAAGTAGCGGCAGCGGGCGGCGTCATCGGCGTGTGGTGGCGCCTGGTCACGACGATGGCGGATTATGTCGCGGGGATCAGGGACATGGTCGACGTGGCAGGCATCGACCATGTCGGCATCGGCACCGATACCGACCTCACGTCGTCCTACGCTCTTCCTTACACCAACAAAATCTGGGCGGACGAGAACGGCGGCTTCTTCTATGCGGTGGCCGGCGAGATGCTCAAGCAGGGCTTTACGCCTGAAGAGATCGGCAAGATTGGCGGCGGCAACTTCTGCCGCGTCTTCGCGAGCATTGCCTGAGCCGGTCTTTTTGCGGCGGCCTGCTTTTGACGGAGAGTCGGAAGCGTCATCGACATGGGCGCCGCTTACCTTACCCCGCCATCCTATCCGCCTGGCCGGTCTTGAGCCTCGCCGCCCTCGCGCGCAGTGTTTCGCCCCAGGCCGCGGCCAACGCGGCCACGATTCCAAGCGCGAGCATCTGCCACGCCGGCGGATAGCCGAAGTCCAGCACGGCCGTGTCGAAGTTGACGCCGAGCGTTTCCCACACGGCAAAGCCGCGGCGAGCCCAGAGGAATCCTGCTTCGAGTGACGCCGCAACGATGCACGACGCCGCCGCGAGCACCGCGAGCACCTTGGCGTTGGTGCCCAGGCCGTAGCGGGCCAGCACCCTCCAGGCCATGAGCCAGAAAAATATCGCGGTCAGCACGTATTGCTCGGTGTAGGTGCCGCGCGCCAGCAACACATGGAGGATCGCAAGGGAGCTGATGACATAGTTTGTGGTGTGCAGCCGCTGCCAGTTCTTCGCGCCCATGTATTTGACGGCGGCATCCACGGAGGTCGCGCCGAGGACGATCAACCCGATGGTCGAAAGTGTCGCGACAATCAGCGTCAGCCGCGTCGTCATATCGGTGGTGATGTTCGCAAAATCCCAGCGCCGGAAGGCGAAATAGATCACCATATGCGCGATCGTGTAGACGAGCGCCGTCACCCCGATCATCCGCCGTACGTCGGCGAGCGCCGGCCAGCGGAATATCGCCACCGCAGGCGTCACCGCGAGAGCCATCAGCAGGATCACCGTCGCCCACACGCCCGACCAGTAGGTCAGCGCGGGGAGCGCCAGCGGCCAGGTGCTTCCGTAGCCGCCGGCGCCAACGAGCCAGGCAGTGCGGATGGCCGGCCACAGCATCAGCGCGAACGTGGTGGCTTTCAGCCGGGAAAACCGGCGACTTCTATCTTGCCATGGCCAGATCAAACGCAAGCCGTCCTCCGCCGAATCCAAACCACCAGCGATCATGAACTGACAGAGCATATCACGCGCCGAAGTCGAGTTGCATGGCCGCACACGCTGCTCGCGGCCCACTGCTCATCCGCCCGGTTCAGCGAACAGCGGCGGTGCCCTCACGCGCGGCCCGGTCGGGATCGGTGCTTCGATTTGCGCGGGGCGCCGGCTGCGTTGTAAACGTAATATGGGTTGCGGCGGCCTCGCGCTGGCGTGATCGGAGCCCGTCCCTCGGAGGAATTACGGAATGCCTTTCATCGTTGAGCCCGCGCGCGCGGCGGATGCGGGCGGGGCGCGGTCCCTCGGCGCCCTTGCCCTGGGCGCCGTGATCGCCGTCTGTGCCGCCTCCGGCGCCTTCGCGCAAACCGCCTCTGCGCCTCCTCCGGCTCCCGCGAAGTCGGCGATCCCCTCGTTCCTCAACTTGCCTTCGAACATGGGCTGGGTGCGCATCCGCACCGACGGGCGCAACGCGCTTTATGGCGACGGCTGGCTCGATCCTCCCGCCGGCCTGCGCGGACCGATCCGTGACGATCCCGGCCATCCGCTGCAGGGCAACGTCGATCGCGGCGCCGGCCGCCAGGTCACGCTCGCCATGGGCAATTTCGCGGACCCTATCCTCGAGCCCTGGGCGGCCGAAGCGATGCGCCAGTCGAACGAGGAGGTGCTCACCGGAAAGCGCGGCATGCCGTTCCTCGCTACGTCGCGCTGCTATCCGGGCAGCGTGCCGGGCCAGCTTTTGTGGACCACCGAGCCGTTCTTCTTCTTCCCGGATCCGAAGAAGGACATGATCTACATGTTTTGGGAGCGTGACTCGCTGGTGCGCCGCATCTACCTCACCGACCAGCACTCCGAAAACATCACGCCGTCCTGGTTCGGCGAATCGATCGGGCGCTACGAGGGCCAGGAGCTCGTCGTCGACACCGTCGGGCTCAAGACGGGCCTGAGCTTCCTCGACATGTACCGCACGCCGCACAGCGAGAAGCTCCACGTGACCGAGCGTTTCAAGCTCTCGAGCGACGGCAGGCTCCTCGAGGTGCTGGTCAAGGTCGAGGACCCTGACGCACTCAAGGAGCCCATGTACATGACGACGCGCTGGCGCAAGCAGGATCGACCGTGGCGCGAGTTCATCTGCGCCGAGAACAACGGCGATCGCTTCGCCCACAACCTGTTCCCGCTTCCCGAGGCGAAAACGCCGGACTTCTGAGGGCGAACGTCAAGCAGGACCGTCCCCGCGGCCGGTTTCCTGGACCTGTCTGTCGAGCGCCCTTTTGACGAAATCTACCGAGTCGATTGCCGTCCCAAGCTGAACCCGAAACTGCTCGATCGCGTCTTTCATCGGCGGCGGCAGGTCTCCCCACCAGTCGATGACGCTCGTCATCGCTTCTTCGACGGTTTGCAGCATCTGCTCTATTGCAACTTCACGGTAGGTTGTCGCCATGGCGCCGTCGCCTCTTGCTTCCACGGCCGCTGGGCACGGCCAGGCGGTCCCATTATCGGACTCCCGCACTGTGGCCTCCAGTATGACGGCAACGCTGGCGGAGGACGCCGGTAATACTGGCCGGGGTATTCTCAAATCCCGAACGGGGTCGTCAATTCGGTCTCGTTCGTGTCCACCACGAACACCGCGAGTAGCTTGGCCGGCTTCGTCTTGCTGGCGTTGGCGCTGACGGCATGGCGGTCGCCGGGCATCTCGGAGAAATTCTGTCCGGCCTTGTACGTCGTCACCGGTCCGTCGTTGACCTGGCTGAGGATCTCCCCCTCGAGCACAGTCGCGTAGATGAACGCTGATTTGGGATGCGTGTGGCCCGGCGAGTAGCCGCCCGGCCCGTATTCGACGAGCACGCCCTTGATGCTCTTGCCGGGAACGTTCGGCAGCTCGTGCTGGAAAACGAGCGTGACCTTGGCGTCCTTCGACTTAGGCGCATCCGCGAGCACGCTGCCGAACGGCAGGGTGACGACAGCCAATGCATAGAGGATACGTTTCATAGCGCTGTCCTTCCGTTGGCGTGATCAGGCTGCCGCCTGCGAGCGGCGGACCCATTCGTCGAGGCCGATCCGGCCAAGGCGCGCCTCGCCCAACGGCACGAGCGAGCGCTCCTCGACCCGGCCGCCATAGTAGCGGGCCTCGGGATCGCGCACGACCTCGCGCCGGTCGCCGACCGCCTTGAGATAGCGAGCGACGATTTCGTTGAACGGCGCGCGTTCCGGGCCGGCGATCTCGACAATGCCGTTTCGCGGCGCCGCGACCGCGACATCGGCGACGATGGCGGCAACGTCGTCCGCTGCTATCGGCTGGAACAGGCCGGGCGAAAACCTGACCACGTCCCCGCTCGCGCTCGAAGCGGTGATGTTGCGGAGGAATTCCAGGAACTGGGTCGAGCGGATGATGGTGTAGGGGATGCCGGAGGCCTCGATCAGTTTCTCCTGGGCGATCTTGGCGCGGAAATAGCCGGTATCGAGCATCCGGTCTGCTCCGACGATGGAGAGCGCAACATGGTGTCGGACGCCTGCAACAGCCTCCGCGGGCAGAAGGTTGCGTTCGGAGGTCTCGAAAAATTCCAGCGCCGCCTTGTCCTCAAATGAGGGCGAATTGGCGAGGTCGATGACAACCTGCGCACCGGCCAGGGCGTCCTTGAGGCCGTCGCCGGTGATGGTGTTGACGCCGGTCTTGGGCGAGGCGGCGACGACGTCGTGACCGCCCTGGCGCAGAATGGCGACGGTCTTCGACCCGACCAGGCCGGTGCCGCCGATGACGACGATCTTCATGGTTTGCTCTCCTTCGTCGACAATTGAAAGCCAGCCTCAATACATGCGCATGAATGCAAACTCGCACGAGAATACCGAGGGCGCCGCGCTGAACATTCGCCGTGCCGTTCACACGAGTGCAAAACCAAACGTAACGCATATGTCGCGTATCCGTTCCGCTGCCAACGAGCGGCCAGGAAAAGTCTCGTCGGTGGCGTTGCCGGTTCCCAGGTTCACCCGCCGAGCAGCGCCGCCTCGAAGGCGCTGGCGATTGCGGGCTGGC
Organism: uncultured Alphaproteobacteria bacterium; assembly: GCA_963824905.1. GTDB lineage: Bacteria > Pseudomonadota > Alphaproteobacteria > Rhizobiales > Xanthobacteraceae > JAJPKK01. Next base: position 359,312 of record CAWGRH010000008.1, read on the forward strand.
TCTTGCCCGCGCGCAAAGCATCACCGATCACGGTGACCTTTTGCCCGGGCTTGCCCAGGCGACGGAAGTCCTCGCCGGTCGAGCGCCGCGCGCGATGGTAGAACCAGTCGCGGAATGGCGGCCATGAGAACAGCCGTCGCAAGCCCGGCCACCGGCCGGCGCCCCGGTCGAGCAGCAGCGCGGGGAGGGGGCCGAGGCCGAAGCGGTAGCGCGCCCCGGTCGCGATCACGATGCGGTCGAATCCTGCGAGCGCGCCCGCGGCATGGGCGACATCGATGCCGTAGCGGAACGTCACGCCCTTGTGCACGCACGCCGCGACCATGCGCGCGATGTAGCGGTCGAACAAATCCTGCGCAGCCACCACCTCCTGAAACAGCGGCGCCTTTCCGGCGCGGCGGAACGCGCCGCCCGCGACCTGCTCGCGCTCGAACACCGTGACCGCGTTGTCGCCGGCAACGAGCGAGGCGTAGGTAAGGCCGGCAGGTCCTGCGCCGATGACGGCGATGCGCTCGCCCTGCGGCGGCGCGGCGCCGAGAAACCGGGTCTCGCGGCCGGCGGCGCCGTTGACGACACAGCCGAGTTGGGTGCCGCCGCGCATCTCGTTGATGCAGGTGTTGCAGGCAAGACAACGCCGCGCCGGCTCGCCACGGGCGAGCTTCGCCACCCAGTCGGGTTCCGCGATCAGCGTTCGACCCAGCGCAATGAAATCAGCCTTGCCGGAAGCGATCGCACCGGCGGCGACCTCGGGATCGCCGAGTCGGCCGACAGCGATCACGGGGACCGCGACGTCCTTCTTGATCTCCGCGGCATAGGCCAGAAAGGTCGCGTCGGGGTAGGCCATCGGCGGGATCATGCGTGCGGCCGAAGGCAGCGATCGATAGTGCCCCGCCGCGATGTGCAGTGCGTCGGCGCCCGCCTGCGCCGCCCATAGTGCGACCTGCTGCCCTTCGGCGAACGGCGAACCGTCCGGGAAAAAATCCTCGACCGACACCCGGTAGATCACGGGAATGCGCACCGCGGCCTTCACCGCGCGCAACACTTCGAGGCCGAACCGCGCACGATTCTCGAGGCTTCCCCCGTAGCGATCGGTGCGCCGGTTCTCGAACGGGGTGACGAACTGCGAGATCAGGTAGCCGTGGGCGGCATAAATCTCGACGCAGTCGAACCCGGCTTGCTCGGCGCGCGCTGCTGCGGCGGCGAAGCCCGCGATGGTGAAGGCGATGTCGTCCGCCGACATCTCCTTGGGGACGATCGTCTCGTCGGTGATCTCGAACACAGGATGCGGGATCGCCGAGGGCGCGAGCGGGGTCTCGCCGCAGATGTCGATGCGGGTATGGCCGCCGCCGTGCCCGATCTGGATCGAGGCCCGCGCCCCGCCGGCCTTGATCGCGGTGACGAGCCGCGTCAGGCCGGGCAGGAAGCGGTCGTCATAAATTCCGAGCTCGCGCCGGCGGTGGCGGCCGGCTTTGGTCGGCGAGGCCATCTCGACGGTGATGAGGCCGGTGCCGCCGCGCACACGGGCCATGTAATAGTTCACGGTGTCGTCGGTGACGTAGCCCTCGGCGTCGGCGAGCCGCGTCGTCATCGGCGGCATCACGATGCGGTTCTTCATCTCCACCGCACCGATGTGCGCCGGCGTGAGCAGCACGTTCGCGCGCGACGGCGTGACGAGCACATTCGTGCTCATGGCTCAGAGCGACGGCACTTCGCCGCCGTCCATGTCGATGGTCGCGCCGTGCAGCCATCTCCCACGCGGCGACACCATGAAGGCGATGAGGCCGCCGATGTCCTCCGGCGTGCCGAACCTCGTGACGTTGATATCCTGGCGATGCCATTCGCGCACCTCGGCCTCGCTCTTGCCGGTGCGCTCCATGTCGGCCTTGATGCGCCGCCAGAACCGTTCGGTCTCGACATAGCTCGGGTGGATGGTGTTGACCTGCACGCCGTCGGTCTTGCCGAGGTCGGCGAGCGCTTTTGCAAAGGCCGCGCAGGCGGCATTCACCGAGCTGCCGATGGTGAAGACGGCGATCGGGAGGCGTCCGCTGGTGCCGCCGATCGTCACCACCGCGCCCCCGGTTTCCTTGAGCAGCGGCCAGGCGGCGCGGGCGAGGCGCACATGGGCGAAGAATTTGAGCGCATAGCCTTCCTGCCAGTCGGCGTCGGTCAGCGCGAGAAAATCACCGCGCTTGGTGGTGCCGGCGTTGTTGACGAGGATGTCGAGGCGACCGAAGCGGCGCTTCACGGCTTCGACGAGCGCCGTGGGCGCGCCCTCGCCGCGCAGATCGGCGGTTCTCATAGAACGCGCGGCGGCCGCGCTTCTCGACCTCGCGGACGACTTCCCCGAGCGCGGTCTCGTCGCGTCCGGTGAGCATCACGTCGCAGCCTTCATCGGCAAGCGTAAGCGCGACGCCGCGGCCGATGCCGCGGCTCGATCCCGTCACCAGCGCGATCTTTCCGGTCAGTTTCAGGTCCATGATTCCAAATCCATGACAGCGTTCCACTCCCGCCGTGCGATACGTCTCGGAGGGCCGGACCCTCTTCCGCGATCCCCGACGGCATTGCAAGGGCGACGGACCCGCGCGAAAGTCTTGGGCACAAACGGTCGCAAACGCAATCACTGGTTGATAATGCCTTGCAATCGCTTCCATAATGGCGTCGTGGATCGGTCGAAATGAAATCCAAGCGAAAAACGGTCGCCGGTGTCGCCGTGCCGAGGGGACCCGCGCGGCGCAAGCGCAGCATCAAGCTCGCGGCGAAAGCGCCGAGGCCCGCGCGCGGCACCCTGCAGAGCCGCGTCCACGCCGCGCTCGCGCGCGGCCTCATGGGTGGGATGTTCACGCCGGGCGAGGCGGTCTCGCTGCGCACGCTTGCGGCGCGGATCGGCACCAGCGCCATGCCGGTGCGCGAGGCGGTGGGCCGGCTGATCGCCGAGGGCGCCCTCGTGATGCTGCCGAACCGCTCGGTGATCATTCCGCGCATGAGCCGCGAGCGTTTCATCGAGTTGTCGCGCGCGCGGCAGCGGCTCGAGGGCATGCTGGCGGAGATCGGTTGCCGCAACGCGCGCAAGGCGGACATCGCAGCGCTCGTTCGCATCAACGAGGACCTTCGGCAGGCGATCGCCGCTGCCGACACGCGGACGGCGATGACCGACAACTTGGAATTCCATTTCTCGTTCTATGCACTCTCGCGTTCGCAAGTCGTGCTGCCGCTGATCGAGATGCTGTGGCGTCAGGCCGGCCCCTTCGTTGCGCTGTCGGCGAAAATGCCGAACGTGCGCTGGACCCAGCGCCACCACGGGCGCTTGCTCGCGGCGCTGCGGGCCGGCGACGCCCGCGCGGCCCGCCGGGCGGTGGAGGACGATATCGAGGACACGCTTCAGCAACTCCTCAAGAAGGCGGACTTCGAGGACGGTCGTCGCACGTGAGCTGTGATCACAGCTTGACGCTCCACGGCCGCCTTCCTATCGTTTGGCGAGCATGATCCCGAACAAGCCCAGGCTTTTCGGACAAGATCGCGCTCCAACCTAAAGAAGCTGCACTCCCCAACGAGCAGATATGTTCCCCAGCGAGCAGATATGGATGCCAACGAACTGATCCACGCCCAGCTCGTCAAGGCGGGCGTGACGCTCGCCGCGAGCCTTCCCGACGACTGGGTCAACGGCCTGATCCGCCGCGTCACCGCGGGCAACCAGATCAAGCACATTCCGGTCGGGCGCGAGGCCGAAACGATAGCGATCTGCGCGGGCGCGTTCTTCGGCGGCGTCCGCTCGGTCGCCATCATGGGCAATACCGGGTTGTTGACCTGCACCGGCGAGATGGCCACGCTGTGCCTGCGCCACATGATCCCGGTGTTCTGCATCGTCAGCGCGCGCGGCTCGATCGACGATCACAAGGTCTATCAGGAGGTCCAGGGGCGGCGCACCGTGGCGCTGCTCCAGGCCTATGATTTCCCGTTTCAGATCATCGACAAGCCCGAGGAGATCGAGCGTATTCCCGACGCCTATGAATGGCACCGCCTGCAGAAGCGGCCGTTCGTCCTGTTTCTCACCAAGCGGCTGCTCGGAGTGAAGAACGCATGAAGACGCGCGAAGCGCTCAAGGTCCTCGCCGCCCACCGCGGCGACGCCATCGTGGTCTGCGCACTCGGCATGGCGGCGAACGAGTGGTGGACGGTGACGAAGAGCGAGGACAGCTTCTACATGCACGGCGGCATGGGCTTTGCCGCGAGCTTCGCGCTCGGGCTCGCGACCGCGTTGCCGCACGTGCCGGTGTGGGTGCTCAACAGCGACGGATCGTTGTCGATGAACCTCGGCTGCCTGCTCACCGAGGCCGGCCAGCAGCCGGGAAACCTCAAGCATTTCGTGGTCGACAACCAGAGCTATCAGACTGTCGACACCATGCCGATGGTGAACCAGGACAATGCCGACTATGCCGCGATCGCCAAAGGGGCCGGCATCCGCCAAGTCACGACTATCGACAACCTCGCCGATCTCGAGAAGGGCATGCCCGCGATCGCCGCCGCGCCGGGTCCGTATTTCATCCGTCTGCGGGTCGAGTCCGAGCCGGACTACCAGCGGGCGCCGCCGGCCACCTATGAGGGCCCGGAGATGAAATATCGCTTCGGCCGCGCGCTCGAGAAGAAGCTCGGCATCAAGGTGTTCGGCCCGCGCGGGTTTTGAAGCGGGCGCCAACGAAAATGGCCTGCCCCCCGGCGGAGCCGGGCCATTGGGCTGCAGCAGCGAGGGGGACAGCGGGCTTGCGTTGCGCCGCGCTCCTCTGTGATGATCGGGCAAGACCTCTATGTTTTGCTTTGCGGCCGTGTTGTCGCCAATGTTGTCGGCGATTTCGTTGACGTGCCGCCCGTTCCGCCTTATCGCGGACGGGTGGCGCGACGTTCACTTGCGAAAGGCCTGGATAGCAGATGAAACGACGCGTTCGCGGACCCGCATTGACCAAGGCTGAGCTCAGAGCCCGGGGCGAGGAAGCTCTGGCCGCAGCGACCAAGCCGGTCGTGAAGCTCCCGACGAAGCTCGTGCGCCAGTGCGGCCGCTGCGGCGAGTTCAGCTCGGTGATGGTGGAACCCGGCGAGCCGTCGCCGCCGTTCAAATGCAAGGTCTGCGACAAGCCCGCCCGCGGCGAATGACGGATTTACCGCATCGCGGCCAGGCCGGGTGCGGCTCGCGACCGAGCACGGATCCGGCCCGGACCCCAAGGCGGCCTCAATTTTTTTACACGCAACTGATTTCGTTTCGGGCGAACTGGTGCTAGCGTTTTGCGTGTGGGGCGACCACGCTTTTGAGGGATGTCATGCGCGAAACGCCGCTGAGCGTACGCGGGCAGGCGACCCGGTGGGCGGCCACGGCTCTGCCCGTCGCACTGATCGCAGGGCTTTTGTGGTTCGGATGGTTCGGCCGTGCCGGCGTGAGCCAGCCGGCCAGCGTAAGTCCGCCGGGCGACGCGGCGATGTCCGCACTGGGGCGGGTCGAGGGCCACAGCGACGTCCTCTCGATCGGAACGTCGGCGACCGGCACTATTGCCGAATTGCTGGTCGGCCCCGGAACCCGTGTTGCGGCGGGACAGCACCTCGTCAAGGTCGAGTGCGGACCGATCGAGCGCGAGCTCGACGCGCGCAAATCGGACCTCGATGCGGCGGAAGCCGCGTTCCTGCGCACGCTCCACGGCCCGCGGCCGGAAGAGATCGCCATCGGGGTCGCCAACGTCAATCTCGCCGATGCGCGGCTGCGTGAGGCCCAGCGGTCGCTCGACCGCATCCACCAGCTTCACGAGGGCTTCACCGTGACCCGGGTGCAGATCGACCAGGCCGAGCGGGACGCCCGCATGGCGGCGGCGCTGCTCGACGAGGTGCGCGCCAAGCTCGCGCTTCTCCATGCCGGCTCCCGCGAGGAGGATGTCACCGAGTCCCGTTCGCGCCGCGACGCCGCGCGGCGCCGCCTCGAGGAGACCACCGCGCGTCTCGGCCATTGTTCGGTCGATGCGCCGACCGCCGGCATCGTGCTCGCGACCAATGTGAGCCCCGGCCAGCTGGTGAGCACGATGGCACCGGTGATCCTGCTCACCATGGTCGACGACAGTACCCGCCGGGTCCGGGCCTATGTCGACGAGCGCGACGTGCCGAGGCTATGCCCGGGCGGGCGTGCCCGCGTCACCGCCGACGGAGTTCCCGGGACTGCGTCCGAAGGGGTGGTGGAATCGATCGGCGTCGCGGTCGGCGACAATCCGATGGCCGGCAATGCATCGCGGCAGTTCCGCCAGGTGATGCTCTCGCTGCCCGATGCGCCGGCACAGCTGCCGATCGGCCTCAAGGTCGCGGTGCAGTTCTCGCCGTGTCCGGCAGGGCAGGGCGCGCCGCCGCGCAAATAGCTTCTGTGGCGATGCCGGCGGGAACCGCTCCCGCCGGGTTCCTCTCGGCACAATTGGGGCCCGGATCTAATCGCTGCGCTCGATCGCCGCAGAACGCCCGGCGTCTGCCACCAATTCGGCCGTCGCGCGTTTGACGTCGCGTGGCGATCGATGCGCCGCTGCCGCTCGGGGCGGTTGGCTTCGGCCTCACGGCGATCGGCATCGTGTTCCAACTGGCCCGCACGGGAGTTCGATCATGTGGAACACAGTGAGTAGCCGGCATCGGCCGGAAGCGGTTCTCGACCTCTATAATCTCATCCTCGGCGCGCTGCTGTTCCTCTCGCCGTGGCTGTTCGCATTCGCCCATGGCACCGCGGGCGCCGATGCGTGGCTCGGCGGGGCGGTGATCGTGGCGGTGTCACTCGCGGCCCTGATGCTCTATGCCGAGTGGGAGGAGTGGATCACGCTCGCTGCAGGCTTGTGGATGATGTTTCGCCCTTCGTCCTTGGCTTCACCCACACGACGGCGATGCACGTGGTCATCGGCATCGGCTTCGTCGTGACCTTCCTCGCTGCGCTCGATCTCTGGCTCGTGCACTATGGTGAGGACCGGATCGCGCATTGAGCTGCGCCGGCGGCGGTGCCTCACATCTTCGCGTCAGACTCGAAGAACTCGATCATGTTGCCGTCGGGATCGGCGATGTAGATCGTGAGTCCGTAGATGCCGTCGTGGAGCTCGCGGAAGAATTTCACGCCGGCGCGGGTGAGGCGGGCGGCGAGCGCGCGCACGTCCTCGGCGACGAAAGCCATGTGGTCGATCTGGGTCGGCTCGTGCGGTCCGCCCGAGGTGAGCGCCAGCCCCTGGTTGAACGGCACGAACGGCCGGCCATCGGGCAGCGGCTTCGCCGGCCGCACGGTGAAGCCGAGCACGTCGACATAGAAGCGCTCGGAGCGGGCGATGTCGCTCACCTTGAGGAGCATGTGCGCAAAGCCGGTCGGCCGTCCCGCACTCCTACTCGTTGCGTCCACCTTCGCCGCATCAGCCATGGTCATCCGTCCTTGCGCTCGTCGCCGAGCACGCCGGCGAGCCCCCAGTCCTCCTTCGGCACCTCGTGGAGGATGACATGAAGGTTGGTCGGCCTTGGCGCCGGCATGCTCCACCATGGCATCGGTGATGGCGCGCACGAGCTTGCGCTTCTGCTCGCGGGTGCGACCCGTCCACATCTCTACGGTGACGACAGGCATGTTCGTTCTCCTTGAGCTCTTTGAGTAGGAGCATGATCTGGCCCGCAAAGTCTGCAACTTTCCGAAATCATGCTTCGGAACTCAGTCCGGTGCGGCGAGGATCGCCTCGATACGCGCCCGGATGCCGCTCCACTGGCTGGCGCCGACGGTGACGGGGGCGCGGCTGCCGAGCCCCCGGCCCCAGATCGCCTTGAGGCCGAGCCGCTTGGCCGCCTCGAAGTCGATGCCGCCGGGCGGCGCCGCAAGATCGACGAGGAGCGCGGAGTTAGGCAGCCGTTCCAGAATATCGGCGCCGACGACGCGGGACGGCACGGTGGAAAACAGCATGTCGAGACGGTGGGCGAGCCCCGGCAGCTCGTCGAGGGTGTGCGGCGTCGCGCCCACGACGAACGCCGCGGCCCGCTGCTCGGGATTGCGCGCCACCACATGGGTGTGGGCGCCGAGCGCGACGAGATAGCGCGCGAGCACCGCGCCGATCGTTCCCTGGCCGACCACGCAGACGGTTGCGCCATGGATCGTGATGGCGGTGTTCTCGATCACGATTTTGAGCAAGCCCTCGATGATCGCCGGCGTCCGGCGCAACATCAGGGCGCGGTCCCACTCGTATTCGTGAATGGCGATGCCGAGCGCGTCGGCATGGGCTTTGAGGTTCTTGTCGGCCCAGCCGAGGATGATGTGGGCCGGCGCGACCATGCCGGCGAGCATCTCTCGCGTCGGTATGATCGGCGCCGGAGCTGCCGGGGCGAACAGCGCGCCGTTCGCGGCGATGCCCGGAATCGGACACAGCGCGAATTGCGCGCCCGCGAGGACGGCCGAGGGGTCGTCGAGATGGTGCACGCCTTCGATGCCGCCCTCCGGCCACGGAAAGCCGTGGGCGCGCACCTCGGCGCCGGTCGCCGCAGCAAGGCGTGCGATCTCCTGCTCGCGCTTGTCACCGCCGAGCATTCCGATCACGAGCTTCGACCAATCGACTGCCATGTCGGGTGTTCCACTCATTCATCGCGTGTCATTGCCCGGCTTGACCGGGCAATCCAGTAACCCCCGAGCTGTCGATTTGACACGGGCTGTGCCCCAGTCGGAGTCCGGTGGTTACTGGATCGCCCGGTCAAGCCGGGCGATGACAGAAAAAGGTTGGCCTTTGTGGACATCGCTGTAGCGCGCCACGCGCGGCCTTGGCAATGCGCCACGTTCGAGTCGGCAATGCAGCCGCGCGTCGACAAGGTCGATGACGGCCCATGCCAATTCGCGATAAGCTTCGGCCGGTGCGCAGGGCTCGTTCGTGCGCGCTCCGGGAGGAATATGCTAATGGCGATCCGACTAGTGGCCGCCGCGATGCTGGCGGGAATGATGTGTTGCACGGCGAACGCGCAGATGTCCGATCCATTGCCCCGAGCGAAGCCGGAAGAGGTGGGCCTGTCGTCGCAGCGGCTCGCCGATATCGCCAAGACGCTCAATGCCGACGTCGCGCGCGATCAGATTCCGGGCGCCGTGCTCGCCGTCGCGCGGCACGGCAAGCTCGCCTATTTCGAAGCGTTCGGCTTCCGCGACAAGGCGGCGGGCGCGCCGATGGTGAAGGACGCGATCTTCAACATCGCCTCGATGACCAAGCCGATGACGGCGGTCGCGGCCCTGCAGCTCTACGAGCAGGGCAAGCTCCTGATGGACGAGCCGCTCGCGAGGTACCTTCCGAAATTCGCGGACGCCCAGGTCGCCGTGATGGACGCCAAGAAGGAGAGCATCGTCGACCGCGTGCCGGCGGTTCGCAAGATCACCATCCAGGACCTGTTTCGCCACACCAACGGGATGAGCTACGGCGGACGCGGCACCACCGCCGTCCACAAGCTCTATCCCGAAGGCAGCGGCCAGGCGGCGCTCGCCTATACGGGAACGGAATTCACCGATCGTCTCGCGACCCTGCCGCTGCACTTCCAGCCCGGCTCGACCTGGGACTACGGCTTCGGCCTCGATGTGCTCGGCCAGGTCGTCGAGCAGATCAGCGAGCAGACGCTCGGCGCCTATCTGCAGGAGAACGTGTTCAAGCCGCTCGGCATGGTCGACACCACGTTCCTGATCCCGGCGGAGAAGGCGGGCCGCTACGCCAAGCCGTTGCCGATCGATCCGGTGACCGGCCGGCCGCAGTCGCAGACCCCGCTCACCCAGCCCGCGAAGTTCGAATGCGGCGGCGGCTGCGCGGCCTCGACCGCGAGCGACTACCTGCGCTTTGCGCAGATGCTGCTCGACAAGGGCAAGCTCGGCGACAGCCGCATCCTCGGCCGCAAGACGGTGGAATACATGCTGTCGAACCAGCTCGGCCCCGAGGTGAAGAACCTCGTCGGCGTCGCCGATCCGACCCGCGCCGATTACGGCTTCGGCCTCGGGCTTGCCGTGCAGACGACGCCGGGCATCGTGCGAATGGCAGGCTCGGTCGGCAATTTCTCCTGGCCCGGCGCCAGCGGCACCAACTGGTGGGCCGATCCGAAGGAGGACATGGTCGTCGTATTCATGGCGGCCTCGCCGGGCCCGATTCGCTGGCACTATCGCCAGGTGATCGACGCCATGGTCAATCGCGCCATCAACGACTGAAGGGACTTCGAAATGGACATCACGCCCGCCGGAGCGGTGCCGTCGCGCCGCATGCCAGCCGACTATTTCACGGGAACGGTGTGGCAAGACCCCATCGTCGAGGCGCCGGCACCGGCTCGCATTCGGGCGGCGCTGGTGACCTTCGAGCCCGGCGCGCGCACCGCCTGGCACACCCATCCGCTCGGCCAGACGCTGCACGTCGTGCGCGGGACCGGACGGGTCCAGACACTGGGCGGCCCGATCCGCGAGATCCGCGCGGGAGACACGGTGTGGATCCCACCCGGCGAGAAACACTGGCACGGCGCCGCCCCGACCACGGCGATGGCCCACATCGCGATGCAGGAGGGCCTCGAAGGCGTCCACGTCCAATGGATGGAGCACGTCACCGACGCGCAATACGAGGGGAAGTCCGGCTGATCGCTGCGAGAACGCAGCAAGCGCGCGGGGCGCAATCAGCGAAGCGCATTGCGCCACCGGTCATCCGGGCGCAATACAGCGATTGCGCTGCGATCGTCATTCGAAGAATGCGTGGCAACGCGTTCCGTGCAGTTTCCGCGCTGTTACCTCCGGCTTACAGTGCGCATCAGGGCTCGCAAAGTCGTTGCGGAAGACCTGTCCGCCCTTCATCACGAACTTGACGCGCTCGAGCTCCGTGACGTCGTTTGCGGGATTGCCGGCGACGGCGACGAGATCGGCATACTTGCCTTTCTCGATCGATCCGACCCGGTCGCCCCAGCCGATGTTCTCTGCGGCGACCGACGTCGCAGCTCGGATCGCCTGCAGCGGCGTCATTCCGTATTCGACCATGGTCGCGAACTCTACGGTTTCCTCGCCGTGATAGGGCCCTTGCTGCTTGCCGTGGGCGCCCGTCGCGTTCACCGCAAAGACGATCTTCGCGCCGGCCTTGAGCGCACGCTGAAAGCTCGCCTTCTGGATTTCACGCACGGTCCGCCGTGATGCGTTCTTGTTGATCGTCAGCGCAAAGTTCATGAAGATGCCCTTGTCGACGATCTTTCGGATCGATTCCGCATCGATGTCGATGCCGAGCTCGAGCGAATCGCAGCCGGCCTCGATCGACTGGCTCACTGCAATGCCGGCATGGGCGGTGCAGGCGACCTTCACCCCTTGCCGGTGCGCTTCATCGACGATCGCCTGTTGCTCCTCGAATGTGATCGTCGGGCCGCCATAGGGGGTCGGCGAGAGGTTGTTCACGTAGATCTTGATGAAGTCAGCACCGTTTTTGACCTGTATGCGCACCTGCTTTCGACCTTCCCACGGCGAGTCCACAAGGTGGAAATAGCGCGGCCCGGCGGTCGATCCGCGCATCCCTTCCGTGGCGACGACCATCCGTGGACCTTCGACGATGCCCTTCTCGATCGCGTCGCGCAGGTCGACATCCGCCGTGCTGCCGCTGGACAAATCCCGCGCGGTGGTAAAGCCCGACATGAGATCGAGCTTCGCGTTCTTGGCAGCGAGCAGCGTGACATACGGCATCGAGAACGGCGTCCCCGGCTGAATGACGGCGGGCACCGCAGCTTCCGAGCCCGTGCCGGGATAGTCGCCGATCTTGAACATGTGGTTATGGCCCTCGATCAGGCCGGGCAGCACCGTGCCCGTCCCCAGATCGATCTCCTCCGCGCCCGCAGGAATCTTCACGCTCGCGGCCGGTCCCACCTCGGCGATGCGCTCGCCTTGAATGACGATCACCTGGTTGCTCGAGAGCGCGTCCGACTTGCCGTCGAACAATTGCCCGGCGCGAATAACCAGGTCCTTTCGGCCCCGAGACACGATCCGCCGAGCCCAAACCCGAACCCAAGCAAGAGTGCCGCTGCAAATCCAATTGCCGATTGCCGCTTCATGGGTGGTCCTCCCTGGACCGGCTTCGAAGTGAGCCGGATTGTTATTTCTGCCGTTCCTCGGTGTCGTTTGCCTTTTTCGCGATGCCGGATGACGATGGCGCTCGGGACGAGGTGGCGCGCCGTGTCGGTCAATCCGAGGACGGCGGCAACTTCGCGAATGCCTCTTCGAGGTTCACCGACACCGGCACCTTGTCGTCGAGGTTTCCGGCTGCTTTCCACGTGAAGGCATCCAGCGTGTGCGGTCCGGTAAACTTGAAATCTGCGGACAGCGACGGTTTGCCGCCGATCATGTCGCTGAATGCCGCGATGCGCTTTTGCTGACGGCTGAAAACCATGATCGGATAGGACCACGGCGAATGCCCGCCGGATGACGACATGCTGTAGACGAAGAATTGTGAATCCGGCGACCATTTCGCGTCGACGACGTAAAGTCCGTTCATGCCGCGCGGCGAGGAATAATCCTTCGCCGTGATCGTGTCGCCGCTGCGCGTGCGGATCACGACGCGGCTCTCCATGTCCGGCGTGATATAGAGGCTGACATCGACGGGAAGCACGGCCGCGCGCAACTCTTTGTCGGGCGATACGAAGATCCGCGGAGCCACGTCGAAGCAGCTCGTTTCCGGCCGCGGCGTCTTGAGAAGCTGGTGCCCACTGCACGGCTCGCGGGCCTGTGCGTCGCGGGGCGGCACGATGCATGCCGCGGTGACAATCAGGATTGGAAGCAGTGCTTTCACGACCCGGCTCCCTGGCTCACATCGCCGCCTCCGACTTTCGTTCGCTTCGCGGCGGAGGTCCAGAGCGAAAAGTGAGGGAGTCGGCAGCGTCCGTGGGTATCTACGCGTTTCGTCCCGAGACGTTCAGGTCCGGTTCGGGCGACATCGACGCCGTGCGCTAGCCTCCGAGCACGTCGTCGAGCCAATCGGCGACACGGCGGTTCAACGCGGAGCGGTTCATCATCTCGCAGTGGGTGCCGGCGCCTTCCGCCGAAGTGAAGCGAATGAGCGTTTTCGGGCACCGCAGCGCGTCGAAAAGCTCCTGCGCGCTCGATGCCAGCGGGTCGTCTTCGGCATGGGTGATCAGCGTCGGACAGCGGATGAGCTCGGCCCGGCCATCGAGCGTGAACGACGCGATGCGGCGCAGAAACTCGCGGAGGTCGTCCGCTCCGTTCACCCAAAAGCCGCGCTGGATGATGGTCCATCGCAGCTTGCGGTCAGCGGTGATGGCCTGCCACATCTTGTCGAGCAGGGGCTGCTCCATGTCCGCGGGATTCGCCGCGGCTTCGGCCGGCAGTCCAAGCTTCTCGCAGAACGCGCGCATGCCGGAGGTCATGCTCCACAGGCCGGGATCGGCGATGCAGGCGGCGAGCCGGTGCTCGCCCGAGGCTGCGCGGGGCGCGAGATGTCCGCCGAGACTCCAGCCGGTGAGCGCGATACGCGCGGGATCGACGAGCGGCAGTGTGAGCGCGAAATCGACCACCGCCTTGATCACCGTCTCCCAATCGGGACGCAGCGTCATGCCGTGCTCGATCAGCATTTCGCCCTGGCCGGGGCCGTCGAAAATCAGGCAATGGTACCCGCGGGCAGTCGCGGCCACCGCCGAGGCGAAAAACATGTCCGTAATCGTTGCGTCGTAGCCGTTGGTGCAAATCAGCAGCGGCCGCTCGGCTGTCTCATAGCCGACGGCGGGGATGAAACAAGCCGGCAACGAGGTGCCTTCGAACGGAATGCGCAACGGCGCCACCGGAGGATCCCGCAGGGCGAGAGCCTTGTTGAAGGCCTCCATCTGCTTGCGGAATGCGGCGACGAGGCGAGGATCGACGGGCCTTCCAAACAGCGGATGGTAGGACACCCCGTAAAAGCAACTCGCCCGGAGGAACAGCTCGCGAGCGCTCGTCCTTCGACCCCGATCCGCGAGCCTTTGTGCCTCGCCCGCCATCCGGTCTGCCGCCTCGACCCAGGCGTTGTAGAAGGCCGAGTCGTCCCCATCGCCGACCGCGCGTCCGACGGCGGCGATCTCGCCGAAATCGGCGCCGCCATAGGGAACGTAAGCGAGTGGCCAGGATCCGAACTCGTCATGGAGCCGGTCCTTGAAGATGAGCCCCATGTCGTTACTCCCGGCTTTTCCTGCCGCCTTGTTCTCTCAGATCCCCGGCGTAATCACGGCAGGCGCGCCGACCCAAGGCGAATAGCCTTTATACATTTGCGCTGCACGCTCGATCGCTGCACGAGACAGTCGAACGCCCTCGACCGTCACTTCGGTGACCCCCGGTATCGGCATCAGCTTCTGGCGGATGCCCAGCGCGTACGTCACCGATTTCAGCGAGCAGCCGCGGCAGGCGCCTTCGAAAGCAAGCCTGACCTCGCCGGCGGGCGTGACCTCGATCAGGTCGACACTGCCACCGTGCACCGCGAGCAGCGGTCTGATCTGCGTTTGGAGCACCGTCAGCACATCGGCGAGAAGCGCGTTCTGTGCAGTGTCGTTCGTCGTCATCGAGCCGCCCATGGTCAATTTGCCCGACGCCAGTTCCCGTTTCTTCCGCGCGATGTCGATGCCGAACAGTTTCGCTTGGTTCTCGCCGAGAATCCTTCGTTTGTCGGTCTCGGTTATTTCCGGAAAGCCGTAGCGCTCCTGCAGCTCGTCGTCGATCTGCATGTCCCAAAACCACTCGATCATGGGCTGCGGGTTGCCGAGCAGGGGGCACTCCGAGCCCCAGAGGATGCGATCGGAGCCGACGTCACGCAGAATGCGACCCAGGTACATCTTGAATTCCCAGGGTGCGACCACCGGCAGGTTCATGGTTCCCGACAGGACGAGATGCACGTTCGGAAACCGCTCGGCGATGTAGACCGTCTCCTCGAAATACGGGAGCGCCAAGTGGTGGATGCCGAAGATCATGTCGGGGAAATCGAGCGCCGCCTGTTGAATGTCGAGCGGGCTCAGGTCCTCGAGCTTGCAAAGCGTGATGGGAAAGCCCTTGTGGAATTGCAGCACCTTGATGCCGAGCGAGCGCGCTTTCTCGTAAAGCGGATAGGCGATTTTCGGGTCGTCGCAGCGCCAGGACTTGCCTTCGAGATGCCCGCTATAGAATTTGAAAGAAACGGCGCCCCATTCCTTCACTTGGCGTTCCATCTCCTCGCAGGCTGCGGCGACGCTGGGATAACCAGGATCGACCCCGCCGCAGAACAGCGTGCGATCGGGGAACGCCCGATGGAAATCGTATTGGGCGCGCACCGGGGCAAAGCCCTCCTTGTAGACATCGTAGAGCACGACGGCCTGGGCCATCGCCATATCGGTCGAGCTCTCCTCGAACAGCATCTTGCCGAGCTCCGGCGAGGTCCAGCGGCGGGCAAACGCCTTGTAAGCATCCGTGATGCCATAGGCTTTGTCCTGTCCTTTCGGCCGCTTCATTTCGCCGACCTTGAGATGCCATTTCCGGTCGAGCGCGCTGTCGGGCCGTTTGAGATTGTCGTCCGACAGGTCGTACATGTGCACGACATTGTCGAATACGAACACATCGCCGTTGAGCATTCGATATCCTTTCCGCAACCGTCATGAGGTCGCGTTAACATGACGCCGTCAAGACAGAGCGTGCTTGCAGGACAATAGGTGACGATTGCGGATCGAGCCGTCAGGCGACGCTTTCGGCGCCGCCTTTGGCCGATCGTATCGAGTTGCAGACTTCAAATCCCCGGCGTGAGGACCCTGATCTTGTAGATGCCGGTGCGCGCGGCGATGTAGAGCGTCTTCTTGTCGGGGTCGCCGAAGCCGACATTGGTCGCCTGCTCGGGCGCGTGGATAGTGCCGAGGTGCTTGCCGTCGGGCGAGATGATCCACACTCCGCCCGGCCCGGTTTCATACAGGTTGCCCTTGGTGTCGACCCGCATGCCGTCGGTGATGCCGCGCTCGGTCTCCTTGCTCAGGTCGATGAACAGCTTGCCGTTCGTCAGCGTGCCGTCGGGCTTGACCTCGTAGCGGTTGACGTAATTTTCGCGGCTGCCGTTGACGTAGAGGTACTTCTCGTCGGGCGAGAAGGCGAGGCCGTTGACCATCGGCATGTCTTTGACGAGCAGCGAGAGCTTGCCGTCCTTCCACCTGTAGACGCCGGTGAAGTCGAGCTCCTTGCGGGGGTCCTTCTCGCGCAGCCGGAACGAGCCGTAGGTGTCGGTGAAGTAGATCGCGCCGTCGCTCTTCACGACGACATCGTTGGGGCCACCGAAGCGGTGGCCCTCGTATTTGTCGGCGAGCACGGTGCGCTTGCCGTTCTTCTCGACGCGCATCAGCGAGCGCCCGCCGAAGGTCGCGAGAATGAGCCGGCCCTGGCGGTCGACGGTCAGCCCGTCGGCGCCGATCATCGAGAATTCCTCGAAGCGCTGATCGTTGCGCTCGAAGCCGTTGTTCTGGATGCCTCCCCAGCGCCACGCCTCCGGCCCCTGGTAGCCGACGTTCTCGAGATAGACCGAGGCCTTGCCGTCGGGCGTGAGCTTCCACACCACGTTGCCGGGAATGTCGGTGAACAGGAGGTAGCCGCTCTTGCCCTCGGTCATCCATACCGGCCCCTCGGTGAAGCCGAAGCCGCCCTTGACCAACTCGACCTTGGCGTCGGGCGCGACCAGCGCGTCAAGCGCAGGGTCGAGCCGCACCACGGCGTTGTCGTCGGCAGCGTTGGCGATGGCGGTCGACAGCAGGCATACGGATGCGGCGAGCGTGAATCTCGTCATGGCGTTTTCTCCCCGGTCTTTTGGCCTTGGAATAAGCTCCAGGCTTTTTAGTTTGCGCGGCAGTCCCGTAGGGTGGGCAAAGGCGGTCCCGGCATTGTTCTGTGGCACGACGTCAATCCGCCGTGACCACGCCCGGACTCCGACGTGGGCACGGCGCTTGCGCCTTTGCCCATCCTACGGTCACTGCAAAGTGTGCAACTTTTCTGGATCGCGCTCCAGAGGTGTCAGCTTCGTCCCGGCCCACGGCCCGGCGGCGGCCCGGAGGAGATGCGACGAAGCGCAATGCGCGCCTCTTCGCTGCTCGGCCGCAGGCTGAGCGCGGCCTGCAGGTCGGTGATCGCCTGCTCGCGCTGGCCCATCGCCTCGTTGAGGCGGGCGCGGTCGAGGAGGGCGGAGAAGCCGCGGTCGGAGCTCAGGAGCACCGCCGCGGTCAGGTCGTCGCGCGCGAGCTCGGGCTTGCCGAGGCGGATATAGGCATTGGCGCGCTGGCGATAGATCGTCGCGATGAGGTTTGCCGCACCGTCCGGCTGGTAGACTTCGATCAGCGCCGCCTTGAGCGTCTTGTCGCGCTTGTAGGAATCGATCATCGCCGTGCAGTCGGCGGCCTCGCCGTCAGGTTTCGCCTTGGTGCCGAAGATGTTGGCGCGGCTGCGCCGTGCATAGAACAATTCCAGCGCCGGCAGTCGTGCGGGGTCGATCTCGGCGATCTGGATCGCCTTCGAAAGATCGGTGAAGGCGATTTCCGTGGAGCCCCGATAGAGATTCGCCATCGCGCGGCCGCGCAGCGCCGGGCCGAAATTGGGATCCTTTTTGAGCGCCACGGAATAGTCGGCGATGGCGCGGTCGGTCTCCCCGAGCTTGAACAGCGCCTGGCCGCGTTCGGTGTAGGCGCTCGGATGATTGGGGTCGATGCGCGCGGCCTCGCTGAAATCTGCGACGGCTTTTTCGAGATTATCGTCAAGTGCGGCCTTCTTGCCGGCGTCGACGAGTGCCGCCGCCTTCGGGGCGAGGGTGCGGAGCGGAGCGAGCGTGACGGCGGGACGATCTTCGGGAGCTGCGACAATCGAATTGGCGCCGCCGAGGCTCGCGGTCGTCATCTCCGCGCCTTCCGATGCCATGGTCGAGTCTGCAGGCGGCGTGGCGCCGGCGCGCGAAGGCGCAGCGTCGGCATGCGGTGCTGGCGGCTCTGCGTTGCTCGCGGCGGATCGCCGGTCGATTCGCGACAGCGGCGCACCGGCCTCGACGAGATGGGTGTACCCCGTGAACCACCGCGGCAGAACTGCCGCGGCCTCGGCGGGGGCGCCCGAAGAGTCGGAGGCCGACCGATTTGCGGCGCCGACATGCTCCAACGGCCCGCGGTTATGTGACGCGAGATGGGTGCGTGCGTCATGGGTGTGCTGCGTCGACCCGCCGTCGCCCACCATCCGCGCGTCGTCTTTAGCCGCAATGTCGGTGCCGGGCACCGGTCCGTGCAACCAGACGTCGACGTGTTCGAGGAACTGTGCAGCCTTCACCGTCACTCTGCTCTGCACGCCGGCATCGCTGTCCATGAGAAAGATCGCGATCACCACCATCGCGGTGATCGGCAGTCCGGCGGCCAGTCCGACCGGCGAGATTAGTGCCCGCACGATGGCGCGCAACGGCCCGACCGGCCGCGCGCGTCGGACAACCTGCGGCCGCCGCCGAATCTTCGGCTGGCGGGACGGTTGCGGCAGGCGGGAGAGCCGCGGCAGACGCAAGAACCGCGGCAGGCTATAGAGCGGCTGCAGCCGGCGCAGGGGCACCAGCGCGAGGAGGGCCTGCGAGGCCTGCGCGAGGGCACCGCGCAGCGCGCGCAGCGAATCGCTCACCGTCGGCCGGGCGGCGTCTGACGCCTCGGCATCCTGTGCGGGTTCCGCCGGCGGCTCGCCGGCGCGGGCGTGCCGTTCGATTTTTCGGATCGTCAGGTCGAGAGCGAGCTTTTCCATCTCGACGATGGGCTCGGGCAGACGCATCAACAGGAGATGCCGATGCACCACCGTACGCGCCTGGGCATAGACGCCGCGGCGGGCCTCGGGCGTGTTCTCGGCAAGCCCGGCTACGGTACCTTCGACGATGCTGCGATAGTCGATCGTGACGAAGCGCGCGGCAGGAGCGACCCCGCTCCGGCGCGGCTCCGCGCCGGCAGGCTTGTCAATCGTCGTCGTCGTACTCAGGGCGTTCATTGCCCCACCCGCTACTTACGCCCGGGGTGACCGCACCGTGCGGCCGGCCCCAGCCCCAATTACCGTCAGCATTCTTCGCCTGCAAATGTGGAGAATCTTGTCCCATGGTGCGATGCATTCGCCGCAATCATGGCCTGCAAAAGCCACGAAAACGTCGAGATCGCAGCCCGTTTCGTGACTTTCATCAAAGTGTCGCGCCGGCGGCTCATTGGCCGTGAGCCGCGCCCGGGTCGTCGAGGCGACCGCGATTCCACCAGGGGGTTCCGCTACATTGCATCCCGAGTCGCCTCTCGGTCGCTTACGCGGGAAGGACCTTACGTGCTGATCGATGGAACACACCGCCGCAGCATCTGGCGCGAAGCCGACGGCAGATCCGTCGGCATCCTCGACCAGACCAAGCTACCGCATAGGATGGTGACGCTGCGGCTGGCGACGCTTGCCGATGCCACGCATGCGATTTCCGCGATGCAGACCCGCGGCGCGCCGCTGATCGGTGCGGTCGCGGCCTATGGCATGTGCCTCGCCCTTCAGGAAGACGCCTCCGACGAAGCGCTGGAGCGCGCCTACCGGTGCCTCATCGCGACCCGGCCGACCGCGGTCAACCTCAAATGGGCACTCGACGAGATCGTGGCGGCGGTGCGCAACCGGCCGCGCGGCGAACGCGTCGCCGCCGCTTATGCCCGCGCCGCCGAAATCTGCGAGGAGGACATCGCGATCAATCTCGGCATCGGCCGCCACGGCCTCGCGGTGATCGAGGAAATCGCGTCACGCAAGCCGATAGGCACCCCGGTCAACGTGCTCACCCATTGCAATGCGGGCTGGCTCGCCGCGGTCGACTGGGGCCCGGCGACGGCGCCGATCTATCTCGCCCACGAGAAGGGCGTGCCGCTCCACGTGTGGGTCGACGAGACGCGGCCGCGCAATCAGGGCGCCGCGCTCACTGCGTTCGAGCTCGGCCAGCAGGGCGTCCCCCATGCGGTCATCGCCGACAACACCGGCGGGCATCTCATGCAGCACGGGCTCGTCGATCTCGTCATCACCGGCACCGACCGCGTCACCGCGCAGGGCGACGTCTGCAACAAGATCGGCACCTATCTCAAGGCGCTCGCCGCCCACGACACCGGCGTGCCGTTCTACGTCGCGACGCCGTCGCCGACCATCGACTTCGCGCTGGTCGACGGACGCGACATTCCGATCGAGCAGCGCGGGGCAGAGGAGGTAGCGACCATCACCGGCCGCACCGCCGACGGCCGCATCGAGACGGTGACCGTGGTGCCGGAAGGCTCAGCCGTTGCGAACTACGCCTTCGACGTGACGCCGGCGCGGCTCGTGCGCGGTCTCATCACCGAGCGCGGCGTGCTCCCCGCGACCCGCGAAGCGCTGGCCGCGGCGTTCCCGGAACGTGTTAACGGAATTCGGCCGCGAACCGGGGCCTGACATTTCAGAGGGTTGTCGCTTGCCGCCCCCCACAAAGGTGGGCATACCCGTTGCCGTCATTGGAGACTGAGCATGCAGAGCCGCTTCGTGGAGACCGAGGCCGAGGCGCTGGTCGCGCGTTATGCCGCGCGCGGCGTCCCGCGGGATCTCGCGCTGCGGGTCTACACGACGCGGTTGCTCGGCGGCGATCCGAAGCTCGTGCTTCATGGCGGCGGCAACACCTCGGTCAAGTTGCGCATGCCGGACCTGATGGGGCGTGAGGTCGGCGTGCTCTGCGTCAAGGGCTCCGGCGCCGACATGGCGGTGATCGAGCCTGCCGGGCTGCCCGCGGTGCGGCTCGCGGAGTTGCGGCTGCTGCTCGAACGCGACGGCATGTCGGACGAGGAGATGGTGAAGGCGCAGCGCGCGAACCTGCTTGATCCGATGGCGCCAAATCCTTCGGTCGAGACCCTGCTGCACGCCTTCATTCCGCAGCGCTTTGTCGATCACACCCACGCCACCGCAGTGCTTAGCCTGATCGATCAGGCGGACGGCGCGGCGCGCGCCGCGGAGCTCTACGATGGCCGCATGGGCATCGTGCCCTACATCATGCCCGGCTTCGGCCTCGCCAAGGAGGCGGCGCGCGTGTTTGCCGCCGCGCCCGGCGCGATCGGCCTCATCCTGCACAAGCACGGCATCTTCACGTTTGGCGAGAGCGCACGCGAAGCCTATGAGCGCATGATCGAGATGGTGTCGCTGGCCGAAGGTGCATTGCGGCGCGGGAGGCGTGCGGTGTTCGCGACCGCGCAGCTGCCGCAGGCGGTGATGCCGCTCGCCGCGGTGGCGCCGATCGTGCGCGGCGCCTGCAGCCTGCCGGACGACAAGGTCGAAGGCGCGTTCCGCCGGCTGATTCTCGATTTCCGCACCGGCGATGCGATCATCAACTTCGTCAACGGCGCCGAGGTCGGCCGCTATGCGACCGCCGGCGTGGTGACGCCCGACCATACGATCCGCACCAAGAACTGGCCGCTGGTCGTGCCCGCGCCGGAACAGGGCAAGACCGCCGATTTCGCCCGCGCCGCGCGGGGGGCGGTCGCGGCCTTCATCGCGCATTACAGAGAGTATTTCGCGCGCAACAATTCCCGCTGCGGCGGAACGAAGACCATGCTCGATCCGCTGCCGCGGGTCGTGCTTGTCCCCGGCCTCGGGCTGTTCGGGCTCGGCCGCTCGCGTAAGGATGCGGCGGTTGCCGCAGATCTCGCCGAAGCCGCGGTCTCGACCATTACCGATGCCGAGGCAATCGGGCGCTTCGAGTCGATTTCCGAAGCCGACATGTTCGACTGCGAGTACTGGTCGCTCGAGCAGGCAAAGCTCGGCAGCGCCAAGGAGCTGCCGCTCGCCGGCCAGGTCACAGTGATCACCGGGGCAGCCGGCGGCATCGGCGCCGCCACGGCAAAAGCCTTCGCGGCGGCAGGCGCCGAGGTCGCCTTGCTCGATGTCGACGCCGAGAAAGCCGCTGCCGTCGCGAAGGCGCTCGGGGGCGCCGCCTTCGCGGTCGCCTGCGACGTCACCGATGCGGTGTCCGTCGATGCCGCGTTCGCCAAGGTTGCCGAGCGCTTCGGAGGGGTCGACATCATGGTGTCGAACGCGGGCGCCGCCTGGCAGGGCCGCATCGGCGAGGTCGCCGAGGAGGTGCTGCGCAAGAGCTTCGAGCTCAATTTCTATGGCCACCAGCGCGTCGCCCAGGCGGCGGTGCGCATGATGCTCGCCCAGGACACCGGCGGTTGCCTGCTGTTCAACGTGTCGAAGCAGGCGGTCAATCCGGGGCCGGATTTCGGCCCCTACGGTCTGCCCAAGGCGGCGACCTTGTTTCTGGCACGGCAATACGCGGTCGACTATGGTACCCGCGGCATTCGCGCCAATGTCGTCAATGCCGACCGGGTGCGCTCCGGCCTCCTGACGGCGGACATGATCGCGGTGCGGTCGACGGCGCGTGGGCTGAGCGAGAAGGATTACATGAGCGGCAATCTGCTCGGGCGCGAGGTGACGGCGGAAGACGTGGCGCAGGCCTTCGTCGCCCAGGCGCTCGCGCTCAAGACCACGGCGGGCATCGCGACCGTCGACGGCGGCAACATCGCCGCGGCGTTGCGCTGAGCGGGACGCCGCCGTGCACACGTCAATGCCAGTGAGTTGTCCTCCCGTTGAAGCGCTGGTCGCGCGGTTCCGCGACCGCAGTGCCACCGTCGGCATCATCGGGCTCGGCTATGTCGGGTTGCCGCTGGTGCAGGCGCTGCTCGACAATGGCCTTGCCGTCATCGGCATCGACATCGATGCGACCAAGGTCGAAGCCCTCAAGGAGGGCCGCACCTACATCCATCACATTCCCGGCGAGAGCTTCCGCGCGCCGGTTGCCGCCGGCCGCTTCGTGCCGAGCACGGACTTCGCCGTGCTCGCCCGCGCCGACGCGATCCTCATCTGCGTGCCGACGCCGCTCACCGCGCACCGCGAGCCTGACCTGACCTATGTCGAGAACACCGCGAAGGCGATCGCGCCGCATCTGCGGCCGGGGCAGCTCGTGGTGCTCGAATCCACCACCTATCCCGGCACCACGCGCGATGTGATGAAGCCGATCCTTGAGCAGTCCGGTCTCAAGAGCGGCCGCGACTTCTTCATCGCCTTCAGCCCCGAGCGCGAGGATCCCGGCAACGCGAAGTTCTCCACCCGCGTGATCCCCAAGGTGATCGGCGGCGACGGCAAGGCGGCGGCCGAGATCGCCGACGCGCTCTACTCGACCTTCGTGCCGAAGACGGTGCCGGTGTCGAGCCCGGAGACGGCGGAGGCGGTAAAACTCACCGAGAACATCTTCCGCTCGGTCAACATCGCCCTCGTGAACGAGCTCAAGGTCGTTTACGCGGCGATGGGCATCGACGTCTGGGAGGTCATCGAGGCGGCGAAGACCAAGCCGTTCGGCTTCATGCCGTTCTATCCCGGCCCTGGCCTCGGCGGGCACTGCATCCCGATCGATCCCTTCTATCTCACCTGGAAAGCCCGAGAATACGAGCTCTCCACGCGCTTCATCGAGCTTGCCGGCGAGATCAACACGGCGATGCCGCGCTACGTCATCGCGCGTCTCGCCGACGAGCTCGATGCCCGCGCCGGCAGAGGGCTCAACGGCGCCCGCATTCTCATGCTCGGCCTCGCCTACAAGAAGAACGTCGACGACACCCGCGAGAGCCCGGCGTTCAAGCTGATCGAGCTTCTGGAGAAGCGCGGCGCGGTGTGCGACGTGCACGACCCCTATGTGCCGGTGGTGCCGCGCTCGCGCGAGCATCCCGACATGGCCGGCCGCAAATCGGTGCCGCTCGATCCCGCAGCGGTCGCGGGCTACGACGCCGTCCTCATCGTCACCGACCACGACAATGTCGACTATGTGAGCCTCGCCAAGAGTGCCCGCCTCATCGTCGACACCCGCAACGCCTGCGCCCGCGCCGGCGCGGTAGGGTCGAACATCGTGAAGGCGTAGCTTTCGTTTCTGCGGCGCGATCTGGCATCAAAAAAACAGCACTGTCATCGCCCGGCTTGACCGGGCGATCCAGTAACCACCGGACTCTCGGTGGTGCACCGTCTCAGAAACATCGACAGCACAGGGGTTACTGGATTGCCCGGTCAAGTCGGGCAATGACAGTTCATGGGTTCGGAAAACCCCGAAAAACCTCAGCGCGGTGGGATGAACGTCGGGCCGACCGCGCGCACGTTGCGCTTGCTGGGGTCGGCATCGGGCGTCGAGCCGGTGTCGTCGGCGGGCGCAGTGCGCTTGGCGTCCGCGCGCGGCGGCGTCAGCGAGGTCGGCGCCTGGCCGGCGGACGCGGGAGTGGCGGTGCGGGTTGCCGTTCCGGCGGGCTGGCTCATCGCCTTCGCCTTCTCCTCGGTGACCACGATGTCGCCGCGCTCGACGGTCTGATCCTTGATCTGGCCGAGCGCGTCCGCCCAGCTCTGCCCTGGCAGCCGGCAGCCGCAGGTCGCGACCAATTCCTTCCGGTAGCGGAAGGCGTTCGGCAGGTCTTTGTAAAGCCGCCCACTGTTTGCAACCGCCTGGCCGATGTCCTCGCCGGGGTTGCGGTGGGAGTAGAGCGCGACCTCGGAGGCGGGACAGAGCTTCTGGCAGGTCTGCTCATCGTCGGCGAATCGCGTCGAGGAGGTCGAGTTGGAGATCGGGAAGTAGTAGCCGTCGCAGGTGCGCACACACAGCGTGCGATAGCCGTTGGCGCCGACCTGTGGATAATCGGTCGCCGCTGGCGGCGCAATCGTCTGACCCGGGCCGCCGAACAGCGTCTCGAAGAAGCCGCGCTGCGGAGCGGCCGCGGCCGCCGCCCGCTGGTACTGCGGGCCGCAATTGTTCTGGGCGAGCGCGCCGATCACGCCCTGGCGCTGCAGGTCGTCCTGGCCGCCATTCTTGGTGCGCTGGAGGTCGGCTTGCGTGCGGTCGATGCCGCCGCGCATCTGCTGGATCTGGCCGTTGAGCGCAGTGCACTGCGCCGGCTGGCTCACGAAGATGGACAGCAGACTGGGCGGCTGGCAGCCGAGGCGCTGGAATTGCGACTGGACGCGGTCGAGGTCGGCCTGCTGCTTGCCGAGCGTCTCCTCGATTCGGCGCGCTTGATCGGCCCGCGCAGGATCGGCGCCGGCCCGGTCGATCGACGCGAGCTGGCCTTCAAGCCTGGTGCAGACCGGATTACCGGACGGCGCCGCAGGTTGCGGCATGCCTTGCGCGACGGCCGCGGCCGGCAGCCAGACAAGCGCCAGCGCGACCCAGGCAATCCGGCGGTAGCAGCTTGAAATCATGTCAAAATCGCCCCATCACGGCCCGAGGCTGCTCGTCCCCTTGGGTTCCCTTAAGCCGGGAAAAGGTGACCAAATTAGGTGCTGTTGGCGCGAACCCCTGAGATTCTGGTTTCCGACGCCGGCGAGGTCCCGCAACGCATTGAGAACAAAAACGTCCGATCCGGTCCGTCAGGGGCGGGCCATCCGAGATTTCCACCGTTTCGTCTTCGATGCACGCTCATAACCCCCGAGCGGCGCAAACTCACGGCTTTGGCTTTGCGGCCGTAATCGCTTCCGCCCGCAGGTTCCATGAGATGCCGAGCACGATCAACCCGGCCCCGGCAAACACCCAGGCATCGAGCGCCTCGCCGTAGAGCCACCAGCCGACGAAGGCGATGAGCGGGATGCGCATGAAGTCGAGCGGCACGACGACGGTGGCGTCGCCGGACCGGAATGCCTGGGTCAGGCAGAAATGCGATGTGAGCCCCGAGACCGCGACGCCCAGCAGCGGTAGCGCCTGCGCCTCGCCGAGGTTGAGGAAGTTCCTGAATTCGCTCCCGGTAAGCGCCAGTGGCAGTTGCACCGCGTTCATCCACAGCACAATGGCGTAGGTCGTCTCGCTGGTGGTCAGCGCCTTGGTCTGGATCAGCGACACCGCGAAGCCCAATGCAGCGGTGAGCACCAGCAGTGCCGCCGGGTTGACGCTCGTAATCCCCGGCCGCAGGATCACCAGCACGCCGAGAAACCCCAGCACGACGACGCCGATGCGGCCCGCGGTCATCCGCTCGTGGAGAAAGACCACGGCCAGGATCGCGGCATAGGCCGGCATGGTGAATTCGAGCGCGAACACCGTCGCCAGCGGCAGCAGGGTGACGCTGAGCGCCCACAGATATTGCGCACCGAAATGGATGACGTTGCGGGCAAGTTGCAGCCGCGCACGCCGCAGATTGACCGAGAACAGCAGATCGGGCTTCGCCAGGCCGATCGCGAGCAGAATGACGAGGCCGGAGGCGTTGCGGATCGCGAGAATCTCGAAGATGTGCAGCGTCGTCGCGAGCCCGCGGATCGACACCGCCATGGTCGAGAACGACAGCAGCGCGCCGGTCATCCACAGGACGACGCGCAGGAGATCGCGGTCGGTCACTCGGCGTCCGGCTGGTTTTCCGGCCGGGCGGCATCAAAGGCGGGCAAAGCCATCAGCGCGGCATCGACCGCGACGATTCGCGGAAAGCGGTCGAGCGGGACCTTGAAGCGGCGGGCGTTATAGACTTGGGGCACGAGGCAGATGTCGGCGACGGTGACCTGGCGGCCGAAACAATAGGGGCCGGGTTTGATCAACGTCTCGACGGCGGCAAAGCCGGTCGATACCCAATGCGCATACCAGGCCTCGACCGCGGCCTTGTCGGCCTTGAGCACGTGGCGCAGGTAGTTGAGAGGGCTCGTATTGTTGAGCGGGTGGATGTCGCAGGCGATGATCTCGGCGACGGCGCGCACCTTCGCCCGCTCGATCGCATCCTCCGGCAAAAACGCCGGATGGGGATAGACCTCGTCGAGATATTCCATGATGGCGAGGGACTGCAGCAGCGTCCCTCCCGGGACCGTGAGCGCCGGCACCCGTCCTTGCGGATTGACCGCGTGAAACTCCGGCGAATGCTGCTGGCCGCCGTCCTTGGTGAGATGGATCGACACCGTCTCGTAGGGGAGGCCCTTGAGATTGAGCGCGATCCGGGTGCGATAGGCGGCCGACGAACGAAAGAACGAATAAAGCTGCACGGGACCTCCGGACGGAAGCGTTTCAGTCTGTCGCGTCCTCGGTGGCGGCGTCGGCGGTGAGAAGCCGGGATTGCTCGGTCAGCCGGGTGACCGCCCGCTCGAACGCGGCGCGGTCGGCCGGGTCGACGGTTTCGAACAAACGGCGGGCGAAATCAAGCGCGCCGGGCGCGAGCTCTTCGTAGATCGCGCGGCCCGCGGGGGTGAGCGAGAGAAAAGCCTCGCGGCGGTCGGCGCGGTTCTCGCGCCGTACCAGGAGCTTACGCCGTTCGAGTTCGCCG
Source organism: uncultured Alphaproteobacteria bacterium (assembly GCA_963824905.1). GTDB lineage: Bacteria > Pseudomonadota > Alphaproteobacteria > Rhizobiales > Xanthobacteraceae > JAJPKK01. The sequence continues at coordinate 386,566 of CAWGRH010000008.1, forward strand.
ACGGCGCGCGACACCTTGGTCTTGTGCATGTGGCTGTGGGCCCCGACCGCCTTTGCGGTCATGGTTTCGTACTGCCCAAGCGTCACCAGGATGCGCCATTCGGGCACGTCGATGCCGTAGCGATCGACATAGATGCGGGAGAGTGCCTGGGAGACGAGGCTCGCGACCACGTTCAGCCGGTAGGGGAGGAACTCCTCGAGCTTGAGCGGCGCGGCGCTGGGGTCGTGCCCGGCGGAGACTTCTCTCTTGGCTGTGATCACGCCGGTCATCGCACGGCCCTCTCCATGCCGACCGCAAGGATGGCCGAAGTCCGCCCGGTGCGCAACGCGGGCCCCGATGACGCGGGCCCCGGATGATGATCCGGGGCGCCTCAGCTCAGCGGGTGCACTCGATCGCGACCCAGTCGCCGCAGAGTGCACCGCGGCAGGTTGCCTGGCCGGTGCTGCCGGTAACTTCGTCCGGATCGACTTTGCGGAACGAGGCGGCGTGCGAATAGTCCCGGGCCTGGCAGTAGGCGCGTGCCACCACCTGGCCGCACCGCGCCCCGCCCATGAGGCACCGGTCGACGCCGTAATCGGCGTGATTCTCGATGATGAAAACGCGAGTTTCAGCGACCGCAAGGGCGGCCCCGAGATACACAAGGGCCGCAGCCGCCAGGAGAATGCGCATTGCACCGCCGGTTTACGAGAGGTTGAAGCCGGTGCGGAAATTGGCGGAAATTCCTAAAGGTCCCGTTAACTTTTCGCGCAGGGCCTGAGGCGCTGCTCAGGGACGCCTCCCTTTTCCATGAGACCTCGTCCTGAGGAGGCGCGAAGCGCCGTCTCGAAGGATCGGCCGCAGACCGCAGCGCATGGGCCATCCTTCGAGACGCCGGCTGCGCCGGCTCCGATGAGGTCTGAAGGCAAAAGGCGCCCTCCCGTCTCGCTATCGCCCTTGACGGCGCGGTTCCGCATGCCCATTGTGCGCCGCCATGAACGGCCTTTTTGCAACGTGCGGCATTTGCCGGGAGATTATCGGCTAGCGTCAGCTGGCTGTGGCCGTCTTTTCTCGTCCCTGATGAACAGACGCCCGGCCAGCGGAGCCGGCGATCTTCCTTTGTTCGTCGACGGGAAGACGATGGAACTCAAGCTCTACGACACCCTGACCCGCGAGAAGCGGGCGTTCGTGCCGATCGATCCGACCAACGTGCGCATGTATGTGTGCGGGCCGACGGTCTACGACTTCGCCCATATCGGCAATGCGCGGCCGGTGATCGTATTCGACGTGCTGTTTCGCCTTCTGCGCCATCTCTATGGCGCGGAGCACGTCACCTACGTCCGCAACATCACCGACGTCGACGACAAGATCAACGCGCGCGCCGCCGAGCGCGGCGTCCCGATCCGGGAACTGACCGAGGAAACCTACGCGAACTTCAAGGCCGACGTTGCGGCGCTCGGCTGCTTAGCCCCGACCGTCGAGCCTCGGGCGACCGAGCACATCGAGGAAATGAAGGTGCTGATCGAGCGGCTGGTGGCGTCGGGGCACGCCTATGTCGGCGACGATCACGTGCTGTTCGACGTGCCCTCGATGCCCGATTACGGTCGCCTGGCACGGCGTTCGCTCGACGAGATGATTGCCGGCGCCCGCGTCGATCCGGCACCCTACAAGCGCGACCCCATGGACTTCGTGCTGTGGAAGCCTTCGAAGCCCGGCGAGCCGTCCTGGCCGTCGCCGAGCGGCATCGCGGCACCGGGCAGGCCTGGCTGGCACATCGAATGCTCGGCGATGTCATGGAAGCACCTCGGTCAGACCTTCGACATCCACGGCGGCGGCATCGACCTCGTGTTCCCGCATCACGAGAACGAGATCGCGCAATCGCGCTGCGCCTTCCACACGCCGGTGATGGCGAACTACTGGATGCACAACGGCTTCCTGCAGGTCGAAGGCGAGAAGATGTCGAAGAGCCTCGGCAACTTCGTCACGATGCGGGAGCTGCTGGCGGACTGGCCGGGCGAGGTGCTGCGCCTCAACATGCTGCGCACGCATTATCGCCAGCCGATCGACTGGACGATGAAGGGCCTCGAGGAGAGCGCGAAGACGCTCGACGACTGGTACGCGCTCGCGGGCCACGCGCCGGGAGGCCCCGCAGGTGGCGCCGTTCTCGAGGCGCTGTGCGACGATCTCAACACGCCGCGGGCGATCACGGAGCTTCACGCGTTGCGCCATCGCGCGCAGGCGCAGGATAGCTTGGCGGCCGAGGAGCTTGCGGCATCACTGCGCTTTCTCGGCTTCCTCAACGACAGCGCCGCGGCGTGGAACGAGCGCAAGCGCGAGGCGCACGGCATCGACGCCCACGCCGTCGAGGCGCTGATCGCCGCCCGCGCCGCCGCGCGCAAGACCAAGAACTTCGCCGAGTCCGACCGCATCCGTGACGAGCTCCTCGCCATGGGTGTCGTTCTTAAGGACTCCAAGGATGGCACCACCTGGGAGCTCGCGCGATGAACACCGCCTCCCAGTCGAATCTCGGGTTGCGGCCGTATCTGCCGGATGATGCGCCGTTGCTTGCGGAGATATTCCGCGCCAGCGTCGAGGAACTCACCGGCGACGACTACGATCCGGCCCAGCAGAGCGCCTGGGCGGCGGTGGCCGATGACGAGGCGGGGTTTGCCAAGAAGCTGGGCGGCGCGCTGACCCTCGTTGCGACGACGCAAGGCGAGCCGGTCGGCTTTGCCTCGCTCGTCGGCGTGGACCAGATCGATATGCTCTACGTCCATCCCGGCGCGACACGCCGCGGCGTCGCGGCGCTGCTCGTCGACGCGCTGGAGAAGCTCGCCACCGGTCGCGGCGCGAAGCGGCTCACCGCGGATGCGAGCGACACCGCGCTCGGCTTCTTCGAGCACTGCGGCTTCGTCCCCACGCAGCGCAACACGGTGCAGCGCAACGGCGAATGGCTCGCCACCACGACGGTCGAAAAAAAGCTCACGGATACGAAGGTGGCCCCATGACCCAGCCGGAAACCCCGTTCCCGCGCCATTGGCTCTACTACATCGCGCTCAAGGTGGTGGTCATCGCCGTGGCGGTCGCCGTCGCGCTGAAGTTCCTGGGCTATTGGTGAGCACGTAACAGCGTATCGGTTCAAATCATGTCGGGTCGCGAACGCATCTATCTCTTCGACACCACGCTGCGCGATGGCGCGCAGACCAACGGCGTCGACTTCACGCTGCACGACAAGCTCGCGATCGCCGCGATGCTCGACGACCTCGGCGTCGACTACATCGAGGGCGGCTATCCCGGCGCGAACCCGACCGACACCGAGCTGTTCGGCGCGGAGCGCGACCTGCGTGCGACCTTCACCGCCTTCGGCATGACGCGGCGGCCGGGCCGCTCGGCGGCGAACGATCCCGGGCTTGCCGGCCTGCTCGACGCCCGCGCCGACGCGATCTGCTTCGTCGCCAAGTCGTCGGAGTACCACGTCAAGGTCGCGCTCGAGACGACGCTGGAGGACAATCTCGCCTCGATCCGCGAGAGCGTGCGTGCCGCCGTCGCGAAGGGCAGGGAGGTCCTGCTCGACTGCGAGCACTTCTTCGACGGCTACAAGGCCAATCCGGACTACGCGCTCGCCTGCGCGAAGACCGCGTACGAAGCCGGCGCGCGCTGGGTCGTGCTCTGCGACACCAACGGCGGCACGCTGCCCCACGAGATCGAGGAGATCGTCGGCGCGGTGGTGAAGGCGGTGCCGGGCGATCACGTCGGCATCCACGCTCATAACGACACCGAGCAGGCGGTCGCGAACTCGCTCGCCGCGGTACGCGCGGGGGCACGCCAGATCCAGGGCACCCTCAACGGGCTCGGCGAGCGCTGCGGCAACGCCAACATCATTTCGCTGATCGGCAATCTCAAGCTCAAGCCCGGCTATTCCGAGCGCTTCGAGATCGGCATCGGCGACGACAAGCTCGCGCACCTGACCCATGTGTCCCATGCGCTCGATGAAATCCTCAACCGCGCGCCGAACCGGCACCTGCCTTATGTCGGCGAGAGCGCGTTCGCGACCAAGGCCGGCATCCACGCCTCGGCGATCGTGAAGGACCCCGCGACCTACGAGCACGTGCGGCCGGAAGCGATCGGCAACAAGCGCAAAGTCCTGGTGTCCGACCAGGCCGGGCGCTCGAACGTGCTGGCCGAGCTCGAGCGCATCGGCATTTCCGTCGAGAAGAACGACCCGCGCATCGCCCGCCTGCTCGACGTCGTCAAAGAGCGCGAGGCGATCGGCTACGCCTACGAGGCGGCCGACGCGTCTTTCGAGCTGTTGGCGCGACGCGTGCTCGGGCGGGTGCCCGACTATTTCGAGGTCACCCAGTTCGACGTCAATGTCGAGCACCGGATCAACGCCGCGGGCGAGCGCGTCACGGTGAGCCTCGCGGTCGTCAAGGTCACCGTCGGCGACGACAAGCTCATCTCCGCAGCGGAAGGCAACGGCCCCGTGAACGCGCTCGACCTCGCGTTGCGCAAGGACCTCGGCAAGTACCAGGGCTACATCAACGGGCTCGCACTCACCGACTACCGCGTCCGTATCCTCAACGCCGGCACCGGGGCGGTGACGCGGGTCTTGATCGAGAGCGAGGACGAGAAGGGCGAGCGCTGGACCACCGTCGGCGTGTCGCCGAACATCATCGACGCCTCGTTCCAGGCGCTGATGGATTCGATCGTCTACAAGCTCGTCAAATCCGGCGCGCCGGCGTGAGGTCATTATCACTGAGGGTGTCATTGCCCGGCTTGACCGGGCAATCCAGTAACCCCTTGCGTCAGCGGCAGAACCTGGGCGGTTCCCAACCTGCAGTCCGGTGGTTACTGGATCGCCCGGTCAAGCCGGGGCGATGACAGGGACTGAGGCGCGGAACGACCACTTTGACGGCACCGTGATGCCGCGACACCCCCCGATTGAATATTGGCATCCCGGCCTGTCCGCGCTAAACCGGGACGTGGGAGTGAGGGGCCGCGCCGCCCCTGCAACGCGCGACGGGACATGCTGTTTCAATCGCAGGGTTTCATTCTCCTGTTCCTGCCGATCGCGGTCGCCACCTATTACCTGGTGGCGCAGTCCCTGGTGCTGCGCCAATGGGTGCTGATCGGCGCCTCGCTGGTGTTCTACGGCTGGTGGGACGTGCGGTTCATTCCGCTCCTTCTCGGCCAGATCGGCCTCTCGTGGCTGATGTCGGTGCTCTACGAGAAGAGCGGCCGGCAGTGGCCGCTCTATCTCGGGGTGGTCATCAACCTCGCCTCGCTCGCGACCTTCAAGTATCTCGATTTCCTGATCGGCATCGTACAGTCGGTGATCGGCGTCGACCTGCCGCGGGCGAATGTGGTGCTGCCGATCGGCATCAGCTTCTTCTCGTTCCAGCTCATCTCCTATCTCGTCGACCGCATGCGCAAGGATGCGCCGCTCTATCCGCTGCGGCCGTTCGCGCTGTTCGTGCTGTTGTTCCCGCATCTCATCGCCGGCCCGATCGTGCGCCACAACGAGTTGGTGCCGCAGTTCGACCAGGATCCGCGCCGCGACGGCCTGTGGGCGCGCGTCAGCCTCGGCCTCGTGCTGTTCACGCTCGGCTTCGCCAAGAAGGTGCTGCTCGCCGACCGCCTCGCCGAGGTCGCCGATCCCCTGTTCAACAAGGCGCCGCAGCACGTGCTCAATCTCGGCGAAGCGTGGACGGCGACGCTCGCCTTCACGTTCCAGCTGTTCTGCGACTTCTCCGCCTATACCGAGATGGCGATCGGCATCGCGCTGCTGTTCGGCTTGCTGCTGCCGGAGAATTTCCGCCGCCCCTATGTCTCGGCGAATGTGCGCGAGTTTTGGCGGCGCTGGCACATCTCGCTGTCGAACTTCATCCGCGACTATCTCTACATCCCGCTCGGCGGCAGCCGTTACGGGGTTCCCCGCTACGTCTTCGCCACCATGGTCACCATGGGTATCTGCGGGTTGTGGCACGGCGCCGGCTGGACCTATGTGGTGTGGGGCCTGTGGCACGGTGTCGGGCTCCTGACGTGCCACGCCTGGCAGACGCTCAAGCGGCCGATGCCGATGCCCGTCGGCTGGGCGATCACGATGCTGTTCGTGATGGTCGGCTGGGTGCTGTTCCGCGCCGCGGATTTCGGGACCGCGGCGTCGGTTCTCTATTCGCTCGTCGGCGGAGGCGGCTTTGCCGGCAGGATTCAGAGCGCCGGGCTCATCGTGGTCGCTGCGCTCGTCTCGGTGCTGGTGCCGTCCGCCCACGAGATCAGGAACATGCGGCCGCTGCCGTGGCCGGCGATTGCGGTCGGCGCGGCGGCGCTCGCCGGCTTCTGTGTGCTCGAGGTCGGCAACGGCCCGCCGCTCAACTTCATCTACTTCCAGTTCTGAGGATGCGATGAAGCCGCCCGCCCTCGACGCCGCAAAGGTCGGCACCGCATCGAGCGGGGCGGTCGGTCCCGATGCGGATGCGGCGAGTGGAAATCCGGTGTGGCGGCGGTTTGCGCTTCTCTTCCTCGGCGTGTTCGCGACCGTGGTCGGGATCGCCTATGCCTTCATCATCCTGGTCGATCCCTATGACAGCGGCCGCTTCGTCTCGTTCGGCCTGCGCAGTCCGTACGAGGGCTCCACGAACCGGCTGGCGGACGTGACCGGCGGCATTCCGGCAGCCGGCGCGGCTTCGTCCGGGGCTTCGTTCGGCGATACGGACACCTCGCAGCGCACGAGCAACGTTGCGCTCGGCCGTTCGCCGCGGTTCAACGCCGCGATCTTCGGCAATTCGCATGGCCAGCTTCTCAGCCCCGAGCGGCTCTCCCGCGCGACCGGGCTCGCCTTCGTCCAGCTCACGGTGCCGGGCTCGAACGTGCGCGAGCAGCTCGCGATGATGCACTGGTTCATCGCGCACCACACCGACGTCGCCGCGATGGTGCTCGCGCTCGACGAACGCTGGTGCGTCACCGATCCCGCGTTGCCGGTGCGCACCCCGTTCCCGTTCTGGCTCTATGGCGACAGCGACCTCGTCTATCTCAGCCATGCGATGTCGACGCGTTCGCTCCGCGACAGCTTCCGCCGCATCGCCGCGGCATTCGGATCGCCGCCCTCCGTCGATCCCGCGGGCTATGCCGACTATGAGATGGGCAAGGCCTGGAGCTTCAAGCCGGGGCGCCCGGCCACCGCTGACGAGTTTCCGGTCGGGGACGGGCGCTCGTCGCCGGACTTCCCGGGATTGATCCGGCTCGATGCCGTGCTCGGCGAAATCCCGGCGGCGACGCCGGTGGTCATCGTGATGCCGCCGCAGTTCTATACGCGGCTACCGCCCGCCGGCACGCCGGCCGCGCAATTCCGCGACGCCTGCAAGGACCGCATCGCGCAACGTACCCAGCGTGGCGCCGGCAGCGCCTTCATCGACTTCCTGGTCGATTCCGAGATCGCTCGCGCTCCTGAGAACTTCATGGACGACGAGCACTACCGCACGAACGTCGCGCGGATCATCGAGGCTGACGTCGCCGGTGCGCTCGGCACACGCCGGGAGGCGTCCGGCCGTGACTGAGCCGAAACCCATCTCCGACCGCGTCTGGCGGCGCTTTGCGCTCACCTTCCTCGGCGTGTTCGGCGCAGTTGGAGTGCTCTATCTCGCGCTGCTCGTCATCGATCCCTACGACACCGGACGCTTCCCGACCTTCATGAAGCCCGGCGTGATCGACGAGGGCCAGCGCACCTCAAATGCGAGCCATGGCCGCGATCCGCGCTTCACGGCCGCCGTCATCGGCAATTCGCGCGGCCAGATGCTCGATCCCGCGAAGCTTTCGGCGGCGACCGGCATGGACTTCGTCCAGCTCACGACGCCGGCGTCCGGGCCCGTCGAGCAGATGACGATGCTGCGCTATTTCATGCAGTACCATCGCAGGATCGACGCCGTCATCCTCACCATCGACGAACGCTGGTGCGGCCACGACCGGTCGCTGCCGATCATCCTGCCGTTTCCGTTCTGGCTCTACCGCGGCAATCCCGAATATCTCGCGCATTTCTTCAGCACGCGCGCGCTGACCTTCGCGGCGCGGCGCATCAAGATGGAGCTCGGCCTTGTCCCTGTGGACGACGCCCGCGGTTATCAGGACTACGAGACCGGGCACTACCGCAACTTCGATCCAGGGCCATTGCAGCCGGCGAAGCCTGCCGCGGTCGCGCCGCTGGACACGCCGTTTGCGGGATTCGATCTTCTCGATCCGGTGCTCGCGGAGCTGCCGGCGACCCATGTCGTGTTCCTGATGTCGCCGGTCTACCAGGAGTTTCTCGACCGCGAGCTCGATCCGCAGATCATCGCCGACCTGCCGCGCTGCAAGGCGGAGGTCGCAGAGCGCGCCGCCGCACGGCCGAACACGACGTTCCTCGACTATTTCCATGAGAGCGCGATCAGCCACGACGCCGAGAACTTCATGGACACCCAGCACTTCCGCCTCAACATCGCGCGCCTGCTCGAAGCGCGCATCGCGGAGGTCCTCAATGGGGGCGTCAAGTCGGCGCGCGGAAATACGGACGGTCAGTAAGTCAGCCGACGAGCGGAATGTTGCCCTCGAGGCGGTTGCGAGCCTCCTCCCTCTCCCGTTTGCGAGGGGAGGGTAGCTGCGATTACATCCGCTGCACGCGTTCAGTTTCGCCTTCGAGCGCGCGCTCGTCGAGCTGTGCGACCGCAGCATTGAGGGTCGGCAGGATAGCCTCGACCGTGTCGGCGACAAGGTAGGCGAGGCGCCGTCCGTTCGGCAGGAAGCCGGCGTCGCGCAGGTGCTCGAACATGGTGATCAGCGGGTCCCAATAGCCGGCGATATTGGCGATCAGGATCGGCTTCTTGTGGCGGCCGAGTTGGGCCCAGGTGAGTTGCTCGACGAGTTCTTCGACCGTGCCGATCCCGCCGGGCAGGGCGACGAACGCGTCGGCGTGCTCGAACATCAGCCATTTGCGCTCGTGCATGTCCGTGGTGACGATGACCTCGTCGGCGTCACGGAACAGGCGTTCCTGCGCCCGCAGGAACTCCGGAATGATGCCGGTGATCTCGCCGCCATGATCGTGCACCGCGTGCGCGATCGTGCCCATCAGGCCGGTCGAGCCGCAGCCGTAGACGAGCCGAATGCCGTTGCGTGCGAGGATTTCGCCGAATTGCGTGGCTGCGGCGCTGTATGCGGGATTGTTGCCTGAACCCGATCCGCAATAAACGCAGATTCGCTTGATTTTGCTCATTGTGAATCATTTGGCATCGCGGCTGCGCCGGCGTCAACCCTTGGTCGCCGGTGGTGCCGGGCGACCGTGCCATGCGGTGCGCACATTTCCGGTTTCGCTGCGGCGAACAGGTGAATGCGCGCGCGAAACTGCCTATATGAGAGGCGGTTGACGGCCGAGCGGTCCGTCGGATACGGACCGGTGATGAGCGATTTCCCAAGAACAGCGGAGCATATGAAGCGGGAGGTCTCGGCCGAGGGGGGGGCGCTTTGGCGCACCCTCTATCACCTGTGGCCGTACATATGGCCCTCGGACCGGGCCGACCTCAAGGCGCGGGTGCTGTTTGCGCTAGGGCTGCTGCTCGCGGCCAAGCTCGCCACCATCGCGGTGCCCTTCACCTTCAAATGGGCGACCGATGCGCTCGTCGACAAGCCCGACCAGCCGGCCTGGGGTTGGGTGATGGCGGTGCCGCTCACGATGACCGCGGCCTATGGCGGCATGCGCATCGTGATGGCGCTGCTCACCCAGGCGCGCGACGGCCTGTTCGCCAAGGTCGCGATGAATGCGGTGCGCCGGCTCGCGGTGCTCACCTTCGAGCACATGCACCGGCTCTCGCTGCGATTCCACCTGGAACGCAAGACCGGCGGGCTCACTCGCGTGCTCGAGCGCGGACGCAACGCGATCGAAACCATCGTGCGGATGGTGATCCTGCAGCTCATCCCCACCATCGTCGAGGTGGCGCTGATCTGCGTGGTGCTGCTCTACCAGTTCGACTGGCGCTACGTGCTGATCATCTTCGTCACCGTCACGCTCTACATCTGGTACACCTATCTCGCGACGGAATGGCGGATCGGCATCCGCCGCAAGATGAACGAGAGCGACACCGACGCCAACACCAAGGCGATCGACTCGCTGCTCAATTACGAGACCGTCAAGTATTTCAGCGCCGAGGAGCGCGAGGCCCAACGCTACGACCGCTCGATGGAGCGGTACGAGCACGCGAGCGTCCAGGCCTATGTCTCGCTCGCCGTGCTCAATGCCGGGCAGGCGACGATCTTCACGATCGGGTTGAGCTTGACGATGGCGCTCACCGTCTACGGCATCAAGTCAGGCACCCAGTCGATCGGCGACTTCGTCATGATCAACGCCATGATGATCCAGCTCTACCAGCCGCTCAACTTCATGGGCATGGTCTATCGCGAGATCAAGCAGGCGGTGATCGACATCGAGCAGATGTTCACGCTCCTCGGCCGCGAGTCCGAAGTCGAGGATCGGCCCGGCGCCCCGGCGCTCGTCGTCACCAAGGGCACGGTCCGCTTCGAGGACGTGCACTTCGCCTACGAGCCGGCGCGGCCGATCCTGCGCGGCATCTCCTTCGAGGTCCCCGCCGGGCGCACCGTCGCGATCGTCGGACCGTCCGGCGCCGGGAAGTCCACGATCTCGCGGCTGCTGTTCCGTTTCTATGACGTGACCAGCGGACGCATCACCATCGACGGGCAGGACATCCGCGACGTCACCCAGAGCTCGCTGCGCAACGACATCGGCATGGTTCCGCAGGACACGGTGCTGTTCAACGACACCGTGCGCTACAACATCCGCTACGGCCGCTGGGATGCGACCGACGCCGAGGTCGAGGAAGCGGCGAAGCACGCCCAGATCGACGGTTTCATACGTCATACGCCGAAGGGCTACGACACCGAGGTCGGCGAGCGCGGCCTCAAGCTGTCCGGCGGCGAGAAGCAGCGCGTGGCCATCGCCCGCACCATCCTGAAAGGGCCGCCGATCCTGGTGCTCGACGAGGCGACCTCCGCGCTCGACAGCCACACCGAGAAGGACATCCAGGACGCGCTCGACCGCGTCTCGGAGAATCGGACCACGCTCGTGATCGCACACCGCCTCTCTACGGTGATCGCCGCCGACGAGATTTTGGTGCTCGACAAGGGCATCATCGTCGAGCGGGGCACGCACGCGCGCCTGTTGGCCGCTGGCGGCCTCTACGCCAGCATGTGGAACCGGCAGCGCGAAGCGGAAGAGGCACGCGAGACGCTGGCGCTCGCGGGCGATGATGACGCGGCGCCCAACCGGACGCCGCCGCGGCTCGATGACCGGCCGCCTGCCGACGACGGCCGGGATGTCGTCATTCCTGACGCTGCGGAGTAAGCATGTCGATCGTCGCCTCGGTCCGCTCCCAGCTCGTTCCGATCAACCACGAGGGTTACCCGTTCATTGCCGGGTTTGCGATCGTAAGCCTGTTCCTGATGTGGCTGTGGCCGCCGCTCGGCTGGCTCGGCGTCATTGCAACGCTGTGGTGCGTCTATTTCTTCCGCGACCCGCCGCGGGTGACGCCGCTGCGCGAAGGCCTGGTCATCTCGCCCGCCGACGGGAGGGTGAGCCGGATCGCCAATGCGGTGCCTCCGCCCGAGCTCGCGATCGGCGACCGGGCGGTGGTGCGCATCTCGATCTTCATGAGCGTGTTCGACTGCCACGTGAACCGCAGCCCGGTAGCCGGCCGCATTGAGCGCATCGCCTACCGTGCCGGCCTTTTCCTCAATGCCGACCTTGACAAGGCGAGCGAGGACAACGAGCGCAACTGCTTCCTGATCCGCACCCCCGGCGGCGCCAGGGTCGGCGTCGTCCAGATCGCCGGCCTCGTCGCGCGGCGCATCGTGTCATTCGTGCGCGAGGGGACCGCGGTCGGTGCGGGCGAGCGCATCGGCATGATCCGGTTCGGCTCGCGGCTCGACGTCTATCTCCCCGACGGCGGCCGCCCGCTCGTCGCCGAAGGCCAGACAGCGATCGCCGGCGAGACCATCATCGCCGACCTCTCGGGCGGCGATGCCGGACGCAGTTACCGCGTGGGATAGGGCTCATCCCTCCCGGCGAGATTCACGCATTGCGCAGCGGCAGGGATTCACCTCTCCCCGCGTGCGGGGAGAGGTCGGATCGCGTCAGCGATCCGGGTGAGGGGGCGGTTTCGCGAGTCTGAGTGTCAGTGGAAATCTCGGAGGCTCAGAATCGTGAAACCGCCCCCTCACCCCGACCCTCTCCCCGCACGCGGGGAGAGGGGGCAAGGCCGCCGCTCCGAGCATCCGAACAGATGTGTGAATACGGTAGCTTGATGACAAGGAGGGAGAAGAGACACATGGTGCGGCGGCGTGCGAGGATATAGATTGTTTCCATGAGCCAATCTCCGTTCACCCCCTTCAAGCGTCGCCGGGATCGCCAACGGCTGCGCCGCTTCCGCACCGTGCCGGTGCGTGTGCTGGTGCCGAACCTCATCACGCTGCTTGCGCTGTGCGCCGGCCTCACCGCGATCCGCTTCGCGGTCGAGGGCAAGCTCGAGTGGTCGCTCGGGGCGATCGTCTTCGCCGCGGTGCTCGACGGCATCGACGGCCGGGTGGCGCGGCTCCTCAAAGGGACCTCGCGGTTCGGAGCCGAGCTCGACAGCCTCGCCGACTTCGTGAATTTCGGCGTCGCGCCGGCGCTGATCCTCTATTTCTGGACCCTGCACGACTTGAAATCGGCCGGCTGGATCGCGGCACTGGTGTTCGCCATCGCCGCCGGCCTGCGGCTCGCCCGCTTCAACGTGATGATCGACGATCCCAATCGGCCGGCCTGGGCAGGCAACTTCTTCGTCGGCATGCCGGCGCCGATGGGCGCAATTACCGTGCTGCTGCCGGTCTACGTGCATTTTCTCGACGCGCCGCAGATCACCGTCATTCCGCAGGTGACGTTCGTCTACACGCTCGCCATCGGCTTCCTGATGGTGTCGCGGCTGCCGGTCTATTCCGGCAAGCGGCGCGGAACCCGGGTGCCACCCGACCTCGTGCTGATCGTCTTCATCGGCGTCGTGCTGTTCTTCGCGCTGTTGATCAGCTACCCTTGGGAGGTGCTGACCATCGGCACCATCGTCTATCTCGCGAGCCTGCCGTTCGGCGTTCTTTCGTATCGGGAGCACACCCGGCGCGATGCGCAGGCGGCCGCCGCCGCGCAATCCGGCAACGTTGCGACGCCGGAGGGTCCGCCGCCCGCCGTGCCGTTCGCCGCCAAGCCCGCCGCCGAATCGGAAGACGGCGAGCACCCGACACGTCACTGAAACCGGATCATCCCATGCCGCGCACCCAGAAAGTCGTCCGCCCCGGGGAAACCAAGGGCGACATCATCGATACCGTGCTGCTCAAATACGAGGACCGGATCAAGCAGCAGGGCTTCGTGTTCGGCGGCAAGGGCACGTGCGTCGAGTTCGATTTCCCGGTGCCGCCGCTGCTTCGCACCGACGACCTCCTGCTGCTCGACGACGGCCGGCTGATAGAGGTGGTCGCCGACGTCGAGCCGGTGCTGGAGGTGCGTGAAAAGGATTTTGCCAAGGGTGCGCGGCTGGTCCTCGCGCTCGGCAACCGCCATGTGCCGGTGCAAATTCTCGCCAACCGGCTCCGCGTCCCCGATATGCCGGAGGTCGCGCTCCTTTTGGAGGAACGCGGATTCAAGCCACAGACGGTGACGGCGCCGTTCGAACCCGACGACGGCGATACGCCGGCACACGAGCACGCCCATCATCATGGTCATGATCACCACCACGGTCATGACCATCACCACGATCACCATCATGACCATGACCATCATGATCACGGTCATCACGGGCATGAGCATCATGGTCACGATCATCATCATGATCATGATGGCCACGATCACACCCATGCCCGCGAGGCGTCGCACGACAAAGCGTCACACGGTGACCATGGCCATCATCACGACCACGATGGCCATCAAGAGCACCATGGCCATCAAGAGCACCATGGCCATCAAGAGCACCATGGCCATCAAGAGCACCATGGCCATCATGGGCACGACCACCGGAAGACCTGAAGCATCATCGGTCGCATCGGCGACGGGGAGACGATCATGCGCGAGCGAACAGTGACCATTGCGCTCCTGGCGGCGCTCGCCATGGCCCTGACGACGCCGCTCGCTGCAGCTCAGGATCTGGATGCCGGCAAATATCCGGATTGGGCCGGCCGGTGGGAGCGGTTTGCCGTGCGCGGGCTCGGCGGCCAGCCGTCGCATGACCAGACCAAGCCGTGGGGCTTCGGGCAGCAGGCGCCGCTGACGCCTGAGTATGCCGCCGTACTCCAGGAAAGCCTCGCCGATCAGGCCAAGGGCGGGCTCGGCAATTTCCCGACCACGCTCGGCCGCCCCGCCGGCATGCCCAACATGATGATGGCGTTCGGCCCGCTGGAATTCGTCGTCACGCCGGAAGCCACGTACGTGCTGATCGGCTGGCACGACCACTTCCGCCGCATCTACACCGACGGCCGCGACTGGCCCGCGAACCTCACGCCGACCTTCTCGGGCTACTCGATCGGCAAGTGGATCGACACCGACGGCGACGGCCGCTTCGACCTGCTAGAGGTCGAGACCCGCGGCTTCAAGGGGCCGCGCGCTTTCGACGAAACGGGGCTGCCGCTGCATGTCGACAACCAGTCGATCTTCAAGGAGCGCTTCTTCCGCGACCGCGCCGATCCGCGCATCCTGCACGACGAACTCACCACCATCGACCATGCGCTCACGCGGCCGTGGACGGTCGACAAGCGCTACGTCCTCAATCCCAATCCGCGTCCCGACTTCGAAGAGTTCTTTACGAGCGAGAACAACGCCCAGGTCAAGATCGGCAAGGAGAACTATTTCCTGAGCGCCGAAGGCATGGTGATGCCCGCCAAGAAGGACCAGGCGCCGCCCGACCTCAAATATTTCACGCAGACGCCGGACGCCAAGCGGTGATCTTCGTTTTCCCGCGAGTGAGAGGGAGCGCAGACGTCTCACCCACTTCCGTCATCGCCGGGCTTGACCCGGCGACCCCGATAACTGGGGCACGGCCGTGCCATGCGATCGGGGTGGCCGGGACAAGCCCGGCCATGACGCTCATGAGGAACAACACGCCCGCTACGCGCGCTTCAACGGATACCCCGGCATCAGCTCATACGGATGCTTCCACCCCGGCAGCGCCTTGATGCGTTCCATCCAGGCGCCGATGTGGGGATGTTCCTTGGCGATGTCGAAGCCGAACTCCTCCGGCGGATAGTAGAAGTAGCCCGCGAGCGAGACGTCGGCGATGGTCGGCCGCGCTCCGAGAAGATAGGGCGAATTCGCCAGCCGCTTGTCGACGATCGGCAGCGTAATGCCGAGCCGGTTGAGCATGAACGCTTCGCCGCCGGGCATCGGCGCCGGCGCGAAGTTTTTCAGAAAGCGGTAGGGGCCGAGATAGCCATTGACCTTCTGGTTGTCGAAGACGAGCCAGCGCAGGCATTCGAGCTCTTCGTCTTCCCCCTCGGGGCGGAACTTGCCGGAGCGCTTGGCGAGATAGGTCAGGCACACCGCCGATTGGCTGAATTTCCGGCCGTCGTGATCGAGCACCGGTATCTCGCCCATTTCGTTGACCTCGGTGCGGAACTTCTCGGTGCGCTGCTCGCCGGCGCCGAAGAAGTCGACGAACACCGGCTTCCAGTCGGCGCCGATCAGGTTGAGCATCAGCGCCACACGGTACGCATTGCCGGACTGGGCCATGCAGTAGAGCAGGTATTCCGGCCGGTCAGCCATTGCTTCCTCCTCACTTCATCGTCGGAATGACGAACTCCGCGCCGCCCTTGGTGCCGGACGGCCAGCGCGAGGTCACCGTCTTGGTCTTGGTGTAGAAGCGGATCGAGTCCGGGCCGTGCTGGTTGAGGTCGCCGAAGCCTGAGCGCTTCCAGCCGCCGAAGGTGTAGTAGGAGAGCGGCACGGGGATCGCGAAATTCACCCCGACCATGCCGACATTGACGCGCTCGGTGAAATCGCGCGCGGTGTCGCCGTCGCGGGTGAAGATCGCGACGCCGTTGCCGTATTCGTGCTCGGAGGGAAGCCGCAGCGCTTCCTCGTAGTCCTTGGCGCGCACCACCGAGAGCACGGGTCCGAAGATCTCCTCCTTGTAGATGCGCATTTGCGGCGTCACGTCGTCGAACAGGCAGCCGCCGATGAAATTGCCGTTCTCGTAGCCCTGCAGCTTGAAGCCGCGACCGTCGACCACGAGCTTGGCGCCTTCCTTGACGCCGAGGTCGACGTAGCCGCGCACCTTGTCGAGCTGCGCGCGCGTCACCATCGGGCCGTAATCGGCCTGCGGGTCGGTGGAGGGCCCGATCTTGAGGCTCTCGACGCGCGGCACGAGCTTCTCCATCAGGCGATCGGCGGTCTTGGCGCCGACCGGCACCGCGACCGACACCGCCATGCAGCGCTCGCCCGCGGAGCCGTAGCCGGCGCCGATCAGCGCATCGACGGCCTGGTCCATGTCGGCGTCGGGCATCACGATCATGTGGTTCTTGGCACCGCCGAAGCACTGCACGCGTTTTCCCTTCGCGCAGCCCGTCGCATAGACGTATTCGGCGATCGCCGAAGAGCCGACGAAACCGACTGCCATGACGCGGGGATCGGTGAGGATCGTGTCGACCGCTTCCTTGTCGCCGTTGACGACGTTGAGGATGCCCGGCGGCAGCCCGGCCTCGATCATCAGCTCGCCGAGCCGCATCGGCACCGAAGGATCGCGCTCCGAGGCTTTTAGGATGAAGGCGTTGCCGCAGGCGATCGCCGGCGCGAACTTCCACATCGGGATCATCGCCGGGAAATTGAACGGCGTGATGCCGGCGACGACGCCGAGCGGCTGGCGCAGCGAATAAAGATCGATCGAGGGCCCGGCGCTCGTCGTGTATTCGCCCTTGAGGAGATTCGGAATGCCGCAGGCGAACTCGACCACCTCGAGGCCGCGCTGGATGTCGCCCTTCGAATCCGCAAGGACCTTGCCGTGCTCGGAAGAGAGCAGCGCGGCTAGGCTGTCGAACTCCTTCTGCACGAGGTCGAGGAACTTGAACATGACGCGGGCACGCCGCTGCGGGTTGACCGCGGCCCAGCCCGGCTGCGCGGCCTCGGCATTTGCGATCGCGTGCTCCATCTCCGAACGGCTGGCGAGGGCGACCTTGGCCTGGACCTCGCCGGTGTTGGGATTGAACACGTCGGCGAATCGGCCCGAAGAGCCCTTGACCTCCTTGCCGCCGACGAAGTGGCCGATCTCCCGCATCACTGTTCTCCTGTTGCGCTGCCGGCGAGGGCCGGGCAGCGCGGGTCATCGCATGTTTGGGCGTTGGCATAGCGCAGCCATGCCCCGACGGGAAGCCGGCGTTGCGGCGCAGCCGACCCGCACTCCCGTGTGCAGGACAGAGGTGGTATCTCCAACACCCCCGCTGACCTCATCCTGAGGAGGCGCGCAGCGCCGTCTCGAAGGATGGCAACGCGGTACTGCGTTGGGGCCATCCTTCGAGACGCTGTGCTGCGCACAGCTCCTCAGGATGAGGTCAGAAGGGCGTGAACTCGGGAGGAAAGTGCGTGAGCAGCGAAATGCGATGCGGAACCTGGGTCGAGCATTTCCCCGGCAATCTGCGGTGGACCAATGCCATGCAGATCGTCAAGGGAATGGCGGCCTATGGCGCGGTCGCGATGGAGGAGGTCGACCGGGTCGGCGCGCGGCTTGCGGCGCGCTCCGGCGAGAGCGACCCTGATCGTGCGTGGCGGGAGGAATGGACCGCCATGGCCGACCGCGTGGCGGAGCGCGCCGACACGGCGGCCGCCAAAGGCTTCGCCGTCACCGCCGGCCACAACTACATGCGCGCCGGCAATTACTACTATTCCGGCGAGCGCTTCATCCCGCCGTCCGAGGAGAAGCTCGCGGTGTACCATCAGGCGCTGCGCTGCTGGCATGCGGCCTTCGCCCGCCTTTATCCGCAGATCGAGCGGGTCGACGTGCCGTACGAAGGCACTGCGCTCGCGGCCTACTTCATGAAGGCGCCGGGCGTCTCCGGCCGGGCGCCGACGGTGGTGCTGTTCAACGGCATGGACAACTGCAAGGAGATGAGCGTCGTCTTCGCCGGCCTCGAGTTCGCGAAGCGCGGCATCCATACGCTCGCGATCGACGGGCCGGGGCAGGGCGAATCGCTGCGGCTGCGCAAGGTTCACAGCCGGCCCGACTATGAGGTCGCCGGCACCGCGGCCTACGATTACGTCGCGTCGCGGGGAGACGTCGACCCCGCCAGGGTCGCGGTGATGGGCTACAGCTTCGGCGGCTATCTCGCGCCGCGCATCGTCGCCTTCGAGCACCGCTATGCCGCCGCCATCGCCTTCGGCGCCATGCACTGGGACCTCCACGGCTGGCAGAAGGAGATCAAGGAGCGCCTCGCCGCCGACCCCAAGACCAGCACCTCGTCGAACTTCCAGTTCCGCTGGGTGATCGGCGCGCCGGACAACGCGACCTCGCTCGAATGGGCGAAGCGCTTTACGCTCGCGCGACTGCGTCGGCGCGATCCGCTGCCCGGTCCTTGTGCTGCACGGCGAGAACGACCGCATCGTCCCGGTCGCGGAGGCGCGCACGCTCTACGACAAGCTCTCGACCCGCAAGCATCTCAAGATTTTCACCGCGGAGGAGGGCGGCGCCGAGCACTGCCAGGTCGACAACCGTCCGATGGGAATGGACTACATCGCCGACTGGCTCACCGAAACCTTGGGCCTGCCGCCGCGTTGATCTGCGGATCTCTGCGCTTCGTCGGTGGCTCAACGCATCCTACACGATTGGTCCGTTAAGCTGCCGGGGCGAAACAACCGACATGCGGAGGCGCGATGCGCGGGCTTTTGGCGAGGCAGTCGATCGAGAGCCTGCTCTCCCGGGCGAAGGAGCCCGAGGTCCAGGAGATCGTTGCCCATGACGGGGTGCCGCTCAAGCGCACGCTCACCGCGACCAATCTCGTCGCGCTCGGGATCGGCGCCATCATCGGCGCCGGCATCTTCGTGCTCACCGGCAATGCCGCGGCAGAGAACGCCGGGCCCGCCATCAGCGTCTCGTTCATTCTCGGCGGCATTGCCTGCGGCTTCGCCGGCCTCTGCTATGCCGAGATGGCATCGAGCGTCCCGGTCGCCGGCAGCGCCTATACCTACGCCTATGCGACACTCGGCGAGATCGTCGCCTGGATCATCGGCTGGGACCTCATCCTCGAATATTCGCTCGGCGCCACCACGGTCGCGATCGGCTGGTCGGGCTATGTGGTGAGCCTGCTCCATGACTTCGGCATCTCGGTGCACGGCCCGTTCCGGATGTCGCCGTTCGACTACGACGCTGCGGCGGGGGTGTGGCACACCACCGGCGCGATCCTCAACGTCCCGGCGATGGCGGTGGTCGCCATCATGACCGGCGTGCTGTTCGTCGGCATCCGCAAGTCGGCCCGGCTCAATACGCTGTTCGTCGCGATCAAGCTCGTCATCGTGCTCGTCTTCATCGCCGTCGGGGTGTCGCATTTCGCGCCGGCCAACTGGGTCACGGCGCAGAATCCGACCGGCGCCTTCGTTCCGCCCGAGCTCGAGTTCGGCCGGTTCGGATGGAGCGGGGTGCTGCGCGGAGCCGCGGTGGTGTTCTTCGCCTATATCGGCTTCGACGCGGTCTCGACCGCGGCGCAGGAGGCGATCAATCCGCAGCGCGACATGCCGATCGGCATTCTCGGTTCGCTGGTCATCTGCACGACGCTCTATGTCGCGGTGGCGCTGGTGCTGACCGGCATCGTCCCCTACGACAAGCTCGACGTGCCCGATCCGATCGCGGTGGGCATCGATGCGATCGGCGTCAAGGGTCTCGCCCCGATCATGAATCTCGGCATCATCATCGGGCTGAGCTCGGTGATCCTGGTGCTGCTGCTCGGCCAGACCCGGATTTTCTACTCGATGGCGCGCGACGGGCTGCTGCCGCGCGCCGCCGCCGCGGTGCATCCGCGCTTTCGCACGCCTTACATCTCGACCGTCGTCATCGGCACCGTGGTGATGCTGCTTGCCGGCCTCTTGCCGATCGGCCTCCTCGGCCAGCTCGTGAGCATCGGGACATTGCTCGCCTTTGCGATCGTCTGCCTCGGCGTGCTGGCGCTGCGCTTCACCGATCCTGATCTTCCCCGCCCATTCCGCACCCCGGCCATCCACTTCGTCGCGCCGGCCGGGGCGGCGTCGGCCCTGTTCCTGATGTTCGGGCTGCCCGCCGACAGCTGGCTGCGCCTGCTCGGGTGGCTGGTGGTCGGGCTCGTGATCTATTTCAGCTACAGCCGCAGGCACAGCCGGCTGGCTTCGGCGACGGCCCCGGCGCAGGCGACGCAGGGCTGAGCGACGCCTGAGCTCCGCTATCACCCTCATCCTGAGGAGCCGTGCGTAGCACGGCGTCTCGAAGGATGGCCTCACCCGCCGCCGCCTGTGGCCGTCCTTCGAGACGCGTCCTTCGGACGCTCCTCAGGATGAGGTCAGCAAAGTTTCCGGGCTTCGAGAAAATTGCTATGACTCCTGGCGTTTCGATGCAGTTTTTCTAATTGCCCGGGCGATCGATACCCGGGGGAGGGAGCGGTCCATGCGCAAATGCCTCGCCATTGCCGGCATGATCTTTGTTGGATGGGCCGCCTCTGCGGGCCCGCTCGCGGCACAGACACTCGAAAAAATCAAGGAGCGCGGGGTGCTCGTCGTCGGCACCAAGGCCGACTACAAGCCGTTCGGCTTCCGTGACCCGACTGGCGCCATCATCGGCTTCGAGCCTGACCTCGCCAAGGACGTGGCCGACCGGCTCGGCGTGAAGCTCCAGGTCGAGCCGGTCGTCTCGGCGAACCGCATGCAGTTCCTGCAGCAGGGCAAGATCGATTTGATGCTCGCCACCATGAACGTGACGGACGAGCGGCGCAAAACCGTCGGCATCGTCGAGCCGAGCTATTACGCCTCCGGCGTCAACGTGTTCGCGAACCGCAAGGCCGGCCTCAAGCGCTGGGAACAGCTCAAGGACCAGAAGGTCTGCGGCATCCAGGGCGCCTTTTTCAACAAATACGTCGGCGAGAAATACGGCGCCGACATCGTCGCCTTCCGCGGCCAGCAGGAGGCGGAGACCGCGCTCGCCCAGGGCAATTGCATCGCCTGGCTCTACGACGACACCGCCTTCGCCGAACGCCTCGCCGATCCCAAATGGGCGGGCTTCGAGATGCCGCTGGAGACGATCCTCACCGAGCCGTGGGGCGCGGCGGTGCGGCTCGAGGAGCGCGACGGGCCGTGGGGGCAGTTCATGGCGAAGACCATCGCCGACTGGCACCGCAGCGGCAAGCTCACCGCGCTCGAGAAGAAGTGGAACATCACGCCGTCGGCGTTCCTGAAAAAAGCACAGGCCGAGGCGAAGTGAGCGCCGCGTCCCGCCGCGCGTGACGATAGAAGCGTAGCGCCGCGGCCCATCCATGACGGACCTGCAACCGCTGTGGAACTGGTTTCGCTGGCTCTACGAGACCCACGGCATCAAGCTCACCATCTTCTACGACGCCTTCGACCGGGCGCGCTTCTTCAACGGGTTCCTCACCTCGCTGCGGCTGATGGCGCTATGCATCGTCGCGAGCGTCGCCATCGGGATCGTGGGGGCGTGGATTCAGGGCTCGCGGTCGCGGTTCCTGCGAGCGCTGATGGAAGGCTACATCCAGTTCTTCCGCAACACGCCGCCGCTGGTGCAGCTCTACTTCTTCTACTTCGCGCTCGGCTCGTACCTGCGCATGACCAGCCCGTCGGGGATCGAGGTGCCGGTCATCAGCAACTTCAGCTGGGCGGTGATCTGCCTCTCGCTCTACGCCGGCGCCTTCAACGTCGAGATTTTTCGCGCCGGCATCGAGGCCGTGCCGAAGGAGACCGCGGAAGCGGCCGAGGCGCTCGGCTACAATCGGCTCGGCGCCTATCTCCACGTCATCCTGCCGCTCGCCTTCCGCATCAGCCTGCCGGCGCTCAACAACAATCTCGTCAATCTCGTGAAGACGACGACGATCTCCTACGCCATCGCCGTGCCCGAGATGCTCTACGTCGCCAACCAGATCTGGTCGGACGAGTTGAATGTGACCGAGATGATGAACGTCCTGCTGCTCATCTACGTGGCGCTGGTCGGGGCGGTGGTCTACGTCATGGGACGCTGGGAGCGGGCGATGCGCATACCCGGCTACATGCCATGACCGGGCGCGTCGCCGGAAACGTGGCGGGGCGCACCGATCTCGCGGTTCTCAAGCCATTTTGCCTCGCAGCATCGCCGCGCCTCGGGCTGCCGTTCACGGCACGGCACGGCTTCATGCTGATCGCCGCGCTCGCGCTCACCGTCTTCATCGGCGAGGCTGAGGCCGGTCCCGGCGTTCCCTCGATTGCCGCGACGCTCCTCAAATGGACGCCGCTGCTCGCTCAGGGCTTCGCACTCAACATCGCGATGAGCATGCTCGCGATGGCGATCGGCACCGTGCTCGGTCTCGCGGTCGGCCTCGGCCTGATCTCGCTCAACTGGCCGGTGCGCGCCTCGTCGTGGCTCGTCACCCAGTTCTTCCGCAACGCGCCGTGGCTGGTGCTGCTGTTCTACTGCGTGCTGCTGATGCCGTTCGAGGTGCGGATCGGCGGCGTCATCGTGCCGCTGCCGGGCTGGATCAAGGCCACCGCGGGCTCGCGCTTCCGGTGATGGCGAACGTCGCCGAGCTCGTCCGTGGCGCCGTGCGGTCGATCCCGTCGGGCCAGTGGGAGGCCGCGGAAGCGCTCGCCTTCACCCGCCTCCAGACCCTGCGGCTGGTGATCCTGCCCCAATGCGTGAAGCGGATGATGCCGCCGTGGATGAACCTCTATGCCATCGTCGTCGTGGCGACGCCGCTCACCTCGATCGTCGGGGTGAGCGAAGCGATGACGCTCACCGGCGACATCCTGTCCTCGGAGGGACGCTCCGATCTTCTGGTGCCGATGTATCTTTATCTGCTCACCTGGTTCTTCCTCTACTGCTACCCGATCGCCCGTGCGACGGTCGCGGTCGAGCGCCGCTTCGCGGTGCGCTGATGGTATCGTCCGCGCTCAGACCGTGACATGCCGCTCATCCGCATGCGCGACGTCATCAAGAGGTTCGGCGCGACGACGATTCTCGACGGCATCTCGCTCGACGTGATGAAAGGGCAGGTGATCTGCATCATCGGGCCGTCGGGCGCGGGGAAATCGACCCTGCTCCGCTGCATCAACGCGCTGGTGCCGATCGATTCCGGCTCGATCCTCGTCGAAGGGCAGGAGGTCAATGATCCCAAGCTCGACAAGCTCGCGCTCCGACGCAAGGTCGGCATGGTGTTCCAGCAGTACAACCTGTTTCCGCACCGCACCGCGCTCGCCAACATCATGATGGCGCCGGTCCAGGTGCTCGGACGCAACCGCGCCCAGGTCGAGGCCGAGGCGCGCGCGCTGATGCGCAAGGTGCGGCTCGACGGCAAGGAGGACGCCTATCCGGGCGAGCTCTCCGGCGGCCAGCAGCAGCGCGTCGCCATCGCGCGCAGCCTCGCCATGCAGCCCGACGTCATGCTGTTCGACGAGGTGACCGCGGCGCTCGATCCGGAGACGGTGAAGGAGGTGCTCGTCACCATCCGCGAGCTCGCCGAGGAGGGCATGACCTGCGTCATCGTCACGCACGAGATGGGTTTCGCCCGGGAGGTCGCCGACGAAATCTACTTCACCGACCGCGGCGTGGTGGTGGAGCACGGGCCCCCGGCCGATTTCTTCACCAATTGCCGCGACGAACGCACGCGCCGGTTCCTCAGCCAGATTCTATCCGACATCCCTCCCCCTGAAAGGGGGAGGGCGGGGGGGGCCCGCTACACGCGGTCGCAGCCGCGACCCCCTCCCACCCTCCCCTTCAGGGGGGAGCTGCGCCTCGTCATGCATTTCGTCTCGGTGGTAGTAAGACGCTGCGCCGGACTCTCCGAGAGAGGTGCAATCTGCGAAAGTCGTTTACCGAGTTCGAGGCGCCGCACCGGTTGCGCGCCTTCGTCCGTTCCCGGGAGACCGGCCTCCTCCTGCTCGCGGCAATGGCTGGGGCAGTTGCGGGCCTCGTCGTCGCGGCGATGGGCAGCGCCGTCGACCTGCTGCACAGCCTGTTTTTCGACCTGCCGCTCGGCCAGCACCTCTCCGCGCTGGCGCGCCTCGATCCGGTGACGGCCGTCGTGGTGCCGACGCTCGGCGGGGTGGCGCTTGCGATCGCCTACCATTTCCTCGCCCGATGGCGGCCGGCCCGCGAGGTCGATCCGATCGAGGCAAATGCGCTGCACGGCGGCCGGATGTCGCTCGTCGGCAGCCTGATCGTCGCCCTCGAAACCGTGTGGTCGAGCGGCGTCGGCGCGTCAGTCGGCATGGAGGCCGGCTACACCCAGCTCTCGAGCGGCATCGCCTCGCGGATCGGCCGCGCGTTCCGGCTGCGCCGCGCCGATCTGCGCATGCTGGTCGGCTGCGGCGCTGCGGGCGGCATCGCGGGCGCGTTCGGCGCGCCGCTCGCCGGCGCGTTCTACGGTTTCGAGCTCGTGATCGGAAACTACTCGGTGACAAGCCTTGCACCGGTCGGGATCGCCGCGCTGCTCGGCTATTCCGTCGCCGGCAGTCTGGCCCCGGTGAAGCTCGGCATTGTCGCGCCCCAGGTCACCATGGTCACCAACCAGGATCTCGTGTTCGCGGCGCTGGTCGGCCTGGCGATGGCGCTGTTCGGCATCGTGGTGATGATCGGCGTCAGTTTCTTCGAAACGCTCCTGGAGCGTGTGAGGCTGCCGGCGCTCCTGCGTCCGACCATCGGCGGCGCGATCGTGGGCGGATTCGCCATCGTCACGCCGCAGGTGATGTCGTCGGGCCACGGTGCGCTGCACCTGACCGGGATGCTCGATCTGCCGCTCCAGGCGATCGCCGTCATTCTCGGCCTCAAGGCGCTCGCCTCGATCGTATCGCTGGGCTCGGGATTCCGCGGCGGACTGTTCTTCGCCTCGCTTGCTGATGGGGGCGCTGGGCGGGCAGCTGTTCGCCACCGCGATGAACTCGATCGATCCCCGGATCTATGTCGATACCAATGCCTATGCGATCATCGGGATGAGCGCGCTGTCGGCGTCGGTGATCGGCGGCCCGCTCACCATGATCTTCGTCGCCCTGGAATCGACCGGCAATCTGTGGCTGACGGCGGCGGTGCTGATCGCCGTCATCATCTCGGCGCAGGTCACCCGCGAGGTGTTCGGATATTCGTTCGCCACCTGGCGCTTTCACCTGCGGGGCGAGACCATCCGCAGCGCCGCCGATATCGGCTGGCTGCGCGACCTCACCGTCGGGCGCATGATGCGCGTCGACGTCAAGACCGTCCTGACCGAGATGACGGTAGCGGCATTCCGCGAAGCATTTCCGCCCGGCTCGACCGGCCAGGTGGTGGTGGTCGACGGCGAGGGCCGCTATGCCGGCCTCGTGATGGTGGCGGAGGCGCACGCCTCCGAGCTTTCCGACGATGCCTTCGTCTTCCAAATTCTACGCCACCAAAACGATCTCCTGCTGCCGAGCCATACCGTCCAGGAAGCGGTCACGGCGTTCGACAAGGCCGAGTCGGAAGTGCTCGCCGTCGTCGATGCGCCATCCTCGCGCCGCGTTCTCGGTACGCTCAGCGAAGCCCATGCGCTGCGGCGCTATCTCGCGGAGCTCGAATTGCGGCGGCGGGAATACATTGGCTCCGGCTAGGCCGGCCGTGTCGAGGCGGCTTGCCGGGAAACGAAAAGGGCAGGGCGAGACGCCCGGAACGGGAGGACACGGCAATGAGGGACCGGACGATGAGGGACCGGGTGCTGTGCGCGGCTGCCATGGCCGTGGCGTCGCTCATGATCGCTTCACCCGCGCTTGCGCAGCCCCGCGGCCAGACCGTGCGCATCGTCGTCCCGACTGTCGCCGGCGGCGCCGCCGACGCGATCGCCCGCCTGATGGGCCAGCGCCTGCAGGAAGACACCGGCGTGACGGTGCTGATCGAGAACAAAGCCGGCGGCCTGTTCGCGCCTGCGCTGCGCGACGTCGTCAATGCGCCGCCCGACGGCACCACGATCTTCATGGTGACCACGAGCGTGCTGATGTCGCAGGTTCTGCACCCGGAGATCCCTTACGACCTCACCCGCGACTACACGCCGGTCATCGAGGTGGCGACCGGCCCGTTGATCCTCGTCGGGCGCAAGGACCTCCCGTTCAACACCGTCGCCGGGCTTGTTGCGCATGCCAAGAAGAACCCGGGCAAGCTGGTGTTCGCCTCGCCCGGCGGCAACGGCTCGGCGTTCTCGCTCGCGGCGATGCTGCTGATGAGCACGGCCGGCATCGAGGCGCTCAACGTGCCCTACAAATCGGCGGCGCCTGCGCTCAACGACCTCCTCGGCGGCCATGTCGACCTGATGTTCGACGCCATGCCGGTGGAGGTCGGCCAGGTGCAGGCCCGCAACGTGCTGGGCTTCATGGTGACCGGGCCGACGCGGGTCGCAACGCTGCCGCAGGTGCCTTCGGCGCCGGAAGCCGGCATGCCTGCGCTCGACGTCGCGGGCTGGTTCGGATTCCTCGCGCCGCCCAAGACGCCCGCGGCCGTCGTCATGCCGATCCACGACGCGATGGCGAAGGCGCTCACCCGCAGCGAGCTCATCGCTCAGCTCGAGGCGCAGGGCGTCGCACCGGTCGGCGGCACACCGCAGGACTGGGGCGCCTATCTCGAGCGCGAGCGCGTGCGCTGGAGCACCTTCGTCGCCGAGCACGGCATCAAGGCGGAGTGAGCGTGCTCCCTCCCCGCCTTCGGGCAGGGCTGGGGTGGGGTCCGCGAGCGCAGCGAGCAAAGTAGAAAAAGGACCCAACCCGAAGACGGGGAGGGAAAGTCTCGGGCGGCGAACTTGACGAATGCACGTCGCAGGTCCATATGACCGCAATCGATTAATTGGCCGAACGACTGGGCCGCTTCGCCCGCAATGATGGGCGTGCACGTTTCAGACCTTTCTCCAAAATCGACGAATCAGGGAGCAGGCAGGCGAAGGACTTCGTCTGCCGACCCTAACGTGTGCACCGCCAGCGAAAGGATATTCTCATGAGTTCGGGCACGGTAAAGTGGTTCAACAGCCAAAAGGGCTTCGGCTTCATTCAACCGGATGACGGCGGCAAGGATGTGTTCGTTCACATCAGTGCGGTCGAGCGTGCCGGCTTGAGCTCCCTCAACGAGGGGCAGAAGCTGCAGTACGAGGTCGTCGCAGACCGGCGAACCGGCAAGTCTTCGGCTGACAAACTGCGCGTCGACTGATCGACAGATCTGTCGCGTTCGAATCTCGCTGCCTTGACCACGGATGTACTGGCAAGGCGCGCGATCATGGGGACCGCGCCGGGATCTGCCGGTGCGGGCCCTTTTTTTACGTTTCTCCCTCCCCGACTTCGGGGAGGGAAAGAGCGCAGCGATCAATGCTGATGCATGTTGTGCATGTCGTGCATGCCTGCCGGCATGCTCGCGGCGGGCTTGTCCGCTGAGGCCGCCGGAGGCGTCGCGCCCGCCGCCACCACGTTGAACTCCACCTCGACCGGCCCCGCTTTCTCGAAGTTGAGCGATGCCTTGAACGGCTTGCCGTTCTCGATCTGCTGCTTGAGGTCGAACATCATCAGGTGGAACGAGCTGGGCTTGAGCTCGACCGTCTGGCCTGGCTTGATCTCGAGGCCGCCGGACACCGGGCGCATTTTCATGACGCCCTTGTCCATGCTCATCTCATGCACTTCGACCTTGCCTGCGGCAGGCGACGTCCCGCCAACTAGGCGGTCCGGATCGGTGCCGTTGTTCTTGATGATGAGATAGCCGGCGGCGACCTTTGCCCCCTTGGGGGTGGCGCGCGACCACGGATTGTCGATCTCGATCGAGCCGGCCTTGAACTCCTGTGCGGCGGCGACGGTGGTCGCGAGCGCAAGCACGCATGCGCAGAGAATGCTGGTCTTCATGGGATTACCTCTAAGGAAAGGGCGCGCCGGCATTCGGCCGGCCTTTTGTCGATGCTCAAGCTCAGCGGATCACGCCGTCGGCGGCCCGCGTGAGGGCGGCCGGTTTCGCGGGCTTACCCGCACCTCCGGCGCGGCCGTCCCTTGGGTGCCGCGATCGGCCGCGGCTAGTCGTGCCTGCACCTCGATACCTGCGGACGGTCAGTCCGGGCGGCCTGCCGTCCCCGCAGCAGGCCGGGCAGGCGACACAGAGAGCGGTGTGCCCGGTATGGCGCGCCGGTTGCTCCTGGGGCGCGGAGGACGTGCAGAGCCCGGGCAAGCCGGTGCCGACCGCGGCGAGGGCGGCAAGGCTCGCCAGCACCGCCTGCAGCGCGATGGCGTAGGCAGCGGCGAGGGCAATCAAACGGCGGCGCATCATGGTCACGGCGTCGAACATACGTCGGCACGCCCGGCAAGGTCCATGCGCTTTGCGTCCTGGTTCCCGTTGCGGCTGCCTCCACCTTTTGCGGGTTCCGCCGTATAACCACGAGATCGGCCCGAGGAGGAGGCCCCGATGCCCAACGATCGCGCCGGCGCGAAGCCAGCGCCCGTCACGATCCGCGCCCGCGAACCCGGCGACTGGCAGGAGATCGCGGACCTGACGTCGCTGCCCAACGTGCGCTTCGGCACCTTGCGGCTGCCGTTCACGAGCGGGGATCATTGGCGGCGGCTGATGGAGAAGCCCGGCGACGGCGTCACGAGCATCGTCGCCGTGCTCGACGCACGCATCGTCGGTGTCGCCGGTCTCATCCAGGGCAAGGGGCGCCGCAGCCACGTCGCCGAAATCTTCATGTCGGTGCACGACGACCACAGCGGCCGCGGCATCGGTACCGTGCTGCTTGCAGCGCTCGTCGATGCCGCCGACAACTGGCTCAACATCCGCCGGCTCGAGCTCACCGTCTATGTCGACAACGAGCCCGGCATCCGCCTCTACAAGAAATTCGGCTTCGAGATCGAAGGCACCCGTCGCGCCGACGCGTTCCGTGCCGGCAAGTTCGTCGACAGCCTGATGATGGCGCGGCTGCGTCTCGACAGAGCATGATCCCGAAAAGTTGCAGACTTTTCGGACGAGATCACGCTAAAGCAATGAGTTCAGAGCGCGATGCGATTCAACCTGGAATCAATCGCGCTCGAGGCCGGATCAAGGCCGGAGCCGCGCCGCGTAGCGCTGGCACAGCTTCTCATCGCCCTGGTACTCGAGCGATCCGACGATGTCGCCGTTCATCGTCGCACGGATCTGGCACGTCGTGTCGCGTGTCGGCGTCGTCATTTTCGGTGAGCCCCAAACGTAAACTTTCTTGCCCTCGATTGTGAGCTCCTCGATCGGAGCGCCGATCTTGGCGACGATCGCACTCAAGGGCTGCCCTTCGAGTTGCGTCATTCCTTCCTTGATCGAGCCCGCACAGCCGGCGACCAAGATGCAACCGGCCGCGGCGACGGCTACACGCTGCAGGGCAGCGCATCGCGTCGCCGCTCGCACTCCTCGCTCCACCGATATGGGACCCTGTCGCACGAATTGCGCTCCGTCGGGCGAGTACGGTCGGCGGCAATTGTGGCGGTTTTGCTCTCGCTGGAACATCGGGAACCGGCGTCGATCCGATGGGGAATTACCGCCATCTGCGGTGCAGCCACAGCCACTGCTCGGGATGCTCGCGCACCCAGGATTCGACGACCGAGGTGATCGCCTGCATGGTGCCGGCGACATCGATGCGCCCCTCGGCGTCGCGCACCGGCGCAACCTCCGGGCTGATCTCGGCGCCGAAGCGGTTGCCGGCCAGCCGCCACACGCGCGTGCCGTGGATCGGGCACTCGGCTTCGCGGGCGAGCATGGCGATCAGCGGATTGACCTTGCAAGTGCGGCCGAAGAACTTGACGTCGATGCCGCGCACATAATGCTGGTCGACCAGCATCGCGACATGGCGGCCGCGCTCGAGCGCGCGGGCGAGCGCCACCGGCGCGCCGAGGCTCGAGACCACCATCTCGCCCATGATGCCACCGCGCAGTGCGATCACCGCGTCGGCCACCGCGCCGAGATTGGGCCGACGGTAGAGCACGGTCGAGTTCAAGCCCGTCGCTCGCCGCGATCACCGCCGGCAATTCCCAGTTGGCGAGGTGGGCGGCGAACACCACCGCGGGCTTGCCGTCGTCCTTGACCTTGAGAAACCGCTCGATGCTTTCCGGCGTGTAGTCGATGAAGGTGCGCTTGTAGCGGTCGCCGGAGCAGATGTGGTCGAGATGGGCGATCTCGGCGCCGGTGCGGCCAAGATTGTCCCACACACCGCGCAGGATGGTTTCGATCTCGGCGTCGCTCTTCTCGGGGAAGGCGGCGCGCAGATTGGCCTGGCCGGTGCGATGCTCCGGCAGCCACGGTCCGATGGTGCGCATGAACGCGCCGCCGAAATTGGTGATCCGGACACGGTCGCAGCGATGGACGACGGCGAGCAGCAGCGCCGCCGCGCGCCCGGCCGCGGCATCGAGCGCCGATTTCAGCCGGCGCTTCGTCTCCCACCGCATCCTCTGCCAGTCCATCGCCAGGGGCCCGCTCAGAGGTGCAGGATCACTTTGCCGAACACCTGACGGTTCTCGAGCCGGGCCAGGCCGCGCTCGAAATCGGCAAGCTCGACCTCGGTGTCGATCACCGGCAGCATTCCGCCGGCCATCTTGGCGAGGCCGTCGCGGATGTTGCGCATCGAGGCGCCGAACGAGCCGATGATGCGATATTGCTGCTGGAAGAGCTGCATCAGGTTGAAGGTCACGGTGGGCCCCGAGGTCGCGCCGCAGGTGACGAGGCGGCCGCCGCGCTTGAGGCACAACAGCGAGCCGTTGAAGGTGTCGGCGCCGGTGTGCTCGAACACGACGTCGACGCCCTTCTTGCCGGTCGCCTTGCGCACCACCGGCTCGAAGCGGTCCTGCCGGTAGTTGATGACGTGATCGGCGCCGAGCGCCTTCACCTTTTCCGCCTTGGCGTCATCGCCGACGGTGGTGAAGACGGTGCAGCGAAGAGCCTTCGCCATCTTGATGGCGACTGTGCCGATGCCCGACGCGCCGGCCTGGACCAGGATCGTCTCTCCGGCCTCGAGCTTCGCGTTGTCGAACAGCATGTGCTCGACGGTCGAGAACGCGATCGGCGCGCAGGCGGCGTCGCGCATGGCGACGCCCGGCGGCGCCTTGATGACGAGACGCTCGGGCATGTTGACGAGCTCCTGCGCGAAGCCGTCGACGTGGAAGCCCATGATGCCGCGCACGTCTTCACACAGATTGTCGCGGCCGGCGCGGCATGCCTTGCAGGTGCCGCAGGTCAGCGCGCCGTACATCACGACGGGGTCGCCCGGCGCGAGGCTCGTGACGCCGGGGCCGACCGCGGCGATTTCGCCCGCCGCCTCGGCGCCGACGACGAGCGGCAGCTTGCGCTTGGCGAACGCCATGCCGCGATAGCCCCAGACGTCGATGTGATTGAGCGCGACCGCACGCACGCGAACCTGCACCTCGCCGGCGCCCGGCGGGGGCGGCGGGTCGCGCTCGACGAGCTCGACCTTGCGATCAGCGATGAGGGTGAGCGCGCGCATCCGCCGTCTCCCGAATTTCTGCGGCCATCAGCGGTGGATGCCTATCGCCGCCGAAAGTCCGCCGTCAACCGGCAGCACCGCGCCGGTGAGATAGGACGCGCCGGGCGACATCAGGAAGGCGACGATCGCAGCGATCTCGTCGGGCCGCGCGAACCGCCGGGCCGGAATTTGCGCTTCGATGGCATCGCGAAACTTGGCGTAGGGCGCGAGCATCGCGGTGTCGATGAAGCCGGGCGCGATGTAGTTCACGGTGACGCCGGTGCGCGCCACCTCGATCGCGAGGGTGCGCACATAGGCGAGGAGGGCGGCCTTCGAGGCCGCATAGGCGGCGTTGCCCTGGTTCGCCTGCAGCGCGGTGACCGAGCCGATCACCGCGAGCCGGCCGTCTTTCGCGCGCATCATCGGGCGCACCAGCGCGTTGGCGAGGCGGGTGAACGACCAGTAGTTCACCTGCATCGCGACTTCTGCTTTCGATTGCTCCATCATCACCGCGAGGGTGTCGTAGGTGTGCCCGGCATTGTGCACGAAGCCGCCATAGGGCGGCTCCTTGGCGAGCGCCTCGGCAAAGGCGTCGACCGCGCCGCGGTCGGCGAGGTCGACCTCGTGTGCGGCGAATTTCCGTTCGGGATGAGCGGCAGCGAGCGATGTCTTCATCTCCTCCGCCTCGGTGCGGGCGGAGCGGTAGGTGAAGGTCACGTCGTGTCCGGCGGCGGCGAGCGCGGTGACGATCGCCGCTCCGAGGCCACGCCCGCCGCCGGTCACCAGGATCCGGCGCGCGGCCGCAGTCGTCATCAGGCAGGCTCCCGCGCCAGCACCAGCGACACGTTCTGGCCGCCGAAGCCGAACGAGTTCGAGATGGCGTAGCGCAGGCGCGCGTCACGCGCCGTGTTGGGCACCACATCGAGCGGAATGGTCGGATCGGGCACGTTGTAGTTGATGGTCGGCGGAATGCGCTGGTGCTCGAGCGTCATCAGGGTGATCACCGCCTCGACCGCGCCCGCGGCCGAGAGCGTGTGACCGACCATCGATTTGTTGGAGGAGATCGGAACGTCCTTGGCGCGCTCGCCGAGCACGGCGGAGACGGCAAGGCACTCCATCTTGTCGTTCTCCGGCGTGCCGGTGCCGTGGGCGTTGATGTAGTCGATGTCGTCTGCGGTGAGGCCGGCGTCGGCGACGGCGTTGCGAAGGCAGCCGATGATCGGCTTGCCGTCCGGGCTCGAACGGGTGCGGTGGAACGAATCGGCGAGCTCGCCGCAACCGGCGACCACGCCGAGGATCGTCGCGCCGCGCGCCATCGCGGCCTCATAGCTCTCCAGCACCATGGCGCCGGCGCCCTCGGCCATGACAAAACCGTCGCGGTTCTTGGAGAACGGCTTTGCCGCGCCCTCCGGCGGATCGTTCTGGGTCGACAGCGCGGAGAGCAGCGAGAATCGCACGAGACTCTCGGCGTTGATCGAGCCGTCGGTCGCGACACAGAGCGCGGCATCGGTCTCGCCGCGCCGGATCGCCTCGAGACCGAGCTGGATTGCGCTTGCGCCCGACGCGCAGGCGGTCGAGAGCGAGATCGGCGAGCCCTCGGTGCCGAAGGTCACCGCCAACGCTTCGCCGACCGAGCCGAAGGCGAAGCGCTCGTGATAGGTGCGGAAGCGTCCGCTCGCCGCGGCGCGCAGGAGATCGTCATAGCCGATCCCCTCGTTGGCGCCGGACGCCCGCGCGAGCTCCTCGCGCTGAATCCACTCGATCTCGTTCGGCGCGACGGCAAGGAACAGGGGCCCTGGAAAGCGGCCGCGCGATCCGATCCGCGCCTGCGCGATCGCCTCCTCAATGGCGACCTCGGCGAGGCGCTCGGCCATGTCCGGCGCCGACACCGGCTCGTCGGTGAGGAAGTCGACGGTGCCCGCGATCCGCGTCTTGAGGCCTTCGGTCGCAAAGCGGGTGATGGCGTGAATGCCGGACTCGCCCGCGGTCAGCCGCCGCCAATTGTCGGTCTTTCCCGCGCCGAGCGAAGTGACGAGCCCGCTGCCGGTGATCACCACCACCGGTCGCCCGGCCTTGTCGCGCATCGCACTCATGGCATCCTCCCCGCAACGTGCGGCGCGGCGCGCCGTGGCGCCGGTCCGGCCAGTTGCTGCGTTCGATCGATGGCGCCCATGCTAGTCGATCTTTTCCACAAGCGCCAAACCCTCGCCGCGCCAGTGTCCGACACCGGTGACGAGCGCCCGCGTCAGCGCGCCTTCGGCGGTGCGCTCGAAGCCGGTCGCATCATGCGTGGCGAACAGCCGGCCGTGCTGCACGGCGATTACCGCCAGCGCGACGTTCATCGCGAATTGCGGCTCGACGCCGTGGCCGATATGGGTGCCGGTGGCCCGCACCGCCAGCTCGGGATGGCTCTCGAGGAATGCGCGCTCCTCCGATGTCGCCGGTTCGACGCCGGTCGCGCCGGAGATGACGGCGCCGGCGCCGGAGGGTGCGATCTTGTCCCACAGCGCGCCGAGCGTCGCAGTGACTTCGCCCGGCTTGCGGTTAGACCTCGCATTGGCGACGGCGGCGAGCTTCGCGATCGGCTTTGCACCGCGCGCGCGGGCGTGATCGCTGCTCTCCAGCACCAGGAAGGCTCCCATCGAGCCCAGCACGAATCCCGGATGCTCGCCGCGTCCCCACACCGGGTGGAATTCGCCGGTGAGATTGTACCGCGCGAACTCGTAGAGCAGCAGCATCTCCTTGCGTTCGCTGTTCTGGGCACCGCCGACGAGCGCGATCTCGCTCTGCCCCGATTCGATGCGGGCAAAGCCGATGCGGACCGCATCGACGCCGGCGCCCTCTTCGCCCATGAAGGTTCGCGAGGAGCCGGTGACGCCGTGCACGATCGAGATGTTGCCGGCGAGCAGGTTCGAGAGCTGCGCCAGAAACAATGTCGGCCGCAGGTCGCTCATCAGCCTCTCGTTGAGGAAGGGCTCCTGTGCGGCGACCTTGCGCAGGCCGGTGAGGATCGCGCTGTCGGCGGCAAGGTCGCGCTCGCCGCCGCCGGCGGCAACGATCATGTCCATGCGGCCAAGCAATTCGGTATTGCCCCTGGCGCCGGCACTATCGAGTGCGAGGCCGGCGGCATAGGTGCCGATCCGCTGCCACGGCTCCATCTGCCGCTGGTCGCCTTTCTTCGGGATCTGCAGATCGAAATTCACCGGCGCCAGTGGATGGATGATGTAGGGCGCATGCGCGGTGGTCTCGATATGGACCTTTCCGGCCTCGAGCGCCTGCCAATGGACGTCCGGGCCCTCGCCGAGGGAAGATACGATGCCGACCCCGGTGATCCAGGTCTCCCGCGGCGTATCAACCATGCGCCGGCGCCTCCACCGGGAACCCGATGCGGCTCGCCACCTCGCTCATGCTGGTGCGGAATTTCGGGTCCGGAAAGGCCATGACCTTAAAGGTGATCTCAGCTTGGGCGACCGTCTTGCCGTCGACGTCGATGGCGGCCTTGGTTATCGCATAGCCGGACCCCTCGTGCAGCAGGCTCGCGCTGAGCGACAGGATTTGTCCCGGCGCGACGAAGGTGCGCAGTTTTGCTTCCTTCACCGCAGCGAGGAACGGCATGCGGGTGAAGCCGGTGGCACCGATGATCAGCCAGCCCGAGGTCTGCGCCATCGATTCGATGAGAAGCACGCCCGGCATCAACGGATGGCCGGGAAAATGGCCTTCGAAAATCGTGCTGGTTTCGGGAACCTGCGCCTGCGCTTTGATGGTGCGGCCCGTCAGATCGAGTTCGACGATCCGATCGATGAGCTGAAAATACTCGAGCCGCATGGCGGGCGGCCTACGCCCCCTTCGCCGCGACCAGACCGTCGATGCTGGCGCAGAGATTGTTGAGGACGAAATACTGCTCGGTGGTGGCCTTGCCGTCGTTGACTTCCTGCGTCCACTGCTCAAGCGGCAGCTTGATGCCGAAAGCCTTGTCGATGGCGAAGGCGATGTCGAGGAAATCGAGGCTGTCGATGCCGAGATCGTTGATCGCGTGACTTTCCGGCTTGATCTTTTCGCGGGGAATATCGCACGTCTCGGCGATAATATTGGCCACCGTATCGAACGTTGAGGACATCGGGTAACTTCCTGGAAATCCGCTGCTTTCGAAGGGCCCACCGGCGGCGCATCAAGCCCTGTAGCGGGCCCCCTGGCCCGCAAACCCCATCGCGGTTCCTATAGCGAACAGGTCACCTGAGTGCAATGCCATGCCCGCATGAATGGCCGCCCTGCGTGGTGTTGCCCAATTGCGGACACAGTTGATGCACAGAAGCCCCGCCTTCCACAAAAAAAGGAGAGGACAACCAGCCGGCGCGGAGGGCACATCGAGACAACGGCCAACGTTGCACCGAAAGCGGCACCGGCTTCACCTGAAACAAGGCGCACTCAACCTGCGTCAAGTGAAAGGAACTCGTATTGAGACAAAACTGCGAATCGCGTCATCGACGTATCCTTCGAAACGTGCTCATGGCGAGCGCCATGACCGCAGCCGCAGTGAGCGCTTCCCCGCGTCCGGTTCCTGCACAGGCCCACGGGACCGCAAGGGGCGTTGCGGCTCATGCGCATCCCGCGCGGACCGGCGCAGCTGGAACGTCGCGTCGCGATGCCCGGCAGCGGCACGGCCTGCGCGAACGGCTCGTCGCGTCGGCGCAGGCCGCCACGCGACCGGGAGCGCACGCATCTCACGAGACAAAGGCCGGCGACGACGTCCACGAGGGATCGGGGATCGCGTCGGTATACAGCGACCGTGAGACCGCGAGCGGGGAGGCGATGAACCCCGGTGCCCTGACGGCAGCGCACCGCACCCTGCCGTTCGGAACCGAGGTCACGGTGATCAATCGCGACAACGGCCGCTCGGTCGTGGTGCGCATCAACGACCGCGGCCCCTTCGTGCTGGGGCGTGTGATCGACCTTTCACCGGCGGCGGCGCGGGCGATCGGTGTCGACGGGCTTGCCCAGGTGTCGCTGGTCGTCGGCCGGGTCGCGAGCCGCCAGCAAAACCTCGCGCTCTGATTGCCGGGCGATTTGGACGGCATTCCCCTGCCGGCGACCGCCGGCAGGGGATTTCATCGCGAATCGGCGGGCACCTGGATCGGTGCGCAATTCGTGCGGCCGCTCAAAACGCAATCCTGGTTCTTGCGCATATCCGACATGGTGTTCGCAAGCCAGACGCCGCAGGCGACGATGAGCGCCAGCGCCGCGAAGGCGAGCAAGTTCACCTTCATGCGGTGCTGGAAATTGTCGTCGTTCGGGTCGCGCGAATATTTGCTCAGATCTTCGACCGGGCTGCGCAACCCGTCGCGCAGGCGCAAATGCGCGTTCCAGGAGCGCGGCGTGCGCGGCCGGAACGGCAGCACGCGGCCCTTTTCTTCGTCTTGCGACGGCTCCTGCGATGACATTTTGCTCATGCGTGAGTCAATGTAGCAACCACAAGGCCTATGTAGGAAGCCCCGGCCGTGCGCGACAGCGGCGCCGATCAAATCGCGGTCGACCAAACTGCTCTGCCGGAACCGACCGGATTTCGGCCCGGCGTTGTCGCCGGGATGGCGGCAAGAACTGAGCCGTCAGCGGCCTGTCTTGATCCGGGTCCACAACCTGTTCATCAGCCGGGTCGTCTTCACGTCGTGGGCGTTGATGGTATAGAGCCCCGCCATCGTCGCCGCATCAGGGTAGATGGTGCGGTCGGACAGGATCGTGGGATCGATGAACTTCTGGCTGGCGAGGTCTCCATTGGCGTAGGATAGGAAGTTCGTGTTCTTGGCCGCCACCTCCGGGCGCAGCATGTAGTCGATGAAGGCGTGGGCCGCGTCGACGTTGCGGGCGTCCTTCGGAATGGCGAAATTGTCGAAGAACATCTGGGCGCCTTCCTTGGGGATCGCGTACCCTATCTCGACGCCGTTCTTCGCCTCCGCGGCGCGCTTCTGCGCCTGCTTGATGTCGCCGGACCAGCCGACCACGAGACAGATTTCGCCGCTCGCCAGTGAATTGAGATATTCCGAGGAGTGGAACTTGCGCACAAACGGCCGCACCTTAGTGACGAGGTTGGCGGCGGCTTCGAGGTCGGCGGGCTCGACGGAATTCGGATTGCGCCCGAGGAAATGCAGCGCCGCCGGCAGGATGTCGTCCGAGGAATCGAGCATGTGGATGCCGCAATCCTTGAACTTGGCGAGCTTCGCGGGATCGAACACCAGGCTCCAGCTGTCAATCACGGCGTCGGGGCCGAGGATTTCGCGGACTTTCTTCACGTTGTACCCGATGCCGACCGTGCCCCACATGTAGTTCACGGCGTACTGGTTGCCGGGATCGTGGGCGGCGAGTTTCTCGGCGATCATCGGCCAGACGTTGACCAGGTTCGGCAGCTTCGCCTTGTCGAGCTTCTGAAACACGCCGGCCTTGATCTGG
The DNA here is from genome assembly GCA_963824905.1 of uncultured Alphaproteobacteria bacterium. Taxonomy (GTDB): domain Bacteria; phylum Pseudomonadota; class Alphaproteobacteria; order Rhizobiales; family Xanthobacteraceae; genus JAJPKK01. The sequence goes on from CAWGRH010000008.1 coordinate 424,636, forward strand.
CGTTCCATGAAATAGGCGCTCGGCACGACGACGTCGTAACCGGACTTTCCGGCCAGCAGCTTGGTCTCGAGGGTGTCGTTTGAATCGAAGGTGTCGTAGCGGACCTTGATGCCCGTCTCCTTGGTGAAATCCTCCGGCGCGGACGGGGCGATATAATCGGACCAGTTGTAGACGTTCACATATCGCTCGGACTGCGGCGTCGCCGCGCCGCCGCCCAGCGCGAGCGCGCCGGCGATCGCCGACAGGCGGAGAACAAGCGTCATTGCGCGCATCCTGCCCTCCAAGGCCGGCGGTCACATCGCCTCAATGGCTCCGGCGTTGACGGCGCGGTGGCGGCGCCGGTGCGGGGGCGGGGTTGGGCATGCAGAAGCCGCTCACTCCGCTCACTGTCTGCAGGCATGATTGCTGGCTGATGAATTCGCAGTCCATGTCGACGCCGGCGAGGTTGCGTGCGCACCACGGATACCAGGGGCGCGGCTCGAAAGGATGCCAGGGGCGCGCCTCGACCGGGCGCACTGCGCCAAAGAGGATGGCCAGCGCCGCCGCGAAGAGCATAACCCGCATATCGATCTCCCTGGAGCATGATCCCGAAAAGTTGCAGACTTTTCGGAGAAGATCATGCTCAAAATCGAGGAATTCTGAGTGCGATCCGATTCAATCCGAATCGATCGCACTCGAGCCACCGCGTCCGACGCGAGCGCGCCGCACCGAATCGGTTCTACCGGCCCCGTCGGGCCGGCGCATCACTTTTCGGTGGGAAGGCCTGCCGCTTTCCACGCCTTGAGTCCACCGGCGAGGTGCGCGTCGTAGTCGAGGCCGGCGGCCTGGGCGATCTCGGCGGCCTTGATCGACCGGACGCCGGAGCCGCAGGTGAACACCACCGTGCGGCCCTCGGGGTCTGGAAGGTTGATCGGATCGAATTGCGAGAGCGGAGCGAGCAGCGCGCCGGGGATGCGCTCGGCCTCCGTCTCCTTGGGTTCGCGAACGTCGATCAGAAGGATGCCGCCGGCGGTCAATCCGGCTGCGACCTCTTCCGGCGTGAGGTCCCGCACGCTGCCGCGACCGAACAATCCATACATGGCCGTGTCCCGATTTCCGCCAGAGTCAGACCATGGGGCAAATCGGGGAATAATCAAGGCCGCGCATCTGGAGGAAGTGCAGTATCCGTCGCCGCCTCGGACAGTGACCTGAGATGTCACCTTAGATGGTCACCTGGGTTCCCACCTCGACGACGCGTCCGGTCGGTATCTGGAAGTAGTCGGTCGCGTCGTTGGCGGCGCGGGCGAGCTTGATGAACAGCCGGTCCTGCCAGCGCGGCATGCCTGAGCGCGCCGCCGGGCGCAGGGAGCGGCGCGACAGGAAGAACGACGTCGACATGATGTCGAATTGCCAGCCGAGCTTGCGGGCGATGGCGAGCCCCCTCGGCACGTTCGGCGTCTCCATGTAGCCGAAGCGCAGCGTCACCCGCGTGAAGGTCTGTCCGACCGGCTCGATGCGGACCTTCTCCTCCTCGGGGACGCGCGGCGTGTGCACGGTCTCGACCGAGAGAATGACGTTCTTCTCGTGGAGCACCTTGTAATGCTTGAGGCTGTGCATCAGCGCGGTCGGTGCGCTCGACGGATCGCTGGTCAGGAACACCGCGGTGCCGGGAACGCGCTGCGGCGGCTTCTTCTCAAGCATGGCGACGAGCGAAACGAGCGGCGTCTCGAGTCGCCGCGTCTTATCGGCGAGCAGATGCGTGCCGCGCCGCCATGTGTACATCAACACCATCACGCCGCAGGCGATGGCGAGGGGAACCCAGCCGCCCTCGACTACTTTCAACAGGTTGGCGACGAGGAAGGTGCTGTCGACGATGATGAAGGGGCCGATGAGGGCGATTGTCGCGAGCACCGACCATTGCCACACCCTGCGGATCACGATGAAGGCGAGAATGCCGGTGACCACCATGGTGCCGGTGACCGCGATGCCGTAGGCCGAGGCCAATGAGCTCGACGAGCGGAACAGCGCCACGAGCAGAAGCACGCCCATCAGCAGCCCGGAATTGACGCGCGGGATATAGATTTGCCCCTCATGCTCTGCCGAGGTGTGTCTGATCTCGAGCCGCGGCATCAGGCCGAGCTGGATCGCCTGGCGGGTCAGCGAATAGGCGCCCGTGATCACCGCCTGGCTCGCGATCACGGTGGCGACGGTCGCCATCACTACCATCGGCAGCTGCGCCCAGTCGGGGTAGAGGAGAAAGAACGGGTTCTCGATCGCGTTCGGATTCTCGAGGATCAGCACGCCCTGGCCAAGATAGTTCAGCGTCAGCGCCGGGAACACCAGGAAAAGCCAGGCGAGCTGGATCGGCGAGCGGCCGAAATGACCGAGGTCGGCGTAGAGCGCCTCCGCGCCTGTCACCGCGAGGAAGACCGCGCCGAGCGTCACCAGTCCGATCACTCCATGGGTGAACAGGAAAGACAGCCCATAGGCCGGATTGAGCGCCACCAGCACAACGGGTTCCTTGGCGATCCAGAACACGCCGGGGATCGCGATGACGAAGAACCACACGGTCATGATCGGGCCGAACAAGTTGGCGACGCTCGCGGTACCCCGCGACTGTACGGCGAACAGCACGACGAGGATCGCGACGGTCAGCGGCACGATGTAGGGATCGAAGCCGGGCGCCACGACCTTGATGCCTTCGATCGCAGACAGCACCGAGATCGCCGGGGTGATCAGCGCATCGCCGAAGAACAGGGCGGCGCCGATGATGCCGAGCATCACCACCGCCGGGGCATGGTCGCCGGTCGCCTGGCGAGCCAATGCCATCAACGTCAAGGTGCCGCCTTCGCCGTTGTTGTCGGCGCGCAGCAGGACGATGACGTACTTGAAGGTGACGATGAAGATCAGTGCCCACAGGATCAGGGAAAGCACCCCGAGCACCGCGCCGGAGGTCGCGCTGCCGTGCGGGCCCACTGCGGCATTGACCGCCTCGCGCAGCGCATAGAGCGGGCTCGTGCCGATGTCGCCGTAGACGACGCCGATGCTGCCGACAGCCAATCCCAGCAAACGGGTCGATTTTTCGGAGCCGCGGACAGGGATTGCCGGCGCGCTCCCCGGCTGGGGAGCTCCATCGCCCCGGTGGGGGACGGCGATACTGTCACTCATGGAACGGGCTTGCCCGATGTTGCGCTGCACAAACTGGCCTGGGGCTTATATCACTCCCGCCGTGAAGCCGTCTACGGGGCGAAACCGACGCGGCCGGCTGCCGGCGGGGCATCTCGAGGATGTGGGTCGCATGCGCGCCTTTGCCAGCTGCCAGCCCGAAGCCCGATCCGGTTGTCGGTTAGTCGACGGAACCCGGGTAGGGCGGATATGAGCTATTTCGGCTCGGGGAAGTAAGGTTCCGCGCCGTCGGGGAGGGGCACGTTGAAGACGTTGAGGATCATCGACACGCCCGTGTAGTAGCCGAGGATGCCGACAAGCTCGACGATGCCGCGGTCGCCGAGGACGGCTTGCACGCGCTTGTAGGTGCGGTCGCTGACGCGGCGTCGCTTGTGGAGCTCGTGGACGAAATCGTAGATCGCGCGCTCGTCCTTGGCGGCTTTCTTCGGCGCCCGGCCGGCCTTGAGCTCCCGGATGGTTTCCGCCTTCACCCCGGCCTTCTCCGCGATCGGCGCGTGGGCGTGCCATTCGTATTGCGCGCGCCACAGCCGCGCGATGCACAGGATGGCGAACTCCGAGAGCCGCGGCTCGACGGAGGTGTTGAAGCGCACATGGGCGCCAAGCTGCTGGGTGAGCTCGCCATATTTCGGCGCGAGCATGTAGACGCCGAATGGTCCGCGCAACTGCACGCGGCCGCCGCGGGGGCCGGCGCGCATCGATTCCAGGAGCGCCCGCTGGTCGGCGTCGAGCGTCTCCTCGGCCATTACCGGCAACCGGTAATCGAGCTTCTTGGTGGTGGATTTCTTTGCAGCGGGCTTCTTGGGAGCCAGTTTCTTGGCCATGTGTCCTCTGTCGCTGGATTGCTCGGCGCGCCTGGCGGGCAAGGTGGGCAGCGCACGAGAGTTCTAGCCGTGAATCGTGGTTGAAATCAAAGGCGCCGCGCCCGCGCACGTGCCTTGGCGTCATGCGCGCGCCGCGTCAGTTTCCTTCGCCCGCGTCAGCGGTAGCGATGCACGCCGAAGATGTCGGTGATCGAGGGAACGCGTGCCTGCCGCACACGACCGCGCGAGTCGTGCCGCGACTTCTGGCCAGATTGCTGCGCGTTGGCGGGAGCAGCCGGCGTGTCCGCGGTCTCGGCCGGCGGTGTGGCTTCCGCCCGCGCGTTGGACTCGGATGTCTCGCCGATTTTGGCGGCGGCCGGCGACGCCGCACCCGGCGCTGCATCCTTGGTGGCCGCGTCCTTGGCGGCGGCTACGTCCCTGGTGCTGGCCGCATCCTTGCTGCCGGCGGTGTCTTTGGTCCCGGCATCCTTGATGCTCGCCGGTGCGGGGGCAGCAGCGGGCGCAGGAGCAGGGGGCGCCACGACCTGCGGCTCGGCAGCCGCGCGTTGCTCGGCGGGGCTCGGCACCGCGTTGGCGACATTCGGGGTCACATCGGTACGGCTCGCGACCGGGTCGGATGCTTTCGCCGGCTCGGCGGCGACGGCAACCGCCGCGTGCTCTGCCGGGCCCGATACCGCGATTTCATGCTGATGCGGTGATCCGAGATAGACTACGCCCGCCGCCATGCCCAGCGGGGGCAACAGCAGCGCGCAGGCGCTCACGACCAAATGAGGCCAGATGTCCCGAAGCGTACGCTTCGGCGCGTTGGAAGCAGTCATGGTCCCCACCCCTTGCACTCTACGCTTCGTTGTTGAGCGGCGACCCCTCGCACGATCAACCCGACCCCTCTGACGGCGACCCGTAGTCTGGCCACCGGCAGTCTTAAGACAGCATTAACCACCCCTTTATAACCGAAATTCATGAGAAAAAGCAAGCGGGTAAGCCTTCGGCCGGGTTCCCGGGCGCAATTCGCCCGCAAAAACAGCCATGTCGGCCGCCGGATCTCGGGCCGGCGGACCGAGCGATAGACAGGGACCCCGGGCCAAGTGTCGCTCTACAGCAGCGGGAGAAATGGCTTAGCATCCTCCCAAAATGAGGGAGGACTGCTCATGTCGGCGCGCCACGCTGCAGGGGTCATGGTTGCAGCTTTGGCTCTGGCTTCGCTCGCGCCTGCCGCTCCGGCGGCGGCACTCGACACCCTGAAGGCCGCGGTGGCACAGCGCGGCCTGTGGGATACGGCCGTCACCGAGCTCGGCCAGCGATCCGGCATCCTGGCCAAGCGCGGCATCGCGGTCGAAATCCTCTACACGCAGGGCGGGCCCGAGGCCCATCAGGCGGTGATTTCCGGCAGCATGGATATCGCCTGCGGCGGCGGCATCGAGTCCGCGGTCGGCGCCTATGCCAAGGGCGCGCCGGTGCGGATCATCGGCAGCGAGATGATCGGCTCGCCGGACACCTATTGGTTCGTGAAGGCGGATTCGCCGATCAAGTCGCTGCGCGATGCCGCCGGCAAGACCATCAGCTATTCGCAGAACGGCTCGTCGAGCCATGCCGCGCTGCTCTCCCTGATCGACCAGTACAAAGTCGACGCGCGGCCGGTCTCCACCGGAGGCCATCCGGCGACGCTGACGATGACCATGACCGGCCAGATCGACATCGGCCGCGGCGCGGCGCCGTTCGGACTGGAGCTCGTCGACGAGGGCAAGATCAGGGTCATCGCCCGCGGCAGCGAGATCAAGGCGCGCTCCGACCAGACCGTGCGGGTCTGTCTCGCCAATGCCGGCGTGTTGGCGAAGCGCGGCGATGCGGTCGCGCGCTTCATGCAGGGCTACCGCGACACGATCGACTGGATGTATTCCGATCCGGCAGCGCTGCTCGCCTACGAAGACTTCTCCCACGTGCGGCACGAGCTCATGGAAAAGGCTCGCGACCAGTATTTTCCGAAACGGACGCTGTGGCCGGACGAAGTCCGAGGGCTCGATCTCGTGCTTGCCGACAGCCTTAAGAACAAGTTCATCACGAAGCCGCTCACCACCGGCGAGGTTGCGGAAATGATCCGAATTCCGGTGCCGGTGAAATGATGCGCGGGCTCCGATCGACTCCGGAACGAACGAACCCGCTGCCCCGGCTCTCGCGGATGTCCATCCATCGTCTCAAGGGGGTGCTCATGCGCAAGCTCGTCCTTCTCGCTATCGCGGGGGTCGTCGCAGCCGGCGGTCCGGCGGTCGCTCAGGACAAAGTCCGGGTGTCGGTGCCGCAGCGAGGGCTGTGGGACACCGGTGTCTCCGAGCTCGGCCGTCGGGCCGGCATCTTCCGGAAGCATGGCCTCGACCTCGACATTCTCTTCACCTCTGGCGGGGCCGAATCCCAACAAGCGGTGATCGGCGGCAGCATGGACATCGCCGTCGGCGTCGGCGTGTCGGGGGCGATCGGCGCCTTCGCCAAGGGCGCGCCGTTGCGTCTGATCGGGAGCGAGATGATCGGGTCTCCCGATCTCTATTGGTACGTGGTGCCGGCCTCGCCGATCCGCGTGATCGCCGACATCACCGGCAAGTCGATGGGCTTCTCGGTCACCGGCTCTTCGAGCCATGCGGGGCTCCTCGAGTTCGCCCGCCAGAACAAGCTCCACGTCAAGCCGGTGTCGACCGGCGGCATGCCGGCGACGCTGACGCAGGTGATGACAGGCCAGATCGACGTTGGCTGGGCGGCAGTGCCATTCGGCATCGATGCGCTCGAGGGCGGGCGGATCAGGCTCGTCGCGCGCGGTTACGATGTCGAGGCCCTCAAAGGCCGGACTACTCGCGTCAACGTCTCCGGTCTCGACATGCTGACGAAGCGCCGCGACGCGCTCGATCGCTACATGCGCGCCTATCGCGAGACGATCGACTGGATGTACTCCGACGACTCCGCGGTGTTGCGGCACTATGCCGAATATTCCGGCTTCCCCGAGCCGGTGGTGAAGCGCGTGCGCGAATTCATCCCCAAGGAGACCATGATGCCCGACCGGGTCATGGGCATGGACGAGATCGTCTCCGACGCGATCAAGCAGCGCTTTCTCGCCCAGGCGCTGACGCCGGAGCAGATCGCCGAGTTCGTGCGAATCCCCGCGAGACCGTGACGCGAACCACGTGATGCGAACCACAGTTCCCTTGCAGCTTCCGCCACGATAGGCTTCCCCCGCAGAGGAGAGAATTCCAGGATGCGACGGCGAGAGTTCATCGCGGGCATGAAACTTCCCCACCGAAGACAATTTCTACATCTGGCCGCAGGCATCACCGCGCTGCCGGCCCTCGTGCGATCGGCGAGGGCACAAGCCTATCCGGCGCGACCCGTGCGTATCATCGTGCCCTTCGCGCCGGCCGGCACGACGGATATTGTCGCGCGTCTCATCGCTCAATGGCTATCGGAGCGACTTGGCCAGCAGTTCGTCATCGAAAACCGGCCCGGCGGCGCCGGCAACCCGGGTATTGAAGCGGTCGTCCATGCATCGCCCGACGGGTATACGCTTCTCTCGGTCAATGTAACGGCCGCGATAAACGCCACGCTCTTCGACAAGCTCGGTTACAATTTCATTCGCGACATCGCTCCCATCGCGAATATCATTCGCGTCGCGAACGTCATGGTCGTGCATCCCTCGTTCCCGGCGAAGACCGTTCCGGAGTTCATTGCCTACGCCAAAGCCAACCCCGGCAAGATCAGCTTGGCGTCGGCCGGCATCGGCTCCTCGAATCATCTGGCTGGGGAGTTGTTCAAGGTGATGTCCGGCATCAGCTTGAATCACGTGCCTTACCGCGGCGGCGGTCCTGCCATCGCCGACCTGCTCGGCGGCCAGGTCGACGTGACCTTCGCGGTCCTCCCCACAGCGATTGGGTACATCAAAGCCGGCACGCTGCGGGCGCTGGCGGTCACGAGCACGACGCGCCAGGACGTTCTGCCGGACATCCCTCCTGTGGCGGAGTTCCTGACGGGTTACGATGCGACGGATTGGTATGGACTCTTTGCGCCCAAGAATACGCCGGACGAGATCATCGGCAGGCTCAACAATGAAATCAATGCGGCGCTGTCCGATCCGAAAATGAAGGGGCGACTAACCGATCTCGGCGGTACGGCCGCCCCCGGCTCCCCTTCCGATTTGCAAAGACTCGTCGCTGACGACACCGAAAAATGGTCGAAGGTCATTCGAGCAGCCGGAATCAAGGTGGACTGATCCAGCCTGCGATACCGTAAACCTCTCAACCATCCAGGTCGTCGTCATGCCCCCGTTTGCAGCAGGCGAAGTCAAGGCGTTGTTCTTCGATGTGTTCGGCACGCTGATCGATTGGCGCGGCGGCGTCGCGCGCGACGCGCAGGCTGTGCTCGAGCCGCTCGGGCACACGCTCGACTGGCTCGCCTTCGCCGATGCCTGGCGCGCCGAGTATCAGCCCGGCATGGAAGAGGTGCGCGCCGGACGTATCCCGTTCTGCAAGCTCGACGTGCTGCACCGGCGCAATCTCGAACGCATCCTGCCGCGGTTCGGCCTCGCCGACCTGCCGGAAAAGACGCGCGTTCGGCTCAACCTCGCGTGGCACCGGCTCGATGCGTGGCCGGACGTGCCGCGGGGACTGCACCTGCTCAAGCGCCGTTGCCTGCTCGCCCCGGTGTCGAACGGCAACATCTCGATGATGGTCGACCTCGCCCGCCGTAACAACCTGCCGTGGGACGCGATCCTCGGTTCCGAGATCGCCGGCGACTACAAGCCGAAGCCGCGCGTCTATCTCGCCGCCGCGGAAGCCTTCGATCTTGCGCCGTCCGCCTGCATGATGGTCGCGGCGCACACCAAAGACCTTCTCCGTGCAGCCGAATGCGGCCTGCGCACTGCCCACGTGGCGCGGCCCAACGAGGCGGGTCCGGGTCGCGGCGAAGCCGCGCCGGGCCAGCCGATGGACCTCGCGGTCGCCTCGCTTCCGGAGCTGGCGGACCTTCTCGACGGATAGGCGCCGAGCCGGGCCGCCGGTCGCGGAGCGCGTAGGATGGGTTGAGCGTAGCGAAACCCATCGGGGCCGTGAAATGATGGGTTTCGCAAGGGCTCAACCCATCCTACGAGACCGATAGGTTTCATAAATCGGTCACCTAGTCGGATTCACGCAAGATGCGGTAGGAAGAGACGGGCGGTGCATTGCCGCACAGGTGACGAACGGACGCAAAGGATGCATTTAGAAAAGCGCTTACTTGTGACCGGTGGGGCCGGTTTCCTCGGCTCGCATCTGTGCGAGCAATTGCTGGAGCGCGGTGGCGACGTCGTTTGCGTCGACAATTTCTTCACCGGCACCAAGCGCAACATCGTGCATCTCCTCGGGGCGAAGCGGTTCGAGCTGATGCGCCACGACGTGACGTTTCCGCTCTACGTCGAGGTCGACGAAATCTACAACCTCGCCTGTCCGGCCTCGCCCATCCACTACCAGCACGATCCCGTGCAGACGACGAAGACCAGCGTGCACGGCGCGATCAACATGCTCGGGCTCGCCAAACGCCTGCGCGCCAAGGTTCTTCAGGCCTCGACGTCGGAGGTCTATGGCGATCCCGATGTGCATCCGCAGCCGGAGGAATACTGGGGCCACGTCAACCCGATCGGCACGCGATCCTGCTACGACGAGGGCAAGCGCTGCGCCGAGACGCTGTTCTTCGACTACTGGCGCCAGCACCGGCTGCGCATCAAGGTGGCGCGCATCTTCAACACCTACGGGCCGCGCATGCATCCCAATGACGGCCGCGTGGTCTCGAACTTCATCATCCAGGCGCTGCTCGGGCGCGACATCACGGTCTATGGCGACGGGCTGCAGACGCGCTCGTTCTGCTATGTCGATGATCTCGTCGACGCGATGATCCGGCTCATGAACAGCGCCGACGACGTCACCGGCCCGCTCAACATCGGCAATCCGGCTGAGTTCTCGATCCGCGAGCTCGCCGAGATCGTGATCGACGTGACGGGATCGCGCTCCAAGATCGTCAGCCGTCCGCTGCCCGCCGACGACCCGCGCCAGCGCCAGCCCGATATCGCCAAGGCGCGCCATCTGCTCGGCTGGACGCCGCGCACGCCCCTCAAGGAGGGGCTGATCCGCACCATCGCCTATTTCGAGGGCCTGCTGCAGGAGGAAGGCGTCCGCAACATGGTGCTCAACAGCGAGGAGTGACCGCGGGCCGCGCCCCTCTTGGCCGAACCGCGCTGCGCCACCATGTTTCAACGAGGGGAAGCGAGGCGCTCATGATGCGATTTTTGCTGGTTTCCGTCGCGGTGTCTGCCGCTGCGATGTCCGCCCTGTCGGCAGTGACGCCGGTGCAGGCGCAATCGCCCAATCCGGTGCTGCTCGCGCCGCCCGCCGCACTGCCGGGACTTGCGCCGCCGGCGCCCTCTATCCCGGGGCAGCATTCGGGAATCCCGCTCGCCCCGTCCGGACGGGTCGGCGGCCCGCGGTACGTCCAGGTGCCGGGCAGCGCGAAGACCGTGATGATTCCGGGCGGGACCAGGTTCAAGACGTTCCACGACCGCGTGTCGGCCTGCAGCCACTACGGTGCGGCGAGCGGACTGCGCGGCGGCAGGCTCAACACGTTCACCGCAACCTGCGCCAACTGACTTGGTGCTGCGTCTGCCGGAGGCCGATCCGCCGGTGCTCAAGCCCGGCGGGAAAAGCTCGCCAGCAGTACCGCCATGATGCCGGTGAGGAAGATGCCGTCGAAGGTCCCGGCGCCGCCGATCGAGGCGACCGGCGCGCCGAGCCCGCGGACCGCGTCGAGGTTGAGGAGGTCGGCCCCGATCAGCGTGCCGAGGCTGCCGGCGACATAGGCGAGCGCCGCGGCGTGCTCACGGGCGATCAGCAGCGCCACGAGCGCGGTGACGACCGGCGGCACGAACACCGGCACCGCGATGCCGACGCCCTCGACCGGATAGGCCAGCATGTGGATGACCGCGGCGACGATCGCGGTCGCGATGACGCCGCTGATCCACATCTCGTTCTTGAACAGGAGATAGAGCGACAGCAGCCCCGGAATCACCGCGCCGCCAACATTGACCGCGATCACCGTGCCCGGCCATTCGACCACCTGCGGCACCACGTACTGCATGCCGAAGAAGTTGACGGTGACGCCGGACTGCACCTCGCGCTCCGGCAGTTGCGCGATCGGAATGTTGATGTAGCTGCCGAACAGCGAGCCCAGCAGCAGAAGCATCGCCGCGCGCGAGCTGATGCCGATGCGCATATAGGCATAGCGCAGGATGCCGATCTGGATGAGCGCGAGGACGACGAGAAACGCCCCCACCAGGAAGGCGAAGAACGGAGCCGAAAGCGGCAGATAGTGCATCTGACCCATGCGATTTGCCTAATCGCCCCGGCGCGACGCGCGGGATGGCACGCCGTTTGCGCGACATATGTGCACCAAATGCCGCGGCTGTCATCGTTCGCCTCGGCGCAGCTCCCTCGATTGGTTTTTGCAAGTCTGTGAACCAGGCCACGCTCGTGTCGCCCGATTTGGCGTTAGAGCGGCTGGGTAGATTCACAAGAGGGAGTCGACCATGGCCTCCAAGCAATACCTCTGGCTGGATTGCTACGAGTGGTCCGTGACGCTCGCCGGTTCAACGCTGATGGGCTTGGCGATGTGGTTGTCGTAGCACACCGAAGCGCGAGCCTCCCGTTAGGGGCTGCTTGCTTTCGGGAGGAATGGTCCCAAAATATTCATTCCATGGACGTCCACACGCGTCCACTAAGTGATTGTGACTCAAGCGGTTCTGCCTCTCCCCGTCTTTACAAGTTCGCCTGCGTCCACCACCATCCGAGCGTCGGCCATGGTTCGGATTGGGAGTTGAAATGGGACGGGAAAGAAATCGGCTCACTGCTCTCGACGTCCGCCAGATGACCGAGCCCGGCCTTCATCCCGACGGCGACGGATTGTACCTCCAAATCGGCCCCACCGGCACCAAGTCGTGGATTCTGAAGTTTCAACTCAACGGACGCCCGCGGGCGATGGGCCTAGGTTCTCTGCACGTCACGAGTCTGAGCCAGGCCCGAAATGCACGCGACGACGCTCACCGCCTCTTGCGCGATCATATCGATCCGATCGAGGCCCGGAAGATTGAGCGTCAACAGAAGCGGCTCGCCGCCACGAACGCGATGACGTTCAAGGAGGCGGCGACCTTATGCATCGCCGCGCGTGAGAAGGGCTGGCGCAATCCCCGTCACATTCAACAGTGGCCGGAGACGTTGGCCGCCTTCGTTTACCCGACGATCGGCAACCTGTCCGTCGAAGCGATCGACACAACGCTCGTGCTGAAGGCGCTGGAACCGATCTGGACAACGAAGCCTGAGACGGCGAGCCGCGTGCGAGGTCGCATCGAGGTCATTCTCGATTGGGCTAAGGCGCGAGGTTACCGACAAGGCGAGAACCCCGCGCGCTGGCGCGGCCATCTCGACATGATCCTTCCGAAGAAATCGAAGGTCCGCGCCGTCGAGCACCATCCCGCGTTGCCTTATGCCCAGATCGGCGCCTTCATGGTCGAGCTACGGCGAATAGATACCGTGGGAGCCCGCGCCCTCGAATTCGCAATCTTGACGGCAGCCCGAAGCGGCGAGGTCCTCGGCGCGACATGGAATGAGATCGACCTGGCCAATAAGCTTTGGGTCATTCCTGGCAAGCGAATGAAGAGTGGGCGAGAACATCGCGCGCCACTCAGCGACGCCGCTGTCGCCGTGCTGCGTCAAATGGAGATGATCCGGGCCGGCGACGAAGTGTTCCCCGGCAGAACTCGTGAGCAGCTACCTAGGCGGGCCCTTCTGCTGGCGCTTTATCAAGCCGGACGCCGGGATTGTACTGTCCATGGATTCCGCAGCAGCTTTCGAGACTGGGCGGCTGAGCGGACGAACTTTCCGAGCGAGCTCGCCGAGATGGCGTTGGCTCACATCGTCGGCAGCAAGGTCGAAGCCTCCTATCGCCGCAGCGACCTGTTCGAGAAGCGGCGCCGGCTGATGGATGACTGGGCAATGTTCTGCGCGACGCTGCCGGCAGCGGTCGAGGACAACGTCTTCCAATTGAGGGGATCACTAATTCCGGCATGAGCCGGGATAAGCGGCCGCGCCGGTAGCTCTCCAAAGCACCAGCGCGGCCTGACCACAACGAAGAGGCGAGTCTTCATCATGGCTGCGAGAAACCTAACACCCGAATTGCGTCCTGCCGAGCGTGACGCCGGCGGATTACTCACACTGATCGTTGTCGGCCTCATGCTGGCGAACGTGTTCCTGCTGGCAGCGCTCGCCAGCTCCTGACGGTTCTTCACCGGACTGAACTGCGCGACGTGCGCCGCTGCCTGCCGGCGGCGCATATCGGGCGATTCTGCCCGCTTCAGGAGAACACAATGAAAACCTCACCTATCGTTCCGGCCCCTGGCGAGGGCGCCCCCAAGGCTTCGCGACGCGCCGTTCTGATGGGCTTTGCCGCGGCGGCCACTCCGGTGGGTCCGGCCCTCGCAAGCGCGCTCAGCGGGGCTCCCATGGGGCCCGACGCCGACACCGAGCTTCTATCGCTCAAACCGGAAGTGGACGACGTCCTCGGCGAGTGGATTCGCCAGACGACAAAGGACTGCTTCAACCGCGGGGAATTCGAGAGGAAGCATCTCGCTAAATTTGGCTTTGAGCGGCGGGAGGCCCCTGAGGTCGATCGGGACGATCCGGAATACGTCGCCTATGATCGCGAGCTCATGCGGCTAATCCACGAACATCACAGCGGAAGGACTGAAGACGAACTCGAGCTGCGCCACTGGGATCGGCTGCACGAAAAGCTTTCTCCGCTGGCCGAGGAGGTCCTTTCCTACAACGCCAGGACCTTGGACGGCTTGCGGCTCCAAACCAGGGTGCAGATCATCTGCCATAACGAAATCTGGAACCCCACAAGCTGGAGTGACGAAGAGTCTGACCATCCGATGTACGGCTTCTTCGCAAGCCTCTGCGGCGTGCTCGGCGTTCCCTTTCCTCCCGTCCCCGAGAGGTTCCAGGCATGAGCAAGCCCAGCACCGATCCGATCTTCGCAAAGATCGAGGCGCACCGCGCGGCGGTAGCTGCATGGAGCGCCGCGGGCGATATAAGCGGGAAGATGGGCATCGACGACCCCGGCTATGAGGCCGCTGGCCGGCTTACCTCGAAAGAGTCCGATCGGGAGATGAAGGCGCTGCGCGCTCTGCTTCGGTGCCGCCCGACGACGTTAGCTGGAGTGATTGCGCTGCTCGATCATCTTGGGCAGCCGCAGTTGCTGTGCGAAAAGTCCGACGGCACGGTTCTTTCCGGTACCGACTGTTGGTGGAAAGAGAACAAGGATGAGGTCAGGGCCTTCCCGCACATGCTCGCGAACGCGCTGCGCAGCTTGGTGGGCAGCCCAATAAGCGCTGCCTAATCGATGGGGCGGTTCGGTGCGATCGGGCCGCCTCGGGGTATACTTGTCGACGGAAGATTCCAAATTGGAGGGGTCGACCGATGGCGAAAAGCGAACTGCCCGAAAAGAACTTGATCATCGACGAATGGGATCAATGGGCGAAGATCAACATCACCGTTGGGCAGCGGGCCAATGAACACAAGGCGCGCTCATTCTACCGTTATCTCAGAGACGGGGAGTCGACCCTGCTCGACTTCCCTTTCGCCGGTGACAGGTGGGAGATCGTGAAGATTTGGCTCCGTCAGTCGGGAAGGATTTCTTGATTGAGCGACTGATTGGCGCGAGGTGCGGTCAGAGTATCCCGAGAAGGCACGCGGCCGGGGTAGCTCCCCGTTGTCGGGCGTTTCACCGCCGTCCGACTTGCCGCGTGCCGCCTACCCTGGCGGTGCTGCGGTGATCTCCATGGCGAAGACGACCACGCGCGCGCGCAACCGGCCGGCAAAGGCAAAGCCGTCAGAGGCTGATGCCAGGTCCGTGGAGCAAATAGCTGCCGAGCTGATGGCCGATCCCGCAGTACAGGCTGCATGGGACGCCGCGTATCCACCGAAGCCCTCTCAAGCGGTGGCCGACTTCTTCCAGCGTGATCCCTTAGCAACCGTGGAGAGCTGCAAACGGGCGGCACGAAGTCTGTTTGTGCAGATTTCAAGCCGGCACGGAACGGAAGCCGCACAGCGCATTTTCGCCACCGCGGGACCGACTGACCGTCGAAGAAAGCTCATCAAAGAGCAAATTCGGACCTTCTACATGATCGGCAAAAGCCGCGGCTGGAATTTGCAGGAGACAGCAAAGACACTCATCGAGTGGAATAACGAGCACAAAGCCGGTTTCGATCTCCAATCGGAGGCGGCCGTTCGAAGAGCCATTCGGCGACTTCCGGAATATGTCCCGACGAAGAAACATCGCGGCAAAGACTGAGGACAAACCTCCACTCCGACTTGTCCTTTGGCGTGGCCGGCAAATCACGGCATGAAGAATTCCATACGCGTTCACCGACGGCCGAACTTACCGGCCAAAGTTTTGGAGAGCTTAAATGTCGATCGTCTCAACCGGCCTGTCGCGCGCAGAGCGCACCGGAGGTGGCGCGCAGGCGAGGCCTGACCCGTTGGCGGTGAGCATCCTGGAGGCCGCAAGGCTCACCTCGCTGTGCCGCTCGAGGATCTATGAACTGCTGAAGGCGGGTCGGCTGCGATCGATCAAGATCGGAGGGCGGCACCTGGTCGACTATGGCTCGATCAAACAGCTCATGACGACGGGAGATGATGCCGCATGAAAAAACGGCCCGCCTTGAGGGGCGAGCCGGAAGACAGGTTAGCTAGGCGACCTAGAGAACGCCTCTATAACCTGCGCCGACTTTCCCCGCAACTCCGATCTCGCATCGTGCGCTTGCCTCTGCAAATCAGGGGGCGCCGATGACGCGCGCCAGGCTACCGAACCGTCGGGCTGCCGAAACGATCGAGATCACAGCTGGCGGCCTGAACTACCGCGCCACCGTTGGTCGATCCGATGCCGGCGCAATCGCAGAGATATTTATCAGCAACCACAAGGTTGGCAGCCAGGCCGACACCGCGGCGAAGGACTCGGCCGTCGTGTGCAGTATCGCGCTTCAGTATGGGGTTCCACTCGAGGTAATCCGCAAAGCGCTGATGCGGGATAGCCAGGGGCGACCGAGCGGTCCCCTCGGGGTCGCGCTCGATCTCCTGGCGGCTGATGAGGGGGCCGCCCCATGAGCATCGAGTGCGCCTTCCTGGGGACGCTCGGGCGCGATGCCGCGCATAAGACGGCCAAGTCTGGAAAAACGTATCTGCGGTTCTCCTGCCGCGTTGGCGATGGGGACGGAGCGCAGTGGGTTTCCGTTATGGCGTTCGATGAAAGGGCAACCGAACAGCCTGACAGGTTCGTCAAAGGCGCCCGGGTCTACGTGGAGGGCAGCATCCGTCAAGAGCGATGGACGGCGCAAGACGGTGCCGTCCGGCACGGCCTCTCATGCATGTCATGGCACTGCAGGCTGAGCGAGATCGGGCGTAACAAGCCGAAGCGCGAGCGCAAAGCAAAGATCACCACGGTTGATGTGGCGACACCATCGCGCGCTGCCAAGTCCGAAAATTTCTATTCCGATGAGATCGGGTTTTGACAGATGGAGGCGGCCGCTCCCCTCATTGCTGTGGAGATCGAGCAGGCGCTGCTTGGCGCGATCCTGCACGATCCCGATGTGCTTGACCGGCTCGACGGCCAGCTCCGTCGCCGATGACTTTGGCGAAGCCCTTCACCGCAGGCTGTTCGAGCTTCGCCGCGGCTCACCAGGCCGGCCACCACATCGACCTGCGAGGCTCGCCATTGCGTCCTT
>CAWGRH010000009.1:0-81068 GCA_963824905.1 uncultured Alphaproteobacteria bacterium
ACCCCGCGGGAGAGCGGCACAGTCCGTTCAACCCGATGCGCTATTTTCCCGGCGGACAGGGCGCCGCGCTCGGCGCACCGGGCTGGGTGTGGGGCGGCTTTGCCATCGCGCGGTCGATGGAGTTCAGCGCGCGCGAAAAGGGCGTGCGGTTCATCGTCAACCGCCACATGGACGAGCTCATCCGCGAGCAGCCGTTCTCGGGCCGGGTGCTCGGCGTGAAAGCGAGCTACAGCCCGCGCATGCATCCGGAAACCGGCGCGCGGCTCGAAAGCTTCTGGCAGAACGGCAATGTCGACGACCGCGCCGCCACCATCTTTGTTCGCGCACGCAAAGCCGTCATCGTCGCCACCGGCGGCATGCACGGCAGCATCCCGCTGCGCACCATGACCGATCCGCGCATGGTCGAGCCGTCGATCGAATACGGGCCGAGCTCGTTGATCGGGCCGCGCAACATGGACGGCAGTGGCATCATCGCCGGCATGAAGATCGGCGCGAACCTCGCGGGCATGATGCAGAACTACCAGCATTCGTTGGCTTCGCCGACCATCTCGAGCGTGCTCGGGACCCGCGATGCGGTGGCGAGCATCTTTCCCGGACATCCCTCGTTCCTGTTCGCGCGCGCCAAGGGCGTTGCGATCGGGGCTGCCGGATGGGAGCACGCGATCGCGGTGAACCAGGTGGGCAAGCGCTTCTATAACGAGCGCGCCATCAACGATATTTCGAGCGACGCAAAATACCCGCCGGGCACCGACGGCACCCGCACTCCGTTCGTGCCGCTCGATTGGCGCAATACCAGTCCTGCGCAGGTCAAGGCGCAATACAAGCGGTCGGCGGCGGCCGATGCGGCGCTCGCCATGAACGAGGGCTCGAAGGCGCCGGACTTCGCATCCGGACCGGTCTGGGCCGTCTTCGACGCTGCCGCCGTGCAGCGCGGCGGCTGGAAGATTCGCTATCCCTATATCGCCGATCCGCCCGACGGCTACTTCCACAAGGCCGACACGCTCCACGAGCTCGCCAAGAAGGTCATGGGGCACCCGTATCAAAAGATGCCGCTGAAGTATCTCGAGGAGACGGTGGCGCGCTACAACGCATTCGCGGACAAGGGCGCGGACGAGGACTTCGAGAAGCCGGTGATGCATCGCATCGACACGCCGCCGTTCTACGCTGCGATCGCAAGCATCCGCGTGCTGGACTCCTACGGTGGCCTGCGCATCAACGGCAAGGCGCAGGTTCTCGATACGCTCGGCGAAGTGATTCCGGGCCTTTACGCCGGCGGTGAGGCCAGCGGTGGCGGCTGGCAGCACGGCATCGGCAGAGCAACCGTGCACGGCTACATCGCCGGCACCCATGCGGCGCAGGAGCGATCGGCCTGAGAGGGACTGCAATCACGTCGACGGCGTTGACAGCCCATGGCGGCAAAGACGGTCAAAATCCACGCCGAGCGTACCTGCACGGTCGAGGTCACGCCGCATGAGGTCGATGCCGGAGGCGAGCTGACGGTTGTCGTCCGGGCGTCATGCCCGGACGGATGCGACTTGCAGGGGCACGGTGTTTCGATCCGAAATGAGGACGGCGCCGAGCTGGCGGTCGCCGAACTGGCGGTCGCCGAACTCCGTGAGGTCGAAGGCGACGCCGACGCCACCGGCGAGATCGCGTTGAAGGCGCCTCTCGTCGCAGGCGAGCACGTCTGGCGCGCGGTGCTCGTGGCGGTCGAGAAGGACGGCGTGTTGCATGAAGAGACAGACACCGCATTCGCCTTCTCGACGCAGGCTCACGCGGCAGGCGTGAACGTGTGGGGCGTGCCCTCGGCCATACCGGTCGGCAAATCCTTCAGCTTCAAGGTCGGAATAAAGTGCTCGGCGGGATGCAAGCTGGCCGGCCGGAGGGTCGCCGTCCTCGACCATGAGGGCGTGCAGGCTGCTGCGGGACATCTGTGCGACGAGGCGTGGCCGGATACGAGCGCGCTCTACTTCGTCGAACTGCGGGCGAAGGCCCCACGCGAGGCGGGAGAGTACCGGTGGCGCGTCGAAACACCGGCGTCGGAGGAAGGATCGGAGTCGGGCGCACCGCACGCAGCCGGCTCATCGACGCTCGCGGTCAAGGTCGTGGCCGCGGCGGATCACGAAATCACCGTCGAAGCGTTCGACGCCGAGAACGGAGTCCCGGTCAAGGGCGCCCATGTCCTTCTCCATCCCTACCGCGCGCTCACCGACGACAATGGCGTGGCAAAGGTCAGGGTCGCCAAGGGGACCTACAAGCTGTTCGTGTCCGGCTTCAATTTCATCGCCTACGAGAACGTCATCGACGTCGCGAGCGACATCGCGATTCGCGCCGAGCTTGTAGTAGAGCCGGAAGGGCAGGAAGATTATCGCTGAGGTGGGTTCACACATCTGTTCGGAAGGCTCGGAGCAGCGGACCTCTGCTCCCTCTCCCCGCGTGCGGGGAGAGGGTCGGGGAAACGGCCGGCGACTTCGGCCACCGAGATTTCCACCGCCGCTCACACTCGCGAAACCGCCCCGTCACCCGGATCGCTCGCGTCCGACCTCTCCCAGCGTGCGGGGAGAGGTGATCCCTGCCGCTCCGCAATGCGTGAATCCAAGCCCGGCGATGACTGCGGGTTGGGTCGCCCGAGCCCGACCAACCCTACCGCTTCAACCCCGCTGCGGCAGCGACGCGGGACCAGCGGGCGACGTCGGTCTTGATGAAATCCGCGAAGGCTTGCGGGCTCCCTTGCAGGGTGTCGAAGCCCTGCAGCGCGAGGGGTGCGGTCACGTCCGGCGATCGCGCCGCTTCGTTACACGCTTCGGCGAGGCGCCGCACGATGTCCGGCGGCACGCCGGCAGGTGCCAGCAGCCCGTACCAGTTCGACGTGTCGTAGCCGGGAAGCCCCGCCTCGGCGATGGTCGGCAGTTCCGGTGCCGCGCCGGCGCGCTGCGCCCCGGTCACGGCGAGCGCCGCCAGCCGGTGATCGGCGACGAATCCGAGGACCGTCGAGGCCGGCGAGAACATCACGTGAATGCGGCCGGCCAAAAGGTCGGTCGCCGCTTGGGCGGTGCCCGCATAGGGCACGTGCTGGATCTTGATGCCGGCCATGACGTTGAAAAGCTCGCCCGAAAAATGCGAGCCGCTGCCGACGCCGGACGAACCGAACGACAGGTAGTCCGGGCGCGAGCGCGCGAGCGCGATGAGCTCCTTGACGCTGCGGACCGGCACGCTTTCGTTCACGACCAGGATGTTCGGCAGCGTCGCAATCAGCGTGATCGGCGCGAAATCCTTCACGAGATCGTAGGTGAGGTTGGAGTCGGTCGCCGCAATGATGCCGTTCGACACCGACGCCTGCAGCAGCGTGTAGCCATCGGCCGGCGCGTGCGCCACGTAGGTGGTGGCGAGGCCGCTGCCGGCGCCGGGGCGGTTCTCGATCGTGAACTGGCCCTTGAGCTGTTTGGAGAGCGCCTGCGCCAGAATGCGCGCCACGATGTCACCCGACGCGCCCGGCCCGTAGCCGACCACGATGCGCACCGGCCGCGACGGGTAGTCCTCCGCGTGGATCGTATTGACGGACAACGCCACGCCGAGCGCCACGATGATCGCGAGACAGATCGCGCTGGGCAAGGCCAGGCGCGAGGTGAGGGCACGGCAAATCGTCATTGGGCAACCCTTGGGCGGGCCGTTCTCTCGGCGATCAAAGGTATCAATTGGCGGCCTATAGGCAAATGTCAGAAAGCAGGGGCAAGTGGGCAATCTCGTTCGACGCTGCACATGCCGGGGCAAGCAGACTCACCGCTTTTCGTGGATGGCCCCGACGCCGGCTCGAATTGACAAGCGATCAGCCGTGAAAGACACTTTTTTGACGAACGAAAAAGAACGACTTTGGGAGGACGAAATGACACTTGCTCTGCCAAGAATGCTTGTGCTCGCGCCACTGCTTTTGATGGGCGCGCCGCTTGCTTCGCGTGCGGACGACGCCCCGCCCACGGCGGGCATCCTGCAGCGGCTCACCGAGCAGAGCGGTGTTCACGGCACATCCAAGACCGGCTCGACGCCGAAATTTGTGGTCGATCCCACCTGGCCGTCAGCGCTTCCTCATTCGTGGCTGCTGGGACAGATCGGCGGTCTCTATGTGGACAAACACGATCACGTCTGGGTCTACAACCGGCCGCGCACCTTGGCGAATGATGAAGCGGGTCTCGAGAAAGCGCTGCCCGGCGCCACCAATGCCAAGGGGCAGGCAGTGAATGGGCTTGGCCAGGCGCGCGTCAATGGCTTTGGCGCGGATTGCTGCCGCGCGGCGCCGGGTGTGCTGGAGTTCGATGCCAGCGGCAAGTTGCTGCGTGCCTGGGGCGGACCGTCCGATCCGGGCTGGCTCGCCAGTCATTGCAAGGAGGAGCAGGGCTGCATCTGGCCCAACGTCGAGCACGGAATTTATGTCGATGATCGCGACAACGTCTGGATCGCGGGCAACGGCGACAAGGTTCCCTCAGACGCCACCGCCTGGACCACCAACCGCCACGGCGGCGACGGCTTCGTGCTCAAGTTCGACATGGACGGCAATTTCAAATTGCGGATCGGAGGCACGCCCACCGCTCCTGCCAGCAACGACGCCAATGGCGGTCTCAACGGCACCCCGACGCTGTATCGGCCCGCCGACATGGTGGTGGATCCGAAGACCAACCATCTTTATGTGGCAGACGGCTACGGGAACCGCCGCGTCCTGATCGTGGATGCCGACACCGGCAAGTACATCGGCCACTTCGGCGCCTACGGCAACAATCCGGTCGACGACGCGGCCGCACGTGCAGCCGGCACTTGGCCGGACGATTACGCCAAGGGCAACAAGAAGCCGGTCTCCTTCAGAAATCCGGTTCATTGCGTGAAGATTACCGATGACGGCAAGGTCTATGTCTGCGACCGCGGCAACGACCGCATCCAGGTGTTCAACAATCTGGATCCGAATCTCGGCAAGCCGTGCAGCAATCCAAGCGGGGAGGCCGGCAAGTGCGGCTATCTTGCTGAGCGATACATCAGCGAGCGCACCTATACCCAGCCCGAAATGCCCGGCACATCAGTGTCCATGAACTTCTCGACCGACAAGGCTCAGAGTTGCCTCTATATCGGCGACAACACCAATATGACGATCTACATCCTCAACCGCGACAATCTTCAGGAGCTCGGCCGTCTCGGGCGCGCCGGGCGTATGGCGGGTAATTTCCACTACCTTCACCAGGTCAGCATCGATTCCAACGGCAACATCTATACGGCCGAGGTGGACTCGGGAAAGCGCCTGCAGAAATTCCTGCGCTATGGGCCTCTCGGTTGCAGCGGTACCGGCTCGGAGGTGGTAGGCGGAGAGGCTGCGGATAGCCGATAAGGTTGTCTCACGGAGAGCAGTAGCGCGTAGGATGGGTTGAGCCCTTGCGAAACCCATCATCTCTCCCCGAACGCGGTCGTATCGGTCGCAATGTCTCCGCCCCTATCGAGCGGGAACGGCGAGATCGACAGTGATGGGTTTCGCGAGGGCTCAACCCATCCTACGGGATACCAAAAGAGCCCAATTTTGAAGGCGCCCTACCGCACCGGCACGCCCTTCGTCAGAAACTTCTGCGCCCGCGCCGTGCGCGGCATGCGGCGGCCTTCGCCGCCGGTCCGGCCGGTGCCGGCGGGCTGGAAGGACGGCACCAGCTGGTGCTTGGCGGAGCCGATCAGGTCGGCGCGGCCCATGCGCTTCAGGGTGTCGCGCAGCAGCGGCCAGTTCTCGGGGTCGTGGTAGCGCAGGAACGCCTTGTGCAGGCGGCGCTGGCGCAGGCCCTTCACCGTCTCGACCTTCTCCGAGCCGCCGCGGCGTATGCCGCGCAGCGGGTTGACGCCGGAGTGATACATCGCGGTTGCGACCGCCATCGGGGAGGGCAGGAAGGTCTGCACCTGGTCGGCGCGGTAGCGGTTCTTCTTGAGCCAGAGCGCGAGGTCGAGCATGTCCTCGTCGGTGGTGCCGGGGTGTGCCGCGATGAAGTACGGGATCAGGAAATACTGCTTGCCGGCCTTCTTCGCCGCCTCGTCGAACATCGCCTTGAAGCGGTCGTAGGTGCCGATGCCCGGCTTCATCATCTTGGAGAGCGGGCCCTCTTGCGTGTGCTCCGGCGCGATCTTGAGGTAGCCGCCGACGTGATGGGTGACGAGTTCGCGCACATAGGCCGGGCTCTCGACCGCGAGGTCGTAGCGCACGCCCGACGCGACCATCACCTTCTTCACCCCGGGCACCGCCCGCGCCTTGCGGTAGAGCGAGATCAGCGCGTCGTGGCTGGTATCGAGGTTTGGGCAGATTCCAGGGTAGACGCAGGACGGCCGGCGGCACAGCGCCTCGACCTTTTTGTCCTTGCAGGCGATGCGGTACATGTTGGCGGTCGGTCCGCCGATGTCGGAGATCACGCCGGTGAAGCCCGGCGTCTTGTCGCGGATGGTCTCGATCTCGCGGATCACCGAGCCTTCCGAGCGGTTCTGGATGATGCGGCCTTCGTGCTCGGTGATCGAGCAGAAGGTGCAGCCGCCGAAGCAGCCGCGCATGATCGTGACCGAGAAGCGGATCATGTCCCAGGCCGGGATCGCCTCCTCGCCATAGGACGGGTGCGGCGCGCGCGCGTAGGGCAGGTCGTAGACGCCGTCCATTTCCGGCGTGGTGAGCGGGATCGGCGGCGCACTCACCCACAGCTCGCGGTCGCCGTGGCGCTGGACGAGGGGGCGGGCATTGCCGGGATTGCTCTCGCGGTGGAGCACCCGCGACGCCCGCGCATAGGCCTCCGGTTCCTTCTCCACCTGCTCGAAGGCGGGCATGCGGATCACGGTGCGGGCATCCCTGATGCCGGCGCCTTCATCCGCGGCGTCGAGGTCGTCGGCCGGGGCCTCGGTCCAGTCCTCGGGGACGCTGCCCTTCACGAGGGCGACCCCGCGAATGTCGTCGAACGTCGCGATATCGGCGCCGCGGGCGAGACGATGCGCCACTTCAACGACCGCCCGCTCCGCGTTGCCGTACAACAGAATATCGGCCTTGGCGTCGAGCAGGACCGAGCGCCGCACCTTGTCCGACCAGTAGTCGTAATGGGCGATCCGGCGCAGCGAGCTTTCGATGCCGCCGAGCACGATCGGCACGTCGCGGAATGCCTCGCGGCAGCGCTGGGCATAGACGATCACCGAGCGGTCGGGCCGGTGCCCGCCTTCGCCGCCGGGCGTGTAGCTGTCGTTGTGGCGTAGTCTGCGGTCCGCCGTGTAGCGGTTGACCATGGAATCCATGTTGCCGCCGGTCACGCCGAAGAACAGGGCAGGGCGGCCGAGCGCGGCGAACGGCTCGGCGCTCTGCCAGTCCGGCTGGGCGATGATGCCGACGCGGAAGCCGTGCGCTTCCAGCAGGCGGCCGATGATCGCCATGCCGAAGCTCGGGTGATCGACATAGGCGTCGCCGGTGACGAGGACGATGTCGCACTCATCCCAGCCAAGCGTATCCATTTCTGCACGCGACATCGGCAGGAACGGCGCGGTGCCGAACCGGTGGGCCCAATGCTTGCGGTACGAAAATAGCGGCTTCGGCGTTTCGGTATGCATCGGCGACAGATACGACGACGGCGCGGCCAGTCAATGGGCATAGCAGCGCGTGGGCTCCTAAAACGATCGGTAAATCCGGCGTGAATCCGGGGATAGCGCAGCGCAAGAGCCAAACTTTCGCCCCATGTGGCATCCAACTTGCTCATGCGAGCACAGGGGGCACTAAGGGGCTTAACGAAGGAGTTCCTTGCCATGTGTGACTACAGCCTACACGGCGTTGCATCTCGCCCAGCCAAGGTCGGCGACAAACTTGTCACAAGAAACTTCGGCACCGGGACCCGCGGCTTCGCGGCGCCGGAGGAACGTACCACCGCTGTCTGCCTGATGCCGGGGACCGAGATCGCGTTCTCCAAAGAGGTCGCGGTCGAGTTGCCCCGTTTCTTCGGCCGCAGCATCAAGACCCTGACCCACGCCACGGCGATCTTCCGGCAGGTCAACAAGGAGACGCCGCACGTCCATCACGACTCGCTCGAGTTCCCCGATGGACAGACCGTGCTCCTGACCGAGCTCTGCGAAGGCCAGGAAGCAAGCGTCCTGCAGCTCCCCGCCCAGCCGACCACGGCTGCCGAAGCGGAAGAGCAGAAGCGCGCCGTCTTCATCGGCTGACACTCGTCCCTATAGGGATACCGTTGGAGGCCGCCCCTGACCGGGCGGCCTTTTTTGCTGCGCGGGTGCGGCGGGCTCGGCTTGTAGCCCGCATGAGCGCAGCGAGCATGCGGGGCTTTCGGATGGGGGATCAGATGCTCGCGCTTGCAGCGTATCTCGGCGGCGCCCATGCGCCGTTTGTCGACGCCCCACTTCTCTCAGTGGTATTGGTTTCGTTACTCGGAAGAGCAGCCGCGCTCCCTCTCCCCGCGTGCGGGGAGAGGGTCGGGGTGAGGGGGCGGTTTCGCGAGTTCTGAGCGTCTGCACTGATGCTCAGACTCGGACGCGGCCCCCTCACCCTCCCTCGCTTCGCTCGGTCGACCTCTCCCCGCACGCGGGGAGAGGTCGCGCCCCTGCGGGGCGCGCTCACGCGATGAGGTCGAGCAGCTCGCCGACGTTCGTCTGCTTCTCCAGCGACCAGACATAGGCCGCAGCGCGCGCGGCGCGGTCGGCGGTGATCACCGGCGCGGCGTTGGCGAGGAATTTCGCCTCGATTGCCTCGTTGCTCATGGGATTGGCGGCGGTGCCGCTTGCATGAGCGATATGCACGTCGTGACGACCCGCGGTAGTGACGACCGTGGCGTAGGCCTCGTCCTTGCCGAGGCTCTCGTCGGCGACCGCCTTCACCTTGCGCCGCAGCGCGGCGATCACCGGATCCTTGGCCTTGGTATCGGAGTATTGCGCGATGCCCGCCGCGCCGTCGACCAGCGCGACGGCGGCCGAGTGGACGGTGGAGAATTTCGACTGCAGCCCGCTCGACGGCTCGACCACGTCGGTGATCGACAGCACGAAGGGATGAACTCGCAGGTTTATTTCGCGCACGGCTTCCGGGGCGATGCGGTCGCGGTTGCGCAGCGCGATCATGGCATCGATGAGCGGATGGAGGACGACGCCGCAGGCATAGGGCTTGTGGCCGTTGGTCTCGATGATCCACGGCCCGCCGAGGCCGGCGGTGAGCGCGTCGGTCTGCGCGACGTCGCTGTAGATGCGGGAGAAGCCCTTGCGCCCCTCGACGATCTCCTGGGTGCTGTCGAAGCCGCGCTCGGCGAGCAGTGCCGCGAGCACGCCGTTCGCTGCCGCCTTGCCGGCATGGAACGACTTGCAGGAGGTGCCGCGGTTCTGCTGCATGCCGCCGGCCTGGGTCGCGGCGATGCCCATGGCGTAGGTCAACCGCTGGCCGTCGAGCCCGATCAGCTTGCCGGCCGCGACCCCGGCGGCGATGCTGCCGAGCGTCCCGGTAAGATGCCAGCCGCCCTTGTGGTGGCCTGGCGCCGCCCGGCCGGTGCGCACCCCCGCCTCGAAGCCGACCGCGTAGGCGAGCATGAGGTCGGCGCCGCTGACAGGCTTGCGCTCGGCGAGCGCGAGGAGCGCGGCGAGAATTGGCGAGCTGGCATGGAGCACGACGCCGCCCATGTGGGTGTCGTCAAAATCGAGAATGTGCCCCATCTGGCCGTTGGCGAGCGGCGCATCGAGATAGCCGAGGCGCTCGTTGCGGCCGAGCACGCGCGCCTGCGGTCGCCCGCCCGCCTCCTCGAGCACGGCGATGAGCTTCTTGATCGTCGGATGGCCGCTGCCGGCGAGCGCGCAGCCGATCCAGTCGAGCACGCCGCGGCGCGCTTCGTTCCGGGCGGCGGGCGAGAGGTCGTCGAAGCGTGCATCGGCGAGGTGGGTGCACAGCGTCTTGGTGAGCGTCACCGCATCGGTCGAGAGATTCTGGTCCATCGGGGTCTGCTGTGAAGTCCGCGGGTTCGAGAGTGGCCGGAGGCGGCCCGGGCGGGGCACGCGCCGGGCTCGGTGGCGAGCGGGCGCCCCTTATACTCGAAAACCGGTCGCACCCGGCGCGGCGCCTTTTTTCTGGTAGCTTGCCGTCCGGCCTGATATAAGCCGCGCCGCTCGGCGGATCGGCTAGCGTCGAGCGCGGCCCAAAGCGGGCGTGGCGGAATTGGTAGACGCGCTGGATTTAGGTTCCAGTGACGAAAGTCGTGGGGGTTCAAATCCCTCCGCCCGCACCACGCCCGGTCTCGCGGTTTGCGTCCCGAAATGGCCGCCATCCGTAAGGACAAGGTCGACGCACTGCCGAACGGCGGTGGGCGATCTCGTCCGGAGGTCAAGAAGTTGAACTGCTTTATCGATTCGAAGCTCATACGGTAGCGCCCATGCAAGTCACCGAAACCTCCACCGAAGGCCTCAAGCGCGAGTTCCGCGTCGTCGTTCCGGCGAGCGATCTCTCCGACCGGGTCACCGACCGCCTGACCCAGATGAAGGATCAGGTCAAAATCAACGGCTTTCGGCCAGGCAAGGTGCCGGTCGCCCATCTCAAGCGCGTCTACGGCCGCGCGGTGATGGCGGAGACCATCGAGCAGCTGGTGCGCGAGACCAACGCCAAGATCGTCTCCGATCGCGGGCTCAAGCTCGCGATGGATCCCAAGATCACGATGACCGAGGACAAGGACGAGATCGAGAGCGTCATCGAGGGCAAGACGGATCTCGCCTACACGGTCGCCGTCGAGGTGGTGCCGCCGATCACGCTCGCCGACTTCAAGTCGATCAAGCTCGAGAGGGTCACGGCGCCGGTGTCCGACCAGGAGGTCGACGACGCGCTGCAAAAGCTCGCGACGCAGAGCCGCCCGTATGCGGCGAAGGCGGAGGGCAGCACGGCCGAGAGCGGGGACCGGGTGACGATCTCATTCGTCGGCTCGATCGACGGCGTGCCGTTCGAAGGCGGGAGCGGCGAGGACGTTCCGATCACGCTCGGGTCCGGGACGTTCATTCCCGGCTTCGAGGACCAGCTTACTGGAATCGCGCCGGGCGAAAGCCGCACGGTCAACGTCACCTTCCCGGAGAACTACCAGGCCGAGAAGCTCGCCGGCAAAGCGGCCGCGTTCGCGGTGACCGCGAAGTCGCTCGAGGCTCCGGGCCCGGCGAACGTCGACGAGGCGCTCGCGACCTCGCTCGGCCTCGAATTGCTCGACAAGCTGCGCGAGGCGATCAAGGCGCGGATCGGCCAGGAGCATGCCGGGCTCTCCCGGCAGAAGCTCAAGCGCGAGCTCCTCGACCAGCTCGACGCCATGCACAAGTTCGAGGCGCCGCCGTCGCTCGTCGAGCAGGAGTTCAACAACGTCTGGAACACGGTTCTCTCCGATCTCAAGTCGCAGAACCGCACCTTCGAGGACGAGGGCACCACGGAGGAGAAGGCGCGGGAGGAATACCGCGGGATCGCCGACCGCCGCGTCCGCCTCGGCCTCGTGCTCGCGGAGATCGGCGAGAAGAACAGCATCAAGGTCGGCGACGAGGAGATGCAGCGGGCGCTGGTGGAGCGCATCCGCCAGTATCCCGGACAGGAACAACAGGTGTGGGAGTTCTACCAGAAGAACCCCAACGCGCTCGCCAGCGTCCGGGCGCCGCTCTATGAGGAGAAGGTGGTCGACTTCCTGGTCGAGCTTGCGGAGGTCACCGACAAAGCGGTGACCACGGAAGAGCTCTACAAGGACGAGGACGAGGCGGCGCCAGCGCCAGCGTCGTGATGGTCGTGTGACCACAGGTGACCGCAGCGCTCTTGCCGGCGCGGCGGCAACCCATATATGCGGTTGCGTTGAAGGCGCCCGGGCAGGGGTGCGCCACGAGAGGGGGCCGGCAACCCAGTGATACTTTTGCGGGCCGGACAGGACGAGGACAATGCGCGATCCCGTTGACACCTACATGAACTATCTCGTGCCCATGGTGGTCGAGCAGACCAACCGTGGCGAACGGGCCTATGACATCTATTCCCGCCTGTTGAAGGAACGGATCATCTTCATCACCGGCCCGGTCGAGGACGGGATGTCGGCGCTGATCGTCGCCCAGCTCCTGTTTCTCGAGGCGGAGAATCCCAAGAAGGAAATCTCGATGTACATCAACTCCCCGGGCGGGGTGGTGACGTCGGGTCTCGCGATCTACGACACCATGCAGTTCATCCGCCCGGCGGTCTCGACGCTTGTGCGTCGGCCAAGCCGCCTCGATGGGCTCGCTGCTGCTCGCTTCCGGCGCCAAGGACATGCGTTTTGCGCTGCCCAACGCCCGTGTGATGGTGCACCAGCCCTCGGGCGGCTTCCAGGGCCAAGCCTCGGACATCATGATCCACGCCCAGGAGATCCTGAATATCCGCAAGCGCCTCAATGAGATCTACCAGAAGCATACCGGCCAGGCGATCAAGAAGATCGAGGACGCGCTCGAGCGCGACCAGTTCTTCACCGCCGAAGGAGCGCGGGAATTCGGTCTCATCGACAAGGTCATCGAGAGGCGGTTCGAGCCGGTAGAGAAGCCGGCCTGACCGCCGGGCCGCCGGCCGTTTTTGCAGCGCGCCCCAGCGTGATTAAGGGTCATCTGTTGCTGGGCGGACACAATTTTCACAGACGCGACACCCGTCTGTGATTTCGCCACAAAGTCTCCGGTAAAATCGTGGTTTGGCGGGGTTTTTGCAGGGCGTCCAAGGCCGGGACAGCGGCGGCGGCAACCGACGGTAGAATTGTCATCATTAGCAAAATCTTGATTATAATGTCCGTAGCGTGCTTCGTTAGCGATCGGGTGATGACGTTTTCGAGTGGGGTTGGCGGCGGCGGCCGGAATTCGCAAGTATAGGCCAGGAGTCGGTATGCGCTTCGCAATGCGCAGAAGGAATTCGCGGAGAAGGGAATGAGCAAGGTCGGCGGTAGCGATTCGAAGAACACGCTCTATTGCTCGTTCTGCGGCAAGAGCCAGCACGAGGTGCGCAAGCTCATCGCCGGCCCCACGGTCTTCATTTGCGACGAATGCGTCGAGCTCTGCATGGACATCATCCGCGAGGAGAACAAGTCCTCGCTGGTGAAGTCGCGCGACGGTATTCCGACGCCCAAGGAGATCCGAAAGGTTCTCGACGACTACGTCATCGGCCAGGATCACGCCAAGAAGGTGCTCTCGGTCGCGGTCCACAATCACTACAAGCGACTCAATCACCAGACCAAGCACAACGACGTCGAGCTCGCGAAGTCGAACATCCTGCTGATCGGCCCGACCGGGTCCGGCAAGACGCTGCTCGCGCAGACGCTGGCGCGCATCCTCGATGTGCCCTTCACCATGGCCGACGCCACGACGCTGACCGAGGCGGGCTATGTCGGCGAGGACGTCGAGAACATCATCCTCAAGCTCTTGCAGTCGGCCGACTACAATGTCGAGCGGGCCCAGCGTGGCATCGTCTACATCGACGAGATCGACAAGATCAGCCGCAAGTCCGACAATCCCTCGATCACCCGCGATGTCTCGGGCGAGGGTGTCCAGCAGGCGCTGCTCAAGATCATGGAAGGTACCATCGCTTCGGTGCCTCCGCAGGGCGGCCGCAAGCACCCGCAGCAGGAGTTCCTGCAGGTCGACACCACCAACATCCTGTTCGTCTGCGGCGGCGCTTTTGCCGGCCTCGAAAAGATCATCTCGGCGCGCGGCCGGGCGACCTCGATCGGCTTCGCCGCCAAGGTCGCCGCGCCCGAGGATCGCAAGGCGGGCGAGATCTTCCGCGACGTCGAGCCAGAGGACCTCCTCAGATACGGGCTGATCCCCGAATTCGTCGGCCGTCTGCCGGTGGTCGCGACGCTCGAGGATCTCGACGAGCCGGCGCTCAAGCGCATCCTGCTCGAGCCGAAGAACGCGCTGGTCAAGCAGTATCAGCGGCTGTTCGAGATGGAGAGCATCGATCTTAGCCTTGCCGAGGAGGCGCTCGGCGCCATCGCCCGCAAGGCGATCGAGCGCAAGACCGGTGCGCGCGGCCTGCGTTCGATCATGGAGAGCATCCTGCTCGACACCATGTTCGACCTGCCGAGCCTCGAGGGCGTCGAGGAGGTGGTAATCTCGAAGGAAGTCGTCGAGGGCACCGCACGCCCGCTCTACATTTATGCAGATCGCGCCGGCGATGCCGGCGCGAGCGCCTGACACTTCCGCGAATCTGGTATGATAGCGGCCGCGATCTCGGTGTTGCGGTCCCGGCTTCCGACCGGTTGCTTGACACGCCACCCCAGTGTCTCCACCTAATGAAAGGTGGGGCGCCGTAATGTCGAGTAGAGCGTTCCCAGAATTACCGGGAGGATCCCGCAGCCGCTCCAGGTTGCGCCGGAGCGTGGGCTCCCTTCCGGAACGAGGCACTCCGATCCTGTGCTGCATCGAGCGGGCAGGGGAAGGAGGGGCACAACAAGAAAAGGACCTTAAGTCATGACCACCCCGTCCAAGCCGCGAGCACTGCCGAAACCCGGCGAGGTTCGTACCTATCCGGTGCTGCCGTTGCGCGACATCGTCGTGTTTCCGCACATGATCGTCCCGCTGTTCGTCGGCCGCGAGAAGTCGATCAAGGCGCTCGAAGAGGTCATGCGCTCGGACACGTTCATTCTGCTGGCGACCCAGAAGAATGCTTCGGACGACGATCCGGCGACCAGTGCGATCTACGAGGTCGGCACGCTCGCCAGCGTGCTGCAGCTCCTCAAGCTGCCCGACGGCACGGTGAAGGTGCTGGTCGAGGGCGCCGAGCGGGCCCGCGTGATCCGCTATGGCGACCGCCCCGAATATTACGAGGCCGAAGCCGAGGTCATCGCTGACCAGGCCGGCGAGAAGGTCGAGGCCGAGGCGATGGCGCGCTCGGTGGTCACCGAGTTCGAGAATTACGTCAAGCTCAACAAGAAGGTCTCACCGGAGGTCGTCGGCGTCGTTCACCAGATCGACGACTACGCCAAGCTCGCCGATACCGTCGCGTCTCATCTCGCGATCAAGATTCCGGACAAGCAGGCGATCCTGGAGACGTCTTCCGTCGCAGGAAGGCTCGAGCATGTGCTGCGGCTGATGGACAGCGAGATCTCGGTCCTGCAGGTCGAGAAGCGCATCCGCACGCGGGTCAAGCGCCAGATGGAGAAGACCCAGCGCGAGTACTACCTCAACGAGCAGATGAAGGCGATCCAGAAGGAGCTCGGCGACGAGGAAGGTCGCGACGAGCTCGCCGAGATCGAGGACAAGATCAAGAAGACCAAGCTCTCGAAGGAGGCCCGCGACAAGGCCACCCACGAGCTCAAGAAGCTGCGCCAGATGTCGCCGATGTCGGCGGAAGCGACGGTGGTGCGCAACTACCTCGACTGGCTGCTGTCGATCCCGTGGGGCAAGAAGTCGAAGATCAAGAAGGATCTCGTCCATGCCCAGGAGATCCTCGACCACGACCATTACGGCCTCGACAAGGTCAAGGAACGCATCGTCGAGTATCTCGCGGTGCAGACCCGCGCCAACAAGCTGACCGGCCCGATCCTGTGCCTCGTCGGCCCGCCCGGCGTCGGCAAGACCTCGCTCGGCAAGTCGATCGCGCGGGCCACGGGCCGCGAGTTCGTGCGGGTCTCGCTCGGCGGCGTGCGCGACGAGGCGGAGATCCGCGGCCATCGCCGCACCTATATCGGCTCGATGCCCGGCAAGGTCATCCAGTCGATGCGCAAGGCGAAGACGTCGAATCCGCTCTTCCTGCTCGACGAGGTCGACAAGATGGGCTCGGATTTCCGCGGCGATCCATCCTCCGCATTGCTCGAGGTGCTGGATCCCGAGCAGAACTCGACCTTCAACGACCACTATCTCGAGGTCGACTACGATCTCTCCAATGTCATGTTCATCACGACGGCGAACACGCTCAACATCCCGCCGCCCCTGATGGACCGCATGGAGATCATACGAATCGCCGGCTACACCGAGCCCGAGAAGTCGGAGATCGCGCGGCGGCATCTGATCCCGAACGCGATCACCAAGCACGGCCTCGACCCCAAGGAATGGGGCATCGATGACGACGCGTTGCTGCTCTTGATCCGGCGCTACACCCGCGAGGCGGGCGTGCGCAATCTCGAGCGTGAGCTCTCGACGCTCGCCCGCAAGGCGGTGAAGGAGCTGATGACGTCGAAGAAGAAGGCGGTGCGCGTCACCGCCGAGAACCTCTCCGACTACATCGGTGTGCCCAAGCACCGCTACGGCGAGATCGAGGCCGAGGACCAGGTCGGCGTCGTCACCGGGCTTGCCTGGACCGATGTCGGCGGCGAACTGCTCACCATCGAAGGCGTGATGATGCCCGGCAAGGGCAGGATGACGGTGACCGGCAACCTGCGCGATGTGATGAAGGAGTCGATCTCGGCTGCGGCGTCCTACGTGCGCTCGCGCGCGGTCGCCTTCGGCATCGAGCCGCCGCTGTTCGACCGGCGCGACATCCACGTCCACGTGCCGGAGGCGGCGACGCCGAAGGACGGCCCGTCGGCGGGCGTCGCCATGGCGAGCGCGATCGTCTCGGTTCTCACTGGCATTCCGATCCGGCGTGACGTCGCCATGACCGGCGAGATCACGTTGCGCGGCCGGGTGCTGCCGATCGGCGGTCTCAAGGAGAAGCTCCTCGCGGCGCTGCGCGGCGGCATGAAGACGGTGCTGATCCCCGAGGAGAACGCCAAGGACCTCGTCGATATCCCCGAGTTCGTCAAGAGCGGGCTCGAGATCGTCCCGGTCTCACGCATGGACGAGGTGCTGGCCCGTGCCTTGGTGCGCAAGCCCGAGCCGATCTCCTGGGAGGAGCCTACGGCCAAGGCCAAGCCCGAGGCCGCGGCCGCCGTCGAGGACGACGCCGGCTCCGCACTCACCGCGCATTGAGCGACGCTCGGCAATACGAGGTTTGAAACGGCGGCCTCCGGGCCGCCGTTTTGTTTTCTGGAGACACTCTCCCCGCCTTATGTTGATGTCATCGCCCGGCTTGACCGGGCGATCCAGTAACCACCGGATTGCTGATGGTGGCAAAGGCTACGCCATATCCGACGGCACGGGGTTACTGGATTGCCCGGTCAAGCCGGGCGATGAGTGCGTCCGTGAGTTCGTGATGTCAGCACGGTGGGAGTTTGTGCCATGTGAAGTCACCGCACATGTAGCTGACGGCAACTGCGTCGCCGCGAGGCGGGGTGGAGAGCAGCCGGAGGCGAACCGACGGCCCGTAGGATGACGAACCCGATTGGCGGCGTGCAGAGGCGAGCTTGCTCATTGATGGCGAAGTCTGGCCCGCGAGGGCCGACCGGTGGCACGAGGTGATAGGCACGTGACCGCCGGGCTGCATAACGTGGTTGGGGACGGGATGCCGGGAAGGCAGACGAACGGAACGGAGAGACCTTGTTGGCGTGTGCGAGTCGGCAAGGAGTTAGAGCCCGCATAGTACCGATGTGGTCTGGTGCACGGACCATGAGAGGAGGGGCTAGCAAAACCCCGTCCGAGGGAAGGCAGGGCAGGAAGGTGGATGCGTGAAGACCAAACCGGAGCAGAGCAGCACCGCGAGTGCCGAAAAGGCTAAGCAATGGTTGCGAGATCCAGACGACAGACGCAACTGGGCGGGGATCGAAGCCGAGGCGTGGACCGATCGCATGCTGTCGGCGCTGGGCAACGGCGTCAAAGGGGAAACTAGCCTTCTTCGCGAATGCCAGGCGGGTCGCGTTTCACACCGCCTGGCAAGCAGCGAGACAGTCTCGATGAAGAAACCACCGACTGGAGAGCCGTATGCGGGAAAACCGCACGTACGGTTCGGAGGGAGGGGAGGCCAACGCCTTCCCTACCCCTATCAGTCGTGGGCTCGCGGAACAACTCCGCCGCCCGCTTGCCACGGCCTGCGGCGCGGCGTTACACCTTGCGAAAGGGCGGTTAGCTCAGTTGGTAGAGCATCTCGTTTACACCGAGAGGGTCGGCGGTTCGAGTCCGTCACCGCCCACCATCCTGCTTCGCGACGCGCGGTTCGCAGGCGTGTTCACGCCACCGCAGCCTTGCGCTTGTCGACGGTCTGGCGGACCTCGAAGCCTTCGAACTGCGGGTGGCCGAGATAGAGCGGCTTGTTGTCGCCGGCGCTGCGATGGGCGGCGCGGAACGCCTCGGACTTGGTCCAGGCCTCGAAGGCGCCCCGGCTTTCCCAGATGGTGTGCGAGGCAAAGAGCGTGTGGTCCTCTGCCTCGGGACCCCTGAGCAGGTGGAACTCGACGAAGCCCGGCACCTTGTCGAGATGGGTGTCGCGCGAAAGCCAGACCTGCTCGAAGGCGGCTTCGGAGCCCTTGGTGACGCGAAAGCGGTTCATGGCGATGAACATCGGCAACTCCGTGAGTTGGGGTTGCCAGAGGTTTACCACGAAGTGTCGAGAAGCGCGCTGGAAACGATCCAGTCCGGCTGGGGCGCTAGCCCCCGCAAGCCGAAACCCGGAACAGTCCGACACGGACTGAAGAACAGTTGGGAGAGAGGCCGTCGCTCCCGGTTTCGATCCCGTTCAGTCGGGGCTGGAGGGTGTGAAATCCGGGAGCAGCGGCACCCGGATTTCCTCTCTGTCAGGATGAAAGAACGACCCCCTGTGCCTGGGCTCGGCATCAGGCGATCAGCTCAAAAATCTTTGTCGAGGCGACGCTCGTCCCGGCGGATGTCGCGGCGATCCTCGCGAAGGTCGCGCTTATCCTGGTGGACGTCGCGGTTGTCCCGGCGGATGTCACCGAGGTCCTGAACGGCTTCGCCGATCCGGCCGTGGGTGAGGTCTTTGACGAACTCCTTGGTGTCCTGCCGACGCTCCCGCTTGTCCTGGCGCAGGTCCTGCTTATCCTCGTGGCGCTGAGCTTCATCGCCGATGAGGCGGCCGGTGTCCTTGAGCACGCCGGCATGGCCGATGGTGGGGATGGTGAGGGCCGCGAGAACCGCGAACACGTAGGTGGCATTGTTCTTCATGGTCGTTACTCCGTTGTGCGGAGGAGAATTCCTCTCGCGCAACGGACGATGCCAGCGAGCCCGGTGCGTCGTTGTGATGTCGGTCACGCAAACGCGGCGCGTTGTGGGAAAGTCGACGTGGATAAATCGCAGTGAGCACGTAGCCCGGATTGGAGCGAAGCGAAAATCCGGGAACGGCGGCGAGATGCGAAAGAGGCCGCGCGTTACAAAATGCGCTCCCGGATTTCACTTTCGTTCAATCCGGGCTACGCGATCTCGCCGCGTGGTTTCGCTCCGCCTCTTACGTCGGCGCCACTGCGCGCGGCGACTTCGTCATGTCGACAGCCGGCCACTGCTGCGAAACGTCGGGAAGCGCGAGCTCCTTGCCGGTCATGCGGTCGACGGCGATCGCATAGACCGTGATCTCGCCGAGCCGCGGGAAGAAGCCTTTCGGCCGCGCGGCGCCGCCGTTGCGGTACTTCGCCATCAGCGCTTCGCAGAACCGCTGCTTCGCCGCGGTCTCGGTCACGATGCGGGCGCGGCCGAATACGATCACGCTGCGGTACGACACAGACGAATCGCATTCGAAGCGGCCGTAGTCGAAGACTTTGCCGGGCTCGTCGATCTCGAAGCAGACTCGCGCCTCGTGCTCGACGTTGGTGCGCAGGTGACCGCGCGCCCCGGTGTTGTGGACGAGGACCTCGCCGTCGAGCCAGACATAGAGCAGCGGCACGCAATAGGGCGCGCCGTCGACGCCGACGGTCGCGAGCCGGCCGCAGAAGCCGTTCGCCAGCAACTCCTCGATCCGCGCGTCGGGCATGACGCGGTCGGTCCGCCGTACCTGTGGTGCGCTCATCGCGGTTCCCTTGATGTGGTCGCGCGAGCCTATACCACGAGAGTAGGCGAGGGGCGCCCCGTAGCCTGGATTGAGCGCAAGCGAAATCCGGGGGCGGCCTTGCGTTCGTCTCTGCTCAGCCCCCGGGTTTCGCGTTCGCTCAACCCGGGCTACAGCTCACTGCATCCCAGGAATGGCAAGGCTGTCCGGAGCGTCCGGACAGCCCTGGCTGCGTTCCCATCCCGAGTAGTATCAGACGGCTTCCTTGAGCTCCTTGGCAGCCCGGAATGCGACCTTCTTGCTCGCCTTGATCTTGATCGGCTCGCCGGTCGCGGGGTTGCGGCCCATGCGGGCGGCGCGCTTGCGGACCTGGAGAATGCCCAGCCCGCCGATGCGGATGCGGTCGCCCTTCTTGAGGTGCTTCACGACCATGCCGACGAGATCGTTGAGCATCGCCTCGGACTGCTTCTTCGCCATCTCGTGGCTCTCGGCGAGCGCAGCCGCGAGATGCTTCAAGGTGACGGTGGTCTGTGCCGCTGCGGCCTTTGCCATTGAAAGCTCCTCCTTGTACTGGCCAAAAATGACGCCGGGAACCGGCGTCATCGGCGAGACATAGTTGATTCTGGCGGGGCTTGACCATGCCAGAATCGCAAAAAGCCCGAATTTTGTGGGGATTCTGCGGCCCGACGGGCCGGAAAGGGCCGTTTTACGGGCTCTTGAGCGATTCTGCCGCAGCCGGAAGCCGCTTTAGCCCCTCAGAATCGGGCCTTTTCACCTGCGTTGCCGGCGTGCAGACGTGTGAAAAGGGCAGCTTCACTGCCCATCTGCTTGACTTCGATCCGACCGGATCGTATCTGACCGATCCCAAAGCCGTGCAGCAAAGCGCGGAGTTGCGGGGGCGTAGCTCAGTTGGTTAGAGCGCTAGCCTGTCACGCTAGAGGTCGCCGGTTCGAGTCCCGTCGCTCCCGCCAGTCTTTTCGGGAAAAGCTTAAGACACTCGCGCAAAGTGGCACTGATGGATGGCCGCTGGGCGCCCATGGGAACGTCTCGCAAAGCGGAGCGCGGCCCATCGCTCCTGCCGGTCGCGCTACCCGATCCAGGTCGAGACTTCGGACGGTCCGACGATGACGCCAGCGCGCGAAGGGCAGTGTGCGGACGTAGACGCGCTTTGGTTTTCCGCGCAGGATAAATGTCGGGAGTCCTTTGGCGCCATCGGGGCGCGTCGCTCGGCGATCGTTTGGGAGGGCGTAATGTTTGGCCTTCGCCGGTTCCGCTTCCGCTCGCCGGAGCGCGACCGCGCATCCGCGGAACGCAGGCTGGCGCTCATCCAGAATGCTGTGCGCTCCGCGATCGCCGATGCAGATGGAGAATCCAAAGGACTTCGCATACGCGTCGCGAAGACCCGGAACTCGGTGGTGTCCCTCCAAGCGCAGGTCGAAGACCGCGAGAGCGCCCCGGCTTGCCGCGCCGAGCTCTCAAACCTTGAACACGCACTTCTCACGGGCGAACGCAGCCTCGCGCTGCTGGAAGATCATCTGACCGCTCTTCGCAAATTGGAGCGGCGGCTCGACCGTCTCATCAATCAGGCATATGTAGCCGCTGTCAGGCTCCCCTAGTTCGATCCGTGCATGATCTGCGCCGGGTGCCGCAGGTCGGCGCCGACGCCCCGGCCGAATTAGAAAAAGCGAATGCGGCAGGTCCGCTCGCGGTGGCCCGGGGGCCGAACGCGCGGGACGGCCCCGCGGCGAAACGGTCGCACCAGGCCGAGGACGATTGAAATCGTTCCAAATATGAAGCAGTTTCCGCGCGGGAGGCGACAGAGATCGCCGAACTTTGGGAGAGAACCCTTGCGCACACAGAATTGGATCGGTGCATTCGCCGCCGCGGCGGCGGTCGCCTTGGCCTGCGTCCCGGCTCAGGCATTCGACGAGTCGAAATATCCGGACTTCGCCGGCCAGTGGAGGCGGCCGCCGGGCATCGCCAATCAGTGGGACATCAGCAAGCCGGTCGGGCGCGCGCAGAATCCGCCGCTGACGCCGGAGTATCAGGCGATCTACGAAGCGGGCCTGCGCGACCAGGCGGAAGGCGGCCAGGGCAACGATCCCACCGGCATCTGCATTCCCGACGGCATGCCGCGGGCGATGAACGTGATCTTCCCGATGGAGATCGTGATCCAGCCGCACGTCACCCACATCATGATCGAGTACCTGACCATGCTGCGCCGGATCTACACCGACGGCCGCAGCTTCCCGGAAGGCTTCGAGCCGTCCTACATGGGCTATTCGATCGGCAAGTGGATCGACGAGAACAATGACGGCCGCTACGACGCGCTCGAGGTGGAGACGCGGCTTCTCAAGGGACCGCGCACCTTCGATCCGAGCGGCGCGCCGATGCACAAGGACAACCAGACCGTCGTCAAGGAGCGCATCTATCTCGACAAGGACAACCCCGACCTCCTGCACGACGACGTCACCACCGTCGACAATGCGCTGACCCATCCGTGGACCGTCAACAAGCGCTACGTGCGCGTGCGCAATCCGATCTACGTCGAGGCGATCTGCAGCGAAGGCAACGACCACCTCAAGATTCAGGGCGAGGACTACATGCTCAGTGCCGACGGCTACATCATGCCGGCGAAGAAGAACCAGGTGCCGCCGGACCTGCGGTACTTCAACCAGAAATGAACGCGGCACGAGAGGGGACGACAATGCGAAACGTCGGACGACGAGCGCCGCTCCATGGCCTTCTCGGCATCGGGTTGGCAGGCACGGTAATGGGCGGCGCGGCCTTCGCGCAAAGCTTGCCGCCGACCACCGCCTGTCCCGAGCAGGTCGCGTCGATCGCCACCTGCTACGGCATCAAGCATGAGAGCGGGGCCTATATCCTCGCCGCGATGCCGAAGACCTGGAACGGCGATCTCGTGGTGTTCGCCCATGGCGGCCCCTTTCTCAATCCGCCGACGCCGAACGGCAACAAGAGCGATCTCGCCAAATATGCCTTCGCCGTGCAGCGCGGCTACGGCTGGGTCGCCTCGAGCTACCGCCGCGAAGGCTACGGCGTCGCCATGGCGGGCGAGGACACCGACAACGCGCGGCGCTTCTTCGCCGAGCACATCGCGAAGCCGAAGCACACGTATCTGCACGGCGCGTCCTATGGCGGCCTCGTCGGGGCGAAGCTCGTCGAGGGTCTCGCCAAAAACCCCGACGGCAGCATGAATTTCGACGGCGCCCTGTTCAACAGCGGCGCGGTCGGCGGTGCGACGCTCAATTACCAGCACCGCGCCGACCTGCGCGCCGTCTATGAACACTACTGCAAGAACCTGCCGCGTCCGGATGAGGTGCAATATCCGCTGTGGATGGGCGTCGCGCCCCAGTCCAAAATGACGCTCAAGGACCTCGACGCGGTGATCGACGAGTGCACCGGCGTTCTCCATCCGGCCGCCCAGCGCAGCGAGCAGCAGAAGAAGAACCTCGCCGAGATCATCGGCGTCATGGGTTACCCGGAGAACCTCCTGGTGCGCCACATGCAGGCGGCGACGCTTCTGTTCCATGACGTGGTCGAGCGCACCACAAAGGGCGGCAATCCCTTCGACAACACCGGCGTGCGCTACCACGGCTCCTCGAACGACGACGAGCTCAACCGCAACGTCGCGCGCTTCACCGCCGACCCGGCGGCGGTCGCCCTCGTCAAGGCCGACGGCGACCCAGCCGGCAAGCTGCCGATCCCGGTGGTGTCGATCCATTCCATCAACGATCCGCAGGTGCCGGTGGAGCAACAGTCGGCCTATCGTGGCGTCGTCAGCGCTGCCGGCAGCGGTGACCGCCTGGTGCAGGCCTATACCGACGAGCGCGGCCACACCGCGCAGAGCGCGCCGGAGCTTGCCGCCGCGTTCGATGCGGTGGTGCAATGGGCGGAGAAGGGAACGAAGCCGTCGGCGCAATCGATCCTCGCCGCCTGCGAAGCGCTGAAGGCGACCTTCGAAGGCCCGTGCGCCTGGCACCCGGAATTCACGCCGAAGCCCTACAGCACGAAGTTCTACCCGCGCGAAGCGGCGGTGCGGTAGGGCGCTGGAAGCTGGAAGCGGGCGTGTCGCCTTCCGCGCCGCCCGCGCCTCGCGGGATACTCCGTTCCATCCTCATAACTGTCATCGCCCGGCTTGACCGGGCGATCCAGTAACCACCGGACTCATCGTGGGGCGAAGTCTCGGCAACATCGACAGCCCAGGGGTTACTGGATTGCCCGGTCAAGCCAGGTCGAGCCGGGCAATGACAGTGCATCTTGGTGGCGCTGACGCGCATACTCCGCAGGGCGGACACTACACCCGCTGCAGCACCGGCAGCGGCCACGTGAATGTCGCGCGGCCGCGCTTGAAGCCGAACATCGGCTGGGCGAGCGCGGCGATCGCCGCGGCGGGATCCGTGGCATCGAGCACCACGATGTCGGCGGGCGCGCCGATCGCGATGCCGTAGTCGGCGATATTCATCAGCCGCGCCGGCGCCGTGGTGACGAGGTCGAAGCAGGCCGCGAGCTCGCGCGCGGTTCCGGCGTGGGCGGCGTTGGCATAGAGGTTCGCCATCCGTACCAGCGAGCAGTCGCCGAACGGCGTGAAAGGATTGAGCACGTTGTTGGTGGCAACCGAGCAGGTCACGCCGCGCTCGCTGAGCCGATGGGCGGGCGTCACGCCGCGCGGCGCGCTGTGGGGATGATCGCGGCCGAGCAGGAACAGGTCGGTCGCCGGCAGCACGGTGACGGCGATGCCGGTGTCGGCGAGCCGCCGCGCGGCGCCGTCGAAGTCGTCGGGCCCGAGCGCCGAGAGCTTCGTCGCATGCCCGATCGCGACCCGGCCACCGCGGCGGTATTTTTCGGTGAGGCGGGCGACCTCGTCGAGATGCATCCAGGAGGGAT
The DNA here is from genome assembly GCA_963824905.1 of uncultured Alphaproteobacteria bacterium. Taxonomy (GTDB): domain Bacteria; phylum Pseudomonadota; class Alphaproteobacteria; order Rhizobiales; family Xanthobacteraceae; genus JAJPKK01. The sequence continues at coordinate 24,692 of CAWGRH010000009.1, forward strand.
CGAGATCGAAGTCGAGATGAAAATCGATGTCGATGTCGAACCGCTCCGCGATTGCGAAGATGTGCGCGATCTGGCCGTGGGGATCGCTGTCGGTGTAGGGACAGCCGCCGATCAAGTCGGCGCCGCGCTCGCAGGCGGCCACGAGGAGCTCCTCGGCGCCGGGATCGTTGAGGAGCCCCTCCTGCGGGAAGACGCAGATCTGCAGGTCGATCGCCCAGGCGTAATCCGCCTTGAGCCGGCGGATCGCGTCGAAGCCCTTGAGGCCGACGCGCGGGTCGACCTCGACATGGGTGCGCATGTGGGTCGTCCCGTGGACGATCGCCCGCTCCAGCGTCCGCCGCGCGCGGGCGTAGATGTCCTCCTCGGTGAAACCGGCCTTGGCCGCCGCGACCGAGGCGACGGCCTCCTTGACGGTCGTCTCGTCGCCGCGGCAGCGGTCCATGATGCAGGACTTGTCGAGATGGATGTGGGTGTCGACGAAGCCGGGGAAGGCGAGCCGCCCGTCGAGCGACCTCTCGCAGGCGCCAGCCGCGATTCCCGCGGCGATCTCGACAATGCGGCCGCCGGCGATGCCGACGTCGATCGGGACATCGTGCCCGGCGATCCGGGCGTCGCGCAGCACGAGGTCGAGCGGCATGGATGAAGGCCTGCTGGTTGACGACCGTCCAAAACGTTACAATCTAAGCGGAAGAGCGACTGTACGGTAGGAGAGAGCTAGGCGTGCCACATGGCAAACCCCACCAAGTCGATTTGACGCCGGATATTGAAAGCGCGATTCGCAGACGCGTGGACTCGGGCGCCTACCAATCGGACATCGAGGTGATTCGCGCCGGTCTGCTTGCGCTCGACCGTCACGAAGAGGATGTGAAGCGCCGCTTGGCGGCACTCGATGCGTCGATTGCCCGCGGTCTCGCCGATGCCGATGCTGGCCGGGTTCGTCCGGCAGAGGAGGTTTTTGACGAGCTGCATGAGCGCATCCGTCGGAAGGTCGAGATGCGAGGCAAATGAAGCTCGTCATTACAGACGAGGCATCCACCGATCTTTTTGCAATCGGCGAATGGATATCTGAAGACAACCCCCGCCGAGCGCTCTCGTTTGTTGACGAGCTCAAAGTCCGGTGTGCCAGCCTGATAGGCATGCCGCGGGCTTATCCCCTTGTACCGAGACACGAAGCCAGCGGCGTGAGGCGTCTTCCCCACGGTGAATACTTGATCTTTTACCGGGTCCGAGACGATACGGTCGAGATCATCCACGTGCTGCATGGCGCGCGGGACTACGAAGCAATCCTGTTCCCAGATGGCATTGAATAAATAGACTTGCCGGCTTATGGCGCGCGGAGTGATTTCCGGTGCCCGCGGGTGCGGCTGGAGGCAAGTCGCGGATGGCCACTTCGCGAGGGCCGGGGCTACGGCGTCGCCCTCGGCCAGTCGCTGGAGCTGGTCTGCCCTCTCCGGAAAGCGCGGGATTGCCTCTACCCCTGTGAGACGGCCGGTTGCATCGACCCTACATCCTCTCTCAGACGGTCGATCCCCTTCACGACCGGGAAGTCGCGACCAACGACCGCGTCGAGACGAATCCAGCTTGGAAATACCCTGGCTAAAGCGCGGTCACCTTCGATCTTCACCGTTGTCCCCTCCAGATCGCGCCACCGGGCGTGGCCGAGATAGACCCTGATCAAATCGGCGATCTTTCCGCTGACAATGAGATCGACTTCGAAGCCGGGGTCTTTCGCGCATACATCCGCGCCGGACTTCTCGAGAATCAGCCAAAGCGTGCGGAACTTCATATGATTGGCCGGTACGCCCGAAAATTCAAAACGAACGACCACCCGATGGTCCGGTAGTGCGTCCAATCTTGCACGCTTTCGAAAAGCCCATACCAGGTAGCTCGGGTCGAGATCGGTCGACTTTACATCGCGCGCATGAATAAGTCCCCAGTGTCCGAGCTCGCTCACGACAGCGCGAAAGGCATTACCGGCCGGCGTGAGCCAGTATCCGTAGCCCGGTCCGCAATCGCGCTTGCGCCGCTCGACAATTCCGTGATGTTCCAAATCGCGCAGACGCGCCACCAACACCGCGCGCGAAATCAGCGGGACACCGCGGTGAATATCATTGAACGAGTGAACGTCGGCCATCAGCTCGCGAAGGATTAGTGGCGTCCAGCGCGTCGCCAGGATTTCCGACGCTTTTGCGATAGGGCAAAACTGATCATAGCCACTCAGCATACCGCAATGAACCACGTCTGCCTGCTGCCGGCCAGTTCGAAAAACAGACTTGCTGTGCCCGGTAATCCACGTTTTGTAATCAGGCCGAAACGGGCGACGGATGAGCAGCCGAACAGCTCACCGCATCGTGCCAATGGCGGGCCAAATGTGGAGATGTTCCATGGGACTTAGCACCGGCAAATGGTTGGCTGCGGTCGCGATCTTCGGCTTGACCCCTCCCGCATCCGCGGATGTCATCGCCGACTGGAACGAGAACGCGGTAAGCTACGGCATCCTCCACAACATGGGACCGCCGCCGGCGGAGCGGGTTGTCGCCATGACGCAGCTGGCGATGTTCGATGCGCTCAATTCAATCGAACACAAGTACCGGCCTTATCTGGTCCAGCTTCCGGCCACGTCAAGCGCCTCGAAAGAAGCCGCGGCGGCGGCGGCCGCTGGTACCGTGCTCGCCGGCATTAATCCGCAGACGCGCGTCTCGATGAACTCCTTGCTGGAGTCCTATCTCGCCGCCATTCCCGATAGCCCCGCGAAGGCCGAGGGAATCAAACTTGGCGAAGCGGTCGCGGACAGGATTCTGAAAGAGCGCGCGAACGATGGCGCCGCGGAACCGGACACCTATCGGCCCCGGACCACGGCCGGCGTATATGTACCAACTGCTCCCACAGCGGCGCCGCAGTGGCCGAGGGTCAAGCCTTTCGCCTTGACCAGTGCGTCGCAGTTCCGCCCCGCTCCGCCGATCGCGCTCGACAGTGTGGCGTGGGCCGCCGACTACAATGAGATCAAGGAACTTGGCGGACGCGCGAGCGCCAAGCGCTCCGCACAGCAGACCGAGGACGCACGCTTTTGGCTGGTGGTCGACGGCAGGGGCTACTATCCGGTCATCCGCACGGTGGCGGAGGCGAGGAAACTCAGCCTTGTCGACAGTGCGCGCCTGTTCGCGCTTGCGGCGGTTGCGAGAGAGGATGCGCTGATCGCGGTGTTTGATGCCAAGTACCACTATGAATTCTGGCGTCCGGTCACCGCCATCCGCAACGGCGATATCGACAACAATTCGGCCACCGAACGCGATCCTGCCTGGGCGCCGATCGACGCTACGCCGATGCATCCGGAATACCCGTGTGCTCACTGCATCTCCAGTGCCAGCCTCGTTGGCGTGATGGAAGTCGTGTTCGGCACGGCTGAGATGCCGGAGGTTTCGATCGCAAGCCCGACGGCGCCTGGCGTCGTTCACCACTGGACCAACATTCGCGCCTTCTCCGACGAGGTCTCCGAGGCACGCATTTGGGCCGGCTTCCACTATCGGTCTTCCACCAAGATCGGACAGGAGATGGGCCACAAGATCGGCGAGTATGTAGCGAAGAACCTCATGCAGCCCGTCGCAGTGGTGGCTCGCTGAATGATTGGGGCAACCGGGGCTCCCCGTTGATTGGCAGCTTCGCCCCGGCCTGTGACTATTGTTGCATGGAAACGCCGAACGTTGATCCCGTTGATCGAACGTTTGCTCACATGCGCTTGCGAGGTTCGCGACTGACAAGGCCGCATAAAGCCGGGCATAAAGGCGCGCCCGCGGTCCCTGCCCATAATTGGCATACCCGCCCAGAACGACATTCGTGCCTGGCGAAAACTTGGGGAACAGGCATGAACACGTACGTTCACGCAGCTCAGCGAACACCAGACACAGCGAACCTCCACGACGGAGAGGTCGTATGCTTATGGTCGATGTTTGGGCTGGTGCTTACAGGCTTGGCTCACATGTTCGGGTTCGGAATCGAAATCGGACAAGCCCTGATCAACGCTGGATAGTGCGGACATTCGTCCGGCCGTTCCATTCTGATTGACGCTCAGCGCGGCAGAGCAACTCTCAATACACGTCGGCCTGATAGCGCCCGCGCTTCTTGAGGTCGGTGACGAAGGCGATGGCCTCGCTCGCGCTCTTGCGGCCGTGCTCGACGACGATGTCGACCATGGCGCGCTCGACGTCCTGGCCCATGCGCACCGCGCCGCAGACGTAGAAGTGCGCGCCGTCGGAAAGCCACTGCCAGAGATCGCCCCCGACCTGGCGCATGCGGTCCTGGATGTAGAACTTCTCCTTGTCGTCGCGCGACCACGCGAGCGAGAGCCTGGTGAGCACGCCTGCCGCCCGCATGCCGGCGAGCTCCTCCTCGTAGAAGAAATCGCTGTCGCGACGCTGGTGGCCGAAGAACAGCCAGTTGCGGCCGGTCGCCTTGGTCGCCATGCGGTCGCAGAGGAAGGCGCGGAACGGCGCGATGCCGGTGCCGGGCCCGACCATGATGATCGGCACGGTGGGATCGGCCGGCAGGCCGAAATTGTGCGCCTTCTGCACGTACACCTTCACCGTCTCGCCGGGCTTCACGCGCTCGGCGAGGAAGGTCGAGGCGACGCCCAGCCGTTGGCGCTTGGCGATCTCGTAGCGCACGGTGTCGACGGTGAGCGATATCCGCCCCGGATGCGCCTTGAACGAAGACGAGATCGAGTAGAGCCGCGGCTGCAGGGGGTCGAGCGCCTCGACGAAAGCCTCGGGGTCCGGACGAACGCCCTTGAATTTCTCGATCGCCGCGAGCACGTCGATGGTCGCGGCGTCGCCGTCCGGGTCTTCGCCGGAGCCGAGCGCCTTCGCCTTCTGGCGCCGCTCGCCGCCGGTCACGTAGGAGTAGAGCTGGAACAGCATGTCCGGCGCGGGGCTGAGCGATACGCCATCGGTAAGCACCTCGCGCAGCGTGCGCCCGCCGATCGGGAAATCGGCCGGCGCGCCGAGCGCCTTGAGGACGGCGTCGACCAGGCCGGGATCGTTCACCGGCATGATGCCGAAGCTGTCGCCGACGACGTAGTCGATGCCGGACCGGGAAAGATCGAACTCGACGTGCCAGGTCTCCTTCAGCGAGCCCGGCTTGTTCAGACGCGTGCGCGAGATGACGGTGGCGTCGACCGGATGCTCGCGCGAGCGCCCCGGCGCTGCCGCCGGCGCAGGAGCCGCGGGGGCTTCAGCTGCGGGGGAGGGCGCGGCGGCAGCTGGCGTCGCAGCACCGGGCGCTCCGATCTCGTCAAAGAGCTTCTTGAGCATGCGCGAGGTGTCTTTGCCTCCGGGCACGCACAGGTTCAGTCGCTCTTCCTTTTTCTGGAAGATGGAGAGCGAATAGTCCTCGCAGCTCGAGCCGCACTGGCCGCAGTCCTGCTGCGCCATCGCCGCCATCATGCGGCGGGGCACTGGCTTTCCTTCCGCGAGCTTCATGCGATCCGCAATCGACATGGCCGGATCGTGCCAGGGCGCGCCGTCGTCGGCCGTGGCCGCCGCAACGTCGGGTGCACCGAACAGGCCGGGGATGAGCCCGGCCGTCTCCTCCGGCGTCAACGGCTTTGCCGGCGCATCGAGCTGCAGGAGGCCGGCGAAGAAGCCGTTGAGCCAGGTGCGCTGCTCCGGCGTGAACGGGGCCGACTTCGGGAGTATCTCGAGGATCGGCGGCCGCGGTGCGTTCATTCGGCCGCTCCTTCATCGCACATCGCCTTGAGCGCCTCGAGGTCATGGCGCTTAGAGAACGCGAGGAAGCTTTCCTGCGGCGAGGCGCGGTGGGTCATGTAGGCCTTGAGCAGGCCCTCGACCCGGCGCGGCGCGTCCTGCGCCTTCACATCACGATAGATGTCGCGGCCGAGTGCGGCGTCGGGGCCGAAGCCGCCACCGACCAGGATGTGGTAGCCCTCGATCGGATCGCCGTCCTCGGTCTCCTGCACCTTGCAGGCGAGCAGCCCGATCTCGCTGATGAAATGCTGTGCGCAGGAGTGATGGCACCCCGTGAGGTGGATATTGACCGGTGTGTCGACCTGGACCCGGGCCTCGCACCACGCGGCGATCTCCTCGGCATGGCGCTTGGTGTCGGACGCGGCGAACTTGCAGCCGATATTGCCGGTGCAGGCGACGAGGCCGGAGCGGATCGCGTTCGCTTTGGTGCCGAGACCGAGCGCTGCGATCGCCGCTTCCGCGTCGGCGACCTTGCCGTCGGGCACGCCCGAGATCAGAAAATTCTGCCACACCGTGAGGCGGATATCGCCGTCGCCGAAATCGCGCGCCACCGCGGCAAGCCCCCGCATCTGGTCGCTCGACAACCGCCCGACAGGCAGCGCGACGCCGATCCAGCTGAGCCCCGCCTGTTTCTGCGCGTGCACGCCGATATGGGCGAAGCGGTCGAAGGCCGGGCGCGGCGCTATCGCCTCGTTCGGCACGTGGACGAGTTTGCGTCCGAGCTTCTCCTCGACGAGGCCCATGAATTTCTCGACCCCGAAGGCATCGAGCACGTATTTGAGCCGCGCCTTGGTGCGGTTGGTGCGGTCGCCGTGATCGATGAACACCCGCACGATGGCGTCGGCGATGGCCGTGGCCTCGGCCGGCTTGCAGATGACGCCGGTCTCGCGGGCGAAATCCTTGTGGCCGGTGATGCCGCCGACGGCGACACGGAACCACACGCCGGGCTCGACACCAGAGCCGTCCTTCACCTCGACGGCGGAGAACCCGATGTCGTTCGTATCCTCCAGCACCGGGATCACGCCGGCGCCGTCGAACCCGACGTTGAACTTGCGCGGGATGCCGTAGAGCGTGCGGTCGTTGAGGATGTGGAAGTGCCACTCGCGTGCGTAAGGCCTCGTGTCGAGCAATTCCTGCGGATCGATGCCCGCGGTCGGCGTGCCGGTGACGTTGCGGATGTTGTCGGCGCCGGAGCCGCGCGAGCACAGGCCGAGGTCCTGGATGCCCTCGACCATGTGGACCGCGTTCTTCGGCTCGATCTCGCGCATCTGCAGGTTGGCGCGGGTGGTGACGTGGGCGTAGCCGCCCGCGTAGGCATCTGCGAGATCGCCGAGGCCAGCGAACTGCCAGTGCGTGAGGATGCCGTTCGGAATGCGCAGCCGGCACATATAGGTCGGCTGCGTCGGCGCGCAGTAGAACAGGCCGTAGAAGCGCCAGCGGAAATTATCGTCGGGCTTGGGCGGCTCGTTGCCGGCCGCCTGGGCTTTCAGCTTCTCGTAGCCGTCGAAGGGATGCAGCTCGCGCTTGAACTTCTCCTGGTCGGAGAGCTTGCCGCCGCCCTTGACGATGCGGTCCTGGGCGGCGATGTGCGGTGCGTCGGGGCCGGCGACGACAGGCGTCGCTGGCGCTGCGGCGGGGGCGCGCAGGCCGTGGAAACCCGCCCGCCGACTTGGCGATCTGCAGGCCGGCCACGAATCCTTCGAGATACCGCTTCTGTTCGGGTTCGAAATCACCGGCCATGGCGTCCTCGAAACAGCGGGGTCGCGCAGTCGTGCAAGATCACTCGGCCGGAACCCCTGATGCGGAGGGAACGAGCACCGGCGCCGGCGCCGGCTTCGGCCGATAGGTCATGTAGATCGCGAGGCCGGTGAAGAAGAAGCCGCCGACGAAATTGCCGAGCGTCACCGGAATCTGATTCCACAACCACCACTGCGCCACCGTCACCTTGGCGCCCATCATCATGCCGGTCGGGATGATGAACATGTTGACCACCGAGTGTTCGAAGCCCTGCGCGAAGAAGATCAGGATCGGCATCCAGGCGGTCGCGATCTTGCCGATGGTCGAGGTCGTGCTCATGGCGAGCACCACGGCGAGGCAGACCATCCAGTTGCACAGCATCGCCTTGACGAACACCGTGACCATGCCGGCGAAGCCGAACGCCGCATAGCCCGTGGTCTTCGCTTCGGCGGCGGCGATCAGGCGTGCGGCGACACCGGCCGGCTCGATCGCTCCCATGTCGGTGAGCGCGATCGCGAGCAGCGCGCCGTACGCGATGCTGCCGATGAGGTTGCCGAGGAACACCCATGCCCAGTTGGTCAGCACCTCGGATGCGCTCGCCTCGCCGTTGATCCATGGCAGCGGCAGCAGCGCGAAGCTGCCGGTGATCAGCTCGAGGCCGAGCAGCACGATCATCACGAGGCCGACCGGGAAGATCAGCGCGCCGACCAGCGGCTGGCCGGTGGTGAAGGCGGCGTTGAAGGCGAGGCTCGTCGCGACGCCGAGGATGGCGCCCGACAGCACGCCCCTGATCAGGAGATCGGGAATCGACAAGGCGAGCTTCCGACTGCCGGTTTCCGCCATGGCCTTCGCAACGTCTGCCGGTTTCACGTAATCCATCGGTAGCCTCGCTTTGTGGATGCGGCGCACGGCGCACGCGAGCGCGGACGTTTCGCTCCGCGCGGCACGCTGCAACGTCAGGTGCACCGCAGCAAAAGCTGTGCCAGTGAGGAAAAAAGCTTGTGGGGACGGTGGCTTCGCAGTTCTTCCGCACCGAGGAAGTCCGCAAATCGGGCAGATGCCCGGCAATTATGCATTTGTCGAAATACGCGCCGGTGCGTCGTTACCCGGCGCCGAGCAGCCGGACCGCCTCGTCGCGCTCGAAGAGATAGAGCAGGGTGCGCAGCGCCTTGCCACGCTCGCCCGCAAGCATGGGATCGCGCGCGAGGATCAAGGCGGCGTCGTCCCGCGCGGTGCGCAGGAGCTCGCCATGCACGGAAAGCTCGGCGATGCGGAAGCCGGGGTCGCCGCTCTGGCGCGTGCCGAGCACGTCGCCGCCGCCGCGCAGGCGCAGATCCTCCTCGGCGATGCGAAAGCCGTCCTCGGTCTCGCGCATGATCGCGAGCCGCGCCTTGGCGGTGTCGCCGAGCGGCGTGCGGTAGAGCAGGAGGCAGGTCGAGTGGCCGCTGCCGCGCCCGATGCGGCCGCGCAACTGATGAAGCTGCGAAAGCCCGAACCGCTCGGCATGCTCGATGATCATGACCGTCGCCTCGGGCACATCGACGCCGACCTCGATCACCGTGGTGGCGACGAGGATGCGGCTCTCGCCGGCGGCGAAGCGCGCCATCGCGGCGTCCTTGTCGGCGCCCTTCATCCGCCCGTGCACGAGATCGACCGCGTTCCCGAAGCTCACCTCCAGGGCGGCGAAGCGTTCTTGCGCCGCGGCGAGATCGCTGGTCTCGGATTCCTCGACCAGCGGACAGACCCAATAGATGCGGCGCTCTTCGGAAAGCGCGCGCCCGACCGCGGCCATCACCTCGTCGAGGCGATCGAGCGGGATGGTGCGGGTGTCGATCGGCAGCCGCCCGGCCGGCTTCTCCTTGAGCTCGGAGACGTCCATGTCGCCGAAGGCGGTCAGCACCAGCGTGCGCGGGATCGGCGTCGCGGTCATGACCAGCACGTCGACCGCCGCACCCTTGCGGGCGAGCGCCAGGCGCTGGTGCACGCCGAAGCGGTGCTGCTCGTCGACGATGGCGAGCGCAAGATCACGAAAATCCACCTCGTCCTGGAACAGCGCATGGGTGCCGACCAGGAGATCGATCTCGCCCGCGGCGAGGCGGTCGAGAACGCCGGTCCGCTCGCGGCCGCGTTCGCGCCCGGTGAGAATCGCGATCCGCAGCCCGGCAGCCGCGGCGAGTGGTGCGACGGTCTTGTGATGCTGGCGCGCGAGAATTTCCGTCGGCGCCATCAACGCGGCCTGTCCCCCGGACTCGATCACCCCGGCGGCGGCGAGCAGCGCGACGACCGTCTTGCCGGAGCCGACGTCGCCCTGGAGCAGGCGCAGCATGCGCTGCGGCGCGGCGAGATCGACATTGATGTCGGCGAGCGCCTTGACCTGGCTGCCGGTGAGCTTGAACGGCAGCGCCGCGATGATCCGCGCCTGGAGGTCCGCCTTGTGCTCGCGGGCCCGGCCGCCGCGCCGTCCCATGTGGGCGCGCACCAGGGCGAGCGCGAGCTGTCCCGCCAGCATCTCGTCATAGGCGAGCCGCGACCATGCCGGCCCTTGCCAGGAAAGATCGGCGGGCTCGGCCGGACGATGCAGGGTGCGCAGCGCGTCGGCAAAGCTCGGCCATTTCTCGCGTGCGACGAGCGGCGGATCGAGCCACTCGGGCAATGGCGGCACCTTTTCGACGGCGGCGCCGATGGTGCGGCGCAGCGCCTGCGCCGTCAGGCCCTCGGTGAGCGGATAGACCGGCTGGATCGCCGGCATGTTCGCTAGCTCGGCCTCCGCGACCACGAAGTCCGGATGCACCATCTGGAGCATGCCGTCATACATCGCCATGGTGCCGGACACGATGCGACGCTGGCCGACCGGCAGCAGGCGGTCGATGTAATCCTTGCGGGCATTGAAATAGGTGATGACGACGTCGCCGGTGTCGTCGCTCGCATAGATGAGGTAGGGCGAGCGCGGCCGGTTCGGTGGGGGAGGGCGATGCCGGTCGACCGTCACCGCAACGGTGACGACGCTGCCGGGCACGACATCCCGCAGCACCGGCCGCGCTCGTCGGTCGACGGCGCCGGTCGGCAGGTGCAACAGGAGATCGACGACGCGCGGCGTCTCCTCGCGGCCGAGCAGGCGGCGGTAGAGCCGCGCGACCTTGTCGCCGATTCCCGGCAGCGCCGTGATCGCCGCGAACAGGGGATCGAGAATACTGGGACGCATTATTGCAGTCTGTGGCACCGCGCGGCGTCGGGCAACGCGCCGATGTCCTTGTCTTTAGTTTGCGCGAATCGGCTCGGTCGTCAGCCGCTCTCCGGCCGCGCACCGTGATGCCGATTTCAATCCGTCGATGGTCGCGCGAGTCTACACGAAACATCCGCGGACACCGCGCAAAACCATTCAGTTCAAACAAGTTTATCGCCGGATGTGACCGGCCTACAACAGACTTGTGCGGTGCAATGGTGTACAAATTTTACCGACGAAAATTTACACGATGACCGGGGGGTTCACTTTGAAAAGAACGCTTCTTGCCGGTATCGCGCTCGGCGTTCTCGCCGCGCCTGCAATGGCTGCCGACATGTACGTCAAGGCGCCGGCGCCGTACCCGTATCTGTGGAACGGCTTCTACGCCGGCCTTAACGTCGGCTATGCCGACGAGCAGAGCACGTTCACGACCGCGGCGAACCCGACATCCGATCTCGCCCTCGGCGTCGTGCCCGGCGTGTCCGAAGGTCTCGCCGCGTTGTCGAGCGGCCGCATCACCACCAACAGCGGCATGGGTTTCATCGGCGGCGGGCAGGTCGGCTACAACCTTCAGCTGGGCAACCTCTGGGTCGCCGGCCTCGAAGCCGACATCCAGGGCAAGAGCGGAACGAGCAACGGCACGGTCGCGGCCGGAGCTGTGGTGGTCGGCGTTCCCGTCACGTCGGTTCAGACGGTCAACGCGTCGACGGATTGGCTCGGCACGGTGCGCGGGCGCTTCGGCATATTGGTGTCGCCGACTTGGCTCGTCTATTTCACCGGCGGCCTCGCTTATGGCGGCAGCAGCGGCAACAGCACGCTCACCCAGTCGGGCAGCAACGGCTTCGCTCGGCGTCGGGACCGGCAATTTTTCGAATACCCGCATCGGCTACACGCTCGGCGGCGGCGCCGAATGGATGTTTGCGCGGAACTGGAGCGCCAAGGTCGAGTACCTCTTCTACGATCTCGGCACCACCAACTTCTCCTATGCGGCAACCTCGGGCTTCTTCTTGACCCCGGTCTACCAGACCGTTTCGAATACCGTGCACCTGGAAGGGAACATCGCGCGGGTCGGCGTGAACTATCACTTCTGAGAAGGCGCGCCGGCGTCACGATGGGTTCCGTCTCGAGGCCCTGAAGAGCAGATTGCTTTTCGGGGCCGTTTGCTTGGCGCCTGTTCGATGCCGCCGCCGTCTGTCGCGGGTCTCGTGCGCCGACCGATGCTTTCAAGCCTTTGTGATCATTGCTCGCCACCCCGCGACCACGGGAACCATGGATTCCCGTGACGATCCGCTATGATCGCGCCTGTCTTTGCGCCGCATCGACGAGGCCCGCGATGGATCAAGCCCTGCCCGACCCCACCCGGCGCGATTTCCTTTACATCGCGACCGCCGGCTTTGCCGGCGTCGGGGCCATCGCCGCGATGGTGCCGTTCGTCGCCCAGATGAACCCGGATGCCTCGACCATCGCCTCGGGCGGGCCGGTCGAGTTCGACGTGAGCAAGCTCGCGCCCGGCCAGCAGGCGATGATCTTCTGGCGCGCCCGGCCGATCTTCATCGTCAACCGGCCGCAAGCGGCGCTCGCGACGCTCACCGACCCGAAGCTCGTCGCGCAGCTCGCCGATCCCAATTCGCAGGAGCGCCAGCAGCCGCCCTATGCGGTCAATCCCAATCGCTCGATCAAGCCGGAGTTCGCCGTTCTCGTCGGCATCTGCACCCATCTCGGCTGCATTCCGAAGTTCTTCCCCGACCCGAGCCCGAACGACCCGGCGGCGAACTGGCTCGGCGGCTACTTCTGCCCCTGCCATGGCTCGAAATACGACCTCGCGGGCCGTGTGTTCAAAAGCGTGCCGGCGCCCTACAACCTGCCGGTCCCGCCCTATCATTTCGTCAACGAGAAGACCCTCCGCGTCGGTGAAAATCCGCCCAATGTGACGTGGGACTTCGGCGAGATCCTGCAGATTTGAGCCGGGGCCGGGCGAGCCCGCTTTCGCCAATTCCGCGCGACCGTTATCGCGGCTACAATCCCGGGATAACCAAGGGAGGATCAAACATGACCGCGTGGCATTTAAGTGCAATCGGGGCCGCACTGATCGCGACGGCGCTTCCGGCGCTGGGGCAGGCGCAGGGAATTCCCGGCGTGCTCGCGCCCGGGGCAACGCCGGAGCTGGTGCAGGAGGGCTTCAAGTTCACCGAAGGCCCGCTCGCCGCCGACGGCGGCCTCTATTTCTCCGACATTCCGGCGGGCCGGACCTACTTCCTCGATCCCGGCGGCAAGATCGCGCCGGTGCGCGAGAACACCAACGGCGCCAACGGCATCGCGCTCAACAAGGCCGGCGAGCTTCTGTTCGTGGAAGGCGAGGGCAAGCGCGTCTCGAAGCGCAACAAGGACGGCAGCATGACGACGGTGACCGAAGGTCCCGCCGGCAAGCCGCTGCTCTCGCCCAACGATCTCATTCTCGACGCCAAGGGCGGCATCTACTTCACCGATCCCGGCCCGCGGCCGGTGGTGCCGGGACGCCCGACCGCTGTCTATTACCTGCCGGCAGGAACCAAGGAGCCGGTGCTGATCGACGGAGGGGTGGCGCGGCCCAACGGACTCACGCTGACGAACGACGGCAAGACCCTGATCGTCGACGACACCATCGGTCCCACGGTGTTCGCCTACGATGTGCAGCCCGACGGCAGCGTGAAGAACAAGCGCGCCTTCGCCCAGCTGCGCGATATCCCCGACGGCAAGGAAAGCGGCGCCGACGGGCTCGCGATCGACAGCAACGACCGCCTCTACATCACGACCGTCGCCGGCGTGCAGGTGTTCGACGCCAAGGGCCAGTATCTCGGCACGATCAAGGCCGGTCGTCAGGCCGCCAACGTCGCCTTCGGCGGCCCGGACAAGAAGACGCTCTACCTGACCGCGCGCGAAGGCCTCTACAAGGTGAACACGCTCGCCCAGGGACCCGACCGCCCCGGCAAGTAGCGTTCAGCCATCGGGAGCCCCGCTTTTCCTCCCGGCTTCGGGACGGGCTGGGCGGGGCTCTTGCGGCCAGCCGGCGTGGCCTTTGCCATCACCATAAGGGCTCCGGGCGAAGCCGGTGCACCGCTGCGCGCATACTGGAAACGGTTTGCGCGCTTCGAAGCGGTGCCTTCGATGGCGGCTCTTTCCTACCCCCCGCACGTTACGCTCGCCGTCTATGAGCACATCCGCGAGGATCGATTACGCGACGCCCTGCATCGGGCATTCGGCGGACAAGGTGCCATCTCGCTGCGGTTTTGCAGGTTGGCGCGTTTTGAAGAACCAAATCTCGTTTTTTGGGCGGCGCCCGACCCCTGCGAGCCGCTCCTGCTGGCGCATGCCGCAATTCACCGGGCCATCGATCCGGCATTGTGTGAGGCCCATTATCGGCCGGAGAACTGGGTGCCGCATTGTACGCTGGCGACGCATGTCACCGGTGCCGATAAGGCCGGCGCGCTCGCTCTGGCCGACGAGCCGATCGATGCGTTCGAAGTCAGGTTTGGCTGGGCGGATTGTGTGGAATTCTATCCGGTCCGCATTATCGACGAACTCAGGTTGGAGTGACGGGCTGCAAAGGGGCCGGCGCGAACTTTGTTCGTCTGGCACCGTTCGGCGCGTGCCCGATCGCGTACGCTCTTGCTCAATTGATGAGCAATGCAAGCCTGCGAATTGATCAGGGACCATTCACGGCTTGAATATGTAAAACTGCACGCCGCATTGCAGAACTGGGCATTTCTTTTGCAGGTGACGAGGCCAACAATGATCGGGTGGCGGAAGATCGCGGCGATCTTTCTGGAGCTCGTCACATGCGGCAGGTCACCGGCGTATTGCAAAGCCCGAGGCTCAGGCGCGGCGCCGAGCTGGCGATCGGGCCCCTGCTGCTCATCGTGTTGTGGTGGATCGCGTTCAAGGGCGAGCTCGTCAACAAGGACCTCCTGCCTTCGCCGATCGAGACGCTTCGCGACACCGGTGCGAACATCGCTGCCGGCAAGATCACCAACGATTTCGTCCGGACCCTCGCCCGCGTCGCCTATTCGATCCTGATCGCCGTCGTTGCCGGCGTTCCCATCGGCATCGTGCTCGGCGCCAAGGCGGCGATCTACCGTTCCGTCGAATTCCTCGTCGACTTCTTCCGCTCGACGCCGGCGACCGCGCTTTTCCCGCTCTTCCTGCTGCTGTTCGGCCTCGGCGATTTCGCCAAGATCGCGGTCGCGGCGTTCGCCGCCTGGCTCGTCATCGTCTTCAACGTCGCCTATGGCGTGATGAATGCCCGGCAGACGCGCATCCTCGCTGCGCGCTCGATGGGCGCTTCGTCGCTGCGGATATTCAAGGACGTGATCTTCTACGAAACCCTGCCGCAGACCTTCGTCGGGCTGCGCACGGCGGTCTCGCTCGCGCTCGTCGTCATCATCGTCGCGGAGATGTTCATCGGCGCGACCGACGGCATCGGCCACCGCATCATCGACGCCCAGATCTCCTATTCGCTGACCGACATGTACGGCTCGATCCTGATCGCCGGAGCGATGGGATACGGGCTGAACCTGATGCTTCTCATCATCGAACGCTCGGTGGTTCACTGGTCCGGCAAGTAATCCGGCAGGCACACCGGGACACGAGGAGGACACCATGCAGACGATCAGAGTTCTCTCCGCCGCGGCGGGCGCGGCGCTGTTGCTCACGGCGTCGGGCGCGCAGGCTGCCTGCGGCAAGATGGAAAAGGTCACGGCGGTGTGGCTGCCGATCATGCAGACGACCGCCTATTTCGTCGCCCTGGAGGAGAAGCTCTTCGAGAAGGCCTGCATCGAGATCGTCTCGACCAAGATGGAGGCGCCGAACCAGATCATCGACGCCTTGATCGCGGAACGCGCCGACTTCGGCCCTCCCGGCGCCGCGGCGGGTATCGCGATGATCGCCGAATCCAAGTTTCCCGGAAAGCTGAAGGTCTTCGGCCTGCAGGGCGGCGGAATCGCAGTGAACCGCATCAATGACGGGCTCATCGTCAAGCCGGGCAGTCCGATCAAGAGTTTCGCCGATCTCAAGGGCAAGACGCTCGGACACGTGCCGGGGATTCAGTGGCGAACCATCTCGCGGCACATGGTGCGCGCGGCAGGGCTTTCTCCCGACACCGACGTCAAGCTCGTCGACCTCGCCGTCGCCATGCAGGTGCCCGCCGTCGTCGGCGGCACGGTCGACGCGACACTGTCGCTGGAGCCGGTGGGATCGATCGCCGTCGCTTCGGGGAAGGCCGTCCGCGCGATGACGAATCCGGTCGCCGCCGCGATCGCCGATCCCTTCTACTCCGGCGCGTCGATCATGACGGCAAAGTTCCTCAAGGAGCGGCCCGACGTCGCGCGCAAAGTCGTGGAGGTGATCGACCAGGCGACCGATCTGGTGAACGCCGGTTTTGCGAACTACAAGCCGGTCCTCCCCAAATACACGCCGATCAAGGACGACCAGTTGGAGTTTCTCGCGCAGCCCTATCTGCGCGGATACAAGGACCTCAACGAGACCGACATGAAGTCCTACCAGGCCTTGATCGACGTGTTCGTCAAGGAAGGCGTGATGAGCGGACCGATGAACGTGCGCGAGAAGATTCTCGCCAAATCCGACCTCGGCAACTGAGCGGGCGGCGCGATGGGACGGGTGATGCCGATCCGAAGCCCCGGCTGGCCGGCCGCCGTCGAGCCCGCGCCGCCGCAGCCGGCGAAGGCGCAGGCAGGCCTTCGTCACCGTGCGAGGGCTCTCGCAAGAAGTTCCAGGGCAACACGATCTACGACGACTTCTCCATCGATCTTCCGATGGGCAAGTTCATCTCCGTGTTCGGGCCCAACGGCTGCGGCAAGAGCACCCTGATCAACCTGATATCTGGCCTGATGCCGATGGATTCGGGCGAGGTGCTCTACGACGGCCAGACCATCCGGGACACCAGGATCTCCTACGTCTTCCAGAACTACCGCGAAGCGCTGTTTCCGTGGATGCGGGCGATCGACAACATCCACTATCCGCTCGAGGTCGAGCGTGTCGAGCGCAACGAGCGCCGCCGTCGCGTCGAGAAGCTGCTGGCCGATTTCGACGTGCCGTTCGATCTCAACGCCTATCCCTACACCCTGTCGGGAGGCCAGCAGCAGACCGTCTCGATCCTGCGGGCGCTGGTGACCGATCCGGAGGTGCTGTTTCTCGACGAGCCGTTCTCCGCGCTCGACTACGAGATGACGCTGTCGATGCGCGAGCGTCTCCAGAAGATCTTCATGAAGATGCGCACGACGACCCTGCTCGTCTCCCACGATCTCGAGGAGGCGATCCAGCTCGCCGACCAGGTCGTCCTGCTTGACCCGCCGGCCGACGCGGGTCGCCGAGATCGTCGACGTCGATCTGCCGTGGCCGCGTGATCTCGACGTCACCACCGGCGAGCGGTTCATCGCGCTCAAACGGCATTGCCTCGAACGCTTCTGGCGCGAGGTGAAGCGAGACTGAAGCTTTCGAACCGACACGGACGAGATGGAGGCTGACATGACGAAGCGACGCTTTCGCGCCGCCGCGGTGCAAACGCTCGCGCGCCTGGGCGACTACGACCACAACATCGCTCTCGCGACGAGCTTCGTCGAAGATGCGGTGCGGCAGGGCGCCGAGCTCGTCGTGTTCCCCGAATGCATGGACACCGGATATCTGTTCGACTCTCCCGAACATTGCCGGGCTCTCGCCGAGACGATCCCCGATGGTCCCTTCGTCGGCGCGCTGTCGCGAGCTCGCGGAGAAGCACGGGATTTACGTCGCCAGCGGCGTGACCGAGTGGGATCCGGAGAGGAAGAAGATCTTCAACAGCGGCGTCATGTTCGGCCGGAAAGGCGAGGTCGCCTGCCACTACCACAAGCAGTTCCTGGCGACCCACGATCAGAACTGGTTCGCCTTCGGCGAGCGGGGCTGCCCGGTCGTCGAGACCGATCTCGGCCGCATCGGGCTGTTGATCTGCTTCGACGGCCGCATCCCCGAGATCTTCCGCGCCATGGCGATGCAGGGCGCGGACGTCATCGTCGACATGGCGAATTTCTTCGCCATGGACCAGGCGGACATGTGGGGGCCGGCGCGCGCTTACGAGAACGGCGTCTGGCTCGTCGCGGCCACCAAGGCCGGCTACGAGCGCTCGATCTACTATCCGGGCGGCAGCATGATCGTCGATCCGAAGGGCAGGGTGGTCTCCAAGGTGCCCTACGACACCCATGGAATGGCCGTCGCGACCATCGATCTCGATCAGGCTTCGGACAAATCGATATACGCCGCGAACGACAAGATCGCCGATCGCCGCCCGGAGACCTACGGCATCATGGCGCTGCCGTATGAAAAGACACCGGTGTTCGGGATTGCCGAGAAGCCGCTCATTCCGGCGCGGTCGGTGACCAAGGTCGCTGCAATCCAGATGCACGTGACCGGCGACTGCGCTCCGTCCGACGTCATCGACATGATCGATCACACCGCCAAGCTCGGCGTGAAGGTGCTGGCGCTGCCGGAATACGCCTTTTGCCCCTCGGCCATCCCCAATGCGGCCGAGGCTCATTCGCTGGCCGATCAGACGGCGGCGCTGCTCGCGAAGGTCTGCGGCATCGCGGCGAAGTACCAGTGCCTGATCGCGGTCCCGGGCGTCGAACGCGCGGCGGAAGGACTTTACGTCACCACGTTCCTGATCGGGCCGGACGGAAAGGGGGCGGGCAAATACCGGAAAACCCACCTCACCGCCGAAGAGCGGTCATGGGCCAAGGCCGGTGACGACTATCCGGTGTTCGAAACGCCGTTCGGCCGGATCGGCGTGATGTCCGGATACGACGCGGTGTTCCCGGAAACGTCGCGCTGCCTCGCAATCGCCGGGGCCGACATCATTCTGTGGCCGGCCTCGCTGCGCGAGCCCTTCGAACGCGAGCTGCTCGCCGTTCCGCGTGCAGAGGACAACCGCGTCGCCGTCGTGCTGGCGAACCGGGTCGACTCGCCGTACCCGGGCGGAAGCGTCGTCATCCCGCCGAACGGCTTCCCGTTGTGGGAGATCAATGTCGTCGCACCGCGCGTCGTCAAGCTCGGCGCCGTCATGCCGAAGCACATCGATCTCGCCCTCTGCCGGCAGAAGCTGATGATCCCGAAGGTCGACATGTTCGCCAATCGGCTGGTCGAGACCTACGCCCCGATCATCGCCGCATGACCGTTGCCGTCGGCGCCGACATCCCCGAAAGTAACGCAGCCCGGAGGCTCAAGCTCGCCGGCGGGCCTACGGGGAAGGCCGCGGTGGCAAAGGCTGCGCGAACGCTTCGCTACAATTGGGACGACATCATCTTCTTCCTGGAGGTCGCGCGCAGCCGCAACCTCGTCCGGGCCGGTCAAAAGCTCAAGGTCGACCACACCACGGTCAGCCGTCGCGTGCGGGAGCTCGAACGCAGCCTCGATACGACGCTGTTTCGCCGGAGCAAGTCGGGCTTTTCCCTCACCGAGGCGGGCCTGCGGCTTCTGCAGTTCGCGGAGGGGATGGAGAACAACGCCAACGCGATCGTCGAGGCCGTCGTCGGCTCGGAGCGGACCGACGCCGCCGGCGCGGTTCGCATCGCGAGCATGGAAGGCATCGGCAGCATGTACCTGACGGCCTGCATGGCCGATTTCAACAAACTCTATCCGTCGATCCAGGTCGAGCTCATCACCGACACGCGCCTCCTCGACATGACCCGGCGCGAAGCCGATGTGTTCGTCAGCTTCTTCCGGCCGAAGGGGAGGCGGCTTGCGGTGAAGAAGATCGGCGAGTTTCGGATATTTCTCTATGCCGCGAGCGCCTATCTTGCCCGCCACAGCGCGCCCGCGGACCTCAAGGATCTCGACGCGCACGGCTTCATCGATTTCATCGACGAGCACATTCTCATCAAGGAGAACCGCTGGCTCTCGGACATCCTGCGCCCGAGACACGTCGTATTCCGCAGCACCAGCCTGGTCTCGCAGTACATGGCCGCCTCGAACGGCTTGGGGATCGCGATGCTGCCGTCCTACGTCGCGGCGCATAACAGGGATCTCCGCCCGGTCTTGCCGCGGTATTTCTCGACCCGCGACATCTGGCTGTCCGTACATGAAGACCTCCTGCATGTCGGGCGGATCAAAGCCGTTGCCAGCTTCCTGGAGAAGCGCGTCGCCGCCGACGCCGATTTCCTCGCCTCGGCATTTTCAGCGAAACGCTGAATGCGCCGCGATCGGCGCTCGCGGTCACCTCGGTCCGCGGCGCGGCCGGCCGGCCTTCGCAGCCTGGCGGCGCGATCGCTGCGGTATGATATCAACGTAATATCAGTGAGTTGTGTGCGGGCGTCGGCGCGATTCGGACGACCTGGGCCTGGATCGTGATCCATCCTCGCCGCCAGGGCGGCGACCCTGGGAACGTGAGCGTTTGGCGGCAGCGCGCCTTGTCTGGCGAAAAGGCCATGTGCTCGGCCACACGAATCGGGAACCAGCGATGGAACCATGCAACGACTGGGCAGTTGTCGGTAACTGCGAGTAAGTGTGACCCGCATTCGGGCTGGCCGACTCCCGGCAGCGCGCATCATCGAGGGCTGATTTCCGTGGCAACGAAGGCGCGCGCTGGCGATTTGCTCACCGTAAGCAAATCGGCGACCGGCATTCGTGGCCTCGACGAGGTAACCGGGGGCGGCCTCCCGCAGGGCCGGCCGACCTTGCTGTGCGGCTCGGCCGGCTGCGGCAAGACTTTGTTTGCCATGACCTTCCTTTACAACGGTGCGGTCGAATATGACGAGCCGGGCGTCTTCCTTGCCTTCGAAGAGCAGCCCGAGGAACTCATCAAGAATGTCGGCTCGCTCAACTACGACATCGAGAAGCTGATTGCCGAGAAGAAGATTGCGATCGATCACGTCGAGATCGAGCGCAGCAAGATCGCCGAGTCGGGCGAATACGATCTCGAAGGGCTGTTCATCCGCCTCGGGTTTGCGATCGACTCGATCGGCGCCAAGCGGGTGGTTGTCGACACCATCGAGACGCTGTTCAGCGGTCTGGAAAACGAGCAGGTGCTTCGCTCCGAATTGCGCCGCCTTTTCGAGTGGCTCAAGGCGAAGGGCGTTACCGCCATCATCACCGGCGAGCGCGGGGAAGGCACGCTGACGCGCTACGGCCTGGAAGAATACGTGGCCGACTGCGTCATCCTGCTCGACAACCGGGTCGACGACCAGCTTTCGACGCGCCGCCTGCGCATCGTCAAATATCGCGGCTCCGCGCACGGCACCAACGAATATCCGTTCATCATCGACGAGCAGGGCATCACCGTGATGCCGATCACGTCGAGCGGTCTCGCCCATGACGCGTCGACCGAGCGGTTGCCCACCGGCATCCCGGATCTCGACCAGATGCTGGAGGGCAAGGGCTACTTTAAAGGTTCCAGCATCCTGGTGTCCGGCATGGCCGGCAGTGGAAAATCGACCTTGGCAGCGCACTTTGCCGATGCGACCTGCGCAGCCGGGCATCGTTGCATCTATTTCGCGATGGAGGAATTGCCGGCTCAGATCGTCCGCAACATGCGTTCGATCGGCATCGACCTGCAAAAGTGGGTCGACAAGAAGCTGCTGCGGTTCGCGGCACGGCGGCCAAGTCTGTACGGCCTGGAAACCCACCTCGCGACCATGTACCGCGACGTGGCCGATTTTGATCCTGCTGCCGTCGTCATCGATCCGTTGTCGGCGTTGCTGAGTGGCGGCGCCGCTGGCGACGTACATTCGATGGTGCTTCGCCTGGTCGATTTCCTCAAGGCCAACGGCATCACGGCCCTGTTCACCAATCTCGGCGTTGTCGCCGGCGAGAACACTTCGACGGAAGCTCAGGTCTCGTCGCTGATGGACGTATGGCTGTTGCTCTACAACCGGGAGAGCAACGGCGAGCACAATCGGCAGCTCTACCTGCTGAAGTCGCGCGGCATGGCGCACTCCAACCAGGTCCGCGAGTTCATCCTGTCTTCGGACGGCATCAAGCTGCGTCCCGCTTATGTCGGGCCGGAGGGCGTGCTGACGGGTTCGGCGCGGCTCGCTCAGGAGGCCAAGGACAGGGCGGACGTCCTCGTCCGCGAGCAGGAGATGGAGCGGCGCAGCCGCGAGATCGACCGCAAGCGGCGGGAGATCGCGGCGCAGATCGAGATCCTGCAGGCCCAGCTCGCCAGCGAGGACGCGGAGGCCGTTCTTCTCGGCCGCGAGGGTGTTGCGCGCGAGGATCAATTGGCGGTCGACCGGGTTGCCATGGGAGTAAGCCGCCAAACCGGAGCGAAGACGGACACGCCGGTCCCGAAGCCGGCCAACAAGCCCAAGAAGCGATTGGAAAACCGATGACCGAAGGCGACGGGTACAGTCTGCGCCTCTACGTGGCGGGTCAGACGCCGAAATCGATCGCGGCCATCGCCAATCTAAAAAAGATCTGCGAGCAGCATCTGCCCGGCCGCTATGAAATCGAAATCATCGACCTGATGAAGGATCCGGCGCTCGCGGTGCGGCATCAGATCGTCGCCATTCCGACGCTGATCCGCCAGTTGCCGGAGCCGCTCAAACGCATCATCGGCGATCTATCCGATAGCGAAAAGGTGCTCATCGGCCTGGATATCCGGCCGAATTGAGCAAGCCCGCACCCGAGTGTGACAATGCCTGAGTCCGACCGCGATCCCAAGCCGCCGTTGTTTCAAGATGCCGATGAGACGGTGCAGGCCATCCATCGGGGCGACGTCGATGCCGTCGTCGTGATGCGAAGCCTGGAAGGCCCGCAGGTGATCCTGCTGCACGGCGCTGAGGAACCCTATCGCGTCCTGGTCGAGCGGATGAGCGACGGCGCGCTGACCGCGGGCCCGGATGGCGTCATCCTTTATGTCAATGACCGGCTCTGCGAGCTGACTGGATATTCCCGGGCTCGTCTCGTCGGCCGCGACCTCGCTTCACTGTTCGACGGCGAGCCGCCCAAGCTTGTTCCCGAGGCGACGGTCGAGGCGACGCTGTTGCGTAGCCACGATGACGCGATGCCGGTCGCGGTCTGGTCGCGGCCGCTCTCGATCGGCGATACCGTGGCGACGCTGGTGCGGCTCATCGACCTTTCGATGCATCGCCGCGCCGAGCAGATCGCCGCCGCAGAGCGCTTCGCGCGCTCGGTGCTCGAACAGGCAACTGACGCCGTTGTCGTGCTTTCGCCGGAGGGCAACATAACCCACGCCAGTTGGCGGGCCGAGCAGCTCGCCGAACAGCCGCCGGTCGGTCGCACATTCTCCGAGGCATTCCCGCTCGAAGCGCAGAGCACCGTAGAGATCAGCACGCTGATGCGGTTTTCGACCGAAAGCCTCGACACGATGCTGGCGACCAAACCGTTTCATGGCGTCGAGGTGAGGCTGCACAGCGAACGCAAGGGCAATTCTACATTCCTGCTCAGCGCCGGCCCGCTGATTGACGACCACGGCGCAAACGTCGGCTCGATCGTGACTCTGACCGACATGACGGAGCGCAAGCGTGCCGAGGAGCAGCAAACGACCATGGTCGCCGAGCTCAATCATCGCGTGAAGAACATCCTCGCGATCGTCCAGTCGGTGGCAGCCCAGACCGTGAGGTCATCGGGCTCGCTCGAGAATTTTGCCGACGCGTTCACCGGCCGCCTCAAGGCGATGGCGACGGCGCATGACATCCTCACCCATACGCGCTGGCTGGGAGTTGGGCTAAGTGAGCTCCTGGCCGCGGTGCTGGCACCCTATCGATCACCCGACGGGACCCGCGTCAGCATCCTTGGGCCGGTAGTCCTGCTGCCGGCGCAAGCCGTGATGCCGTTGTCGATGGTAGTCCACGAGCTGACCACCAATGCCGCCAAATACGGTGCCTTGTCGACGCGGCAGGGCAATATCGAAGTCACCTGGCAGGCGAGCGGCAGCGGCACTGACAGGTCGGTCGAAGTGGTCTGGCAGGAGCGTGGGGGGCCGAAGGTAAACGTCGGTCGTACGACGGGTTTCGGCACGAGGCTGATTGATCACGTCATCCGACATGATCTCGACGGCAACACCAAAGCCGACTTCGACCCCGCGGGCGTGTGCTGGACGATCAGATTTCCCATCGCCGGTCCTGTTGAAGGACGCGCGGCGATGTCGGGCGCCTCTATCGCATAGCACTACCGCGTCACAAATTCGTAGGGTGTGCAAAATCGCGCTGTGAGGGTCTGGCAGCGTGCGCAACCGCGCTGCGCGATTTTGCGCACGCGATCGGCCGAGGACCGCGCAGTTGCACACCCTACCTGCGCTTACGACGCAGCAGTAATAGGCGGGTTTGCGAAGACCTTTTCGCAGATGCGCCGCAGCTCTGCTTCGGCAAACGGTTTGGCGATACGCGGCATTGCACGGTACGGCGCAGGAAAAAGCGTCAGGTCGTCGTATCCGGACGTGATGATGAGCGGCACTCCGAGTGCTTGCAACCTCGGCAGGATATCGAAGATCTGACGGCCGCGCAGGTTGACGTCGAGCAACGCCCCGTCGAGGCCTCCACGGGAGGCGTCGTCAGAGAATCTTGTCGATGCTCGAGAGCGGGCCGACCACTTCGCAACCCAGGCCTTCCAGGATGTCTTTCATTTCGAGCGCAATGAGCGCTTCGTCCTCGGCGAGAAGAATCCGTTTGCCGGCCAACGGCGTTTTCGAGCTCTTGTGCACTGCCGCGCTCTCGCAAAGATCATTCGCCAACATGTCGAGACCCCACAGAACGCCGGATCGGCCCGAACTGGAACGCTTCGTCTGGAAGCACACCCGCTTCCCCCGGTCGACAGTGCATTGCTTGCCCCGTAAAATTCTTCCAACCCAGCACAATCGGCTCTGAGCCAAAAGGTTCCGGCTTCCCCGGTACTATCGTTTTGCTTTCGGCTCCGTGGGCGCGTGCAAAACGCCGCACCGCCAAGACGGCTCTGCCGGGGCGCCCGTGTTCATATCGGAAAGACCTGCAGACGGGCTTGCTCGTCTGCCAATACCTCAATCTGTCCAATCAAGACTGGGATACGTGGTCGATAGCGGCAGCGACAAAGGCGAGCGTGGACGAAATACACCTGACATCCAGACTGACCCGCTCGCTGTCTGCCGGCTCGAAGCGATAGCGAATCGACAAGGGATCGGTCGGCAGAATGGCTAGGCGGTCGGCAGTCAGGCAGCGAAGCGATTCGGGTCGCGGAAGAAGAGACGGGATCGCTGTCGCTGATTCGGATATGCAAGGCGGGGAGCGCGGGGCGATCGCGTGGACGAAATACACCTGACATCCAGACTGACCCGCTCGCTGTTCTGCCGGCTCTAGGTCACGGCGCGCTCGTCGCCTGGTCGATGGCGGCGATCTTCCACTCGCCGGCGGGCGTGCGGGCGTAGCAGAGGTGGTCGGTCTCGAGCGGGCGCACGGCCGAAACCGGCACCCAGCCGGTGCGGCCGGACGGCAGCAGCACCTCGAAGTGGGTCGGTGCCGGCGGCGGTGCGCCTTCCTTCTCGGGCGGATAGAAGCCGATCAGCGGCAGCGCGATGGTGCCGACCTTGCCGACCGGCGCGCCGGTGTCGCCGGGCGCTCTGGCGACCGAGGTTTCGGCGAGGGTGAAATACCATTCGACCGGCTCATTGATCGCATCGATCTTGCGGCGGGCCTGATCGAGCACCTTGTCGTCGGCGACCTCGGCGGCCACCGGACCGCAGACGAGGGTGCCGGCGTCGTTCGCGACGTAATAGCTCGTGTCCTCGGCGAAGCTGCCGAGCACCTCCCAGTAGGGGCCGTTGTCGACGCCGCCGTCGACGTCCTGGCCGAGCGCGCGGAACCCGAACGCCACCTTGAAATTGTGGATGGCGTCGCGGCCGAGATCGAGCTCGTCGGCCGGCTGGTCGCTCACCGTCCACAGGAAGGTCGGCGCGACCAGCGCTGTGAGTGCGCCGAGGTCCTTGCGCTTGACCGCATTGAGGAACGCGGTGTGCATCTTCTCGAAGGCGGCGTCCGGCGTGAAGGGCTTCTCGAGAGTGACCTTGACCTCGGGATAGGCGACCTTCTTGATCTCGGCGACGCCGGGCGCTGCCCAGCCGAGTGCCGCTGCGGCGAGGAGGCCGCTCAACAGATTGCGCGTCACGAGGTTGCGGGTCGTTACGTCCATGGCCATCGATCTCATCCGCCTCTTTAATCGTGAATCGCAATCCTAATCGCGCATTATGTGCGAAGCGAGACCTGCCCCCCTTAACTGCGGAGGGTCGAGGTGGGGGTTGCGCGTTACACGCAATGAGTTTGAGGCGTGGCCGCGGACCTCCTCTCCCCAATCCTCCCCCTTTCAGGGGGAGGGAGCTGTGGCACATGTCCGTCGGCACGCTGATGGCATGCGCATTGCTTGATATAAGCTTCGGCGTCCGTCGCTAGGTTTCTTGTCCGCAGGGGAGGGTCAATGATGTCCACCGTCGTCGTGGCGCCGCCGGCTGCAGGCGCGGGCCGCCTGTCGATGTTCAAGTCGCTGTTCATGCAGGTGCTGATCGGGCTCCTGCTCGGCGTCCTGTTCGGCGTGCTCACCCCCGACTTTGCGGTCGAGCTCAAGGTTCTCAGCGACGCCTTCCTCAAGCTCATCTCGATGATCGTGGCGCCGATCGTATTCTGCGTCGTCGTCCACGGCATCGCCGGCGCCGGAGACCTCAAGAAGGTCGGGCGGGTCGGCGTCAAGGCGCTCGTCTATTTCGAGGTGATGACGACGGTCGCGCTGATCCTCGGCATCGTGCTCGCCTTCGTGGTCGGGCCCGGCCACGGCATGAACATCGACACCTCGACGCTCGACGCCAATGCGCTCAATTCCTACGCGGACAACGCCCACAAGCTCAAGGGCGGCGGGGTGTCGAGCTTCCTTCTCAACATCATCCCGACCACCTCGTTCGATGCGCTGGCGCGCAACGACGTGCTCCAGGTGCTGTTCTTCGCCATCCTGTTCGGCGTCTCGCTGGCGCTGGTCGGCGGCGAGAAGGGCGCGATGGTGACCGAGATCATCGAGGCGGTCTCGACCGTGCTGTTCCGCGCGATGGGCCTGATCGTGCGCGTCGCTCCGCTCGGCGTGCTCGGCGCGGTCGCCTATACGGTCGGGCGCTACGGTGTCGGCTCGCTCAAGCAGCTCGTCTCACTCGTCGCGCTGTTCTATGTCGCGATCGCGATCTTCGTGGCCGTGATCCTCGGCGGCGTGATGCGGCTCGCCGGGCTCAACATCTTCAAGTTCCTCAATTACCTGCGCGAGGAGCTCACCATCGTGCTCGGCACCGCGAGCTCCGACGCGGTGCTGCCACAGATCATGAAAAAGCTCGAGCGCATGGGGGTGAAGAAGTCGGTGGTCGGGCTCGTGGTGCCGACCGGCTACTCCTTCAACCTCGACGCCTTCTCGATCTACCTCACCCTCGCCGTCGTGTTCATCGCGCAGGCGACCAACACGCCGCTCTCGCTCGGCGACCTCCTCCTGGTCCTCGGGGTCTCGCTGGTGACCTCGAAGGGAGCCCATGGCGTTCCGGGATCGGCCATCGTGATCCTCGCGGCGACGCTCAACGCGGTCCCCTCGATCCCCGCCATCGGCCTCGTGCTCGTGCTCTCGGTCGACTGGTTCATCGGCATGGCGCGGGCGGTCGGCAACCTGATCGGAAACTGCGTCGCGACCGTCGTCATCGCCGCCTGGGAGGGCGACCTCGACCGCGCCACTGCGATCCGCGTCCTCGACGGCACGGAGGAGGTCGACGTCACCGCGGGCTGACGCGCAGCCCGAATGACGGCACCCCAGTGCTTTCCCTCCTGTCTTCGGGGAGGGCAGGGGGGCCCCCTTTTCCTTGCTCGCTGCGCTCGCGGACCCCACCCCAACCATCCCCGAAGGCGGGGAGGGAGCCGACCAATAGGCCGCGACGACACCCCCACAATTGCGATTGAACCAGCCGGGGCGGCGCACTAGTTTGCACCCCGCCGCCGGCGGGCGGCGCAATCCCCAGGGGAGAGGCCTCAAGTGGAAATCGTCATCGGATTGGTCATCTACGCCATCATCTGGACCGTGGTCATTCTCGGCTCCGAATACATGAACAAGAATGTCCAGTGATCAGGCGTTGAGCTGCCTCGCCGCCAAGCCCGTTTTCGCCTGCGCCGGCTGGTGGTGGGAGCGCGAGGCCGGATCCGGCCGATAACCGGGTTTAAGGCTGGGCGCAGCCGTGATGCCGGACCCCCGCGGCGTCAGGCGAGTAGCGTCAGGCGATCCGTTCGAAGAACATCTCACGGTGCTGCATCACGCCGCGCCACGGCCGCGGCGGCGGCATCAGCACCAGAAAGTCGCCCTCGAAGCGGACACGGCGGACCTGGTCGCCGCCGAGCCGGCTGCGGTCGGCAGCGGCATCGACGCGGGTGACGAGGGTCGTGCCGTCGAAGGTGTAATTGCCGCAATAGGAGCTGTATTCGCGCTCCCCTTCCTCGGCGGGCAGCTGTGCCCGCGCATCGCACAGCACCGCGACCATCCGGCCGTCGGCGGAAAACATCACGACGCCCATCGGAACGGGCCCGTAAGGCGCGTGCATCGGCTGGCCGGCATCGTCATGGGCGCGGGTCATGGCGAGGCGCCAAGTGCCGACGATGCTGCCGACGATGCTGCCAGCAATGCTGCGGCCAATGCCCCCGGCAATGCTGCAGTCAATGCTGCGGGCAATTTCTTCGCCATCCGTTCCCGCACCGGCGCCGGCGGAGCCGTCTTGGCGGTTGATGATTTTGCTCAAGGCTGCGGCTCTATTCCACCTTGAGGCCGAGCCGGCGGATCAGCGGGCCCCATTTGGCGGACTCGCGGGCAATATCGGCGGCGTAGCCTTCGGGCGTCGAAGTCAGGGGCTCGCCACCCTGGGCGGCGATCCGCTTCGCCATCTCAGGTGACGACGTGATCGCCTGCAAGTCCTTGTTGAGGCGCGCAACAATCGCCGCTGGCGTGCCGGCAGGCGCAAGCAGGCCGTAACGCACCGCCGCCTCGAAGCCGGGCAATCCGGATTCGCTCGCGGTGGGGACATCGGGCAGGAGGCTCGAGCGCTCCGCCGCCGCGACGGCGATGGCGCGCAGCTGCCCGGCCTCGATATTGCCGAGTGCCGGGGCGAGCGTGTTGAAGGCGATGCTGACGTGCCCGCCGAGGAGATCGTTGGTCAGCGGGCCGGTGCCCTTGTAGGTGACGATGGTGACGTCGAGCCCGGTCATGCTGCGGAACAGCTCCGCCGCGAGATAGTTCTCGGTCCCCGGCGGCGGCGTCCCGGCATCGACCCGGCCGGGCGTTTTGGCGAGTGCGATCAGCTCGGCGATGGTCTTGGCGGGAAAGGCCGGGTTCGACATCACCACGATGGGGGTCGAGGCGATGAGACCGATCGGCCGGAAATCGCGCGCCACATCGTAGCCCGGCTCGGCATAGAGGCTCGGATTGATCGACGTGGTCCCGCTCGTCGCCATCGCGAGGGTGTAGCCGTCAGCCGGCGCCCGCGCCGCCGCCCGCGTCCCGATCACGCCGGCAGCGCCGCCGCGGTTCTCGATGACGATCTGCTGGCCGAGCGCGGCCGAAAGCCGCTCGGCGAGGATGCGCCCGATCGCATCGACGCCGCCGCCGGCGGGAAACGGCACGATCATGGTGATCGGCCGGTTCGGGTAGTCCTGCGCGGCGGCGCGGCCCAAGGCGGCCGCCAGAATGGCAAAGCCGATGGCGGCGGCCAGCAAGCCACGGATTGGTCGGTTGCCCTGCATGGCGCCTTGATCCCGGCGGGTTGAGGCCAAAATGTTGCAGCAACGCCAAGGCTAACGCAACAGAGCCGATCCTCGCAGGGGCCTCCCGCAATTCTTCGTAAACCATGCCGCCGGGGCCGTGTGCGCGAGACCGTTCAGACCCAAATTATCTTTTTTTGGCCGTGATGTTTTCGTTTCCTTGGCGCGAGAGCGGGCGGGGCGGCCGCGCAATGGCGTGCCGGAACGCCCGCCGACGGAGGGGTGGGATGCGACGTTTGACGGTGGCGATCACGGCCGCACTCCTGATGTGCGCCATACCTGCCTACGCCCAAATGAACCCTGGCGGATTGGGGGGCGGCCGAGGCGGGAAGCAGATGGGGAAGGGTATGCCCGACGAGAAAAAGGACACGCGATCGGCCGACCAGAAGAAGAAGGACGAGAGCGCGTTCAAGGACGCGGTCGGCCGCATCCCGGACGGAAAGTTCGATCCCTGGGGAAAGGTCCGCTGAGTCCACGTTCCAGCTTCGCGCATTCGTGTGGCCCGACTTGTGCACGCCGGTGAGCGCAAAGCCCGGCAGTAACTTCCGATCCGACGGAGAAGTGGGATGCGACATTTCCTGGTGGCCGCTGCGACTGCAACGCTGGCGTTCGCAGCCATGCCTGCGCACGCGCAGTACGGCAGCTCGTTGAGCCGCAGCCCGTTGAGCAATGCCCAGCAGCCCGAGGAAAAAAAGGAGGCGAAGACGCCCGACCAGAAGAAAAAAGAGGAAGGCGCCTTCAAGGACGCGGTCGGCCGTATCCCGGACGGGAAGTTCGATCCCTGGGGGAAGGTCCGCCGTTAAGTGATTCGGGGCCGCGCGGGCGCCCCGTGATCAAGCCGGCGAGTTGCGGACCAATTCCGCCGTCCGCTTTGCCAGCCCCCGCTGTGCCAAAACACGACTTCCTATCTGTCAAAGAATATCTCCAATGGTGCGGCGCAACATGGCGACACCGGGAGACCATGCAAGTCTGCCGCAACGGCGAGACGGACGGCCTCGCGGGCTTTATCAGCCCGGCTGCGAACCGCCGCGCTGCTTTGCCCCGTGTAGGAAGCCAGCGAACGCCTTCAGCGTGACGTCGGAGACGTGGTGCTCGATCCCCTCGGCGTCCGCCTCGGCGGCTTCCGCGGGGACGCCGAGCGCGACCAGCACGTCGACGACGAGGCGATGGCGGGATCGCACCCGGGCGGCGAGCTCGCGGCCGCTCTCGGTGAGGAACACGCCGCGATAGGGGCGGGCGGTCGCGACGCCCTCGCGCTTCAATCGGGCGATCATCTTGATGGCGGTCGCGTGCGACACGCCAAGCCGCCGTGCGATATCGGTAGGGCGTGCCTCGCCGGTGCCGGCGTGGAGGTCGTCAATCAGCTCGACATAATCCTCGATCAGCGCCGTAGATTGCGCCGAGCGCGTCTTGCCGAACCGGCGCGCCTGGGCGAGCTCGGTCGGGAGATTCGGCGGATCTGATGAGGCGGGGGAGGCCTTGTCGGACATGGCCTTTCCTCAAAACCGGGTGGCTTTGACCAAGGAATCGGTGTCCGGCGCTTGCGCCGCCGCGGACGCGACGATCTAGCGCCATTTCGAACAAATTGCAAAATCCTCAATCAAAATGAAGCCGTTGCTACAATTTGTAGGTACTTGACAAGCGGGGTGTTGTTCTCCCAAATGTAGCTCAGGCTACACTTTAAGGTCGAAGCTGACGTTACCGATGACCGAATCGATCGGCACCGAGCGCACTCTCGCGCGGCCCACTCTGACCGAGCGCACCGTCGCTGCGACCCGCGAGGTTCTCGCAGGGAGGCGCGCCGGGCTCGCGGGGTGGCTTGCGTTTGCCGGTCCGGCGGTGATCGCCTCGATCGCCTACATCGACCCCGGAAACTACGCGACCAACATCCAGGCCGGCGCGCGCTATGGCTACGAGCTGTTGTGGGTGGTGGTGGTCGCGAATCTGATCGCCATGCTGTTCCAGGCGCTCTCCGCGAAGCTCGGCATCGTCACCGGCAAGAACCTCGCCGAGCATTGCCGCGAGCACTTTCCCCAGCCGGTGGTGTGGGCGATGTGGGCGGTGAGCGAGATCGCCGCGATGGCGACCGACCTCGCCGAGTTTCTCGGCGGCGCCATCGGGCTGTCCCTCCTGCTGCACATTCCGCTCATCGCCGGCATGGCAGTGACCGCGGTCGTCACCTACGGCATCCTGATGTTCGAACGCTCCGGCTTCCGGCCGGTCGAGCTCATCATCGCGAGCCTGATCGCGGTGATCGGCGTGTGCTACCTGATCGAGCT
This sequence comes from uncultured Alphaproteobacteria bacterium, assembly GCA_963824905.1. Taxonomy (GTDB): domain Bacteria; phylum Pseudomonadota; class Alphaproteobacteria; order Rhizobiales; family Xanthobacteraceae; genus JAJPKK01. Next base: position 56,454 of record CAWGRH010000009.1, read on the forward strand.
CTTCATCGCGCCGATCGACTGGGGTGCCGCCGCGCGCAGCGCAGTGACGCCGCGCATCGCCGACGCGCAGGCGCTGTTGCTCGCAGTCGGCATCATCGGCGCCACCGTGATGCCGCATGCGATCTATCTGCATTCCGGCCTGACCCAGGCGCGCACGCCGGTGCACAACGACGACGAACGCCGCCGCGTCCTGCGCTTCTCCAACCGCGAGGTCGTCGTCGCGCTTGCGGTCGCCGGCCTCATCAACATGGCGATGGTGCTGATGGCCTCGAGCGCCTTCCATGCCGGGCACAGCGACGTCGCCGAGATCGAGACCGCCTATTACACGCTTACCCCGCTGCTCGGCGGCGCGGCGTCGGGGCTGTTCCTGGTCTCGCTGATTGCGTCGGGAATTTCGAGCTCCGCGGTCGGCACCATGGCGGGGCAGATCATCATGCAGGGCTTCGTGCGCTTCCGCATCCCGGTGTGGCTGCGTCGCCTCGTGACGATGCTGCCGGCATTCGTCGTGGTCGGCCTCGGGGCCGATTCCACCCAAGCCCTCGTGGTGAGCCAGGTCGTGCTCAGCATCGCACTGCCGCTGCCGATGATCGCGCTGCTGATATTCTCCTCGCGTGCCGACATCATGGGCAAGTTCGCCAACTCGAAGCTTACCAACGCCGCGGCGATCGTTGGCGCCGGGATCGTGCTGGTGCTCAACGCGTTCCTGATCGTACAGACCCTCGGCGTGCCGATCCCCGGCCTGTCGCCCGGCTGAACGAGCGGGCCACCGCACACCGCCTCCCCGTGACCACGGTGTTTGCCGGTCGTCGCATCTGCGTCATCAAGCCGATGCATTGACGTCATGGGAGCCCGCCGCCTTGGCGTCGGTCGCAGCACCGGACCGCCAGCGGGAATTTCACACCATGACACCGGAGCAATACCGATGACGCCTCAGGAAGCGGCTCTCGACCTCGCTGCGGCGTTCTGCCTGAGCGCGGTCATCGGCTTCGAGCGGCAATGGCGCAACCGGCTTGCGGGGCTTCGCACCAACACGCTGGTCGCGCTGGGCGCTGCCACCTTCGTCGTGTTCGCGCAGCTCTACCCTGAGGAATCGAGCCCGACCCGGGTCGCCGCACAGGTGGTGTCGGGTATCGGCTTTCTCGGCGCCGGCTTGATCTTTCGCGAGGGCCTGAGCGTGCGTGGGCTCAACACCGCCGCCACACTGTGGTGCTCGGCCGCGATCGGCGTGCTCGCCGGCGCCGGCTTTCCGCTCTATGCCGCGATTGCCACCGGCTTCGTCGTGTTCGTCAACCTGCTGCTGCGGCCGATCGTGAATTTCATCAACCGGCAGCCGCTCACCGGCACCGAGCTCGAGGTCGGCTATCTCCTGTGCGTGACGTGCCGAAGTCCCGACGAGGCGCACATCCGCGCGCTGCTGCTGCAGGGTCTCGCGGGCGGCGCATTGTCGTTGCGGCGCCTCGACAGCACCGACCTCGAAGGCGGTGGGCGCGTCGTGGTCACGGCGTTCGTCACCGCGCCGCAACGCGTCGATACCGATGTCGAGAAGATCGTCGGGCGGCTCAGCCTGGAGCCGACGGTGTCGGCAGCGCGCTGGCAGGCGGATATCCGCATCGAGGCCGACGCCCCCACCAGCGGGACGCCGCCGCCGCTCGGCGCGCCGGCGGTTTCGCCTGCCGAGCATTGAGCCTGCCGGCGCACGCTCTCACAGATAGCGCGCGCGGCATTTGAGAGCCCGATGTGGCCAGAATGCAGCAGCTGCAACAGTATCGTATGTAAGCTGGATTGTCAGGCCTAGACTCGATAATGTAGCCTAGGTTACACTTTATGGTCTCTTGATCAGAGGGGTCCGGAGGCGATGGCGAACCGCTCCTGCATCCGCATCTGCTCTCAAGGTGTTGCAGCCACGCGATTCCCATCTGTCACGGGAAAATGGTAGATTTCGTCGGGGGAATTGAACATGCCCAGGTGTCGCGTCGGCCGGCCCGCGAAGGGCCGTGCTGCGAGCTTTTGCCCGCGGCGCGGCACCGCGGCGCATGGTTCAGCCTCGAACCTGTTCACGGCGCGACTGCGTGCCGGCGTTGCGGTGGCCGCGCTGCTCGGCGTCAGCGGCGCCGGGGCCGGAGCCGCTGATCTCACCGCGTCCGCATGGGCGCCCTTCGACGCCTCGGGGTTCTATCTCGGCGGCCATATCGGCATGGCTTCGGGAGGCTCCGCCTTCACTGCGACCCAGCCCGGCGGGGCGCCCGGATTCACAGGTACCGTCGATCAGTTCCGCCCCTTTGATTTTTTCACCGGCGAGGGCAGCAACATCGGAGGCTTCCAGTTCGGCTACAACGCCGTCTACCGTTCGGGCTTGGTGCTCGGCCTCGAGACCGACATCACCTTTCCCGGCAACATGAGTGGCCTCGCCACCTTCGCGACGCCGGCGATCGGTACGGCGACCTACGACGACAAGCTGCTGATGTCGGGCTCGTTGCGCGGCCGCATCGGCTACACCGCCAACCACTGGCTCTATTACGCGACGGCCGGCTTCGCCTGGGCCCAGGACAACGTCACGCGCACGCAGCTAAGCGACAGCCCGTTCGGCACCGCCGGTGGCACGATCGAGACCAAATTCCCGGTGCGGCTCGGCTGGACGGCCGGCGCCGGTGTCGAGATGCCGCTGGTGCCCCATTGGACGGCGCGGGTCGAGTATCTCTATTCCGCCTACGACACCTCGACAGTCGTGTTTCCCCTCGCGGGCCAGCGCTTCAACTCGACCTTGACGACGCAGCAGTGGCGCGTCGGGCTCAACTACCAGCTCGGCGAGGCTGCCGCGAAACCCGGCAGCGGCGGCATTGCGCCCCTTGAAGGCGACAACTGGGCGATCCACGGCCAGACGACCTTCGTGAGCCAGTTCGCGCCGTCGTTCCATGCGCCGTATCGCGGCCAGAACAGCCTCGACTCCAATTCGGGCCGCGAGACCTGGGACGCCACGCTCTATGTCGGGGTGTCGCCCTGGCAGGGCGCGGAGATCTGGATCAATCCGGAGATCGACCAGGGCTTCGGATTGAGCAACACGCTCGGGCTTGCGGGCTTTCCGAGCGCCGAAGCCTATAAGCTCGGCGCCAACGACCCCTACCTGCGGGTGCCCCGCTACTTCATCCGTCAGACCATCGATTTCGGTCCCGCCACCGAGAAAGTCGACGCCGACATCAATCAGTTCGGCGGAAAGCAGTCGACCGACCGCTTGGTGCTCACGGTCGGCAAATTCAGCGCCTCCGATATTTTCGACACCGTGAAATATGCCCACGACCCCCGGAACGACTTCCTGAACTGGACGCTGGTCGACGCCGGCACCTGGGATTATTCCGCCGACGCCTGGGGCTATACTTATGGCGCCACTGCCGAATGGTATCACGGCCCGTGGGCAGTACGCGGCGGCCTGTTCGATCTCTCGATCGTGCCGAACAGCATCGAGCTCGATCGCTTCCACGAATTCCAGATCAATTACGAGGTGGAGCGCACCCACCAGATCTTCGGCCAGCCCGGCAGCATCATGTTCGACGGCTTCGTCACCCGCGGCCGGATGGGCGGCTTCGACGACGCGATCGTGTTCGCCCAGCAGTTCGGTGGCACGCCGGACATGGCGAATGTCCGCCGCTATCAGAGCCGGATCGGCTTCAACCTCAATTTCGAGCAGCAGGTCGTGCCCAATGTCGGCGCATTCGGCCGCTTCGGCTGGGCCAATGGCAATGTCGAGCCGTATGAGTTCACCGACGTCGACCGCACCGCGTCGGCCGGCGTGCAGCTTGCCGGCAAGCTGTGGGGCAGGGCGGACGACACCTTCGGCTTTGCCGGCGTCGTCAACATGATCTCGGCGCCGCACATTGCGTATCTCAACGCCGGCGGCCTCGGCATCCTGGTCGGTGACGGCCAGCTCCCGCATCCCGGGCCGGAGCAGATTATCGAAACCTATTATTCCTTTCCGCTCGGCGCCTTGCGCGCGACCGTGGACTATCAGTTCTTTATGAACCCCGGCTACAACCGCGACCGCGGTCCGGTCTCGGTGCTGGGAACCCGGCTGCACGCGCAGTTTTAGTCCAAGCGTCAGCTCCGTCGCGTTTCGCCACGCCCACGAAGTGTCTTCTCGAATCTGCAAGTGTCTTCTCGAACCTCATGTTCGAACGACAAAGGCCCCGGCTTGCGCCGGGGCCTCGATCTGCAAGAGCTCGGATTGCGCGAACGCTCAGCTCACCAGAGGTCCGACAGGAAGCGATAGTTCAGGCCGGCCTTGAACTGGTTGATGTGGTTGTTGTCCTGGATGCCCGGTGCGAAGCCGATGCCCCCGACAAGCGTGCCGCCGAGCGCGACGTTCTTGGTGCCGAAGTCCAGGTAATCGTACTCGGCCTTGACCGACCAGTTCTGATAGAACGCCCACTCGACGCCGGTGCCGACCGTCCAGCCGGTCCGGTTGTTGCTGCCGGTGCCGCTGAACAGCGCGATGCCGGCGATCGCCCAGTTGTCGGTGTAGTTGACGTTCTCGTAGGCGACGCCCGCCTTGCCGTAGAGCAGCCAGTTGTTGTGCGCGATGCCCATCGTGCTCACCGCGGTTGCCACCCACTTGGTGTCCGTGGTGATGCTGCGGGAGATGGGCGGGATGCCGCCGATCGGGCCGGTGAAGGCCGTGGTGTTGGTGCCGTTGAGATTGCCCCAGGTGATGTCGGCTTCCCAGCCGACGACGAGCTTGGCGAACTGATACCGCGAGCCGCCCTCGATGCCGCCGATGAAGGCGCTGGGGTTGGTCGACTGAATGACGGGGACACCGAGCAGCGTTCCCACCACGCCGAGACCGGGGTCCGAAATGTCATTCGTGCCCCAGGCGCCGCCGAGGACGCCGCCGATATAAGTTCCGCTCCAATCGTAAAGGGCGACGGGCGCAGCGGCCTTGAGCGGCATCCCAAGGTCGGCGGCGAAGGCCGAGCCGGCCATCGTCGCAACGAGAGCCACGCCTGCCAGAAATTGACGCTGCATTTGCAAAAAAACCTCCATTTGGGGGACTGGGAATTCTGAGCCATCACTTTCTTACGCCGCGATGCACCAAGCGTCTGTATCGTACGAGCAACATTGCCGTTTATTCAGACAAGCACATGGTTGAGTTGGTCAATCGGCGTGCAGCTTATCCGCGATATGGACGTGGGCGGGGGCCGGGGAAGTCACCCGCTTTGTCACCTGACATCTGTCGACCCGCTCGCTATATCAACGGCGCGTCCGGTGCCTCGCCGGGCCCGGACTTCGACCGAGACAATGACTGGAAGCACACGTTCGAGCGCAGGACTTGACGCGCGGCGGCGCCGTCTTCTCTACCGTTGCTGGCATCGCGGCACCCGCGAGATGGATCTGATCATGGGCCGCTTCGCCGATGCGATGATCGGCACGCTGAGCGAGCCCGAGCTCGACCAGTTCGAGCGGCTGAGCGACGCGCCCGATCCCGATCTCTATGCCTGGGTCTCCGGCTGGAGCGAGGTGCCGCCGGAGTACGATCACGAGCTCATGCACAGGTTGCGCAGCTTCAACCGTTCGGGCGCGATATGAACGTCCGCGCGCCGCACCCGCATTCACCGGCCGACCATCTCGCGGCGGGCCGGCCGCTCGCCTTTGCCGACGTCGCCGACGGCGCCGAAGGCTTTGTGCTGGCCGATCTCGCCCGCGCCGTCGCCGCCGGCAAGGACGCGCCGGCGACGAGCCTGCTCGTCGTCTGCCGCGACGGGACCCGGATGGCGCAGCTTGCCCGCGCGCTCGCCTTCTTCGCCCCCGACATTGGCATCACCGAGTTCCCGGCCTGGGACTGCCAGCCCTATGACCGCGCCTCGCCGCTGCCCGGGATCGTGGCACAGCGCATGACGGCGTTGGCGCGGCTCGCCCGGCTGAAGGGGCGGGAGCGCGCGGCGGTGGTGCTCACCACGGTCAACGCGATCGTCCAGCGAGTGCCGGCGCGCGAGCTCGTGGCCGGGCAGGCGTTCTCCGCGACGCCCGGCAACATGCTGGCGATGGACGGCATTGTCGCCTGGCTCGAGCTCAACGGCTATACGCGGGCCTCCACCGTGCGCGAGGCCGGTGAATATGCGGTGCGCGGCGGCCTCATCGACCTGTTCCCGCCCGGCCAGCCCGATCCGGTGCGGCTCGACTTCTTTGGCGATACGCTGGAATCGATCCGTACCTTCGATCCCGAGACCCAGCGCACCACCGACCAGCTTCACGCGCTCGACCTCGTGCCGGTCGCCGAGTTTCAACTCACCACCGAAACCATCCGCCGCTTCCGCACCGGCTACGTGAAAGCCTTCGGCGCGGCCCAGTCCGACGACCTTCTCTACGAGGCGGTGAGCGAGGGACGGCGCTATCCCGGGATGGAGCACTGGCTGCCGCTGTTCCACGATCGGCTCGACACGCTCATCGATTATCTCCCCGGCACCCCGGTGGTGCTGGAGCCGCTCGTCGAGGACGCCGCAAAAGAGCGCTTCGCCCAGATCGCCGATTACTACGAGGCCCGCACCCAAGCCCTGGCGCCGGGCGCCGGGAGCGGGGTTCCTTACAAGCCCCTGCCGCCGGACCGGCTCTATCTCACCGAGGCCGAATGGCGTGAGCGGCTCGACGCCGGCAAGCTCGTGCGCCTGTCGCCCTTCGCGGCGCCCGAAGGCTCGGCGTCGGTGATCGACGCCGGTACGCGGCAGGGGCGGAATTTCGCGCCGGAGCGCACCCAGCCGGGTGCCAACGTGTTCGAAGCCGTGAAGACGCACGTCGATGACCTGCAATCGGCCGGCAAGCGCGTGGTGTTCGCGCTGTGGAGCGACGGTGCCCGCGATCGCATGAGCCACGTGCTCGCCGACCACGGGCTGCTCAACCTTACCCTCGTCGGCGACTGGCCGGCGACGCTCGGACTGCCGAAGCCGCAGATCGGGCTTGCCGTGCTCGGGCTAGAGCAGGGCTTCGAGACCGAGAACCTCGCCGTGATCGGCGAGCAGGACATTCTCGGCGACCGTCTGGTGCGGCCGCGCAAGGCCGCGAAACGGGCAGAGAACTTCATCGCCGAGGTGTCGAGCCTGACCGCCGGCGACCTCGTCGTCCATGTGGATCATGGCGTCGGCCGATTCATCGGCCTCAAGACCATCGAGGCCGCCGGCGCCCCGCACGACTGCCTGGAGATCCACTACGCCGGCAACGACAAGCTGTTCCTGCCGGTGGAGAACATCGAGCTGTTGTCGCGCTACGGCTCGGAGGACACCGCGGTCGATCTCGACCGGCTCGGCAGCGGCGCCTGGCAAGCGCGCAAGGCGCGGATGAAGGCGCGCATCCTCGAGATGGCGGCTGACCTCATAAGGGTGGCGGCCGAGCGCCATCTGCGTGAGGCGCCCCGGTTCACTGCGGCCCAGGGAGTCTACGACGAGTTCTGCGCCGGCTTCCCCTACGACGAGACCGACGACCAGCGCAGCGCGATCGATGTCGTGCTCGACGACCTCGCCTCCGGCCGGCCGATGGATCGGCTGGTGTGCGGCGACGTCGGCTTCGGCAAGACCGAGGTCGCGCTGCGGGCAGCTTTCACCGTGGCGCTGTCGGGCAAGCAGGTCGCGGTCGTCGTGCCGACGACGCTGCTCGCGCGGCAGCACTTCAAGACCTTCAGCGAGCGCTTCCGGAGCTTACCGGTGAAGGTCGCCCAGGCCTCGCGACTCGTCGGCAGCGCCGAGCTTGCCAAGGTTCGACAGGGCCTCACCGACGGCACCATCGACATCGTCATCGGCACCCATGCGCTGCTCGGCAAGGCGATCAAGTTCCGCGATCTCGGCCTGCTGGTGGTCGACGAGGAGCAGCACTTCGGCGTGACGCATAAGGAACGCCTGAAGAACCTGCGGGCCGAAGTGCACGTGCTGACGCTGACCGCGACGCCGATTCCCGCGCACCCTGCAGCTTGCGCTGACCGGAGTGCGCGAGCTCTCGATCATCGCCTCGCCGCCTGTCGACCGGCTCGCCGTGCGGACTTCGGTATCGCAATTCGATCCGCTGATCGTGCGCGAGGCGCTGCTGCGCGAACGCTACCGCGGGGGGCAGTCGTTCTACGTGTGTCCGCGCATCGAGGATCTCGCCGAGGTCAAGGATTACCTCGACAAGCACGTACCGGAGGCGCGCGCCGCGGTCGCCCACGGCCAGATGCCCGCGAGCGTGCTCGAGGACGTGATGTCGGCCTTCTATGAAGGCAAGTACGACGTCCTGCTGTCGACCACCATCGTCGAATCGGGCCTCGACATCCCGACGGCGAACACCCTCATCGTCCATCGCGCCGACATGTTCGGCCTCGCCCAGCTCTACCAGTTGCGCGGCAGGGTAGGGCGCTCGAAGACCCGCGCCTTCGCGCTGCTCACGCTGCCGGTCGGCCGCAAGATCACCGCCCAGGCCGAGCGGCGCCTCAAGGTGCTCCAGTCGCTCGACACGCTGGGTGCAGGCTTCCAGCTCGCCTCCCACGATCTCGACATCCGCGGCGCCGGCAACCTGCTCGGCGAGGAGCAGTCCGGCCACATCAAGGAGGTCGGGTTCGAGCTCTATCAGCAGATGCTGGAGGAGGCAGTGGCGAGCCTCAAGGCCGGCATCGCCGAGCCGGTGGCCGATCGCTGGTCGCCGCAGATCACCATCGGCACGCCGGTGCTGATTCCCGAGGACTACGTGGCCGACCTCTCGGTGCGGCTCAACCTCTACCGGCGGCTTGCCGAGCTCGATGATGAGGGCGAGATCGATGCCTTCGGCGCGGAGATGGTCGACCGCTTCGGCCCGCTGCCGGACGAGGTGCGGCATCTCCTCGACACCGTCGTCGTCAAGGCGCTGTGCCGCCGCGCCAACGTCGCCAAGATAGAAGCCGGGCCGAAGGGCGCTGTGGTGTCTTTCCGCGAGGACCGGTTCGCCAATCCCGAGGGGCTGATCGCCTTCATCCACAAGCAGGGCAGGGACGCCCGGGTCCGGCCCGACATGAAGGTCGTGTTCTTTTCCGACTGGGACGAGCCGGAGGATCGCCTCAAAGGCGCCGCTCGCATTCTCCGGTCGCTCGTGGCCATCGCCGAGCGCGCCAAGGCAGCCTGAACATCCGGCGTCGGCGGTCCTACGCTGCGCCTCAAAACGAAAAGGCCCCGGCAAGAAGCCGGGGCCAGTTCGTCCAGGGCTATGCCTGATGATCAGAACTTGTAAGCGAGGCCGGCGCGAACCGAGTCGTAGCTCGACGAACCCCAGGTGAAGTTTCCGGGCCCGCTGAAGGCACCAGCGGCGCACTTCACGCAGGCGGCGGAGAACGTGGCCCCGGAGCCGAACGCGTAATGGAGGTATTCGACCCGGACCAGCCAGTTCGCAGTGGCCATGAGCTCGATGCCGCCGCCGCCGACCCAACCCGTGTTGGTCGTGTTCTGCGAAAAGGCGATCGAGCCGACATTCGCGAACATCGGGACCACCTGACCGCTGTGCTCCTGGCTCGCAAAGGCGCCACCGCCCGTGCCATACAGCATCATGCTGCCCCAGGTGTAGCCGAGGCGTCCGCGAACCGTCCCGACCCAGTTCAGGTGGTCGGACATCATGACGCCGTTACAGGTCGGTGCACCGCCAGCGCCGGCGGTCGTGCAACCTGCTCCCGGCACCGGAACCCCGCCGCTCGTCAAAGTCGAGTCGACAACAGTGGTACCGAGACCGGTCGGGCTCCAGTCGCCTTCGACGCCGACCACCCAGCTCGGAGTGACGGCCCAGTTGTAGCCTGCGTAGACGCCGCCAATGGCAGCCCAGTGGTTGCCGTTGCCAAGCGCGACCGGGTCATAGGTCACGCCGCCGCCAGCGCCAAATCCCGGGCTCTGGCTGAAAGACTTGCTCTCATTCGAGCCATTGATGGCGCCGAAGTCGGCACCGATGTAGAAGCCGGTCCAGGTGTTAACCACGACCGGCGGTGGCGCCTTAAGCGGCATGTCGGCGGCAACCGCAGCTCCGACAAAACCCAGCGTGATCAGCGCCACGCCCCCCAGCAAAACCTTTTTCATTACCGGCACTCCCCCTTGGTCTAGCCCTGTCCGACTATTGAGCAACTTAAATCAAAACGGGTCCGTTGGCTGTGATATTTCAGATACAGTCGGGATAAAACTGAACCACATGGCAGCTCTGCGGGGGCTCTTTGGAGTCGCCGGAATCGCGATTTATTTCTTCTTAGATTCAAATGGTTGACTGCTGCGCCTCATGCGACTCCGCGATCCCGCACGTGGCCGTTTTGGAAGGGTGAGGTGTGCAGGAGGTAGATTTCACCACACTTTCGCCGGCGCCGCCCGTCCGGCGTCGGGTTGGTGCGGCGCCAATCTGGTTGTCGTGGAACAACTGATTGAAAAAAATAATGAATTATATCTTTGACGGCCCTGCGCCGCGACCGAGGGCAGTCCTTATGCAACCCTTGCGAGCCTGGCTCGGCCGCGACTCGGCAGTGTTGCTGCGCGGTTCCTTGCGGCGAGTCCTGCGGGACTCACTTGCGATGGCGGCCGCGCCGGCTGCCGGCTATGATCGCCCGCGAAGGTCGTTCTCACGTCTTTAGAGGCCGGAGCGGATGTCTGGTTCCTTGAAGCGGCATCGAGCGGGCGGCGCGCGCGCCGGCGGCATCTGGGCGGCGGCGCCGGCGGTTCTGGCGGCAGCCATCGCAGGGAGTGCCTGGGCGCAGAACCCGCCGGACGACAAGCCGGCGCCTCCAGCCGCCGGGGCGGTCCGCTCGAGCCCGCTGCCGGCACCGGTCGGCCATCGTCAGCCGAGGGCCTCCGATATTCCCCCTCCGCCGCCGGGCGACACCAGCCAGACGGCGGAACCGAAGGACGACATCGACGAGCGGCTTCGCATCTGCCGGGGATGTTGAGCGGCGCTGGAGCGCCGTAGATCGGTTCCAGGCCTTGAATTGTCTTGCTGATACACGATGCGGTCCGGCGCCGGGGTGAGCGGCCGCCTGCGGGCGTCCGCCTTTGCCGGCCTCGTCTTTCTCAGGGCCGCGCTGTGACGGGGCTCGCCGGCGGCCTGATGCAGGCGCTCCTCCCAATCCATGTCATGGCCATCCTATCGACCGTTTTGTTGGCGGCGCGCGCAAAGCTGCGGCTGCGCATGTTTGTGGCCGCCTTTGCAGCCGGGCTGGCGGCCGGCCTCGCCGCGCTGGCACTCGGGGTGGGCGAGACCCCGGCCGCAGACGTGCTCCTGGCGGCAACCCTCCTGAATGGCCTGGCCGTTGCCGCGGGGGTGGCCGCGCCCCGCCTGCTGGTGGGTTTGGTGGGATTCGTAGCGGGGTGTGCGCTCGGTCTCGATTCCCCGCCCGACGCGATCTCGTTGCGCGAAGCCGTCCTCGGCCTGATCGGGACATGGGCTGCGGGCGCGGCGTTGCTGGTCGCGGCACTCGCTGCGGCGGCGCCGCTGAGGAATCTCGGGAATGGAATCGCGCTGCGGGTCGCGGGCTCGTGGATCGCAGCAACGGCGATGCTTGTCCTGGCGCTGCGGTGGGCGTCCTGAATGCTTATATTTTAGTTTTAATTACTTCCACAAGACGCTGTAAAATAATAAGTATTATCAATCAATGCATGTGTGGCTTGCTGCCCGGTCCCGCTCAGCCGTCAGCCGGTCCCGGCGTCAAAGCCGACGGGCCGACACCGCAGGGTCAAGCCCCGGCCATGACGACTGCAGCACAATTGACCGCGCAGTAGACCGGGCGGCGCTAAGCCTCCGCGTCGGCCGAGGCCGTTTCTCGCCGCTTGGCAATCGCACGCTCCATTGCGCTCACCAGGTACTCCGGTGCTTGGGCCCCGGAAACTGCCAGAACACCGCCGAAAATGAAGCAGGGCACCCCGTCGATGCCGGCGTCCTTCGCCCCCTTGGCTTCCTCCTCCACCGCCGCGACGTCCTTGTCGGTCGCGAGCCAGCTGCGCACCTCGTCGGCGTCCATCCCGCAGTCGCGCGCGGCGCCCACCAGGACCTCGGGATCCGAGAGGTCGGCGCCTTCGGTGAAATAGAGGTCCATCAGCCGCTGCTTCATGCGTGCGGGGTCGCCCGTGGCTTCCGACCACAGGATCAGCCGGTGGCAATCGGCGGTGTTGGGCTGGCGGGCGATGGCGTCGAGGTTATAGGCAAGGCCTTCCTCGCGCGCCGCCGCGACGATGCGCTGGGCGTTCGCCTTGTAGCGCTCGACCGACCCGAACTTGGTGGTGAGGTACTCCTCCCGGCTGATGCCCTCGCGGGGCACCCAGGGATTGAGGAAATACGGCCGGTAATGCACAGACACCGGGATATCCGGTCTTAGCGCGATCGCCTTTTCGAGACGCCGCTTGCCGATGAAGCACCAGGGGCAGACGACGTCGGAAACGACATCGATTCTGAGCGGCTCGGGGCCAGGCATCGGCTTCTCCTCCTGTGGCGGCCGGCGCGCGCCGACGGCACGGAGAAGATGGGGCGCCGATCACTCTGCGGCAATGGCGACGGTGTCGGAGACCCTTCCGAGCAGCGATTCCGGGGTATCTGCCACCTTGAGGAAGGCGAGCGTCACTACCGGCTCGATGGGACCGTGGCTGCGTCCGCCGGTCTGCCAGTCGAGCATCGTGAGGCGCAGGGCGCTCGCGATCTTGCGTGCCATGACGTGGGCGGTGCGCGGCGGTGCGGTGAGAACCACCACGATCGAGCCGTCCTCGATCTGGCAGGCGAAGTCGCTCGGACGCAGCAGCCGGCCCGTCAGTCGTGCCGCCTCGATCCGAAACCGCCAGCCCTGGCCGGCCGGAAACACGAAGCGTGCGATCGACAACGGGGTGCGGCCCGTTTTCGCGCCGATGATGGCGCGGGCGAGCTCGCGGGCGAATGCCGGGACGGTGTAGAGCGCGGTCTGCGCGTCGATGGTGCCGCGGCTGTCGAGCGCAGCGATATGCCGGCGCAGCCGCGCCCCGAAGGAATGCACCCGCACCAGCGGCAGCATGTGGTCGATGATGTCGCCGGGCTCGCCGTCGACCAGCTCCAGACCGGAAAGCCGGCCGCGCTCGAAGTTGCGGGGCAGGTCGGGGACGAGGCCGATCGGCAGCTCGCGGAACCGCGAGTTGGCTGCAAGCGCGGTGAGAAATGCCTCGATGGTGCTCGGCCCAAATCCCTCGCCGAGGATCAGTCCGTCGACCTCCTGGGAGTTGAGATGGCGCGCGGCATGCTCGACGCAGAGCGCGCCGATCGAGCCGACGCGGGCGCCGACCGCGGCGGCAAGCGCCGGAAAGCTGCGGCCGCGCCCGACCACGAGAACGGTCGCCTCGTCGAGTGGATCGCGATCGGGGAGTTGTGGGACCTCCGCGCCGTTGCCGCGCAGCGTATCGATCCGCCGCAGCACGGTCGCATGCAATGTGCGCACCTTGAGAGCGGTCGTGAGGCGGGCGATGACCTGCTCGGGCCCCGCCGCGGCGTCGACCGGCAGCACGTCGAGCGCGGTCGCGCCGCAGCCCTTGGCCCGCGCGACGAGCGGCAGGAACGGCGCCGGCGCGGCGTCGATCGCCGCGATCAGCTTATCGAGCGCCTCGCCGGTGGGCGCGATCTCCGGATCGGCGAACACGACCGCGGCCGGACCGCGCTCGCCGATGGTCGCGGCCGCGTCGGCAAGCGTGCTCTCCAATACCGCGGATACGCCGGCGCCGGCGAGAGCGGCCGCCAGCTTACGGTCGGGCTGATCGGAGACGACGAGAATCGGGCCTGGAAGCGACATGGCTGCACGGAGTTTCCTAAACAAGAAGGTAATCTGCACGAGCCCCGTTAACGCCTCGTTAAATTCAGCGCCATAAAATATCTTTCAATCTCAATAGGTTGCGTCTGGCGCGCAGCGGGGCCTTGGCCGCGACGCATTGTCTTTGCGCGCTCGTTGCACAAATGAGTAAGTTATGTATTATTAGCCGTTAGTGGTCTTGCCTCATTTGGGGGAGGTTGCTCATGAAAAATAGCCGTGGCGGAAACGGCCTGGTGCGGGAAGAGCGGCTGCAAATCATGCTTTCTCCCGAGGAGCTGGCGGCTGTGGACACGTTCAGGTTCGAGCACCGCATGCCGAGCCGGGCGGCGGCCGTTCGCGAACTGCTGCGGCACGGAATTGCGGCTGCGGGAGTGGTTCTGGACAATACGGGCGTCAGGTCTCGCGACTACGGGGTGCTGAAGTCACCCAAAGGGATCGGGCCGAAATCCAGCGATTAGTCTAGTTAGGCTTTGGGGGATTGCACCCCAGTTTGGTCAAGTTGGCCTTTGCGGGATTGCGGCGGGTGTTCCGGGGACGCATTTTGCTTGTCACCGACAGCCAGCGTTTTGCCATGGGCGTCGGTGGCGGAGCGATACTCGCGCTCTCGCCTGCGACGAGGCCAGGGTCCAATGGAAACGGTCGACAAGTACAGGCGCTACGCCGACGAATGCCGGCGCATCGCCCTCGCAACGCATTTGTCCGACGATGATCGCGCGCTGCTTTTGGAGATAGCTCGAGGCTGGTTGTTCGTCGCCAGCCCGGAGCTCGCACAGGCTTCCGACCGTAGTCCTGGCGGTCTGCCTCGCGCTCATTGAGGACGTGCGGTGCTTGAGAACGTCGCGGCAGAGATCGCCGGGAGGCGACGCGTTCGACCCCGCCGACGTAGCAAAGCTTACCATCGCCTATGACTTGGTCCTGCACCAGCTCGACCTCGCAGATCGCCAAGACGCGATCACGTTGATGATCGCCGAACGGATCATTGGTCTCGCAATGCAAGGCGAGCGCGATCCCGAGCGGCTGATGGCCAGAACCATAGAGGCGCTGACAAGCGGCACTGATCGGCCATGAACGTCCCGTCCTCGTGTCAGCGGCAGACCCCGCCCGCGGTGCGCCATCCCCGGAACACAAGGCGGGGTATTGCGTTGTTCGCCTCGGTAAGGGGAAGTCACACGTGTCGGCGTACCGCGACCTCATGGCGCTTGCCCGGCTGTGCTTGCGCCAAGCAAGCGCGGCGCGGACGCCCGTGGCCGCTGCCGAGCTGAAACGGCTCGCCAAGGAATACGAAGACCGGGCCGCAGTTATGGCGGGACCGGAAACGCCCGCGGCTAGTCCCCCCGCGCCCTCGCCAGTCGTGCAGCAGCAGCAGCAACCTCAGGATGTGGTCGCACGCGCCGCTTCGGCGGCCTCGTCGGGTTCGCCGGTTGGAGCGACCGATGCTGAATTTTGGCGCGATCGCGCGGAAGGACTTCGCGCGCGTGCGGTCCAACTTACGGACGGCGGCGGCCGCCTGGTGATGCTGCAGATCGCCGAGACGTATGAGGCGCTGGCACGACGCGCAGAAGGACTTCGCTCCGCCACGGACCAGAGGAATGGTGGGAGCTAGTTTCGGCCGGATGAACGACGCGCCGCTCGGAGCGATACTTCGGCGTCGCGCGATGTGGCTGGCGAGCACGCCGGCCGATCCGGCGGCCGCCGCCCGGTTTCGCCGGCTGGAACCGGTGTGCAGGCCGGGCATCGGGTGTCCGAAAACGGTCGGCTTGCTCAACGCGTCTGAGACCGCCAGAGTGCTGCCGCGGAGGGACGACTGTGGATCCGGTTCGATGTTCCGAGGTGTTGAACGACGGTTGACCCCGCGGCACGACGGCCCAAGGCCGGGCGTGATCCTCATCGAGCGAGTTTCCCTCGCCGAGTGCACGGTGCGGGACTTCTCGCCTGCGGGTGCCGGCTTGGTGCTGCCCGATGCCATTCGCCTTCCCAAGGAATTTGACCTGACCTTTGATAAGGCCACCCGCCACTGCGTTACCGTATGGCGGCGATCCGATCGAATAGGCTTGAGGTTCAAATCGGTGCGTGGGGCGGCCATTCTCGGACTTGTAAAAGACAAGGCATTCGATCCGGACGACGTCGAGATAATGGACGCGGCATTCCAACTCGTCTGCCGTCTGCTCAAGCTGTCCAATCAAGATCGGGACGCGCGATCAACCGCGGCCGTGATCATCATCGAGTTGATGGCGCGCGGGGACCGAATTCCATCGAGACTCGCATATGCCGCCATCCGCGAACTCGAGACTCGCTCAACCGTGAAACACTAGCGCGAACCGAGTTGCCCGACTTTCCGGCCACCAAACCAGCTCCGAATCCACGGCTCCGAGGACCGGCTCAACCATCCCCGCCGCCGGCACGAGCGTGGCCTTGTCGCTCGGCTTCCCGGGCAAGCTCGAGCCATGCCTCCGCGATCGCCAACAAGGAGCTACGCTGCTCTCCCGACATCGTCCGGGCGATTCGCTGACACTCGGCCGCATAACGCGCATATGTCTCGGCGTCTTTCATCAGGACCCTTTCGATGGTTCCCCGAGGAACCCGGACCCTGAAAACCCGGAAGTGGAACTTCGGTTTCCTGCGTTCGCGACGAGTTGAAGAGCGAGCTCTTTAACGTCATCTTCATGTGAGGCCGGGAACATCGCCGAATTGGCCTCTATCCCCCGATAACGTGAGCAAGTGGACATGATCTTGGAGCGCTTTGCCGAGGAATCCGAGAAGCTCGGAATCACAACCGAGCGCTTGGGCAAGGCGGAAACCATAGAAGAGATCGCGCGCGCATTGCGCGACGACGGGCGGGGCGCGATCGGAGCGGATGGAATTGCTCTGATCCTGCGCGACGGGGACCTCTGCCACTACTTCGAGGAAGATGCCATCGGCCCCTTATGGAAGGGCCAGAAATTTCCGATGGGCGCCTGCATCAGCGGGTGGGCGATGTTGAAGCGCCAGACGGTCTGCATTGCCGACATCCGTCTCGACAAGCGCATTCCTTACGATCTTTACGAGAACACCTTTGTTCGAAGCCTTGTGATGGCACCGGTCGAAATGAATCCTCCGGTCGGCGCCTTTGGTGCTTATTGGTCGTGGGCGCATGTCGCTTCCGCGCAGCAGGTCGCGGTCGTCGAAGCGCTGGCGGCAGCGACCGGTGCGGCGATCCTCCGGGCGCGCCATGTTCGTGTCCTGGAGCCCCTTACTTCCGCTCTCGATTAAAATATTTCAGATCGGGTGGCGCCTGGCCCTTGATGGCGGGCATCAAGTACCCGTCCGAGCTCTGGTAGTAGGCTTCCTTTCCGATGAAGACCCAGGCGTTGTACTCGGCGCAAACGGATTCCGGCCATTCCGATCGGGGGTCGGCATTGCGCACGTATTTCTTGTCTACGATCCAAGGCCGCGTCAGGGCATGGTCGAGCACCGTCATCTCGTCGTGCAGGATGTTCGGGTTCGCCTTGTCGAGGAAAAAACGCTCCTTGAAGACCGACTGATTGTCCTGGTGGAGCGGCACACCGATGACGTCGTAAAAACGCGGCCCTTTGAAACCACGCGTCTCGACCTCGAGCACGTCGTAGCGGCCGTCGCCATCCTCGTCGACCCAACGCCCGATCGAATATCCCTGGTACGTAGGCTCGATCTGCTCGGGCCAGTCGCGTCCATCGGTGAAGACGCGGCGCAAAGGGTCGAAGTCGGCGATCAGGATGTAGGTCGTGTCCGGGGATATGACGAATTCGAGCGGGCGGAAGGCGACCATCATCCAGGGCATGCCGGCAGCGCTGCAGCGCGCGTGGTCGCCGGTATCGCCGAGACCGCCCCTGGCCTGATCGGCAATGCTTGCTTCCAGCTGTGCCTTGTACTCGGGCGTCAGCGGCGCCTCCTGTGCCAATCCTCCCGATTTCGTCTGATCGAACGAAGGTTGACCGGCAACGCCGCGAACGACGAAACGATTCCACTGGCCCTTCAGATTGGGATACTTGGCGTAGTCCAATATCTCGGCACCGGCGATCGAGTGCGTCAGCGTCGCCAACCCGAGTGCCGCGAACAAACTTCGATAATGCATCAACGTCTCCCTCGTCCTTCTGCCGCGCGTGACTATTGGGCTTCGGCAGGTCCTGGCAATCAGGCAATACCATGCTCGCCTCGCTCCCTGACGTGGAACGCGAAATCAGCGGCGAAACGTCCTACTTCGCCGGCTCGCGCCACCAGGTCTCCGGCAGGTAGCCGGAGAGCGACGTCGTCTGCGGATGCTTCACCGGGGCCCAGCGCGCCATCCACTGGGCGGGCAGGTGGAATAGCGGGATCACGTAGGTGCCCGACATCAGCACGCGGTCGAGCGCGTGGACGGCGGAGACGAACTCGCTGCGCTCGCGGGCGCGCAGCAGCGCAGCGATCATGGCGTCGGCGGCGGGGCTGCGCATGCCCATGTAATTGCGGCTGCCCTGTTCGTCTGCGGCGGCAGAGCCCCAGTAGAACGCCTGCTCGTTGCCGGGGGACAGCGACTCGTCCCAGCGATTCTGGATCATGTCGAAGTCGAAGCTGATGCGGCGCTGGTCGAACTGCACGGCATCGACCATGCGGATACGCGCGTCGATGCCGGCGCGTTTCAAGTTCTGCGCGAAGGCGAGCGACAGGCGCTCCTGGTCCTTGGTCGTCACCATGATTTCGAAGCTGAGGGGATGACCGTCGTAGCGGCTTTTCAGTACCGCGCCGGAGAGATCGAAGCCGGCGTCGTGCAGCAGCGCGAGCGCCAGCGCGAGCGTTTTGCGATCGCGCCCGGAGCCGTCGGTCACCGGCGGCTCATAGGTGCCCTCGAGAACGTCGGGCTGCACCGCGCCGGGAAACGGCGCCAGCAGCGCACGCTCGGCCGCGTCCGCCGGCCGTCCGCGCGCGGACAGTTCGCTGCCTTCGAAGAAGCTCGCGGTGCGGCTGTAGAGCCCGTAGAAGAAGTTCTTGTTGAGCCACTCGAAGTCGAACAACAGCGTGATCGCCTCGCGCACCCGGACATCGGCGAACACGGGACGGCGGGTGTTGAACACGAACGCCAGCATCGGCTTTGGCAGGCCGCTCGGAAACGCTTCCTTGATCACCCTTCCGTCGCGGACGGCGGGGAAGTCGTAAGCGGTTTCCCAGCGTCCGGGGTCGGTCTCGTCGCGCAGGTCGTAGAGGCCCTTCTTGAAGGCCTCGAGATGACTGTTGGCGTCGCGAAAGAAGTCGAAGCGCAGCTCCTCGAAGTTCCAGAAGCCGCGGTTGACTGCGAGATCCTTGCCCCAATAGGCGGGATTGCGTCGCAGCGTCACGCTCCGTCCGGCATCGACCGCTGCGACCTTGTAGGGGCCGCTGGCGAGCGGCGGCGCAAGCGAGGTCTCCTCGAAATGGGCGGCATCGATAACGTGCCGCGGGAGTATCGGCATCAGCCCGAGGATGAGCGGCAGCTCGCGGTCGCCGTCGGCGGCAATGTCGAAGCGCACGGTGCGATCGCCGAGCGCCGTCGCGCGCGCCACCTTGGTGTAGTAGGTGCGATAGTTCGGCCGGCCGTGGTCGCGCAGCAATTCCCAGGAGAAGATGACGTCGCCGGCGGTGACCGGCTTGCCGTCGGCGAATGTCGCCCTGGGGTCGAGATCGAAGGTGACGTAGGAGCGCTCGTCGTCGGTGTCCACCGTGCGCGCCAGCAGGCCGTAGAGCGTGAACGGCTCGTCATAGCCGCGCACCAGGAGGCTCTCGTAGACCGCGCCACGAAGCTCCGGCGGCGCCAGTCCTTTCACGACGAAAGGGTTGAGGCTGTCGAAGGTGCCGAGCACGCCACGCACCAGGCGTCCCGCCTTTGGGGGCGTCGGGATTGACGTAGCGGAAGGCGGTAAAGTCCGGCGGCAGCGCCGGCTCGCCATGCATCGCGATGGCGTGGCGCGGCTCCGCCGCAGCAGCGGTAGCCGTTGCCGCGACGGCGACGACAGCGGCGCAAATCCCGCGGACCGCGCGGTTCACGCACGCCGAAATCAACCGCGGCAGAGGCGCGGCGGATCGACAACCGGCGATGCGCAAGATGAAGTCCACCGCACGACGCTCGTTCGAATCGACGCTTGTGTCCATCATAATCGCGGTCCCGATGGAGCGCGACTTGACGCACAGGAATTGAGCTTTTGCGAAGCTAAATGTTTTGCGCGCGGCGAACCGCAAAGGTCACTTTGCTGCCGTATTTGGCGTCGATGCCTGAGCCCACGTGATGCAGTGCGCTCGCGGCCGAACACAATTTCGGCGGCTCGGGGTGTTTTAGGAGCGTATGGCAATCCGGGTGGGTGGTCCGAAATCGGCGAGATCAAGCGGAATTCATGAAGCCCCGTTTCCGGCATGGCATCCGCTTCTTCGATTGTGGTTTGGGCCTGGATTTAACGAGGCCGTGGGGCGGCCAGAGGGTGAGGTTCCCGATGAAAAACGCGAACGTGTGGGCACGGCGAACGACGACACGCAAGGCGGCATTGGCACTCGCCGTGACAGTTTTTTCAGCCGGAGCAATCGGCATCGCGCTGGCGCAGCAGCCCGCGGCACCGGCCGCCCCGGCCGCGAAGCCTCCGGCAAAGCCTCCCGCAAAGCCGGCCGCAGCCGCACCGAAGGCGGGGGCGCCGGCGACGACGCAGGCAACTCCGGCACCTCCCGGCGCCGCGCCCGGCCAGCAGGCCGGCACCGGCCCAGCCCCGGAAATGCCGCAGCTCATCTATTCGCCCTGGGCGAAGTTCTGCGGCAAAGGCCAGGATGCTGCGGCGAAGCAGGTCTGCTTCACCGGTAAGGATGCCCGTACCGAGGCTGGCCAGCCGGTCATCGCAGCGGCCCTCATCGAGCCGGACGGCGAACCGAAGAAGCTTTTCCGCATCACGCTGCCGAGCCCGCTGCAACTCCAATACGGCACCCGCGTCATCGTCGACCAGCAGGCCCCGCTCACCGGGCCGTTCTTCACCTGCTTCGCCAATGGCTGCATGGCCGACTACGAAGCGACGCCCGACCTCATCGGCAAGCTCAAGCACGGCCAGATGCTGACGATCCAGGCGATCAATCTCGCCGGCGCCGCGATCAGCTTCCCGTTGCCCCTGGTCGATTTCGCCAAGGCCAACGAAGGCCCGCCGACCGATCCGAAGGTGTTCGAGGAGCAGCAGAAGAAGCTGCAGGACGAGCTCCAGAAGCGGGCCGACGAGGCGCGCAAGAAGCTCGAAGGCTCGGGCGCTTCGGCTGCACCGGCCGCTCCGGCGCACTAATCTCAGGCGGGCAGGGGCAATCGCCCCCGCCAGCTTTTCCACTTTCGATTGCTTCACCGCTCAGCTCCGCTGGGCGGTTTTTTTCGTGCCGCCGATCTGCTTGGCGCCGTTCCCGGGCTCACGCCCCGGTTCGGGCGCCCCGCGCAGCGCGCAGCCGCTCGACATGGCTCGGTGTACCCGCGTGTTCCGTCAATCGCACAACGCTGGGTCGTCGCTTTTGCATGACCGAACCGTTCGGTCAATATTGAAATTTGGCATATCGCGTTTATGTGGATGTTACCGAACGGTTCGGTCAAGGGAGAAAACAGATGAGATTCGTCAGCTTGCTTTCGTTTGCGCTCGCTATGGGGCTTTCGGTCGCGACTTGGACTTCGCCTGCTTCGGCGGCGGTGAAGGACAGCGGTTCCTCGCGCGAAGCGGTCATCCTCAAATGCAACGCGCAGGCCAAGAGCCACTACCCCGGAGGCTACCGGGACTGGGGCCAGAGCCGGGAGTTCGCGTACCAAACGTGCATGCACGACGCCGGCCAAGCCATGTAACATGGCATGTAAGGCGACACGGGCCCTCGGGGCGTGATGCGGCAGCAGTTATCTGCTGCCCGCCATCCGCGCGCGAGAGCGGATAGTAAAAAAGCCCCGTCAACCGGCGGGGCTTTTTTCGCGGAAACGATGCCGCACAGGCCTAGTTGAGCAGGCTGCGGCGGTGGTAACCGCCCTTGTCGTCGAACTCGAACACCTCGGCGATCTGCGGATGACGGACCGGCTCGCCGCTCTCATCCGGCAAGAGGTTTTGCTCCGAAACATATGCAACATATTCGGTTTCGGCGTTCTCCGCGAACAGGTGATAGAACGGCTGGTCCTTGCTCGGCCGCGCTTCGGCCGGGATCGACTGGTACCATTCCTCGGTGTTGTTGAACAACGGATCGATGTCGAAGACGACGCCACGGAACGGGTAGAGGCGGTGCTTGACGATCTGGCCGATGGTGTATTTGGCGATCCGAATCTTGTTCATCACAACACGATTACCCCCCGATTGTGGCACTCCCGGTTCGAACGCGCGAAGAAACGTTCACGACGTCCGTCGTTTTTATAGGCCATAGGATTCTGCCATGGCCGGGTCCTTGCTGGCAACGATGCGGGCGAGGTCGACCACCACCTTGGCCTGCTTCCAGGTCGCGTCGTCCTGCATCTTCCCGTCAATCATCACCGCCCCGGAACCGTCCGGCATGGCGGCCAGGATCTTCTTGGCGAACGCGACTTCCGCGGGGTCGGGCGAGAAGACGCGCTTTGCTATGTCCACCTGATTGGGATGCAAGGTCCATGCCCCAGCGCACCCCATCAGGAAGGCGTTGCGGAACTGCGCCTCGCAGGCGGCGAGGTCGGCAAAGTCGCCGAACGGCCCGTAGAACGGCTTGATGCCGGCGGCCGCGCAGGCATCGACCATCTTGGCGATGGTGTAGTGCCAGAGGTCCTGCTGGAAACGCATGCGCGGCCCTTCGCCGGGATCGGCGAGCACGACGTAATCGGGATGACCGCCGCCGACCCGCGTCGTCTTCATCGCCCGTGACGCCGCGAGGTCCGCTGGGCCGAGGCTGATCCCATGCATGCGCGGCGAAGCGGCCGCGATGGCGGCGACGTTGTCGACGCCTTCCGCCGTTTCCAGGATGGCGTGGATCAGGATGGGGCGGCCGATGCCGTGACGCGCCTCGAGCTGGGCCAACAGCTGGTCGAGATAATGGATGTCCCACGGCCCCTCGACCTTGGGCAGCATCACCACGTCGAGCTTGTCGCCGACCGCGGCGACGATCTCGATGACGTCGTCGAGCGCCCAGGGCGAATTGAGCGCGTTGATCCGCGTCCACAGCCCGGTGCTGCCGAAATCGTTGGCCTCGGCCATGGCGATGAAACCCTGCCGCGCCGCCACCTTGGCATCGATCGGAATGGCGTCCTCGAGATTGCCGAGCACGACATCGACCTGACGGATCAACTCCGGCACCTTCTGGCGTATCTTCTCGATGTGCGGCGGCACGAAATGGATCATCCGCTCCAACCGGACCGGCAAGTCGCGCAGCGGCGCCGGTGCGCCGATCGCCAGAGGTTTGAAGAACTGCCGTGGAAGCTTCATTGCAAAACTCTCGATCGATTGTTGGCGGGCGGGACGCTTGCGGCTGCCGGCAAGACCGATGCCAGAAGGACGAGCAGCAGGAAACGCGGCCGACGAAAAAGGCTTGAACAGCTGACAGGCAACGGTCGTATTTTTTGTGCAAGTGATTGGAGGCTGCGCAGTTTTTGCGGATATCCGCGGGCTCGACTAAACCGGGATGTGGCGTGAATATCACACAAAAGTGACGCCGGCTGGATTAACAATGACCCTCGACGAAGCGCGCCGATAATGCCGGCGCCCTTTGTTTTTGGCCGACGCCTTGCATCGCGCAGGTGATCGGGTCGACCGTTCGCATGATCCCGCGAGCCGGACCCAAATGAGGACATCATGCCGAGAACGCTGCTCGCCAGGAACGCCGACCTCGTCGTTACCATGGATGACACACGGCGCGAGATCCGCGGCGGCGGCCTCTACATCGAGGGGAGCCGCATCGTCGCGGTGGGGCCGACGGCGAGCCTGCCGACGCAGGCCGACGAGGTCATCGATCTCGCCGGACACGTCGTCATTCCCGGCCTCGTCAACACCCATCACCACATGTTTCAGAGCCTGACCCGCGTGGTGCCGGCGGCGCAGGACGGCGAGCTGTTCGACTGGCTCACCGCGCTGTTTCCGATCTGGGCGGGGCTGTCGCCGGAGATGATCACGGTCTCGACCAAGACCGCGATGGCCGAGCTGATGCTGTCCGGCTGCACCACCGCGATGGACCATCTTTACCTCTACCCGAACGGCATCCGCCTCGACGACGAGATCGCGGCGGCGGAAGAGATCGGCATGCGCTTCCATGCGAGTTGCGGAGCGATGAGCCTCGGGGTGAGTAAAGGCGGGTTGCCGCCCGATCGCCTGGTCGAGGACGAGGCGGCGGTGCTGCGCGAGATGCGGCGCCTCATCGAGACCTATCACGACAAATCCCGCTACGCGATGCTGCGCGTCGTCGTCGCGCCGTGCTCGCCCTTCACCGTGAGCCAGGACCTGATGCGGGAGGCGGCGGTGCTCGCTCGCAGCTATGGCGTGTCGCTGCATACCCATCTCGCCGAGAACGACAAGGACGTCGCCTTCACGCGCGAAATGTTCGGCTGCACGCCCGCGCAATATGCCGAGAAACTCGATTGGGTCGGGCACGACGTCTGGCATGCCCACTGCGTCAAGCTCGACGAGCACGGCATCGGCCTGTTCGGCCGCACCGGCACCGGCGTCGCCCATTGTCCCTGCTCGAACATGCGGCTCGCCTCCGGCATTGCCCCGGTCGGGCGGATGCGTGCGGCCGGCGTGCCGGTCGGCCTCGGCGTCGACGGCTCGGCCTCGAACGACACCAGCAATCTGATCGCGGAGGCGCGCCAGGCAATGCTGCTCGCCCGCGTCGGCTACGGCCCCGACGCCATGACCGCCCGCCAGGCGCTGGAGATCGCAACGCTCGGCGGCGCC
>CAWGRH010000010.1:0-462062 GCA_963824905.1 uncultured Alphaproteobacteria bacterium
CTCGTCGCACCCTGCTGGATCCTCACGCATCAGGCCGCCAAGATCGTTGACGACGACCTTCCTGTCGATCCGAGCCAACGATGCCTCTTTGGCCTTGCCGCAGCTGTCCGGCAAGAACATCCGGAGCTTCAGTGCGCCGTTATCGATCTTCCGTCGCGCTTCGACCGTGTGGTCGAACGGAACTTTGCCGCAACGATCGCGCAACCGGGACAAGAAAGCGTGGTGGCCCTGCGGCGCGACGGTGTCCGCGGTTGGCGCCTGCGCAGGCGCGAACTCCCGAAAGAGGTTTGGCGCCCCCGCGGAACAGTTCTGGTCACTGGCGGCCTTGGTGGACTGGGACAGCAAGTTGCACGCTGGCTCGCCAAGTCCGGCGCCGAGCATCTCATTCTGGCCTCCAAGACGGCTCCCAAACATCCCGCCGCTCCCACGCTCGCCGCAGAACTCCGAGATCTCGGCGTGGAGGTGTCTCTCGAAGCTGTCGACGTATCGCAGCGCGAGCAACTGGCCGAGTTGATCGACAGGCGTCGGGGTGGGGCCCCCGCTTTACGATCGATCTTCCACCTCGCCGCTGTGACGGATGATGCGCTGTTGTCGGATCAGACAGTTGAGAGCGTTGAAAAGGCCTGGGGCGCGAAAGTGTCGGGTGCTTGCCACCTCGACAGCTTGACGCGCGACCTGCCGCTCGATGCGTTCGTACTATTCTCGTCCCTCGGGTCCGTGCTCGGCAACGCCGGTGCCGCGAATTACAGCGCGGCCAATGCCGGGCTCGACGGTATCGCCGAGGCCCGCCGTGCTGCGGGGCTCCCCGCGGTTGCCGTCAACTGGGGACTATGGGCGGGCGCCGGCCTCGGTGAGGTCTATCTTAAAGCGGCCGGCCCTCAGGCGATGGCGCCTGCGAAGGCGTTGGCAACATTGCAACGGCTTCTCGCTTCGCCGCCTGAGCAAGCTGCGATTGTCGATATCGACTGGCACGGCCTCGAGCGCCTCGGCGGCGGCCGCCATCCGGCGTTGCTTTCGGAACTTGTGACGACTGAAGGCCCCTCTTCTGACCCTGCTCTTCGGTCGGTTCGCGAAGGAGCTATCGGAGGTTTGGCCGATGATGCTTTAGGTCGCCTGATACTGACCTATTTGATCAACCACACCGCCGCCATTCTCGGTGGTGCGAGCGAGCAGCTCAGCGAAAGGTCCAACCTGTTTGAATACGGCATGGACTCACTGATGTTCGTCCAACTTCGCAATCGGCTCAGCACCGACTTCGAAACGGCCGTGTTCGTGAACGACATTGCCGGAGCGCCGACGCTCTCCCAACTTGTACAGTTGCTCCTGCCTATCAGCCGTAACTGGGCCCAACGTAAAATGGCGGCGCACAAGGACTCCGCTCGCGCGCCGTCCGGGCCGAAGGCATCTGGTGCGTCGGTGCGGCGGGTGCGCCTCGATGCGCCTCAGTCCCCCCTATTCATTCTATCCGCTCCTCGCTCTGGATCGACGCTTTTGCGCGTCATGCTGGCGGGCCATCCGAGCGTCTTCTCCCCGCCCGAACTGCACCTGCTTCCGACTGAAACCCTGGCGGCTCGTGACGAGCTGATTTAGGCCACAGGGCTTCATCATGGCCTCGTTCGCGCCGTGATGGCCGCCCTGAACCAAGGCCGTACTCAAGCCGAGGCGACAGTTGAACAATGGCGTGCCGCAGGGTGGACAGGCCGTGAGGTGTACCAGAAGCTCAATGAAGCGACTGGACTCTTGGTGGTCGACAAGAGCCCGACCAGTGCGTCAGACCCAAAATACTTGGCCCGAGCGCTTCGCTGGTGCCCCGAGGCACGTTTCCTCCACCTGGCCCGCCACCCGCTGGCCATGATGGAGTCCTTCACTCGTATGCGAATGCACCGCGTCATGCCTCAGACGATGGACCTCGATCCCTGGGAAGTGGCGGAGCGGATATGGCAAGCGTGCGAACGCAATGTTCGGGATTTTTTTGCGGACCTCCCGGAACATCAGCAATTTCGGATCCGCTACGAGGACCTCGTCACGGCCCCCGAATTGAAGCTCCGCGAACTCTGCGATTGGCTCGATCTGCGTTACGACCCGCAGATGCTCGACGCATACGGGCCCGACCGCATGACCGACAGTGTCGCGGGGGAGGGAAGTCAAATTGGCGATCCCAACTTCCATCGCCGGCATACGATCGATCCCGTTTTGGCGGACGCTTGGCGAGAGGTGCGTGCACCCCGCAGCCTGGACCCGGAGACTGTTCGACTTGCCGAGGCGCGAGGTTACGTTCTGGCGGAAGGGGGTGACGACGAGGCTCGAGCCATCGGGCTTTCCTCGGGGGGCTCAGCCACGCCGGCGGAGGGCGCGATCCCCGAGGAGGTCACGTGGGAGCTACCGGAGGGGCCGCTTGTTGGGCTTCGCTGGGGGGCGGCGGAGGCACCTGGAGTGCTTTGCGTCCATGGACATCGTGAGCAAAGTCTCGTCTGGCATGCGGTAGCTACTTGGCTCGTCGGCCAAGGATACCAGGTGATCGCTCCCGATCTGCGGGGGCATGGGAGGTCACCGCACCTCCTTGGTGCCGGCGGCTATCCGATCTCTGTACTGCTTCGCGATCTGGCGGCACTGATAGACCGCATTCCACGCCTTAAGATCATCATAGGACATTCCCTCGGCGGACTGCTGGCCCAGATCGTCGCGAGTGCCTCACCAAAGAAACTGCGCGGATTGGTTTTGGTCGACGTACCAACGCTACGGGGCCGCGGGATCGTTCCGTCTGGCGTAGACTTGGAAGCCCTGATTCGGCCGAGAACACCCGTACGTGCAGTGTTCGAGAACCCCGAGGCCGCTGCCGAGCGCCTGTGCAAGGCTTCGCCCGAACTTGATCCGAGCTTCGCACGCGCATTGGCAGAGCGTATTCTCGAGCCGGTGGAAAACGGTTGGCGATGGCGGTGGGACGCGCGGCTGGAGTTGCCCTTTGATGGCCCGGCATTCGACATCCACAACGCGATCGACGTCGACCGACTTCCGCCCGTCGCCGCGATATTCGGATCGAGGAGTCCGCTCACGCGGCCCGAGGACCTTGGCTGGGTGCGGGCGGCAGGTGGCCGAGTGATGTTGGTGGACGCTGCTCACCATCCGCACCTTGCTCATCCGGAGAAGGTGGCCTCGCTGGCCGCCGCGCTGGATTCCAAGGAAGAAGGTCCCCGAGGTAGGTTTTTAGAGCGGAGTTAAGTCCGACGCCGTTGATTTTCCGACTGAGGTAACAACGAATTCCTCAAAATCGACGTGAGAGTTCTCCAATGCGTCAAACGTTTTCTTTCGAACTCGGCGAATCGCGTAGGCAACCGGCTGATCAAAAGCATCGCCGCACCAATGAAGGCTATCAACCGTATACCAATCGACCGGAAAACTCGCCCAATTGTAAAAGCAAACGTATACCTTGTACGCTCGCTGGTGGGCATGGCTGGAGCTGATCCTCAGCCGTTCTCCAATCGCCAAATGTCCATAATTCCATTCAGTATCCGGATTTCCCATGGGAAGAAATTGCTGACGCACCAGGTCCGCACATTTTTCCATCCGACTCAAGTCATAGAATACATAGAATTGTAAGAGTCGGAAGATGGAGCCAGTTCGGTTGCGGATAGCTTCAAGGTGGCGGCTGTAGCGGGTTGCTTCGGCCGCTATCTTCCCTCCAACCACACGAATCGTGCCGTCGATCACAACCGTCGGCACCTCAATGTCGTCGCTATCGGTATAATAACGAAGGGACAGGCTGTAGATTGCTGGAGGCAGGCGCCATGTGACCGTCTCTTTCTCGTTTGTCGTTGATCCTATCCATTCTTTCATCTTCAAAGAATCGTCGTAAAGCACCAGAGACCATGAATATGCCGGTGAACCAAATCCGGAGAGCTCTAGCGTCAAACTTTTGTCGATTCGGATGGGGGATAAACGCGCCAAGAGGGCGTGGCAGTTCCAGCGAGGTGCGAGTACGCTTATAATGTGAAAACGGCCATGCTGGTCCAGATCATCGCTCATGGTCTTCCAGCTATAGCGAGTGGACTTTCGTAATACTAATTTTGACTGGCATCGAAGCAGCCGATGTATATTTGCGCAAACTGCTTTATTGAGCCATAATGATACACTTGCGATAATGGAGTCGATCATATTCCAGTTCTCCATTTGAAGAATTGCAAATAGCATCGAGCGCAAGCCGAAGGCGATCAGTCCTTAACGAGTTGGTGCTTGTTGCATGCTAATGGCCCCAGAATTTACCGTCTTCGGGCAGCTTTCCAAAGGACCGGGCATCGACGACGTCAAAATTTGACGAAAAAAGGTCGGCTAGGCGTCCAAGGTTCTCGCGCCCAAATTGTTCTGGCGCGATGCGCCTGATCTGCAGCATCGTCAACGACTGCGGGGCGCCCTTTATGGCGATTCCAGGCGCCGGACTTTGTTTCGGCCGCCGTATCTTTGCTTCAGTGAATCGCGGCGGCAGGAAACCGAGCAGGCCGGATTGTTCGGTTGAAGTCGGAGGCCTCACGACACCGGAGGGCCCGCGCGCCTGATGCGCGTGAACCTAGCGGTCATCGAGATGGGCGGCGCGATAAACGGCAGAAGCCGAGGCATGGTGCATCTCCCTTTGGGCGGTGCGGCGCCAACATAGCCAACAGCATAATGCGTAGAGCGAGAGCCGCGTAGCTCCGCGGCTGCTGGCGACCCTCGCCAGCCCAAAGCCGAATGAGCCAATATCGGTAGGGCTTATCAAGAGCGCAGCGATGCTCCTGCGCGCGTTCCGCTCGTCCGATCCATGATTCCGCGAGATTACCGGCCGAAGACCACGATGCCTGTTGCGGGCAGGTGCATGTCTCGCTGGCGCATCATCGGTAGTCGCTTGCCTCGACGATACACGCAAGGATTGGCGCAGTGACACACCAATCTGCTTCGCGCTCGTGGCGCTCTGATGCCGGCGTCCTGTTGGATGTTACCCCAATCGTTACCCCAAGCAACTTCAGGCTGAAACCCGCCCACTTAAGTGCTTGAAAAACATGGTGCCGCAAGAGGGATTCGAACCCCCGACCCCATCATTACGAATGATGTGCTCTACCGACTGAGCTATTGCGGCTGACCGGCGGGCTGGCGCGACCGGATGCGCGTCGCCCGCGCGTGCCGGGCGTCGTATGGCGGCGCCCGGGTGTCGCGACCGATGTAGCGGAAGCCGCCGGGCCGGGCAAGGCGCTTCGGCTCGGGGGCTCCGGGCCTCGGGGCAGCCTCACTCGATCGTGTGCCGAGGCTCGCGCGTCCGGTGAGGGCGCCGCGGACGTCCGCGAGCGCCCCTTGTGGGGCGCCGCAATCGCGATAACCTCGACCGCGAACGCAAGTCCTCGTCCCGCGACGGCGTTTTGTGGCCGAATTGGAGCTGGCATCATGAACCCGATCATCGACCTCCGGAAACTCGCCGTCGCGTTGCCTGGCGCTGCTGCTCCCCTGCGCCGCCGTCGCCGAGCCGGCGCGGCACCAGGACATTCTCCAGCTCGTCGACCAGCGCGCCGCGCATTTCTCTGCGACCTCCAAGGCGATCTGGGACCGTCCTGAGCTCGGCTACCACGAAGAGAACAGCTCGGCGCTGCTGCAGCGCGAGCTCGCCTCCGCAGGCTTCCGCGTCCAGTCGGGCGTCGCCGGCGAGCCGACCGGGTTCGTCGCGACCTTCGGCCAGGGCCAGCCGGTGATCGGCATCATGGGCGAGTTCGATGCGCTGCCGGGCCTGTCGCAGGCGGCGACGCCGAACCGCAGCCCGATCGTCGCCGACGGGCCTGGCCATGCCTGCGGCCACAACCTGCTCGGCGCCGGGGCGGCGCTCGCGGCGGTCGCGCTCAAGGAGTACATGGAGCGCAACCACGTCGCCGGCACGCTGCGCTATTACGGCACGCCGGCCGAGGAGGGCGGCGACGGCAAGATCTACATGATCCGCGCCGGCCTGTTTCGCGACGTCGACGTGATCCTGCACTGGCACCCCGGCGACGAGAACTACGTCTTCAACGGCGGCATGTTGGCGATCAACAGCGCGCGCTTCCAGTTTCACGGGGTCGCCGCGCATGCGGCCGCCGGGCCGGAGCGCGGCCGCTCGGCGCTCGATGCCGTCATGCTGATGGGCAACGGTATCGAGTTCATGCGCGAGCACATTCCGAGCAACAGCCGCGTGCACTACATCATCACCAATGGCGGCGCCGCGCCGAACGTCGTGCCCGACTCGGCCGAGATGTACCTCTATGCGCGCAATCCGTCGTCGGTCGTGCTCAACAACGTGTGGAGCCGCATCCTCAAGATCGCGCAGGGCGCGGCGCTGATGACCGAAACCACGCTCGAGGTGAAGGAGCTCGGCGGTACCACCAATGTGGTGGCGAACGAGGTGCTGGCCAAAGTGGCGCAGCGGAATCTCGAGGAGGTCGGCGGCTTCGCCTATACGCCGGAGGAGAAAGAGTTCGCCGCAGAGGTGCAGAAGAGCTTACCGCCGGGCGAGGGCAAGAAGCTCGAGTCGACCGCCGCGGTGCTCCCGCTCGGCGCGCGCACCGGCCAGGCGTCGACGGACGCCGGCGACGTGAGCTGGAACGTGCCGACCATCGGCTTCCGCGCCGCGACCTTCGTGCCCGGCGTCGTCGCCCACACCTGGCAGGCGGCGGCGACCTCCGGCATGAGCATCGGCCAGAAGGGCATGGTGATCGCGGCGAAGGCGCTCGCCATCACCGGCGCGGATTTGTTCGCCGATGCGCAGCTCGATCGCGGATGCGAAGGTGGATTTCAAGAAGCAGCTCAACGGGGCGACCTACCAGTCGGTGATTCCGGAGTTTCAGAAGCCGCCACTGGATTATCGGCACAAGTAGAGGTCAAATCGGGCGATCAATTCGTCGCCGTCAGCAAAATCTTCGCGCCGACGAATAAAGGTGGCGATGCCGATACCATCGATACGGCAGCTGATTGGCGTTGGCGCCCCGGTGCTGCTGGCCGCGAGCGTCGCGGCCTCGTCCAGCGTCGCACAGTCGAACGAAAAGGCGGGGGGCCAGGGCGTCTTCCTGCGCTTTCTCAATCGCGGCGAACCCGGCGGCAATCTGCAAAACCCGCCGCATCTCGGGCTCTCGTTCGGCGGGAGACAACTCCATGCCGTCATGGACACGGGCTCGACCGGCATCGTCGTCTCCGCCTCGGCGATACCGAACATCGACCGGCTGCCGAACCGCGGGCCGGGCACGCTGACCTACACAAGCTCGGGTCGCGTTGAGCAGGGCGATTGGGTAGTGGTGCGAGCAACGATCACCGGAGCGAACGGCGCGAGCGTGACGACGTCGCCCATCCCGGTGCTCGCCGTTCGGAGCGTCGCCTGCCTCGCCAATGCGCGCAATTGCACGGCGAGGGAGGATCCGCGTCACGTCGCCATGATCGGCGTCGGGTTCGCACGCAGGGGCAACCGCGAAGGCCCGCATGGCCCGGACATAAACCCGTTTCTCAATCTGGCCGGCACCGGCTCGGGGCACGACGCGCTGCGGCGCGGCTACATCGTGAGCAGCGCGGGCGTTCAGATCGGCCTCACCGGCGCCGATCCCGGCGAAGGCTACGTCACCGTTCAACTGGCTCGCGATGATGCGCGGCAGGACTGGTCAGGCGCGCCGGCCTGCATCACGATCGATGATCGGACACCCGCTTGCGGGACGGTGCTTCCCGACACCGGCGTGACCGGGATGTTTCTCTCCCTCCCCGCGAGCGAGGAGCGGGCCGCGGGCTCGGGCGGAAGAGATCCCGGGCTGCCGCCGGGCGCCAAGGTCACGATCTCGCTGGCTCCGGAAGCTGCGACGCCGGGCGCCGCGAGCTACAGCTTTCGTGTCGGCGACGTGTCCAACCCGCTCGCGCCGGCCCGCGTGACCTTGGTCGGCCGCGGCGACCGGCCGACTTTCGTCAACACCGGTGTCCATTTGTTGAACGGGTTCGATTATCTGTTCGATGCCGACAAGGGCATCGTGGGTTACCGATGGAACGGACGCCTTTCCGCCCGGTGACGGCGGGCTGTCGACCGCATCCGAGCCTGCTCTCGAATCAGGCTTCCGCGTCGGCGAAGCCCTCCGCCGGGTGGCGTAAATCGCCGCGCTTGTTCGGGTGGCGCACATAGGTGATGCACGCGTCCGGCCGCTCGATCTTGACCTTGAGCGCGGCGATCAGCGCGTCCTCCCCGTCGACGACGACGTGGCCGGTCTTGCCGTGAACCTTAAAGCCGACGGCGAACTGCATGGTGCGTTCTCCCGCTTCCAGGAGGCGAGCATAGCACAGGTTCGCCGTACGGCGGAAAGGGCAGGCCGCACGCGCCCTGCGGCGAGATGGCCGGACCGGTGCGGCTGAGAAACCCTCCCCGCGTGAGGAGAGGTCGAATCGCGCGAGCGATCCAGGTGAGGGCGGTTTCGCGAGTCTGAGCGTCTCTATCCCTCCCCGGCTTCGGGGAGGGCAGGGTGGGGTCCGCGAGCGCAGCGAGCCATCAAAGAAAGAGCCTCAATGATAATCTCGGAGGCTCAAACTCGCGAAACCGCCCCCTCACCCCGACCCTCTCCCCGCACGCGGGGAGAGGGAGTCGCTGCCGCACGCCGGCGAGACAACCGTCGGCCGGCGCGGGGAGAGGGAGTTACGCCCTCCGCACCATCGCCGGGGTGAGGTGCTTGATCGAGGGCGCGCCGACCTGCTGCATGATGCCGAACAGCTCGAGCCGCAGCAGCTCCAGTGCGCGCTCAACGCCCTGCTCGCCGAAGGCGCCGAGCGCCCACAGGTAGGGCCGGCCGATGGCGACGCCGGTCGCGCCCATGCATAGCGCCTTGCAGATGTCGGTGCCGCGGCGGAAGCCGAAGTCGATCAGGATTGGCATGCGGCCGTTGACGGCGTCGACGATCTCGGGAAGCGCGTCGATGGTGCCGCGGCCGGAGTCCTCGCTGCGCGCGCCGTGGTTCGACACGATGATGGCGTCGTAGCCGGCATCGGCCGCCATCTTGGCGTCTTCCCAGGCGAGCAGGCCCTTGATCACCACTTTCATCTTCGTCGTGTCGCGCAGCCGCTTGAGATAGTCCCAGGTCATCGCCGAGGACTGGATGTTGCGCAGGCCGGAGAGGTCGACGCCTTCGTACATCGGCTTGTTGCCCTGGTCGGCCGCGAGGCTCGATCGGTCGTGGCAATCGTTGCACTGGCGGGTGTCGGCGCGGCGCAGCCGGAACAAGGTCTCCTGGTTGCGGCCGCCGGAGCGGTCGACGGTGACGGCGAGCCCGGTGCAGCCGGCGTTCTCGGCGCGCTTGACGTGATGGGCTGCGACCTCGAACTTGTTGGTCGCGTAGAGCTGCATCCAGATCGGTGCACCTCGCGCTTTGATCACGTCCTCGACGCCCGTCGAGGTCTGCGTCGACAGGATCATGAGGTGGTCGCCGGTCTTGGCGGCCTTGGCGACGCCCTCCTCGCCGTCGAGGTTGTAGGCCTTATGGCCGCCGGTCGGCGCGATGATGATCGGCGAGGAATACTTCGTGCCGAGAATATTGGTCGACATGTCGACCTTGCTCACGTCGACGAGGCGCCGCGGCCGCAGCTGGAATTTGAGAAACCCTTCGCGGTTGGCGCGCAGCGTCACCTCGTCGTCGATGCCGGACGCCATGTAGCCGAAATGGGCGGGCGGCACGTTCTGGCGCATCACCGGCTCGAAGTCGAAGACGTTGATCGCATCCTTCGGCGACTTGATGATGTTCGCCGGATCGAGCGGCGCCCACACCATTGGATCGGGCAGCTTCGACTTCGGCAGCAGCGTCTCGGCGAATGCGAGCTTGTCGGAGTAACTGAGCACGGTGCTGGCGGCGATGAACTGCAGAAACCGGCGGCGGTTGGCGGCTTGATCGAATTCGTTCGACATGATGGTTCCTCCCATTCCGCCGGCATCCTATACGGCGCGGCGCTCGTGTAAATCGGGCGTGGGCGATGCTGCGGCGATCTGCGCGCAGGGCGAGAAGTGACGGTCACCCCCGCGGAAATACGCGGGTGACATGGCCCATCTTGCGGCCGGGGCGGATCGCCTGCTTGCCGTAGAGGTGCACGCAGGCGCCGGGCGTCTCGAGCCACTGGCGATAGCCGGAAACCTCGTCGCCGACGAGGTTGATCATCTCGGCGCGGCCGTAGCACACCGGCTCCGCGAGCGGCCAGCCGACGACGGCGCGGATGTGCTGCTCGAATTGCGACACCGAGCAGCCGTCGATCGTCCAGTGGCCGGAGTTGTGCACCCGCGGCGCGATCTCGTTGACGAGCACGGCGTGGCCCGCGCCGTCGCGCACGACGAACATCTCGACCGCGAGCACGCCGACATATTCGAAGGCTTCGGCGACGCGCTCGGCGATGCGGCGCGCCTCCGCCGCCACCGCCGGCGTCACTTCTGCGGGGGCCCGCGAAATTTTGAGGATATGATTGTGATGCTCGTTCTCGGTCACCTCGAAGCAGGCGATGCGGCCGTCATGGCTGCGCGCGGCGACGACCGATATCTCGCGCTCGAACGCGATGAAGGCCTCGACGATCGACGGCTGGCCGCCGATGGCGCGCCACGCCGCGGCGGGATTGTCGCCGGCGCGCAGCGTCGCCTGGCCCTTGCCGTCATAGCCGAACCGCCGCGTCTTGAGAACGGCGGGCAATCCGACCGCGGCGAGCGCCGAGGCAAGCTCGCCTTCGGCCGCAACCCCTGCATAGGGTGCGGTCGCGATATCGAGAGAGACGATGAAATCCTTTTCCGCCAGCCGGTCCTGGGTGATGGCGAGCACCTGCGGGTCGGGCAGCACCGGCTTGCGGGCGGCGAGAAAGGTCGCGGTCTCGGCCGGCACGTTCTCGAACTCGTAGGTGATGACGTCGACGTCGTCTGCGAAGCGGTCGAGCGCGGCCTTGTCGCCGTAGTCGGCCTCGGTCACGCGCCGCACCACGTCGAAGGCGGGCGAGCCGCGCTCGGGACACAGCACGTGGCATTTGAAACCGAGGCGCGCGGCGGCGAGCGCCAGCATGCGCCCGAGCTGGCCGCCGCCGAGAATGCCGATGGTCGCGTCCGGCTCCGCCCTCACGAAGGGCGCGCTCACGCGCTGCCCTCGTCGGTGGGGGTCTCGGCGACCGCCTCGGTCTGCCGCTTGCGCCACGCTTCGAGCCGGGTGGCAAGCGCCGGATCCGCAAGCGCCAGCACGCTCGCGGCGAGAAGGGCGGCGTTCACCGCCCCCGGGCGGCCGATCGCCAGCGTGCCGACGGGCACCCCAGGCGGCATCTGGACGATCGAATAGAGCGAATCGACCCCGGACAGCGCCTTCGATTCCACGGGAACTCCGAACACCGGCAGTGTGGTCATCGATGCCGTCATGCCCGGCAGGTGCGCGGCGCCGCCGGCGCCGGCGATGATTACCTTGAAGCCTGTGGCCTTCGCGCCCTTGGCAAAGGCCCAGAGCCGGTCCGGGGTGCGGTGCGCGGAGACGATGCGCGCCTCGTAGCCGACGCCGAGCGCGTCGAGGGTTTCGGCGGCATGCTTCATCGTCGCCCAATCGGACTGGCTGCCCATGATGATCGCGACGGGCTTTTCGGCCACGCGGTGCTCCCTGCAAAGACGCCGATGGGGCGGCCGAGAAAAAGAAGGCGCGGATTATAGATAGCCGCATTGCCCTCGCAAGGCGGAGAGCAGTGTCCGAGCTACATTATCCGCAGGCGCCGTTAAGGACTCACGGGGAGAGGGACCAGGTCACGCGATGATGTCCGGGGTGAGTTGGTCCTCGACGAAGGTGATGCGGTCGCGCAGGAAGAGCTTGCGTTTCTTGAGGCGCTGGATTTGGAGGATGTCGGCGCCGGGAACGCCCTGGAGGGCCTCGATCGCGGCGTCGAGGTCGCGGTGCTCCTGCCGCAGCCGCGCGAGTTGGGCCCGCAGCTCGCTTTCTTCCTGCTCGGTCATTGACGCTGCCAGCCTTCGCCCGCACCGGCCGCCCCCGGGCCCGCAAGGTCTTCGGCAGCAAAATACCACGAACCCCGGCGGTGCGCTTCGGAAGCCTTTGGCGCCCGCGCTTCGAGAAACCTGCGACATTGTGAAGAGCGCGCCGATTCTGCTTTCCCAGCAGGCGCTTACGCACCGCGATCAGCCGGATTTTTGCGGCGCACAATCGATCGAATATCAACTCCTTGTCAACCTCGTGTCAAACTTTTGTCGTCAGGCTGTAAATCTGACCCCCCCAGGAGGATCCATGGCGACATCTACGCATCTTGCCGAACTCGAACAGCGGCATCGGATACTCGAGGACGAGCTCTCCGAAGCCCTTCTGCATCCGTCGGTAGACGATTTCACTTTGGCGGAACTGAAGCGTCGCAAGTTGCAGTTGAAAGACGAAATGGCGCGGTTGGCGCATATGGAATGCGACAGCGTACACTGACCCGGTTCTCATTTCTGTTGTAGAATCCGCCGGTTCTCTCGTCCGAGGCCGGCGGTTTCGTTTTTTGGGTGTGCGGTTCAGGGTATGCGGTTGAGCGCGATGTCGAGCAGGCGGTCCACGTTTTGCCGTTTCCTGGCAGCGGCCGCGGCCGGTGTAATGGTCGCCGCCGCAGTGTGCGGCGCACAGGCGCAGCCGGCGGCGGGGCGGCCGGTCACGCTCATCGTGCCGTTCCCCGCCGGGGGCGGGGTCGATGCGCTGGCCCGCATCGTCGCGGAGCGGTTGGCGGCGCATCTCGCCCAGCAGGTCATCATCGACAACCGCGGCGGCGTCGCCGGCGTGATCGGCATGCGGGTCGCCGCCAAGGCGGCGCCCGACGGCGCCACCATCGTGATGTCCCACACCGGCATCACCTCGATCAATCCGACGCTCTATGCCAATCCCGGCTATGACCCGAAGAAGGACTTCACCCCGATCGGCCTCATCGCGACGACGCCGATCGTGCTGATGACGAACGCCGCCTCGCCGGTCCACACGGTCGGCGACCTGATCGCGCTCGCGAAGCGCGAGCCCGGCAAGCTCGATGTCGGCACGCCGCCGCCGGGAACCGGCGGGTATCTGTCGGCCGAGCTCTTCAAGGCGGCGGCGGGAATCGACTACACCGTCGTGACCTATAAGGGCACCGGGCCGCTGACCAACGACCTCCTCGGCGGGCATATTCCGATCGCGTTCAACGTGCTGGCGCCTGCCATGGGCAATTTGCAGGCAGGCACGCTGCGTGCGATCGCCACCGCCGGGCCGACGCGGCTTCCCCAGCTTCCCGACCTGCCGACCATCGCCGAATCAGGGCTGCCCGGCTTCGAGGCGGTGCTCCATTACGGCCTGATGGCGCCCGCCGGCACGCCGCCGGCCGTCATCGCCAAGTACAACGCGGCGCTTCGCGCAACACTTGGGGATCCCGAGGTCAAGGCGCGCATCGTCGCCGACGGCGGCGATACGCTCCCGTCGACGCCCGAGGAATACGCCGCCGACATCGCCAAGGAGGAGCCGAAGTGGTCGGCCCTCATCAGGAAGCTCGGCCTGCGGGTGGATTGAGATCGGTCAGTCGAGAAGGCTCGACACCGCGACGGAAATCCCTGGCGGCTCCATCGCGATGTCCCCTTCCGCGATCACCGTGACCGTGACGGTGCCGTCGGCCTGCCTGCGGTAATGCACAGCGTGGCGCTGCCCGAGATCGACGATGAGGTAATGCGCAAGCGACGCTACGCGGAAGTATCCGGCGAGCTTGACGGTGGTGTCGATCCCTCGGGTCGACGGTGACAGCACCTCCACCACGATCACGGGGTTGGGTGCGATCATTGCGCCCCTCGCGATCGTCTCGCCGCAGTTGACCAGCGCGTCGGGCAGATAGCTCGTCGATCCATCGACCACTACTGCAAGCCCCTCGACAAAGGCTTCGCAGCGGACGCCAGCGCGCTGGACTGCGGACGTGAGGGCATTCGCGGCGTTCAGCTTCGCTTCGACGTGCTCAGCGGGCTGAGGTGCCTTGCAAACCGGCTGTCCGTCGATCAATTCGAAGCGGCCTTTGTCCTGGGCTTCCGCCCAGACGACGAATTCCGCCACGCTCATGCGCACGATATCACCACGCCAGCGAAGGCGCGAGTTCCGGCCCGCTGTTCTAGCATGTCGATGCTTGAAGCGATCGACGAAAGGCACGCGTGTGCAGACCTAAGAGCCATGCTCCGAAGGTCGGCCCTGCGACAGCGAGCGCGAATACGCAAGCGCCGAGAGCAAACGCCAAACTGTCAGCAAGTGTTGGAACGCCAAAGCTAGCATATGGCGCCACTCTCTCCGACCAATGTCGGACCGCGAACCAAACAACCAGCATTGTCATTCCAAGAGGAACAATCACGGAAAGATACGGGGGAGAAAATCGGCCTAAAATCCCAGCAAGCCCTCCCATCAACCATGCGAAAATTGCGAGTTCAGCGGCAAACACGTGCAGATGAGATCGCCCGTGCATGCATGCTATCCACTCGCCCCAATGGCTCAAGCGGTCACACGAGGTACGAGGGTCAAAATCGAGTAACAAGGCGGCGATCGACACAACCTGCAACACGACTGCGATAATAAGTATCGTGATTCCGGCGATACGCCGGGCGTTGCGTGCGGGACAAGCCATCTTCCCCCCTATATTCCAATGCGATGGGCAAAACGGTGGCCCTCACGCCTCTTTCGCCATCTCCCGCAGCTTGAACTTCTGGATCTTCCCCGTCGACGTCTTCGGCAGCTCGGCGAACACCAGGTGGCGCGGGCATTTGTAGGAGGCGAGGTGCTCGCGGCACCAGGCGAGCAACTCGGTCGTGCTCGCGTTCGCGCCGGGCTTGAGCTCGACGAAGGCGCAGGGCGTCTCGCCCCATTTCTCGTCGGGCTTGGCGACGACCGCGACCGCCTGCACGGCGGGGTGCTTGTAGAGCGCATCCTCGACCTCGATCGAGGAGATGTTCTCGCCGCCGGAGATGATGATGTCCTTGGAGCGGTCCTTGAGCTGGATGTAGCCGTCGGGATGTTTCACCCCGAGATCGCCGGAGTGGAACCAGCCGCCGGCGAACGCCGTCTCGGTCGCCGATTTGTTCTTGAGATAACCGCGCATCACCACGTTGCCGCGGAACATCACCTCGCCGAGCGTGTGCCCGTCGGCCGGCACCGGCTCCATGGTGTCGGGGTCGATGACGTCGAGGCCTTGCAGCACCGGATAGGCGACGCCCTGGCGCGCCTTCTTCGCCGCCTGGTCGGGCGCGGAGAGATCGTTCCACTCGGTATGCCACTCGTTGATCGAGGCCGGCCCGTACGTTTCGGTGAGGCCGTAGACATGGGTGACGTTGAAGCCGGCCTCCCGCATCGCCTCGAGCACGGCCTCGGGCGGCGGCGCCGCGGCGGTGACGAACTCGACGTTGTGCGGCAGCGGCTTCTTGTCGGTGTCGACGGCGTTGAGCAATGTCGACATCACGATCGGCGCGCCGCAGAGGTGGGTCACCTTGTAGCCGGGCGATGGCGTCGAAGATCGGCGCCGCCCGCACCTGGCGCAGGCATACATGGGTGCCGGCGACGACCGAGACCGTCCACGGAAAGCACCAGCCGTTGCAGTGGAACATCGGCAGCGTCCACAGATAGACGGGATGCTTGCCCATGTCGCAGGTGAGCACGTTGCCGACCGCGAGCAGATAAGCGCCGCGGTGGTGATAGACGACGCCCTTGGGATCGCCGGTGGTGCCGGAGGTGTAGTTGAGGCAGATCGCGTCCCACTCGTCGTCGGGCATCTTCCAGGCAAAGGCGGGGTCGCCGCCTTTGAGCAAGTTCCTCGTAGTCGATGGTGCCGAGCCGCTCGCCGGGGCCGGTGATATTCGGGATCGTCATAGTCGATGACGAGCGGCTTCACCTTGGCGAGCGACAGCGCCTCCTTGATCACCTTCGAATATTCGCGATCGGTGATCAGCACCCTGGCTTCGGCGTGATCGAGGGTGAAGGCGAGGATCGCCGCATCGAGCCTCGTGTTGAGCGTGTTGAGCACGGCGCCGGTCATCGGCACGCCGTAGTGCGCCTCGATCATCGCCGGAGTATTGGCGAGCATCACCGAGACGGTATCGCCGCGCCCGATCCCTTTCTCGGCGAGCGCGGAGGCGAGGCGGCGGGCACGGGCGTAGAGCTCGGCATAGGTGAAGCGCTGCGCCCCGTGGATCACCGCGGGACGGTCGGGAAACACGGCCGCCGCGCGTTCGAGGAAGGTCAGCGGGGTGAGCGGCTGAAAGTTCGCGGCGTTGCGGTCAAGGTCGATGTCGTAAATTCTGCTCATGGCGATTTCCGGCGCGTCACTATGACGTGTAGCCTGTGAATCCTTGCAGACCTCATCCTGAGGAGGCGCGAAGCGCCGTCTCGAAGGATGGCCCAATGTGCTGCGGTCTGCCGCCATCCTTCGAGACGCCCGCTTCGCGGGCTCCTCAGGATGAGGTCTGCAAAGATTCACGGCCTCCACGTTTGTTCAGTTCGATCCTATCCGAAAAGTCGGTGACTTTTCGCTCAATCCGGATTCATTTCGATAGCGGATTCAGCCGGCGAAGTGCCGCGTCAACCAATAGGCGGCAAGCGCCAGCACCGCGAGCCAGATGCCGATAATCGCGGCAGCGCCGGCATAGCTCACCGGCCGCTGCGCAATCTCCGCCGCTGCCGCGCGATGCTCGGCCATCACCGGCCCCGGAATGAGGCGGAGCAGCAGCAAAAGCCCGAGCGGCACCAGCACGAGATCGTCGAGATAGCCCACCACCGGAACGAAATCCGGGATCAGGTCGATCGGGGAGAGCGCATAGGCGACGACACAGGCGCCCAGCGCCTTGGCATACCAGGGCACACGCGGGTCGCGCATCGCAAGCGCGATCGCGACCACGTCCTGCTTGAGCTTGCGCGCCTGCTCCCGCCACTCCATGCCGGTTTGCGCCGCCTCACGCCGGCCAATAATCCGCCGCGCCCTGCCAGATCAGCGCCAATGAGATCAGAAACACCAGCACATAGGCAATCCGATAGAACAGCCGCGTCGGCGTTATCCGCACCAGCCAGATCCCGAGAAAATTGGTGGCGATGGCGAGCGGGATCAGCACCGCGGACGTTGCGAGGCCCTTGGCCGAGAACTGCCCCAGCGCGATGTACGGCCCGAGCTTGAGGACGTTGATCGCTGCGAACAGCACCACATTGGTGCCGACGAGGGTGAACTTAGGCAGTTGCTGCGGCAGCACGAAGACCTGGAACGGTGGCGCGCCCGCTTGCGCCAGGGCCGAGGTGAAGCCGGCCGCCGCGCCCCAGAATACGCCGGCTGCGGCGGAAGGCCGCTTGGCGGTGATCGGCCGGCCGCCGAACCAGGCGTTGAGCACGAACACGAGGCCGATCGTGCCGACGAGGAGCCGCACCGCGGCGTCCGGGACGATAGATGCGAGCGCCCAGGCGATCGCGACACCGAGGACGGCGCCGGTCAGCATGACCTTGACGTTCCAGGTGTCCCAGTGATGGCGATAGGTCCACACCGAGATCGCGTCCTGCACGAACAGGATGGGCAAAAGGAGCGCTGCCGCCTGCAGCGGCGGCATGTAGAGGGCCAGCAGCGGCGTCGCCACCATCCCGACCCCGGCAAAGCCGCCCTTTCCAAGCCCGAGAAAGGTCACCGCAGGAATGACGACGAGATAGAACAGGGGGTCGGTGATCACGTCCGCGGAACAATGATACGAAGGGAGACCTTGAAAGTGACGGAGATCAAAGCCGAATGTCGGCCCCGGCGCCAGTGGTGACGGGCGCATGGCCGGGATGTCGAGAGATCGACGTTACTGTGCTTCGTCCTGATCTGCGTGCCTAAAAAATTCCCGTCGTTGTGACGGTCGTCCTGGCGGGGGAAACGAGGGAGGTCCGCTTGAGCGAAGCTCCGCGCTCTGCGCCGCGCATCAGCGCGTCCCGGTATCACGACGTCTATCAGCGTGCGCTCAACGACCCGATCGCGTTCTGGGGCGAGGCGGCCCAAGCGATCGACTGGTACGAGAAGCCGGCGAAGGTGTTCGATCCCACGGCCGGCGTCTACGGCCGCTGGTATGTCGGCGCCGTCTGCAACACCTGCTTCAACGCCGTTGATCGCCATGTCCTGCGTGGCCGCGGCAACCAGGCGGCGGTCATCTACGATTCGCCGGTGACGGGGGAGACAGCGCCGGCTCACCTATGCGCAGCTGCTCGATGAAGTGAAGACGCTTGCCGGCGTGCTCGCCGACCTCGGTGTCGTGCGCGGCGACCGCGTCGTCCTCTACATGCCGATGGTACCGGAGGCGCTCGTCGCGATGCTCGCCTGCGCGCGCCTGGGCGCCATTCATTCGGTGGTGTTCGGCGGCTTCGCGGCGAAGGAGCTTGCGACACGCTTCGACGATGCCAAGCCGAAGGTGGTGCTCTCGGCGAGCTGCGGCATCGAGCCGGGGCGCGTCGTCAAGTACAAGCCGCTGCTCGACGAGGCGATCGCGTTGTCGGCGGCGAAGCCGCAGGCCTGCGTCATCCTGCAGCGCCCTCAAGATCGAGCGAGCCTCGTCGCCGGTCGCGACCACGACTGGGCGAGCCTGCGCGAGGCCGCGATCAAGGCCGGCCGCACTGCCGATTGCGTGCCGGTGGCCGCGACCGATCCGCTCTACATCCTCTACACGTCAGGCACGACCGGAAAACCCAAGGGCGTGGTCCGTGACAATGGCGGCCACATGGTCGCGCTCACGTGGTCGATGCAGAACCTCTATGGCGTCGATCCCGGCGAAGTGTGGTGGTCGGCGTCCGATGTCGGCTGGGTGGTCGGCCACAGCTACATCGTCTATGCGCCGTTGTTTCACGGCTGCACCACGATCCTCTACGAGGGCAAGCCGGTCGGCACGCCCGATGCCGGCGCATTCTGGCGTGTGATCGGCGAGCACGGTGCGGTCGCGATGTTCACCGCGCCGACCGCGTTCCGCGCGATCAAGAAGGAGGATCCGCAGGCGAAACTCCTCGCGCGGCATCCGATGCCGAAATTCCGCACGCTGTTCCTCGCGGGCGAGCGCGCCGATCCGGATACGGTGAAATGGGCAGAGAACGTCCTCGGGGTGCCGGTGATCGATCACTGGTGGCAGACCGAGACCGGTTGGGCGATCGCCGGCAATCCGATCGGGCTCGGCCGCTTGCCGGTCAAGCACGGCTCGCCGACGGTGGCGATGCCCGGCTACGACGTGCGCGTCGTCGACGAAGCGGCCCACGAGGTCGCGCGCAACAAGATGGGCTCGATCGTCGTGAAGCTGCCGCTGCCGCCAGGCTGCCTGCCGAGCCTGTGGCAGCA
Organism: uncultured Alphaproteobacteria bacterium; assembly: GCA_963824905.1. GTDB lineage: Bacteria > Pseudomonadota > Alphaproteobacteria > Rhizobiales > Xanthobacteraceae > JAJPKK01. The sequence goes on from CAWGRH010000010.1 coordinate 19,300, forward strand.
GGACGAACGGATGCGCGAGAGCTATCTCGCCGAGTTTCCGGGCTACTACAAGACCGCCGATGCCGGCTTCAAGGACGAGGACGACTACCTCTACATCATGGGCCGCACCGACGACATCATCAACGTCGCCGGCCACCGCCTCTCCACCGGCGCCATCGAGGAGGTGCTGGCGTCCCACCCGGATGTCGCTGAATGCGCAGTGCTCGGCATCAAGGACGAGCTCAAGGGCGAGGTGCCCTGCGGCTTCATCGTCCTCAAGGCCGGGGTCGGCCGGGCACCGACCGAGATCGAGAAGGAGATCATCGCCCTGGTCCGCGAAAAGATCGGCCCGGTCGCGGCCTTCAAGATCGCGATCACGGTGGCGCGGCTGCCCAAGACCCGGTCGGGCAAGATTTTACGCGGCACCATCAAGAAGATCGCAGACGGCGAGCCCTGGACCATGCCCGCGACCATCGACGATCCGTTGATCCTCGACGAGATCGCCGGCGCGCTGAAAGGCCACGGGGTGGGCCGCTGAGGATATCGTCGATCCGACGGCTACACTCGCTTGAGTATACTTTATAGTGCGATTCTCTCAGGCAAGAGACTCAGGCAAGAGAGGAGCGAGCCATGAGCGAGGCGATGACCGGAACTTGGACGCTGCCCGCACAGCACGCGTTGTTCCGTCGAAATTCTCGGTTGGCGTGGCTCGCCGCCGTACTCACCGGCGCCGTGCTCGTCCCGCTCTTCGCCGCGCCGGCCGGCGCCCAGCAGGATGGCTTCCAGCCGAAGCTCGACGCTGCGGCCTCCGCGCTCGACCGCTATCCGCGGTTCAAGGGCTTGTCGCCGGAGCACCGTGAGCTGATCGCCGCGTTCATGGCGGGGAATACGCTCTTCATCGCGCTCCACGAGCTGTCTCATGCGGTGACCTCGCAGATGCAGCTCCCGGCCCTCGACCGCAAGGAGGACGCCGCCGATGCCTTCGCCGTCATGGAGCTCGCCAGGCTCGCTCCCGCCGTGTCGGACCGCGTGCTCGAGCAGGCGGCGAAGGGCTGGTACGTGTCGGATCAGCGCACCCAGGACAATGGGAACACGGTGCCCTATTTCGACGACCACGGCATCGACCGCGAGCGCGCCGAGCGCATCGCCTGCCTGATGCTCGGTGCCGGCGCGGGCAAATTCCCGCGGCTCGCCGCCGAGACCAAGCTGCCGCAAGAGCGGAGGGAGGGCTGCGGCGCCGAGTACGCGGCTGCGGCGAAGGCCTGGGATGAGGCGCTTAAAGCCCGCCTGCGCAGCCCGAACCAGCCGAAGACCAAGATCGACGTCGTTTATGGTCCGGCTGACGCCAAGGGCAAGGTCGAGCCGATCGCGCAGGCGTTCCGCGCGATGGGCCTCCTGGAGGCGGTCGCGGCGCAGCTCTCCGACACCTATGTGTGGCCCGCCCCCTTCACGATCGAGATGGAGACCTGCGGGTATCCGAGCGCCCAGTGGCTCCCGCGCGTCCACAAGCTCGGCATCTGCTACGAGCTCGCCGCCGATTTCGGCGAGTTCTACCGCACCTATGGCGACCGGCCGTCGCGCAGCGCGGCGCCAAAGCCGCGTACGCGGTGAGCCGATCCCTTCACCGTCATCGCCGCGCCCGACCCGGCGATCCCGATCATGTGGCATGGGTTTGCGCTCGTTCGCCCGGAGCCGACGGCGCCACCGTGCACCAGCAGATTGGATTTACTTGAACACTTCCACAGTTGCGAACGGTTGTGCCGACCACGGCCGGAAACGGTTCAATGTGAACTTTGTCTTTTGTCCGGGTTGGACATCGACAAGCAGGTAGTTGTACTCCTCCTTTGGCGGCTGGCCGTTCCAATAGTGGTCAGCGGGGTATCCGGCAGGCACCTTGATGGCCGTGCGGCCGGGAAGAATTGGGTCTTGCTCCGCGCCGCCGCCGCCCAGCAGCAGATACTTCACGCCGTCCACCTCATATAGCTCGGTCGTGTGAACGTGTCCGTTGAACACGACGATCTCGAGGTCCTTCGCGTATGACGCGATCACCTTGTGAGGATTTTGCGGCTCGGGGATGGGACCCATTCCTGAGCGGGCGAAGGCTGGAGCGTGGAAGCTGATGAAGACCTTGCGCGTGCCAGCAGCCTTGGCCTCATCCAACCACGTCTTCAACTCCTTCATCTGCGCTTCGTACTGGGGCCGATCGGCATCCCACGACGATGGCGAGCGATAATCGTATTTGCCGGTCCACAAGAAGATGAAGCGAGCGCCGTTGAAATCGAATTTATAGATGAGCCTCTTGTCGGAAATTCCGAACTGCTTCAGGTATGGGAAAGCCTGCAACAGGCCCTGGACGTCGGAGTCGTCCCACACTTCGTGATTGCCGACCGCGGGAAAAACGCGACCCGGCAGGCTTGCGGCGCGCATCTGCTGATCCGGGGCCGGTAGTTGCTTCAGGACATCTTCATACACCAGCTTCCAGTACGGGTTCTCGGAAGGCGTGCCGCCTTGCTTGCCCCACCAAACCATGTCGCCTGTATTAAGTATGAATCTGGCCCTGCCACGCTGGACATCTTGCACGACCTCGCGAGCGACCCACTCGCCGCCCTGCAATCGGAACATCGTCCGGTGCACACCAGGAAGCAGCTTCACGTCTTCGACGGAAGCTTCTGTCACCCAACCCTTGTCAACCGTCAATGTGGTCACTTCGCTTTTGGTCTCAAAAGGCATGACGATCTGAACCAGTTCGTCGGTGGCCCGGTCATAGGTGAGCCTCACGTCCCTCCTGACGATTTCCTCCGAGACCTTTTCGGGAAGCACCAGCTCGAACATATCGACCAATAACTTGATCGCTTCCTCCCTTTGGTCGGACTTGTATGGGAGGTACATCATCGACCGCGAGTCACCATACACGGCAAACGAAAAAGGGAGGTTGCCGCCGCGCCTGCTCTGTTGGGCGATAGCCGTCTTCGACTGCAGGGCCGGGAGGAAAGCGAAAGACGAAAGCAGAGCCCGGCGGTTGATCATGTTGTCCTCCTCATTGGATATCGCTTCCGGACCGAAGTGTATTCACGGCATCGCTTTTTTGACAGGCGCGCCCCGCATAAGGCCCTGCAGTCAGGCAGGAATTGCACTGCTGCGCGTTGCAACGTCCCGGAGCAGCGGCGCGGCTGGCATTGAGGGAAAAGGTAACGGGCCGAACGAGCCCTCTCTGCCGCGGTCTGCAGGCATCGTTCGGGATTGCTCTCTTCAGGCACAGGGCGACCCTCGAATTTGTGCCCTCCACCACACACCGGCCGAAACCGGAATACGTCGACCTGAGGAACGCATCGCCGCTTCGATCTGGACGGCACGCTTTCAGTCGACCGTCCATGACGGTTCAACCAGACCTCATGCCCTCGTGCCGGCTTCAGATCACGGACTTTGCGTGAGCGCGACTTGGTCGGTCGCGCCGAAGTAGCGCTTCACGAGATCCCTCCAACCCGGCCCCTGGACGATCTTCAGGAGCGCGCGGTTGATCGGCTCCTTGAGCGGACTGTCGGTCGGGAGCGCGATCGCGTAGTCGCGCACCGCAAGCGTGTGCGGCAGAACCTGCAACTCGCGCCAACCATACTCGGTGATCATGTGGCCGAGGATCGGCTTCTCGTAGACCAGCGCCTGCACGTCGCCGCGCCGCAGCGCCTTCATCGCCTGGATCACGAACGGGTAGCTCCGCGCGCGAACTCCCTGTGCATTGAGCCACAGCTCGCCCGATGTCCCCGCCACACCTGCGACCCTCACCCGCCTGAGGTCCTCGGGTGAAGTGACGACGGCCGTGAGCCGGTGCACGACGAAGGACGAGGCGAGCGACGCCGAGAACAGCGCCACCAGGAAAATGCTGGCGAACATCCAGGTCATGGCGACGACGCGGCCCCAGGGGGTGACCGGCACCTTGTCGCCGTAGCCGGTCGTCGTCATCGTCACCACCGCGAACCACACGCCGTCGGCAATGCCGTGGGAGGCGCGCCTGTCGAAGTGGGACTGGCGTCGTTCAAGGAGCCAGATCAGGGTACCGACCAGCAGCAGCAGGCCGAGCAGCGCGCCGATGGATACGAGCACCTGAAAGGAGAAAGCACCGGCGAGGCTGCCGACCACTCCGCTCTGCGGCTCGTTGCGCGCCGCGATGCCGAGGCCTGCCGCGAAATAAGGATGGGTGAAATCGAACCGCGCCTCGCCCTCGAGCGTGATCGGAATGGCGGCGATCGCCGCATCGATCTTGCCCTGCTCGACGGCATCGAGCAGGCCCGCAAGATCGTAGTCATAGGCGCGGAGCTCGTAGGGAATCTTCAGCTCCGTGGCGATCTCTTTCCACAGCTCGATGCTGAGCCCCGACCATTGCCCGTCGTCGCTGCGCACGACGAACGGCGGCATGCGCATGGTGCCGACGACGATCTTCGCCGGCGTCTTGATCTCCGGCGCCTGCGCGTGTGAGGGCGCCGTCGGCATCCACAGCACGAGGATCAGCATGAGCAGGCGCCGCGCGATCGCCGCAACGCCGGGCCTCCCGCGCGCAAACGGCGTCATCGTGCTGCCGACTTCATCGAAACGTAGCCGGCGCGCTGGAACAGCGCCTGTCCGTTGGGAGATAGGCAGAAGTCGACGAACGCCTTTGCGGTGCCGAGCGGCGGCCCGGCGGTGGCGAGATAAAGCGTCCGGCTCAACGGATAGGTTCCGGCGATGATGGTTTCCGGTGTCGCGGTCACCGCGCTCGACTGCGCGCCGGCGGTGAGCGCGACCGCCTTGATCCGGTCGCCGCCGACCCGCAACGCGCCGAGACCCGCATAGCCGATCGCCCCCGGCCGCGCCGCCACCTCGGCGACGATCGCCTCGTTGGTGGGTAGCCGCTGCACCGATGGTCCGTATTCTTCCTCTCCCAGCGCGCGATCGCCGAATAGTGACGCCGTCCCCGAGCCGGCGGCGCGCGCATAGGGGAAGATCTCGCCGTCGAAGCCTTCGAGCTCGCGCCAGCTCCGGATTTTGCCGGTGAATATCGCGCGAAGCTGGTCGATGCCCAGTGTGGTGACGGGATTGGCGTGGTTGACGACGATCGTCACGCCGTCGAGCGCCATCGGAAAGACCGACACCGCAAAGCCGCGGCCGACGGCATAGTCGAGCTCGCGCTTCGAGAGCTCGCGCGAGGTCATGCCGATGTCGACGATCCCGTGGAGCAGCGCGGCGACGCCGTCGCCCGAGCCGCCACCCTTGACGATGATGTCCGCGTCCGGATTGCGCGTCATGAAGTCTTCCGCGCAGGCGGTCACGGCCGGTCGCATGGATTCCGAGCCCAGCACCTGCACCGAGCCCGATTGCGAAGCGCCGTCGTCGTGCGATTGCGCGGAGTAGAGATAAACGGTGGCGGAAGCGAGCACGCCGACGATCACGCCGACCGCAATTCCAGCCAAGCCCCAGTGTCTGGAACTGCCGGCCATTAGCTCTCCCCTCGCATCGCCGTCGCTCGCGACGAAGGCGCGCCGCATGGCCGACCGCCGGCGACGTCGGATGCAGCGCGCGCCCGCACCGATCCGTCGGCCGGTCGTCACGTCCGAAGAGAAATTTAGGCGGGCCAACGTTACAGATTGACGACGCGCGCGAGTTGCCCCGAAGTCCCTCGGCCGCGGATATCTCGAGGCGCTGCGGCGAGGTTTGCCTGGCCGATCCCGTCGGCCGCGAGGAGGATCGAAATGCCGGCCTTCATCTGCACCGCCTGCGGTGCCCAGTTCACCCCGAGCGAAGCGCCGCCCGCGCGTTGCCCGATCTGCGAGGACGAGCGGCAATACGTGCCGGCCCGCGGGCAGACCTGGACCACGCTGCCGGCGCTCGCGGTGACCCACTTCAACAGCTACCGCGAGCACGAGCCCGGGTTGATCGGGATCGGCACCCAGCCGACCTTCGCCATCGGCCAGCGCGCGCTGCTCATCCGCACCCCCGCCGGCAACGTGCTGTGGGACTGCATCTCGTTCGTCGATGCGGCGACGGTGACGCTGGTCAATGCGCTCGGCGGGATCAAGGCGATCGCCATCTCCCATCCGCACTTCTATACCTCGATGGTGGAATGGAGCCGGGCGTTCGGCGATGCGCCGATCCATCTCCATGCCGCCGACCGCGCCTGGATCATGCGGCCCGATCCGGCCATCAGGTTGTGGGAGGGCGAGACCCTCGCCCTGATGCCGGGCGTCACCCTTGTGCGCTGCGGCGGACACTTCCCCGGCGGAACGGTGCTGCACTGGGCGCAGGGTGCCGGCGGGCGGGGAGCGCTGTGCCCGGGCGACATCACGGCGGTCGACATGGACCGCAAGTCGCTGAGCTTCATGCGCAGCTACCCTAATTTCATCCCGCTGTCGGCGCCGGAGGTCGAGGCGGTCGCCGCGGCGCTCGCCCCGTTTCCGTTCGATGCCATCTACGGCCACTACTTCGATCGCATCATTCCGACCGACGGCAAGGCGACGCTCGCGGCCTCGGTGGCGCGCTATCTCGCGGCCATCAAAGGCCGCCCGCACACGTGATCTCGGGCGATTTGGGATCGTGATCGCGGTGTGGCCGCCAATCAATGGACAGGGGGCGCCAATTCTGGTACAGGGCGCGCCAATGTTGAGCGTGTGCGGTTGTTTTATGGTACCGCGACGCCGAGTATTCCCGATCAAAGCTACGTTTGAGAGGATGACGCGTGCAGGTTCTCGTTCGTGACAACAATGTCGATCAGGCCCTCAAGGCGCTCAAAAAGAAGATGCAGCGCGAGGGCATTTTCCGCGAGATGAAGCTGCGCGGGCATTACGAAAAGCCCTCGGAAAAGAAGGCCCGGGAGAAGGCGGAAGCGATCCGCCGGGCCCGCAAGCTCGCCCGCAAGCGCGCCCAGCGTGAGGGCCTGCTCCCCGGCAAGCCGAAGCCGTTGCTGCGCACCGGCGCACCCGGCCGCGGCCCGGGTGGCGGCGCTGGCGCCCCCCGCCCATCCTTTTCCCGCTGAATTTTGGCCGATGTGCCATGCTCCGCCGCGCTGGGAAACCGGCGCGGCGGTTGCTATTTGATTGCGGCGACGTGATTTCCGACTGGAATGGCCGGATGTGAAGCTCTGACGCCCGGCTTTGAGGAGGGCAAGTCATGGATGCTTCATCGACCGCTTCCGCCGCCCTGACCCGACAATTTCTAGTCTGGGTGGCCGAAGGCCCGCGTACCTACGGTGAGGCCATGGACGCCTGGCGGAGCACCTGTCCGAGGCTCTCGATCTGGGAGGACGCGATCCGGGACGGGCTCGTGCGCTTGGAGAACGGTGGCCCCATGAACGCGTCCCGCGTGCTGCTCACGCCTGCCGGCAAAGCGGTGTTGCGAAAGCCCGCTTGACGCATCTCCGCTCGCGGTTCCGGCAGAATCCCTGTATGATATCCCCTAGGGGTGCCGGGGAGATAGGCATGCGTAAAATCTGGGCTGTGGTGGTTGCCGTTTCGCTCGGGATGGCGCTCGGCGCCTGCAGCAAATGCGACATGCCCACCTACGGCTCGAACGCGTGCCATGGCAGTGCACCGGCCCAGACGCTGGCGGGGATTGTCGCCGGATAGGGTCCAGGATTTTTTAGTCGTTGCCCGGGTGGATCAGCAAAAGCGGAGACCCGTTGCTCTTCCGATAGATCAAGAAGTCAGAATCCAGCGTAAGCACCGAATGCGATCCGTGGATTTCCGCCATAAGGAGCACGCAGGCATCGGCGAGTGAGATAGGGATGTCACTGTACTTTCGAAGAAGGCCGCGTAATGCGCCGGCATGCTCTTCAATCCGAAACGCAATTTTCAGTGCACCGTCTTGGATTAGTTCAAGCAGGACATCTCGGGCCCTCAAATGCCGCCGGAGCAGATACGCGGCCTCCGCGAGCACGGCCTCACAAACGAGAAGCGGTGCTTCGGTCTCGTTGACGCGATCTGTCGCCCATTGATGATGTCGCTCAGAGCGGATGAAGTACGCGACCAACGGCCCGGTATCAACGATCGCGGCCATCGCGACCGAAGTTCTCAAGATGACTTGGATTCGACGCTAGATCGGAAACATCGGATTCGACGATCCCATGCGCCTTCTTCATCAACTCGGCCAGACTGGTGTGTTTCGGCGCGCTTCGGGATCCATCCAACACAAGCTGCAACCCCTCCTCTACAAGCTCTTTGAGCTTACGGCCCCGCAGCGCCGCCTCGGCCTTGGCGCGGCGGTATAAGTCATCTGGCAATTCGACAGTGGTTTTCATTGGCATTCACCAGTCTGACATAAATCCATAAAACCATATTTATGGCTTATGCGCGTTGAGGTCAAGACCCAGCATTGCCGCGGCAAATGAACCGCCGTGCCTCGATCCCGGCACCGTAATCGTCCAGATCGTCGTGCCCGCCCTGCGGATAGCGCACGAAGCGCTTAGGCTCCCTCGCAAGCTGATATAGGCGCTCGCCCAGCGCGATCGGGACCACGATGTCGCGCGCGCCATGGAGGATGAGGATCGACGCCGTCACCGCGGCGATGCGTTGATCCGAACGGAACTGGTCGTGCATCAGGCGCCGCACCGGCACCAGCGGGAACATCCGCTGGGCGACATCGGCGGTCGATGTGAACGGCGCCTCCAGGATGAGCTTGGCGACAGGCCGAGTGGCGGCAAGCGCCACCGCGACGCCCGAGCCGAGCGAATGCCCCCACAACACGATCTGCTCCGTCGGATGGTGCGAGGCCGCGAAGGCGTAGGCCGCCTCAGCGTCGTGCAACAGGCCCTGCTCGGTCGGCCGTCCGGTCGAGCCCATGTAGCCACGGTAAGAAATCGCGAGAAGCCCGGCGCCGGTCGCAATCAGCGCACGGTGGCGGTCCACGCGATTCGCGATGGTCTCGGCGTTGCCGTGGAAATAGATCACGAGCGGGTGTCCGGGACGCGGGGGCACGTACCAGGCGATGACCCGTTCGCCGTCGCTCGTCTCGAGCACGACGTCTTCGGCCTCGGGGAAGCCGGCTGCCGCGGGCGAGATCGGCCGCCGCTGCGGCAAGTAGAGCAGCGAACGCTGGAACACATAGAGCAGGACGAGGCCGGCGACATAGCCGACGAGGAGCAGCGCAACGACCCAGGTAAGCGCGCTCACGGGCCGTCCGCTTAGCGCGCGATTGATTCAGGGGCGAATCTCAACCGCGCTCTAACTCCCTGATTTTTTGGCATCATCTTGCCCGAAAGTCTGCGACTTTTCGGGATCATGACCTAGAACGATGCACAAACCGAGCGGCTCGCGACCACCACCGATTGCTGCTGGAACCGCGTCTTGTAGGCCGCCTCGATGGCGGCGATGCGCTGCTCGGTATCGGGACCATCCGGGGCGATGATGATGATGATCTTGCTCGGCTCGGCCAGAAACAGGTTCGCCGTCGGTTTGTCGGTCCGCGGGCCGGCGGCATCGACGACGCTGAAGCCATCGGGGAAGCGCGGCACCACCTCGTTCGCCAGGAAGCCTGCCCAGGCGTCTTCGGTCACCGCGAGATCGTCGCCGACATTGCGCCCGAACATCAGCTCGATCCGCAGCATCGGCAGGGCCGGGGCGTGGCAGGGCGCGCCCTGGGCGACAGCCGGCGAGGGGAGGATCAGCCCGAGCCCTATCATCGCCAGCGCCGCGAGGGCGGCGATCCGGCGGCGGTGCGATGCGATCGGGTGGGACAAACGGTGGCTTGCTGCGACCATGCGCGATCTGCGGTTGAGCATGATCCCGTCCCCAAAAGCCTTGCCGGGACCATGTTCGCGCGGGTTAAGGGTCGATCCTAGAAGCATGATCACAAAAAGTCGCGGACTTTTCGCGTTGGCTGCAGGATCGGCGTCTGGCGGCACCGGTCCGCCCGGCCACACTAACTTCGATGCGCCGAATCGGTTCCGCGGTCAGCTCCCGAGCGCCTTGGCGATCTCCTCGGTCATCTTCTTGGCGTCGCCGAGCAGCATCATGGTGTTGTCGCGGTAGAACAGCGGATTATCGATGCCGGCATAGCCGGAGGCGAGTGAGCGCTTGTTGAACATCACGGTGCCCGCCTTCCACACCTGGAGCACCGGCATCCCGTAGATCGGTGACTTCGGGTCTTCCTCGGCGGCCGGATTGGTCACGTCGTTCGCGCCGATCACATAGGCGACGTCGGCCTGCGCGAACTCCGAGTTGATGTTCTCGAGCTCGAACACCTCGTCATAGGGGACGTTCGCTTCGGCGAGCAGCACGTTCATGTGGCCGGGCATGCGTCCGGCGACCGGATGGATCGCGTATTTGACCTCGACCCCCTCCGCCTTGAGCTTGTCGGCCATGTCGCGCAGCGCGTGCTGGGCCTGGGCGACCGCCATGCCGTAGCCCGGCACGATGATGACCTTGCTCGAGTTCTTCATGATGAAGGCGGCGTCCTCGGCGGAGCCGAGCTTGACCGGCTTCGCCTCGCCGCCGGCTGCAGGGCCTGCGACCTCGCCGCCGAACCCGCCCATGATCACGGCGAGGAAGTTGCGGTTCATCCCCTTGCACATGATGTAGGAGAGGATCGCGCCGGACGAGCCGACCAGCGCTCCGGTGATGATCAGCGCCGAATTGCCGAGCGTGAAGCCGATGCCGGCCGCGGCCCACCCCGAATAGGAGTTGAGCATCGAGATCACCACCGGCATATCGGCGCCGCCGATCGGGATGATGATCAGTGCGCCGAGCAGGAACGACAGGCCGGCCACCAGCCAGAAGTCGATCGGGCTCTGCGAGACCACGAAGCCGTAGATGAAGAAGATCAGGAGGCCCGCGATCGCGCCGTTGATATAATGGCGCATCGGCAGCAGGATCGGCGCGCCGCTCATTCGGCCGGAGAGCTTCAGGAAGGCGATCACCGAGCCGGTGAACGTGATGGCACCGATGGCGACGCCGAGCGACATCTCGACGAGGCTCGCGCGGTGAATCGCCCCGGGGCTGCCGATCTCGAATGCGTTCGGGGTGTAGAACGCGCCGGCGGCGACCAGCACCGCGGCCATGCCGACCAGCGAATGGAACGCCGCGACGAGCTCCGGCATCGAGGTCATCGATACCCGCCGCGCGATCACCGCGCCGGTCCCGCCGCCGATGGCGAGGCCGACCGCGACCAGCGTCCAGGCACCTAAGCCCGCCGGCGGATGGGCCGCGAGCGTGGTGAGCACCGCGATCGCCATGCCGATCATGCCGAACATGTTGCCGCGCCGGCTCGTCTCCGGGTTCGATAGGCCGCGGAGCGCGAGTATGAACAGCACGCCGGCGACGAGATAGAGCAGGGCGGCGAGATTATCGTTCATGCGGGGACAACCTTCATCACGGGCACCGGCCGGCGGGCCGCGCCGCCGCGATCATCACGAAACCGGCGGTCACTTCTTTTTCTTCTGGTACATCGCGAGCATGCGCTGGGTGACCAGGAAGCCGCCGAAAATGTTGATGGAGGCGAAGACGAGGGCGACGAAGCCGAGCCCGCGCGCCAGCACCCCGCCGTCGTTGCCGACGAGCGACACCCCGACTGCGAGCAGCGCGCCGACCACGATCACCGAGGAGATCGCGTTGGTGACCGACATCAGCGGCGTGTGGAGCGCCGGCGTGACCGACCACACCACGTAGTATCCGACGAACACCGCGAGCACGAAGATCGAGAGCCGGAACACGAAGGGATCGATCGCGCCGCCGGTCGCCGCGTGGACGCCTTGCGAGGCGACGTCGGCATAGCCTTGCGCCGCGTCGGCGGCCTGGCGCGCGACTTCAGCGGCGGCCTGGGCGAGGTTCGCGGCTTCCTGGGGACTGATCGTAGCCATGGGCAACCTCAGGCAGCGGACTTGGGGACGAAATTCGGATGGACCACGGCGCCGTCGCGGGTGAGCAGCGTCGCCTTGACGAGCTCGTCGTCGAAGTTCACCGCCAGCGCCTTGGCCTTCTTGTCGATCAGGGTCTCGAGGAAGGTGTAGAGGTTCTTGGCGTAAAGCGCCGAGGCCGAGGCGGGGAGCTTGCCCGGATTGCTGGTGCCGACGATCTTGACCCCGTTGACCTCGGCGACCTCGCCCTGTCGCGCGCCCTCGACATTGCCGCCGCGCTCGACCGCGAGATCGACGAGCACCGAGCCCGGGCGCATCGAGGCAACCATCGCCGCCGAGATCAGTCGCGGCGCCGGCCGGCCGGGGATCAGCGCGGTCGTCACCACGATGTCCTGCTTCTTGATGTGCTCGGCAACGAGGGCTGCCTGCTTTGCCTGGTACTCCTTCGACATTTCCTTGGCGTAGCCGCCGGCGGTCTCGGCCTGCTTGAACTCGTCGTCCTCGACGGCGATGAACTTCGCGCCCAGGCTCTCGACCTGCTCTTTGGCGGCCGGCCGCACATCGGTCGCGGTGACGATGGCGCCGAGGCGCCGCGCGGTCGCGATCGCCTGGAGGCCGGCGACGCCGGCGCCCATCACGAACACTTTCGCGGCGGGCACGGTGCCGGCCGCCGTCATCATCATCGGCAGCGCGCGGCCATATTCGGCGGCGCCGTCGATGACGGCGCGATAGCCGGCGAGATTGGCCTGGGAGGACAACACGTCCATGCTCTGCGCCCGGGTGATGCGCGGCATCAGCTCCATGGCGAACGCCGACAGCCCGGCCCGGGCCATGGCGGCGAGCGCGGCGTCGTGGCCGAACGGATCCATCATGGCGATGACGAGCGCGCCGGGTTTGTAGCCGGCAATCTCCGCCTCGCTCGGGCGGCGCACGCGCAGCACGATGTCGGCGTCCTTGCCGCTGTCCGAAAGGGTGGCGCCGGCTGCGGTGTAATCGGCATCGAGAATGCCGGATTTGATGCCGGCGCCAGGCTCGACCGTCACCTCGGCGCCGAGCGCCGCCATCTTCTTGACGGTCTCCGGCGTCGCGGCGACCCGCGGTTCGGCAGGATCGCTCTCACGCGCAACAAAAATGCGCATCGTCACCGTACTCCCTCGGTGAACCGGCTCTACCGGCGGTTCCGGTCGTTAGTGGGCGGTGAGCAGAAGCGCGAGGAGCGACAGCACCAGCACGACGACACCGGGCCAGCGCGATCCCGTCCATGCGGCGACGCCGGCCGCAACGACGCCGACGATGATGGCCGCGGCGGCGATCGGCCAGTTTCCGACCACGCCGCCGATGGCAAGGCCGACCACGATGGTGATGACGAGGACGGTGCCGATGACGACGAAGTGGGTGAAGTCTTCGTAGGTGGCCTCGTGAGCCGGAACGTCGTTGCCTTCAGCCGTTGCGTATTCGAGTTCGCCGTGATCGGCCATCAATCTCTCCAGCATGCTGCACGGAACCGGTGGGGATTAGCGCAATTGCGCCCCAAGGGCAATCTGGAACGGGGTTCCGCGAGGTCCGCGAGCGCCCGTTATTTGGGCGCAGCGCCGAGCCCGGCCGCTACCAGGGCCGCGCGCTGGCGTGCCGCCACCTCGTCGATCGAGAAGCGCTCGATCGCCTCGTTGAACAGCCGGTGGTAGTTGAGCTTCGCTGCGAGATGGAGGAACACGCCGCCGAGCCCGATGGCGGCCCGGTCCATAAAGACGAACTCGCGCGGGACCCGCACCGGTCCCTTCTCCTTGAGCGCGCGATGCACCGTGAAGGCCTCGCGGCGGCCGTATTGGGACGGTTTCACCCCGTCGGCGATGGTGCGCTCGCGGTCGTCGAGCAGCGGCCCATAGATGAAGCGCGCCCAGATGTTGAGGATGTCGACGAGCTCCCGGGAGAGGCGCTTGAAGCCCCAGGTCTCGTAGGCATGGACCACGAGGTCGCGGTTGCCGTGGAGCAGGCCGTTGTAGAGGTCGACCACGCCGCCGACGAACTTCGGGGGGAAGATGCGGATGCAGCCATAGTCGAGGAGGTTGATGCCCTGCGGGCTGCCGTCCTCGATGAACGCCGTGTAGTTGCCGAGATGGGGGTCGCCGTGAATCACCCCATAGCGGCTGAACGGCTGCCACCACGCCTTGAACATGGCGATGGCGAGCCGGTTGCGGGCCGGGAGCTCGTCCTCCTTATGGAGGAGCAGCCGGTCGCCCTCGAGCCAGTCGAGGGTGAGGAGCCGGCGTGTCGAAAGCTCCGGCCAGGCACGCGGTACCCGCACCTCCGGGGTCTTCGCGAGCATGGCCCGGTAGAGCGCAGCGTGCTTTGCCTCGCGGGCATAATCGAGCTCCTCGCGGATGCGGGCGCCGATCTCGCTCGCCATCTCGGTGGTGTCGATCGCCGGGTCCATGCGGCGGTGAATGGCGAACAGCCATTCGAGCTGCTTGAGGTCGGCCTCCACCGCCGACTGCATGTCCGGGTATTGGAGCTTGCAGGCGAGCGGTGCGTCGTCGAGCGAGACCGCGCGATGCACCTGGCCGAGCGAAGCCGCAGCGGCCGGGTGATGCTCGAAGGTCTTGAACCGCGCCTGCCAATCGGCGCCGAGCTCGGCCATCATCCGCCGCTTGACGAACGCCCAGCCCATCGGCGGAGCATCGCTTTGGAGCTTGGCGAGTTCCTCGGCGTATTCCGGGGGAAGCGCGTCGGGAATGGTCGCCATCAGCTGGGCGACCTTCATGATCGGGCCTTTGAGGCCGCCTAGCGCGGTGGCAAGCTCGACTGCACGCCGGGCGCGATCCTGCTCGCCGCCCATCAGCCGGGTCGCGGCGATGCGTGCGGCGACCCCACCAACATTGGCGCCGACCTTCGCGTAGCGGGCGGCGCGGGCCGAGAACCGGTTTCTTTCGAGATCGGACAAACGAACATTCTCCAGGCGCGCTGATCCGGACCCCGGAAGCCGCGGCATCATAGAGATTTATTGACTGATCGCGTGAAGGGAAGGGCAACCGTCAAAGGCGCAGCGAGGCCGGCGCTACGCCTTCGGCCAGTTGTCCCTGATCCAGCGCGCAAGGTTCTCTTCGCTCACCTCGCCGGCAGCAAGTGAGAGGATGATCTTGGTCGACTGCGCCTGGTCGGGCGCGAAGTGCACCCCGTTCCTGCGCAGGAACACGACCATCGCCAAGAACGCGATGCGCTTGTTGCCGTCGACAAAGGCGTGGTTCTTCGCAAGCCCGAAGGCGTAGGCCGCGGCGAGCACCGCGAGGTCCAACTGCCCGTCGGCTTGCTCGTACCGCCACTTGTTGACCGGCCGTTCGAGCGCAGAACGCAAAATGCCCTCGTCCCGCAGGCCAGGCGCGCCGCCGAACCGCCGGAGTTGGCGGCTGTGCATGGCGAGGACCTGTTCGAAGGAGAGCCAGTTCGGCTCTTCGCTCATTTGGCGAGCGTCGCGAGGGTATCGCGGTATTCGTCGATGACCTGTTCGGCGATTTCCATCGCCTTCTCGAAGTCCGGGTCATAGGGCGTCGCTCGGAATCCGCCGCCTGCCAGCGTCTCCAAATGAAGCGTCTCGCCGGCCTTCAGGTCGAGCAGGCTCATCACCTCGCGGGGCAGAATAAGCCCATACGAGTTGCCGATCTTTTTGATCTCGACGCGCATCGGCTTGGTCATTGGCAGGTCCTTACAACACGTAAAACAATGTACGTTCTACGCCTGTATAACACGCCCGGCTGTTTGGTTCAACTACCGTTGAACGCCTACCCCAGCCCTTCCAGCTCCGTGATCATCCGCTCGATCATGCCAAGGCCGCCCTGCCAGAAGGCGGGGTCGCGGGCATCCAGTCCGAACGGCTTGAGCAACTCGGAGTGGTGCTTGGTGCCGCCTGCCGAAAGCATGGCGAGGTAGCGCTCGGCAAAGCCCTGATGGGACTTCTCGTAGACCGCGTAGAGCGAGTTCACGAGGCAATCGCCGAAGGCATAGGCGTACACGTAGAACGGCGAATGGACGAAGTGGCCGATATAGGTCCAGAACGTCTCGTAGCCCGGCTTGATCTCGATCGCGGGGCCGAGGCTCTCGTGCTGCACCGACAGCCAGATCTCGCACAGCCGGTCGGCGGTGAGCTCGCCGTTCTTGCGCTCGGTGTGGACCGCGCGCTCGAAGGTATAGAACGCGATCTGCCTGACCACCGTGTTGATCATGTCCTCGACTTTGCTCGCGAGCATCGCCTTGCGCTGGGCCGGGTTGGTGGTCGCGTCGAGCAGGCGCCGGAAGGTGAGCATTTCGCCGAACACGCTTGCCGTCTCGGCAAGGGTGAGCGGAGTCGGCGCCATCAACGCACCGTTCGGCGCTGCAAGCACCTGGTGGACGCCATGGCCCAGCTCGTGGGCAAGCGTCATGACGTCCCGCGTCTTCCCCTGATAGTTGAGCAGAATGTAGGGGTGCGCCGAGGGCACGGTCGGATGCGAGAAGGCGCCGGGCGCCTTGCCGGGACGCACCGGCGCGTCGATCCAGCGGTCGGTGAAGAAGCGCTCGGCGATGGTCGCCATTTTCGGCGAGAAGGCGCCGTAAGCCGTGAGCACCGTGTCTTTCGCCTCGAGCCAGGGAATGGTGCGCATCGGCACGTCGGGAAGCGGCGCATTGCGATCCCAGTAGACGAGGCGCTTCTTGCCGAACCAGCGCGCCTTAAGGGCGTAATAGCGATGCGATAGCCGCGGATAGGCGGCGCGCACGGCCGACACCAGTGCTTCCACGACCTCGCGCTCGACGCGGTTGGCGAGATGCCGGGCGTCGGCGATGTCGGCGAAGCCACGCCAGCGGTCGGAAATCTCCTTGTCCTTGGCGAGCGTGTTGGTGATCAGCGTGAAGGTGCGCAGGTTTTCGCGGAAGGTCTTGCCCAGCGCCTCGGCGGCGCCCTTGCGCACTTTCTCGTTGCGGTCCTGGAGCAGGTTGAGCGTCGGCTCGATGGCGAGCGTCTTGGCGCCGACCTTGAAACGCAGACTGGCGACGGTGTCGTCGAACAGCCGGTTCCATGCGGCCTGGCCGGTCACTGACTTCTCGTGGAAGAGCTGCTCGATGCGGTCTTCGAGCTGGTAGGGCTTCTCCTTGCGGACGTCCTCGATCCACGGACGATAATGACCGAGCGCGGGATCGGCCATCGCGCGGTCGAGCGCGTCGTCGGCGATCTTGTTGAGCTCGAGGGTGAAGAACAGGAGGTGCGAGGACGACGTGGTGATCTGCTCCTGCACGTCGCCGAAGAATTTCGCGCGGGCCGGATCGGTGGTGTTGCCGGTGTAGACGAGCTGGGCGAACGAGGCGATGCGGCCGATCAGGTCGTCGATCGCCTCGAGCTCCTTGATGGCGCGGGCCAGCGCAGCGCCGCCGCCCGTACCTTGCGTGAGCGCAGCGAGCTTGCCCTTGTAGCGCTCCTCGAAGGCGTTGCACTCGGCGTCGATGCGGGCGAGGTCGCGCTTGATCTCCGGCGCGTCGATCGCGGGATAGAGCGCGGAAAGATCCCACTCCGGCAAGGTGCCGAGCGCCGTCGCCTTCGCCTGCTTCGCTGCGGATTTTCGGCCGGCCGGTTTGCGGCTCGCCGTCTCGCGGCTGCGAAGCTTGCTGGCGGTGGACTTTTTCACGGGGGATTTCGCGGCAATGCGGGACTTCTGGGCAGTGGTTCTGGTCAGCATGAAGGAGACGGGCTCATCCGGGGGACAATGGGAATCTACTAACGAATAGATAAGACCGCAGTTGCGGCAAAGCCGTGACCTTGTCGCACCGGGAATTCGCGTCGACCCGGCTCAGCAAAGGTCACGTTTTTAAGCGCGCATTAACGACAATCACAGAGATTATCGAAGAGATTCAGGCGAACTCCAACCCGCCGGGAAAGCGATGGCCGAGCGCGTCCTCATCGTCGACGACGACCCTGTGCAGCGCCGCCTCCTGCAGAACATTGTGGAGAAGGCGGGTTACCAGGTCGCGACTGCCGACGGCGGCGAGGCCGCGATCGGCCTGATAACGGCGCCCGACGGCCCGCATTTCGAATGCGTCGTCCTTGATCTCGTGATGCCCGACCTCGATGGCCTCGGCGTGCTCGGGCGCATGCGCGAGGCCGGCATGGCGATCCCCGTCATCGTCCAGACCGCCCATGGCGGCATCGACGTCGTGGTATCCGCGATGCGCGCCGGGGCGATCGATTTCGCAGTCAAGCCGATCGGCGCCGAGCGCCTCCTGGTGTCGCTGCGCAACGCCATGGCGACGCGGGCGCTCGAAGGCGAGCTCGCCCGCATGAAGCGCAGCCGCGGCGGTATCTTGAGCTTCAAGGACATCATCACCCGCAGCGCGAAAATGCGCGCAGTGCTCCAAGCCGCGCAGAAGAGCGCGGGGTCGGCCATCCCGGTGCTGGTCGAAGGCGAGTCCGGCGTCGGCAAGGAGTTGATCGCGCGGGCGATACACGGCTCGGGCGCGCGCAGGGGCAGGCCCTTCGTCGCGGTGAATTGCGGGGCACTGCCGGAGAACCTCATCGAATCCATCCTGTTCGGCCATGAGAAGGGCGCCTTCACCGGCGCTACCGAGCGCCACGAAGGCAAATTCCAGGAGGCCTCGGGCGGTACGCTGTTCCTCGACGAGGTCGGGGAGTTGCCGCCGCCGGCCCAGGTCAAGCTGTTGCGGGCGCTTCAAGAAGGCGAGGTCGAGCCGGTCGGAGGCAAGCGGCCGGTGCAGGTCAATGTCCGGGTGATCTCGGCCACCAATCGCGATCTCTCCGCCGACGTCAAATCCGGCCGGTTCCGCGAAGACCTGTTCTATCGCCTCCACGTATTTCCGATTCTCGTTCCCCCGCTGCGCGAGCACGCCGAGGACATCCCCGACCTCACCCGCCACTTCATGGTGCGTTTCGCGGCCGAGGAGGGCAAACGGGTGCGCGCGATGTCTGCCGAGGCGCTGCACTTGCTGTCCGCCTATTCCTGGCCGGGCAATGTGCGGCAGCTCGAAAACGCCATCTTCCGGGCCGTCGTGCTCGCCGAAGGCGAGGAGATCGGGCTCGACGAGTTCCCGCAGATCGCGAACCCCCGGCGAGTTCACGCACACGGCGGTGGCGCCGCCCGTCGCCTCAGCCGCCGATCCCGGTCCGTCACCACCGCTCGCCCCGGGACTTGCACCAGGACTTGCACCAGGAATCGTGATCGGCGACGACGCCGCGATTTCGCCGGGCGGCGAAGGTGTCTCGCTACCGGAGCACCTCGTCAACCTCGTCGACGAGACCGGGCATGCCCGGCCGCTCGAAGAGGTCGAGGCGGACACCATACGGTTTGCGTTGACGCATTACCGCAACCAGATGTCGGAGGTGGCGCGGCGGCTGCGGATCGGAAGGTCGACGCTTTACCGCAAGCTCGACGGATTGGGCCTGGCGATCGCGGACGAGGCGGGTTCCTGAGTGGCTTTGGAGTGACAGTCGGCCGGATTCGTGGCCGGCCACACTAATCGCGATGTTGGGGGGCATATGGGTGGGGTAAAGTTACGCGAATTTTGCGTCGAACGGGGTGAACTTCTGCGGGGCTCGAAGCGACTAACCTTCGCTGTAGCCTTTGCGTGGATGGGGGACATTGGTAAATGAGCGGAACTCGTTTCAGTCTCTTGCTTGCCACCACTGCGATCGTGATGGTGCTGGCGAGCCCGAGCCATAAAGCCTTTGCAGGCCCGACGACCGACGCCGATATCTCCGCGGCGGTCCCGATGCCGGAATCGGCCAATCTGGCGCCTCCGACCGTCGACGACCTAGCGACCGTCACCGAGGATCCCACCGGGGCGAGCTCTTTGATGCCGTCCCTTCCGGCCGATCGCATCGCCCCGGCGGCTGCGGCTCCGCAGATCGCCGCTCCCGCGGTTGTCGCGCCGGCGAAGCCGACCGCCACTCTCGCGCCGCCCGTTCAGGTGATGCCGATCGAGGCCGCGCCGGCTCCTGCGGCCGCGCCTGTCGTTCCCGCCGCTGCGCCCGCCCCGGCGGCAACTCCGGCGCCGGCTGCCGACGCGCCCGTCGTCGAAGCGCCGCCTGCCGCGCCGCTCACCGTCGATCAGCGAATCGCCCAGAAAGTCCAGGAGCTCATCGGCACCAAGGGTGACCGCATCCTGGACCGCAAATACAAGGCGGCCGTCGAGGCCTACTATCAGGCGCGCTCCTACGCGCCGGTGTGGATCGATGACGGCATCGAGAACAAGCGCGCCAAGGCGGCGACTGCGTATCTCGGCGGCGTCGATGCCGACGGCCTCGATCCGGCCGACTACATCGTTCCCTCCTTCGCCGGCGACGAGGCAGCACTCGCCGAAGCCGAGCTCAAGATGACGGCCGCGGTGCTGATGTATGCCCGCCACGCCTCGACCGGGCGCATCCACTACTCCCGCGTCAGCCCCGACATTCTCTATAACCTCGTCACGCCGGAGCCGGCCGAGGTGCTCGGCAAGGTGGTCGAGGCGAAGAACGTCGGCGCGGCGCTCGATGGCTTCGAGCCGCCCCATGCGGCCTACAAGGCCCTCAAGGCGAAGCTCGCGGAAGCCCGCGGCGGCGGCGCCTCCGGCCGCGTCAGCAACGGCCAGGCGCTCAAGGTCGGCATGGACGACCCGCGCGTCCCGATGCTGCGCGCCCGCTTCGGCCTGTCCGAGGTGGCCGACACCACCTTCGACAAGGCGCTCGCCGACGCCGTGAAGGATTACCAGAAGCAGCGTAAGCAGAAGCCGACCGGCGTGTTCGACAATGCGACCGTCGATGCGCTCAACGGCCCGCGCAACGAGCGCGAGGCGGACATCATCATCGCCAACATGGAGCGTTGGCGCTGGATCCCGCGCGACCTCGGCAAAGCCTATGTGATGGTCAACATCCCGGAATTCATGCTGCGGGTGTACGACCAGGGTTCGCTGGCGTGGCAGACGCGCGTGGTGGTCGGGCTCGGCGGCTCGAAGGCGACCCCGCTGCTCACCGAGACGATGAAGTACATCACCATCAACCCGACCTGGCACGTGCCGCAGTCGATCGTCCACCACGAGTACCTGCCGGCTCTTGCCCAGGATCCCACGGTTCTCGCGCGCATGGGCCTGCAGGTGTCGTATGCCCGTGACGGCTCGGTCAGCATCACCCAGCCGCCCGGAGCGGGCAATGCGCTCGGCCGCATCCGCTTCAACTTCCCGAACAAGTTCTCGGTGTACCAGCACGACACGCCGGACAAGTACCTGTTCGCGTCCGAGCGCCGCGCTGCCAGCCATGGCTGCATGCGGGTGCAGAATCCCGACCAGTATGCCGAGGCGCTGCTGCGCATCGCCAACCCGCACGAGGCGCTCAGCGCCGAGCGCATCCGCGCGATGTACGGCACCGGCGAGCGCGATATCCAGCTGCAGTACCAGATCCCGGTGCACCTGACCTACCAGACGGCCTATGTCGACGGAAACGGCCACCTCGTCATCCGCGAGGACATCTACGGCCGCGACGCCAAGCTGATCTCGCTGCTCAAGAGCGATGAGCGCCGTGTCGCCGATCAGCCGACCGACAGCGCTCGCCGCGAAGCGAGCGCCGCCTCGAGCGCCGGTGCTGGCTCCGGCTACGCCGCGCCTCGCCGCCAGGTTATGCGGCAGGCCCCGAGCTACGGGTTCTTCGGCCTGTTCCGCTAAGCCGAAGCCGCAGCGATCGATACGAAATAGGAGCGCCGCCCCAGTCGGGCGGCGCTTTTTGTTTCGGCAGACACGATGATATTGTCATGCCCGGCTTGACCGGGCAATCCAGTAACCTCGTGCCATCGACGTGGTCAGGACTTAGCCTGCAAAGCGAATCCGGGGTTACGGTCGCCCGGTCAAGCCGGGCGATGACGCGACATGTAATGTGCGTGCCAGTTTTTCTCGCCGCCCGCGGGTTGTGACACCCTCTCCGAGCCAGGACACAGGTGGCTTTTTTTCGCCATCTTCAATCTTTAGCAATGTTAATCGGTGGGGGGAGCGGAAATGGCGGTAATCGCGCCTTAACCGATCCCGTAAAATCTTAGCGGCCTTGTTTCGCGGCGTTTAACGCTGCGAAACGCGTCGCGCCGCATGATGCGGCAAAGACGGGATCGTGTTGAATGCGGTTTAGCCTGATGCCACATCCTCGCAAGCTCCTCGGCTGCACAGCCGTCGCGGCGATCGCGCTGCTCTTCGGCGGCCGTGGCCTCGAGACGGCGGTCGCAAACGGCGACACCAGGACGATCTCGCTCCATCACATCCACACCAACGAAGACATCACGATCACCTTCAAGCGCGACGGCCGCTACGACGAGGAAGCGCTCAAGAAGCTCAACTGGTTCGTGCGCGACTGGCGCAAGGACCAAGAGATCGCGATGGATCCGCATCTCTATGATGTCGTGTGGGAAGCCGCGCGCGAGGTCGGCGGCAACAAGGTGATCTACGTCGTCTGCGGCTATCGTTCGCCGGAGACCAACGCCATGCTGCATGCGCGCAGCAGTGGTGTCGCCGACCACAGCCAGCACATGCTCGGCAAGGCGATGGACTTCTATATCCCGGGCGCGTCGCTCGAAGAGCTGCGCAATGTCGGGCTGCGGCTGCAGCGCGGCGGCGTCGGCTATTATCCGACCTCCGGATCGCCCTTCGTGCACCTCGACGTCGGCAATGTACGCCACTGGGGCCCCGCGATCGGTGACGCCGAAATGGCGAAGATCATGAGCGGCCATGCGGTCCGTGTCGCGTCAGCGACGACCGACAAATTCGCGTCAGCGACGACCGACAAGGTCGCGGCAGCGACGACCGACAAGCACGGACCGTCGACGCAGACGGCGCCTTACAAGAAGCCGGCCGCCGGTGATCAGGTCGCGGCGGCAAAGCCTGCACCGGTGCGCACCGCTTCGGCGCAGGGCTTCGCGCTCGCGTCCTTGGACAGCAAACCCGCCGTATCCGGCCAGTCGGCAAGCGCTGCCGCGGCACCGGTCAAGGCCGCAACTTCGACCGCGACTTCGGCCACGACGTCCGGCACCGGCATGCGCGCTCCGAAGGCTGCCTCCGCCAAGGCCGCAGCGCCGGTGAAGACCGCCGACGCAGAATCGAGCGGCGTGATATGGCCGGTGCGCGGCGCTGAAAACGATCGCGTCCCGCTCGACATGGCGCTCGGCTATGCGTCGCCGCAGGCGCCCCAGACCGGAACGGCGATGCGTCCGGAATCGACCGGCAGCGCGCCGGGGCGGATCGCTCCCGTGGCCGCGTTCAAGCCGATGCCGCAAGGCACGAGCACCGACAACACGACGACGGTCGCGAAAAAGACCACCGTCCGCACCGCCGCGCTCGATGAGGCCGGCAAGGACTCCGACCGGATCGTGAGCGAGCCGTCCGTCAAGGGAACCGTTGCGGCTGCGGCGCGAGAAGCCGACGAGCCGTTCGTCGCTCCGGCGACCCGCGCCACCGGCGGCACCGTGACGACCCGCGTCATCACCAATCCGCTGCGCTACGACGATCCGTGGCTGCGCGCGATGAT
The DNA here is from genome assembly GCA_963824905.1 of uncultured Alphaproteobacteria bacterium. Lineage (GTDB taxonomy): Bacteria > Pseudomonadota > Alphaproteobacteria > Rhizobiales > Xanthobacteraceae > JAJPKK01. The sequence continues at coordinate 42,603 of CAWGRH010000010.1, forward strand.
CCTGACACCGAGCATGTCGGATTCCATGACCGCCACGCTCTATGGACGGCCGGACCTTGGCGAACTGCGCAATCTGATGCGCAAGCCGAGGGCCTCCCTGATGCTGTCGTTCGGCGAGGATCCTTTCTCGGGGCCGGCTCCGGACCAGTTCCGCGGCGAGGCGGTGGTGTTCATGAACAACCACGCCTTGGACAGGCGCACGGCCTCGCTGCGCTGACGAGTTCTCCCAGCGGCAACTTCATCGCCGGGCTCAGTCCCGGCGATTTTTCTTTTCAACGTTCGATTTTCCCGGAGTTGTCGTGCCCGGCGATGACGTCGGATGGGACCAACTCATCCGAGCGCGCTCTACACGAGGATCGTCATCGTCCAGATTGGCCGCGCGCTGCCGCGGGCTCAAATCATGCCGAGCGCCTGCAGGTACGTGTCGAGGATCGCTTCTTGCTCTTCGCGCTCCTGCTTGTCCTGCTTGCGCAGGCGCACCACTGTGCGGAGCGCCTTGGTGTCGAAGCCATTGCCCTTCGCCTCGGCATAGACGTCGCGGATGTCGTCGGCGATCGCCTTCCTTTCTTCTTCGAGGCGTTCGACGCGCTCGATGATCGCCTTGAGCTGATCCTTCGCGAATCGCGTCGCGGGCGCTTCATTGACGACTTCTGATGCGGCGGTGACAGACATTGAGGCCTCGCAAGACGCAGGACGGATGGCCACGTTGCGCAACCGCCCGCCGTTTCGCAAGCCGGCCGGCATTTCAATCCACAGTCAAAGCGGCGCGCGGCAAAACGCGATGCGATGCAAGCGATTGTCCTGTGCAAATCGGCGATACGCCGTCACCTCCTAGTGCTTATGCGCAGACTTCTCGAACGCGGCGGCCTGCTCGCCTGTCGCTTCGCGCTGGTGCTTGGTCTTCCACTCGTCATAGGGCATGCCGTAGACCGCCTCGCGGCTCCCATCCTTGGTCATGGCGACGCCCTTCGCGTCCGCCGCATCCTTCATCCAGTTGGACAGGCAGTTGCGGCAGAAGCCGGCGAGATTCATGAGGTCGATGTTTTGCACGTCGGTGCGGCCGCGCAGATGCTCGACGAGGCGGCGAAACACCGCCGCCTCGAGCTCGGTCCGAGTCTTGTCGTCGATGGTCAACTTGTCGTCGATCGTCATGGAGTCCTCCGAATTTCCCTCCAACATAAGCGCCGCGGAACCCCCTTGCCACAATCCCCTCCCGGTTCCGATGATGTATCCCCCAACCGGTTGAGCCCATGAGCCCGTCACGCGCGTTTCTGGAAGAGCTTTATCGGATCGCGGTGGCGGCGGCCCATCCGTCGAGCTGCCTCGTCCCGCACCTTCCAAAGCCGCCCGCCGGCCGGCTCATCGTCCTCGCCGCCGGGAAGGCCGCCGGCGCCATGGCCGAGGTCGCCGAGGCGCACTATCTCGACCGTCTGGGATTTCCGCCGTCGCGCCTCACCGGCGTCGCCGTTGCCCGTCACGGCTATGGCCGCCCGACGCGCATCATCGCGCCCATCGAGGCCGGCCACCCGGTCCCCGATGACGCGAGCCTTGCCGGGGCCGAGCGGGCGCTTGCGCTCGCCGAAGGCGCTGCCGCCGCCGATCTCGTGCTGGTGCTGGTATCGGGCGGTGCCTCGGCGAACTGGGTCGCTCCGGTCCCAGGCGTGACGCTCGCCGAGAAGCAGGCCCTCAACCGTGCGCTTCTCAAGTCCGGTGCCGGCATCGCCGACATCAACACGGTGCGCAAGCATCTCTCGCGCATCAAGGGCGGGCGGCTGGCGCGCGCCGCGTTTCCCGGCGATGTGGCGACGCTCGCCATCTCCGACGTGCCGGGCGACGACCCGGCTGTGATCGGTTCCGGCCCGACCGTGGCGGATCCGACGACCCTCGCCGATGCCCGCGCGGTGATCCGGCGGTTCAACCTGGCGGTGCCGCCCGAGGTCAGCCGCGCCCTGGCGGATACGGCGAACGAGTCGCCCAAACCCGGCGATCCCGCTTTCAAACATGCCTCCTTCGAGCTCGTCGCCCGCCCGGCCGATGCCTTTCGTGCCGCCCAGAGATCGGTGCGCGAGAGCGGCTACGAGTGCGTCTTCCTCGGCGCCGATGTCGAGGGCGAGGCCCGGGAGGTCGCGGCTGCCCATGCGAACCTTGCCCGCGATCTCCAGGCCCAGGGCCGACGGGCGGTGGTCCTCTCCGGCGGGGAGCTCACCGTGACCATCGCCGGCCGCGGCCGGGGCGGTCCCAACCAGGAATATGCCTTGGCGCTCGCCCTCGCGTTGAACGCGGCCCCAGGGATTGCCGCGATCGCCGGGGATACCGACGGCACCGACGGCGGCGGCGGCAGCGCCGACGACCCGGCGGGGGCGTTCATCGATGGAACCAGCCTTGTCCGGGCCCGCAAGCTTGGCCTCGATCCCGCCGCGTTTCTTGCCGAAAACGACTCCACGGGGTTCTTCGAGCGGCTGGGTGACCTCCTCGAGCCCGGTCCGACCTATACCAATGTGAATGATTTCCGTGCCATAGTCGTCGACGCGCCATGATATTGAAGGCAAACCCGAAATCCATGCGGCCGCTGTGCGAGCTTAGAATGTCCCAGCTTAGGATGTCCGAGCTTCGGATGAGCTTCGTTCGCGCGCCGCGCCGGCTGGCGGGCGCAGTCGTCCTGGCGGGCCTGCTGTCGCTCGGCTGGGGCTTTGCGGCCGATCCCGCCGCGGCGGACTTCCGGTTGTGCAACAACACCAACAGCCGGATCGGCGTCGCGATCGGTTACAAGGACAATGAGGGCTGGGCGACCGAAGGCTGGTGGAATCTGCCGGCGCGGAATTGCGACACGCTGCTGCGGGGCACGCTGGCGGCACGGTTCTATTACATTTACGCGGTAGACTATGACCACGGCGGCGAATGGTCGGGTCAGGCCTTCATGTGCACGCGCGAAAAGGAGTTCACGATCCGCGGCACCGGCGACTGCCTCGCCCGCGGCTTCGACCGCACGGGCTTCTTCGAGGTGGACACCGGCGAGCAGCAGACCTGGACGGTGCAGTTGACCGAAGCCGGCGAAGGCCAGCGCCCGGTCGGCGCCGGACAGCCTCCCCTGACGGCACCGCCGGCCGGCTCGCGCGCCGGCCCGGGGTCGCCCTCGGGCGCTCAATGAGACGCAAGCGCAGGACCAAGATCGTCGCCACGCTAGGTCCAGCGTCCTCCAGCCGGGAGATGATCGCCGCGCTGTTCGAGGCCGGTGCCGACGTCTTCCGCATCAACATGAGCCATGCGAGCCACGAGCGCATGCGCGAGCTCGTGCGCCTGATCCGCGAGATCGAGATCGAGCACGGGCGGCCAATCGGGATTCTGGTCGATCTGCAGGGGCCGAAGCTGCGCGTCGGCACCTTCCGGGAAGAGGCGGTCCAGCTCGCGGGCGGCGCGACCTTCACCCTCGATGCCGATCCGGCGCCGGGCGATGAGACGCGGGTCCACCTGCCGCATCCGGAAATCCTTTCCGCGCTGCGGCCCGGCCACGCACTGCTGCTCGATGACGGCAAGATCAGGCTCGTCGCGGTCGAGGTATCGCCGCAGCGGGCGGTGACGCGGGTCGAGGTCGGCGGCAAGCTCTCGGCGCGCAAGGGGGTGAGCGTCCCCGACACGGTGCTCGGCGTCTCGGCGCTGACCGGCAAGGATCACTCCGATCTCGAAGCCGGGCTCGACGCCGGCGCCGACTGGATCGCGCTGTCGTTCATCCAGCGGCCCGACGACATCGCCGAGGCGAAGAAGATCGCCCGCGGCCGTGCCGCTGTGATGGCGAAGATAGAGAAGCCGCAGGCGATCGAGCATCTCGCGGACATTCTCGACATCACCGACTCGCTGATGGTCGCGCGCGGCGATCTCGGCGTCGAGTTGCCGGTCGAGAAGGTCCCCGGCCTGCAGAAGCAGATGATCCGGGCGTCGCGGCGCGCCGGCAAGCCGGTGGTGGTCGCGACCCAGATGCTCGAATCGATGATCTCGAGCCCGGTGCCGACCCGCGCCGAGGTCTCCGACGTCGCCACTGCGATCTTCGAAGGCGCGGACGCGGTGATGCTGTCGGCGGAATCCGCTTCGGGAAAATATCCGGTCGAGGCCGTCGCGACCATGGACCGCATCGCCATCGAGGTCGAAAGCGATCCGACCTATCGCGCCATCGTCGATGCCCAGCGCTTCGCGCCGGAGGCGACGAGCGCCGACGCCATCGCCGCGGCGGCACGCGAGATCGCCGAGACGCTCGACCTCGATTCGATCGTGTGCTGGACGTCGTCTGGCGCGACCGCGCTGCGCGTCGCCCGCGAGCGCCCGCATTCGCCGATCGTGTCGATCACGCCGAACATAGCGACCGGCCGCCGGCTCGCCGTCGCCTGGGGTGTGCACAGCGTGCTCGCCGAGGATGCCCACGACGTCGACGACATGGTCGACCGCGCCTGCCGCATCGCCGTGAAGGACGGCTTCGCCATGCCGGGCAGGCGTATCATCGTGGTGGCGGGGGTCCCGTTCCGGACGCCAGGTGCGACCAACATGGTGCGCATCGCGCTGGTTGGCGCGGACGCGGCGGGTTAATCTTCGCAAAAATGGTCATGGCCGGGCTCGTCCCGGCCACCCCGATCATATGGCACCGCCGTGCCCAACTATCGGGGTCGCCGGGACAAGCCCGGCGATGACGGCGTGTGAAACTCACCGGGCCGTATGGCCGGTCAACTCGGCAGGGACAACACCGCGTCCTTCGCGCGCTGTCGCATCGACACCGAATCGATCGCCGCGATCACCTCGTCCGTTGCGACATGCTGCGGCATATGGCCGATCCCCGGCAGCACGACGAGCCGCGCATCGGGCAGCATCGCCGCGATCGCCCGTGAATGCAGGGTCGGCGACACGGTGGTGTCGGCATCACCGGTGAGAACCACGGTCGGCATGGTGAGGTCGCGATAGTGCGGCGCCTCGGCGGTGACGAAAGGCCTCAGCGCGGTGACGTCCTGGGCGTTGGCGGTGAATTCGGCCGGCCGCAGCAGCAGCCGGATGCCGGCGCGTGCGAGATAGTCGGCCGGCATTGCCTGCGGCAAGAACACTTCGCGGGCGCCCATTTCCAGAAGGACCTCGCCGATCGGCAGCGCTGCGGCGCGCGCGAAGGCGGCGCCGATGACGGGCGCCGCTCCGATATTGTAATGCCAGGCGAGGCCGCCTTCCCAGGGATGGGTCACTGCCGCCAGCAGCACGAGGCCGGCCACCCGCTCAGGATAGGCGCGCGCGAAGGCGGCGGCGACGGTGCCGCCGAGCGAATGTCCGACCAGCACGAAACGGTCGAGGCCGATGCCATCGAGCGCCTGTGCAATCAGCGCCGCCTGGCGTGCCGGCCAAGCGTCGGCCTTGCCGCCCGGGCGGTCGCTCCAGCCATGGCCGGGACGATCGATCAGCACCACGCGGCGGGTTCGCGCGAGCCGGTCGCCCAGCGCGAGCCTGAGGTCGCCCATGTTGCCGCTGGCGCCGTGGATCAGCACCACCGGCCAGAGCGCGTCGGACTCGATGGGGCTCGGGGTATCGCGCGGCGGAGCGAGATCGAGCACATGAAGCCGGCCGCCAGTGACATCGACGAACCGGCCGGCCGGCGGATGCGCCGCCTCGATGCGCCGCGCCGCTATGGAGGTAATGACAAGGCCCGCACCGGCGACGGCAAGGGCGAGGAGGGCGGTTCCGAGTACGTATTCCATTTGCTGCACCGGCGCGAGAGCCTGTGGCGGGGTCCCCCTCTCACGCCGTCGGTCAACAGATATTGTGCCGATTCGTTGCTGCCAATGGTCTGCGAGCAGGTCTAGCCGGCCGCCCGCTTGGGCTTTGAGACGGTCTGCCCTTTTTTTGGTTTCGGTGGTTGGTCACGATGTAACGCCTCGCTGATGGCCTTGTCCTTCAACAGGGCATCAACCCGACGGTTGCGTCTGGCTTCCGAGCTCTCGAGCATCCGTTTCGTTTCTTCGTTCGGGTTCATCTGCTCGCTCCTGCCCATTCGCGACTCACTTTACGGAAGGGTCTGGCAACTCCATCCACCAGGATTCTTTCCCAAGGCACTTCGGCTCACGCTTCAGCATGTAACCGAACGCTCCAAAAATATGGGTAATGAGTACATGCTTCGTAAGCGCCTTGTCCGGCACATTTAGGTCATGTGTGCAACAGAATACACGCTTTGGTGCCCTGTGCTCGAGCAGCCGCGTGGTCCCCTCCAACAACGCATGACGGATCAAAACGCGATCCTCCCTTGTCACGAATCTCGAGACGTCCAATCCGCTCCAATATCGGGCTTCGGTGCGGTCTTCTGCGTTCGCCTCAACGAGGCAGAAGAAAAATTCTTCGTCTCCGCCGGGGAGCACATCAAACGAGATCAGCAAAAAATATGATTTCGGCTCTACGTCATCGTAGCCGACAGGAACCACGATGGCGTCCCCAATCAGCTCGAATTCGGCGGCGTCGGCAGTGCAAACAAACCCCATGCACGGAATTTTGCCGTGCAACCCCTGCGGTCTTCAAGCCCTGCGACGTCAGATATCGCGGCCCTCGACTTTTTCGGTCAGCGTCTTGACCTTATCCGAGACGCCCTTGAGGCGCGGATAAACGGCGAGTGCCTTGCGATAGGCATCGAGCGCGCGCTTGTCGTCGCCGATTTCCTGCATGATGAGGCCGAGCCCGGACAGGGCGCCGAAGTGGCGTGGCTCGCGGGTGAGCACCTTGCTCAGGTCGGCGAGCGAGTTGCCATAGTCCTTCTTGAGGAAATAGACGGTGGCGCGGCGGTTCCAGGCCTCGGTGTAGTCGGGCTTGATCTCGATGATGGCGTCGAGCAGCCGCAGCGACAGATCGTAATCGTCGTCGTCGATCGCCTTCTTCGCCCGGCTCATCAGCAGGCTCGTGGTGTCGTTGCCCGCCGCGGTCCACATCGCCCAGATGCGGTCTTCCACCGCCTTGGCGCTCATATCGTCGGGTGCCACCTTCAGCGCACCGAACAGGAAATCGATGCTCTGGGTGCGCTCGCCACGGTGGAAGGCAGGCGTCTTGTCGGACGGATTTGCCGCTGCGTCGTGCTGAGCAAGCGACGGGCAGGGCGTGAGAGCCGTGGCCAAGGCGGCGAGCAAGAGGCCTGCGAGGCAGCGAGTCATGCTACCTAGCTTAATGGCTCGCCGGTCCCCGACAAGACCAAAACCGTCACAGTTCTGCGAAAAGGTGGCTAGAAATTAGCCCTGCCGCGCTTTGAAGCGACGCTGTGTCTTGTTGATGACATAAACGCGCCCTTTGCGCCGCACGATGCGGTTGTCGCGGTGGCGGCCGCGCAGGGATTTCAGTGAGTTACGGACTTTCATGGCAAACCTCTGAAGGCGGCGGCAACCGGCCACCGGCATCTTTTCGGCGCGGACCATAGGGTCGGCGGTGATAAGCGTCAATGGCGCAAGCCTGCTCATTCGTCAGGCAAGTCGATCCGACCGCTCGACATATTGCCCTGCGCCCGGCCGGCGAATAGCGTCCTCACATAATGAGACTTCGCAGAAATGCAAACCGGGAGGAGCAGATGACGAGACACTTCGCCGGGATGGTCCAGCAGGCGACAACACTCGTGCTGGCCGGCGCCGCCGCCGCGCTGCTGCCGGGTGTCGGGGCCTACGCGCAGAACGCGCCGCTCGAGATCGCCAAGCAGGGGTATTTCTTCGTCGGCGGCACCATCGACCCGAAGCGGGAGGGATCGCCGACCGTCGGGCACATGTACGTCGAATACCAGGTGCCGCAGCACCTCGCTCACCCCTACCCGGTGATCATGATCCATGGCGGCAGCCAGACCGGGACCAATTTCACCGGTACGCCGGACGGACGCGACGGCTGGGCGCAATATTTCCTGCGCCGGGGCTATGCGGTCTACGTCGTCGACCAGGTGGCGCGCGGACGTGCCGCCCAGTGGTCGCAGGCGAACGGGCCGGTGTCGGCGGCGAACATTTCGCGCCTCGAACAACGCTTCGTCGCGCCGGAGCGCTTCAATCTGTGGCCGCAGGCGCATCTGCACACCCAGTGGCCGGGCACCGGCAAGCCCGGCGATCCGGCGTTCGATCAGTTCTATGCGAGCCAGTTCCCCTCGCTCGTCGATTTCCCGCTGCAGCAGGCGCTCAACCGCGATGCGACCGTCGCGCTGCTCGACCGCATCGGCCCGGCAGTGGTGATGATCCATTCGCAGTCCGGCGCCTTCGTCTGGCCGATCGCCGACAAGCGGCCCAACCTCGTCAAGGCGATCCTCGCGGTCGAGCCCAATGGGCCGCCGGTCCATGACATCGAGGTCAAGGGCGCGCCGAACTGGTTCGAGGACAACCCGCACACCAAGGCGGCGGGGCTCGAGGACGTGCCGCTCACCTATGATCCGCCGGTCACTGAAGCGTCGCCACTCAAATTCGTGCGCGAGGACAAGCCGGAGAAACCCGAACTCGTGCGCTGCTGGTCGCAGGCGGAGCCGGCGCGCAAGCTCGTCAACCTGCAAAGCGTCCCGATCCTGATCGTCACCTCCGAGGCGTCCTATCACGCGCCCTACGATCACTGCACAGTGCGTTATCTCGCCCAGGCCGGCGTCAAGAGCACGTTCATTCGCCTGCCCGATGCCGGGGTCCACGGCAACGGCCACATGATGATGCTCGAGAAGAACAGCGACGACATCGCCAAGGTGATGGCCGACTGGCTCGATCACGCGCTGCCCAGCACGCGATGACGGTACGGTTTGCCGTCGCCCGCGGTGAGATATCGATCGAGGTGCTGGTAGACGGCGGCGGCTTGGACGGCGACGGCGCGCCGGTCGTGCTCCTGCCTTCGCTCGGCCGCGGCGCCGATGACTTCGATCGGATCGCGGCGCGGCTCGCGGCGGCCGGGTTCAAGGTGCTGCGGCCGCAGCCGCGCGGCATCGGCGCAAGTCGCGGCCCGCTCGCCGAGATGGACCTGCATGATTGCGCCGCCGACATCGCGGCGGTGATCGAGGCCGCCCGCTGCGGCCCCGCCTTCGTGGTCGGGCACGCGTTCGGCAACCGGGTGGCGCGGATGCTCGCGACCGACCGGCCGGATCTCGTGCGTGCGATCTCGCTCGTCGCCGCCAATGTCGGCCGTGATCCGAGTCCGCCCGACGTGCGTGCCGCGATCCGGGCGAGCGCCGATCCCTCGCTTCCCGATGCCACGAGACTGGAAGCACTGCGCTACGCCTTCTTTGCGCCGGGCAACGATCCGTCCGCGTGGCTCGCCGGCTGGCATCCGCAGGTGCTCGCGGCCCAGCGCGTCGCCGGCGACCGGACCTCGCGCGAGGAGGATTTTGCCGGCGGGACCGCGCCGATCCTCTATCTTCAGCCCACCCACGATCCCCTGGCCCATGGCCATCACGCGCAGGAGTACCGGGCGCTCCTCGGCGACCGCGTGACCATTGTGATGATCCCACAGGCGAGCCACGCGGCGATCGCCGAGCAGCCGGAGTTCATCGGCGATGCGCTGATTGCGTTTGCGCGAGGGCTCGGCGCGCCTTTTCGGGCTCCGGTCGCTGATGCAAGGGCCGGGACCGCGACGACCGCTTCCAACTAAGTCATTGCAATCGTTGATCGAGAGTTGGCGCTGTCCGCTTGATGCGATGACTTTTTCGCAACAGGCGGCCGAGAATCGCAGCTCTAGGCTCGGCTGGCATGCTCGAAACTCTTGGAATGATTCTAAATTATGGTTAGAACGTTTCTAAAGTCCTATTCCGCGGTGAGTGCCGAGGGTTCAGCGGGTGGGGGGAGGGCATGCGACCGGAGTGGGGACTTCGAAGAGGCAAGGGGCTGCCGATCTTGGCCGTCTCGCTCGCCGCCGCCCTGCTCGGGACCCCGCCTGCCCATGCCGTGGACGAGATTCAGGTCTACACCGCCGAGATCAACGAGGTCGGCCAGTTCTCGGTGCAGCAGCATCTCAACTACACCATCAAGGGACTGACCGAGCCCGCATATCCGGGCGCCCTCATCGACAATCATGCTCTCAATGGCACTCCCGAATTCGCCTACGGGGTGACGCCGTGGCTCGAGCTCGGCCTCTACGTCCCGTGGGCGGTGAACGAGCAGGGCCAGTTTCTGTCGAACAATTTCAAGCTGCGCACGCTGTTCGTCATCCCGGACGCCCCGAAGAAAGACTTCTTCTACGGCCTGAACTTCGAATACGACTTTCCGAGCTGGCCGTTCGTGCCCGCCCGTTTCGCGATGGAGGTGCGGCCGATCATCGGCTGGCGCAATCCGCAGTGGGAATTCATCATCAACCCGATCATCGATTTCGCCTGGGGCGGGCAACTCGGCGGCGTCGACTTCGCGCCGGCGGCCCGGCTCGCACGAAATCTCGGCAACGACCGCTTCATCGGGCTCGAATACTATTCGGGCCTCAGCACGCCGGGAAATTTCGAGTCCTTTCTGCAGCAGTCGCACCAGCTGTTCGCGGTGACCGACTTCAAGATCGGCGAGGTCGACGTCGACTTCGGCATCGGTTACGGCCTCACGCCCGGCTCCGACCGCTGGGTCGCCAAGACCATCATCAGCTACGCGTTCCCGGTGCCGGGCAAGAAGAAGGACGATGACGCGAGCTCCGGAATGATGAAATCGCCGATGAGCCTGCGCTCGATGTTCCCGCAGCAGTCGCCGGAGCAGATGGCGCGCAATCCGCTGGCGGGCCTGCAATGAAGGCGCGGGGGACATGCGCGGACATCCGCCCGGCTCCGGCCGTGGCGGTTCGAAGAAAGGAGGCTGGCATGCGGTGCAAGCTCATGGCCGGTGCGGCCCTCGCCGCCATCTCGGCCGGATCGGCGTTCGCTGCCGACCTGCCGGTCAAGGCCGTCGCGCCGGAGCCGGTCTACAATTGGACCGGCCTCTACATCGGGGGCGTCATCGGCGGCGCCTGGTCGACGCACGACGTTTCGGATCAGGCGCTCGGTCCTCTGCTGGGGGCTCCCTATGCCCAGGGTATCGCAGCCAGCGGACTGACCGGCGGCGTCGATGGCGGTGCCCGCTATCAACTCGGCAAGCTCGTGCTCGGTGTGGAAGGGGACTTCACCTGGGGCAACCTGAACGGCACCAACGCCAGCGCCTTCGGTCCCGACAGTTTCACGGTTTCCCGCGCAATAACCGCGGACACGAAATGGACTGCGACGGCGGCCGCCACCTTCGGCATCGCCGGCGACGGCAATTAGCTGCTGTACGGGAAGGCCGGGGTTGCCTTTGCGAACACCGGCTATACGGACAGCTGGTCGGTGCCCGGAATGGCGCCATTCGGCGGGACGGCGAGCGACACGACCGTCGGCTGGACGGCCGGCACCGGTGTCGAGTGGGCGTTCTCGAATGCCTGGTCGCTCAAGGCCGAATACGACTATCTCGATTTCGGGAAACACAACGTCGCGATCGGCGAGTCACCCCTCGGTCCCGGCGTGATGCCGATGACCGAGGACAGGAACCACATCAACCAGTTCAAGGCGGGCCTGAATTGGCGCATCCTGCCGAGTTTCTGGTGAGCCGCGGGCCATCCGCGCCGGCGCCTTGCCCTGCCGCGCCGGAGTGGTAGATCAATCGCTCCTCTCGTTCCCGGTGGAGCAATGGCCCGCATTCCGCTGATTGAAGAAGCCGAGCATCCCGAGCTTGCCGACATCATCGCCTGCATCAAGGCGGGGCGGCGGGGCGGACTCCTCAACGTCTACAAGCTTCTGTTGCACAGCCCGGCACTGGCGCAGACGTGGTTCGACCATAACGGCGCGGTGCGCTGGAAGACCGAGCTCACCGGCCGGCTGCGTGAGATCGTCATCATCCGCATCGCCTACCTCAACGGGATCGATTACGTGCTCGGCCAGCACGTGCCCGGCCTTGCCGTGGCCGAGGGGCTCACCCTTGCGGAATGCGATGGGCTCGCCGACTGGCGCGCCACCTCCCTGTTCGATGCCCGCGAACGTGCCGCGCTCGCCTATGCCGAGGCGATGACCATGAGCACGTCGGTGCCGGACGACGTCTTCGCCGAGGTGCGCCGCCACTTCGACGACCGCGAGATCGTCGAGCTCTCGGTGCTCATCGGCACCTACATCATGCACAACCGCGTCATGAAGGCGCTCGCGATCGACCTTGAGCCCGAGGCCAACCGCGGGCGTTAGAAGCCACATTCACCGCGCGTCTCTTAACTTCAAAGCCTCATCCTGAGGAGCGCGCTCTTGCGCGCGTCTCGAAGGATGGCCCCAAACGCCGCGGCCAGTGGCCATCCTTCGAGACGCCGTGCTGCGCGCGGCTCCTCAGGATGAGGTCCCCTAAGGGCGCCGGCCGTCAATGAATCGCGATGCGCTGGGCTGCCGTCAGGCCGGGGTGTTGCAGGGCGAAGGCATCGCGGTCGAACATCGGCTCGCAATTGTGCGGGCGGCGCGGCGATTTCGAATTGTAGCAATAGAACAGCGCGCGCCGGTCCTCGGTGTGCGCGATGGTGCCGCGGTGGAACACCGAGCAGGTGTCGGTGAAAACCACCGTCCCGCGCGGTCCGCTGGCGACGTGCTGGAACGATTCCGGCACCAATTGCATCATCTGCTCGTCGTCGATCCGGCCGATGTTGCTGCCGAGACGCCACGTCGCGAGCTTGCCGCGGTCGATGTACTCGTAACCGCCGCCGCCGCGGTCGACGTCGTTGACGTAGACGACGATCTTGACGATCCGCAGGTCTTCCTGGTCGCGATGCCACAGGCGCGTCTCGGTCTGGTCGCCGCCGACGATGTCGCGCCGTGCGATCAGGCCGCGATAGTCGATCGGTTGGCAGATGTAGTTCTCGACGATCGACAGCAGGCGTTCGTGCAAGCCCCAGAGCAGCAACGCCGGATGGCGTTCGATTTCCTGCGCGGTGGCGGTGATGAGAAATCCGCCCTTGCCGGGCGGGCGATTGTCGAGCGAGGCATAGAGCGCGTCGGCAGCGCGAAGCATTTCCGCGCTACCGGGGATGCCGAGCGCGTCGAGTGTCGTGACGTAGGAGCCGCTGGTCTCGAGGGCGTCGAGAATTGCGCGATCCGTCGGATCGGCGACCGTGAGCGAAGGCTGGTAGCGGATCTTGCGGCCGCGCTGTTGAAGGTCGTCGAGCTCGGTCCTGAGGATGCGCTTCGCACCCGTCAACAAAGAAGCGAGCATTTTCAGCCTCCTAGTGATCAGCGCGCCGTTATGTCAGAGTTGCATGGGCTCGTCCACCGCGGCCGGCGTACCCTGAGGGAACTGCCTTGGCCGCCGGGCCGGCACACCGTCATTGGGTCGCGTGCTTTCGTGCAATACCCCTTTTTTCAAATGACGGCAGGCCGCCGATCGGGAGATCGGCGGCCTGCCTCGCAAATCGGAGTACCTTACTGCGTCGCCCAGGTGGCGTTGCGCGCCGGGGCGTAGCCGACCTTGACGAGCGCGACCTCTTTGAGGCCGTTGATGTCGACGACCGAGACGTCGTTCGAGTGCTCATTGGCGATGTAGGCGGTCTTGTCGTCGGGCGTGAGGGTGAGCCAGCCGGCGCCCTTGCCGCCGAGCGCGACGCTGCCGAGGAGCGTCAGGTCCGGCAGCGCGTAGACATAGAGGGTGCTGTTGAGCCTGCTGTTGACCAGCAGCTTCTTCTGGTCCGAGGTGACGGCGATGCCATGGGAAGCCGCCGGCGGTCCGGACGCGACCTGCTTGTCCGCAGCCACATCCGGCAGCTTGATCTGGTTGGTCTTCACATGGGTCGCGAAATCGATGACCGCAAACCCGTTGAAGCCACCGAGCTGGGCGTAGATCTTGTCGGTCGAGCCGTCGGGCTTCTTGGTTATCGCCATCGGCGACGGCGACGGCGACATCGGCAGCGTCCACGCGAGATCGTTGGTCTTGGTGTCGATCACGTACATCGCGTTGGCCGGCGGCTTCGCGCCGCGGCTCGCCCCGGCGATCACGTACTTGCCGTCCGGCGTGACGTTGAGGTCGTGAACGCCGCCGGTGAGCGGAATGGTCTTCACGTTCTGCAGCGACTGGGTGTCGATGACGTCGACGCCGCCGCTCTTCGCCGCCTTGATCGTCGGGAAGTCCGACGTGTCGTTCCACGTCAGGGCGATCGCGACATAAAGCCAGCGCCCGTCCGGAGAGATGTCGGTGAGGTTCGGATTGCCGCTCAGCGGAATTTTCTTGATGGTCTGAAGGGTCTTGCCGTCGATGACGATCACGGAATCGTCGGCCTCTTCGCTGATATAGATGCGGCTGCCGTCGGGCGACACGGTCAGTCCATGGGGCGCCTCGATCCCCTTGATCTCGCCGACCACCTTGTTGGTGGTGGCATCGATGATGTGGAGATTGTCGCCGGCGGAATTCGACTGCACGATCCGCAGTTTCTGTTGCGCAGCCGCGGGAGAGACGAACGCCGCGCACATGACGGCGCCGGCGAGAAGCGCGAGATATTTGCTTGTCATCTTCAAACCCCTCTGTTCGACGAGAGTCCTCCCGCAGCCATGTCGGGAGGATTCGCCCATTCGTGTGAAAAAATGCCTGGGAGCTATTTCAGCTTCGCCCCGAGCACGAACGCCTTCAACGTCTGCCAGTCCGGATCGCTCTGCGAGGTGAACTGCTGGCCCCCGCCGTGATGGGGATCGCCCCCGGCCTCTTCGGCGAGCGGATGGGTGACGAGCTTGCTTCCCTCCCATCCGGGCACGACCACCTTCTGGATCAGGACGAAATTCTGGCGCGACTGCTGATCGTTCCAGCTCGTGGCCCCCGGCGACAGCGGCACGAGATGAAGCGGTGCGTTGTTGACGGTGTGGCAGACGACGCACCTTGTGTGGCCTTCCCGCTTGGCGAGGAAAACCGGCTCAACCTTGGCCTTGTAGTAGTCGTAGTCCAGTACCGCATCCCCCTTGGATGCGGCCGGTTGACTGGTCGCCGGCGTCGATATTGCGGCCAGGCCGAACGCCAAGCACGCCGCGGCGAGCAGCTGAGACGATGCCCTCTTCATGCGGTGAACCTCCCAGGATGTTTTTTATTAGTGGGTAATATCGTCGCGGCGGTAAAAGCCGTTGTCAAGTTTAACCCATGCTTTGGTCAGTTAAGCTGACCCATTTTTGCGCGCGCGGAAAGCCGGGAACACGAATCTCGGCGGTCACCGCCGCAACGAGCGCAGGGCACGCCGCCGTCAGCGTACGGGTGATTCCGCGCTTCAGGTCGAGGCGCAGCGTTTCGACGTCGTGAAGCACACGCCGGCGCTTTCGATGATCGATGCCGGTTGGCTCTGCTCAGATCGCCCCGAGGCGCAGCCGCGTGATCGCGTAGACGTTCTGCAGATCGTTGGCGAACTCGGCCTGCGTCTCGTTCTGAAGGCGCCGATTGAATTCGAAGAAGATGCCTTCCTTGGTATGCATTCTCACGGCGATGATGAAGGGGAATCCGAATTTCTGCTTGTAGTCGGCATTGAGCTCCGTGATCCGCGCCATTTCGGCCTTGGAGAGCGCGTTGAGGCCGGCGCTCGCCTGCTCCGACACGGACGACGCGGTCATGGCGCCGGATTGGGCTTCCTTGCCGGCGAGGTCGGGATGGTTCTGCAGCAACGCGAGCTGGTTCGGGACCGGGGCATGCTTCACCACGCTCACCATCGCCGCATGGAGATCGTCGACGCTGGAGAACGGCCTCTTCTCCCACGCCTTCTCCGCGACCCATGGCGACTTTTCGAAAATCCCGCCGAACTTCTGGACGAACGCCGCGCGATCCATGCTGTTGACGGTGTTCATGTCCGGCTCGGCCGTAGCGACGGCCGAGAAACCGCAAAGCGTTGCCCCGGCGACGAAGGCCAGAACCGCATTTCTCGAGCGAAACTTCATGTGATCCCTCCCGTCGATCATCTGGTTCCGGCAACGTTACGGATCAGCTGCCGCGATATGTGGTGAAGCTCCAAGGTGAGGCGAGCAGCGGAACGTGATAGTGCGACGTCGCATCGGCAATGCCGAACTGGATCACCGCGCGATCAAGGAACGGCGGATTGGGCAGGATGGTGCCAAGCTTGGTGAAATATTCTGACAGGTGAAACACGAGCTGATACCGGCCGGCCTTCATGTTCGCTTCCGTCATCAAGGGTTCGGCGTTGCGGCCGTCCGCGTTGGTGTGGACGGTCTTGATATATCGGTAGACCTCGCCGTCGAGCACCGAGAAATCGATTTTGACGCCCTCCGCCGGCATGCCGCTTGCTGTGTCCAACATATGGGTCGTCAATCCCGGTGAGCCCGCCGCCGTCGCTCCACGCACCAGGGCCGCGAGTGCAAGGAGAGATGATCCCGCACCAAGTAGCCGCCTCCTATCGATCTGCATCATGGGATCGCTCCTTCGTTTGCTTCTTACTTCGCATCGGCCAAGGTCAGCTCCGCGGCAGGTGCGCTGTAACTGGACAGCGCCTTGTACGCGGCGGCGCCGGCGCACGCGCCGATGAGCCAGCCCCAGTCGCCGACATTGATCGGCGACCCGTAGGCGCCGAGAAGGGCCAACCCCACGGAAACGGCGCCGGACAGCACGAGCGCGACGACCGCGTTTCGGTTCCAGCCACGGTCGTAGAAATACTGTCCCGTCGGCGACATCGAGTAGAGTTCGTCGATGGTCACCGTCTGGCGTTTCACCAGGTAGTAGTCGGCTATGATGACACCGAACAACGGACCGAGCGCCGAGCCGAAGATGCTCACGAAGAGCGTGATCGCCTGCGGACTCGCGACGAACAGCCACGGGCACACCAGGACCGACAGGATCGAGGTGATGAGGCCGCCGAGCCTGAAATCGATCTTCTCGGGGCACAGGTTCGCAATGTCGTAGGCCGGCGAGACGAAGTTGGCGACGATATTGATTCCCATCGTGGCGACGATGAACGTGACGGAACCGATGACCACGACGATCGGATTGCCGATCCGCTCCACGATCAGGACAGGGTCCATGATCGCCTCACCGAACACTTGGAGCGTTCCGGCGGTGACGATTACCGTGATGATCGAGAACACCAGGAAGTTGACCGGCAGGCCGAGGAAGTTACCCATCTTCATCGCCGCCTCGCTTTTGCCGAATCGCGCAAAGTCTCCGAAGTTCAGCAGAAGCGCACTGAAATAGGCGACGATCAGCATCGCGGCATTCGCCATCAGCCCCATGGTCGCAGCAGCGCTCGTCGGGGCGGCGCTGAGTTGAAGCGACAGGCTGGAAAAGCCGGTCTGCCACAACATCCAAATTGCCATGGCGAACATCACCACATAGACGACCGGGCCGCATAAATCGATGAACTTGCGGATCGTCTCCATGCCGTTGAGAAAGATGACGAGTTGGAAGAACCACATGAAAAGGAAGCTGAACCACGCCAACGCAGACAGCCCGAGGAAACCCCCGTGGGTCCACGCGGCCGCCGACGGCCACATCGTCACCACCAGCACCTGCACGGCCTTCGACGCGAAATAGGTTTGCACCCCGTACCACACGATGCCGACAATGCCGCGGACGACGGCCGCGAGGTTCGCGCCCATGACGCCAAAACTGATACGTGCAACCACCGGGTAGGGAATGCCGTAGCGCTGCGACGGCCGGCCGATCAAGTTCATGAGGAAGTAAACTGCCATGATCCCGAGAACCATCGAGATCAGCACTTGCCAACCGGTCAACCCGAGAAAGAACAGGCTTGCCGCGAACGTGTAGCCGCCGACGGAATGCACATCGGACATCCACATCGCGAAAAGGCTGAACACGCCCCACGTGCGCGCCTCCGGCGCAGCCGGCGCCAAATCGTGGTTGTAGAGCTTCGGATCGGCGCCCGTTAGTGCGACGGCCAGGGGACCCTCGGTCGTATCGCCCGTCATTTCGACCTCCGACAAAAATCGGAAACACGAACTGGTGTAAGCAAGCAATTTCCACGCCAGCGGGTCCGCCGCGGGCGGAAGCAAGAGCACTGACTCATCTGGGCTTGAGGCGGTGTCATCGATTGGTCAGGCCGGTACCAGTTACCCTTCTCGCGTAGATAGGACCGCCAGATGCTCTCGTATCACTGCGGTATCGGGATGGTCGGGCCCCGACACCCTTTCGCAGATCGCCAGAGCGCGCTCGTGGAGCGGCCGGGCCGCCACGAGGTCGCCCTGCGTCTCAAGCAATACGGCAAGGCTGCCGAGGCTCCTTGCCGTATCGGGGTGGTCAGGGCCGAGCGCCTTTTCGCGGATTGCCAGCGCGCGTTCGTGTAGCGGCTGTGCTCCGGCAAGGTCGCCCTGCGCCTGAAGCAATACGGCAAGGTTGCTCAGGCTCATCGCCGTGTCGGGATGGTCAGGGCCGAGTGCCTTCTCACGGATCGCCAGCGAGCGCTCGAAAAGAGGTCGCGCCTCGGCAAGGTTGCCACGGGCCTGAAACAGGCGGGCGAGGTTACCAAGGCTCCTTGCCGTATCGGGATGGTCGGGCCCCAACGCTTTTTCGCGGATTTCGAGCGCACGCTCGAAGAGCGGATGTGCCTGCGCAAGGTCGCCCTGAGTTCGAAGCAGGACGGCGAGGTTGGCGAGGCTCGTCGCTGTGTCGGGATGCTCGGGGCCGAGCACCTTCTCACGGATCGCCAGTGCGCGCTCGAAAAGCGGCCGCGCCTGCGCAAAGTCGCCCTGTGCCTCGAGAAGGCTGGCGAGGGTGTTCAAGCTGGTCGCCGTATAGCTATGCTCAGCGCCGAGCACCTTCTCGCGGATCATCAGCGCGCGCTCCATGAGCGGCCGCGCCTTTGCAAGATTGCCCTGGGCATGAAGCAGGCGGGCGAGGGTATTGAGGCTCGTCGCCGTATCGGGATGATCGGCGGCGAGCACCTTCTCACGGATCGCCAGCGCCCGCTCCATGAGCGGCCGCGCGCCCGCAAGGTCGCCTTGCTCTCGAAGCAAGCGGGCGAGGGTATTGAGACTCGTCGCCGTGTCAGGATGCTCGGAGCCGAACGCCTTTTCACGGATCGCCAGCGCGCGCTCGTAGAGCAGTCGCGCTTCCGAATAGTTTGCCCGACCATGAAAAAAGAGGCCGGCTCTGTTCAGAAGTTCGGCGCGCTCCGCGTTCGCGCCAGCTATCTCCACGTCGCAACTTGCGAGGAGATGCGGCGTCAGCGGCCCGCAGCGCGGCCATAGGCCCGGGTTGTTGAAGCCGTCATCAGGGTAAACCGCCGCCAGCGCCGAGCTGAGTGCGCGCCGTAATCGGCCCTGCGCTTCCGTCCCGCGCTGCGCCACCGCAACCTCCCGCACCAGCCGGTGAAGGCGCACGGCATCGATTGTGATCGATGGATCGCGCTCGTCCACAATGGTCTGGCGGTCGACCAGCGAGAACGCGCGCAACGCCGCCACGGCCTCGTCAAGCCCATCGCCGGCGAGTGCCGTCGCCAGCGTCTCGCCCAATTTTTCGCGCGCCTCTGCAAACAGGAACAGCGGGATCGGTTCCGGCGCCAGGAGGGCGGCACAAACGACGAGGTGCTCGGCGGCGGGGTGGACTTTGGCAGCCTCCTCGATGGCAAGCGCGAAGGTCTTCGAAACTGTCAGCCCGTCGTGATACTCGGCGGGCGCGTGGCGCGTGTCGTCGAGCAATCGCGCCGGCGCCGCTTTGAATCGCTCATGATATTCTGCAAAGGAAATGCCGAGGCGCTCGCAATAGGCCGCCGTCTGCTCGTGGGCGAGCGGTAGGCCACCGAGCTCTTCGGACAACGCAACGGCCGCGGCACGTTCGGTCCCGCGGCCAGTGCGGGCGATCAGATAATCGGCGCCGATATCCCTGGGCCACTGCCGGATTTCGACCGGCGTCGCCACCCCGCGCCAAGCATGACCGTTTGAGGTGACGAGCACCCGTGCGTTCCCGCCGCGCGGCAGGAAAGGTTTGAGCGAATCCGCGTCGATTGCATTGTCGTAGATGAGCAAGATGCCTTCGCCATCGCGATGCAGGCGTTCCATCACCGTCGCAAAAGTCTTCTCCTCCGACAACGCGGCCAATTTATTGTCCGCGCGTACCCAGCCGAGCCTCACACCCAGCGCGACGAGATCGTCGCGCATTGAAAGTGCGCTCTGAGCCCTGATCCACCAAATCGCCAGGTAGTCGGCGCGATGGCACTCCGCGTAAGCGGCGGCGAGCGTGGTTTTGCCGACCCCACGCAGTCCGTGCAGCGCGGTAATCGCGACGCGACCGTTCTTGCGCGCCAGTGCCTGTTCGATCTCGGCCAGCGCGTTGTCGCGTCCCAGGAAATGCCTCGGCACGCGCATCGTGATGTTCGATTGAACAAGGACTTCCCTGGTAGAAGTCGGACCGCCCGCGCTGGTCGATTGAGAATTCGCCGTCAGGTCATGATGGCCGCCCTGCGAGGGCTGTCGCTCCCCCGCCATTGGCTCCGTCAGCACCCGGTAGACCCGAACCGGCTGCGCTATATTTTTCAACTGATGCTCGCCAATATCTTCGACAAGAGCGCCCAGCTTGCCCCGGACTTGCCGGTGAGCGTCATCAGACAACAAGATGCCGCCGGCATCAGCGAGACCCTCGAGCCTTGCGGCGATATTTACTCCATCGCCGAAGATGTCTCCGCGATCCACGATGACATCACCAACATTGATGCCCATGCGGAACTCAATTCGTCGGTCGCGCGGCACCTTGGCATTCCGCTCGGCCATGCCTCGCTGAACATCAATTGCACAACGCAGCGCATCGACGACGCTGCCAAACTCGGCCAGCAGTCCATCTCCTGTATTTTTGACAATCCGTCCACGGTGCTCGGCGACTTTCGGATCGACAAGAGAACACAGGTATTCTCTGAGCTGGACGTGAGTTCCCTCTTCGTCCAGGCCGGTTAGACGGCTATATCCAGCGACGTCTGCCGCAAGTATCGCTGACAGCCGTCGGTCCAATCGTTGCCCGGCCAAGGTTGCGTTCCCAGGTACAACTCAGTTTTGCGCTTCTGGACCAGGGCGCCGAGGGCGTTCACGTAGTCAGACCGATGTGGACGCCACGTGCCGACAGCAAATCCGTCGGTGCTGCGCCGGGTCAATCTCGCTTTGCCGATTGCGCCGATTATGTCTGGATTGGTCGATTAGTCTAGCGGACCATTTAATCCAGGCTCTGGCGGAGTCGGGCGCCACATAAGGCGGCCCGGCCCAGGTAGAAAATCCGGATCAGCGCGTCAGGCGGCGCAAGTAAGCGACACGCGACCGCGACCGCAGTGGTGCGACGATGAGGCGATTGCGTCCAGCGCTCGCAACGCTTGCTGAGCAAATCACGCCGTCATGGTGCGAGTGATTCCGCGCTTGAGACTGAGGCACAGCACTTCCACATCGTGAAGCGCGTTTTCGCGTCCGCCCACCGCGGTGTGGGGCATCAGGATCACGTTGCGGCCGCGATAGCGCAGCAGCGGCTCGCCGGGTTCGGCCGGCTCGCTGTAGCCGACGTCGAGCCCGAGGCCGCCGAGGTGGCCATTGTCGAGCGCCTCGAGCAGGGCCGTGCGATCGATCAGCTCCGCGCGGGCGACGTCGATCAGCATGGCGCCCGGCTTCATCCGCGCGAGCGCCGCGCGGTCGATGATGCCGCGGGTCGCGAGGTTGAGCGGCAGCTGCACGAGGACGTAGTCGGATTGCGCCAGCAACTCGGCGAGCGGCAGATAGGCGACGCCCAGGTCGCGTTCGTGCGCGGGCGCGAGCGGCCGCCGCTGGAAGTAGACGATGTTCATCGCGAAGGCGCGGGCGCGGTGGGCGACCTCACGGCCGATCTCGCCGAAACCGATGATCCCGAGCGTCGCGCCGTGCACGGTCCGCAGCCCCGATATCCCGGCGAAATTGGAGTAGCCGATGTAGCGGGACTGCCGCGGCCGTACCTTGTAGCCGGCCGCGCGCAGCGCCTTTTCCTCGACCACGCCGTTGAGCTCGCAGATGCGCTTGGCGAGTGCGAGGAGAAGCGTGAAGGCCTGCTCGGCCACGGCAATATTGACCATGCGGCGCGACGTCTCGACGGCGATGCCGCGCGCAGCGCAGGCGGCAAGATCGATGTTGCCGGTGATGGTGCCGAACTTCTGCACCAGCGCGAGCCTCGGTGCGCGCGCGATGAGCGCGGCGTCGATCGCGAAACTTTCGACGATGACGGCGTCGGCGTCGACGATCTTTGCCGCAAAGTCGTTCTCGTCCTCGGCGAACACGACCTCGGCGGGATAGAGGCCTTCGAGGCGCTCGCGCAGCCGGGCGCACCACGGGAGGAAATCCGGCACGTCGTGGGCAAAGAACTCGGCCACCGCGCGCTGGTGGGCGGGCGGCGTCGCGGGGTCGAGCACCACAGGGATGATCTTCAGGAAATGGTCTTCTTCGATCACAATGCGAGGCATGTGCGGACGCGGTGAGGTTCGAGAACGGGGCGGGAAATGAAGGTGGGCACGGCGATCTGACCGTACTATGACGACACGGCGATCCCAATATGATTCCGCCGGTAAATCTTCGAATCAGCTGACACTCCACCACCTACAGGACAGGCATGACGATCGACGCGTTGCGCACCTTGTTCGGCACGCGGTTTCTCGCCATCGGCTCTCGCGAGCAGGCGGCGAGGATCGTGCGGCGGGCGTCGTATTATTTCATCCTGACTGCCCTCGTCCTCCTCGCGTTGCAGGGGCTGACGATCCATGACGAGTGGCGGGCAGCGCGGCCCGAAACACCGGCTGCGGCGTCGCTCTCGAACTTCGTGGCGTTCAGCCGGTTCTTCTTCCCCCGTCTCGTTACCGAGAACTGGGTCTATGTGCTGATGCTTGCCAACGGCATTGTCCTGCGCCGCTTCGAAAGCCGGATCGCGGCAGCGCTGTTCGTCATCTTCGGCCTTTACGGCATGGGGTTGTCGCTGTTCGTCTTGTGGGCGATCGGGAGCGACGCGCTCCTCGTCAGCGGAGGCCTCACGTTGTTCTTCGCCTCCATCGCGTGGATCGCCGCCCGCGCGTTCGTCGCCGCGAAGAAGCTGCGCCGCGAGTTCGCCGAACCCCCGCCCGCGGGATGACGCGCTCCGCGTAGCCCGGGTTGAGCGAAGCGAAACCCGGGGGCGGCGGTTTGTCTCTCCGGCTGGCCCCGGATTTCGCTCCGCTCAATCCAGGCTACGAGCTGTACTGACCGGCGCCGCGGTCACGGGATGGAGATCGTGACGTAATGCGAATCGATGAGATATCGCGTGAGGTAGAAACCTGCCGCGAAAAAGGCCGCCGACAGCACGGCGAAAACGAGCGCCAGTTTCAAGAGGTCCATCCAGGTCATTTCGGCATCATAGCGCAAGTCCGACGTCACGCGGCGAGGTCGCGCATCACCTTGATGAGGTCGGACTTGCCCTCGAAGCCGATGCCCGGCAGCTCCGGCATGACGATATGGCCGTCCTCGACGCGCACGCCGTCGGGGAAGCCGCCATAGGGCTGAAAGAGGTCCGGATAGCTTTCGTTGCCGCCGAGGCCGAGTCCGGCGGCGATGTTGAGCGACATCTGGTGGCCGCCATGCGGGACGCAGCGGCGCGGCGACCAGCCGGCAGCTTCGACGACGGCGAGGGTGCGCTGGTATTCGCAGAGCCCGTAGGAGAGCGCGCAGTCGAACTGCAGCCAGTCGCGGTCCGGCCGCATCCCGCCGTAACGCAGGAGGTTGCGGGCGTCCTGGTGGCTGAACAGGTTCTCGCCGGTGGCCATCGGCCCCGGATAGAAGTCGGCAAGCGTCGCCTGGAGCGCGAAGTCCAAGGGGTCGCCGGCCTCCTCGTACCAGAACAGCGGGTAGTCCCGCAGCATCCTGGCATAGGCGATCGCCTCTTCGAGGCTGAGCCGCCCATTGGCGTCGACGGCAAGCTGCGCCTTGCCGTCGATCTCTTCGAGCACGCCCTCGATGCGCGGACGGTCCTCGGCGATGGAGTTGCCGATCTTCATCTTCACCACGGTGTAGCCGCGGTCGAGATAGCTGCGCATCTCGGCGCGCAGTTGCTCGATGCCCTTGCCGGGATAGTAGTAGCCGCCGGCTGCATAGACGAAGACGCGCGGCTCCGCCCTGCGGACATGGCGTTCGGCGAGAAGCCGGAACAGCGGCTTGCCGGCGATCTTCGCAGTCGCATCCCATACCGCCATATCGATGGTGCCGACCGCGACCGAGCGCTCGCCGTGTCCGCCCGGCTTCTCGTTCTTCATCAGCGCCGCCCAGATGCGGTCGGGATCGAGATTGCCGCCGGCGTCGTCGAGGAGCGACTTCGGGTCGGCGGCGGCGAGCCGCGGCGCGAAGCGTTCGCGGATGAGCCCGCCTTGGCCGTAGCGGCCGTTGGAGTTGAAGCCGTAGCCGATGACGGGGCGGCCATCGCGCACGACGTCGGTGACGAGCGCGACCAGCGACAGCGTCATCTTGGAGAAGTCGATATAGGCATTGGCGATCGACGAGGCGATCGGCACCGTCACCTCGCGGAGATCGAGAATGCGCATGGCTCAATCCTTGGGCTTTGCGACGCCGGCTGGGCCATGCACGCCGTCGCTGAGATGGGAGAACGCCGACCGCGCCCGTGGCGCGCGTCTTGCGATGCCTTGCGAAACGCGCGCGGACGGGAAGGCGCCGACCTTTAAGGCTATTGCAGGCTTTCCCGCAAGCGGCGGAGCTGGGGACGAAGCCTCTCGCAGCCGAGCTCACGATCGAACCGCGCGATCGCGTCGGCACTCGGGTCCGCTCGCAGCTGGGCGAGGCGTTCTGCGTCACGCGGACAGGCGCCCTGCGGCTCGGCGGCGGCGACCGGCTGCTCCCGCGTCGCGGCGAGCGGCGGCGGCTCTGCGCGCCTCGCCTCCTCGCGCTTCGGCTCTTCCCTGCGTGGTGCCGCCGCGGGCGCCGCGGCGGCAGGCGGAGGTGCCGGGGGCGCAGCGACCAGCGGAACCGCAGCTGCCGGCAGGGTCGTTGCGTAGCTCTCGAACAGGCGCTGAACCTGCGGCTTGAGCCGCGCACAGGCGACCTCGCGCTCGAACCGCGCAATCTCGTCGGGGGAGGGAACGGAGCGCAGCCGTGCCAGCCGCTGCTCGTCGCGGGTGCACGCCGATGCCTGATCCTCCCTCTCGAGCGCCGCCTGCAACCGGGATTCCATGCTCTGGCTCGGCTCGCCGGGCGCAGGGGCAGCGGGCGCCCTGCCGATCGGCGCCGGCGTGGCGAGCACCACCGGCGGCGCTGCGACGGCGTTTGGCATGCTCATCGCTTCGAGCGCCTTCGCGACCGGCGACGGCACCAGCGGGATGATCGAGCCGCCGAGCGAGCCGTAGATGAACGGCTCCTGCCGGCCCGCGGTGGTGCGCAGCACATCGTCGCGCACGCGGCCGAGCGCGATCCTGATATCGAGACCGGGCTCCGTGAGGTGCTTCAAAAGCGCCGCCGCGAACGGCGAGTTCGCGCCGGCGCCGTCATAGGAGACCGAGCCCTCCTTGGCGGCATAGGCGACGAGGGTGTCGGCACTGACGTCGTCGAGCTTGCCGAGCCCACCCTTCGGGGCGGCGCGGGTCGAGACCGAGCGCTGCAGCCGCGCGACGAAAGGATTGTCGCGACACGCATCGAGCAGGATCAGCCGCAGCCGGCGCACCGGCTGGAGCGCCCAGATGATGCGATCGAGTGCCACCGCCTCGTCTTCCACGTCGTAGTCGCGCGCGAGCTTGGCATCGACGGGGATCAGGTAGTTGGCACCACTCACCTCGATGCCGTGCCCGGCATAGTAGACGACGGCGATGTCGGCGGTTTCCGCCGTGATCAGGAAGTCGCGAACCGCGCGCTTGAACTCGAGGACGCCGAGCTCGTTGCGCGACGAGACGACTTCGAAGCCGACCGAGCGAAACAGCGCGGCGATCGCATTTGCGTCGTTGATGGTATTGGGCAACGCCGAGGCGTTGCGGTAGGCCGAGTTCCCGATGACCAGCGCAATGCGTCGTTCAGCCTGCGCCACCGTGGCGAACACG
Organism: uncultured Alphaproteobacteria bacterium; assembly: GCA_963824905.1. GTDB lineage: Bacteria > Pseudomonadota > Alphaproteobacteria > Rhizobiales > Xanthobacteraceae > JAJPKK01. The sequence continues at coordinate 68,535 of CAWGRH010000010.1, forward strand.
GCCGCCGCAAAGACCATCAGTGAGAACAGCAGTCTTTTACGCATGATCTGTAACATTTGCTCGTTCTGCCGTCGCGTCAACGGGCGGAACGCAAGGGTTTCAGTATTTTGTCGCATGTCCCTTCGATCCGGTTCACGCGCGGTGCGCTCCGGCCAGGGGCATCCTCCTCATCACCGCGGTTCAGCGGTGATGGTAAATATACCGTCGGCGTTGCACCCGCGGCGGTGGCGGACGGCCGGTCTGATTCACGATCACGTTGATCTCGCTCGAATAAACGGGCGGATCGTGCGGCACATGGGCCTCGTCGGCGAACAGCAGGCGCAGCTTGTGGGGGCCGAGCGGCAGCGTGATCTTCGCCTCGGTCTGCCCGGCGCCGAAATGCAAATGATTGAAATCGTTCGGAATTGGCTGGTCGAACGGCGGCAGCTCGGTATCGACCAGAAGGTGGTGGTGGCCAGTGTTCGCCTTCTCGAAGCCGGCCGGCGCGATGCCCATGCCGAGAAGGCCGAACCGGATCGTCGGATTCTGCGTGATGTAGGAACCGTCGGTCGGCTCGATGAAGTAGACCTTGGCATCCTTGGGCGAGGGGTGCCGCTTAGTGGGCGTGCCCGGCTGGGGCGGCGGCGTGCTGGCCTGCGCCGGCATCTGCTCGACAGCCTTCACCTTGATGCGCGCCGACACCACGGGCGGGGAGTGCGGCACATGATTCTTGTCGCCGAACACGAGTTGCAGGGTGTGCTCGCCGGGCGTCAGTGTGACCTCAGCTTCGGTCTGGCCGGCGCCGAAATGGAGATGCTGGAAGTCGTTCGGGATCTCGGCATTGAGCGCAGGGGTCGGCGCGTCGATGATGAGGTGGTGATGGCCGGAATTGGCGCGGTCGGAGCCGGCCGGCGCGACGCCCATTCCGCGCAGCCCGAAATGGATGGTCGACTTCGTGGGAATGGTGTCGCCGTCATTGAGGCCGATGAAGTAGACCGCGGCGCCTGGCGGTGACGGTGTCGGTCCGCCGGCCTGGCCGAACGCCGGCGCGCCGATGATGAGACAACACAATGCCGGCAGGAGGATCGACGCCAGGAGTTCTCGGCATTACGGCGTGTCTGGAGATCACGGCACGCTCCCCGATTTCACGGACCCGTCCGACATTTCAATCTCGTTTCTCGGCAATCCAACACTTCGAGCGACCGAACACTCGTCGACTTCTCGGCGATCGAACACTGCTCGACATCAGCTTCGGAACACGTACGTCGCGAACAATAGGCGATCGGAGCACATTGTAAACCCCGCGCCGATGAGGCGCGACTAAAGGTGCGGTGAGCTTGCCGATTCTGTCGAAATGAAGCATGGTGCTGATGCGATGCCTGTTCGATTGTGGCCGCGCGGAAACGACACATGAAGTTGCGTCTGTTGTTTCTGATGTTGCTGACGACGCTCTGCGCAGCAGCAGGGCCGCAGGCAAGTGCGCAGCGCGGTCTGACAGTGGAACCGCGGCCCTCGCCGGGCGCACCTGCCCAAGCCCCGCCCGCTCCGCCGGTCGCACAACAGCGGCCCGCGCCGCCCGGCAACGCACCGAGGGCGACCAATCCCGATCCCGGCGAGATCTTCAAGGATTGCGCCGATTGCCCGGAGCTCGTCGTGGTGCCGTCCGGCGATTTCGTGATGGGAGCGAACGACACGCCCTACGAAAAGCCGGAACGCACGGTCGCGATCAGGAACCCGTTCGCGATCGGCCGCCGCGAGGTGACTTTCGCGGAATGGGATCTGTGTGCCGATGCCGGCGCGTGCAAGTTCAAGCCCGACGACCATGGCTGGGGGCGCGCCGACCATCCGGTGATCAATGTGAGCTGGGACGATGCCAAGCTCTACATCGCCTGGTTGTCGCAGCGGACCGGGCAGCGCTATCGGCTCCCCACCGAAGCGGAATGGGAATACGCGGCGCGGGCGGGAACGCGGACGCCGTTCTGGTGGGGCCGCGACGTCGGCGCCGCACGCGCGCAATGCGAGGGCTGCGCCAGCCCTGCCAACCGGCAGACCTCGCCGGTGGGGTCGTTCCGTCCCAACGGCTTCGGCCTTTACGACACCGCGGGCAACGCCGCCGAATGGGTCGAAGACTGCTGGAGCGACAATTACCGCAATGCGCCGAAGGACGCCTCGGCCGCGACCAACGGCGATTGTCATCTGCGCGTGCTGCGCGGCGGAAACTTCACCAGCAAGCCGGCGGACGTGCGCTCCGCGGCGCGGTTCCGCTACGACAGCGACGTGCGCTACTACGCCAACGGCTTCCGCGTCGCCCGGGACCTGCAGTGATGCGCATGCTGCCGCTCGCAATGATGACCTGCGTGATCACGACTTGCATGCTCGTGGGTTGGGCCGGGGCCGAGCCTTATGCTGCGAGCGGTCAGGTCGGGTATCTCCAGGAATGGGAGCTCAAGGCCAACCTCGCCAGGACGGTGTCGGGCGGTAGAATCGAATATTCGGGCCCGGTGACGCTGCGTCATGTCGGGCTGTGCAGCGTCAACGGCGTCGAGGAAAAGTCCGGGAAGCTGCGGCTCACCATGTCGCGTCTGCCCGGCGCAGCAGAAGGCACGCTCGCCATGGAGGGCGACAGCTGCCGCATCACGGCTACTCAGGCGCCGCCCTATTCGGGACTTCTCACCTGCCGCAACGGTCAGGGCGTGCCGATCAATTTCTCGATCGAGGACGGGCGGCGGGTGCGTCGGCACCCGCCAAAGCGCCGGGCTCCGGAAAACAATAACGTGATCCGCACCCGCGAAGCCGGCGTCCTCACGATTTTGTCGGCCTATCCCGACCCGCCGTTCGACATCATGGACGGCGGCAACGCCACCGGCTTCGACATCGAGTTGATGCGGGCGGTGTGCCGGCGGCTCTCGCTCGAGCTCAAGCCGCTCGCCTACACCGGCGAGAACTTCAACGGCATCTTCGCAGCGCTTGCCGAGGGGACCTGCGATGCGGTGATCGCCGGCACGACGATCACGCCGGAGCGCGCGGCGACGGTGCTTTTCTCGCGGCCTTATCTCGAATTCAACCAGGGCATCGCCGTCAACGTCCGGCAGACGCCGCGCGTCACCTCGACCGCAGACCTGCGCGGGCTCACCGCCGGCATTCAGAAGGGCAACACCTCGGATGCGGTGGCGCGGCAGCTTCTCGCGCAAGGCCACATCGCGGGCATCCGCTATTATCCCTACAGCGGGATCGGCGACGCGATCGACGATCTCGAGGCCGGGCGCATCGGCCTCATCATAAAGCTGTTCCCGGTGATCTCGTGGCTGGTGCGCGGCCGCGCCTCGCTCGCCGTGCCGCTGCAGGCGCCGACCCGCGAGCGTCTCGGCATTGCCTATGCCAAGGATCGCGCCGATCTCGCCAAGGCGATCGACGCCGAGATACAGGTGCTGCGGGAGACCGGCGAGTTCGCCCGGCTGCAGGCCGCCTGGCCCGGCACGGAGATGACGGCATGATCCCGAAAAGTTGCAGACTTTTCGGACGAGATCATGCATCCAGCGAAAAACTGAGCATGATCCCGAAGAGTTGCAGACTTTTCGGACAAGATCATGCACCAGCGAAAAACTGAGCATGATCCCGAAAAGTTGCAGACCTTTCGGACAAGATCATGCTCCAGCGAAAAAAGTCTGTTCGCTTTGAACCGTCGCAAGCGAGGAGCTGCCGATGCGCGCATTCAAGCTTTACATCGGGTCCGACCACGCCTCACACCTGCTCGAAGGCGAGGTCGCACTCGACAAGTCGACCGACGTCGTCTCCCTGCATTTCCAGGAATCGCCGCCGGGTTCCGCATCCGATTGGCACGTCGCGCCGCAGCGGCAATACGTTCTCACGCTGACCGGCACGCTCGAATTCACCACCCGCGACGACGAGGTCTTCATCGTCCGTCCCGGCGACGTGCTGGTGGCGGACGACACCGTCGGCACCGGGCACAAATGGCGGCTGATCGACGAGGCACCATGGCGCCGCTGCTACGTCATGCTCAAGCCGGGGGCGCCGGACCTCTTCGTGGCGAACGGGTAGCTCGAAGGTCGCCGGTTCGCTCTCCTGACGGGCCAGAGGCCCACAACACGTCCGCTAGCGGAACAAGAGCGGCCTCGGCGGTCGCCGCCCGGCGGGTCTCATATCGACCCTGAGCGGAAGTCGCGTTGGGGACGCCCATGCCGATGCAGGCCGCCCCGGAGAAGCGGCACCGTGTGCATCCGCCGTGGCGAAAAATGCGGGGCTAAAGCTTAATGTTGGCCATGCGGATCACCTTGCCCCATTTCCCCGTGAAGTCGGAAATGAAGGCACCGAACTCTGCAGGCGTTCCGGGAAAGGCATCCTCTCCAAGCTCCGCAAACCGATCCGATATTCTCTTATCGATGAGCCCGAGATTGATCTCTTGGTTGAGCTTAATGACGATCTCGGCCGGAGTATTCTTCGGGGCGCCCACGCCTACCCAAGCGTTTCCCTCGTAGCCGGGTACGAACTCGCCGATGGTTGGTATCCCGGGAAGCGCATCAACAGGTTTCGCCGCAGTCACCGCTAGAGGTCGCAACTTGCCAGCTCGAATGTGCTCGATGGACGGCGGAAGGCTCGGAATCATCACCTGTACTTGACCGCCAATCAGATCGGTGAGGGCCGGTCCCTCGCCACGGTACGGGACATGGAGCATATCCACTCCGGTCAGGTTCTTGAATAACTCCCACCAGATGTGCGCCGCGCTGCCTATGCCGGCCGACGCCATGGAGATCTTGCCTGGATTAGCCTTCGCAGCAGCGATCAACTCATTGACGGTTCGAGCGGGAAAGGAAGGATTTACAAGGAGTGTGCCCGCGAAGCGCGAGATGCCGCTTACGGGTGCGATCTCTCGGATCGAGTTGGGATTGTCATACAGGTTGACGTTCCAGCTATCGCTCGCGCTGGCGAGAAGCAGTGTGTATCCGTCTGCCGGAGACCGGACAACGGCCTCAGCCGCGATGCTACCACCCGCGCCGGTGCGGTTCTCGATCACGAATTGCTGCCCAAGCCGCTCCGATAGCCATTGGCCCATCAGCCGAGCGTGCAGGTCGTTCACTCCCCCCGGTGGAAATCCACAGATGATGCGCACCGGCCGCGTGGGGTAGTCGAGCGCCGTTGCTAGGCGCGGCAAAACCGGCATGCCAGCAGTAGCGAGGATGAGCTTTAAGAATTCACGACGAGGAAATCTCATTTCTGGCTCCATGAATGAAGGAATATGTAGTCAGTCAGCACTCAAATCACCTTGACTGTTCGGCCCGCCTATCGGCTTTTTTTGCTACCGCCCGGGGCTTGATGAGCGACGCTACATCATCTGGGCGCGGATGGGAAAGCGGCAACTGGCCATTCCAGCCGCCTCGTCTTTTGCCCGTAGCTTCCGGTCACTTGGTGTGAAGCTGCCGTTGCTATCGGTCGCGAGCACTGCCGCTGCTGACCCATTGCGGAAGTCGCGGCCTATTCGATGACTTCGTCGGCTCTCAGCAGGATCGATTGCGGCACAGGTAGGCCGAGCGCCTTGGCGGTCTTGAGATTTATCATCATCTTAAATTTGATCGGCAGTTGGACCGGCAGGTCCGCCGGCTTTTCGCCCCGGAGAATGCGTTCGACATAGGACGCCGAGCGGCGAGAGATGTCCGACGGGTCGGGCCCGTAGGAGAGCAAACCGCCGTCTCTAAAAAAGGCCTCTGCAAAATACACCGTCGGTACGTTGAATCTAGCAGCCAGCGATATGATTGGTGCGCGATGGACCAGCGCAGAGTTATCCGGCATGACAACAAGGCCGCTTCCCGCCTCCCGGCCTAGCGAGGTTATGACCGTTTCGATTTCGTCGTCGCCGTGAACGGGCGCTGTGATCGCCTCGACCTTGAGCGAGCGAGCGGCTGCTTCGAACGGGGGCAGAAAATATGAGCCACCGCTCGCCGCCGTGTCGGGATTGAACATGATTGCGGCCCGCTTGACGCGGGGCGCGATCTCCGTGAGCAACTCCAGCCACTTGCCCGCCAGCCCTGCTTCAATGTTGATGAAGCCGGTGATATTCCTGCCCGGACTAGCCAAACCCGCAACGAAGCCGGAGCCGACCGGGTCGTTGACGTTCGCAAATACGATCGGGATTGTCTGTGTGGCCCGCTGGAGTGCAGCGGTACTTGGAGTTCCGTATGAGAGGATTATATCGGGTTGCAGGTCGACCAACTCTTTCGCGAATGTTTTTATCCGGTCAACGTTGCCGGCACCCCAACGAACAACGATACGCACGTTCCGGTCTTCGGTCCAACCCAACCCCTCAAGCGCCCGCATGAACCCGTAAAGCCAGTCTTTTGGCACAGGATCGCTTTCGTCGAACGGCAGTAGCACGCCAATCCGTTTCATGCGGTCGGCCTGCTGCCCCCGCGCCGCCACCGGCCACGCCGCCGCGCTCCCGAGCCCCGCGATGAACTCCCGTCGCCTCATTCGATGACCTCATTGGCGAGCGCGAGCAGCGTCGACGGGACATCGAGACCGATTGCCCTGGCAGTCCTCAGATTTATGACAAGTTCGAATTTGGTCGGCTGCACGACCGGAAGATCAGAGGGCTTCGCACCTTTCAGGATGCGGCCGACATATTGGCCAGCGGTGATCGGGTTGTCGGTATTATTTGCGCCGTAGGCGAGCAAGCCACCGACCTCAGCATATTCGCGGTTTTCAAAGATCGCTGGGATTCGATGCTGAAGAGTTAGCGCCACGATCCGCTCGCGCAAGCTGAAAAGGAACCCGTCGGCGATGAGAAGTACCGCAGCCGCTCTCCCTTCCACTATGGTCGTGAAGGCCGAGTCCACCTGACTTTCGGTGCTGGCATTTACCACGAACAACTGCTGGCCAAGCGCCCGAGCAGCCTTCTGGATTTCTGTGATTTCGGGCAGGGCATTGCGGTTGCTCGGATTCACCAACAAGGCGATGGATGCATTGTCCGGCACTATCCCGCGGAGCAGTTCCAGGCGCTTAGGGCCGAGCATGCCGCTGAGTTGACTGAGCCCGGTAAGATTGCCACCGGGCCGGTTGAAGCTCGTGACCAAGCCGAGACGAACCGCATCGAAGGCGGTGGTGAACACGACCGGGATAGTGCTTGTCGCTTCTTTCGCCGCAACTGCGGCGGGTGAAGGCGTTGCGCAGATCACTGTGACATGACGATCAACCAACTCGCGCGCTAGCGCCGGCAGCGCCTCGTACTTCCCCTCGCCCCATCGATATTCGATGAAAACGTTCTGTCCCTCGATATACCCGAATTCAGAGAGTCCTTTTCGGAACGCCGAGGCTTGAAAGGCGGTTTCCGAGGACCGGTTTGCATTTAGAAATCCGATCACCGGCAATCCCGTTTGCTGCCCGCTCGCCGCGAGCGGCCACACCGCGGCGCTTCCGAGCCCTGCGATGAACTCTCGCCGTCGCATCTTTAATCCTCTGGATGTGTCGTTGGGGAAGCCTATCGGGGTCCGAGCTCGGGAACCAGTGCTGACGGCAGCTCCTGGCCCAAATCGGGCATCCCGCCTTTCGGCTGTGATGTCCGGTAGCTGAGGTGAAGCTGCCGTCGAGCGCCACGGATGGGTAGCCTGTTCGTGACCCATCTCGGACATTGGCTCCTATTCAATCACCTCGTCGGCGCGTAGAATAAAGGCTTCCGGGATAGCAAGCCCAATCTCCTTAGCGGTCCTGAGATTGACTACCAATTCGTACCTGGTGGGGAACTGCGCAGGCAGCTCACTGATCTTGGAGCCGCGCAGCAGGCGATCAACATATGATGCAGCGCCACGATTCAGGTCCGCACGATACGAACCGTAAGATATTAGACCGCCAGCGGCAGTCAGCTCCCGGAAGCCATTGATTGTCGGCAGCCGGTGCTCAGAAGTCGATTGAATGATGGTGCTACTGATCGTGCTGCTAAGAGGGGGCGGCATGACGATGACACCACCGTTCGGCTGCATCGCAAATGCATCGATCGCAGGTAAAACGTCGACGTCGCTGCGAACAGGAGTCTTGATTACATCAACACCCAATCTCACCGCCGTCGGCTCTATATAGTTCGCCAATGTCGCTTCATAATAACGGGAGAATCGCAGCGTTTCAGAGTGAAAGATGACGCTGACCCTTGCGAGACGCGGCATTGCTTCCTTGAGCAGCTCTATCCACTTCCCGAAGGTCGAGGCCTCAACCGTCACAAATCCTGTGATATTCCCGTCTGGGCGCGCGATGTTTTTCATTAGGCCGGCGCTAACCGGTTCTTGACCACCCGCAAAGACAATCGGAATTGTCTTTGTTTGCTGCCGTAGTTCTTGAATTCGCGTGCCGCCGCCGGTGACGATGACTTCAGGCGCCAAGTCAATCAGTTCCATTACAACGTCACGAATCTGTTTCGGATCGTCCGCAGCAGGACGAACGTCGATCCGTAAGTTTCGACCTTCGATCCAACCGAGCTTGCCTAGCTCGTCGCGGAAGGCAATATCGTCGGCCTCTGTTCTCAGTAACGACCCGATCCGCCGGAGCCGTCCACTCTGCTGCGCCTGGGCAACCAACGGAAGCGAAGCCAGCCCGCTAAGCCCTGCGATGAAGTCTCGCCGTCGCATCTTGATCCCTCGCGCTCATTCCAGGGAAAGCCTAACGCGATCGAGGTTGTATTGAAATGGGATTGCACTTGCATGCACAGCCCGTCGGAGCCGCGGCGTCTCCTCCTGGCCCGACTCGGAAGTCCAGCCTTTCCCTTTGGATGTCCGCTATTTGGACTGAAGCCGCCATCCGCCGTTGCACGACGGACCACCGCCTTTTACCCAAACCGCACCTCGACGCGTTTCGCTGACCTCACTCAGCATTGGCGGATTGCACAGTCCAGTTGGTCGGGATGTTGCCGATTCCGGCGGTCGACGATATCGCAGCACCATTCATGAACCACATCGCGGTATTGCCGCTTGTGTCCCGCCACAGCAGATCGCTCATTCCGTCGCCATTAGGGTCCACTGCCACAGCGTGGGGACCTGTATAACTTCCCTCCGGGAAAGGCGAACCGCGGATGGCGGTCAGAGCCCCCGTGGTGCTGTCAATGGTGTATGCCGCAATGACATACTGTTGATTGCCGGATAAACACTGCGTCACATAAAGGAACTTGCCCGAGGGGTCTATCGCCAGGGGGCAAGCGTAATACAAGGGCACCGGGAAAGGCGAACCGCTGACGGCGGTCAAGGCGCCATTGGACGGATTGATCGTGTAAGCGGCGATGTTTTCCGAACTCGCGTTTGCGACGTAGAGAAACTTGCCCGAGGGGTCCACTGCTATCGAGCTCGCGGCGGGGCTCAGCCCGGGGTTCGGGAAGGGTGATCCGACAACTTCAATCAAGGCGCCTGTTGAGCGATCGATGCTGTAGGCGGAGACGCTGGGAGGGTTGGCGATACCGTTGTTTGCCACGTATACAAATCTGGCTGAGGGGTGCACTGCCACGGAGACAGGTTCGGCACCGCTCGGGAAGGGCGAACCGCTCATTTCGGTCAAGGCGCCTGTGGACTGATTGATAATGTAAGCCGAGACATTGTTCGAATTTGAATTCGCCACGTAGGCGTATTCAACCACACCCCCCTGCGCTGAAGACAGCGCAGTGAAAATGGAAATAATGACAAATATCCCTATAAAACTCGAAAACCGTGCGGTCATGAAAAGCCTCTGCGCGCAACTGCGGCGCGCGTCACCCGAGGCCGCGCCGCGCCAAGCCCCGCGGTGAACTCCCGCCGTCTGCTCATCTCACCCTCCAGAGATTTTTCGGAGACCGGGATGCATTGGAACCGGTGCTGGTGGGAGCTCATGACTTTCTGCACATCGGCGTTTTATTCGATCACCTCGTCGGCGCGGGCAAGCAAGGCCTCGGGAATCGTGAGTCCGATCCCCTTGGCGGCTTTGAGACTAATGACCAGCTCAAATTTGGTTGGAGCTTGCACCGGGAGGTCGGTTGGCTTCGTTCCTTTGAGAATGCGGTCGACATAAATGGCGGCGCCGCGGAACTGTTCGTTCGGTTCAATCCCATAAGAGACCAAGCCGCCAGCTTCGATGTAAAATCGATACGCATAGACCGCGGGTAGCCGATGCCGCGCCGCCAATTGGGCAATCAGCTCCCGATTTGAGTTGGTGACAGCATGTGGCAGCACGATAAATCCCGCGTCGGGGGATGAGGCAAGGCCATCGATGCCGCGCTCGATCTCGCCGGCGTCTCTGACGTGCAGAGCGCTTGTCTGGACCCCGAAGGTGGGAGCTGCGTCATTAACGAGGTTGAAGGTTTGCTCCAAGCCCGGCTGCGGATAGAGCAGCACCGCCACCCGCCGGACCGACGGAGCGATCTCCTTGATGATCTGTAACCATTTTGTGCCCATCGCCGGATCAAAATTCATGAACCCGGTGATGTTGCCACCCGGTCTTGCCAAACCTTGCACCAGCCCCTCTTCCAGAGGATCGGACACTTGTACGAATACAATCGGGATCGCGCCGGCTCCCCGCTGCAGCGCGAGCGTAACCGATCCTCCCCGCCCGACAATTACGTCAGGCTGCAGCTCGACGATTTTTTTGACCACCGCGGAGAATTCGCCAACACGGTCGCCGAGTCGCCGAAAATCAAAGTCCAGATTACGGCCCTCCGTCCAGCCCAATTCCCGGAGCTTCGTCACCAATGCTTGCAACATGCGGTCGGCTGCAGGGTCGCGCTCAGGCAAATTCATCGCGACGGCGACCCGCCGTCGCCGATCTCCCTGCGCCCGCGCGGCAATCGGCCACGCCGCCGTGACGCCCAGCCCCGCGATGAACTCCCGACGCTTCACTGGATCACCTCGTCGGCGGTGGCAAGCAGCGTCTCCGGGATGGAGAGGCCGAGCGCCCTGGCGGTCTTCATATTGACGACGAGGTCGAACCTGGTGGGCTGCTCGACCGGCATGTCGGCCGGCTTGGCACCACGCAATATCTTGTCGACAAAGTCAGCAGCGCGTCGGAACTGGCCGGGTATGTTGGCTCCGTAGGATATGAGGCCACCCTCCGAGGCGAATATCCGAAAACCGTAGATCGCGGGGAGTTTCGCTTCCTGCGCCAAGGCAACGATGCGAGCACGATTGGTGATCAGAAAGGGATCAGTCGCGACGTAAATTGCTCCCGCCCCGTCACGGAGCGGATCGAATGCTGCGGAAATCGACGCTTCGTGCCGCATGTCGAGCGTCACCACGCTGAGGCCGAGCGCACGGACGGCCACCTGCACCTCGCCTACCTCCAGCGCCACGAACGGATTGCCGAGGTTAGCCATGATGGCCAAGGTGTCGAACTTGGGAGCAACTTCACGCAAAATCGCGAGGCGCTTGCCGACGGTATCGGTCATTTGTGCCGATAGACCGGTGACGTTGCCACCCGGCCTCGCGAGACTCGACACTAAGCCGTTTCCCACCGGATCGCCCGCCGACGCAAACACAATCGGGATGACTGATGTCGCCTGCTTTGCCGCGAGCACCGACGGGGTGCCCTGTGTGACAATGACATCGACCCTGCTCCGAATTAACTCGGCGGCAATCTCAGCGTAGCGGTCCTCTTGTCCCTCCGCCCAACGATACTCGATCCTAACGGTACGACCTTCAATCCAAGAAAGTTCCTTCAAACGCTGCACAAAAGCTGCGGTCCACTCCCTCCACGAAACCGGCGTGTCCGCGCCAAGCATTCCAATGGTAGGCAGCCTCGTTTGGCTTCGCCCCGCTATCGGCCACGCCGCCGCGCTACCGAGCCCCGCGATGAACGCCCGCCGTCGCATCTCCGCCCTCCAGAGGGGTTGCAGCCGAGTCTATCGCGGTCCAGGTCCGCATTGGAACCGATGCTCATGGCCGGTCCTGGCCCGTATGCGACTTCCCAGCCGCTCATGGGCAGGCCCGTTTGTTGGGGTAAAGCTACCGCCCGGACCAAGATGCTGGCGAGGTAGGTCATGGATCTCCGCAGGCCCCGCGCAGGGAAGGCACGGCCGTGCCGCATTGTCAGGTCGCTGCCGCGGCCGTGACGATAGCAGGGCAATTTACGTCGCCGCGTGGCCCGCGGTGAACGTCAGGTGCGCCGGCTTGCTGTCGTAGACGGCGACGCCGGCCATCGGATCGACTTCGTTCTTCCACGGCTGCTCCGCGAGCACGCGCTTGGTGTCGTCGTAGCCGGCGCTCCAGCGCACGCGGATGCCTTCGCGGGTGAAATCGAAATCGCGTGAATTGCCTTCGCCTTCGATATAGGGCGCGTTGAGCCGCACGATATGCATGAAGGATTTGCAGCCCCAGGCGGCGAGGTCCTTCACTTCCTGCGTCTCGCGCTTCTCGTCCGGCATCTTCGCGACGAGCTCGCGGATGACATGGCGCAGCCGATGCAGCTCCTGCTGGCGCGCGACGAAGGCCGCGTCGCGGCTCGCGAACTGGATGTCCTTCTCGCGGCTCAGCACGTCGAGAAAGGACTGCGGCTCGGGTCCGGAGCTGTGCCACATCTGGTCGGCGAACACGACGGAATCGCGACGCGGAATGTCGTCGAACACGGCCTCGATCGGCGTGTTGGAATAGATGCCGCCGTCCCAATGCGGATCGCCGTCGATGCGCACGGCGGGAAACGAGATCGGCAGCGCAGCGGAGGCGAGCACGTGCTCGAGGCTGAGCGGCATGCGCGCGCTGTCCCAGTAGTGCATGCGCCCCGTCTTGACGTTGACGGTGCTCACCGTGAGGCGCGGCGCGCCGGAGTTGAACCACGCCGGATCGGTGAGGCGCGTCATCGTCTTCTTGAGTTGCTCCGTCGTGTAGAGCGCGGCGCGCTCGACCCCGACCGGCGCCGCAGGCCCGAGGGCGAATGCGGGATTGGGCCGGTAGTAGCCGGGGACTCCGCCGAAGAAGGCGGCCATATGGGCGGCCCGGCTGGCGAATTCGGCGGCGATGCGCGATTGTCCGAACAGGGACGAGAACGGCGTATCCTCCCACCACGGCCGGTATTCCATCGACGTCCAGAATTCACGCAGCCGCTCGGCCCGCTTTTCCGGCGGATTGCCCGCGATGAGGCCGGCGTTGATGGCTCCGCTCGAGGTGCCGATCACCCAGTCGGGTTCGATGCCCGCCTCGTGAAGGGCTTGGTAGACCCCGCCCTGGTAAGCATTGAGCGCACCGCCGCCCTGGAAAGCGAGAACGACCTGGCCGGGCAGGGCCTTCTTCGCCTCCGGTTGCACGGTGGCGAGCACTGTATTCTGGATGTTCATCGCATGGTCCCGGTCTGCAATGCCGTAAAGTTGGGGCTGCCGGCATTGATTTACCAGAGTGGCCGATGTTCGCTGCCATGGAAATCGGGCGTGCTGCCTGGGTAGTGAGCCTTGGTTCTGAGGGGAGGGAGCCCATGAAGATCGACGGACGCTGCCATTGCGGCCGGATCACCTTCGAAGCGGAGGTTGATCCGGCGACCGTCACCATCTGCCACTGCTCCGACTGCCAGACGCTGACCGGTTCGGCCTTCCGCGCCAACATTCCGGCGGCCGCAGCAAATTTCGTGCTGCGCAGCGGGACGCCGAAGAGCTATGTGAAGACGGCGGAGAGCGGCAACAAGCGCCGCCACGCCTTCTGCGGCGACTGCGGCACGCCGATCTATGCCTGCGCCGTCGACGGCCCGCCGAGCTATTCGCTGCGCGTCGGCACCATCGCGCAGCGCGCGGCATTCGCGCCGCGCCGGCAGATCTGGCGGCGCTCCGCGCTTCCCTGGGTCGATCGTCTCGCCGACGTCGCGCGAGCGGAGAAAGGGTAGGGCGCCTGTCAGTCTCAGTCAGACTCCGAAGCAGTCATCGCCTCCCGATGACCGCCGCCAAGCCGGGCGTCACGCGCGCTGCGCGGCCTCCACGCCCGACCCCAGTCTGATGTCGACATCCTTGGTGTCGCGCAGCCAGATGCTGCCGATCACCGCCGTCATGACGGCGACGAGGATGGGGTACCACAGCCCGTCGTAGATGTTGCCGGTTGCCGCGACGATCGCGGTCGTCAGCAGCGGCAGCATCCCGCCAAAGATGCCGGCGCCGATGTGGTAGGGCAACGAGAGCGAGGTGTAGCGTATCCGGGTCGGAAACAGCTCCACCAGGAAAGCCGCCATCGGTCCGTAAACCATGGCGGCGTAGGTGCCCAGCACCAACAGGATCACCTCGGCCGCCAGCCAGTTGACCTTTGCAGCGTCGGCGGTCTTCGGCACCACCTTGCCGTCTTTGTCCCGCTGCAGGTTCGGATAGCCGGCATCGAGGAATGCCGCATTCCATTTGGCAGCGTCGAAGACGTCAACGGTGGTCGGACCGATCTTGAGGCGAACCATGTCGCCGGCGTCCGGCAAGTTCTCGGTGTTGAAGGACACGCCGAGCTTGGTGACGAGGTCCTGGGCACGGTCGCAGTTGGAGAACTTGGTGAAGGCGGTCACGAAGACGTGGAGCTGGCAGGTCGCACCGTCGGCGGTAATCGTTACCCGATTCCGCTCCGAGAACGCCTCCAGGTCGGGGTTGACGTAGTGCGTGAGCGCCGCGAACAGCGGAAAGTAGGTCAGCGCCGCGATCACGCAAGCCGCCAGGATGATCTTTAGCCGGCCGATGCGATCGGACAACCATCCGAACACGACATACAGCGGCGTGCAGACGACGAGCGCGGCGAGGACCAGCAGGTAGCCCTGCAAGTAGCTCAGCTTCAATGTGAGGGTGAGGAAGAAAAGCGCATAGAACTGGCCCGTGTACCACACGACGCCCATGCCGGCAGTGGCTCCGAACAACGCCAGCAGCACGTACTTGTTGTTGGGATAGCGCAAGAAGCTCTCGGTCAGCGGCGCTTTGGAAGTTTTGCCCTCCTCTTTCATTTTCTGAAAGACCGGCAACTCGTGGAGTCTGAGCCGGATATAGACCGAGAACAGGAGAAGAATCGCCGAAACCAGGAATGGGATGCGCCAGCCCCAGTCCGAGAACGCCTTGGGGTCCATCAATTCCCGGCAAAGGATGATGATCACCAGCGCAAATGCAAGCCCGATCGTCGCGGTGGTTTGAACCCAGCCTGTCGCATAGCCGCGTTCGCCGGGGCGTGCGTGCTCGGCCACATAGGTCGCGGCGCCGCCGTATTCGCCACCGACCGCGAGGCCCTGAAGCAAGCGCAGAGTCACCAGCAGCGCCGGCGCAAGCCAACCGATGCTGGCGTAGGCCGGCAGCAGACCGACCAGGAAAGTCGACGCCCCCATCACCATGATGGTGATCAGGAAGGTGTGTTTGCGGCCAACCAGGTCGCCGATGCGACCGAAAAGCAACGCTCCGAAGGGCCGCACCAGGAAGCCGGCAGCGTATGTCGCGAAAGCCGAGAGGAGCGCGGCCGTATCGTTTCCGGCGGGAAAGAAAAGCGAAGCGAAAAACGGCGCCAAAACGGCATAGAGATAAAAATCGTACCACTCGAACACGGTGCCCAGCGAGGAAGCAAAAATGACGAACTTCTCGTCGCCCGTCATGCCACCATGGCGTCCGCGAAAGACCCGACACCTGCTTGATCAAGGTCATGAGAGTCTTCTCCCGGTAACTTACGGCAGAGTACTGATCGCGCATACACGTGTCAATTGAATGCAACAATTTCATGTTCATGATAGATATATCGCATTGACATTGCGTTGTATTTTTCTGTCAATTTTTTTGGACAAAACGGTGCTCTTGTTGTAGACTCAGCGCTCCGAACATCGCTCAAACCATCGCGCAGCAGCACGTCCAATGGACATCGAAAAAGCACTCAACGAGCTCGGCATCGACGGTACGCGCGCGCACTTTTATCTTGCCGCGCTCGAACTTGGTAATGCGCCGATCACCGCTGTCGCTGCGAAGGCCGGGATCGGCCGCAGCAATGCATACGAGGTTTTGAACCGATTGACCTCGATGGGTTTGGTGTCGCAAGTCGAGCAGGCGGGAAAGGTGCACGTGATTGCCGAGGACCCCACGGCGCTCCTTCGGCGGCTGGAACAGCAGCGCTTGATGGTCAGCGCCATGCTGCCCGACCTGCAAAGCATCCACAATCGGTCGCGAACAAAGCCGCGTATTAGATTTTTTCCAGGCGAGGAAGGTATCCGCACGGTGCTGTGGGATACTCTCAACTGCCGCACGGGTCCCCTGCGCGGCATTCTCTCCATGCAAGAGCTGTTGGAAACGCCGGGCCGGCGGATCATCGAGCAGTACCTCGAGGCCCGCGTCAGGAATGGGCTGCATCTTCGGGTTGTTCGCTCTCATACCCGCGACACGGAGGCCATTTGGCCGACGTCGAAGAAAGAGCTGCGTCAGCTTCGCTACGCTCCGGCCGGTGTGCAGCTTGCGATGACGAGCTACATTTATGACGACACCGTCTCTTTCATCTCGTCGAAGCAAGAGCTCTATGGGATCGTGATTCAGAGCCAGGAATTTCACGCTCTGCAGGAAACGCTTTTCGAGAGCCTCTGGTCGATAAGCCGGGATGCGGAAGATGATGCGCAAAACATCGGTGGATCCGCGGTCGAAGGCCGGCGGACCGTCAAGAGCTCGGCGCTCGTGAGCTGACACCCGCCTCGGTGCGATTGCGCCGGTGAGGGGTCATCTCGAAATTCGCCACGTCGTCGAATTCGTAACGCACGTAGCCTGTCCGCCGCACTACTCCGGCTTGATGTTGGCGGCTTTGATGATCGGCCACCATCTCTCGATCTCCGACTTTTGAAATTCGCCGAGCACCTGCGGTGCCTGATTGGCGCGGGAAGGAACCTCATAACCAAGTTGGCCGAGTCGATCCTGAACGCTTCTGTCGGCCATGGCGTCCACCGCCGCGGCGTTGAGCCTCGATATGATGTCCTTGGAAGTCGCTCGGGGAACCCAAAGACCATTCCAGATCGAGACGTAAAGCCCCGGCGCCCCAGCCTCGTCCACGGTCGGAATATCGGGCGCCAACAGGGCCCGAGCGCTTGCGGTAACGGCGAAAGCCTTGATCGCGCCGGAGCGAACGTGTTGCAGCGAGTTCGGCACCGAATCGACCATGAGGACGATCTGACCCGCCACCAGATCATTCATCGCAGGGCCGGCACCTCGATATGGGACGAACTGAAAATGCGCGCCGATCTCGTTCTGGAAGAGCACACCGGCGACGTGTGACGCGCCACCAACACCCGAGGTGCCAACCGATACTTTGCTCTCGTTCGCCTTGAGCCAGCCGATCAGCGTTTTGAGATCGTTCGCGGGGACGTCCTTCCTGGTGACGATCAGCATCGGATTGGCGGGTAACAGCGCTACCGGCGCGAAGTCCTGCAGCAAGTCGAAATCCAGCCGATAGATCGCCCCCAACCCCACGTGAGTGCCCCAGTTGCCGATGCTCACGGTATATCCATCCGGGGCCGCGCGGATAACCCGGCCGAGCCCGATGGCGCCGCCCGCGCCGATCGCGTTTTCGACGAGCACCGGCTGGCCGAGCGAAACGCGCATTCGCTCCGCAAGCACGCGCGCAAGCACGTCGGTCGGGCCGCCCGCCGCATAAGGCACGACAATCGTCACGGGTCGCGCGGGATAGTTTTGAGCGTTTGCAGGTCCGACACCCAGCAACCCGGCCGCCAAGGCAATCGCGCATGCGAGCTTTTTCATGGGGTCTCTCTGCACATCGTTTCGTGCTTCGATCCGTCTATGCCCCGCGCGATCGCACCAGACGTCCGGGTAGCGCTCCGGTGTGCTCGCCACGCTCGAAAATAGGAATTCCGGCCACGAGCGTTGCTTCGTATCCGTCGACACGCTGCACGAAGCGCCTGCCGCCGGCAGGCATGTCGTGGACGAGCTCCGGCTTATGTAGCCGCAGACGGTTGAAATCGATCACATTCACATCGGCGCGCGCGCCCGGCACCAGCCGGCCGCGATCCGACAGGCCGAAAAAGTCGGCAGTTTCGCTCGTTTGCCGCTTGACCAGATGCTCGACGGACAGCCGCGGTCCGCGATGTCGGTCGCGCGCCCAATGCGCGAGCATGAAACTCGGCACGCCTGAATCCACGATCGAGGTGCAGTGCGCGCCCCCGTCGCTCAAGCCGAGCAGGCAGGCCGGGTCGCCGAGCATCTCGCGGATCGGCTCATGGTCGCCCATCGCGTAATTTACCACCGGAAAGAAGAGGTACTGATTCTCCTCGACGATGTAGTCAAAGGCCACCTCGTCGGGAGCGCGGCCCGTGCGCGCCGCGATCGCCGCGACGCTCAGTTCCGGACCCGGCTCGTAGTCCGGCGGGTCGCCCATGGTGAAGAATTTGTCCCACCGTTTGGTGATGAGTTGGCGGAACTGCGCGAGCTTGGCGACCTCGGCGTCAGAGGGCTTTTCGGCGAGGATCTTCCGCCGCAGCTCCGGATCGCGCAGCCGCTCGCGCTGCGCTTCGATGGGAAGGCCTTCGATCGCCTTGTAGCTCGGCCGCACCGTGAACGGATTGAGCGCGGTGCCTATGCCCATCATCACGCCGATCGGGCGACCTGCAATCTGCGCCGTCAATGACAGGCCCTCTGAACGTGCCGCGTGCACGGCATTCAGAAGACGCCGCCAGCGCTCCGGGTCCTCATAACGATCGGTGAGCAGGAACCAGACCGGACGACCGGTCTCTTTGGCAAGCTTGCGCATCCAGCGCAGCTCATAGTCCTCGTCGTCGAAGTCGCTGTTCATGCCGAAGGCGCCGGTGCCGGTCTCCCCGAGCGCCGAGCCGATGCCGAGCAGCTCGACGTCGTCCGCATCACGGGAAGGCACGGGCTCGCCGTCGGGCGTCTTGTGCGAATCGGTCCGCGACGTGGTGAAGCCGAAGGCGCCGGCGCGCAACGCCTCGACGGTGATCTTGCGCATCTCGGCAATGTCGTCTGCCGTCGCCGGTTCGCGACGAAGTGCACGGTCACCCATCACATAGACCCGCATCGGGAGGTGCGCGGCCTGCGCCGCGATGTCGATCGTGCGCTTGCGGCGCTCCAGCGCGTCCAGGAAATCCGGAAAACTCTCCCATTCCCAAGTAAGCCCCGCCGCCAGGACGGGGTTTGGAATTTCCTCGACGCCTTCCATCAAGTCCATCAAGGCTTGGCGATGATGTTTTTTCACCGGCGCAAAGCCCACGCCGCAATTACCGAAAATAATCGTCGTCACGCCGTGCCAGCATGAGGGGGTAAGCAGCGGGTCCCACATCGCCTGTCCATCGTAGTGCGTGTGCACGTCGACCCAGCCCGGCGTGACCATCAGTCCCGCGGCTTCGATCTCTCGACGGGCGGGTCCCTGCTTTCCGCCGACCCCGGCGATCCGGCCGTCCGCGATTGCGATGTCGCCGCTAAATGCCGGCTTGCCGGTGCCATCGACGATGGTGCCGCCGCGAATAACGACGTCATGCATGCGAACCTCCCGAATTCCTCACGCCCAACTGTGGAGTTTATCGAGGCGGCGGCCCCAAAGGAAATGGCTCGGCCCTCGTCAGCCCCAGGGTTTTTGTTGCACGGCGTGGGTCCCGATGTCGCCCGACCCGGTCCTGCGCGGCTTGCGGCGCGGCGCTGCAGGTCGTATCGCAGGTCACCGTCTTCGCGCGGCGAGAGAAACCAAGATGCCAGCGGCCATCATCTGCCACGGCACCAACTGCCGGACGCTGACCGGTTCGGCCTTGCGCACCGACATCCCGGCGGCTGCGGCAAATTTCGCGCTGCGCAGCGGCCTCCCGAAGAGCTACGTGAAGACGGCGGGGAGCAGCAACAAGCGCCGCCACGCCTTGCTCGACCGGGTCGATCGTCCGGCCGACGTGCCGCGACCGGAAAAGGGATAGAGCATGCGGCGAGAGGCGGCGATTGGCGGGCGGCACCTGTCATGATCGAAACCAGGAGAACTTTTCTGCGCTCCGGTGCCGCGCCCCTGCTGATCGGCTTTCTCATCCTCGCCTGCATGATCGGCGCCGTGCTGTGGTTCGTCGCCTCGGAGCAGGCAGACGCGCAGGACATGCGGCGTTCGCTCGAGGTCGAGAGCGAGCTTCTCGGGATGATTTCGACCCTCACCGATGCCGAGACCGGGCAGCGCGGCTATCTACTCACCGGCAATGAGGCCTACCTCGAGCCCTACCGCAAGGCGCAGGACCGCTTCGGGCCGCAACTCGCTGCGCTCGGCGCCTTGCTTGCGGGGAACCCGGTGGAGGCGCGCGCCCTCGAGGCCTTCGGGCGCGTCGCGAGGGAGAAGCTCGACGAGCTCGGCGGGACGGTGGCGACCTATCGCGCGGGATCGAAGGAGCAGGCGGTCGACAGGGTGCGCTCCGGCGCCGGCATGGCTTTCATGGAGCAGGCGCGCGAGATCATCGGCCGTTTGCTGGCAGCGGAGAATCGGACCCAGTCCGACCGCCGGGCCCGTCTCGAAGTACTGGCCTTCTGGCTGAGGTTTGGCGTCATCGGCTCCGGCGCGATGTTCCTCGCGCTCGCGGCGTTTGCGGCGACGAACGCGTACGGGCAAATGGCGAAGCTCGTTGCCTCGCGCGACGCGCTGCAGGCGAGCAACCGGAAGCTCGTCGAGGAGGCCGCCCGCCGCGAAGCGCTGGCCGATCAGCTGCGCCAATCCCAGAAGATGGAAGCGATCGGCCAGCTCACCGGGGGGCTCGCCCACGACTTCAACAACATGCTCTCGGTCATCGTCGGCAGCCTGACACTTCTCAAGCGTCGCCTCGCCCGCGGTGAAGCCGACGTCGCCAAGTACGTCGATTTGGCGCTCGAAGGCGCCGACCGCGCCACCACCCTGACCCATCGCCTGCTCGCGTTCTCGCGCCGGCAGCCGCTCGCCCCTCAGTCGCTCGATGTAAACAAGCTCGTCGCCGGGATGTCCGACCTCCTGCGCCGGTCGATCGGCGAGCAGATTCGTGTCGAGACCGTTCTCGCCGGCGGGCTGTGGCGCACCCGCGTCGACCGCGGCGAAGTCGAAAACGCGATCCTCAACCTTGCGGTGAATGCGCGCGATGCCATGGCGGAGGGCGGGCGGCTCACTATCGAGACCGCCAACTGCCATCTCGACGACGTTTATGCGAGCGCCCATGTCGACGTGCCCGCCGGGCAATACGTGCTCGTCGCGGTGACCGACAACGGCTGCGGAATGCCGCCTGACGTCGTGGCAAAGGCGTTCGATCCGTTCTTCACCACCAAGGGCGTCGGCAAGGGCACCGGCCTTGGGCTCTCGCAGGTCCACGGCTTCGTCAAGCAGTCGGGCGGCCATGTGAAAATCTATTCCGAGCCCGGCGAAGGCACGACCATCAAGCTCTATTTGCCGCGCTTCCACGGCGCCGAGCAGGCTGCAGCCGAGCGGGCCGTAGATCGGCCGATCCCGCGCGGCGACATCGACAAGCTCATCCTCGTCGTCGAGGACGAGGAGCGGGCCCGGCAGGTGACCGCGGAGAGCCTGCGCGAGCTCGGTTACTCCGTCGTCCACGCCGGCAGCGCCGCATCTGCGCTCGAAATTCTCGCGGCGCGGCCGGGCGTGCACCTGCTGTTCACCGACATCGTCATGCCCGACGTCAACGGCAGAAAGCTCGCGGAAGAGGCGATGCGCCGGGTGCCCGGCATCAAGGTGCTCTACACCACCGGCTACACGCCGAACGCCATCGTCCACAACGGCGTCGTCGACCCCGGCGTGCAACTGATCTCGAAGCCGTTCACCCTGGAGCAGCTCGCGCGCAAGGTGCATGCGGTGTTCGATAGCGAATGAACTGTGCTGGAGCGCATTTCGACAAATGGCCTCCGTGCCGTCATCGCCGGGCTTGTCCCGGCGACCCCGATAGTTGGGCACGGCTGCGCCATTCTGAGTGGGATGGCCGCGCCGAGCCTAGGAGGTTCGCACCTTCGGAGCGGCTGCGATTACCTCGCCCCGCGTGCGGGGAGAGGTCGGATCGCGCCAGCGATCCGGGTGAGGGGGCGGTTTCACGAGTTTGAGTGCCAGAGGAGTTCTCGGAGGCTCAGAATCGCGAAACCGCCCCCTCACCCCGACCCTCTCCCCGCGCGCGGGGAGAGGGGGGCACGGGCGCCGAGCGAGATGACAATTGTTTGTCCTCGATGTGTGATTGCGACGGCGAGTGCACACAAGCCCGCGTCGATCTCGCCGACACCATTGACGCAGTACCGCGCGGCGCGCGACCAATGCGGGGTGCAGGGGATATTCGCGCCATGAACATCGGACCGCCGCGACAGATCGGCCTCGTGCGGCTGTCGCTGTTGGCGCTCGTGGTCGGGATCGTCACCGGCGCCGGCGCGGTGTTCTTTCGCGCGCTGATCGGCCTCATCCACAACATCGCGTTTTTCGGCCGCTTCGAGACCTTCTACGACGCGAGCGTGTTCACGCAGCCGAGCCCGTGGGGCGCCTATGTGATCCTGGTGCCGGTGCTCGGCGGCATCGTCGTCACGTTTCTCGTGGTCAATTTCGCACCCGAGGCGCGCGGCCACGGGGTCCCCGAGGTGATGGACGCGATCTACTACAAGGAGGGCATCATCCGGCCGGTGGTCGCGGTGGTGAAATCGCTGGCCTCGGCGGTGTCGATCGGCACCGGCGCCGCGGTCGGGCGCGAAGGCCCGATCATCCAGATCGGGGCGTCGCTCGGCTCCTCGCTGGGTCAGCTGGTGCCGATGCTGCCGTGGCAGCGCATCACCCTCGTCGCCGCCGGGGCCGGCGCCGGCATCGCCGCGACCTTCAACACGCCGATCGGCGGCGTGATGTTCGCGATCGAGCTGATGATGCCGGAGCTCTCCGCCCGCACCTTCCTGCCGGTCGCGCTCGCGACCGGCGCCGCGACCTTCATCGGGCGCATCCTGCTCGGCTTACAGCCGGCCTTCGCGGTGCCCGACGCGCTGATGGCGAACCGCCCGGCGAACGTCGAAGCGCTCCTGCTGTTCGCCGTGCTCGGATGCCTGATGGGGATCGCCGCCGCCGCCTTCGTGCGCGGGCTGACGCTGGCCGAGGACATCTTCGAGCGCATCCGCAATTCCTATCTGCGCCACATCATCGGCATGCTGATCGTCGGCGGCATGATGTACGGATTCCTCGTCGTCACCGGGCACTACTATGTCGAGGGTGTCGGCTACGCGACCATCCAGGCGATCCTCTCGGGCGACATCGCGCTGCCGGCCGTTCTCACCGGGCCGCTCGCGCTGCCGATCCTGTTCGGCGTGCTGTATGCGGGAAAGCTCGCCGCTACCTCGATCAGCCTCGGCTCGGGCGCGTCGGGCGGCATCTTCTCGCCGTCGCTCTACATGGGTGCGACGCTCGGCGGCGCGTTCGGCGCCCTCGTCTCGACCTATCATCCCGTCGAGGGGGTCGGGGTCGCGACCTGCGCCATGATCGGCATGGCGGCGATGGTCGGCGGCGGCACCGGCGCGGCGATGACCGCCGTCACCATGATCTTCGAGATGACCCGCGACTACGACCTCGTCATGCCGATCATCATTGCGGTCGCGCTCGCCATCGGCGTGCGGCGCGTGCTGTCGAGCGAGAACATCTACACGGCGAAGCTCGTCGAGCGCGGCCACTACGTGCCGAAGGCGCTGCACGCCGACATGTTCCTCGTCCGCCACGCCGGCCAGGTAATGGATCGCGATGCGCTGGTGCTACCGGCAGATGCAGGGTTCGACGCGCTGCTGCGCGACCCGCCGCATGACGGCCTGCTCCACGTCGTGGTGACGCGAAACGATCACATCGTCGGAGTGATCCGCGTCAACACGGCGCTGCGGCACGGCCTCGCCGACGGCTTCACCGGTGTGTCGCTCGCCGACGTCGCCGAGCGACGCTTCACCATCGCGCGGGAGGACGACGTGATGTTCGACGTGATCCGGCGCATGAGCCGCCGCTGCGCCGCCATGGCCGTCGTCACCAAGGGTCGCGGCCGACCGCGGGCGTCCGACGTCGTCGGCGTGATCTCGAAGGAGCATGTGGCCGACGCGGTGGCCGACAGCATCAAGCCGTACGGCGAGGGGTAGGCCGCGTCGCCGACTACTCCGGTCATGGCCGGGCTTGTCCCGGCCACCCCGATGAAGATGGCACGGCCGCGCCACATAAGCTCTCACCGCGCGGGGAGAGGTCGGATCGTGCTAGGGATCGGGGTGAGCGAGTTTGAGCGCCAGAGACGAGAACTCCGACGCTCAAAATCGTGAAACCGCCCCCTCACCCCGACCCTCTCCCCGCGCGCGGGGAGAGGGAGCGGCGCCGTCGCGCGCAAACCCTCTGGTAACCAATCCGGCGCACCGTCATCGGCATCGCTGGCCGACGTGACCGGCAGCGATCCATGCGCGCTCGGTTTCATGGGGATGTCGGGGGAGCGGCGGCTGTGAGCGGGTCAATCAACCTGGATGGCGGCGAGGGCGGCGGCGCGTCTGCGCCGAGCGCGCCGTGGTTCGACTGGAAGATCGACTATCGGGAATTCAGTCAAATCTATCCGGGGCTTGCGGCGGAGCCCGAGGAGCCGCGCGCGCCGGTGAAAGCCGCCGCGAAAGCCGACGTGCCGACGCTCGAAGCTGACATCGCGGCGCTCGTCAGCACGGTCGCCGATAACCTTCGCCAAAGCGAAATCACCGCACCGCAGCCCCGGCCGGTGCCGCCTCAAGTGCCGCATATGCGCGTGGTGCCGCCGGGCCACGGCGAAGACATTGCGCGCGACGAAGCGAGAAATGTCGTCGTCAAGGTTAACGAATTCCGCGCTGATGAATTCCGCACTGATGAATTCCGTGCTGGTGAGTTCCGCGCTAACGAATTCCGCCCCGCGGAATTCCGCCCTGACGAATTGCGTCCGCGCGGGCGCTCCTGGATCGACATCCGGCCGGGCGACGCGATGCGCATCGTGACGACGGGTGGGGGCTTGCGAACCCGCCCGAAGCTGCGGGCCATGGTGGCGCTCACGCTCGGGCTCGCGATCGGATGGATCGCGGTGCTGCCGCTGTCTTATTTCCGCACCTATCTCGGCCGCGCGGCCGACGCGCCGCCGCCGCTGGTGCAGATCCCGCGCAGCGACAGCGCGGCGCCGCGTCCGCAGATCAGCGCCGACACCCGCCGCGATCCCGCAAACGCGACGGGCCCGGCGAACAAGGCCCATGGCCGCCGTCTCACGCAGAACACGACCCAGCCGAAGCCGATCAAGACGTCGCTGATCGCCCCATCGCTCAGCGCCCCACCGCTCACCGTGCCATCGCTCAACGCTCCGCCAGGCGTCGACATGACGGCGGACACCGCGCGCCGCAGCGATCCCGCAGCACGCCCGCTGCCGTTCCCGGAATCGAGACCCGAGACGCTCGCCGGCTGGACGGTGCGCGAGGTGAACGGCAGCACCGCGATCCTCGACGGCCCCGAGCGCAGCTTCAAGGCCGTGCGCGGCGACATCGTGCCCGGCGTCGGGCGGCTCGAGTCGATCGTGCGCTGGG
The DNA here is from genome assembly GCA_963824905.1 of uncultured Alphaproteobacteria bacterium. GTDB lineage: Bacteria > Pseudomonadota > Alphaproteobacteria > Rhizobiales > Xanthobacteraceae > JAJPKK01. Next base: position 93,949 of record CAWGRH010000010.1, read on the forward strand.
GCGACCGCTGGATCGTCGCGACCGAATCGGGCCTGATCTCCACGCCGTGAGCGGATGGTGGGCGGGCATCGGCCGTGCGCTTCCACTTTCCCACGGGTCCTCGTCCGCTCGAAAATGGATGCCGCTTTGCCTTCACGCGATTGCGGCCGGCGCGCTCGCGCTGCGGCTGGCGATGGTGTGGCGCTCCGAGCATCTCGGACATCCGGACGAGGTTTTTCAGTATCTCGAGCAGGCGCACCGGCTGGTCTACGGCTATGGCTTCGTTCCCTGGGAATATCGCTTCGCCAGGCGCAACTGGCTGCTGCCCGGTGCTCTGGCGGGCCTGCTCGAAGCACTGCGTCTCGCCGGATTTGATCGCCCGGACGCCTACATTCCGGCGCTCAAGGCGCTGTTCGCGATCCTCTCCGTCTCGCTCGTCTACGCGGCGAATGCGCTCGGCCGCAGTCTCTTCGGCGTCCGTGCCGGGCTGATCGCCGCCGCGCTCGCCGCATTCTGGTACGAGCTTGTTGAGGCTTCGACGCGCGCGACGCCGGAGGTGCTCGCGACCTACGCGCTCGTCGTCGCGCTTGCTCTGGCGACCGGCCCGAGCCGCGCGCGGCGAGCCGCGGCGGCGGGCCTGCTGCTCGGGATCGTCGTCGCGCTGCGCCTGCAATACGCGCCATGCGCGGCCGCGGTGTGGATGGTGTGCGCGATCGGCTGGGGATGGCGGCCAGCGTTGGTCGCCGCTGCGGCGGCCGCCGTGATGCCGGCGCTCGCCGGGGTGCTCGATCTCGTCGCCTGGGGTGCGCCGTTCGCCTCGTACTACAACAGCATCGTTCTCGACGTCGTCTATCGCGTCAGCGAGATGTTCGGGACTGCGCCGTGGTTCTACTACGCCGGCGGCCTGTGGATCGCCTCAGGGGGCGTATTTGCCGCCGCCGCGGCCTATGGCGTCGTCACGTGGCGAAAGTCGTGGCCGATCCTCCTGGTGCTGGTCGCGTTGCTCGTTCCCCACGCCCTGATCGCGCACAAGGAATATCGCTTCACCTTCCTCGCCGTTCCCTTGCTGCTGGTGCTTGCGGCCGCGGCGATTGCGGGGGCGGGAGAATGGCTGCGCATGCGCCGCGTGGCACCGGGCGCCCGCGCCCTCGCGACGGCGGCGGCCTTCGCGATCATCGCCGCGGTGTCGATCGCAGGCTTCCGAAACTACGGCGTGTTCCGGCAGGACGACCGGCTCCTCGCGGCGCTCGATCTCGCGCGGCGAAGCGACGTTGCCGCCGTGCTCGACCTCGCCACGCCGTGGTACCTCTGCGGTGGACTTCTACTACCTGCACCACGACGTGCCGGTCTACTTCAAGCCGCAGCTCGATGCGCTGGGAGGCATCGAGCCACGCCAGCTCGCGAGCCATGTGCTGGTCGACGCATCTGCGCCGGACATGCCGGGCTTCCGGCAGCTCTCGACCCACGGCGCCGTGCGCATCCTCGAGCAGGTGTCGCCGCCTGCGGCTTATCTCGCGCCAGGCAAGGATGGGCGCGAGCCGATGCAGGGTGGGGTGGATGATCGGTTTGGGGCGGATGGGAAGCCGCGAATATAGGAGCAGCTTGGTGGTTCGGATGAGCGCCCGTGTTCGGAGGAACCGGTTGTCAGACTGATGGTTCTTACATACATTCTCAAGCGGACTCGGGAGGAGCGGCGATGGGTAAGGAACTTGAGAAACTCGTTGAACGCGCTCGCAAAATCGAGATGACGCCGAACCAAGAGGCGGAGCAGCGACAGAGTTTCGCTTACGGTAACACTCACATCGAGAACGAGCGAATCACTCGCGAGATGGTCGCCGAGGCGGATCGCAAGATTTAACAAGAAAACCGATGAGTCCGTGATCTGTGTCGGGGGATCGACACAGTCACGCGGAGGACGCGCTATTACTCACCGATCAGGACGAGATAGCGCGTCGAGAGGCCGAGAACGGACTCCGGCAGTTCGCTCTCGCGCTTGAGATGATTCGCAATCATGTGAAGGACAGGGAGCGTCCCTTCAAGCTGCGGGCTGGATACATCATCCAACTTCATAAGCTGGCGCTCGAAGGGATTCATCGGCTCGCTGGCACATACCGCAACACTCCGGTTACGATCGGTGGCAGCCGTCATCAGCCGCCCGATTCGGCGTTCGTTGCAGACGAAGTTCAAGACCTCTGCTCGTACGTCAACGATAACTGGGAAAGCAAAACAGCGGCGCATTTGGCCGCATATGTCCTCTGGAAAATGAACTGGATACATCCCTTTGCGGACGGCAATGGCCGCACGGCGCGAGCCATCTCGTACGTAGTGATGAGCATCAGGCTGGACAGTCTTTTGCCGGGTACACCGACCATCCCGGATCAAATCGCGGCCGATAAGAACCCCTATTACAACGCCTTGGAATTGGCAGACGAGGCGTGGGCGTCCGGGCGGGTTGATGTGTCCATTCTGGACGAGCTTCTGGTCGATATGCTGGCCAAGCAGCTTCTTGGTGCCACAAAAGAAGCGGCTGGCAACTGACAGCAGGATGTGCGCCCACGGATTACCCGAAGCGGTTTGGCAATTCGGCGGTGTTCGCGGCGTGTTCAGGAGCCCAAGGAGCGCTACTGACAAGCCCGCCGCGCGCTAAGCTCAGAGTGGAACGGCATTTTATGGTGGGCGCGACAGGGATCGAACCTGTGACCCCTACCATGTCAAGGTAGTGCTCTTCCGCTGAGCTACGCGCCCTTCAAGGGTGGGGCGATGCTATATCGGCTCGTGGCGGCCGCCGCAAGCCGTCCGCTTCGGCTGAGGGTTTGGCAGTTCTGCGGTGAGGCCTTGCCGCGTTCCCCCGGCGGAATCTTCGCAGCCTCCGTATCCCACGGCAGGCGACCCGCCCACCACCCCTCACGCCGCCAGCATCTTCCCCACCTCGTTGACGAGGTCGCGCAGGTGGAACGGCTTGGAGAGCACCTTGGCGTGCTTGGGCGCCGAGGAGTCCGGGTTGAGCGCCACGGCGGCGAAACCGGTGATGAACATGATCTTGATGTCGGGGTCGAGCTCGGCCGCCCGGCGTGCGAGCTCGATGCCGTCCATCTCCGGCATCACGATGTCGGTCAGCAGGAGCTCGAACGGCTCCTCGCGCAGCCGCTGATAGGCGGAGAGCCCGTTGTCGTAGGAGATGACGTCGTAGCCGGCGGTCTGCAGCGCCTTCACCAGGAAGCGCCGCATGTCGGTATCATCTTCTGCCAGAAGGATCTTCGTGGTCATGCGACGTCGCGCCCGATTCTGTCGGCCGAGGGTTCCGGCACCGGTGCCGGACCTGATCCGAAGGAATAGATTTCCATAAGCGGCAATCTGGGTAAATATGCCGTGAAGCCGCCTGATCTTTCGCGTCCCGCTTTACCCGCGCGGCGGTTCGCGTCTACAGAAGGCGTGCCGGACCATCAAGCGTTTTTGCACACTCTGGGTCGTATACACCCGGGTCGTATCCACCCCAGTCGTATACATCCCAGTTGTATACATCTAAGTCGTGTGCATCAGGATCGTATCAGGAACCTGGCCGCGTGCAGCCCCCGAATGAGGCCATGAACGTCCATCCCGACGAGCTCGATCCGCCTTTCGAGATTTTGGAGCCGGCCGAGCTGCGCGGGCCGGTGGCGTTCAACTCGCCGCACTCCGGCAACGTCTATCCCAAGGCCTTCCTCGCCGGCGTGCGGCTCGACCTCGCGGCCCTGCGGCGCTCGGAGGACTGCTTCGTCGACGAGCTGCTGCTCGGCGTCGTCGAGCGCGGCCATCCGCTGATGCGGGCGCATTTCCCGCGCTGCTATGTCGACGTAAACCGGGAACCCTACGAGCTCGACCCGCGCATGTTCGAAGGCCGGCTGCCGTCGTTCGCCAACACCCGCTCCATGCGGGTCGCCGGCGGCCTCGGTACGGTCGCCCGCGTGGTCGGCGACGCCCAGGAGATCTACGACCAGCGCATCCCGGTCGACGACGCCCTGCGGCGGATCGAGGGGCTCTACAAGCCCTATCACCGGCTGTTGCGCCGGCTGATGACCAGGATCCACCGCGAGCTCGGAGCGGCGGTGCTGGTCGACTGCCATTCCATGCCCTCGACCGCCGGCCCCAAGGACGAGCGGCCGCGCGCCGACATCGTGATCGGCGACCGCTACGGCACAAGTTGCGTCGGCATCGTCGCCGAAGTGATCGAGCACGTCTTGCGCGAGCGCGGATATGTGGTGAGCCGCAACAAGCCCTATGCCGGGGGCTTCATCACCGAGCACTACGGGAACCCTGCCGCCGGGCTGCATACGGTGCAGCTCGAGGTCAACCGCGCGCTCTACATGGACGAGCGCCGGTTCGAGCGGGGACCGAATTTTGCGAACGTCGCCCGCGACCTCGAGGCGGTGGCGGACGCGCTTCACGACATCGAGCGCCAGGAATTGCGTCCCTACCGCGCCGCTGCCGAGTAGGTCCGCGCTTCGCCGCGCGCGTTGCGTTGCCTACGAAACAAGCCTGCACAAGACGAGGCCGTTCGCGCCTAAGCGCGCATCGTCGGCTGAGCCGTTGCCGACGATCGCAATATGGACCACGGCGAATGTCGAAAAGAAAAAAGGGCCGCTAGCATGCTAGCGGCCCAAGTCTAGGGAGGAAACGCCCAAGGAGGGCGGCAGTAACGCGAGAGATCGCGCTACCGCACTGCGGGAATATGCCACCGCGATGCACAAAAAACAAGGGGGCCCTAAGCACCTGTCAAGGAAGCATTAATTCTTTTCCGGCGGTGCCGAGGGGGTGCCGGTTTGGCCCGATCTGGGGCATCATGGCAGGGACATGGAGGGGCAAGCGGCATGGGCGCAGTTGATTTCGAGGCGTTCATCGACGAGCTCGCGACGGTTTCGGGGGAGGCGATCCGGCCGTTCTTCCGCACCTCGCTCGGCGTCGAGGACAAGAGCGGCGGCATGTCGTTCGATCCGGTGACGGCCGCCGACCGCGCCGCTGAGCTGGCGATGAGAGCCTTGATTCGCAAGCAGTTCCCGGCCCACGGCATCGTCGGCGAGGAGTTCGGCGCCGACCATCCGGAGGCCGAGTTTGTGTGGCTGCTCGACCCGATCGACGGCACCAAGTCCTTCATCTCCGGCATGCCTGCCTGGGGCACGCTGATCGCGCTGACCCGCGGCGGGCGTCCGGTCTACGGCATGATGCACCAGCCTTTCATCGGCGAGCGCTTCACCGGCGACGGAGCGGCCGCGCGCTATCGCGGGCCGGCCGGAGAGCGCGCGCTTCTGGCGCGGCCTTGCGCCGCACTCGCGGAAGCTGTGCTCTACACCACGAGCCCGCGCCTGATGAAGCCCGAGGACCGCGAGCTGTTCGCGACTGTGGAGGAGAAGGTGCGGCTCTCCCGCTACGGTGGCGACTGCTATGCCTATTGCATGCTCGCCGCCGGCCATATCGACCTCCTGATCGAGACCGAGCTCAAGCCCCACGACGTCGCCGCGCTGGTCCCGATCATCACGGGAGCCGGGGGCATCATCACGACCTGGGCGGGCGAGCCGGCCGAGCAGGGCGGCCGCATCGTCGCCGCGGGCGACCGCCGGGTCCACGCGGCGGCGCTGGCGATGCTCGGGGGGTAGGCCCGGGTTCGCGCGCGAGCGCGCGCCCCGGAATGACGGGGTCAATACAGCGGCGTGCCCGGTACGAAGGCGTCGAAGGCTGCCCAGAACTGGGAGCGGAAATAGTCCTGCTCCATCAGGATCTCGTGCCGGGCCCCCGGCACGATGAGGTGGGAGCCGGCACGCAGCCGCACCGCGAAGTCCTCGATTGCCGGCGTCGATACGAGATGGTCGTCGCCGCAGGCGATTAGCAGCATCGGCTGGCGCGTCGAGGACGCGAACGACGGATCGGCGAACTCGCCCATCGCGCGGAACGCCGCGTCCATCCAGGCATTGGTCGGGGCCCCGATCACGAGCGACGGCTCAGCCTCGAGCACGGCGCGGGCGCGCGCATGCCGCACCGGGTCCGACGTCACCGGGTTCTTCGGGAAGGGCAGGGTCGAGGGGCTCTCCGGGCCGCCGCCCGGCACATAGCGGCCGCCGAGGCCCATGAGCCGCAGGGAGCGCACCAGGGCCGGGGCGAACGACAGCATCGGAATGTTGGTGAGCCGTATCAGCGGTGCGCACAGCACCATGCGGTCGAACCAGCGGTGTCCCATGATCGCCGCCCGCAGCAGCACGGCGGCGCCCATCGAGTGGCCGAGCGCATAGAAGGGGGGAGGACAATCGGGCAGGACGACCTCCTGCACGAACGTCTCCATGTCGATGTCGTACTCGGCGAAGCTGCGGATGTGACCCTTGCGGCTGTCGCGCAGCCGGCGTTGCGACAGCCCCTGGCCACGCCAGTCGAGTACGGCGACTGCAAAGCCGCGGCTGCGCAGGTCGCGCACCACCTCGAAGTATTTCTCGATGAACTCGGTGCGGCCCGGAAAGATGACGACGGTGCCCTTGCGGCCGCGCGGCGGTTCCCACCGCGCATAACGGATCGACACCTTGTCGGGCGTCCGCAACATGCCGGTGGCGACACCCTCCGGCGCCGGATTCGCTGGGATCGAGACGAGCTTTGCCGCGGAAGCCGCAACGCTCGGCGCCTGCGCCTGATCCACAATGTTGCCGGCAAGCGCCATGCAGAGCACCCCAAGAGACGACAGTCCTCGCTTATAGGAGTCTGCCGCTGCGCTCAACGAAGATCGGCCGCCGGCTATCCCTCCCCGTCTTCGGGGGAGGGCAGGGGTGGGGTTCTCTCTTCCTTGCTCGCTACGCTCGCGGACCCCACCCTACCTCCCCGAAGGCGGGGAGGGATGATTGCCTCAAGCGGCTCGGCCCGGTTCTAAGCTCCGGGGAAATGCCTAGCTGCCGCAGCCCTTGAAGCGGGGCGGGGGCTCCCTACATCTCTGTTCGTGCAGGCCAATCGGCTGCACCTCCCGTCCGGCCTCCGGTGAGGCGGACGTTGATCTGCATGTCGCTTCAAGAAAGGATCATGCCTATGCGTACCTTCGATCTTTCCCCCCTTTATCGTTCCACCGTCGGCTTCGATCGGCTGTTTTCCATGCTCGACCAGGCGTCGGGCTTTGAGGCCGGTGGTTCGCCCTATCCGCCCTATAACATCGAGCGGACCGGCGAGAACGCCTATCGCGTGACCCTCGCGGTGGCCGGTTTCTCGGACGCCGATCTCTCGATCGAGGCGAAGGAGAACACCCTCACGGTCAAGGGCGAGAAGGTCGCCAAGACCGACGAGAAGAAGGCGGAAGTGCTCTACCAGGGCATCGCCGCGCGTGCTTTCGAGCGCGCCTTCCGGCTCGCCGACCACGTCGAGGTGAAGTCCGCAGCGCTGGAGAACGGCTTGCTGCACATCGACCTCGTGCGGGAGATCCCGGAGGCCATGAAGCCACGGACCATCCGCATCAACGGCGGCACCACCAAGGTCCTGGAGACCAAGGTGGCTGCGTAACGCGCGGCTCGTCTCTCGAAGACATTTCGAAGCGCCCCGGTTCGCCGGGGCGCTTTTTTGCGCCTACTCGAGCGGCGCGATCGGCACCATGGTGACGGGCTTTGCCGGCGACGGGGTGGCCGGGATCGCGGGCCGCAATTCCACGGCCGCAGCCGCCGGCGGATTGGCAGGTTGAGCCTGCGGCACGGCACCGGTCACCTCGGCGGCAGGCGTGCCTGCGGCGGGAGTGGCTGACGCGCTTGCTGCGGGAGTGCCCTCGGCCGGTGCGGTCGATGCGCTCGCCGCGGGCGTGCTGGCAGCCGGTGTCGCCGACGCGGTGGCTGCGGGCGGGCTCGCCGCTGGAGCCGCGTGGGCGTTGGCGGCAGGTCCGTTGGCCAGAGGAGTTCTCGGCTGCGCGGCAAGCTTCCTGGCCGGTGGTGCGGTCACCGGCGGTGCAGGTGGCAGCGTCGGTGCGGGCTGGCTCGCGACCGGCACGTCAGCCGGCGGCAGTGGTGCGGTTTCGGAATAGCCGCTTCCGCGCACGCGCGGCTCGTAGCGCGGGGGCTCGTCCGGCACCGGAGACTCCGCGACCGCCCGCTGGGTATCGGAAACCCGCGTCGCGGAGAGCACGCGGCCGGTGCGTGCGTCGACCGCGACGCGCATCTCGACATTGCTGCGGCTCTTGGCGCGCAGATAGTAGACGGCGCCGCGAAGGGCCGGGCGGCTGAGCGGTGCAAAGCCGGCGGCCCGCACGTTGACCGCGACCTGTTCCTGCGACACCGCCTGCATGTACGCGGTGTACTGCGCCTGCGCCGCCACCGGAACCAAGCATGCAAGACCGGCCGCATAAGCCAGAAGCCGCGCCTTCATGTTCCCCTCCGTCCTGTCGAACGGATGACGGCCGTCGAATCGGCCAGCCACCCCAAAGGCCGGTATCCCAGCCCCGGATTCAGGCGAAGCTTGGGCGCGATCTCGTTCGTTTTGCGTGGGTTGCGAAGGCCTCGATATCGGCGTCGGTGGTCGCAAACGACGTGACGAGGCGGGCGAGTACGTGCCCGGCGGGGATGTCGCTTCCTCCGGGCAAACTGTCGGAGTGGAACCAGTAATACTGGGCGCCGGCAGCCTGCAGCCGCTGGTGGAGGTCCTGCGGCAGCAGCACGAAGACGAGATTGGCCTCGACGTTCCACACCGGGGCGATGCCGAACCCCTGGAGCGTTGCTGCGAGACGATCGGCCATGCGGTTGGCGTGGCTCGCGAGATCGAGCCAGAGGCCGTGGGCGAGGAATGCTTCGAGCTGCGCCGCGATGAAGCGGTGCTTGGAGACGAGGTGGCCGGCCCGTTTGCGCCGTTCCGCCATCATCGCGGCCCGGGCCGGGTCGAAGAACACCACCGCCTCGGCCGCGAGCGCACCACCCTTGGTGGCGCCGAAGGAGAGCACGTCGACACCCGCCTGCCAGGTGATCTGCGCCGGCGTCACCCCGAGGCGCACGAGCGCATTGGCGAAGCGGGCGCCGTCCATGTGCACGGCAAGCCCGCGCTCATGGGCGAGCGATGCGAGGGAGGCGACCTCGTCGGTGCGGTAGACCGTGCCGGCTTCAGTCGCCTGGGTGAGCGAGACCATCGCCGGCACCACCTGGTGGGGGCTGTGACCCTCGTGCCGGTCGAGCGCCAGCGCCAGCGTCTCGGGCGCGATCTTGCCGCCCACGCCGTCGAGGCCGACGAGTCGCAACCCGCCGCCGAAGAACTCCGGCGCCCCGCACTCGTTGCTGATGATGTGCGCCTCGCGGTGGCACATCACCGCACCCCATGGTGGGGTGAGATGCGCCAGCGCCAGCGCGTTGGCCGCGGTTCCGGTCGGGACCAGGAAGACTGCGACCTCGCGCTCGAAGATCTCGCAGAGCCGCCGCTCCACGCGCTGCGTCAGCGCGTCGTCGCCATAGGCGAGCGCAAAGCCGTCATTGGCGGCGGCGATCGCCTGGAGAATGGCGGGCGCGACCCCGGCCGCGTTGTCGCTTGCGAAATTCATGTCCCCGTCCTCAGCGTGTTTCGCGGCGAGCCTGCGGGCAAAATGCGCGAAGGTGAAGCGCTCCGTTTGCGGGATTCTGATCCGCCGCGGCGATGGCGCACAAAAATTCGTGTTGCGATCGGATTTCGTTGTCGTCCCGCCTTGAATCCGTGGCAGGATTTTGTAATAAGTGGTAGGACAGCAATGCTGTCCCAATACGGCGGAGGCTGTTCTTCGGTCAGGAACGCATTCGCCACCGGACGCGGCGGCCAGCGATGGTTGACATCGTAGCTGCCACGGCCAAGCAGCCCTGCGCAGAAAAACAGCTGGCGACGAGGCTGTCAGCTTGACATGGTAACGCGTGCGGGCCGCAGCGCCGGTGAACGCGGTCGCGGGCGTGGCGTGTCGGCAGACGATGCCTGCCGGAGGAGTGAGGCGGCAAGCGATGGACGCGACAGGACCCCTTAACGAGCATCGCGCGCTCGGCGAAAGCATCCGCGGCGAAGGCATCGGCGGCGAAAGCACCGGCGCCGCCGGACAGCCTGCCGTGAAACTGCCTGCCATGGCGGCGCGCGACACCGCCGATCCCGGCGTGCCGGAGGCGCGCGGCCTGTACGATCCCGCGCTCGACAAGGATTCCTGCGGCGTCGGCTTCATCGCCGACATCAAGGGGCGCAAGTCCCATCAGATCGTCGAGGATGCGCTCACCATCCTTGTCAATCTCGAGCACCGCGGCGCGGTCGGCGCTGATCCGCGCGCCGGCGATGGCGCGGGCATCCTGGTGCAGATTCCTCACGCCTTCTTCGCCCGCAAGGCGGCGGAGCTCGGCTTTACGCTGCCCGCGCCGGGCGAATACGCCATCGGCGTGCTGTTCATGCCGCCCGAGGAACATTGGCGGCAGGAGATCCGGAAGGTCTACGCCGAGGAGATCGCGGCCGAGGGCATGGAGCTGCTCGGCTGGCGCGAGGTGCCGACCGACAATTCGACGCTCGGCGAGTCGGTCAAGCCGACCGAGCCGGTGCACCAGCAGGTCTTCATCGGCAAGGGCCGCCGCAAGCTCACCGAAGACGAGTTCGAGCGGCGCCTCTACCTCCTGCGCAAGACGATCTCCGGCCGCCTCTACACCGTGCGCGAGCGCCGCACCTTCGGCTATTACCCGGTCTCGGTGTCGTGTCGCACCGTGATCTACAAGGGCATGTTCCTCGCCGATCAGCTCGGCGCCTATTACCCCGACCTGCACGAGCCGGATTTCGTCAGCGCGCTGGCGCTGGTGCACCAGCGCTTCTCGACCAACACCTTCCCGACCTGGTCGCTGGCGCACCCTTACCGCATGATCGCCCACAACGGCGAGATCAACACGCTGCGCGGCAACCGCAACTGGATGGCGGCGCGGCAGGCCTCGGCGCGCTCGCCCCATTACGGCGACGACATCAGCAAGCTGTGGCCCATCTCCTATGAAGGCCAGTCGGACACCGCCTGCTTCGACAATGCACTCGAGTTCCTGGTGCAGGGCGGCTATTCGCTTGCTCACGCCGTGATGATGATGATCCCGGAGGCGTGGGCCGGAAATCCGCTGATGAACGAGGAGCGGCGCGCCTTCTACGAGTACAACGCCGGCCTGATGGAGCCGTGGGACGGCCCGGCGGCGATCGCCTTCACCGACGGACGACAGATCGGCGCGACACTCGACCGCAACGGCCTGAGGCCGGCGCGCTATCTCGTCACCCGCGACGACCGCATCGTGATGGCGTCGGAAATGGGCGTGCTGCCGATCCCGGAGAGCGAGATCGTCACCAAGTGGCGCCTGCAGCCCGGCAAGATGCTCCTCGTCGACCTCGAGGAAGGCCGCCTCATTCCCGACGAGGAGATCAAGGCGGAGCTCGCGCGCAGCCATCCCTACAAGGAGTGGCTGGAGAACACGCTGATCCAGCTCGAGGAGCTGCCGTCAGCCGACACGCGCCCGGCGCTCTCGAACCTGACCCTGCTCGATCGCCAGCAGGCCTTCGGCTACACCCAGGAAGATCTCAAGATCCTGATGACGCCGATGGGGACCACCGGCGAGGAAGCGATCGGCTCGATGGGCAACGACACGCCGATCTCGGCGCTGTCGGACAGGCCGAAGCTCCTGTTCACCTACTTCAAGCAGAACTTCGCCCAGGTGACGAACCCGCCGATCGACCCGATCCGCGAGGAGCTCGTGATGAGCCTCGTGTCGATCATCGGGCCGCGCCCGAACCTGTTCGACCTCGAGGGCATGTCGACGGTGAAGCGCCTCGAGGCGCACCAGCCGATCCTCGCCAACAAGGACCTCGAGAAGATCCGCTCGATCTCCGAGGTGAGCGACTCGCACTTCAAGTCGCGCACGCTTGACGCGACCTGGGGCGCCGATCTCGGCGCCAAGGGCCTGCCGCAGGCGATCGACCTCCTGTGCAACCAGGCCGAACAGGCGCTGCGCGACGGCATCAACATCATCATCCTGTCCGACCGCAATGCCGGCTCGGACCGCATTCCGATCCCTTCACTGCTCGCCTGCGCCGCGGTCCATCATCATCTGATCCGGGAGGGCCTGCGCACCTCGGTCGGCCTCGTCGTCGAATCCGGCGAGCCGCGCGAGGTCCACCACTTCGCCTGCCTCGCCGGCTATGGCGCCGAGGCGATCAACCCCTATCTCGCCTTCGAGACGCTCACCGCGATGAAGGGTGAGCTGCCGCAGAAGCTCGACGAAAAGGAAATCGTCAAGCGCTACATCAAGTCGATCGACAAGGGGCTGCTCAAGGTGATGTCCAAGATGGGCATCTCGACCTATCAGTCCTATTGCGGCGCGCAGATCTTCGACGCGGTCGGGCTGCGCTCGGATTTCATCGAGACCTTCTTCACGGGTACCGCGACCCGCATCGAGGGCGTCGGCCTCGACGAGATCGCGCAGGAGACCGTGCGCCGCCACCGCGACGCCTTCAGCGACGCGCCGGTCTACAAGAACGCCCTCGACGTCGGCGGCGAATATGCCTACCGGGTGCGCGGCGAGGATCACGTGTGGACGGCGGCGACGGTCGGTGCGCTGCAGCATGCCGTGCGCGGCAATTCGCTCGATCAATATCGCGCCTACGCCAAGGTGAGCAACGAGCAGACCGAGCGCCTGCTCACCATCCGCGGCATGTTCACGGTCAAGACCGCCGAGCAGGACGGCCGCAAGCCGGTGCCGCTCGACGAGGTCGAGCCGGCGGCGGACATCGTGCGCCGCTTCGCGACCGGCGCCATGTCCTACGGCTCGATCTCGCGCGAGGCGCACACCACCCTCGCCATCGCCATGAACCGCATCGGCGGCAAGTCGAACACCGGCGAGGGCGGCGAGGAATCCGACCGCTACAAGCCGCTGCCGAACGGCGATTCCATGCGCTCGGCGATCAAGCAGGTGGCCTCCGGCCGGTTCGGCGTGACCGCGGAATACCTCGTCAATTCCGACGTCATGCAGATCAAGATGGCGCAGGGGGCGAAGCCCGGCGAAGGCGGCCAGCTGCCCGGCCACAAGGTCGACCAGACGATCGCCAAGGTGCGCCATTCGACGCCGGGCGTCGGCCTGATCTCGCCGCCGCCGCACCACGACATCTATTCGATCGAGGACCTGGCGCAGCTCATCTTCGATCTCAAGAACGTCAATCCGACGGGCGACGTGTCGGTGAAGCTCGTGTCGGAAGTCGGCGTCGGCACGGTGGCCGCCGGCGTCTCCAAGGCACGCGCCGACCACGTCACCATCGCCGGCTTCGAGGGCGGCACCGGCGCCTCGCCGCTGACCTCGATCAAGCATGCCGGCTCGCCGTGGGAGATCGGCCTTGCCGAAACCCACCAGACGCTGGTCGCGAACCGGCTGCGCAGCCGCATCGCGGTTCAGGTCGACGGCGGCTTGCGCACCGGCCGCGACGTCGTCGTCGGGGCGCTGCTCGGGGCCGACGAGTTCGGCTTCGCCACGGCGCCGCTGATCGCCGCCGGCTGCATCATGATGCGCAAGTGCCATCTCAACACCTGCCCGGTCGGCGTCGCCACCCAGGACCCGGTTCTGCGCAAGCGCTTCACCGGCCAGCCCGAGCATGTCATCAACTTCTTCTTCTTCGTCGCCGAAGAGGTGCGCGAGCTGATGGCGGCGATGGGCTACCGCACCTTCAAAGAGATGATCGGGCAGATGCAGATGCTCGACCAGAGCCGCGTCATCGCTCACTGGAAGGCCAAGGGGCTCGACTTCTCGAAGCTGTTTTACAAGCCGCAGGCGCCGGAGAGCGTGAAGATCTACAAGTGCGAGCCGCAGGACCACAAGATTCACGACATCCTCGATCGCAAGCTGATTGCGGAGTCGAAGGCGGCGCTGGACCGCGGCGCCCCCGTGCGCATCGTCACCACGATCACCAACACGGCGCGCGCCGCCGGCGCGATGCTTTCCGGCGAGATCGCCAAGCGCTACGGCCATGTCGGGCTTCCCGAGGACACCATCCACGTCAAGCTGACCGGCACCGCCGGGCAGAGTTTCGGCGCCTGGCTCGCGCGCGGCGTCACTCTCGAGCTCGAGGGTGAGGGCAACGACTATGTCGGCAAGGGGCTCTCGGGCGGGCGCATCATCGTGCGGCCGCCGGTCGATGCCGGCATCGTGCCGGAAGAATCGATCATCGTCGGCAACACCGTGCTCTACGGTGCGATCGCCGGAGAGGCCTTCATCCGCGGCATCGCCGGCGAGCGCTTCGCGGTGCGTAATTCCGGCGCGACCGCGGTGGTCGAGGGCGCCGGCGATCACTGCTGCGAATATATGACCGGCGGCCTCGTCGTCGTGCTCGGCAAGACCGGCCGCAACTTCGCCGCCGGCATGTCTGGCGGCATCGCCTATGTGCTCGACGAGGACGGCAACTTCCCGACGCTGTGCAATCTCGCCATGGTCGCGCTCGAGCCGGTCATCGAGGAGGAGGACTTCAACGCCAAATACTACAACCAGGTCGGCGACCTCGAAGCCCACGGCCTCGTCGAAGTCATGTCCGACATGACCTGCCACGACGCGGCGCGGTTGCGGCACCTGATCTCGCGCCACGCCCGGCTCGCCGGCTCGCGCCGCGCCGCCCACATCCTCGCCAATTGGGATACCTACCGGCCGATGTTCCGCAAGGTGATGCCGCTCGAGTACCGCCGTGCGCTCGCCGAAATGAAGGCCATCCGAACCGCCGAGCCGCTGCTTGCGGTCGCCGGCGGCTGACCGCGAACCGCCTCGTCACGAACCGCGCCGTCACGAATCATCATGGGAAAGATCACCGGGTTTCTCGAGTTCGAGCGCAACGACCGCGACTACGAGGCGGTCGAGGCGCGCATCAAGCATTGGCGGGAATTCGTCCTGCCGCTGCCCGACGCCGAGGTGCGCGACCAGGCTGCGCGCTGCATGAATTGCGGCATCCCGTATTGTCACACGGGTTGCCCGGTCAACAACCAGATCCCGGACTGGAACGACCTCGTCTATACCGGCGCATGGCGCGAGGCGGCGCGCAACCTGCATTCGACCAATAATTTCCCCGAGTTCACGGGACGCGTCTGCCCGGCGCCGTGCGAAGCCTCGTGCACGCTCAACATCGACGACAACCCCGTCACCATCAAGACGATCGAATGCGCAATCGTCGATCGCGCGTTTTCTGAAGGCTGGGTGAAGCCGGAGCCGCCGGCGGTCAAGACCGGCAAGTCGGTCGCCGTCGTCGGCTCAGGTCCGGCGGGGCTCGCCTGCGCGCAACAGCTCGCGCGCGCCGGACATCACGTGCATGTCTACGAGAAGTGGAAGAAGCCGGGCGGCCTGCTGTGCTACGGCATTCCCGACTTCAAGATGGAGAAGCACTTGGTCGCGCGCCGCGTCGCGCAGATGGAAGCGGAAGGCGTGAGCTTCCATTGCGGCATCCACGTCGGTGTCGACCGGCCGGTGGAAGACCTGGTTGCGCGCCACGACGCCGTGGTGCTCGCGGGCGGCGCCGAGAAGGGACGCGACCTGCCGATCCATGGCCGCGGCTTCGACGGCGTCCACTTCGCCATGGAATTCCTGCCGCAGCAGAACCGCCGCGTCTCCGGCGAGCCGCAGGACGGCACCGCGCCGATCCTTGCCGCCGGCAAGCATGTGGTTGTGATCGGCGGTGGCGACACCGGCTCCGACTGCATCGGCACTTCGATCCGCCAGGGCGCGCTCTCGGTCACCAACTTCGAGATCATGCAGCGGCCTCCCGACATGGAGAACAAGGCGCTCACCTGGCCGGACTGGCCGCTCAAGCTGCGCACCTCGTCGAGTCACGAGGAGGGCGTCGCGCGGGATTTCGCCGTGCTCACCCAGGAGTTCGTCGGCGAGAACGGCGCCGTGAAGAAGCTGCGCTGCGTGCGCTGTGACGCCCGCTTCAAGCCGATCGACGGTAGCGAGTTCGAGCTGCCGGCCGACCTCGTGCTGCTCGCCATGGGCTTCGTGCATCCCGTGCACGAAGGCATGATCAAGTCGCTCGGCGTCGCGCTCGATCACCGCGGCAACGTCAAGGCCGACACCGAGAGCTACCGCACCTCGATCGACAAGGTGTTCGCCGCCGGCGACATGCGCCGCGGCCAGTCGCTCGTCGTATGGGCGATCCGCGAAGGCCGCCAGGCCGCCCGCGCCGTCGATGAGTTTTTGATGGGGTCGAGCGACCTGCCGCGGTGAGCGCGAGCATGAGGCGATACTGCAAAGATCTCGTAGCCCGGATTGAGCGCACGCGAAATCCGGGTCGGCAGCGCGACCCTTCTCACAGCCTGATTTGACGAGCGGCAGCCCCGGATTTCGCCTTCGGCTCAATCCGGGCTACGCGGTTTGAGCGTCCGTCAGCGGCCGCCGCCGAACAGGAACGGGAAGAAGTTGCCGCGTCCACCGCCGCCGAAGATGCTCGGCCGGTATTGCGTCTGGTAAGTCGCAGCGCGCGTCCGCTGGGCCGCCTGCTGTTGTGCGACCTGCTTCGCCGCTGCGGCCTGGGCCGCGGCCGGATCGGCTGCGGCATCCGCCGGCTTCACCGGTCCAGTGGTTCGCTCCGCGACCATCGGCGTCATCGGCAATTCGGTGGTGGCGACCGCGGGGTCTGCGCCGACCGGCGCCACGTTGCGGCGTGGCCAGGAGAAATCGTCGGCGCGGCCGGCCGGCACTGCCGTCGTCTCGCCCTTGACGAGGACCTTCGCGGCCACTGCATCGGCGACCGCAGACGGACGCGCCTTGCCGCCGCCCAGAAGCTCGCCGGAATCATCCGCCGCCTCCGAGATCAGCGGCAGCGCCGGGCCCGCGAGCGGTCGCGCCTTGGAATTGCTCGCCTTGCCGGACGCAGCCGCGGCAGGAGCGATGTCGCCAGCGCCAGGAGCGGGCAGCGGAGCCTTCGGCTCGTCGGCAGGCACTGCGAGCGCGACCGGCCGTGCGGTCAGCCAGCGATCGATTTCCTTTTCGACGAAATGCGCGAGCTTGCGCGCGCCAGGCTGGGTGAAGTACACGCCGTCGCCGGAGCGCAATCGCCGCGTCTGGCCTTCGAAGTCGGGCCCCGTCTGGGCAAACCGGCCCTCCTCATCGACAAAGCCGTCCCAGACATCGACGTAGACGATGCCCGCCTTGTCGGCACGGCTACGGTAGAGCTCGTTGAGAAACGGAATGTCGCCGGCATTGCGGCCGGTGCGTACGGGCGGCAGGCCGACCCAGAAGATCGGCACGCCGGAAGTCTTGAGCGCGGCGATGGTGTCGTCGATGCGCTTGATATAGGCCTCGCTCCACGAGTCGGAGCGGAACTCGTAGGTCTTGGTGGTGGCGGGCGCCGCCGCATCCGGCGCGGCCGCCGCCTCGGGTGCGGGCTTCGCTACCGGCTCGTCGAGCTCGCGTGAAGCAGGATCACTCTCCGGAGTGGCGGGCTGCGCGGGCTTCGCCCGTGCCGCCTGGACCAGCTCCCTGATCGAGCGGCGGTCGTTGAGCCCGATCATCATCACCACGAATTTCGGCTTCTGGGACGCGATCAATTCCCGCGCCGCCTGCGGCCAATCGGGGTAGTCGCCGCGGGGATCGCTGCGCACATCGGCCCGGATCAGCCCGGACAGGGTGCGCTGACGGCGCAGCACGCCGATCTCCGGGGTATCTGCGAATGCCTGCTCGAGGCCATAGCCGAGCCAGTCCGCCATCGCGTCGCCGATCACCAGGATCGGCGTCTGCACCGGCGGCGCGTCGGGCTTGCGCGGCGTCGCCGCCGGCGCCCGGGAATAGTCGACGTATTGCGAGTTGTCCTGCTGCTGGGGCGCGCCGAACCAGCCGCCGCCGCGCCGGTTGTTGTTGTGTCCCAAGCCAAAGAATGGAAAGCGGTCGCCGAACAGGAATTGGGCCTGGGCGGGCACCGGTGTCACCACCAGCACGGCGGACACAGCCGCCAGTTCCGCCGCAACCAGGAGAGCGGCTGCCATCAGCCGCACCGCTAAACCGCGGGCCGTCAATCCACGGGCCATTGCCGATCCTGTTCAGGTCCGGGCGACGCGCCCGGAGTTTTGCAAACTTAACATGAAGATGGTGTCGGATTGAAGGTACTGGAAGGCGCGCTCGGC
This sequence comes from uncultured Alphaproteobacteria bacterium, assembly GCA_963824905.1. Taxonomy (GTDB): domain Bacteria; phylum Pseudomonadota; class Alphaproteobacteria; order Rhizobiales; family Xanthobacteraceae; genus JAJPKK01. Next base: position 111,998 of record CAWGRH010000010.1, read on the forward strand.
CGATCCCTGCGCCTATCGTCCCCAAAAGGTTGAGGGGGCTTTGCGGGCGGTCTGCCGGGCTGCGGCGACGCTCTAAAAAACACAGAGAAATCAATGCTGGCGCAGCAGGTCCAGCATACCCGCGGTGGCGAAGCCGTCGGGGACGAGCCCTTGGGACGTCTGGAAGTTCCTGATCGCGCTGCGGGATTTGGCGTTGATGCGGCCGTTGGGCTCGCCCCCGATATCGAACCCCAAGCGAACCAGATGCTGTTGCATCTCATAGCGTTCCGCGCTCGAGAGCACCCGCTCCTGGCGCGGCCAGGCGGTGGCGATCGAGGCGTCGCCGCGCATCCGGTCGGCCAGGTGGCCGATCGCGAGCGCATAGGCCTCGGCCGGGTTGTACTTCATCAGCACCCGGAAGTTGTTGAGCATCAGGAAGGCCGGTCCGGTGGCGCCCGCCGGCAGGAACAGGGTGGCGCGGTCCGCCGGGCGCGGGAAGCCCTTGCCGTTGATCCGTGTCACCCCGAGCTTTGCCCAGTCCTTGACCGGCATCGCCTTGGCGCCGTCGGCGAGGCGGTAGTCGAAGCCCTGCGGCACCGCGACCTCGTAGCCCCAGGTCTGGCCGGGCGCCCAGCCGTCGAGCTTGAGGTTATTCGCCGTCGAGGCGACCAGGTCCGGCACCGAGTTCGACGACGTCGCGGCGGCCGTCGCCGTCGAAATCGACCGCAAAGCGCTTGAAGGACGTCGGCATGAACTGGGTCGGCCCGAACGCGCCGGCCCAAGATCCCTTGAGCTTGCTGGGATCGATATCGCCGCGGTTGAGAATCTCGAGCGCGGCCAAGAACTCGTCGCGGAAGTAGGCCTGGCGGCGGCCGACACAGGAGAGCGTCGCGGTCGAGCGCACCACGGATCGTTCCCCGCCCGAGGTGCCGAAGTTCGATTCGATGCCCCAGATCGCGGTGACGATGTGCCGGTCGACCCCGTAGGCCTTCTCCATCGCATCGAAGGCGGGGCGGTACTGGGCGAGGATTTCGCGGCCGCGCTTGATGCGGTTGTCGCTGACCAGCAGATCGAGATACTCCCAGAACGCCTTGGTGAACTCCGGCTGGGCGTCCATCAGGTCCATGATCCGCAGATCGGGCGTGAGCCCGCGCGTGTAGGTGTCGAAGGTCGCGCGGGTGACGCCGCGCTTGGCCGCTTCCGGCCACAGGCCCTCGATGCAGCTCGAAAAGTTCTGCGCCGCCGCGAGGATCGCTTCGGTGGTCATCAGCGGATGCCCGGAGCTGCCGGGCTGGCCGCTCCATTCGGACGATCCGGACGGCGGAGCCGCTTGCTGTGGGGCGGGAACCGTTCCGGTCGACCACGGCAGCGAAAACGGGAGCTGGAACTGGGGGAGCTGGAACTGGGCGCGCACGCTAACCGGCGCGGCGGCAAGCGCACCGACGGCGCCGATCGCGAACAGCCATTTCGCGCGTGTCATTCGGCTTCTCCCAGGCGCCGCGACGCTTCTCGATCGCGACAGTTGTTGGCGCGAGATTCTGATTTCGGGAACCTTAACATTGGGTGTGCGAGCCGGGCGGAAATGCGGCATTTCGGCCTGGACACCCACAGTTGTCATGATTATTCCGGTTTTTTACTCCCTGCCTGCCGCGTCACTCGCGTCCCAACGAAAACTCGGAAGCCCCCGGCCACATGAAGCCCATCCGCAAAGCGATCCTTCCCGTCGCCGGCCTCGGCACGCGGTTCCTGCCTGCCACCAAGGCGATGCCCAAGGAGATGCTTCCTGTGGTCGACCGCCCGTTGATCCAGCACGTGGTCGACGAAGCGCGCCAGGCCGGCATCGAGCATTTCATCTTCGTCACCGGCCGGAACAAGGCGGTGATCGAGGATCACTTCGACCGTCAGTTCGAGCTCGAGCTCACGCTGACCGAGCGCAAGCGCAAGGCGGACCTCGAGCTGTTGTCGCGCGATCTGCCGGGCGCCGGGCAGACGAGCTTCACCCGCCAGCAATTGCCGCTCGGCCTCGGGCATGCGGTGTGGTGTGCACGCGAGCTCGTCGGCCGCGAGCCGTTCGCATTGCTGCTGCCCGACGTGCTGGTGCAGGCCGAGCGCGGCTGCCTCGCCCAGATGATGGACGCCCGCGCCCATCTGCCGGCGAAGTCGAACGTCATCGCGGTCGAGGAAGTGCCGATGGACCGCGTCCACATGTACGGCGTCGTCGGCGTGGGCGACGCCCGCGGCGATGCCTTCGCGATCACCCGCATGGTGGAGAAGCCGCCGCGTCCCGAAGCCCCGTCGAATCTCATCATCACCGGCCGCTACATCCTGCAGCCGGAAATCTTCGACATTCTCGCCGACCAGACCCGCGGCGCCGGCGGCGAGATCCAGTTGACCGACGCCATGATCCGGCTCTCCGAGAAGCAACCGTTCTACGGGCTGAAATTCCAGGGCCGCAGCTTCGACTGCGGCAGCAAGGTCGGCTTCCTTGCCGCCAACGTCGCCTATGCGCTCGCTCGCGAGGACATCGCGCCTGCGTTTCGGGCGGAGCTCAAGGCGCTGCTGGGGGAGTAACTCCGCGTTCCGTCATTCCGGGGCACCGCGCAGCGGTGAACCCGAAATCAGTGCAGCCCTGCCGAATTGCTCCGCAGCGAATGGATTCCGGGTTCGCGCTTGCGCGCGCCCCGGAATGACGGCGCGGGGTTCACCGCTGCATGCGCAGCGTCAGCAGGAACAGGTTCGCCTGATAAGAATTGCCGTACAGGCTTGAGCTCAGCCAGTCGTGGCGGAACTCGGCGCGCAGCCAGAGCTCGCGGGTGAATTTGTAGGTGAGCGACGGGCTGATGAAGTAGCGCTGATCGGTGCGGTTCATCCCGACGTAGTAGTCGACGCCGTAGCCGAGCTTCATGATTCCGGTGAGCCAGCGGCGGAAGTCGTGATCGGCCTCGAGCGTGTAGTCGCGGTGCAGGACGCCTGAGGCGCCCACCACGACGAGCTCGCCGGTGGTGGTCAACGCGTTGAACTTGATCGTGGTGAGCGCGTTCGGCAGGAACAGCACCGAGCCGTCGATCAGCGGACCGTTGACATTCGCGAGCGTCGGATCGCGGTAGCTGCGCTGCGTGCGGCCGACCGCGATTTCGCCGGTGAGCATCGGCGAGAACACGAAGGTCGTTCCGACCTTGTAGATCTGGCCGTCGGAATCGCGCATCGCGTTGGTGCTGTCGACCGTCATGTCGTGGACGCGTTCGTCGGAATAGGCCTCGACATAGGGCTTGACGCCCGGCAGCACCTCGTAGCTGCCGCGCAGCGAGCCGCCGATCTGATCGTAATTGCGATCGCCGTTGCTCACATACGTGCCGTCGGTCAGGAACGATTTCTGCCAGGTGAAGCGGTCGAACTGTCCCTTGGCCGTGACCTCGAAACGGTCGAACAGGTGTGTGTAGCCGAGCGTCGCCCCGCCATTGAGCACGAGCGGAAGGTATTCGTTCCCCGCCGGAATATTCGGGCTCCCCGGATTGTCGGTCGAGATGATGAAGCGGCCTTCGGCGTCGATGCGGTCATAGCGGTCGATATCGATCCGGCCGTTGGCCCGCGCATCGAGGCTCGGCCGGTTGAGCCAGACGGGTGAGCTGGGAAAGAACGTCGAGCCGTAGCCGAGGTAGGAGCCCTTGATGGTGAAGTTGAGCGCATGGCGCTCCCAGTCCGATAGCGCAAGGAGCTCCGGCGCGAGCAGGTACTCCGGTGCCGATTTGGCGATGTTGGCGTGCTGCGGGTTCGAATCCCATCCGCCGGTCAGCTCGATCGCCGGATAGAGGTAATAGGTCCCGGCGTGGACGCCGACCGGTGCGAACGGGGCCGCATCGAGGCGAGCCTGACGCAGCGGCGTGATCGCCGGCACGATGACGAGATCGGGCGGCAGCGGTATCGGCCGCTGCAACTCCACCGCCCGCGTCGGATCGAGCACGTAACCCCTGCGGTTGAAGCGTGTCTTTGGGCGAAGTGCGGCGGTACCGAGCTGGGCCGGGGTCGCGATCAGCGTCGTCCGGTCCGGCGTCGGAGGAGGCGCCGGCTGGCCGGGCTTGAGCTTGACCTTCACCTTGCGATTGCCAGCCGACACGAATCCGGAGCGGCCGGCCCCGGATTCGGGAAACGGCAGCGGCACCGTGGTGGTGATGCCGAGCTGGCTCGGTGTCGGGCCCGCGGTCGGGTCGGGAGTATGGGAGAAGCCGGCGGGGTCCTGCCCGGTCACGGACGGGCGCAACTCCCCTGGAAACAGCACGGATTGTCCTCGGGCCGGCAGCGACGCAAGCAGCGTCGCGCTGGCCGCCAGCGTCGCAGCGAGGCAAATGACGCGAGGACGCAGCACCGATGAAAATCCCAAAGCACCGGCCGCCGGACGGGCGGCGGCTTGGTTAAGAGACTTAGAATGAATATGGTTAACAGGGCGTTCATGCCTCGCCGCCGAAGGCATCGCAGGGGCGAGTGTGTCGTGCTAGCGTCCCGCGGGGGAAGTGACGCGGCGGCGCCGCGCGAGGCCGAAGCGGTAAGGGAGTGGGGTTCCGCCACGCATCGAGGACACGGATGGCAAAGGCGGGCCCGCGAAGTCAGGACAAACCCAGCCGGGACACACCGATGAGCGCGGACGACGAGGCCCTGATCGCCTGCGGCCTGCGCACGCTGGAAGCGGAGGCGGGCGGGCTGACCGCCCTCGGCGTGGCGATGCGCGACGGCCTCGGCGCCCCCTTCGTCGCGGCCGCCGCCCTGATCAAGGCCGCCCGCGGCCGGGTCATCGTCACCGGCATGGGGAAGTCCGGCCACGTCGGCAACAAGATCGCCGCGACGCTGTCCTCGACTGGAACGCCGGCCTACTTCGTGCACCCCGCCGAGGCGAGCCACGGCGACCTCGGCATGATCACGCCTGACGACGTGATCGTCGCGCTGTCATGGTCAGGCGAGACCGCCGAGCTCAAGAACCTGATCGACTATTCCCGCCGCTTCCGCATCGGCCTCATCGCCGTCACCGCGGACGGCGCGAGCACGCTCGGCAAGGCGGCCGACGTGACCCTGGTGTTGCCCCAGGCCCGCGAGGCTTGCCCGCACAACCTTGCGCCCACCACTTCCTCGCTGATGCAGCTCGCGCTCGGCGACGCGCTCGCCATTGCACTTCTGGAAAGTCGCGGCTTCACCGCGATCGACTTCCGCAACCTGCATCCGGGCGGCCGGCTCGGCGCTGCGCTCACCTTCGTCCGCGACCTCATGCATTCCGGGCCCGAGATGCCGCTCAAGCCGGTGGGGACGCGGATGTCCGATGCGCTCGTCGAGATGTCGGCCAAGGGCTTCGGCTGCGTCGGCATCACCGGCACTGCGGGTGACGGCACTATGGGCGACCTCGTCGGCATCATCACCGACGGCGACCTGCGCCGCCACATGCGTCCCGACCTCATCGAAGCGCGGGTCGAGGACGTCATGACCAAAGGCCCCGACACCGTGCGCCCCGACCAGCTCGCCAGCGAAGCGCTGGAGATTCTCAACTCGAAGAAGCGCACCGTTCTGTTCGTGGTCGAGGGACGCCGCGCGGTCGGCGTCGTGCATATGCACGATTTATTGCGGGCGGGCGTGGCGTAAAGCTCGTTCGACACAAGCGTTTTTTCCATCGCGGCGCGAGCCGAATTTTTAAGACGGGAGATCAACCATGATGACACGTCGCCAATTGCTTGCGAGCTCTGTCGCTGCGACGGCCAGTGCGATTTTGCCTCCGGGTACGATGGCGGCCGAAGGCGCCAATCAGGCGACGGTCCTCTTTGATGCGTTCGGAAAGCCATCCGATCTCAAACGGGGATGGGGCTATTCGCTGTTCGTCGACCACGGCGGACGGCGCATTCTCTTCGACACCGGAAGCAACGACGCCGATTTCGCGGCCAATGCGTCCGCGCTTGGCGTCGACCTGAAGAAGCTTGATTTCGTCGCGCTCAGCCACCGCCATAACGACCACACGGCCGGGCTCAACCATGTGCTGGCCGAGAACCCCGATGTGACCGTCTACGCGCCGTTCGAGGGCGGTGGGTTCAATTCGCCGATCCCGGGTCCGCTGCTCAATCTCATCAGACGCAACGTCGCCTCGGTGCCGGACGACCTGCGCTACTTCGGCGGAAATCTCCCGGCAAATATGACGCCTGGGGCGCCCTGGCTCGGCGCCCATTTCATGCAGATCGGCGAACCGAAAGAGGTGCTGCCGGGCATTTTCCTCTTCTCCACACGATCGGATAAGCCGGGGACGCGGGAGATGAACGAGATTTCGATGCTCATGAAAACCTCGCAGGGCGGAATCCTTGTCGTCGGCTGCTCACACCCCGGCATCGAGCTGATATTGGAAGCGGCGACAAAAATCGAGCCGCGAATCCATTCCGTCTTCGGCGGCTTTCACCTGGTCGACCTCTCCGACGATGAAACAACCGCGATGGTGACGCGGCTCCGCGACAAGTGGCAGATCGAGCGGATGGCAGCCGGTCACTGCACCGGCCAGTTCGCGTTTGTCGAGATGGGTCGCATCTTCGGCGCGAAATTCGAACATGCCGGAGTGGGCGCGGTCATTCGTCTGCCGGCGTGAGACCGACCCGAGGCACTGAGACGCAATGCCGATCGAGATCCTCTCCGGGTCGGTGCCGATAAGGTGCGCTCAGCGATGCGGGCGCAGCCGAGATTGTCGGCCGCAGATAAGCGTCAATTCGCCGTAATCAGCGCACAGCTACGCACCCTGCTGATCGGATTTTTTTAGGATATTTCGCGTGACAAACCAGCACATTGCTCGCGCTGACGCGCCAGGTGGGGTCGGCTGCTGTCCATCGCCCCATTGGGTCGAACATGAATCGTATTCGTCTCAAGTCCCGGATGCCCAGAATGCCTGTGTAGCCGACGGGGTCGCGCGGCTGTTGCAAGACCTTCAGGTCAATCTGGGCGCCTCGGAGATTGCTTGGCACACCCGCACGGCGCAACGCGTGCTGACACGCGCCGGCGCCGAGCGCGTGGCGCATTTTCTTGCGGAATTCGATCCGGGCTTCCAGCGGATCGACGTGCATTTCATCCGCACCCTGCGTGGGGGAGAATTCATAGAGCATGCAAGGCCAAATGCCTTCCAGATGCTCCGGCGCGAATCCAATTTGGAGCGCTTGGTGCTCAATGGGCGCCTGACGGCATCGTTCCTGATCCCCGATGTGCGCGTCGACGACATAATCGAGGTCAGCCTCACCGTTTATGGCAGCGATCCAGCCCTTGCTGGCAAATACGCCAGTGGGTTCGTATTCGACGCATTCAATCCCTGGCTCGAAGTCCGGCATCGCCTATTGAGACCGCTGGCGCGCCAAATTTTGATCAGCCCGTTCAATGATCCGCCCGGTCGCGTCGCTACCGAAAAAGATGGCGTTGAGGAATCGAAATGGCGGCTTGTCGGACAACCGCGCCGTGATGCTGAGAAATTTACCCCACCATGGCTGATCCTCTCGCCTGTGATCCAAGTGACCGAGTTCGAAGCCTGGAACGATGTCGCCCGCCTGTTTTCGCCCTTTTTTGAGAATGTCGAAATTCCCGAAGATCTGACCGGCGAGATCGACCGTCTCGCGGCGGCCAACACGGACGAGACGCAGCGTGCTTCAGAGTGGCTGTTCTTCGTGCAGCGCACGTTGCGCTATTTCGCCTTGTCACTCGGCGAAGGCGGATTCGTGCCGCGGGGGCTCGAAGCCATTTGGGACAGCCGGTTCGGTGACTGCAAGGACGCTACCCGGCTGTACATTGCCGGCGCGCGGCGCATGGGTCTCGATGCCTGTGCGGCGCTCGTTTCCACGACGCACGGACCTGCTCTCGATGCCTTCATGCCTACGCCCAATGCCTTCGACCATTGCATTGTGCGGCTGCGTCTCAACGGCGTGTCCTATTGGCTCGATCCGACACTGCCCACGCAATCGGGCGCTTTGGACAATATCGACATGCCGTATGTTGGATGGGCGTTGCCGCTCACGCCGGATGCCACGGAACTGGAAAAACTGGGCAGCGAAGCTCCGGTGCATTGTCTGGACTGCGATGATGAGCTGCACTTTGGACCCAAGCGCGAGTCGCCGGTGAAGCTGCGCCGTCGCATCAAACATTTTTCCTGGGTTGCCGATATGGCGCGAAACCGGACCGCCGACCAAGGGACTGCGGAGTATTCCAGAGCCATGTTGAGGGAATTGCAGTCGATATGGCCTGGTGTTTCGGAGACCGTGCCTGTGGAGATTTCTGACGATCCTGCCGGAAATTGTCTAACCACGACATTCACTTTCGAAATTCGCGATGGCTGGAAACGGGATCCGAATGGCCGCCTGAGCTTTACGATCGCCGACCAAATCCTGCCCCGCGAGCTGGTTCCAATTCCCGGCGCGCCGCGCCTAACAGACATCTTTGCGGGGCGACCGCGCAAGCTTGCGCGCCGGGTAAGGATGGAGATGCCCAGCAAATGGATCGGCAATGGCTGGTATCAGGTGGAGGAGACTTCGAGTCTTAGTTTCGTCGACCGGCTTGCGACCAGTGGGAAGGTCATCGAGAGCTCGAGGGAATTGATCATCAAAGCATGGTCGGTTCCTGCAGCCGAGGCGCCCCGCTACGGTGAACTTGTAGGCAAGATTCACCAGAATTTGCTGAACATCTGGGCCCGCGAGAGGTTCGGCAGAATTCGCCCTCCAGGGCCGAACTGGCTCGCCGCCGTCCTCGCCTTAGTGTTCTTGTTCGTTTTGTTCGGATTTCTCGGGTCTCTCACATCGAACGTTCCTGAAAGGGGGAAGGCTGGGTTGAGGCCTGCTGACTCATTGGACAGAACTCGTTCATTCCCCTTCCCGCCCCTGCCCTTTCCGGGGGAAGGTAAGCCCAGCTCGCCTTTCCCCACGCCTTTACCCCCCCGATGACGGGAAGCCCGGCTATCACCCATTAAACGCGCGGTTGATGACGACGCCGATGGCGACGCCGGCCGTCGCGGCGGCGAGGCCGATCGAGACTGTCTCCAGGACCGTGCGGAGCAGGTTGCGCTTGGCGATGCGGGCGCGGCCGACGCCGAGGCCGACCAGCAGGGCAGCGGTCACGATCGCCGAGACGATCCGCGCCTCGCCGATCGGCAGGAAGACGAACGGCAGGATCGGGACGGCGGCCGCGAGGAAATCGGCGAGCAGCATCCACAGCGCTTGCTCCCAGGGATCGAGCGGCGCCTGCGGGGCGCCTTCGAGCGCTAGCAGCAGGCCGCCGAGCGCGCCCCGGTCGTGGCCGACCGCGGCAGTCAATGCGCTCGATTGCTCGGTGGTGAGCCCCGCCTTCGCAAAGAGGCTCGCGAGCGAACCGGCGAGCCGTTCCGGGCTCATCGCCTGCATATGGGCTCGCTTGGCGTCGATCGCGTCACGGGTCGTCTCGACGTCGAGATAGGCCCCGGCCATCATCGACACCGCGGCGGCGACGGCGCCCGAAGCGCCCGCGATCAGCACTGTCTTGGTGTCGCTTGTCGTTGCAGCGACGCCGAAGATCAGCCCGAAGATCGAGACGGTGCCGTCCTCCATGCCGAACACGACGGTGCCGGCCGAATCGGCGAACGAGCGGCGCAGCCGCTTCAGGGTCGTGGCAATCGTCACCGGCAATCCTCCTCGAATCGTGAAAGTATTATGCGTTTCCGCGAGGCGCCGGTCGACAACGCGCGTCGTCATTCCGGGGCGCCGCGCAGCGGCGAACCCGGAATCCAGTGCTTGATTGCAAGGAGGACTCTGGATGCCGGGTTCGCTGCTGCCACTACTGTGTCATAAGCGCAGGTAGGGTGTGCAACCGCGCGGTTCCTCGGCCGATCGCGTGCGCAAAATCGCGCAGCGCGGTTGCGCACGCTGCCAGACCTTCACAGCGCGATTTTGCACACCCTACGAATTTGTGACGCAGCGACTTACTTGGCGGGCCGCGGCGCGGGTGCCTGCTGGAAGCCGATGGCGATGCGATTCCAGGCGTTCATCAGCGCCACCGCATAGGTGATGTTGGCGATGGTCTTGTCGTCGAAGTGCTGCGCGAGCGGCGCGTAGGCAGCATCGGGCGCGTGGGTCGCAGCGACGTGGGTCAACGCCTCGGTCCATTCGAGTGCGGCCTTCTCAGGGGCGGTGAAGTAGGGGCATTCACGCCAGGCGGCGAGGCCGTCGAGGCGCTCGTTGGTTTCTCCCTCCGCGCGCAGGTCGTGGGCATGCTGGTCGACGCAGTAGGAGCAGCCGTTGATCTGCGACACCCGCAGGAACAGGAGATTCATGAGTCGCCGGTCGAGGCCCGTGCGCAGCAGCGCGGCGTTAACGCCGGCAAGGGCCTTGTAGGGTTCTGGCGAGATCGCGCTGTAATTGAGACGCATGCGTCCTCCTCGTGGCTGATCGTCGGGATGGGCGTTCGATAGCAGCGCGAAGCGACTTTCGGATCACACGAACGCGTGTAGGGCTCGCTCTACGCCTCGGCCGGTTCCACATGCAGCGCGGCGCCGTCGACGCTGGTGACCTTGACCTTGCTGCCGGCCGGTGTGTCTGGGCCGGTGACGCGCCACACGGTATCGTCGATGCCGATGGTGCCGACGCCGCCGATGATCGGCTTTTCGAGCGTGAAGACGCGCCCGACATAGGACGCGGTGCGGCGGTTGAGGAATGGCTGGTCTGTCGGTTGGCCGACGCTTCGCGCGAGCCGGCGCCACAGCGGGATCGCCGCGAGTGCGAACACCGCGAAGGCGACGAACTGCGCCTGCCACGGCCAGTCGACGACGAGGGAGAGCACGCCGACGAGAATGGCGGCGAGCCCGAGCCACAGCATGAACACGCCGGGCGCAAGCACTTCGAGGACGAGCAGCACGCCGCCGGCGATGAACCAATCCCAGGTGCCGTGCGAGGCGAAGAAGGAGACCATGGTTATGTCCTCTAGCTCGCCGGCCGTGGCGGCAGCGGCGGGGTCGGGGGCACCGCCGGCCGCGACGGCGCGGGCGCCGCCGTGCCGCCCTGGCCATGGAGCGCGTCTCTCGCGATCTCGGCGATGCCGGCGAGCGAGCCGAGCATCGCGGTCGCCTCGATCGGCATAATCAGCACCTTCTGGTTCGGCGAGCGGGCGAGCTCGCCGAACGCGCGGATGTATTTATCGGCGATGAAGTAGTTGAGCGCGGCGACGTCGCCATGGCTGATCGCGATGCTCACCACTTCAGTCGCCTTCGCCTCGGCGGCGGCGGAACGCTCGCGCGCCTCGGCGTCGCGGAAGGCGGCCTCGCGGCGTCCCTCCGCCTCGAGAATCTGCGCCTGCTTCGCGCCCTCGGCCTTGAGGATCGCAGACTGCCGTTGGCCCTCGGCTGTGAGAATCTCGGCGCGCTTGTCGCGCTCCGCCTTCATCTGCCGGCCCATCGATTGGATCAGATCCTCCGGCGGCACGATGTCCTTGATCTCGATGCGGTTGACCTTGACGCCCCATGCCGACACCGCCGCATCGACGACGCGCAGCAGCCGCTCGTTGATCTCATCGCGGTGGGAGAGCATCTGATCGAGGTCCATCGAGCCCATCACCGAGCGGATGTTGGTCATGGTCAGCTTCACGATCGCCTGCTCGAGGGACGCGACCTCGTAGCTCGCCTTGGCGGCGTCGAACACCTGGAAGAAGGCGAGCCCGTCCACGGTGACGGTGGCATTGTCCTTGGTGATGACCTCCTGCTCGGGAACGTCGATCACCTGCTCCATCACGTTTATCTTGCGACCGATGCGGTCGATGAAGGGGACGACGAGATTGAGCCCAGGCTGGAGGATGCGGGTGTAGCGGCCGAACCGCTCCACCGTCCAGTTATAGCCCTGCGGGACCGTCTTGACGCCCAGGAACAGCGTCAGGATCGCCAGAAAAACGATAATGATGACAAAAAGATCGCCGCCGCTGGGCATCATGGCCTTCCCCTTCTTGGAGTGCTGCAATCGATTGGGATGCTAGACGACATCGATTGCGATCGTATTGATGTGTCGAGACGGATTTGTCGTTTCAGTTCGCCACAGCCGTGCGGCTGGCGAGTTTGGTTGGTGCATCTTACTTGGTAGCGGTGCCTTGTCGGTCCGTTCATGCGGCGTCCGGTCACTGCGAAAGCGAACACCGGTGCGATTTATCGCAGGAGAACTTTTGGGCGGCTCGTCCCACATAGGTGGGGGAGGAATCATGATTTCGCCAAACGAACTCCAGTTCGACACGCCGTGCTGTCCGAATTGCAACGTGCCGATGGAATTGTCGCGCACCGTCCCGAGCGCGCTTCCACAGGAGGCCAGCGCGAAGACGCAGGTCTATGAGTGCCGCCGATGCGGCACGACGATCACCCGCACCATGCGCCCGAACTGACTTGGCGCCGTCTCCGCCCGATCGCAACCCTATCAAACCCAACCCTGCAGCTCACGCCGCACGACGGCCTCAATTACCCGCATGCCCGCTTCGCTGTCGTTGAGGCAGGGGATCGCGGCAAAATTCTCGCCGCCGGCGTGGTGGAAATATTCGGCGTTCTCGCCCGCAATCTCCTCGAGCGTCTCCAGGCAGTCGGCGGAAAAGCCGGGCGTGATGACCGCGAGGTTTTTGACGCCACGCGCGGCCAGCGCCTTCACGGTCTCATCGGTATAGGGCTTGATCCATTCAGCGCGGCCGAACCGCGACTGGAAGGTCATCATCAGCTTATTCTCATCGAGCCGCAGCCGTTCGCGCAACAGGCGCGTCGTCTTCGCGCAATGGCAATAATAGGGATCGCCCTTGTCGAAATAGTCCTGCGGGATGCCGTGAAAGGAGGCGATGATCACTTCCGGCACGAACGACAGGGTCTTGAGATGCGTCTCGAGTGAGGTCGCCAGAGCCTCGATATAGACGGGATCGTCGTAATAGGGCGGGGCGAAGCGCAGCGTCGGCTGCCAGCGCATCTTCATCAGCGCGCGGAACGCCTCGTCGGCGACAGTCGCCGTCGTCGCCGCCGCATACTGCGGATAGAGCGGGACGACGAGAATGCGGTCGCAGCCCTGGCCCATCAGCGCGGCGAGGCGCTCGCGCAGCGCCGGGTTGCCGTAGCGCATCGCCCAGTCGACCACGATCCACGGCTGGCGCGGCAGCGTGGCGGCGAGCTTTTCCGCCTGCGATCGCGTGATCGTCTTGAGCGGCGACTCATCGCGCTCGCGGTTCCAGATCTTCTGGTAGTCGATGCCCTTCCGCCCCGGCCGCAGCGGCAGGATGATGGCGTTGAGCACGAACTTCCAGGTGATGGTGTCCTCCTCGATCACCCGCTTATCGTGGAGGAACTCGCGCAGATAGCGCCGCACCGATTTCGCATCGGTCGCGTCCGGTGTGCCGAGATTGACGAGCAGCACGCCGATCGCGCCGCTCGCGACCTGCGGATGATTCTTGGGACGGTGGGCGAGGGGGCCCGCAACGGCGATTTCGTTCATCGCCGTATCCTAGAGCGTTCCCGCGAAGCCGTCATGGCCGGATTGTCCCGGCCACCCCGCTTGTCGGCCGTGCCCTCGGGGTCGCCGGGACAAGACCCGGCGATGACAACACGCAAAGGACACGCATCACGAGGACTTGTCGCAGGGCTCGGTGCGCTTCGGCCAAGCCGGGTCGCGCGAGACGTAGTCCTGCGCTGCGGCGGCGAGGAGCGGGCGCAGCCGCTCCGTCATCGGCGCGATCCAGCCGGAGGCGCGCATCCAACGCGTGCCGTTCCATTGTTGGACGTAACCGGCCTGGTGCCCGCTGTGGTCGCTGCAGGAGATGCCCGCAACCGGGCTCGCGAAATTGGGCAGGCCGAGCTGCGCCCAGCGGTCCGCGGAAATCGAGAGCGACTCCAGACCACGGCGCATCTCCTTGCCGGTGATCGCGCGGCGACCGGAGAGCCGTTGCGCCGTGCGGATCGCCTCGGCGATCAGCACTCCGGCGTAGACGCCGCGATCGTAAAGGCTCTCCCCGACCTTTTCGCGGGCGGCCTGGCTGTTGCCGGTGTCGACGACGTGTTTGATTATCTCCTGGAGCGCCGGATAGTCCGCGCCGACGCCGTTGAGGTTGAGCGCGAGATAGCCTTTGGCGCCTGCCCCGGCCGGTTGCACGTCGTCCTCGCTGCCGGCGAGCCAGGAGCCGATGAATCGGTCCATCGGGAAATGGATCGCGGCGGCTTCCTTGATCGCAACGGCGTTCATGGCGCCGAAGCCCCACATGATCATCCAGTCCGGGCGGTCGCGGCCGATCGTCTGCCAGAGCGCGCCCTGGTTCTGCGCCTGCGGTGCCGCGACCGGATACGCCTTCACGGCGAATCCGTAGTCCTGGGCGAACTGCTGGAGCAGCGGCATCGGCTCGCGGCCGTAATTGCCGTCGAGAAAGATGTAGCCGATGGTCTTGCCCTTGAGCCGGTCGAGGCCGCCTTCGCGCGAGCCGATGTACTGCAGGATCATCGATAGGCCGTCGGGATGCGTCGCCGGCGGATTGAACGCCCAGGGAAAGTCGCCGCCGCTGGCGGCCGCCGACAGCCCGTAGCCGATCGACAGCACCGGGATCTTGTCGACCGAGCTCCTGGGGATGAGCTGCAAGGTGATCCCGGTCGAGGAGGGGATGACGACCGCTGGCTTCCTCGCTTTCACGGCCTCGTAGCACTCGCGGCCCTTCTTGGTGTCGTAGCCGGTCTCGCACTCCTCGATCTCGAGCTTGGCCCCGCCGATCCCGCCGTCGCGCTCGTTGAGCAGGGTGAGGTAGTCGTGCATCCCGTTGGCGAGCGGAATGCCGGACGCGCCGAACGGCCCGGTGCGATAGGTGAAGAGCGGGATGAGGATGCTGTCCTCGGCCTGCGCCGGCGCGACGAGGAATGCCGCGAGCACGGCTGCGAGGGCCAAGAGGCCGGAGCAGGGAGCAGATGCCGGAGTTGCAGCAACAACTCCACCCGCGTTGGGCGCGGCGCGCATCGTTCCATCCTCCCGGGGCCCGGCGCGGTCGATGCCGCGTCCGGTGAGCTTGCTCTCGCGGACAGGCAGAAGCTTACTCCGCCGCCTTGAGCATTGTCACGGTCCCGGCGCGGAATTGCTCGAGGAGCGCGGCCTCGTCGGCTTTTGCGGCTTTGAGGTGGCGCATCTTGACCGGACCGAAGCCGCGGATCTTCTCCGGGATGACGGCGAGCCCGACGGCGAGGTGGTGGTTGTCGGGCGTGAGACGCGCCATCACCTCGTCGAGCAGCGCCTCGTAGTCGCGAACGAGTTGCCGCTCGGTGCGGCGCTCGGCGGTGTAGCCGAACGGGTCGAGCACAGTGCCGCGCAGCCCCTTGAGCTTCGCCAGCACCTCGAACACCTTCATCATCCACGGCCCGAAGCTCATCTTGCGCGGCTCGCCGGTGGTCTTGTTGCGGCGCGCGAGCAGCGGCGGGGCGAGATGGAAGGTGAAACGGAGCTTGTCGCCGTCGATCTCGTTCTTCACTTGCGCGAGGAACGCCGGATCGCTGTAGAGGCGCGCAACCTCGTACTCGTCCTTGTAGGCCATCAGCTTGAAGAGATAGCGCGCCACCGCTTCGGCAAGGCCGGACTGGCCCGGCGCCTTCGCTGCCTCGGCGGCCTTGGCAGCAGCGGCCCGGCGCCGATAGCGCTCGGCATAGGCGGCATTCTGGTAGGCGGTTAGAAACGTGACGCGGCGCGCCACCATCTCGTCGAAGGACTTCGACATCTGCCGTACCGGATCGACGGCGGCCGGCTGTGCCAGCGCCTCGACGGCGGAAAGGTCGATCGCCGCGCGCCGGCCCCAGCGGAACGCGGCGTGGTTCATGGCGACCGCCTCGCCGTTCATCTCGATCGCCTTCTCGATCGCTTCCGCCGAGATCGGCAGGGTGCCGAGCTGGTAGGCATAGCCCAGCATGAACATGTTGGCGCCGAGCGACTGGCCGAGCAGCGCGGTCGAGAGTGCAGAGGCGTTGACGAAATGGGTGTGCGCCGCGCCGGCGAGCGTAGTGATGGTGCGCTTGAGGCGCTCGCTGGGCAGCGAGAAATCCGGATTGCGGGTGAACTCGCCGGGCAGCACCTCGGCGAGGTTGATCACCATCGAGGTGGTGCCAGGCTTGACCGCGGCGAGTACTTTCTTAGCCCCAGCGACCACCATGTCGCCGCCGAGCACGAGGTCGGCGGAGCGCGCGCCGACGCGGATCGCGTGGATGTCCTCAGGCGTGTTGGCGAAGCGGATATGGCTCGCGACCGCACCGCCCTTCTGGGCGAGCCCCGCCATGTCGATGATACCGACGCCCTTGCCCTCGAGGTTCGCCGCCATCCCAAGGATGGCGCCGATGGTGACGATGCCGGTGCCGCCGACGCCGGTCACGATCATGCCGAAGGTTTTGTCGATCGCGGGCAGCGCCGGGGAGGGCAGGTCCGCGGTGTCGGCGGGAAGCTCGACCCCTTTGCCGCGCTTGAGCTTCGCCCCTTCCACGGTGACGAAGGACGGACAGAAGCCCTTGATGCAGGAGAAATCCTTGTTGCAGCTCGACTGGTCGATGGTGCGCTTGCGGCCGTACTCGGTCTCGAGCGGCTGCACCGAGACGCAGTTCGACTTTACGCCGCAGTCGCCGCAGCCCTCGCACACGAGCTCGTTGATGACCACGCGCTTGTCGGGATCGGGGAATTGGCCGCGCTTGCGGCGGCGGCGTTTCTCGGCGGCGCAGGTCTGGTCGTAGATCAGCACGGTGGTGCCCGGGACGGTCGCGAGCTCCGTCTGCACCTCCTGCAGGTCGTCGCGGTGATGGATGGTGAGTCCCGCCGGCCATTTGGTGCCGGCCCGGTATTTCCACGGCTCGTCGGTGACGACGACGACCCGCTTTGCCCCTTCTGCCGCCATCTCGGCAGCGATCTGCGGCACCGTGATGTTGCCGTCGTTGCGCTGGCCGCCGGTCATAGCGACGGCGTCGTTGAACAGGATCTTGTAGGTGATGTTGACGCCGGCCTGGATCGCGGAGCGCACTGCGAGCGAGCCGGAATGGTTGTAGGTGCCGTCGCCAAGGTTCTGGAAGACGTGACCGCGCTTGGAAAACGGCGCCTCGCCGATCCAGTTGGCGCCCTCGGCGCCCATCTGGGTATAGCCGGACGTCGAGCGGTCCATCCACTGGGCCATGTAGTGGCAACCGATGCCGGCATAGGCGCGGCTGCCTTCCGGCACCACGGTCGAGGAATTGTGCGGGCAGCCCGAGCAGAAATAGGGGATGCGGACCGCGATGTCCTCGGTTTCTGCGAGAACGCGCTGCGCCTCCTTGAGCCGCGCGACCCGGGCCGCCAGCTCGTCGTTGCGCACGTGGCTGAGCAGGCGGTCGCCGATGCAGATCGCGACGTCGTTCGGATCGAGCGCGCCCTTCACCGGGAACAGCCAGTTGCCGCGTTCGTCCTTCTTGCCGATGCAGACCGGCTGGTTGGCGGTGCCGTAGAGCTCCTCGCGCACCTGCACTTCGATGAGCGAGCGCTTCTCCTCGACCACGATGATGAGCTCGAGCCCCTGGGCGAACTCCATCAGGTCGAGCCGGCTGATCGGCCACGGGCAGCCGACCTTGTAGAGCCGCAGGCCGAGGTCGTTGCACTTGACCTCGTCGAGGCCGAGCTCGTCGAGCGCCTGGCGTACGTCGAGGTAGCTCTTGCCGACGGTGATGACGCCGACCTTGGGATTGCGTCCGCCGGAGCAGATCATCCGGTTGAGCTTGTTCGCGCGCACGAAGGCGAGCATCGCGTCGCGCTTGAAATCGTGCAGCCGCGCTTCCTGGCCGAGCACGCTGTCGCCGAGCCGGATGTTGAGGCCGCCCGGCGGCATCTGGAAATCGTCGGGAATGATGATCTTCACCCGGTCGAGCCTGCCGTCGACGATCGCCGTCGACTCCACCGTCTCGTGCATGCATTTGAGCGCGGTCCAGGCGCCGGTGAAGCGCGACATCGCCCAGCCATAGAGTCCGTAGTCCATGATCTCCTGCACCCCGGCGGGGTTGAGGATCGGGATCATGACGTCGATGAAGTGATATTCGGACTGGTGCGCGGTGGTGGAGGATTCCGCGGTGTGGTCGTCGCCCATGAGCGCGATGACGCCGCCGTGCTTCGAGGTGCCGGCGAAATTGGCATGGCGGAAGGCATCGCCTGAGCGGTCGACGCCCGGTCCCTTGCCGTACCACATGCCGAACACGCCATCGAACTTGCCTTCGCCGCGCAGCTCGGCGTTCTGGGTGCCGACGAGCGCCGTCGCGGCGAGGTCCTCGTTGGTGCCGGCGTGAAAGCGGATGTCGTTCGCCTTGAGTTCGCGTGCCGGCACGCATGAACTGCTGGTCGAGCGTGCCGAGCGGCGAGCCGCGATAGCCGGTGACATAGCCTGCGGTATTGAGCCCGGCGCGGCGGTCGCGCTCCTTCTGCATCAGGCAGAGGCGTACCAGGGCCTGGAACCCGGTGACGAAGACGCGGTCTTTGCCGAGGTCGTATTTGTCGTCGAGGCTAACCGGCAGAAGCGGCATTGCACTTTCTCCACGACCACCCGGGGTGGTGACCCTGATATAGTCGTCCCCCAAACGAGAAGAAGGCTGACACTTCAACGCACTACGGTCAATTTCGTTGCCGCCTTCCGACTCACAAGGAAATGTCGGCGGCGGTCGGGATATTGAAATTTCCGGCCACGCGACGCAAGCGGCGCGGTGCTCCTTTTCCAGCTCGCCCCTACAGTCGTCGCCGGGCTGCACGTAGGGTGGGCAAAGCGAAGCGTGCCCACGTCTTACTCACGTTCCGCGTGGCACGGCACCCACTTTCAGACCTCATCCTGAGGAGCCGTGCAACGCACGGCGTCTCGAAGGATGCCCCCAAGCGCTGCGGCCTGTGGCCATCCTTCGAGACGCGTCCTGCGGACGCTCCTCAGGATGAGGTCCGAAAGGACGAGGTCCGTGGATTCACCGGCCCTATTTGCCGGTGCCCTTCGCCCCTTCACCCTTGCCCCAGCTCCAGAAGTCCCGCCCCTCCTGGCGCATGAAGCGCGCCAGCACCATCATGTGCACCTCGGTCGCGCCGTCGACGAGGCGGGCCGAGCGGGCGGCGCGGTAGATCCATTCCAGGACGGTATCCTTGGAGAAGCCGCGGGCACCGTTGAGCTGGATTGCGACGTCGGCCGCGTTGTGGAGCGTGTCGGCGACATGCACCTTCGCCATCGACACCTCCTTGCGGGCGCGGTCGCCCTGGTCGAGCTTCCAGGCCGCATGCATGGTGAGCAGGCGCCCGATCTGGATCTGGTGGGCGACCTGGCCGAGCTTGATCTGCACGCTCTCGCGGTCGGCGAGCTTGATGCCGAAGCCTTCGCGGTTTTCTACATAGGCTTGCGCGATCTCGATGCAGCGCTTGGCCTGGCCGAGCCAGCGCATGCAGTGGGTGAGCCGCGCCGGCCCAAGCCTGCTCTGGGTCACCCGGAGCCCGTCGCCGACGCCAAGCAGCACGTTGTCATCCTCGACCTCGAGGCCGTCGAACTCGAGCTCGCAATGGCCGCCATGCTCCTCGGGGCCGAGGATGCCGATGCGGCGCACGATCCGCCAGCCGGGCTGGTCGCGGTGGTAGAGGAACGCCGTGAGGCCGCGTCGCGCGTCGTCCGAGGTGCGTGCGACCAGGATGAAATGCGCCGCACCGTCGGCGCCGGTGATGAACCACTTGCGGCCGTTGATGACCCACTTGCCATTCTTGCGTTCGGCGCGGGTGCGGATCATGCCGGGGTCGGAGCCGCCGCCAGGCGCCGGCTCGGTCATGGCGAAGGACGAGCGCACCTTGCCTTCGACGATTGGTCGCAGCCAGCGGTCCTTCTGTGCCGGCGTTCCGGCGCGTGCGAGCAGGTTCATGTTGCCGTCGTCGGGCGCCATGCAGTTCATCGCGAGCGGCCCGAACAGCGAGCGCGCGGCCTCCTCGTACATCGCCGCCCAGGCGACGATCGGCAGCGCCATGCCGCCGAATTCCTTGGGCGACTGCGGCGCCCACAGGCCTTCGGCCTTCGCCTTGGCACGCACCGGTTCGAGGCGTTCTGACGGAATGTTTTCGTGCTCGGAAAAGTTCGCGGGATCCGCTTCGAGCGGCAGCACGTGGCGCTCGACGAACGCACGGGTGCGCAGGCGCAGGTCCTCGATGTCGGGCGGCAGCGTGAAATCCATGATTATCCCCTGAGCGCGACCATCTGGCCGCCGTCGACAACGATCGTTGCACCGGCAATGAAGCGGCCGGCATCGGAGGCAAGGAGGAGGAGCGCGCCGTCCAGGTCGCCATCGCGGCCGAATCGCCCGACCGGGATGTCGCGGGTAAGCTTCTTGCCTTCCTCGGATGCGAGATAGTCGCGATTGATCTCGGTGACGAACCAGCCCGGCGCGATGGCGTTGACCCGCACGCCCTTGAAGGCGAGCTCTAGGCCGAGCGCCTTCGTCATCTGCACCACGCCGGCCTTGGCGGTCGCGTAGGCGATGACGCCCTTGCTGGCACCGAAGCCGAGCACCGAGGCGATGTTGACGATCGCGCCCGGCTTGCCTGCCGCCAGCATCCGCCGCGCCGCCTCTTGGGACCACAGGAATACCGCGTCGAGATTGGTGGCGATGACGCGCCGCCATTCCTCCTCGGGCAGTTCGACCGCGCGGCCCGAATGGGCGACGCCGGCATTGTTGACGAGGACGGTGACGGTGCCGAACGCGGCTTCCGCGGCATCGAATGCGCGCCGCATCGAAGCGGCGTCGAGCACATCGGCTTCGATCGCGAGCGCCCGGCCGCCGGCCGCCGCGATCTTCTCTTGGAGGGCGACGATCCGGTCCTTGCGCCGGGCGACCAGTGCGACCGCGGCGCCGTTCGCCGCCAGCACCTCGGCAAAGCGCAGCCCGAGCCCGCTCGAGGCGCCAGTGACGAGGCCGACCCGACCCGAGAGTTCGAACAGTTCGGATGCCTTCATCACGAGCCCCCGCATCTGCGGGGCGCGAACCTAGCCGGATTTCACGGCGACCGCCATCGCGGGGCTGAATCGGCCTATGCGCGTTGCGAAGCGAGCACCGGCTCCTGCTGGCGGCGGCTGCGGTTTCTCAGCCGGCGGCGCAGCCAGATCAGCGGGCCCGTTACCAGTAGGCCGAACATGGCGGCAGCGGTCACGACGTTCATCAACGCCGACCAGGGCCCCGCGAAGTTGCCTTCATGCCAGAGCCGCGGCCAGTTCCGCGGCATCGCGACCAGTCCATCCCGCGTCACCGCATAGACCCTGTATTCCCCGTGCTCGACCAGGCGGGCGACCGTGCGGCCACCCTGCGGCCTGAGCCAGACGAGCGCGGAGAGGTCGTGATGCTCGCCGACGATCCGCACGGCGTCAGGCAGGCTGAGCGGCGGAGCCTTCGCCGGGGCCGGTGGTGGCGGGCTCGCGAACGTGATGCCGTACGCAAGAAAAAGGCCGGTGAGCGGCGACAGCACGACGAACGGCAGCAGTCCCCACGCCAACCCCTTGTGCCAACCTGACAACGTGTTCTGGAGTCGCGGCAGGCCGAGGAGCACGCCGAGAGCGGCGAGCGCCAGCATCGCGAAGGTCGAACCGATGACGAGCCAGCCCGCGTCGATGGCGAGTCTCTCGTGGATGCGGCGCGCAGTGACGAACAGGTTCGTCGTTGCTGACTGTGCTGCCTGCACCTTGCCGGTCGCGATATCGACGACGGTGCCCCCCGCCCCGCGTCCGGCGCCGATGGTCAGCGTATGGTCGTAGGTCCTGAACGTGAGACCGCGCGCCTGCCCGCCGGGATCATGCGCGGCGAGCAGCGCCTCGATCTTGGCCGGCGTGAGCGATCCGGGTGCGATCGCGCCGATCACGACCCACGGCTCGAAGGCGAGGATCAGTGCCGAGCCGAGTACGAGCAGGAGAGGCAGTGCGAAGACGAGCGCTATCCACCGATGGAGCTTGAGAAACCATACTTTCAAGAGCCGCCTCCGTTGATTTCATACTGCAGGCTGCACTGCGCCTGAGACCGCTCCCGCTCGACTTATTACAGGAGATTTTGGCTGATGCCGTCCGACGGCATTAGAGGCGTTCCAAGTCTCACGCGAGCTTGCCACGACTGACGGTCGCCCCGTGGAGCGCGCCTTTCCGTCGACTTCCCGGTCAGGCCGTCGATCTCGATGCCGAGCAGGCGCGACACGCCGGCCCCGTGGCGCCCGCAACCACGACTGCCGGTGGCATTTTGCACCTGCGGCAAAAATCCCTATATCAGGGCGACCTTCTGGAGTTCCCCTATGACCGATACGAGTCCCGACAAGGCGCCCGAGAAGATTCCCGTCACCGTGCTCACCGGCTATCTCGGTGCCGGCAAGACGACGCTGCTCAACCGCATCCTGTCCGAGCCGCACGGACAGAAGTTCGCGGTCATCGTCAACGAGTTCGGCGAGATCGGCATCGACAACGACCTGATCGTCGGCGCCGACGAGGAAATCTTCGAGATGAACAACGGCTGCGTGTGCTGCACCGTGCGCGGCGACTTGATCCGCATCATCGAGGGGCTGATGCGGCGCAAGGGCAAGTTCGACGCCATCATCGTCGAGACCACCGGCCTCGCCGATCCGGCGCCGGTGGCGCAGACCTTCTTCGTCGACGAGGCGGTCGGCCGCAAGGCGAAGCTCGATGCCGTCGTCACCGTCGCCGACGCGCGCTGGCTCAAGGACCGCCTGCGCGACGCACCCGAGGCCAAGAACCAGATCGCCTTCGCCGACGTGATCCTGCTCAACAAGACCGATCTCGTCAGCGACGCCGATCTGCGCGAGGTCGAGGCGCGCATCCGCGCCATCAATCCCTATGCGCGGCTCCATCGCACCGAGCGCTGCTCGATCCCGATCGCCGAGGTGCTCCACCGCAACGCCTTCGATCTCGACCGCATCCTCGACATCGAGCCGCAGTTCCTGGAGCGCGGCGACGACCATGATCATCACCACGATCACGGGCACGGCGAGCACGATCACCATCACGACCATGCCCATGGCGGCCTCACGCATTATCACGACGAGGACATGCAATCGCTCTCGCTCTCGACCGACAAGGCGATCGATCCCGACAAGTTTTTCCCGTGGATTCAGAACCTCGTCGCCCAGGAGGGCGGCAAGATCCTGCGCTCCAAGGGCATCCTCGCCTTCAAGGACGATCCGCAGCGCTTCGTGTTCCAGGGCGTGCACATGATGCTCGACGGCGACCACCAGCGCGACTGGAAGGATGCCGAGAAGCGTGAAAGCCGGCTCGTCTTCATCGGCCGCGAATTGCCGGAGAGCATGATCCGCAAGGGCTTTGCCGAATGCGCGGCGTGACCGCGCGCCAGACCCTCGAATGACGACG
Source organism: uncultured Alphaproteobacteria bacterium (assembly GCA_963824905.1). Lineage (GTDB taxonomy): Bacteria > Pseudomonadota > Alphaproteobacteria > Rhizobiales > Xanthobacteraceae > JAJPKK01. The sequence continues at coordinate 135,323 of CAWGRH010000010.1, forward strand.
GCGCGAAGATGATCATGCCGACCAAGCGACCCTCGGTCGCCGAGCGCGCGCGGCTGTTCCCGGCCGGCGCCCCGGTGGTCGCCGCGCATTTCCTCGGCGACGTGCCGGTCTTCGTGCTCGGCGAGGAGGCACTGCTGTTCGTGCCGGGCGACGGCGAGCCCGAGCGCGTCACGGTGCATGGCGGCGGTATCCTCGCGGTGGCGAGCGAGCCCGAGCGCATCGTCACCGGCGGCGACGACGGCACCGTGGTCGCGACCCGTGCAGACCGCAGCCACGAAGTCGTCGCGACCGACGCCAAGCGGCGCTGGATCGACCACGTCGCGCTGGGTTCCGACGGCATCGTCGCCTGGTCGGCCGGCAAGGAGGCGTTCGTCACAGGGCGTAGCGGCGCGCCGCGCCACGTCGAGGTTCCGTCGACCGCGGGCGGGCTCGCCTTCGCGCCGAAGGGTGTGCGGCTCGCGATTGCCCATTACAACGGCGTGACGCTGTGGTTTCCGAACGCCGCCCAGGCGAAGCCGGAGCGGCTCGAATGGAAGGGCTCGCACATCGCGGCGAGCTTCAGCCCGGACGGCCGCTTCTTGGTGACGGCAATGCAGGAGCCGACCCTGCACGGCTGGCGCCTCGCCGACGGCAAGCACATGCGGATGTCCGGCTACACGGCGAAGGTGCGCTCGACGTCGTGGAGCGCGAACGGCAAGGCGCTTGCGACGTCAGGCTCGCGCGAGCTGATCGTCTGGCCGTTCCAGGGCAAGGACGGCCCGATGGGCAACGAACCGGCAATGCTGGCGCCGCTCAATTGCCTCGTCACCACGGTCGCCTGCCATCCGCGCACCGAGATCGTTGCGGTCGGCTATGAGGACGGCACCGTGCTGCTGGTGCGCACGCCCGACGGCGCCGAAATCCTGGCGCGCCGGCCGGATGGAAATCTGGTGTCGGCGCTCGCCTGGAATGCCGCCGGCACGCGGCTCGCGTTTGCGACGGAAGCGGGGGATGCAGGCGTGGCGGAATTGGGGACAGGCTAACCGCCAACTGGCAGGCTATCCGGCGCTCTCAATTTAGTGCGCGTCATCGTTTAATGGGCGTCATCGCCGGGCTTGTCCCGGCGACCCCGATAACCTTGGCACGGCAGTACCACATGATCGGGGTGGCCGGGACAAGCCCGGCCATGACTTGGTATTGGGGCGTGAGTCCGGGCCGATCTCACACCGGCACGATCTTGCAGAAGAACGGCATCGGCGCCGTCACGCCGCGCTGCCCGTAGCACGACGCCAGGGTTTCCATGAACCGCGGATCGTAGAGCGTGCCGACCAAGAACGTCTTGATCGAGTTGCAATGGGCGCAATTGACGAGCAGCATCGGCTGCGTCGGGTCGAGCGCCAGCAGCGGGAACGACGACAGGATGCCGCCGATCTCGAAGAACCATGGCAGGGCCTCCTGCCAGGCCGGCCACAGCACGTCGAGCTTGCCGGGGCTCGGGAAGAGGTTGAAGAACTGGATGACGTTGGGGTCGCGCGAGACGGTGGCGTAGCGCATCATGTTCCGGAACGCGCCGACGGTATGCTCGGTCGTGCCCTTGGTGAGTGCGGCGAAGTCCAAGTCTCCAGCATTGAAGGTGCGCGCGGCGGCGGAGGCGAGCTCTGGCGTCTGGAACTCGAGCCGCAACACCCAATTCGCCACGGCATTGCCGAGCGCGATCGCGGAGACCATTCCGGCGGCCTGCCGCGTGCCCTCCCGGCTCGCGGCCTCGTGCAGCAGGCTCTCGCAAATCGGTTGATCGAACGGCATCGCGCCGCCGAGCTCGTCGCGCCGAATCTGACGGCAGGCGATGATGTCGGTGAGGCCGCTGCTGCCGGCCTTCGCGCGCAGGTGCGCCGCGAATGCACGCACATTGGCGACAAAGTCGTCGGCGTCTGCGGCCTTGAGCGTGATGACCGCGAAGCCGGAGGCCGCGGGCTCGGCCCTGATCGCCTCGGTGACCGTCGCCGCCTGCGGCTGATGCAGGCTGGGGAATGGAAACTTGGTGAAATCGACCGTCATGATGGCTGTCTCCGGTGGGCGCGCGGACCCTACGCACCGGCATCTTGCCGAACTGTTAGATCAGGGTCTGAGTTGTCTGTTCACTATCCCTCCCCGGCTTCGGCTATCGGATTCACACTTCTCAGAAACCGATCGAAAACACACACGTCGATGACCCCGGAAGCCGGAAAGGCTTGATTCCGGGGGTCAGGTAATCGCGGAAATGACGGTCGAATTTGTTTCAGCATTCGATCGCGCGTGGAAAGAGTGTGCATTCATGCCGGCTTCGGGGAGGGTGGCCGACGATAGCGAGGTCGGGTGGGGTCCGCGAGCGGGAGCGCGCCACGAAGGAAAACGGTAGCCGCACAAAGAAGAACCCGCACCCCGCCCTCCCCTTCGCTGCCTGGGTCATCGCTCGCCTCGGAGGTTGGACCGGATATTACGGCAAGCCAGGCCCCCAGGTCATGCGCCGCGGTCTCCACGACTTTCGCCGCATCAGATACGGCACCATACTGAGCTTAAAAGATGTGTGAATCCGATAGCCGAAGACGGGGAGGGATAAGTGCTTCGCCGCGAGGACAGCCCACTTATCCCACCAGCACGTTGCGGAACTGCCAGGGGTCGGTCGTGTCGATGTTCTCCGGGAACAGGCCGGGGCGGCCGGTGAGCGGGGTCCAATCAGTGTAGGTGCCGATCACCGGGCCGAGGTAGGGGCGCTGGACTTCGAGGCAACGGCGGAAGTCCATCTCGTCGGCCTCGACGATGCCGCGGTCGGGATTCTCCAGCGCCCACACCATGCCGGCGAGCACGGCGGAGGTGACCTGCATGCCGGTCGCGTTCTGGTAGGGCGCGAGGCGGCGCGTCTCTTCGACCGAGAGCTGGGAGCCGTACCAGTAGGCGTTCTTGGCGTGGCCGTAGAGGAGGACGCCGAGCTCGTCGATGCCGTCGACGATCTCGTGCTCGTCGAGAATGTGGTGCTCGTCCTGCATCGCACCGGCGCGGCCGAACATCTCGTGGAGCGACAGCACGGCGTCGTTGCAGGGGTGATAGGCGTAGTGGCAGGTCGGCCGGTAGATCGCCTTGCCGCCGCTATCGGGGCCGCCTTCGCGCACGGTGAGAAAGTCCGCGATCGAGATCGCCTCGTTATGGGTGACGAGGAAGCCGTATTGCGCCCGCGGCGTCGGCGTCCACGAGCGGACCCGCGTATTGGCGCCGGGCTGGAGGAGGTAGATCGCGGCGCCGCAGCCCGCTTTGTGGGTGCGCCCGTTGTCCGGCATCCATTTCTCATGGGTGCCCCAGCCGAGCTCGGCCGGCTGCATGCCCTCGGACAGGAAGCCCTCGACCGACCAGGTGTTGACGAAGACGTCGGCAGGCTTGGGCATGCGGGCGCGCTGGGTGTCGCGCTCGGCGATGTGGATGCCCTTGACGCCGAGCGTCATGGCGAGCCGGCCCCATTCCTCGCGGGTCTTGGGCTCCGGCGACTTGACCTCGAGGTCGCGGGCGATGTCGAGCAGCGCCTGCTTGACGAACCACGACACCATGCCGGGATTGGCGCCGCAGCAGGAGACCGCGGTGATGCCGGTCGGATTGCGCCGCCGCGCTGCCAGCACGGTCTCCCGCAGCGCGTAATTGGTGCGGTCGCCGGTCCCCATCTTGGGGTCGAAGTAGAAGCCCGGCCACGGCTCGACGACGGTGTCGATGTAGAACACGCCGATCTCCCGGCAGAGCTCCATGATCGCGACCGAGGAAGTGTCGACCGAGAGGTTGACGCAGAAGCCGCGGCCGCTGCCGGCCTTGAGCAGCGGCACCAGGAGGTCGCGGTAGTTCTCCCGCGTCACCGCCTGCTGGATGAACTTGATGCCGCGCGCGTCCAGGATCTCGCGGTCGCCGTCGTTGGGGTCGATCACGACCATGCGATTTTTGTCATAGGTGAAGTGCCGCTCGATCAGGGGCAGGGTGCCCTTGCCGATCGAGCCGAAGCCGATCATCACGATGGGACCGTCGATGGTGGCGTGCACGGGCCAATTGGTCATCCAGACAACTCCAGTAAGCCGTTTCGACGGCGCTCACTCTCTCGAAATGTCATTGCCCGGCTTGACCGGGCAATCCAGTAACCCCTGCGCTCTCGATGGCAGAGACTTTGCCCACAAGGAGGCCGGTGGTTACTGGATCGCCCGGTCAAGCCGGGCGATGACAGTGACGTGTCGGCAAAATGACAGATGAGATCAAGCGGCGTGCGACAGTCCCGCCTTGCGGCGGCGAGTGGGCACTGCGCCGGTTCCATCGGCGAGACGCGCCGCGGCGCGGCCGGTGGCGCGGACGAGACCTTCGCCGAGCTCGGCGGCGAGCGACTGATCCTGCAGCGCGAGGCCGAGCAGCCGGTGCGCCTCGTAGGGTCCCGGCAGAGAAAGGCCTCCGGTCGCAGCGGCGGAGAAGCCGAACTTCGCGTAATAGGGCTCGTCCCCGACGAGGAGGATGATCCGGTGGCCGCGCCGGCGCGCCTCGGTGATGGCGCGATCCATCAGCGCGGCGCCGATGCCTCGGCTGCGGCACTCCGGATCGACTGCGAGCGGGCCGAGAAGGAGCGCCGGTCGGTCGAAGCCGGTCGAGACGTGCCACAGCCGCACGGTGCCGACGACGCGGCCGTCGTCGGTCGCGACGAGCGACAGGCCGACGGCGGGCAGCCGGCCAACGCGCAGCCGCTCGCAGGTCTTGGCGAAGCGCGCCTCGCCGAACGCGCGGTCGAGCAGCGCCTCGCGGACGGGGACGTCGCAGGGACGTTCATGGCGGATGGTAACCATGGCGGTTCCAATCGTCGGAATTCGGGGTGAGTGGGCGGGCAGACGGACGGTTCGAGGGGCGGACGGACAAAGCGCGGCGTGCGTGAAACGCACGCCGAGCCCTCCAGATCCGATCCCCCGAACCGGTCTCCTGACCTAGATGTGATAGGCCTTCAGCGGCGCGAAGCCGTTGAACGCCACCGACGCGTAGGTCGTGGTGTAGGCCCCGGTGCCCTCGATCAGCACCTTGTCGCCGATCTCGAGACTGATCGGCAGCTCGTAAGGCTGCTTCTCATAGAGCACGTCCATCGAGTCGCAGGTCGGGCCCGCGAGCACGCAGGGACCGGCCTCGCCACCGTCGCGCGGGGTGCGGATCGGATAGCGGATCGACTCGTCCATGGTCTCGGCGAGGCCGCCGAACTTGCCGATGTCGAGATAGACCCAGCGCAGCTTGTCGCTCTCGCTCTTCTTGGAGACGAGCACGACCTCGGCCTCGATGACCCCGGCATTGCCGACCATGCCGCGGCCCGGCTCGATGATGGTCTCCGGAATCGCGTTGCCGAAGTGCTTGCGCAGCGCCCGGAAGATCGAGCGGCCATAGGCCTCCACCGCCGGCACCTCCTTGAGGTACTTGGTGGGGAAGCCGCCGCCGAGATTGACCATCGCGAGCGCGATGCCGCGGTCGGCGCAGGCACGAAAGATCGTCGCCGCCGATTTGAGCGCGAGGTCCCAGGCCTGGGTGCGCCGCTGCTGCGAGCCGACATGGAACGACACGCCATGCGCCTCGAGGCCGAGCCGGTGGGCGTGCTCGAGCACGTCGACCGCCATCCCGGCGTCGCAGCCGAACTTGCGCGACAGCGGCCATTCGGCGCCGGCGCAGTCGAACAGGAAGCGACAGAACACCTTCGCGCCGGGAGCGGCGCGGGCGATCTTCTCGACCTCGGCCTTGCAGTCGACCGCGAACAGGCGAACGCCCAGCGCGAAGGCGCGGGCGATGTCGCGCTCCTTCTTGATGGTGTTGCCATAGGAGATGCGGTCGGGCGTGGCGCCGGCCGCGAGCACCATCTCGATCTCGGCGACCGAGGCGGTGTCGAAGCACGAGCCGAGCCCGGCAATGAGCGACAGCACTTCCGGCGACGGGTTCGCCTTGACGGCGTAGAACACCCGGGTGTCCGGCAGTGCGTTGGCGAAGGCCTTGTAGTTGTCGCGCACGACGTCGAGATCGACGACGAGGCACGGCCCGTCTTCGGTGCGACGACGCAGGAACTCGTGGATGCGCTCCGTCATGGCGCTCTCCCCAATAGGCTACGGGGAGCGGCAAGCCGCTCCGATGTGATGCGCCTCCCGAGGTCACGGCGACGCGCGATGGGGACGCGCCGACGAGAGGGCTCGAGAGCCGTATGAACCGCCTTGGATTGGATTGGGGAGATCCCCGATCCGCACGCGCGGCAATGAGAAACAAGCCTCTTCGGTAGCCCGAGCCGGTCGGTGGAGAACCGGCAGAGACCAAAAAAGCCCGCTTCGTCGTTGCTTTAAGCCGCGTCCCTCGTGGAGAACGAGGTGCGCCGGTTTCGCCTCCGGCTGTCAATCAAGTGTTCGGAGCTCAGGCAATCCGGTGACCTTGCGATCATCGCGATCTCGCTCCGGGCGGCTGTCCGGCCTCTTGTCCGGATGCCCACCGATTGACACGCGGCCACAGGCACGTGCGAAATTGGGCAAACCGCAAATAAGTGATTTCCGAAGGCCGTGCAAGAGTTTTGCGCGTCTTGTGCGCGTTCACGATCAAAAAAATTCGAGAATTGTTCTCGCTGTCCTCACGCAGCAACACCGCACCGCTTCGCGCGCGCCGTTTGTGGCGCTATTCGGGCGCGGTGAACGGCTCGACTCGCATGCCGTTGCGCACGAAGGCGATCATCACCGCGACGCCGCCGGCGAAGAAGATCACCTGGAACACGTAGACGCCGATGTCGCCGAAGCCCATGAGGTTGGCGAGCGCCCAGCCGCCGGCGAAGGCGGCGCCGAACACCTCGGCGCTGATCAGCACGGCAGCACTGAGCACCGTGATGACGCTCTGCCACACGATGCGGCGGCCGGAGGAAGTCGTCTGCGACATGGCGTTACCCTTGTTTCGGGCGGCAACATCCCCGAAATGGATTGCCGGATCAAGGCGGAAACTGCGACAAAATCGCGGCGCCCCGCGGTTCATGGCACGGCGCTTGACGCCCCCCCGCAAGCAAGCGGGAGAGGGAGTTGCGCTGCGGCTTCGATAACTGGGCTCTAGAACCACATGGACGATCGCATGACCCCATCCTCCCCCGACGCCGCCGCGCAGGCCGGCAATCCGCTGCTCGAAGCCTGGACTGGCCCCTCGGCGACGCCGCCCTTTGCAGCGGTTCGTCCCGCCCATTTCAAGCCGGCCTTCGAAACCGCGATGACTGTGCAACTCGCCGAGATCGAGGCGATCGCCGGCGAGACGGCCCCGCCGAACTTCGCCAACACGATTTCCGCACTTGAGCGCAGCGGGCGCGCCCTGTCCCAGGTCTCTGCGGTGTTCAATTGCCTTGCCGGCGCCCACACCAACGACGACATCCAGGCGCTGGAGCGCGAGATGTCGCCTCGGCTCGCGGCCCATCGTAACCGCATCCAGCTCCATCCCGGCCTCTATGCCCGCATCAAGGCGCTGTGGGACCGCCGCGGCGAGCTCGGTCTGTCGCCCGAGGAGGCCCGCGTGCTGGAGCGCTACGAGGTGACGTTCCGCCGCGCCGGCGCCGGACTTGGTGCCGCGGACAAGGCGCGCGTCGCCGCGATCGGCGAGCGCCTCGCCTCGCTCGGCACCGCGTTCAGCCAGAACGTGCTCGCCGACGAGCAGTCCTATGCCATGGTGCTGGAGACCGAGGAAGACCTTGCCGGGCTCTCGCCCGCGCAGGTCACGGCGGCGAAGGAGGCGGCGGCCGAGCGCGGCCACGCGAACAAGTTCGCCATCACGCTCGCGCGTTCGAGCGTCGAGCCGTTCCTGACGTCCTCGACCCGGCGGGACCTGCGAGAGAAGGCCTACCTCGCCTGGATCGCCCGCGGCGACGGGGGCGGCGCGACCGACAACAAGGCGATCATCGCAGAGACGGTGCGGCTGCGCGCCGAGCGCGCGCGCCTGCTGGGCTACTCCAATTTCGCCCGCTACCGTCTGGACGACTCCATGGCGAAGACCCCCGAGGCGGTGCGCGGGCTGCTCGAACGGGTGTGGACGCCGGCGCGGGCCCGCGCCATGGCCGACCGCGATGCCCTCCAGGAGCTCGCCCAGGCGGAGGGCGGCAACTTTGCGCTGGCACCCTGGGACTGGCGCTTCTATGCGGAGAAGCTGCGCAAGGCCCGCTACGACGTCGATCAAGCCGAGATCGCGCCCTATCTCTCCCTCGACAATATGATCGCGGCGGCCTTCGACACCGCCGGCCGGCTGTTCGGGCTCACCTTCCACGAAAAGCACGACGTCCCGGTGTGGCATCCCGACGTGCGGGTCTGGGAGGTCCGTGGCGCCGGCGACCGCCCTGTCGGCCTGTTCTTCGGCGACTATTTTGCCCGGTCCTCGAAGCGAGGCGGCGCCTGGATGACCACGCTCCGCGTCCAGGAGAAGCTTGCCGGCGATATCCGGCCGCTCGTCGTCAACGTGATGAACTTCGCCAAGGTCGGCGGCGGGGCGCCGACGCTGCTCTCCTTCGACGACGCCCGCACCCTGTTCCACGAGTTCGGCCATGGATTGCATGGGCTGTTGTCGGACGTGACCTATCCGGTGATCGCCTGCACCCGTGTCGCCACCGATTTCGTCGAGCTGCCCTCCCAGCTCTACGAGCATTGGCTCGAGGAGCCGGCGGTGCTGCGCCGCTTCGCCCGCCACTACGAGACCGGCGCGCCGATGCCGGAGGACCTCATCGCGCGTGCGCTCGCGGCGCGCCGCTTCAACCAGGGCTTCGCCACGGTGGAGTATCTCGCCTCGGCGCTGGTCGATCTCGAATATCACCTTCTTGATAGTGACGGCGAGATCGATCCCGCCGCCTTCGAGGCCGGCGTGCTCGAGAAGATCGGCATGCCCGGCGAGATCGCCATGCGCCACCGCTCGCCGCACTTCCAGCACGTCTTCTCCGGCGGCGGCTATGCGGCGGGCTATTACAGCTACATGTGGTCGGAGGTGCTCGACGCCGACGCTTTCGAGGCCTTCAAGGAAACCGGCGACGTGTTCGATCCCGCGACGGCGGCGCGGCTGCGGGACGACATCCTGGCCGCGGGCGGCTCCCGCGATCCGGGCGACGCCTATACCGCCTTCCGCGGCCGGCTGCCGACGCCCGACGCGCTCCTGCGCAAGCGCGGCTTCGCGGGCGCGGCGGCGTAATGAGGCCATCTCGAGCGAGCGGTCCGGTTCCACCGGCCGTCGCTGACGTCGCGCTCATCTGCGACCGCGATCGTGTCTCCTCCGCGAAAAGGAGTCTATGCGGTGGCCTTCACCGGGCGCACACTCTATTGCCAGCGCGCTGTTGCGTTTGCCCGTCGCGGTGGCCATCCTGCATGTCCAGATTTTTGATCGTCATCCGGGCGGATTTCCCTGAGCGTGTCCCGAACACTGGAGCAGGATCGACGACACATGAAAGCGACGGGGCTTTCCCGAAGAGCCGTGCTCGGCCTCGGCACTCGCATCCGCCGCAAGCGCACTCCTGCCGTCCCGGACGTCGGCGGATGCGCGGCTGGTGATGAACGATGCGAGCCGCCTCAATCCGACACCCGTGATGAAGCACATCGTCCGCACTGCCGAACCCGAGGCGGTGCTGATCGAGGCGATCCGCGCCGAGCTCAAGAACGCCGCCGCGTCGAAACGGCCGGTGGCGGTCGGTGCGGCACGACATTCCATGGGAGGTCAGAGCCTTCCGCGGGACGGCACCGCGATCACGCTCGACAGCCGCCGGGTCGAACCGGATACGGCCGCCGGCGTCTACAGGGCCGATGCCGGCGCACGTTGGGCAGACGTGATCAAGGTGCTCGATCCGATCGGATTTTCTCCGACCGTCATGCAGTCGAACAATGATTTCGGCGTCGCAAGCACATTTTGCGTGAACGCCCACGGTTGGCCGATCCCGCATGGCCCATTCGGTTCGACCGTGAAATCGCTGCGAATGATCCTTGCCGACGGTTCGCTGGTGACCTGCTCGCCCAAGGAAAACACCGATCTGTTTTCTCATGCCATGGGCGGCTACGGCCTTTTTGGAATCATCCTCGACCTCGACGTCGAGATGACGCCCAATCTCCTGCTCGTTCCGACCTCGGAGCGGATGCCTGCCGAGGCGTTCGGGCGCCGGTTCATCGATACTGCGGTTCGCGATCCCGTGGTGAAGATGGCCTTTGGCCGACTATCGCTGTCGCGCAAACGCTTCTTCGAAGAAGCGCTGTTGACGGTCTATCGGCCGCAGCGGTCGCAGCCTGCCCGTCTCCCGGCCGCGGGGCACGACTCGGCCCTAACGCGGCTGTCGAACGAGGTTTACCGCGCACAGATCGGCCACGAGACGGCGAAGGCGCTGCGGTGGCAACTTGAAACCAGGCTGAACCCCGCCGTCTCGTCGGCTCCCGTCACGCGCAATACGCTGATGAACGAGCCGGTCTCGAACCTCGCGAACAACGATCCGAAGCGCACCGATATCCTGCACGAATATTTCGTTGCCCCGGATCGGTTCGAAGACTTTCTTCACGTCTGCCGCGATGTCATTCCGAAAGCCAAGGCGGAGTTCATCAACGTGACCTTGCGTTACGTGGACTCCGACCGGACGTCACGCCTGTGCTATGCGCCGGAGCCGCGGATATCGGCCGTCATGTCGTTCTCCCAGGAGATGACGGTCGACGGCGAGGTCGATATGCTGGTCACGACCGAGCGGTTGATCGATGGGATCCTGTCGATCGGCGGCGCGTTCTATCTTCCCTACCGGCTCCACGCGCGTCGAGACCAGGTCGAGCAGGCTTATCCCGCGTCGGCGGCGTTCGTGTGCGCGCAAGCGCGAATACGATCCGGGTCTCCTGTTTCGTAACACGATGTGGACGACGTATTTCTGTTGAGGGGAGACCGACGTGGATCGACAGCGCCTGGATCGACAACGTTTGGCCGCCGCGGCACTCGCAGCCGCATTGCTGTTTGCAGCGCTGACGGACTACGTTCCGCAGTTCCGTGACGAAAGCGGAAAGGTATTCGGGCTCTTTGCGCTCGATATCTACAAAGACGCGCTCCACGTGGCCTCGGGCGTGTGGGCGGCGGTGGCGGCGATGACGTCGCGGCGCGCTTCGGAAACCTTTCTTCGAATTTTCGGCACGCTTTATCTCGCCGATGGCATCATGGGCGTGTTTACCGGATCGGGGTTTCTCGATCTCAGCATCATCACCGAGGGCGTGCGTAACGTCTCGACCACGGTCAAGGTCCTGTCGAGCTTGCCGCACCTGCTTCTCGGCATGATCGGTGTCTGGTTCGGATGGATGGAAGGCCGGCCTGACGCCCAGAAGGAAATCAGGGCGACATGAGCGTTCGCCTCAAGCGTCTTTCGATCATTTTTGCTCTGCTGGTGTGCGTGCTGCTCGTCGCTGCCGCGATACCGATCGTGGTGGTCGAGGCCGGCTGCGGGCGCGGCGCAATCCCGACATCGCATGCCGGGCTCACCGATATTCAAGACGCGGGATATCGACGCGCCGAAGGTGATTCCTTTCTCACTTATCCGGAGTGGTACATCGTCCACGCCTACGCCGATCTTGCCGGCGTGACGCGACAGTCCTCGGAGTCCGGGTACGAATATGGAACCGCCATCGCCGGCTTTTGGACCAGTTTGTGCCGTGCGACAGAGACCGCACGAAAAATCGGGCCGGTGACGGTCGATCAACGCATCACCAACTATGTCATAGGTCTGAGCTTTTCCCTCGAAATGGCCGTGCAGGGAGCCTATGAGCGCACCATCGGGGCCTTGATGGCGTTGCTGCGCGGCGACAAGCGAACCCCCGAGGACGAGTTCAATGCGCGCTTTCCTGGACGACTACGCTGCATTTCTGCAGCAGACGCCATGGTATGAGTACCCGTTCAAGGCGACGCTCGTTCGCTTTTGGCGAGAAACGCCCTGGTCGTCGGTCTCGCCTGTCAGAAGCCTCGAACGTCGCTTTGCCCTGTCCCTCGAATATGGGCTCAAGGGACTTTATGCCGTCGCGATCGGCGCGCTCGCGGGCTATTCGCCAGCCGAACTGTCGATCATGACCGTCATCAAGTCGCCAGACGATGGCATGGCGAATGACGTCACCGTCGTTCGCAAACTGAGCGAGGGCAGTTATCTCGTGCGGACGCCGCGATACCAAGCCTATACCGACATTCTCAAAGCCTGGGCGAAGAACGGAACCGCCGTCGTCGAAATCGCCGGTAACCGGCGGATTCTGACGACCGTCATCGCACCGCAAGGCTCCGCCATCGATGCGCCGGGATCGACGCAGATCTTCACCATTCCCCTTCAGGCGAAGCCTGGATGGCAGCGAATTGGATTTGACACGGAAGTCCCCGAGATCACGACGGAGATTGTCGCGGTCGAGCGGCAAGGGGCGACCTTCGAACATGCCTACGACTACTGATCGTCGGAACCGGCTGGGATTTCCCGTTCGCGGCCTCGTCGTCGCGCTGGTGGTCTGGTTTGCGGGCATGGCGGCGGTTGCCTACGCCTTCGACCCATCCGCCGTGATCGTCTTCGCGCCGCAGGGCACCGCGGTCGCTGCGGTTGCCGCAGCCGACGGCAACCTCATCAACAGCGGCTTCGGCTTCGCAACCGGGACGTCGGACCGGTCCGGTTTCGTGCGAAGACTCTATTCGCAAGGCGCATGGTTCGTTTGGCCGTCGCTCACCCGAGGGTGCTTCGCGCCAGATCGGTTCACGCGCTGAGACGCATCAGGGCGGCCCAAGCAGGCCACGCAGCCGCGCGCTCCAGCTCGGAGCTTTCCACATCTCCTTGATCAGGTTCCAGAAGTCCTCGTAGGCGATGATGAACGGGTTCGCGTCCGACGAGCGCCGATGGATCAAGCCGTAACGGATCTTGATGTCCTTCCTCTCCGCCTGATAGGTGCCGAACAGGTGGTCCCAGATCAGCAGCACGCCGCCGAAATTCTTGTCGACGTATTCGGGGTTGCTGGCGTGGTGGACGCGGTGGGCCGACGGCGTGTTGATGATCCATTCGAGCCAGCCGATCCGCGGCACCAGCTCGGTGTGGACGAAAAACTGGTAGGTCAGGCCTGCGGACGCCATGCCGAACACCCAGATCGGGTCGAAGCCGATCCACACGATCGGCAGATAGAACAGTACGATTCCCGACAGGATCGGCGTCCATGACAGGCGAAAGGCGGCGGCAGCGACCATGTGTTCTGTGCTGTGATGGACGCTGTGCGAGGCCCACATCAAGCGGATGCGGTGCGAGCAGCGATGCTCCACGTAGAAGGCGAGGTCGGTCAGGATGAACAGGACGAACAGGCTGACGGGGTTATGGAACGAAACCGGGATGGTGGTCAGCCGCACCGCATAGACGCCGGCCGCGATGATGCCGAAGACGATCCCGTGGGTGGCGGCCTGGGCCAGGACGTGGCCGACTGCGACCAGCGTCGACACGCCGGTGTTCTTCCACGAATAGTCGCCGTGGCGGGCCTGGATCACCAGCGCCTCGGCGAGGATCGTGAAGATGAAGATCGGCACGAACACGAGGATGATCGTGTTCGGAAATTTGCTGAAGAGCTCGGAAAAGCTGAGGTAGAACTCCATGGTCAGCTCCCAGATCATGCCCGCGCCGCGGGGGTGGTCTCACCGGCTGCGCAGCGCGGGCGAAATGTGCCCCTGCGACGTGACGCGTCTCTACCACGGGGGATTTTAACCGATGATGTCCGATTCGTTTCGCACTCGTTTCCCGGGCGCCTGAATGGAACTCCATACCGCCGGTCACCGCCGCGGCGTCGTCGCCGCGCCGCACCATGCCGCCGCTGAGGCCGGGCGCGCCATCCTCGCCGAGGGCGGTAATGCCCTCGAGGCCATGGTGGCGATGGCGGCGGCGATCGCCGCCGTCTATCCCCACATGAATCACGTCGGCGGCGACGGCTTCTTCCTCGTGCGCGAGCGCGGCCGGGTGCGCGCCCTGATGGCGGCCGGACGCGCCGGCACCAACGCGCGCGTCGAGCTTTACCGTGAAGAGGGCCACGACACGATCCCCGCCCGCGGGCCGCTCGCCGCGCTCACGGCGCCGGCCGCGGTCGCCGGCTGGTCGCTCGCGCTCGACGCGGCGAAGGCAGCCGGCGGCCGCATGCCGCTCGGCGTCCTGCTCGAAGCAGCGATCCGCCACGCCCGCGACGGCTATGTCGTCACCGCGAGCCAGGCGCGGCTCACCGCGGAGAAGCTCGACGAGCTTGCGAACGTGCCGGGTTTCGCCGCGACATTCCTCGTCGACGGCAAGCCGCCCGCGGCGGGAGCCGTGTTGCGGCAGCCGGCGCTGGCGGCGAGCCTCGATCATCTCGCGAATGTCGGGCTCGACGATTTCTATCGCGGCGACGTCGGCCGCGAGATCGCCGCCGATCTCGCGCGGATCGGCAGTCCGGTCACCCGCGCCGACATCGAGGCGGTCCGCGCCGAGATCGCGGAGCCGCTGATGCTCAGGATCGACGCCGGCACGATCTACAACCTGCCGCCCCCGACCCAGGGGCTTGCTTCGCTCATCATTCTCGGCCTGTTCACGCGGCTGCGGGTTCCGGGCGCCGAGGACTTCGAGCATGTGCACGGCCTCATCGAAGCGACCAAGCGGGCGTTCCGTGTCCGCGATCGATTCATCACCGACCCTGATCGCCTGCCGCAACCGCTCGCGCCGTTTCTCGAAGCGAAATTCCTCGATGCCGAGGCGACGGCAGATCGACCGCCGCAAGGCGGCAAAGTGGGAGACCACTCCCGGCGCGGGAGACACCGTGTGGATGGGGGCCGCCGACGCCGGCGGACTCGTCGTCTCCTACATCCAGTCGATCTACTGGGAGTTCGGCTCGGGCTGCGTACTGCCGCGGACCGGCGTGCTGATGCAGAACCGCGGGGCGAGCTTCTCGCTCGATCCGCGCGCGCTCAACGTGCTGGCGCCGGGCCGCGTGCCGTTCCACACCCTCAATGCGGCGCTCGCGGTGCTGCGCGATGGGCGGATCATCGCCTACGGATCGATGGGCGGCGACGGCCAGCCGCAGACGCAAGGCGCGCTGTTTTCCCGCCACGTGCTCTACCGCCAGCCGCTCGCCGCGGCGCTCGACCGGCCCCGCTGGCTGCTCGGCCGCACCTGGGGCTCGGCCGTCACCAACCTGCGCATGGAACAGGGCTTCGACGGCAACCTCATCGACCGACTGCTCTCCGCCGGTCACGACGTCGACGTGCTCGACGCGCGCTATTCCGACACCATGGGTCACGCCGGTGCCGTGCTCCTCCACCCCGACGGAACTCTCGAAGGCGCGCACGACCCCCGTGCCGATGGCGGCGCGGCGGGGGTATAGAGAGAGATGCGAGGGAATCCCTCCCGGTCGGGGGGTAGGGTGGGGTTCTTCTTTCCTGCTCGCTTTCGCTCGCGGACCCCACCCCTCCCGCCCCGAACACGGGGAGGGAGGAGAAAGTGCTAGACTCGCTGCATCAGATTCACCGAACCGAGCGGTGTCGCCATGGCTGAGAATACGATCTCCACACGATGCTGCATCGCCGGCGGCGGGCCGGCCGGGATGATGCTCGGTTTTCTGCTGGCGCGCGGCGGCGTCGACGTCGTGGTGCTGGAGAAGCACGGCGACTTCCTGCGCGATTTCCGCGGCGACACCATTCATCCCTCGACGCTGGAGCTGATGCGCGAGCTCGGCCTGCTCGACGAGTTCCTCAAGCTGCCGCACTATAAGGTCGACCATCTCGATGCGCTGTTCGGCAACACCAAGGTCGGCCTTGCCGATCTCACGCGCCTGCCGACCCACTGCAAGTTCGTCGCCTTCATGCCGCAATGGGACTTCCTCAACTTCCTCGCCGCGCGTGGCGAGCGCTACCGCGGCTTCCACCTGATGATGAAGACCGAGGCAACCGATCTCGTCTACGAAGGCGACCGCGTCGCCGGCGTGCGCGCGCGCAAGGACGGCGCGGAGATCGAGATCAGCGCCGACCTCGTGGTCGCCGCCGACGGCCGCCACTCGACGCTGCGCGAACGGGCCGGATTCGCCGTGCAGGACATCGGGGCGCCGATGGACGTGTTGTGGATGCGCATCTCCCGCCGGGAAGGCGATCCCGCCAACGCCTTCGGCCACATCGAGATCGGGCGCTTCTTCATCATGCTCAATCGCGGCGATTACTGGCAATGCGCCTTCGTCATTCCGAAGGAGTTCCGCCGGCGACCTGATGAAGAAGCCGATCGCCGACTTCCGCGCCATGATCCTCTCGCTGTCGCCCTGGCTCGGCGAGCGTGTCGAGGAGCTCAAGAGCTGGGACGACGTGAAGCTGCTCACTGTCGCGGTGGATCGCCTGCAGCGTTGGTACCGTGCGGGGCTGCTGTGCATCGGCGACGCCGCTCACGCGATGTCGCCGGTCGGCGGGGTCGGCGTCAACCTCGCGGTCCAGGATGCGGTGGCGGCGGCGAACATCCTCTACGCGCCGCTGCGCGACCGGGCAGTCACGGTCGACGACCTGCGCAAGGTCGAGGCGCGGCGGGAGTTCCCGACGCGGGTGACGCAGCGGCTCCAGGTCCTGATCCAGAACCGCGTGATACGCCGCGTGCTCTCCGGCACCGCGCCGCCGGACCCGCCCTTCGTGCTCAAGCTCGCGCAATGGCTCCCGGTGCTGCAGCGCCTGATGGGGCGGCTCATCGCCGTCGGCGTGCGGCCGGAGCACATCCACACGCCGGAAGTGGGGTAGGGCTCGTCGCACAGCACACTGTCATCGCCCAGCTTGCCCCACGAGATTCACATATTGCAGTGCGACGGAGATAACCTCTCCCCGCGCGCGGGGAGAGGTCGGATCGCGCAAGCGATCCGGGTGAGGGGGCGGTTTCACGAGTCTGAGCGCCAGAGGATATTGTCGGTGGCTCAGAATCGCGAAACCGCCCCCTCACCCCGACCCTCTCCCCGCACGCGGGGAGAGGGGGAAGGACCGATTGCCGCGCCTTCCGACCCCCGGCGAAAGCCGCTATCGTGCCGCCCCTTTCGACCCCCGAACCTTGTGGAGCATCCGTTGCCAGTGATGTCCGGAAAGCGTGCCTTCCTCGAACTGTTGAAGCAGGAGGGCGTCGATATCCTGTTCGGCAATCCCGGGACCACCGAGCTGCCGTTGATGGATGCGTTCGCGGTCGAGCACGACATCCGCTACATCCTCGGCCTGCAGGAAGCCGCGCTGATGTCGATGGCGGACGGCTATGCGCAGGCGTCGGGCAAGCTCGCCGTGCTCAACCTCCACGTCGCGCCCGGGCTCGGTAACGCCATGGGCATGCTCTACGACGCGGTGAAGGCGGCGGCGCCGATCCTGCTCACCGCCGGCCAGCAGGACCTCGAATATCTCGCCACCGAGCCGGTGCTCTCCGCCGATCTCGCGACCTTGGCGCGTCCGTTCGTGAAATGGTCGGCCGAGGTGCACCGCGTCGAGGACTTGCCGCGCCTCGTGCATCGCGCGGCGAAGACCGCGCTGGCGCCGCCCACCGGGCCGGTGTTCCTCTCACTGCCCGGCGACATCCTCAAGGCCGAGGCGAATCTCGATCTGCTCAAGCCGACGCGGGTCGCCCCGCGCGTGCGTGGCGATGCCGCCGCGATCGCCGCCGCCGGCGCGCTGCTCGCACAGGCGAAGCGGCCGGTGATCATCGCCGGCGATGCGGTGGCGCAGAGCCGCGCCCATGCCGAGCTCGTCGCGCTCGCCGAGCTCATCGGCGCTCCTGTTTATACCGAGTTCGTGCCCAGCTCCGCGTCGTTTCCGGCCTCGCACCCGCTGTTCCGCGGCGCGACGCTGCGCAGCCAGGCGGCGGTGCGCCAGGTGCTCGACCAGTACGACGTGCTGTTCTCGGTCGGCGGCGATCTGTTCACGCTGTCGCTCCCCTCCGACATCGACCCGATGCCGCCGGGCATGCGGCTCATTCACCTCGACACCGACCCCTGGGAGCTCGGCAAGAACTATCCGGCCGAGGTCGCGATCCTCGGTGATCCCCAAAGCACGCTACCCGAGATCACCGCCGCGATCGAACAGGCGATGACCAGCGGCGCGCGCGGCGCGGCGCGCGAGCGTTTCAAGGCGGCCTGCGAGACGACACTTGCCGAACGCAACGCGCTCAAGGCCAAGGCGAAGGCGCTCGCCGGCAAGTCGCCGGTGCAGGCGCTGGCGCTGCTTGACGCCATCGGCGACATGTTGCCGAAGGACGCGGTGGTGATCGAGGAGGTGCTGTCCTCCGCCCCCGGCATCCGCTCGCTGATCCGCAGCGACGATCCGCAGAGCTATTACGGCCTGCGCGGCGGCGGCATCGGCTGGGGCATCCCGGCGGCGATCGGCATCAAGCTCGCGCTGCCGCACCGGCCGGTCGTCGCGCTCGTCGGCGACGGCAGCGCGATGTACACCATCCAGGCGCTGTGGACCGCGGCCCACGACCGCATCGCCGTCGTGTTCGTCATCCTCAACAACCGGTCCTACCGCATCCTCAAGCAGCGGCTCCTCGCACTGAGAGGGCATGCCGAGCAGGTCGACACCTTTGTCGGCATGGAGCTCGTCGATCCGCCGATCGACTTCGTCGGCCTCGCCCGCTCGCTCGGTGTCGCGGCGGAGCACGTCAAGACCGTGCACGACGCCACCGACCTCGTGGCGCAGGGCATCAAGTCCAATGCGCCGCTTTTGATCGACGTCGATCTCGACCCCGCCTTCAAGCCGATGTGAGTAATTCTCCCTCCCCGGCTTCGGGGAGGGCCGGGGTGGGGTCCGCGAGCGGAGCGAGCAAGGAAAAGAGGCGCAGCGAGCAAGCAAGAAAAAACCCCACCCTGCCCTCCCCGAAGGCGGGGAGGGAAAGGACCGCCCCTGCGCGCAAGCGCGCTCTTCCACCCTCGTCGGCGGACGGTGTATCTTCCCCGCACGATTGCCGCGGTTGAAGTCGGCGGCGACGCATTGGGCGAACGCGCCGCAGGGAGGAAGTCCATGAGGTACCCCGGTTCGATCTGTGCAGCTCTGTTGACGGTCGCGCTCGCTGCCGCGCCGGCCGCCGCCCAGGTGGTCGATTTTGGCAAGTATCCGAACCTGAAGGGACAATGGGTGCGCGTCGGCAATCCGAACAACTGGATTCCGCTCGCCGGCCCGCCGCCGCTCACGCCCGAGTATCAGAAGATCTTCGCGGACATCACCGCGGATGTGAAGTCCGGCGGCCCGGGCAACTGGCCCTCGACCTTCTGCGTTCCGGCCGGCATGCCGGCGATGATGAGCTTCTACGATCCGGGCGAGATCATCGTCATGCCCGACGTCACCTACATCCTGATCAGCCACAACGACGACTCCTACCGGCGCATCTACACCGACGGCCGTGACTGGCCGAAAGATCCGGAGCCGACCTTCGCCGGCTACTCGCTCGGCAAATGGGTCGATGAGGACAATGACGGCAAGTACGACGTGCTCGAGGTCGAGACGCGCTTCCTCAAGCTGCCGCGCGGCTACGACATCACCGGCATCCCGTTCCATGAGGACGGCCAGGCTGTCATCAAGGAGCGCATCTATCTCGACAAGGCCGATCCGAACACGCTCTATGACCAGATCACCGTGCTCGATCACGCCCTGACGCAGCCTTACGTCAAGCTGCAGAAGGCGACCCGCAATCCCAATCCAAAGCCGGTTTGGCACTCCGACGTCTGCTCGGAGACCAACACCCATATCCGCGTCGAGAACGAGCCGTATTATCTCAGCGCCGACGGCCGCCTGATGCCGTCCAAGAAGGGCCAGCGTCCGCCCGACCTGACGTATTTCAAGACGAAGGAACGGAATTGACGGCCCGTAGCCCGGATTGAACGAATGTGAAATCCGGGTTCGCTGCCGCCCGGATGATGGGCTCGCGTTCGCCTGCCTCGCCGCTGCCCCGGATTTCGCGTGCGCTCAATCCGGGCTACGGCGTCACATCGTTATGCCGGATCGAGATAAGGCTCCCACGCTTCGACGGACACCTTGAGCGTGGGGTCGCCGTTCTCGCCCCATAATTCGCGTCCGTCGAATACGACGGTATAGAGCCAGTGCGGCTCCTCGCCCCGGCCGGCGACGACGGCGTCGGGAAACACGTGGCAGCCGCGCACGCATTCGATGACGCCGACATGGCCGCGCACGTAGCGCGGCAGGCGCGTGTGGCCCTCCGGATGCATGTTCTTCATGTGCACGCGGTCGCCCACCTTGAACCGCGCCGGCGCTGCGGCCGGCCGCTCGAACGAGCCGCGCGACAGGAGCTTCTGCGTCTCGCCCGCGGTGATCTTGGGCTTCACCGCTGCCGGCGGGTGCAGCGAGTGGCCGGCGGCAAGCTCGTCCTCGCCGACGAGGCCGTATTGCACCACGAGGTCCTCGAGGCCCAGTACCCATTTCCTGTAGTAGCTGCTGCCGAGATAGACGTCGGGAGGAAGCTGCTCGCGGGAAAACCGCCCGATGTCGATGTTCCACAGCCCGAGCGCGCCCATGGTGCGGTTCATCGCCAGCGCGCGGCCTTCCCACGGCGCGTGGAACACCGGCTCGTTCTCTTCCGGCGCCACTGGGCCGAAGCCCTGCATGCCGCCCATGTCGTGGACGCCGTTCATGTCCCGGCCTTGGCGAGCTCGGCGGGAGTGAGCGCGAACCCGGTGCCGATCATGGAATTGCGGGTGACGAGCGCGGCGAGCCTGTCCGCGCTCCAGCCCTCGGTGCCCGCAGGTCGCATCGGCACCACGATGAAGCGTGTCTCGGCGGTCGAATCCCACACGCGAATTTCGGTCTCGGCCGGCAGGGTCACGCCGAAATCGGCGAGCACGCCGCGCGGATCGATCACGGCGCGGGAGCGATAGGGCGCCGACTTGTACCAAACGGGGGGCAGCCCCAGCACTTCCCACGGATAGCAGGAGCACAGCGTGCAGACGACGACGTTGTGCCGCTGCGCCGTGTTCTCGACCGCGACGAGATGGACCGCGCCGCCGCTGGCGACGCCGAGCGTTGCGACGGCTGCGGTCGCGTCGTCGAGCAGGCGGCGCTTGAAGTCGGGATCGGCCCAGGCCTTGGCCACGATGCCGGCGCCGATGTGCGGCCCGATCTTGGTTTCGTAGGCATCGACGATGAGATCGAGCGCCTTGGGATCGACATAGCCCTTCTCGGTCAGGATCGACTCCAGCGCGCGGACGCGGAGCTGCATCTCCGATACCTCAGAGCCGTGGTCATGGTCGCCGTGGTCATGGCCGTGGCGATGGGTGTGCTGATGGACGGTCATGCCGGGAATTTACCGCGACGGATGCCGATTGACCATGCCCCGCGCAGCGCGTCCTGGATTGCGTAATTTCATGGGCGTCGACTCTCCGCCGTCGGCCTTGCGCCTCAACCGGCTTCGGGCGGATAGTTCGCGCGAATGCGACAAGCCGCCACCGCGAAGTCGAGCGTTTCCGTCCGCCGCAGCCGGGCGACGGACCTCGACCAGCTGTCCGATCTGGAAAAGCGGGTGTTCTCCGTCAACCGGATGTCGCGCCGCAGCCTGCGCTGGCTGCTCGCTTCGCCGAGCGCGGAAGTTCTCATTGCCGAGGTCCACGCCGAGTTTGCCGGCGCCGCCGTCGTCCTGTTCCGCGCCACCAGCGATATCGCGCGCCTCTACTCCCTCGCGGTGGTGCCGCGCCTGACCGGGCGCGGCATCGGCTCGGCGCTTATCGCGGCAGTGGAAAAGGCGGCGCGGTCGCGCAAATGCCGGTTTGTACGGCTCGAAGTCCATGAGAAGAATCACGGTGCCATCGTGTGCTACCGCAAGGCCGGCTACCAGCAGTTCGACCGCCGCCATGAATACTACGAGGACAAGGGGCATGCGCTCCTCTTCGAGAAGCGGATCGCCTCGCGATGACGGCCGCACCATGAACGGGGGGCCGGCCATGAGCGGGGAGCGGCCATGACCGGCTGGGTGATCATCGTCGACCAGCCGCGGGATTTTCCCAATGCGGACACCCCGCACAAGGTGATCACGACCAGCGAGTATCTGGCGCGCCCGCGCCTTTTCGAGGCCGGGCGGCCCAAGCTCATCAACCTGTCGCGCTCCTACGCCTACCAGTCCAAGGGCTATTACGCCTCGCTGCTCGCAGAGGCGCGGGGGCACCGGGTGGTGCCGACGGTCGAGACCATGTTGGAGCTGCGCGAAGCGAAGCTCTACGAGCACGCGCTGCCCGAGCTCGAGGATCTGCTCAACCGCTGTGCGCAGCGCGCCGATTTCCAGCCCGAGGGCGAATTCAAGCTGCTGGTCTGCTTCGGCATCACTCGCGACCCCCGCTTCGAGGCGTTCGGACATCTCCTGTTCGACTGGTTCCGCTGCCCGGCGCTCGAGGTCAGCGTGGACACCGGCGGAACGCGCTATGCGATCGAGCGCATCCGCATGCGCACGCTCACCCGCCTCGCCAACGGCGAGGCCGCGTTCCTGCGCGAGGCGCTGCACCGCCACACCTCCCGCGAATGGCGCGACCCCAAGGCGCGCACGATCGCGAAATACGATCTCGCGGTGCTCTACGATCCGACCGAGAAGCTGCCGCCGTCGTCCGCAGCCACCATCAAGCATTTCGCCCGCATCGCCGAGAAGCATTCCTTCGACGTCGAGCCGATCACCCGGCGTCAGCTCGCCGAGCTCGCCGAATATGACGGGCTCTTCATCCGCGAGACCACCTCGATCGACAATCACACTTACCGCTTCGCCCGTCGCGCCTGGCAGGAGGGCATGCCGGTCATTGACGATCCGATCTCGATGATCCGCTGCATGAACAAGGTGTTCCTGATGGAGCTGATGGGCTCCAACCAGGTGCCGACGCCGCCGACCGTGATGCTCGCCGACGCCGCCGATCTGCCGCGGGCGATGGACCTGCTCGGCCTGCCGCTGGTGGTGAAAATCCCCGACGGCTCGTTCTCGCGCGGCGTCCACAAGGTGACGACGGTCGACGAGTTTCGCCGCATCGTCGACGAGCTGTTCGAGGAGACCGACCTCGTGCTGGCGCAGAAGTTCATGCCGACCGAGTTCGACTGGCGGGTCGGCGTGTTGTCGGGGACGCCGCTGTTCGTGTGCCAATACCGCATGGCCCGCGGCCACTGGCAGATCTTGAAGCACCACCCCGACGGCTCGCTGCGCGAGGGCGGCCACCGCACCTTCGACCTCGACCAGGCGCCGCCCGAGGTCGTCGACCTCGCGGTGCGGGCGGCGAAGCCGATCGGCGACGGCCTCTACGGCGTCGACCTCAAGCAGACGCCCGACGGCATCGTGGTGATGGAGGTCAACGACAACCCCAACATCGAGCACGGCATCGAGGACTCGGTCGGCAAGGACGAGGTGTGGACGCGCATCCTGCGCTGGTTCACCGACCGATTGGAGCAGTAGATCTGCTTCTCCCTCCCCCAGAAAGGGGGAGGGTCGGGGTGGGGGTCATCGGACGCTCACGCCCCCGCAGGCCGGCTCCACGGGCCGAGGCGGCCGCCTTTCGGCAACGCGTCCTTCACCAGCAGCATCCGGCCGATGGTCTCCGACGTGATGAGGCCGACGAGGCGGCCCGACGCGTCGATGACGCCGACGGCGGGGGCGGACCTCTCTTGCAGGAGCCGGAACGCCTCGTCGAGGCGGCGCCAGATTGCGATCGTCGGAATTCCCTTCATCATCGCCTCGCTCACCTTTGCGTTGGGGCCGAGCTCGTTGAGCGCGCGGATGATCTCGCCGCGGCCGAGCAGGCCGACGAGGCGATGTTCGGTGTCGACCACCGGGAACTCGCCTTGATTGGTGTGCAGCACCGTCTGCATCGCTACGTCGATGTGCTCGTCGGGAGTGAGCGTTGCGAATTCCGTCGACATCGCGGCGCTCACCGGCACGTCGCGCGACATCGCGCGGAGCGATACCAGCTGCGCCTCGGAGGCGGCGGCGCGATAGACGAAGATCGCGATGACGATCAGCAGCGGATTGTAGAACAGGCCGAGGAAGCCGAGGCCGAAGGCGCACCATTGGCCCACGCTCGCGGCGACCTCGGTCGCACGGACATGGCCGAGCCTGGTCGCAAGCAGCGCGCGCAGCACTCGCCCGCCGTCCATCGGGAACGCCGGGATGAGGTTGAACAGCGCGAGGAAGAGGTTGACCTCCGCCAGCCGATCGACCAGCGACACGTTCATGCTTTCCACCGCCGCGAGCGTCCGGGTGTCGAGATGCGCGTGCATGAACGCCATCAACACCAGTGCGATCGCAACATTGACCAGCGGGCCCGCGATGGCGATCAGAAATTCCTCGCTCGGCTTTTCCGGAATCCGCTCGAGCCGGGCGACGCCGCCGATCGGCAGGAGCGTCACGTCGGGCGTCGCGACGCCAAAGGCACGTGCCGTGAAGATGTGGCCGAACTCGTGGGCGAGCACGCAGGCGAACAGCAGCACCATGAACACCAGGCTGCCCACGGCGGCCTGGGGTCCTCCGGACGCCCAGCCGGCGGCAAAAATCCACACCAGGAACATGAGGAAGGTGATGTGGATCCGCACCGCCGTTCCCGCGATCGACCCGATATTCACCGACCACGACATGACCGCTCTCCGCAGCTTGCCAGAGCCCTGAGATAAGGCTGCGCCGAAGGGTTGGCCAGTGTGGCGGAACCTTGTGGGCACCCGTAGTAGACTGTAGCCCGGATGAGCGAAGCGATATCCAGGGAACGACGTCTGTGCGAACCCCGGCGGCGCAACCCCGCTTCGCTCATGCGGGCTACGGTCCCATCTTGCGCCGCCGGGCGGGGCATGACTTAAATCTGCCATGGACAAGCTCAGCCCGGATGCGCTTACCGCCGCACTTGCGGAGCTTTCCGGCTGGCAGCAGGTGAGCGGGCGCGACGCCATCACCAAGACGTTCGTCTTTGCCGATTTCAACGCGGCGTTCGGCTTCATGACCCGCGTCGCGCTGGTCGCCGAGAAGATGGATCACCACCCGGAGTGGTCGAACGTCTACAAGACCGTCGTGGTGACGCTCACCACCCATGATTCCGGTGGCGTCACTGACCGCGATATCAAGCTCGCCGCAGCGATGGAGCGGTTCGCCAAGGGGTCTGCCAAGTGATCGGAGTTGAAGTGCTGCCCGCGGCTAAACGCGGGGCACGGTAGCTCGAAGCGCCGAGCGGCCGCGGCGGGTCGGAGTTCGACGCCTTGCAAATGCCGATCGCCCGCCCCACCTGTCGCGCCGGCGGAGGAGAGCCATGATCAGCACCGCTTACGGGATGGACGGCCGGCAGTCGTACGACGATGGGTTCGACGCAGCGCAGGCGGCGCGGGACGAGGCGCGGGTACGGCGCGGCTTTTGGCCGAAGCTCAAGCGCAGCGCGGCGCATCTGCCGCTCGCCGAGGAGTTCGTCGCTGCCTACTACTGCGCCTTCGATCGCCGGACGCCGCGCCGCGTCCAGGCGATCCTGTTGGGCGCGCTTGCCTATTTCGTGCTCCCCTTCGATTTCATCCCGGACATGCTCCCCCTCATCGGGTTTACCGACGATGCGGCGGTGCTCGTCACTGCAATCAAGGTGGTGGCGGCCCACGTCACTCCGGAGCACCGCGAGGCGGCGCGCGCGCTTATCGCCCGGCTGCGCGAAGGCGACCGCACTCAGCCGATCTGAGCGGCCCCATCCGGGGGGCCGTACGAGCGGCGCGGGCTCCTTTTGGCGGGAATCCATGCCGTGCTGCGGCGAACTGCCTTCACAATGCCACTTTGATGAACAATCGCATTTAGTTAGGATCGAATAGTCGATACCCCCGGGGTGAGCTCTCAGAGCGGGTGAGCTCTCAGATAGAGTGCGACCATGCTTTATCGTCATCCTCTGAACCTTTATTCCGTTACCGTGACTTTCGCCGCCGCGTTGGCCGCGGCGTGCCTCGGTTCGAGTGCGAATGCGCAGGCGCCCGCGGCGCCGGCGGCCAAGAAGCCCGCGCCGACGGCTGCCGCGGCACCGGCCGCCGCTCCGGCAGCCCCCACGGCTCCGCAGCCGACGCTGCTCGGCCAGTTCGGGGACTGGGGCGCCTATACGGCCTCGCCCGGCGGCAAGAAGGTCTGCTTCGCGCTGGCAAAACCCTCGAGCTCGAAGACCACCCCGCCCAACCGGCCCCGCGACGCCGCCTATATGTTCATCTCCTCCCGCCCCTCGGAGAAGGTGCGTGACGAGGTCTCGATCATCTTCGGTTACGGCTTCAAGCCGAACGCCGACGCCAATGTCGAGATCGGCGGCGCGAACTACGCCATGTACACCCAGTCCGACGGTGCCTGGGTGAAGAATGCCGCCGAGGAGACCCGGCTCGTCGATGCCATGCGCAAGAGTGGGGACCTCACGGTCAAGGGCACCTCGGCTAAGGGAACCGCGAGTGTCGACGTCTATTCGCTGCGCGGCTTGCCCGAAGCGCTCAACCGCGTCGGGGCGGAGTGCAAATAGCCGCGCCGATCGCTATATCTCCCTCTCCCGGCTCTGCCGGGGCGATCACTGAACGAACCGCGGCGCGCCGCCAACGTGTGCGCCGGCGGCGCAACGAGTAGCTTCTACGCGAGTAGCTTAGATATGTCCGTCGAGACCGCGGCACCGCCCGCCTTCATCGAGAAGGCTCCTATTGAGCGTTATGTGCCGCCGGTGCGGCCGTCGCTTGTCGGCATGTCGCGCGCGGAGCTCGCCGCTGCGCTCGGCGTGATCGGGGTCTCTCCGCCCCAGCGCAAGATGCGTGCGCAACAGCTGTGGCACTGGCTCTATGTGCGCGGCGCGACCCGCTTCGACGTGATGACCAGCGTGTCGAAGGAGCTGCGCGCCGACCTCGAGCGCGCCTTCACCCTCGATCGCCCCGAAGTGGTGGCGGAGCAGGTCTCGATCGACGGCACCCGCAAATGGCTGCTGCGGCTTCCCGGCGAGTCCGGCGACCGGCCGCACGAGGTCGAGTGCGTCTATATCCCGCAAGCCGGGCGCGGCACGCTGTGCATCTCCAGCCAGGTCGGCTGCACGCTCAACTGCAGCTTCTGTCACACCGGCACTCAGCGGCTGGTGCGCAATCTCACTGCCGGCGAGATCGTCGGTCAGATCCTGGTCGCCCGCGACCGGCTCGGCGATTGGCCCGGGGAGGCGCCGCCGCCCGGCGCCATCGTCCCGACCGACGGCGGCCGGTTCGTCACCAACATCGTGATGATGGGCATGGGCGAGCCGCTCTACAATTTCGAGGCGGTGCGCGACGCGCTCCTTATCGTGGCGGACAACGAGGGGCTCGCGATCTCGAAGCGCAAGATCACGCTCTCGACCTCCGGCGTCGTTCCCAACATCGCCCGAACCGGCGACGAGA
The DNA here is from genome assembly GCA_963824905.1 of uncultured Alphaproteobacteria bacterium. Lineage (GTDB taxonomy): Bacteria > Pseudomonadota > Alphaproteobacteria > Rhizobiales > Xanthobacteraceae > JAJPKK01. Next base: position 162,644 of record CAWGRH010000010.1, read on the forward strand.
TCGGCGTGATGCTCGCGGTGTCGCTCCACGCCGTGCGCGACGAGTTGCGTGACGTGCTGGTGCCGCTCAATCGCAAATATCCGATCGCCGAATTGCTGCAGGCCTGCCGAACCTATCCCGGCCTCACCAACGCCAAGCGCATCACCTTCGAATACGTGATGCTCAAGGGGGTGAACGATTCGCTCTCGGACGCGCGGGCGCTGGTCCGATTGCTCAGCGGCATCCCGGCGAAGATCAATCTGATCCCGTTCAATCCGTGGCCAGGCACGACCTACGAATGCTCGGACTGGGACGTCATCGAGCGTTTCTCCGAGGTGGTCTTCAACGCCGGCTATTCCTCGCCGGTGCGCACGCCGCGTGGCCGCGACATCCTCGCCGCCTGCGGCCAGCTCAAGAGCGCGACCGAAAAGCTCTCCGCACGGGAGCGGATGGCGTTGCGGGCTATGGCGATGACGGAGTGATCGGCCGCCTGCTGCTGCGCTTCATCCTGGTTCCGCTCGGTGCGGTGATGGGGCTCGCCGCTGCCGGTGCCCTGATCGCCGTGTCCCAGTGGAACGCGTTCGACGCGGTGCTCGCCGCCGATCCCGAGGCGCAGGAGAACTACGTCTTCGCCCTGGTGGTCGCGGGGCCGCTCCTGTTCTCGCTGATGTCGAGCTGGGCGCATTACACCTTCGTGCCGGCGCTTGCGGGAGTGCTGGCTGCGGAGGCCTTCGCGATCCGCTCGCTGCTGTTCCACGCCGCCAACGGGGCGGTGTGTGCGCTCATCGGCTGGTCGCTGACCGGCGATCTGCGCGACCAGCAATTCCTGTCCAACCCGACGGTGCTGGTCGCTGCCGGGATTGCCGCAGGCTTCGTCTACTGGCTGATCGCCGGCTGGACGGCCGGGTTCTGGAAGCCGCTGGGTACCGCCCACGCGGCGCCGCAAAAGCCCTGACCATCTCGCCCTGACCCGCATTGCCTCGCCGCCCGCCCTGTGTTTTGTAACCCTTGCGCCCGCACGGGCGGGTGGGCCTGGTAAGTGGGCTTGGGACAACGTCTTGCCGGCATTGAGCGCGATCATCATCACGCGGAACGAGGCGAAGAACATCGCCGCGTGCCTGGAAAGCGTCGCCTTCTGCGACGAGCGCATCGTCGTCGATGCCGGCAGCAGCGACGAGACGGTCGCGATCGCCGAGAGCTACGGCGCGGCGGTGACCACTCATGCATGGGCGGGCTTCGGGCCGCAGAAGAACTTCGCGCTCTCGCTTGCGCGCGGCGACTGGGTGCTCTCGATCGATGCCGACGAGCGGGTGTCGCCGCCGCTCGCCGCGGAGATAAGGGCGGCGATCGCCTCGCCCATCGCCGACGGCTATGAGATGCCGCGCCTTTCGACGTTTCTCGGCCGCACCATGCGACATTCCGGCTGGTTCCCGGACTACGTGCTGCGCCTGTTCCGCCGCGAGAATGCCCGCTTCACCGACGCTCTCGTGCACGAACGCGTGGTTTGCAAAGGACGCATCGCACGGCTCACGGTTCCGCTCGACCACGATCCCGTGCTGCGGCTCGAGGATGCGGTGGCGCGGGCCGATAGCTATTCGACTGCGGGAGCGAAGATGCTCGCCGCCTCGGACCGCCGCGTCACCTTCATGAGCGGGATCGGCCACGGCCTGTGGTCGTTCTTGCGCGCCTACGTGCTGCGCCGCGGGTTTCTCGACGGCCCGGAGGGGTTTCTCCTGGCAGTGGCCAACGCGGAAGGAACTTATTACCGTTACATGAAGGCATGGCTCGCGAGGCGTCGCCATGGATGAGCTGATCTCGGTCATCGTCTCGACCTACAACCGGCCTGACGCGCTCGACGTCGCCCTGCGCGCGCTGTCGCGTCAGTCCGATCGCCGTTTTGAGATCGTGGTCGCCGACGACGGCTCGGGCGCGGCCACCGCGCGCGTCGTGCGCGAGTGGGCGATGCGCGCGCCGGTCGCCGTCAAGCATGTCTGGCACGAGGACCGCGGCTTCCGCCTCGCCGAGATCCGCAATCTCGGCATTCGCGAAAGCGCGGGACGCTATCTCGTCTTCCTCGACGGCGATTGCATCACCCGGCCGAGCTTCGTCGCCGCGCATCGCCGGCTCGCCGAGCCCGGCTGGTTCGTCACCGGCAACCGCATCCTGATGTCGCAGAGTTTGACAGCGCAGGCGCTCGCCGTGGCGAGCGCGGTACGGCCGGAGCCGGAGTCGTTCGGGCCGTTGGCGCATCTGTCGCTGCGCGCACGCGGCGACCTCAACCGGCTCGCGCCGCTGCTCGCGCTGCCGCTCGGACGGTTGCGCAAGCGGCGCGCAACGCAGTGGCGCGGCGGCAACGGCAGCAACATGGCGTTCTGGCGCAGCGACCTCGAGGCGGTCGACGGATTCGATGCCGCCTTCACCGGGTGGGGTCGGGAGGACTCCGACATTTTCATCCGCCTGATCCGTGCCGGAGTTCGCCGCAAGGACGGACGTTTCGCGACCGGCGTGCTGCACCTGTGGCATCGCGAGGCCGATCGCTCCGGCCTCGACACCAACGAGCGCCGGCTCGCCGAGATCATCGGCGGCGACTCCGTCAAGGCGCGGCGCGGGCTGTCGTGGCGCGACGAAGCCGAGACGGCCCAGGCGGCCGTCGGCGAGGCGGGGCGATGACCATCGCCAACGTCACCAGCGTCGATGACTTCCGGCGCGACGCGCTGCCGCGGATCGCCGACGCGCTCGCTGTCCTGGTCGCGGCGTCGTTGCCGTGGTCGACCTCGGCGACCGGGATATTGACCGTGATGTGGCTTCTCGCGACGCTGCCGACGCTGACCATCGAAGCGCTGCGGCGCGAGGTCATGTCGGCCCCGGGCGGACTTCCGGTGTTGCTCGCGCTCTTTGCCGCGCTCGGGATGGTGTGGGCCGATGTTCCCCTGGGCGAGCGCTTTCACGGGCTCGAGTTCTTCCTGCGCCTCCTCGTGATACCGGTGCTGTTCGTGCAGTTCCGGCGGTCCGACCAAGGCTGGTGGGTCGGCGCCGCGTTCCTCGCGTCAGCCGTTGTCCTCCTCGCCGCCTCCTATGTGATGATCAACCTGCCGAATGCGCTCACGCTCGGCCGCGGTTACGGCGTGCCGGTGAAGGACGACATCGCGCAGAGCGGGATCTTCACGTTGTGCGCCTTCGCGCTGTTTCGCATCGCGGTCGACCGTTGGAACGAGGGACGCCGAGGCATCGCCGCGGCCTGCGTCGCGCTCGGCCTGCTGTTTATCGCCAACATGATCTACGTGGTGACGAGCCGCACGGCGCTCGTCGTCATTCCGGTCCTCTACGTGCTGCTCGCGTTCCATCTCGGGCTGCACCGGCGTGCTCTCAAGGTCATCGCCGCCTACGCGGCGGTCGGCCTTGCCGCGCTCGCCATCGTGTGGGCGACCTCGCATCACCTGCGCGCCCGTGTGAGCGTCGTGTCCAACGAGATCAACGAGCACATGGCGACCGGCGCCGACACCTCGTCGGGAGCGCGGCTGGAGTTCTGGAAGTATTCGCTGCGTATCGTCGGCGACGCGCCGTTGATCGGCCACGGCACCGGCACCATCGCCTCGCAATTCCGGCGCCATGCGGATGGGGAGGCCAGCTCCACCGCGCGCAATCCGCACAATCAAATCTTCACCGTCGCGATCCAGCTCGGCGCGGCGGGTGTTCTCATTCTGCTGGCGATGTGGGCGGCGCATTGGCTGATGTTCACCGGCTCTGGGCTGCCGGCATGGATCGGCATGGTGGTGGTTACCCAGAACATCGTCGGCTGCCAGTTCAACTCCCATCTGCTCGATTTCACCCAGGGCTGGCTCTACGTGTTCGGCGTCGGCGTGTTCGGCGGCATGGTGCTGCGGCGAAATGCCGAACGGGTCGCCGGCGCGCCGGCCGCAGCAACGCCGCGCCCATGACCACCGGATCGGGCACGCCGGTAACGGGCACCTCGGTGGCAACGCCGCCTCCACTCGCGCTGCCGCCGCGGCCGCGCATTCTCGTGGTGGCGCTGCGCCGGCTCGGCGACGTGCTGTTCGCGACGCCCCTGATCGCAAGCCTGCGCCGCGCCTATCCGATGGCGCGGATCGAGGCGCTGGTGTTCGCCGATACCGCCGGGATGCTCGCCGGCAATCCCGATATCGACCGTGTCGTCGCGATGCCGTCGGCGCGCGGCGCCGTGACGAGCCTCGCGCTCGCGCTTCGCCTGTTCAAGCGCTACGACCTCGCAGTTTCGACCCAGAGCGGCGATCGCCCGACGTTTTTCGCGCTTCTCGCGGGGCATCGCCATGTCGGCCCGATCGACGCTGGCCGGCGCGGCGAGTTGCGGCGTCGGGCGCTCACCCGCGCGGTGCTGAACCGGCCCGGATTACACCGGCTCGAGGAGATGCTTCGCCTCGCCGATGCGATAGGGGTCGCACGCGTGCCGCGCCTCGTCTGTCCGCAAGGCGCGGCGCCGCGCAGCTTCGTCGCCGGCGACTACGCCGTGATCCATGCGGCGCCGAACTTCACCTATAAGCGCTGGACGCGCGAGGGCTGGCGTACCGTCGCCGCGAGCCTCGCTGCGCGCGGCCTCACCGTGCTCGCCACCGGTGGTCCCGCGCCGGTGGAACGTGCCTTTCTCGACGACGTGTGGGGCGACCTGCCGGTCCGGCGCATCGACGGCGCGCTGACCTGGCCGGAGCTCGCGGCGCTTCTCGGGCACGCGCGGATTTACGTCGGTCCCGACACCTCGATGACCCATCTCGCCGCGGCGAGCGGATGCCCGACGGTCGCACTCTACGGGCCGACCGACCCACGGCTCTGGGGGCCGGTGCCCGCCGCCGGGCTCGATCGCATGTGGGAGGCCGCCGGGACGATACAGCGCCGCGGCAATGTCTGGCTGGTGCAGAATCCCTTGCCCTGCCTGCCGTGCCAGAACGAGGGCTGCGAGCGTCACCTCACGAGCTTCAGCCGCTGCCTCGACGAGCTCACGCCTGCGCAGGTCCTGCGAGCGGTGGAGGAGGCGTTGCCAGTCTCGGCGAATGCTGCGATGCCTGTCGGCGCTGCGGCAGCCGGGCCGAAGGTGGCGCAGCCCGGCGAGGGCCGGTATGGATGAGCGGACGGGAGCGGCACAAGGCGTGATGTTGCGACTTCCCAAATTGACCCCGCGGATGATGCTCATCCTCGCGCACGACCTCCTCGCCGCGGTCGCGGCGGTGGTCGCGGCGTTCTACATCCGCTTCGAGTTGGCGGGGCTCACGGCACGCTGGCACCTGCTGCTGCTCCTGTTGCCCGGCTTCGTCCTCTATTCCGCCGGCGTGTTCTCGATCTTCGGGCTCTACAAGAACAAGTGGCGCTTCACCTCGCTGCCCGACCTGATGAACATCATCAAGGTGTCGACGGTGCTGGCGATCACGCTGCTCGTGCTCGACTACGTGCTGCTGGCGCCGAACATCTACGGCACGTTCTTCTTCGGCAAGATCACCATCGTGCTGTACTGGTTCCTGCAGGTGTTCTTCCTCGCGGGATCGCGCATCGCCTACCGCTATTTCCGCTACACCCGCACGCTCCAGCACGCGCGGCGCGGCGCGCTCGCACCGACGATCGTGATGGGGCCGGCCGCCGACGCCGAGGTGCCGCTGCGCGGCAGCGAGAGCGGCGCGTTCCAGAAACTGCAGGTAATCGGCATCCTCTCGCCGTCGCGGGCCGACCGCGGCCAGTCGATCCGCGGCGTGCCGGTGGTCGGCGATTTCGACGATCTCGAGCGCGTCGTGCAGGACTTTGCCGACCGCGGCACCGCGGTGACGCGGCTCGTGTTGACGCCATCGGCGCTGGCGCCGGAGATGAAGCCGGAAACGATTCTCTCCCGGGCGCGTCGGCTGGGGCTTGCGCCGATCCGCATCTCGCTCGAGGACAGCGGAGAGGCGCTTCGGCTCGCCCCCGTCAACGTCGAGGATCTGCTGCTGCGTCCGAGCGCGAAGATCGACTACAAGCGCCTCGAAGCCTTCGTGCACGGCAAGTCGGCGGTCGTCACCGGCGGCGGCGGGTCGATCGGCGCCGAGATCTGCGACCGGCTCGCGACCTTCGGCGTTTCCCGGCTCATGGTGATCGAGAATTCCGAGCCGGCGCTCCACGCGGTGCTGGAGGCGCTCGCGGCAAACGGCTCTAGCGCCGCGATCGAGGGCCGCATCGCCGATATCCGCGACCGCGATCGCGTCATGCGGCTCATCAAGCAGTTCAAGCCAGACATCGTCTTCCACGCCGCCGCGCTCAAGCACGTGCCGCTGCTTGAGCGCGACTGGGATGAGGGCGTCAAGACCAACGTATTCGGCTCGATCAACGTCGCCGACGCCGCGGTCGCGTCCGGCGCCGTGGCGATGGTGATGATCTCCACCGACAAGGCGATCGAGCCGATCTCGATGCTCGGCGCTACCAAGCGGCTCGCCGAGATGTACTGCCAGGCGCTCGACGGCGATCTGCGCGCCCGCGGTACGTCCTTGCGTGCGCCGATGCGGCTGATCGCGGTGCGGTTCGGCAACGTGCTCGCCTCGAACGGGTCGGTGGTGCCGAAGTTCAAGGCTCAGATCGAGCGCGGCGGCCCGGTCACCGTCACCCATCCCGACATGGTGCGCTACTTCATGACGATCCGCGAGGCCTGCGACCTCGTCGTCACCGCAGCTTCCCACGCGCTCGCGCCCAATGCCGGCGACACCTCGGTCTACGTCCTCGAAATGGGTCAGCCGGTGAAGATCGTCGACCTCGCCGAGCGGATGATCCGGCTTTCGGGCCTCGAGCCCGGCCGCGACGTCGAGGTCGTGTTCAGCGGCATCCGGCCCGGCGAGCGCCTGCATGAGGTGCTGTTCGCCGCGGACGAGCCGACTGCCGACATCGGGATTTCCGGCATCGTCGCGGCGCGGCCGATCAATCCTGCGCTGGAGACGCTGCGTGCCTGGCTCGCCGCGCTCGAGCAAGGCCTCGGCCGCGACGACCGCGAGGCGATCTACCGCGTGCTGCGCGACGCCGTGCCGGGCTTCCGCAAGGAGGCGGTGTAGCGCGACACTTGGCGGCGATTAAAATCGAGAGGGGGCGATGATGAGCTCGAATTTCTGGTACCTCGATCGTGATCACACTCAGCGCGGCCCGGTCGCCGAGGAAGAGTTCGTCAGGCTGATCCGCCAAGGCGTCATCACGCGCGAGACGCAGATATGGACCGCCGGGATGACCGCGTGGGGCATGGCCGGTGAGGTTTCCAACGTCGCCGCTCTGTTCGGAGCGCCGGGACCTGCCGCGATGGGCGCGGGCGCAACTGCGGGCCCCACTGCGGTCCCGCTTGCGGGCGGGCCGGCAACGGGGCCGCTTGAGCCGGCGATACCGGTGTTGGGCCTGTTCTGGCGCGCCGTGGTGACGATCATCGGCATCGTTCTGATCATCCCGGCGCCGTGGGTGGGTCCGTGGTTCTACAAATGGCTGTGCGAGCGCATTTCGCTTCCCGACGGGCGGCCGCTGACGTTCTCGGGCAAGCCGGGCGACATCTGGTACGTCTTCGCCGCCTGGGGAGCGTTGATGTGGATCGGGCAACTCAAGGAAGGCCGATACGAGCTCCTCACCATCGTGGTGTCGTGGATTCTCGGCGTGCTGCTGCTCAAATGGGTCTGCACCCATGTGAGCACAGCGGACGAGCGTCTCAAGCTTTCGTTCGAGGGTGGATATTTGCCGTACATCGGATGGAACATCCTGCTCGCGCTTTCGGCCATCACCATCATCGGATGGGCCTGGGTCATGAAGTACATGCTGCGATGGATTTGCCAGAACGTGCGCGGAACGGCGGAGTTCGCCTTCACCGGGACCGGGCTCGAGATTTTGTGGCGAACCATCGTCGTCGTGCTGCTGAGCATCCTGATCATCCCGATCCCGTGGATGATGCGCTGGTACACGAATTGGATGCTTTCGCAGGTGGCGGTGCGGGCGGAGGCGTGAGTCGAGATGACGGGAGGAAAGAACGATCAATCCGAGCCCGAGGTACCGGCGTCGCCGTCTGGCAATCCGCCGATTGATAATTGGTCGTCCGTGAAGAATCGCCTTTTAGGCGTTGGCTGATTTAGGCGGCGTCGAGATCGCGAGCAGGACGAGGGCGAATACGAGCGTGATCCACCTGATCAGGCGGCGGAAGTTGTAGCCGACGGCGGCGAGGATGGCGTTGTTGGCGTCGCCGTGGCGGCCGGCGAGATAGTTTCGGTCCATGCGGTGCTCGTTCTTGAGATGGCCGATGACGGGCTCGATGGCGGAGCGGCGTCGCATCTCGCGTTTGATGTGGGGTGTGACGCGGCGCTTCTGCTTGGCCGTATAGACTTTGAACTTGTATTCGGGCGGGGCGTTGTGGCCGCGGTAACCGGCATCGGTGTGAACGCGCTCGATGGTATTGCCGAGGAGCCCCTCGATCGCCGGGATGACACCGGCGAGGGTATGTCCGTCGTAGGGGTTGCCCGGCAGCGCCTGGACGTGGGTGACGAACTGGCCGCCCTTGCAGCGCTTCAGGGTGGTGGCGACGCTCACCTTGACGCCGAACTCGTAGGGCTTGTGCGGTTTGCCCTTGCCGATGCACTCGACCTCGGGCGCGTGCAGGCTGTAGACCTTGGGGCCGCGCTGGCCGCGTTCCTGATCGCGCACCCGCCGCGCCAGGCTCATCAGCCGGGCGAACGCGGTCTCCAGCGCGGGGGCGCCGTCGATCTTGCGGGCAATGTCGCGGATGACGCGGCCGAGATAGGTCTTGAGCTTGCGCAGGGCCTTTCTGGCGCGGTCGAACTGGCGGGCATGGGCGTAGCGCTGGTGCTTGACGAGGGCGAGCTTGCCGACCCGCGCATAGGACTGGCGCAGCTCGACGCCGAGCTTTTTGGCCAGCGTCACCAGCTTCTCGCGGGCCCGGTTGACGAGCTTGGCGTCGGTCGGGAAGGTGACGTTCTTCGGCTGCACAGTGGTGTCGACGACGGCGCGGGCGAGGTCGGCCGGCTTGATCGCTCCGCTCCTGGTCGCCGCCGCCAGGCTTTCCTGCAACAGCGCCTGCAGCCGTTCGGCGCCCATGCGATTGCGCCAATGGGTCATCGAGGAGCGGTCGAACGGCAGCCGGTGCCGGAAGAACTCCTCGCCGCAGAAGTACTGGTAATAAGGATTTTCGAGCCATAGCTCGCACACCACCTCGTCGCTGAGGTTGTAGGTGTGCTTGAGGATGGCGAGCCCCGCCATCAGTCGCGTCGGCAACGGCGGCCGGCCGGCACCGGCCTCGTAGACGGCACCGAACGTCGTCTCCAGGAACCCCCAGTCGATCGTCCGCGCCAGCCGCACCAGCGCGTGCTCCATGTCGATGATCTGATCGAGCCGCGCGCGAAACAGATCCTGCTCGCCGCTCTCCCGCCGTTCCCGTGGCCGCATCGAACCCTCCGCCAGCGCGTCCAGGGCAGAGAATCACGGCCGCAGATTCGAGGGAATCCCCAACACGAATTTGCAAGAAAACCCCCGCCAAGACCCGCAATTCCGGCAAATCCCCAGACTCGGAATTCTGCCATCGTCCTTGCCGCTCAGGCGCTCCGGGATATTTCACGGACGACTAATTGGACCCTCACCGGTCGAGCGGTCGTTGCTGCCCTGCAGGCCTCGCCGCATCGCGACATCAACATCGAGCCAGAGCGGATGCAGATGCCCGTGCGTGATGTCGCTCTGTGAGCGACCAGTCTCGCGCTCGGTGTGACCCTCACACCACCTCCGCCAGCGCCTTTATCGTGTCCCGCTCTGGCTGCCAGCCGGCGGCCGTGAGCTTCGCTGCGTCGGCGACCAGCCCACCGCTGATCTGCTCCCAGTTGATGCCCCGCCCCGCCGCGGTGAGCGCGAGGCGGAGCAGCACCTCGGGCACCGCGACGAGCCTCGGCGGTTTGCCGCGGCCGCGACGCAGCGCCGTCACGATCTCGCCGATCGTCAGCGGTGTGGGGTCGGCGGCCACATAGGTCTCGCCGGTACAGGCCTGTTCGCGCAGCACGAAGCCGATGGCGGATGCGAGGTTGGCGAGGCTCACCAGCGAGCGGCGGCCTTTAAGCGCCCCGAATGGCAGCGGGATAGGCAGGGCGGCGAGCTGCATCAAGGCGCGGAGGTTGCCTTTGACGCCGGGGCCGTAGACGAGCACCGGACGCAGGATGGCGAACGGCACGCCGCTTGCCGTCACCGCGCGTTCGGCGGCGAGCTTCGAGCGGCCATAGGCGTCGGTCGGGCGCGGCGTGTCGCGTTCGCTCACCACACGCTCCGCGGTGGGACCAGTCTGGGCCCTGATCGAGGAGACGAACACGAAGCGCGAGACACCGGCATCGTGCGCCGCCACGGCGAGCGCGGCGGTGGCACGATGATTGACGCGGTCGTAGCGCTCCTCGGCGACACCGGGTCCGGCATGGGCGATCCCGGCGAGATGGACGACGGCGTCGATGCCCGCCAGCAACCCGGTCCAATCGACGCCCGCATCGAGGTCGCCGTGGCGGACGATAGTGACACCGTGCGGAAACGCTGGTCCGCTGTTGCCAACATCTACCGCGTCGGCGGGTCTGCGGATCGCGGCGTGGACTTCGTCGCCGTGCGCGACGAGCGCGGCCACCACCGCGCGGCCGACAAAGCCGGACGCGCCGGTGACCAGCACCTTCATCGCGGTCCCCGCGCCAGCATGCGCAGCAGCAGCGCGACCTCGCCGGCGCCGAGGGCGAGCGCGATCACGTCGAACACCGCCGAATCGAGTAGCACCGTGATCACGGCGAGCCACACCAACATGAGGTTCGCCGCGAACACGCGCTTGACCACGTCCATTACCGAGAAGCCGCGCGCCGTCGCGATCTGATAGAAGTGGCTGCGGTGGGCCTCCATGATGCGTTCGCCCCGCGCCCAGCGCCGCGCCAGCGTGATCGTCGCGTCGGCGACGTAGTAGAGCGGCAGCAGCAGCGCAGCCGTGAGATGACCGTTGCCGGCGAGCTGCAGCAGCAGCCAGCCCATCACGAGACCGATCGGGAGGCTGCCGCCGTCGCCGAGGAAAAGCTTTGCCACCGGCCGGTTGAACGGCGCAAAGCCGAGCACGGCGCCGAGGAGGGCCAGCGCGACCAGCGCCGGCACCTGCGACACCGCGCCGAACAGCGAAAGAATGTAGACGCCAGCCGCGACCGGCACGGTCTCTGCAACCGTGATCCAGTCGATGCCGTCCATGAAGTTCACGAGATTGACGAACCACAGGAGCGCGAAGGCCTCGACGCTCCGCTCGACGAGGAGCGGCACGATCGGCAGGGCGCGCAACTCCGCCGGCATGCTCGCGACGACCGTGATGACGGCGACCGCCTGCAGCGCAAGGCGCGGCAGCGCAGGAAGCGAGCGGATATCGTCGACGACGCCGAGGCCCATCAGCAGTGCGACCGCGGCACCGAGCGGCGCCAGCGCCGCAAGGCCTTGCGCCTGCCCCAGCAGGGCCACGGCGACGAGCGCAATGAAGCCGCCGAGCACGACCGCGACGCCGCCGCCTTGTGGCGTCGGCGCTTTGTGGGAGGAGCGTGCGTTGGGCCGCGCCAGCGCATAGCGTGCGAACACTGGCCGCATCAGCACGATCAGCGCGGCGGCGGCGAAGCCGGCCACCAGAATCACCGCGAGGTCCGTAAGCCCCATCGCCGTGCCGTCTCAGGTTTCGATGAGGCGCCGATAGAGATCGACGGTCGCCTTGCCGATGAGGTCGGCGCTGAAGCGCTCGTCGACGAGCCGCCGCGCCGCGACGCCGAAACGGATGCGCTGCTGCGAGGAGCGGGCAAGCCGCTCCATCGCGGCGGCGAGCGCGGCGGGATCATCGACCGGCACCAGGAGGCCGGTCTTCTCGTGGATGGTAATCTCGCGGCAGCCGGGGACGTCGGTCGCGATCAGCGGCCGGCCGCAGGCGGCCGCCTCGAGAAGGCTCTTCGGCAGGCCTTCGCGGCGCGACGGCAGCACGGCGACATGGGCGCGTTGCCACAGGGCGGCGATGTCGTCGACCTCGCCGAGCCAGTTGACCCCGGGCTCGCGGCCCCACGACGCGACCTCGAGCTGCGGAATGCTCGCGGGGTTGGCTGGATCGGGAGTGCCGGCGAGCACCAGGCGGCAATCGCGATTGGTGGCACGCATGATCTTGAAGGCGGCGAGCAAAGTGCGGACGCCCTTGTCGTCCAGCATGCGGCCGACGAAGGCGAAGGTCACCGGGCCGTCCGGCTCCGGGATCGGGCGGAAGTGATCGGAGTTGATTCCCGAGCCCGGAATGATGATGATGTGAGCGGGGTTGACCCCGATCTCCATGAGGAGGTCCTGGTCGTCGGGATTTTGCACCAGGCCGACAGCGCGAGGGCGATTGATCCCGCGACGCAGCAGCCGCGGAATGACGCCGCGCAGCAATCGCGCTCTGCCGCCTGCGGCGATGAACGCATGGCCGAGGCCCGTGATGGCGTAGACGTTGGCGCCGCCCTGCCCGCGAGCAGCAAGGGCGCCGAGCGCGCTCGCCTGCACCGCGACGTGGTGCACCAGCGCCGGCGCCACCGCGCGGCGGATTTTTCGCAACGCCATGACGGTGCGCAGGCTGCGGAACGGCGACAGCTTGCCGCGAGCAAAGCGCAGGGGATGCAGCGTGAAGCCTTCGTCGCGGATGGCGTCGCCGTCCTCGCCGACGTTGGTGGCGACGTGGATCTCGAAGCCGGCGGCGCGGGCGGCGCGGGCCATCGGCAGGCGGTGCGACAGGAAATACCAGTCCTCCGTTACGACGTAGAGAACGCGCGGCGGCGGCCGCGTGAGGACATCCATGCGTGATGGCCGCCTGAGCTGATCCATGTCCCTCTCGGTTCGCGGCGCCGGCAACCGGTCACCCATATGTCCGCATAGCATCGACGCGGCGGCCGCGACAGGCTTGACGTTCGCGGGGGGAACCGCTTAGCCCTGTCCCGGCACGCCTTATCGCGGCCGGCTCCGCAGGCGGCAGACGTCCGGGTTGCGGGACCGGCAAAGCGTGTGGAGAGATACACTAGATGGCGGCCCAGCCGATCCTCGTCACCGGCGCCGCCGGATTCATCGGCTTTCACGTCGCCCGGCGCCTCGTCGACCAGGGGCGCGCCGTCATCGGCGTCGACAACCTCAACGCCTATTACGATCCCGCGCTCAAGGAGGCGCGGCTTGCCGAGCTCGCGCGCTCCGAGGCTTTCAGCTTCCGCAAGCTCGACCTCAAGGATCGCGACGGCGTCGCGGCGCTGTTCGCTGAGGGAAAATTCACCCGCGTCGTGCATCTCGCGGCCCAGGCTGGAGTGCGCCACTCGCTCAAGGCGCCGCACGACTACATCGATTCCAACATTACCGGCTTCCTCAACGTGCTCGAGGGCTGCCGGCATGCCGGCACCGGGCACCTGCTCTATGCGTCGTCCTCCTCGGTCTACGGCGCCAACACCGCGATGCCGTTTCGTGTGTCGCAGAACGTCGACCATCCGTTGAGCCTCTACGGCGCCTCGAAGAAGGCGAACGAGCTGATGGCGCATGCCTACGCGCATCTGTTCGCGCTGCCGACGACGGGGCTGCGCTTCTTCACCGTGTACGGCCCGTGGGGACGACCGGACATGGCAATGTGGCTCTTCGCCGACGCCATTCTCGCCGGCCGGCCGATCAAGCTTTTCAACGGCGGCGACATGAAACGGGATTTCACCTACGTCGACGATGTGGCTACTTCGGTGGTGAAGCTCGTCGACGTGGTGCCGCAGGGCAATCCCGGATGGTCGGGCGATGATCCCGATCCGGCCACGAGCTACGCGCCCTGGCGGGTCTACAACATCGGCAACCACACGCCGGTCGAGTTGATGGAGGTCGTTCGCTTGCTCGAGCAGGCGCTGGGCAAGCCCGCGCTCAAGGACATGCTGCCGATGCAGCCGGGCGACGTGCGAGCGACCTGCGCCGACGTCGATGCGCTGCAGAGGGCGGTTGGATTCGCGCCGAACACGCCCGTGGCGGAAGGAATCAAACGGTTCGTCGAGTGGTATCGGTTCTATCACCGCGCGTAGACGGTGTTTTCGGAGCGGACGTCATCGAAATGGAACTGGCATTTCGTCTTGATCATCGCCGTTTCTCGAGACGGGGCTTCTGCTCCCTCCCCTTGAAAAGGGGAGGGTCGGGGAGGGGATCGCGGGCCGCAATGTTTGCGCTTGTGACGCGTCCGCGGACCCCCACCCCGACCCTCCCCCTGAAGAAGGGGGAGGGCGTTGCAGCCCGCCATGCGCAGACCAGCGGAGGCGCAGCATGAACGAGCGGCTGCTCAATCCGATCTCGAATGCGGAGCTCGACCGCCGCTGGGCCGCGGTGCGTGCGGCGATGGCGGAGCAAAAGGTCGAAGCGCTCATCGTGCAGAGCAACAACGACTGGCTCGGCGGCTACGCCAAATGGCTCACCGACCATCCCGCCACCAACGGCTATCCGAAGTCGGTGATCTTCCATGCCGACGATTTCATGACCGTCGTCGACATGGGCCCGCGCGGCGGGCGCCGCAAGCTCGGCGGCAACGATGAGGTCCATCGCGGCGTCGGCGAAATCCTCACCACGCCAGCCTTCACCACCGTCGCCTACACCGACGAGTACCAGGCAGAGCTGGTTGCGGGCGAGCTCAAGCGCCGCGGCTGCCGCGCGGTTGCGATGGCCGGGGGCGGCGCATTGCCGCACAAATTCGTCAGCCGCATCGAGCGCGACCTTGGGACCCTCGTCGACATGACCGAGGCGCTCGATCGCCTCAAGGCGATCAAGAGCGCGGAGGAGATCGTTGCGATCCGCAAAGCGGCGGCGATGCAGGACGAGATCTTTTCCCGCCTGCTCGCGCGGGTGAAGCCGGGCATGCGCGACACCGACATCACCGCGCTCGCCCAATACGAGGGCCGTTTGCTCGGCAGCGAGCAGGGCCTGTTTCTCGGCACCTCGGCGCCGCTCGGCCAGCGCTCGGGCTTTGCCGACCGCTACCAGCAGGGCCGCACCCTCAAGGCCGGTGAGCACTTCACCATCCTCATCGAGAACAACGGCCCCGGCGGCTTCTATACCGAGCTCGCCCGCACCATGGTGTTCGGCAAGGCGTCCTCCGAGCTCTCCGACGGGTTCGCCGCGATGAAGGCGGCGCAGGACCACACGCTCTCTCTCATCAAGCCCGGCATCTTGTGCCGCGACATTGCCGCCGCGCACGACGATTACATGCGCGCGCACGGCTTTCCGGCCGAGCTGCGGCTCTATTGTCACGGCCAGGGCTACGATCTCGTCGAGCGGCCGCTGGTGCGCGGCGACGAGACGATGGCGCTCGAGGCCGGCATGAACCTCGCCGTGCATCCCGGCTACGAGACCGACGCGCTGTTCGCAGTGATCTGCGACAATTATCTCGTGGAAGCGACGGGCCCGAGCGCCTGTCTGCACCAGACCGAGAAGAAGATTTTCGAGCTATGATGTGCTCGTCAGGGCGCCTGCTCCTCCTCTGACCTCATCCTGAGGAGCGGCCGAAGGCCGCGTCTCGAAGGATCGCCCCATGCGCTGCAGCCTGTGGCTATCCTTCGAGACGCTTGCTTCGCAAGCTCCTCAGGATGAGGTCTTGGGGAAGGCGAGTGAGATGAAATGCAAGCGTTGCTCCCGGAAAACCAGCGTAAAGCCATGAAGCCCGTCGTTCTCTCCCTCGGTGCCTTTCCGCCCGCGACCGTGCAGACCCTCGCCGATCGCTTCGAGGATCATCATTACACCGTCCATCCGCTTCCCGAAGGCACGCTGAGCGCCGAGCTCAAGGGCCGCATCCGCGGCATCGCCACCGAGGCCAACCGCGGGGCCACGCGCGCGCTGATCGAACAGCTCCCCAAGCTCGAGATCATCTCCTGCTTCGGGGTCGGCGTCGACGCGATCGATCTCGCCGCCGCCCGCGAGCGCAACATCCCCGTGACCAATACGCCGGGCATCCTCGCCGACGAATGCGCCGACCTCGCCATCGGCATGATGCTCGCCTCGGCGCGCCAGATCGTGTTCGCCGATGCCTTCGTGCGCTCGGGCGCGTGGCTTAAGGGACCGCTGCCGCTCGGCCGCAGCGTCGGGGCTAAGACGCTCGGCGTGGTGGGCCTCGGCGGCATCGGCCGAGCCATCGCCGATCGCGCCAAGGCGTTCCGGATGAACGTGATCTGGCATGGACCGCGCCCGAAAGCCCGACGTGCCTTACGAATATGTCCCCGATCTCGTCGCGCTGGCGCGACGCAGCGATTATCTCATGGTGGCGTGCCGCGGTGGCCCGTCAACCCGCGGCCTGATCTCGGCCGAGGTTCTCGATGCACTGGGGCCGAAAGGCACGCTCATCAACATTTCGCGCGGCAGCGTCGTCGATGAGGAGGCATTGATCGCGCGCCTGCGCGACGGCCGCGTCGGTTTCGCCGCGCTCGATGTCTACGAGAATTCGCCGCGCATCCGGCCGGATTTTCTCACCCTGCCCAATGTCGATCCTCCAGCCGCACCAGGGCAGCGCGACGATCGAGACGCGCACCGCGATCGGGCAGCTGATGATCGACAATCTCAGCGCGCATTTCGCGGGCCGTCCGCTGCTCACCCCGGTGACGTAAATGGGCGAGCTTCGTACACGCGGACGCCCTCATCCCTCCCCGTCTTCGGGGAGGGCAGGGTGGGGTCCGCGAGCGCAGCGAGCAAGCAAGAACCCCACCCCACCCTCCCCGAAAACGGGGAGGGAACAGAAGGTGGGAGGAGTGCCGCCGAGATCGTCGTCGAGGGGGTGAGCCACCACTATCGGCCGGCGGTGGGGCGGGCAGTGCTGGCGCTCGAGGACGTGTCGCTCGAGGTACGCAATTCGGAGTTCCTGGCGCTGCTCGGGCCGTCCGGCTGCGGCAAGTCGACATTGCTTTATCTCATCGGTGGCTTCCTGCCGGTCGAAGCGGGAAAGATCGTCGTCAACGGCAAGCCGGTCGCCGGGCCGGGGCCCGATCGCGGCATCGTGTTCCAGCACTTCGCGCTGTTTCCGTGGAAGACGGTGCGCAAGAACGTGCTCTATGGCCTGGAGCGCAAGGGCCTGCCGCGCGCCGAACGCGAGGCGCGGGCGCAGTCCTTCATCGATCTCGTCGGCCTCTCGGGCTTCGAGGACAGCTACCCCTCGCAGCTCTCCGGCGGCATGAAGCAGCGCGCCGCGATCGCGCGCACGCTCGCCTTCGATCCGCGCATGCTGCTGATGGACGAGCCGTTCGGCGCGCTCGATGCGCAGACGCGCAGCCTGATGCAGACCGAGCTGTTGAGCATCTGGGAGAAGACCCGCAAGACCGTCATCTTCGTCACCCATGACGTGCATGAGGCGGTCTATCTCGCCGGCCGCGTCGCCGTGATGTCGGCGCGACCCGGCCGCATCAAGACCCTCGTCGACACCTCCTTCAACAAGGACGATCCGGACCTCCACCGCACCAAAGCCTTCGTCGACAAGGTCGACGAGGTGTGGGGCCTGGTGCGCGAGGAGGCGGTCAAGGCACAGCAGAAGCGGACGCCATGACCGACACCGGCAGCGTCGCGAGTTGGTCCACGCTTGCGGGAGCAGCCGACAGGCTCGGGCGCGTCCGCGCGCCCTTCCTGCGCTACGCGCCGCTCCTGATCCTCGCCGTCGCCTGGGAAGCCGCGGCGCGGCTTCATCTCGTCTCGACGCTGGCGCTGCCGCCGCTGACCGACGTCGCGGCGGCCTGGCTCGATCTCGCCCGCTCCGGCGAGCTCTTCACCAATGCCGCGGACTCGCTCTACCGCGGCGGTGCCGGGCTTGGGCTCGCCGTCATCGTCGGTGCGGTGCTCGGCATCGCCATGGCGACGTGGCGCGCGCTCGACCTCATGGCGGGGCCGCTGGTCGAGCTGTTCTATCCGATGCCGAAGTCGGCGCTGATCCCGGTCACCGCACTGTGGCTCGGGTTCGGCGACGGCTCGAAAATCCTGCTGATCTTTCTCGGCTGCATGCTCCCCGTGACGCTCGGCGGCTACAACGGCGCGCGCGGCGCCGACCGCGTGCTCCTGTGGTCGGCGCGCAGCATGGGGGCGAGCCGCCTGCGCACGCTTCTCGACGTGGTGCTGCCGAGCGCGCTGCCGGAGCTTGCGAACGGCGTACGCACCGCGCTGGCGCTGTCCTTCATTCTTCTCGTGAGCTCCGAGCTGATCGCGGCACGGCAGGGGCTCGGCTTTCTGATCGGCTCGCTCGGGGCCGACGGCTCCTACGAGGCGATGTTCGCGGTGGTGCTGACCGTCGCCGCGCTCGGCTTCCTCGCCGACCGCCTCTATATGGCGCTGGTCCATCGCGTGCTGCGGTGGCGGCAATGACGCGGACGGCTATCATGCGCCCGGCGGTCATGCGTGCGCTCGCGCAGGCGGCGCCGATCCTCGCGCTCGCTGCCGCGTGGGAGATCTTCGCGCGCAGCGGCGCGGTGACGCCGTTCATGCTGCCGCCGCTCGATGAGGTGCTGGTGCGCATCTACGACGACGCGGTCGGCGGCGATCTTTTCCGCAACATCGGCGTCACGCTCTATCGCGCGCTCGCCGGATTTATGATCGC
Organism: uncultured Alphaproteobacteria bacterium; assembly: GCA_963824905.1. GTDB lineage: Bacteria > Pseudomonadota > Alphaproteobacteria > Rhizobiales > Xanthobacteraceae > JAJPKK01. The sequence goes on from CAWGRH010000010.1 coordinate 181,215, forward strand.
GGCCCTCGCCGGCGTCGCGCTGGGCGCAGCGATGTCGCGGAGCACGGTGGCGCGGTGGTTCTTCGATCCCGTGATCTCGGTCGGTTTCCCGATGCCCAAGATCGCGTTCCTGCCGGTGGTGATCCTGTGGCTCGGCCTCTACGACGTCTCCAAGATCACCATGATCGCCGTCGACGCCGTCTTTCCGGTGGTCACCGCGGTCATCGCCGGCATCGCCGGTGTCGAGAAGGAGCTCGTGTGGTCCGCCCGCAACATGGGCGCCCGCGCCTATGAGATCATGTGGCAGGTGATGCTGCCGGCAGCAGCGCCGCAAATTCTCACCGGCCTGCAGGTCGCACTGCCGATCGCGCTGATCGTCGCCATCGTCGTCGAGATGGCGATGGGCGGCTACGGCCTCGGCGCCGCGATGATGCAGGCCTCCCGCTTCGCCGACTCCCGCGGCGTGTTCGCCGGCATCGTCGAGATCGCGGCGATCGGCTACGTGCTCGTCAAGCTGATGGCGGCGCTGCGGCGGCGCGCTGCTCGCATGGCATGCGGAAGGGCAAGCCGAGGGCGCCTGAGCCCGCAATCCCCTGCGGCAGCACGACGCGTTTTGGCACAATGTGACTTCGCTCACAGGCAAACGTCACCACCGGTATTAGCCTCTACGCAAGATTTTGAAATTTTCTGTCGAGATATTGGGAGACGTTTCATGGACAGCAACACCGTGGATGCCACGTCGTCGTGCGAGTTCGAAGATACGGGGATGCTCCAGCGGCTCCAGGACCAGCAGGCGGTTTATCAATACGCCCAGAAGGTCCACGAGAATCCGCGGATTTTGAACGAGCGCGCATTCTATCCCGCCCACGACAAGCGGATGGAGACGCCGGCCTACAAGAAGGTGCACGACCGGCTCACCAAGGAGCTCGACCTGCCTTGTCTCGTCTGCGGCGTGAGACGCTCCACGCTCGGCGACAAGGCGGAGAACCGCTACGGCGCCAAGCAGATGGAAACCCACCATCACGTCATCGAATGGGCGCTGGCAAACGCGATCGACGCCGGCAAGTTCAACCGCATCCTGTTGCCGCACCTCAAGGCGCAGCACCCGCTGAAACCGGATTACCAGAAGGATGCCTTCAACGACGAGGACGTGCGCAATTGGGTCGACCACAGCGAGGACAATCTCTGGGTGCTGTGCGACGTGCACCATCGCGCCAAGTTCCTCGGCATCCACGAGATCAGCTACCCGATCTGGGCCCCGATGAACCTGCTGCGCGGCGACTTTGAGGAATACGTGAGACAACAGGTCCAGGCGGCCAAGCCGGCGAAGAAAGATCGCGGCACCCCCGCGGCGAAGGCGCCGGGCCGGGTCGCAGGCGTCGTAAATCGCTCCGCTTCTAGGCCACCGCTTGGGGGCGGCCGAACCCGTCCTTGAAGCGATGCGATGTTCGCGCCGCCTCACTCCGGTCGCTCTTTGTCTGTGTCGGGCAGGCCCAGCCGCCCCTTTGCCGACATCCGCCGCCCTTGCGCCGGCACCAGGCGGCCGGCGAGGCCGAGGCCGAACGGCGGCATGTTGTTGTAGACGCTCTCATAGGCACCGGCGCGGACGAGATAGGTCTCATGCCAGATGCCGACGTCGCCGTTACTGGCGACGGCGCGGTTGAACGCCCGCCAGGCCGGAAGGTGGGCGAGGCTGCGGTCGGTCGCGTAACGGTGTAGGTGCTCAAAACTGCGCCAATATTGCACGACCATGACATTCGGGAACCCGAAATGGATGCGGGCGTGGAGCAGTCCCAACTCGGGCGCACGGCCGAGTTCCGCCAACATGCGCGGCATTGCGGTGAAGACCGGAAACCACTTGTGGACCTTCCAGATCTTGTTGATGCGCGCCCCGATGAGGAACACCGCGAAATCGCCATCGAGTTCCGCACTCAGTCGCTCGGCTCTCACAGTCATGGCCTTATCCTCATGACGTCGTGCGGATATGCTCTCGAAGTAAGCACGCCGCAATCGTGATCAAATGTCGACTGCCGGCTGTTGTGCGCTGCGACATCTTGCGGCGCTGCACCTTGCTGTTTAATTGCTGGCCATGAGCAAAATTGAGACGCAGACGTCGATCATCGAAACGCGACGGGACCAGGTTTTTCTCGCGCTGACGGCGGCCGAGCTCGATCGGATGCGCCGGTTCGGCGAATATCGCAGCTATGATACCGGGCAAGCGCTGTTCAAGATCGGCCAGAGAGGTCACGGATTGTTCGTGATCCTGTCCGGCTCGATCGATCTCATCCGCGACGACGAAAAGGACGGCCGCAGGGCATTTCAGAGCCCCGGACCGGGCTCGATGATCGGGGAGCTGGCGCAGCTTGCGGGCCGTCCGCCGCTGGTCGACGGTTATGCCCGCGAGCCGGTCTGCGCGCTCCATATTCCACCCGAGCGGCTGCGCGCCCTCCTGATCGCCGAAGCCGAGCTCGGCGAGCGGATCATGCGGGCGCTGATCCTGCGCCGGGTCGGCATTCTCGAAAAAGGCACCGGCGGCCCCATCATCGTCGGGCACGTCGGCGACGGCGACGCGCTGCGGCTCAAGGGCTTCCTCACCCGCAACGGGCACCCGTACCAATGGGTCAATCCGGAAGAGGACGCGGAGGCCAGAGCGCTGATCGAGCGCTTCCACGTCGATCCCGGCCAGTTGCCGATCGTGCTCTGCCCCGGCGGGCAATTGTTGCGCAATCCGAGCGAGCTCGAGCTTGCCCGCTGCATCGGCATGGTCGGGCCGATCGATCCCGATCACCTCTACGACGTCGCGATCGTCGGCGCCGGGCCGGCCGGTCTCGCCGCGGCGGTCTATGCGGCCTCCGAAGGCCTCGCGGCGATCGTGCTCGATTGCCGCGCATTCGGCGGCCAGGCCGGCGCGTCGTCGCGGATCGAGAACTATCTCGGCTTCCCGACCGGGATCAGCGGTATGGCGCTGATGGCGCGCGCCTACACCCAGGCGCAGAAATTCGGGGTCGAAACGTCTATTCCCGCGGAAGTGACGTGTCTCGAGCCGGAAAATGGCGGCCGCATCGTGCTGCGACTGTCCGATGGGCAGCGCGTGTGCACGCGCTCGGTCATTCTCGCCTGCGGCGCGCAGTACCGGCGGCCCACGGTCGAGAACCTCGACCTGTTCGAAGCGGCGAGCGTGCATTACTGGGCTTCGCCGCTCGAGGGCAAGCTGTGTGCGGGTCAGGAGGTCGCGCTGGTCGGCGGCGGCAATTCAGCTGGTCAGGCGGCGGTGTACCTCGCCGGCAAGGTCGAGAAGGTATGGCTTCTGGTGCGCGGCGACGATCTCGCCTCGTCGATGTCGAGCTATCTCGTCGAGCGCATCGCCGGCCTTCCCAATGTCGAGCTCGTGACGCGGGCCGCGATCAGCGGACTCGAGGGGAGCGAGGGCCAGCTCGAGGCAGTGCGGTGGCGCCGCCGCGGATCGGACGAAGAGGTGCGGCGCGACATCCGGCATCTGTTCCTGTTCATCGGGGCCGCGCCCAACACCGAGTGGCTCAAGGACTCCGGCGTCGCGCTCGATGCCAAGGGGTTCGTGTTGACCGGCGCCGAAGCGGGCGCCGATCGCCGGCTGCTGGAGACGAGCCGGCGCGGCGTCTTCGCGATCGGCGACGTGCGCGCGGCATCGATCAAGCGGGTGGCGGCTGCCGTGGGCGAGGGCGCGCAGGTGGTGGCAACGCTGCATGATTTTTTGGTCGCGACCGGCCGCCGCAACGACGTTGCCTGGCCGTTTGCGCGCATGGCCCGCGAGCCCGGGGCAGGGCTCGCCACCTCGCTGCAACCGGTCCATGATGGGGCGCCCTCGGCATGACCGGGAGCCCCGTCATGACTGGGCATGAGGAGCGACGCATGAGCAAGGTCACCTATCACATCGTCGAGCACGACGGCGGCTGGGCGTATCGGGTAGACGGTGTGTTCTCCGAGCCGTTTCCCACTCACGAGGAAGCCCGCCTAGCCGCCCTGCGCGCGGCGCGGGAGCAGCAGGTCCCTGGCGAGGCGACGACCATTTCCTGGGAGGACAAGAACGGCCGCTGGCACGACGAGCCCTCGCGCGGCAACGACCGGCCGGAGACCGACGTCGAGGGGTGAACCGTTTTCCCTCCCCGTCTTCGGGGGGGTGGCCGAGCGATAGCGAGGTCGGGTAGGGTCCGCGAGCGCGAGCGAGCGAGGAAGAAAGAACCCCACCCTGCCCTCCCGAAGGCGGGGAGGGAAAGGGGCTCCGGCAAAATCACTCCGCTCCGCGGCTTCAATGCTTCAAATGCCTCTCGATGCGGCGGTCGGGCACGAGCCACATGAGCGCGACCGCGATGTAGAGGCCGATCGCGATCCACGGGTGGACGAAAGCGAGCGGGATCGAGAGCGCATACATCGCGAGCGACGCCTTTCCCTTGATGTCGTTGCCGAGCGCCTCGGCGAGGCGCGAGCTGCGGCCGTTGCACGCCACGATCGTCCATTGCAGCGCCGTGTAGCTGATCGCGGCCATCATCAGCACGAAGCCATAGGCCGCGGTCGGCCATGCGGTGAAGCCCGCTTCGTCCATCCAGCGGATGACGAACGGCACGAGCGAGAGCCAGAACAGCAGCGCGAGGTTCGCCCACAGCACCCTGCCGTCGATGCGGTCAGTGGCGTGCATCATGTGATGGTGGTTCACCCAGAAGATGCCGACATTGACGAAGCTCAGGAGATAGGCACACAGCAGCGGGAGGCTCGCCTGAACGCCTGCGAGATCGGTCTCGTGCGGGACCTTGAGCTCCAGCACCATGATCGTAATGGCGATGGCGAGCACGCCATCGGTGAACGCTTCCAGCCGCCCCTTGCCCATCGATGCTCCCGATGAATCTCTCCGTCGTGCGGTGAAGCATAGGACGATCCGTCCGCTTGCCAAGTATCGGCTTTCGCGGGACAAAGAGCCGTCGCTTTCCAAGACTGACGATCCGGGAGAAACGTCATGCGCCACACTGGGCTTCCTTTGGCCGTGCTCGTCATGCTGGGTGTGCTCTTCATCGGGCACGACCGCGCCGGCGCCGCCGATCCCGTGAAGATCAGGCTGTCCTATATCGTTCCGATCGCGAACTGGGCGCCGATGCTCGTGGAGAAGAAGGATCTCGCCAGGAATCTCGGCAAGAGCTACCAGCTCGAGATCACCCGCTTCGCCGGCACGCCGCCCCTGATCACCGCGCTCGCTGCCGGCGAGATCGACGTCGCGGACCTGACCTATCCGACCTTTCCGATCGCTGTCCAGAATGCCGGCATGAGCGACCTGCGGGTCATCGCCGACGAATTCCAGGACGGCAATCCCGGCTATTTCAGCAATCAGTTCGTGGTGCTCGCCGACGGGCCGATCAAGAAGGTCGAGGACCTCAAGGGCAAGGTGATCGCGTCGAACGCGGCGGGGAGTGCCGTCGACATCGCGATGCGCGCGATGCTGCGCAAGCACGGCCTCGAGGACAAGCGCGACTACACGGTGATCGAAGGTCCGTTCCCGGCGATGCGCGCAATGCTCGGTGAAAAGAAGGTCGACCTGGTGCCGGCGGTGCTGCCGTTCGCCCTCGATCCCGAGCTCAAGAAGATTTCGCGGGTGCTGTTCACCACCGGGGACGCCGTCGGCGTCTCGCAATTCTCCATGTGGACCGCGCGCAAGGGCTTCATCGACAAGAACCGCGCCGCCATGGTCGACTTCATGGAGGACACGCTGCGCATCGTGCACTGGTACCTCGACCCCGCGAACCACAAAGCGGCGATGGAAATCTCCGGCCGTATCGTCAAGCAGCCGCCGGAGCGGTTCTCCTGGGTGTTCACCCACGAGGACAATTACCGCGATCCCGACATGAAGCCCGACCTCGCGGCGCTCCAGCGCAACGTCGACCTCACCCGCGACATGGGCTTCATCAAGGCGAGCTTCGACGTCTCGAAGTACACCGATCTCAGCCTTGTCGATGAGGCCGCGAAGCGATTGAAGTGAGGCGCGGCGGCGCGCCTCCCTCCCACGACCTCATCCTGAGGAGCCATGCAAAGCATGGCGTCTCGAAGGATGGCCAGAGGCCGCGGAGGGTGGGGCCATCCTTCGAGACGCGTCCTTCGGACGCTCCTCAGGATGAGGTCGTTGAACGATCACGCTCTTAGGAAGTGCAGTGGGTCACACCCGCTCCAGCGCGCGCGGCGCATCGACGAAGCCGCGGCTGAACCGCGTGAGCTGCGCGTTGCGGATATGGGCGCGGGCGGCCCGCTCCGCCTCGTCGGGATCGCGCCTCTCGATCGCGAGCACGATCTTGCGGTGCTCCTCGTCGGATTCCCGGCGCTTGGGCATGCGAAAGGTCGTGTGGTTCAAAAGCGCGAGCGAGTCGTTGAGCGATTCCAGCGCCTGGACCAGGTACTGGTTGTGCGCGGCGTGGTAGATCGCCTGGTGGAACTGACGGTTGAGCCGCACGATCGCGAGCGGATCGGTCCTGACCTGCCGCAGGTCGCGCTGCAGCCGGTTGATGATCGCGACCTCGGCCTCGGTCGCATGCTGGGCGGCGAACTGCGCGGCCGAGCCTTCGAGGATTTCCCGCATGCCATAGAGCTCGAGCACCTGGTGGTGGGTGAGCTCGGCGACGACGAGGCCGCGCCCGGCCCCGAACATCAGGAGGCCGCGCTGCTGCAGCCGTTGCAGCGCTTCGCGCACCGGCGTGCGGCTCACCGCGAGATTGCGCGCGATCTCCTCCTCGCGGATGCGAACGCCGCGCGCGATGCGGCCGTCCCAGATGGCGTCGCGCAGCGTCTCGAAAACGAAGTCGGCGCGCGAACCGGTGCGCAGCATCGATTCGTCGAAAGCCGCCAGATTGAGCGTCGCATCGGGCTGCGTCATCGGTAATCCTGCCGCCACGGCGCCGCCCCGCCCGCTGCGCCGCCGATTTGCCCGGCGCGGAATCGCGAAGCATGACGACCGCCGATGCCTGTTTACAATTGTATACAGAACAATACAATGGGCGCTGCCACGAGAGGCTTGCGGCGCGAGCGAGGACGGCCGGACTCGCCCGCAACCCATCCCTTCGGGCGCCCTGCCGTCGCCGGCACTCCGGAGAACCGCCATGAACGTCGCCGCAGCGAATTCGCAGTTTCGAATGCAATATCGCGGCCTGCGCGGCTGGCTCGAACAGGTCGAGCGAATGGGCGAGCTCGAACGCGTCGACGGCGCCCACTGGGACGTCGAGATGGGCGCCATCACCCACATGCTCACCGAAACGAGCCGCGGCCAGGCGCCGGCGATCCTGTTCGACAAGGTGCCGGGCTATCCGACCGGCTTTCGCACGCTCTACGGCCAGCTCTCCTCGATCCGCCGCATCGCGCTGACGCTCGGCCTGCCGCTCGAGCACGACCGCAAGGTCGACATCGTGCAGCGGTATCACCAGCGCATGCAGGATCTCAAGCCGCTGCCGCCGCGCGAGGTGAAGGACGGCCCGATCCTCGAGAACGTGATCGAAGGCGACGCCGTCGACGTGCTCAAGTTTCCGGTGCCGCGTCACCACGAGCTCGACACCGCGCGCTTCATCGGCACCGCCGACTGCGTCGTCACCAAGGACCCGGATGCCGGCTGGTTCAATCTCGGCGCCTACCGCAGCCAGGTCTACGACGGCAAGACGATCGGCTGCCAGATCACCGAGGGCAAGCACGGCCGCATCCACCGCGACAAGTATTTCGAGCGCGGCGAGCCGATGAAGGTCGTGATCCTGTGCGGGCAGGATCCGCTGCTGTTCATGCTCTCGTCGAGCCCGCTTCCCGAGATCGGCGAAATGGACATCGCCGGCGGGCTGCGCGGCGAACCGATCGACGTGGTGCGCGGGCCCTACACCGGTTTTCCGATTCCGGCCGACTGCGAGATCGCGATCGAGGGCGAGACGGTGCCGGGGCGGGTCAGGCCCGAAGGGCCGTTCGGCGAGTGGATGGGTTACTACTCCGACGACACGGTGCCGCGGCCCTATGTCGAGGTGAAGACCATTCTCTATCGCAACGATCCGATTCTCACCTGCGCCCCCCAGCACAAGCCGGTCGACGAGACGGGGCTGCTCAAGGGCGTCGCCGGCGCGTCGCAGATCTGGCGCGCGCTCGAGGCAAGCGGCATTCCAGACGTGCTCGGCGTATGGAACCATGAGGCTGGGCCGGCAACCCGCTTCACCGCGATTCAGATCAGGCAGCGCTATCCGGGACACGCACGCAACGCGCTGCACATCGCGTCGAATTGCCAGGGCGGCGCCTATGCCGGAAAATGGACGGTGGTCGTCGACGAGGACATCGACGCCGGCGATCTCGACCAGGTGCTGTGGGCCATGTGCACGCGCTTCGATCCGGCGAGCGACATCGACCTCATCCAGAAAGCGTGGGCGTCGAAGCGCGATCCGCTCTATTTGCCGGGCAACTTCAACAACCGCATTCTCGTCGATGCCTGCATTCCCTACGAGAAGAAGCTCAACAAGACCTTCCCGAAGGTGGTCGACGTGAGCGCCGATCTGCGGACGAAGCTGCGCGCCAAGTTTCCGGCATTGTTTCCGCGGCATTAGGTGCGGCATGCGAACGACGCGATCCGTAGGGTGGGCAAAGCGTAGCGTGCCCACGCGGAGCGTGTGGCGGTGGGCACGCTTCGCTTTGCCCACCCTACGGGCCCAGGCGCTGTTCGCCGTCGCTGCGTTGGCGATCGTCGCACGTCCCGCCGCGCGCGGAGAGCGTCGAGGAGTTCTACCGCGGCAAGACCGTGATCGTCGCCATCGGCTTCAGCGTCGGCGGCGGCTACGATCTTTATGCGCGGCTGCTGGCGCGGCATCTCGGCAAGTACATCCCGGGACACCCGAACGTCGTCGCCCAGAACCGCGAAGGCGCCGGCAGCCAGCGCCTCACGCTCTACCTCTACAACGCGGCGCCGCGCGACGGCACCGTGATCGGCGCGTTCTCGCGCAGCATGGCGGTGGCGCCGCTGATCGACCATTCGCCGTTCGATGCGACGAAGTTCACGTGGCTCGGGAGTTTGTCGACCGACACCAGCATCTGCATGATGTGGCACGCCTCGCCGATCAAGACGTTCGACGACATGCTCGCCAAGCCCTTCACCGTCGGCGGAGAGGGCGGTGGCGCCGACCCCGACGCCTTCGCGCTTCTGCTGCGCAACATGTTCGGCGCCAAGCTCAAACTCATCAGCGGCTATCCCGGCACCAACGAGGCGACGCTCGCCATGGAGCGCGGCGAGGTCTCGGGCGTCTGCGGATTGTCGTGGACCACCGTCAAAGCGCGGCACATGGACTGGGTGAACGGGCGCAAGGTCAACATACCCGTGCAATTCGGATTGCAGCGCGAGCCGGACCTCCCCGATGTCCCCGCCGTGATCGACCTCGTCAAGAGCGACGAGCAGGCCAAGATGGCGAAGCTCATTCTCGCGGGGCAGGCGATGGCGCGTCCGATCGCCGGGCCGCCGGGCATTCCGGCCGACCGCAAGCAGGCCCTGATCGCGGCGTTCGACGCCGCCGTGAAGGACCCCGAGCTCCTGGCCGACGCCCAGCGCATGCAGGCCGAGATCAGGCCGGTGAGCGCCGCGACAATCGAGAAGCTGCTCGCCGAGATTTACGCGACGCCGAAGGACATCGTCGCCAAGGCCGCCAAGGCGATCGCCAATTGAACCGGCAAAGTGACCGTATCGGTTTTCAGGGCACGGCGCCCCTGCCCCCTCTCCCCGCGTGCGGGGAGAGGGTCGGGGTGAGGGGGCGGTTTCACGAATCTGAGCCTTCGAGATTTCCAACTGACGCTCAGACTCGCGAAACCGCCCCCTCACCCGGATCGCTGGCGCGATCCGACCTCTCCCCGCACGCGGGGAGAGGTGTGCGCTGCGGCGTCCCACAGATCACCGATGCGGTGGCGATCCCTCCCAAGCCTCCCCTTTTCAAGGGGAGGGGGACGCTGGGCCTGACCACATGCCGCCATCGGCGCACGCCTGCCCCGTTTCGAGGACCATGCGCTCCTCACTGGAAGCGGCCGCTATGTCGGGGATATTGCAACGCCCGACGTGCTCCATGCTGCATTCGTGCGCAGCCCGCATCCCCATGCGCTGATCGAAGCGGTCGACGCAGCGGCGGCGCTGGCGCTGCCGGGGGTGTCCGCCGTGCTCACCCTCGACGACATCGCGCCCGCGATGGCCAAGCGGCGGATGATACGGACCTCGAATTCTGGCACGCCGCTCGACCGTTGTTGGGCTTTCGCGCTCGCCGACGGCGAGGTGTCATATGTGGGCGAGCCGGTCGCGATCGTGCTCGCCAAGGACCGCTACCTCGCCGAGGACGCCGCAGCGCGTGTCGAGGTCGACCTACGATGTTCTGCCCGCGGCCGCGGATTGTCGGGAGGCCGCGCGTGCCGATGCACCGAAGGTGCGGCGCGAGTTTCCGTCGAACGTCATCTCGTCTTACCGGATCGCATATGGCGAGGTCGACGCTGCGTTCCGTGGCGCACCCCATTCGCTGCGCGAGAAATTCTTCATCCATCGCGGCGCAGCGCATTCGATCGAAGGCCGCGGCATTCTCGCCGAATACCGCAGGAGCGACGGCTCGCTCACGGTATGGGCCTCGACGCAGAAGGCGCATGACCTGTTCAACACGCTCGTGCGTCTCCTCGGCATCGACGAGAACTGCCTGCGTGTCGCGACGCCGGACGTCGGCGGCGGCTTCGGCCCGAAGCTCTGCGTCTATGCGGAGGATGTAGCGGTCACGGCCGCCGCGAAGCTCTTGAAACGCTCGGTCACCTGGATCGAGGACCGTCGCGAGCACTTCCTCGCCGCGGTCCAGGAGCGCGACCAGCACTGGGAGATGGAGATCGCGGCCGCGGACGACGGCCGCATCCTCGGCTTGCGCGGGCGGCTGCTGCACGATCTCGGCGCCTATGCGCTCCAAGACGTGAACCTACCGTACAACTCGGCGTCGACGCTGACCGGCCCTTACATGGTGCCGGCCTTTGCTATGGACGTCGCGGTCACCGTCACCAACAAGACGCCGGTCTCCTCGGTGCGCGGCGCCGGCTATCCGCAGGCTTCGTTCATCATGGAGCGCCTGCTCGACCGGCTGGCGCGCGAGCTCGGCATGGAGCGCGCGGCGTTGCGCGCGCGCAATCTCATCCCGGCCGAGAAGATGCCCTATCGCAAGCCGCTCAAGACGCGTGCCGGCGAAACCATCGTTTATGACAGCGGCAACTATCCCGCCGCCCAGGAGGCGGTGCTTTCCGCGATCGACTGGGCGGGCTTTCCGGCCCGGCAAGCGAAGGCCCGCGCTGACGGCCGCCTGATCGGCATCGGGCTCGCCCATGCCATGAAGGGGACTGGGCGCGGCCCGTTCGAGTCCGGCGTCGTGCGCGTCTCGCCGAGCGGGCAAATCTCGGTCTACACCGGCGCCGCCGCCATGGGGCAGGGGGTCAAGACCGCGCTCGCGCAAATCTGTGCGAGCGAGCTCGGCGTTTCGCCCGCGGATGTCCAGGTGATCTCCGGCGACACCTCCGTGGTGCCGGTCGGGCTCGGCGGTTTCGCCAGCCGCCAGACGGTCACGGCCGGCTCCTCGGTGCTGCTGGCGTCGCGCGCGGTCGCGCAGAAGGCGAAGAAGCTCGCGAGCCACGTGCTCGAAGTCGCCGAGGAGGATCTCGAGTTCGCCGACGGATCATATCGCGTCGCCGGTGCGCCGCAGATGAGCGTGCCGCTGGGCGAGCTCGCGCGCATTCTTCAGGGTGCGCCGGGCTATCCGTTCCCGCCCGGCATGGGGCCCGGGTTGCAGGAGGCTGCGAACTTCCGCACCGACGCGCTCGCCTACGCCAACGCCTGCCACGCCGCCGAGGTCGAGGTCGACGGCGAGACCGGCGAGGTGCGTGTGCTGCGCTACGTCGCGCTGCAGGACTTCAGGCACGCTGGTCAATCCGATGATCGTCGACGGCCAGGTCCATGGCGGCATCGCCCACGGCATCGGCAATGCCCTCCTCGAATGGATGGGCTACGACGCCGCCGGGCAGCCGACGACGACCAATTTCGCCGACTATCTGATGCCGACCGCGCCGGCGTTCCCGATGTTCGAGACGCGCTTCATGCAGACGCCGTCGCCGCTCAATCCGCTGGGTGCCAAGGGCGCCGGCGAAGTCGGCACCATACCGGCGGCCGCCGCCGTGGTTTCGGCGATCGAAGATGCCCTGCAGCCGCTCGGCGTGCGCATCACCCGAAGCCCGGTCACCCCGGCGCTCATCGTCGAGCTGATTGCGCGGGGGCGCACCTAGATACGGCGCTGGCACGACTTCGCCGGCAAAAGGCGATCCCGGCCGCTGCGCCGGCCGGGACCGCCCGACTGGATTACCGCTCGCGACCGCCGAGCTGGAAGTCGGGGTTGGTGTTGCTGTTGCCGTGGTGCTGCTCGTAGTACTCCGGAGCGTAGACGTGCACCCTCGATCCCCAGCCCTGTCGGTGCTGCGTCTGCGGGGCCTGTTGCGCGAAGGCCGGTGCAACGAGAACAGCGCCCAATGCAATGGTGATAAGAATAATCTTCATGACGCTACTCCTCTTTTCCAGGATGCGACGCCGCTAGTGACGCGGCGGAGCACCTTGAGTGGAGGATGCAGCTTGTTGGCGCCGTCCTGTATGAACTAGTTCACTTTCGCGGGCGAGCGCCGGCGGGTGGAACAGGTCGACCGGTTCACCCGTTATGAGCGCAAATGGGAGAGCAAGAAATGGCAGAGGTCGATCGCGTCACCGCCCGCGCCCTGGTCGAAGTCGGGTACATGCCGCTGACAGTGTACCTCGAACGGTTCGCCGGCGTGGCACGGACCGGGCCGGAGCATGTCCAGTCTCCCGCGACCGTCCCTGACACGATGCGAAGCCTCGGAGCCGGTCTTGCAGGCCTATGCCTTCACGCTGATAGAGCAGGACTAGGTTCCGGCGAGGCGGGAATGCGGCGCATCAGCCGCGTTCCATCCACGTCGTGATCTCTCCGATGTGCTCGCGCAGATAATGGTGGAACCACACCGTGTAGTGCGCGGGGTTCCGCGCGAGATCGGCGATCAGCGCGTCGAGCGCGATCCATTTGAAGTCGGCGACCTCGCCGGGATCGGGCTTCACCTCGCCGTCATAGGTGCCGCCGAAGACGTGCACGACCTCGTCCTCGATATAGCCGTTGGAGACCGCGGCGCGGTATTGCGCCATGAACAGCGGCTTGAGCGTGCAGTGAACGCCCATTTCCTCGGCGAGCCTGCGATGCGCCGCGTCGGGCGTCGTTTCGCCCGGCCGCGGATGGCTGCAGCAGGCGTTGGTCCACAACCCGCCGGAGTGGTATTTCACCGGATTGCGCTGATGGAGCAGCATCTCGCCCGCGCGGTTGCGCACGAGCGCCGAGATGGCGCGGTGCTTCAGGCCGCGGCGATGCACCTCGATCTTCGGCGCGATGCCCTGCGCCACGTCGTCGGCGTCGACGAGGATGAGGTGGTCGTTGTCGTTCGATGCCGATGACGACGTGTTCAAAGACGGTGTTGTCAAAAATCGATCCCGTGGGTTGAGCGCGGCCGCCACTATAAGACGCGGTCCCGCACAATTGAACAGCCCGCCATTGCCGCACCTGTGCGCGTTGGTTAACTTGGTCGCCTTCTTTGCGATTTCTTCGCAATCGGCTTTTTTCGAGTGGGCGGAGGTTTGGTGCGGGCGTCACGCTTTGGAGCGCGTCGGGCGCGGTACGTGTCGATGGCGGCGACGCTGGTCACAATGGCGGGCGCGGCTGCGCCAGGCGCAGCCGAGGCGGCGGAAACGCTCAAGCTCGCGGTCGGCGCGCCCGGCAACTGGGACACCTGCATCCCCGCGATCGGCGAGCGGGCCGGCATCTTCCGCAACCACGGCATCGATCTGCAGCTCCTTTATACCAACGGGGGCGGGGAGACGATGCAGGCGGTGATCTCCGGCAGCGTCGACATCGGGATCGCCGCGGGGACCGGCGCGGTGATGGGAGCGTTCGCCAAGGGCGCCCCGGTGCGGATCATCGCCGCGGGGGTCACTGGCGCGAGCGACCTCTACTGGTACGTGCCCGCCGCTTCGCCGATCCGCTCGCTCAAGGATGCCGCGGGCAAGACCGTCGCCTATTCGACCAACGGCGCCTCGACCCACGTCACGCTCATCGCGCTCCTCAAGCATTTCGACGTCAAGGCGCGGCCGGTCGCGACCGGCGCCGCCGCGGTGACGTTCACCCAGGCGATGAGCGGACAGGTCGACGTCGGCTGGGCATCGCCGCCGTTCGGGCTCGATGCGCTCGACGACGGCCGCATCCGGCTCGTCGCGCGCGGCAGCGACGTGCCGGAAACAGCGGGGCAGACGGTGCGCGTGCATATCGTCAATGCCGGCGTGCTCGCGGCGCGGGCGCAAGCGATCGACAGCTTCATGGAGGCCTACCGCGAGGCCTACCAGTTCCTCTACAGCGATCCACGCGCGCTCGCCTACTTTGCCGACATCGCCAAAGTGTCGGAGCGGCTCGCCGCGCAAATTCGCGACACCTTCCTGCCGAAGCAGGCGATGGCGCCGGACCGCGTGTCCGGCACCGACGCGAGCATGGCCGATGCTGTCGCCGCGAAGATGCTCGCCGCGAAGCTGACGCCGGCCGAGCTTGCTCAACTCATCCGCATTCCCCCGCCGCATTGATTGGACGAAGGACGCCCGCATGGAGCTCAAATCGAAATCGCTCGCCCAGGAACGCTTCGGCACCTTTGCCGCGACCTATGCGACGAGCCGTTCTCACGCCAAGGGCGGCAGCCTGCCGCGCCTCGTCGAGCTCTTGGCGCCGCAGAAGGGGACAACCGCGCTCGATATCGCGACCGGCGCCGGTCACGTCGCGCTCGCGCTCGCGCCCCACGTCGCTCATGTCATCGCCTCCGACTTGACGCCGCAGATGCTGATGGTGGCGCGCGGGCTCGCCGCCGAGCGCCATCTCGCCAATGTCGGCTTCGCCGACATGCGCGCCGAGGCGCTCCCCTTTGCCGGCGGCACCTTCGACATCGTCACCTGCCGCATCGCGCCCCATCACTTCGACGACGTGCGGGCATTTGTCACCGAGGTGGCGCGGGTGCTGCGGCCGGGCGGCCTGTTCGGGCTGGTCGAGAACGTGTCGCCCGACCCAAGCATCATGGCGGACGATGCCGCGGCGCTTGCTGCCGCCGCCGACGAGTACAATGCGTTCGAGAAGCACCGCGATCCGAGCCACGTGCGCTGCCTCACGCTCGCCGAGTGGAGCGCCCTTGTTGCTGACGCAGGGCTGAAGGAGCGCCACGTCGAATTGCTCGACAAGCCGATGGTGCTCGGCCCCTGGGCCGACCAGCAGAATGTCGGCGCCGAGATCAAGAGCGATCTGCGCGCCATGCTGCTCGAAGGCTCGCCCGCCTTCCGCGCCTTCATCCGCCCGCAGGAGAACAAGGGCGACGTCGACTTCGTGCTCACCGAAGCGGTGATCATCGCGCAGAAGTGAGGCCAGGTCGCGTCAGCGTGAACCCGGAATCCAGGCTAGGCTTGGGGCCGTTTGTTTGCTCGATCAGAAAGTTCAGCCGAGGATCACCCTGCGGGACGCCGGTGGTCGAGGTCGTCCGCGACCATCTCGTAAATCGCCGCCAACTCGAAAAGGTCATCCTTCTCGATCGGATCATCGGATGATTCGGCGAGCCGCCGATACTCCGCGGCCTGGTCCCGAAGATAATCCGAATATTCCATCTGACGACCTCCAGCAGCACGCCGCCCGCACGTGGCCACGAGGGGAGGTCGACTGGGGTCAGGGCGTGGTCGCCTGCCGCAATCGACCTTTGTCCTGGGACTATGGACAATCAGACGATACCAACGAATTCGGTCAAAGCTTCGAGCGAACAGGGAATAAATCGTGGCGGTGCTGGCGCGGGATTGAGCCCTGGGCGGCGGCCGACGCATGCGATCTGACTCACCCTGGAGGACGCGGCTTCTTCAGGCAAAAGGCTCGATGGGCCTTTGTTCCGGCAGCGCCCACCAAGCGTCCCTGATCTCAGGACGCGTTCGTGGGGCTCGTCTGCGGCCTCAACTCGGTATCTGGGACGGCTTGGCGTCCTCCGGGCACTGGACCGCAAATCGCGTTGGTGTAAATTGCATTTTCTGTGAAGGCCTTCACGCAGCAACGTCGTTCCCGCGGCTAGGGTGGCGCGCTGATGATCGGAGCCCGTCCGATGGATTGGTGAGGCTGCACAGGGCAAAAAGGCGATAACAACGATTGCCCACACGAAAGGTGAAGTCGCGTCGCTAGGAGTCGATTATGCTAACTCGTCGGCAGCTTCATACCGCTGTGCTTTCGATTGTCCCCGCAGCGTTTGTCCGAAACGCGAGCAGCCAACAAATTGATGCGGTGGCGATCCGCATGCGCGTGGATGAAAGCGTGCGCGCTGTCATACCGCCGATCGCGCAGAGAAATTTGACAATCGAGCGCGATCAATCCGAGGAAGCAAAAGATCTCATACGCCGAGCTCCCCCCGAGCGGGCAGTACCGATCATATTCATCATTGCCGGCGCGATGGCCGTGCCGATGGTGCTGCAAATGATCCGAGAGGCGCTCCGCCAGACCTATTACGGTGGCGTGGTCATCGACATGCGATCTCAGCCACCGAGCGTGACGAGCGACCCGAAAATCCCGGGGAACATGGTCTTCGTGATTGAGACCGGCGGAAAGACGACGAGATATACAAATGATCAGCTTTCGCCGGAGTTGCTTGGGCCTCTGTTGAAGGCAAAATGAAATGCGGACCTGCTTGTTCGTGGCAGCCGCGGTCGTCGCGGCGTTTTCATTGCAGCATCGCGTGGCGGCGCAGGTGTCGTCGGCATCCGACGATCCGCTGCGGCACGGCCACGCGCTCATCATCGGCAATTCGCATTACCGAGCATGGCCCCAACTGGTAGACGTCCCGTTGCAGCTCGACGAATTGGCAGAAGGTCTCAAGATCCATTTTGATACTGTCAAAGTGGTGAGAGATCTTGAAACGGACACGCTGCGACAAACGATCAATACGTTCCTGCGGTCCTATGGAAATGACAGCAACGGACGTTTGTTCATTTATTATGCGGGTCACGGCTACACCGAGCCGATCCTGGCATATAACGAAATGCGCGGATATATCACTGGCATCGACACGCCAACGGTCGACGGCAGCTCACAAGGCTACGACAAGGCGCGCCTCAAAGCCATTTCCTTGACAGAAATACGCTCGCCCATGGCCGAAGTCCTCGCCAAACACATCCTCTTTGTTTTCGATAGCTGCTTTGCGGGAACGATCTTCACCTCGCGTGGTGGGAACGACGCTCGGCGAGAGCTGACCCCGGATGTCGTGGCGAGGCTCATGGAGAAGCCGGCCCGGGACATCATAACAGCGGGCGGCGCGAATGAACGAATACCCGCGCATAGTCCAATCCCGAAGCTCCTGCTGGCAGCACTTAGTGGCGGAGCGGACCGCTACCGACACGGTGTGATTTCAGCCGCTGAAATCAATATATATTTGCGTGATCAAGTACGATATCTGCCGGGAAATAACATCACGCCGCAGCAGGGCCGGCTGCAGGACCCGAATTTCGCCGAAGGCGAGTTTCTCTTCCGAGTTTCGGCTTCCGGCGGCCCTGCTGCCAAGCCCGCGCCGGATCAAGGACGCCCACCCGAGCAGACCAACAAGGAAGCTCGCGGCAGCTTACCGAAGGACGACGTCGAGACCGCACGCCAACGCAAGCTCGACGCACGCGCGCAAGCCGATCTCGGCGCCCGCTACGAGAAGGGTCTTGGCGGGCTCCCGAAGGACGACCGCGAAGCGGTTCGCCACTACAGATTGGCCGCAGAGCAGGGGGACGCGGCCGGGCAGGCGGGTCTCGGATCCTTCTACGTCCAGGGTCGTGGCGGTCTCTCGAAGGATGACCGGGAGGCTGCACGTCTGTCCAAGCTTGCCGCAGATCAAGGAAACGCACGCGGGCAAAACAGCATTGGCTCCCTCTATTCACACGGCCGCGGCGGCCTGCCGAGAGACGACCGCGAGGCGGCCCGTTTCTACAAGCTTGCGGCGGATCAGGGATACGCAGCCGGGCAAAACAACCTCGGGGGCTTCTACGAGGATGGCCGCGGTGGGGTCCCCAAGGACGATCGTGAAGCTGTGCGTCTCTTCAAGCTGGCTGCCAGCCAGGGACACCCAGGGGGGCAGGCCCATCTCGGGTTCTTCTACGAGGAGGGCCGCGGAGGCGTCCCAAAGGACCACCGTGAGGCCGTTCGTCTCTACAAGCTTTCGGCAGATCAGGGATATGCTGTCGGCCAAAACTATCTCGGAAGCTCCTACGCGGAGGGCCGTGGCGGTCTACCGCGGGATGACCGCGAGGCCGCACGTCTGTACAGGCTTGCCGCAGATCAGGGATACGCGCGCGGGCAAAACAATCTCGGGAATTTCTATGAGCATGGCCGTGGCGGCCTGCCGAGGGACGACCGTGAGGCCGCTCGCCTCTACCAGGCGGCCGCAGCCCAGGGCGGCATGGCCGCGCAGACCAATCTTGGTTTCTTCTACCTGGAGGGCCGCGGCGGCCTGCCAAAAGACCGCCGCGAGGCTGCTCGCCTCTTCAGGCTTGCCGCAGATCAAGGATGGCCACCAGCGGTGGACGCTCTTAGGGGATTGGCGCGATAACGCACACGCTCGCACCGTTCACCGGCCTAAGGCTGCTCACAGCGATGTTCGTGCTGACCGGCGTCATTCCAGGATACGCGCACGCGCGTGCCCGGGAAGGGTGGCATCACCGCACGTCCGCCCCCACCGCCTCCTGCACCGAGCCAAAGCCGTCGGCTCGCAGCTTCGCGGCGAGGTCGCGCTTGATGCGGCCGACGAGTCCCGGGCCGTGGAACACCAGTGCCGAGTAAAGCTGCACCAGCGTGGCGCCGGCGCGGATTTTTGCGTAGGCGTCGGCGCCGCTCGCGATGCCGCCGCAGCCGATGATGGGGATGCGGCCCTGGGTGAGCCGGTACATCGCGGCGAGGCAGGAGGTGGAGAGCGCGAGCAGCGGCTTGCCGGACAGTCCGCCGGGGGCGGAGGCGTGCGCGCTCTTGAGGCTCGACGGCCGCGCCACCGTGGTGTTGCCGACGATGAGGCCGTCGACGCCGGCTGCGAGCGCGACCTCCGCGATGCCGCGGATTTCGCTCTCGTCGAGGTCGGGGCCGACCTTGACGAGCAGCGGCGGCTGCTTCGGCACTGGGCTTGCCCGCCGCGCCTCGTTGACCCGCGCGATCAACTCCTCGATCTGGGCGCGGGCTTGCAGGGCGCGAAGTCCGGGCGTGTTCGGCGAGGAGACGTTGACCACGAGGTAGTCGGCGAGCCCCGTCACCGCCTCGACGCAGGCTATGTAGTCAGCGGCGCCGTCGGTGGTGTCGCGGTTCTTGCCGAGGTTTGCCCCGACGATGCCGCGCCCACCGACGGCGCGGCGTTTCGCTAGCCTCCCGGCGAACGGGGCGATCCCGCAGCTGTTGAAGCCGAACCGGTTGATGACAGCCTCGTCCTCGGAAAGGCGATAGAGCCGCTGGCCGGAATTGCCGGGTTGCAGCCGCGGCGTCACCGTGCCGGCCTCGACGAAGCCGAAGCCGAGAGCCAGCATGGGGTCGCAGACCTCGGCATGCTTGTCGAAGCCGGCGGCGAGCCCGACCGGATTGGGAAAAGCTAGATCCCACACCGTGGTCGCGAGGATCGGGTCGTCGCCCTCGTGCGCCGCCCCGCCGAGGCCGAGCTTGAGCGCCTCGACGGTGAGGCCGTGGGCGCGCTCCGGGTCGAGCAGCGCGAGCAAAGGCCGCCCGATCGCGAACATCATGTCCGCCTTCATGGGCGCCTCACGAGCGGCGACACCGCCGCTTCGACCGCGGCCGCGATCTCGAATAGCCGGCGGTCGCCGCCATGCTCGCCGATCAGCATCAGTCCAACCGGCCCCTCGCTGGGGAGATGGCAGGGGAGCGAAATGGCGCAGCGGTCGAGCATGTTAGCGACCGTCGGATTGCGCAGCACCAGCAGATTGACCTTGCGGTAACGGTCCTCGGCTTCCAGTTCGGCGAGCGGCGGGGCGACGAGCGGCACCGTGGGCATCACCAGCGCGTCGAAGTCGCGGGTGATCGCGGCGACGCGGCGGATCAGGTCGGCGCGACCTCGAACGAGGTCGATATAGTCGGCGGCATCGATGTCGCGGCCACGGACGATGCGCATCAGCACCCGGGGGTCGTAGAGCGGGCCTTTCGCCTCCATGAGCCCGCGATGCCAGGCATAGGCCTCCGAGGCGGCAAAACCGCCGCGCGCGTTCAGCGTCCCGATCTCCTTGAGCTCGCCCAAGGCGATGTCGGTGATGACGGCGCCCGCCGCGCTCAGCGCGGAGAGCGCCGCCGCATAGCGCCGCGACACCTTGCCGTCGAGGTCGTCGAGCACCACGGCCTGCGGCGCCGCGAGCCGGAGGCCGCGCAGCGGGAAGGGCGCGATCTCCTCAGGGTAGTCGCCGGCCATGATGGCGTCGATCGCCGCGCAGCAGGCGACGGTTGGCGCGAGCGGGCCGACCGAATCGAGCGAGAACGACAGCGGCAGCACGCCGGCGACCGGGACGCGCTTCGCCGTCGGCTTGTAGCCGACGATGCCGCACAGCGCCGCCGGAATGCGGCACGATCCGCCGGTGTCGGTGCCGAGCCCGACCACCGCCATGCCGTCCGTCACCGACACCGCGGCCCCGGAGGACGATCCGCCGGGGAGACGCCCGGTTGCGCGGTCGTATGGATTGCGCGGCGTGTCGTAATGCGGATTGATGCCGAGGCCGGTGAAGGCGAACTCGGTCATGTTGGTGCGCCCGATCGGGATCAGGCCGGCGGCCCGGAGCCGCGCGACCGCGACCGCGTCCGCCGCCGCGGGCGCGGCGTCGCGCAGCGCCACCGAAGCCGAGGTGGTCACGTCGCCGGCGATATCGAACAGGTCCTTGACCGAGACCGGGATGCCGGCGAACGGCGACGGGGCGGCTCCGCGGCCGCGCAGGTGGTCGATGTAATCGGCGCTGGCGCGCGCGGTGTCGGCATGGACCTTGAGGAAGACGCGGCGGCCCTCGCCGGCCGGGTCGGCGATCCGGGCAAGGCATTCCTCGACCAGCGACCGGCTCGACGTGCCCGCCGCGAGGTCACGCGCCGATTGCGACAGCGTCCGCATGAACGTCCTCCAACGGGGCGCAGACATGCCCGACACGCGGCCGGCTTTCAATAGAGCATGACCCCGAAAAGTTGCAGACTTTTTGGACAAGGTCATGCTCCAAAACATAGAGCTGATCCCGAAAAGTTGCTGACAACTTGAGTGGATTGCGGGCGAGCGCGGACTTGCTGCCGTGCGCCGAGCGTGGCAAGGAAAGGCCGCGGAGTCCGCTCTGGCGTGAAGTCGGTCCGCAAACCCCGGGACTTCCCGTGCCACGAAGGCTTTCCCTCATCCTGCAGACCGGCGCGATCCCACGTCACGCCGAAATCGCCATCGACGACACCATCATCGCCGGCTGGACCGGGCGCGACCCCGCCGCGGTCGCCAAGCACGTGCGCGAACTCGAGGCGCTCGGTGTGAAGGCACCGGCCACGACGCCGATCTTCTACCGCGTCGCGACCGCCCGCCTCACCACCGGCACCGACATCGAGGTGGTCGGCGACAAGTCCGGCGGCGAGGTCGAGTTCGTGCTGCTCCAGTACGACGGCCGCCTGTGGGTCGGCGCCGGGTCCGACCACACCGACCGCGAGGTCGAGGCTTACGGCGTCACGGTGTCGAAGCAGATGTGCGACAAGCCGCTGGCGCCGCTGTTCTGGGCCTTCGACGACGTCGCGCCGCACTGGGACCGGCTGATGCTGCGCTCCCACGTGGTCGAGGACGGCGCGCGCAAGCTCTACCAGGAAGGCGCGGTCACCGCGATGCTCTCGCCGGAGGAGTTGATCGGCCGCTGGCGCGCCGGCGCCACCCATCTGCCGGAGAACACCCTGATGTTCTGCGGGACGCTGGCGGCCCACGGCGGCGTGCGGCCGACCGGGCGCTTCGAGTTCGAGCTCGAGGACCCCGTGCTCGGCAGGACCATTTCGCACGGCTATTCGGTGCGGACGCTGCCGATTTTGGGGTGAGCGGCCAACAAGCGGGATGAGCCTTCCAATCACGCCGGAAGAAGCTCGGTGCGGATATCCGATTTGCTCGACAGGGTGCGGTGGACCGGGCACTGCTTGGAGATATCGACGAGCCGGGCGCGCTGGGTCTCGTCCAATGCGCCGATGAACTCGAGGCTTAGCCAGATGCGGTCGATCTTCGACTTCGGGTCCTCGCAGTTGACGCAGTCGTCGGCATAGACGCGCTCGTGGCGCAGCCGCACGATGACCTGGTCGAGCGGCCATTTCTTCCGGTTGGCATACATGCTCACCGTCATCGAGGTGCAGCCGCCGAGCGCCATCAGCAGCAGCTCGTAGGGGCTCGGGCCGGCATCGCCGCCGCCAACCGCGACCGGCTCGTCGGCGCGCAGGGCGTGGCGTCCGTCGAGCAGAAACTGCTCGTAGAGGCCGGTGCCGGCGGTCGCCACGATCACCGTCCCGGGGGTGATCGATTTCTGCAATTCCTGGGCGTCCCGCCTCGCGCTCATCGTCGTTCTCCCTGGATATGGTCGGATGTCACGCCGGTGCGGTCCGTCACGGCGCTGACGCAGCCGCGATATGACATGCGCGGCCTTGACCCGGCATCGTCAAGGCTGACATGTACCGGCTGCGCTTCTCGCGTCCGGCTGCAGAAGCTTAGATATCAGGTGCTCCATGCCGATGAACAAGCCGCATCTCGAATTCCATCCCGTCGATCTCGCCGAGGGCTGGCATACGCCGGCGGGCTATCCGGCGGGGATCAAGCAGAAGATTCTCGCGAGCGACCTCGACGAGCGAAAGAAGATGGGCAGCCGCTCGCGCCTGCTCAAATTCGATCCCGGCGTCTACACGACCGCCCCCTTCGTCCACGACCACTGGGAGGAGGTCTACCTGATGTCCGGCGACCTCATCGTCGGCAATGATGCGCAGGGCAAGGGCGGCGAGACCTTCGTCGCGCCGACCTATGCGTGCCGCCCGCCGGGCGTCCACCACGGGCCCTTCAAATCGGAGCGCGGCTGCACGCTGTTCGAGATGCACTACTATGACGAGAGCAAGAAGTAGCCTCTTCTCCCTCCCCGTCTTCGGGGAGGGCGGGGTGGGGCTCTTTCTTTGCTCGCTCCGCTCGCGGACCCCACCCTATCCCTCCCCGAAGCCGGGGAGGGAATCGCCAAGCCAACCCGTCGTCCATCCAAGAGCATCAGGAGTTTCATCATGAGCGCTTCCGATGCCATGACTCCGGTGCTGCGGCCGTATCTTCCGGCGACCCGGAATTTCGCCTCCGGCAAGGATACGCCGCGCGATTTCCTCGAGCGCTGCCTCGCCGCGCTCGGTGCCTGGGAGCCGCGGATCGGCGCCTTCGTCACGCTCAACGTCGAGGCCGCCCGCGCCGACGCCGACCGGTCGAGCGCGCGCTGGCGAAGCGGCAATGCCGCTCTCGCCGATCGACGGCATGCCGCTCGGCATCAAGGACATCATCGAGACCGCCGACATGCCGACCGAGAACGGCTCGCCGCTGTTCGCGGGCTTCCGCAGCGAGCGCGACGCCGCGAGCGTCGCCGCCCTGCGCGAGGCCGGCGGCGTGATCATCGGCAAGACGGTCACCACCGAGTTCGCCGCGACCGAGCCGCGCGGCACCCGCAACCCGTGGGACCCCGCCCGCACGCCCGGAGGGTCGAGCAGCGGCTCGGCGGCGGCGGTCGGCGCCGGCGTCATTCCGGTCGGGCTCGGCACCCAGGTGATCGGCTCGATACTGCGTCCCGCGAGCTTCTGCGGCTGCTACGGCTTCAAGCCGACGATCGGCGCAATCAACCGCGGCGGCAGTTACGACGGACTGAGCCAGAGCGCCCACGGGACGCTCGCCGCAAGCCTCGAGGAGGCGTGGCAGGTCGCTTACGAGATCGCGAAACGCGTCGGCGGCGACCCCGGCTTTCCCGGTCTCTACGGCCCACCGCATCCGCCGGAGCCGATCAAGCCGCGCCAACTCGCGCTTCTCGAAACCGACGGCTGGGCCGAGGCGTCGGCCGGTGCGCGGCAGGCCGTCGAGGGAGCGCTGTCCCGCCTGACGCAGGCCGGCGTCGCCATCGCGACGCGCTACGATCATGCCGAGATAGCTGCAGCGGAAACCGCGGTTCATGAGGCCCGCGATCTCTCCTTCGACATCAATGCCTGGGAATCGCGATGGCCGATCAACACCTACAGCCGCCGCGATGCGTCGAAGCTTTCCCAGGCGATGCGCGACCGCCTGGTGCAGGCCGAGGGGATGACCATCGACAATTACCGCGCAATGCTCAAAGAGCGGCAGATTCGCCGCGATATCTATGCTGGGCTCGCGGGCGAGTTCGACGCCTGTATCACGCTCACCGCAACGGGGGCCGCGCCGGTCGGCCTGGGCTCAACGGGAAACCCCGTGTTCGTCGTCCCCGCTTCGCTGTTGGGAATCCCCGCAATCACCCTGCCCGTGCTGTCCGACGGCGGGTTGCCGCTTGGGCTGCAGCTCATGGGTTTTGCCGATCAGGACGCCGCGCTGTTCTCCTGCGCCGCAGGCGTGCTCCCCTTGCTGAGGTAGTGCCGTGAAGCTTGCCGTCCCCGACATGATCTCGCCCTCCTACTTCCCGGCGATCGCCGCGGCCGAGCTCGGCTTTTTCCGCGAGGAAGGGATCGACGTCGAGGTCGAGCTTATCTTTCCGGTCGACAAGGCCTACATGGCGCTCCGCGACGGCGCGGTCGATTTCGTCGGTGGCTCCGCCCATTCGGCGCTCGCGGCATTTCCTCAATGGCAGGGCGTCAAGCTGCTCTGTGCGCAGGCCCAGGGCATGTACTGGTTCCTGGTGATGCGCGGCGGCGCCGGCCGCGGCGACCTCGCGGTGGTGAAAGGCAAGAGCATCGGTGCCGCACCGTGGGTCGAGATGGGCCTGCGGCGCCTCCTCATCGAAGCCGGTATCGATCTCGATCGCGATCAGGTCAAGATCGCACCGGTGCCCGGTGCGCTCGCCGCGGGGGTGAACTTCGGCGTCACCGCAGCGAAGGCGCTGGAGGACGGCAAGATCGACGGCTTCTGGGCGAACGGCATGGGCGCCGAGGTTGCGGTCCGGCGCGGCATCGGCATCGTCGTGCTCGACGTCCGCCGCGGCGACGGCCCCAAGCCCTGCTTCAACTACACGATGGCCTCGATCGCGGCGACCGACCGCCTGATTGCCGACCGGCCGGATGCGGCCGCGGCCGCGGTGCGCGCGATCGTGCGTACCCACGAAGCGCTCAAAGATGACGTCGGCCTCGCGACCGAAGTCGGCCGGAAGCTGTTTCCCGCCGCCGAGGCCGAGCTGATCGCCGAGTTGATCCGGCGCGACCTGCCGTTTTACGACGCCCGCATCAGCCCGGAATTCGTCGCCGGCATGAATGCGTTCGCCCGCGACCTCGGGCTTCTCAAGGGCGAGGTTCCCTACGAGCAGGTGGTGGCGACCCAGTTCGCCGCCCTTGCAGCGGCCCCGACCTGATGGCACCTAACCTACGTCGCCCTTCTCCCCGAAATGCGGGGAGAAGTTTGAGTATGGCGAAGGTCATGAGGTTCCCATGCTGCCCACGTGCCTGGTCGGGTCCTATCCGCAGCCGGAATGGCTGATCGATCGCGCCAAGCTGTCGAAGCAGGTGCCGCGGGTGCGGGCGCGTGACCTCTGGCTGGTCGGCGAAGAGCACCTTCAAGCCGCTCAGGACGATGCGACGCTGCTCGCGATCCGCGACCAGGAGCACGCCGGCCTCGACATCATCTCGGATGGCGAGCAGCGCCGGGAAAGCTATTCCAATCACTTCGCCACCGCGCTCGAGGGCGTCGATACCGACAATCCCGGTCTCGCCATGAGCCGCCTCGGCCGCAAGCTGCCGGTGCCGCGCATCGTCGGCAAGATCAGGCGGCGCGACCCGGTCGAGGTGCGCGACGTCGCGCTGCTGCGCGCCGCTACCGACCACAAGATCAAGGCGACGGTGCCGGGGCCGTTCACCATGAGCCGCCAGTCCCAGGACGACCATTACGGCGACCCCGCCGCGGTGGCGATGGATTTCGCCGATGCCGTCAATGCCGAGATCAAGGACCTGTTCGCGGCGGGTGCCGACATCGTCCAGGTCGACGAGCCGTGGATGCAGCAGTTTCCCGACGAGGCCCGCGCCTACGGGCTCGATGCACTCAACCGGGCGCTGGCCGGCGTCGGCGGCACCATCGCGGTCCATCTCTGCTTCGGCTATGCCGCCGTGGTGCACGACAAGCCGACCGGCTATTCGTTCCTCGCCGAGCTCGAGCGCTCGACCGCCCAGCAGATCTCGATCGAGGCCGCCCAACCCAAGCTCGATCTCGCGGTGCTCGAGAAGCTGCCCACCAAGACCATCATCCTCGGGGTGATCGATCTCTCCGACATGAACGTGGAGACCCCCGAGATCGTCGCCGCCCGCATTCGCGGGGCGCTCGCCCACGTGCCGCCGGAGCGGCTCGTCATCGCCCCGGACTGCGGCATGAAATACCTGCCGCGCGCGGTCGCTTACGGTAAGATGAAAGCCATGGTGGACGGCACCCGCATCGTGCGGCAGGAAGTCGAAGGATAGTCCTGCTTCCAGGAGAGTTGCATGCCCTATGTGAACGAGCAGAACCTGACCGACGTCGTTCTCGATCGCTGGAAGGCGATACCCGACCCGCGGCTCAAGCAAGTGATGCAGTCCTTCATCAAGCACCTCCATGCTTTCGTGCGCGACGTCGAGCCGACCGAGGCCGAATGGGCAAAAGCGATCGGGTTTCTCACGGCCATCGGCCACAAGACCGATGACAAGCGGCAGGAGTTCATCCTGTTCTCCGACGTCATGGGCGTGAGCATGCTGGTCGATACCCTCAACCATCGGCTCGCGAGCAGCGCCACGCCGACCACGGTCGAGGGCCCGTTCCATGTTCCGAACGCGCCGGAATTCGCCGACGGCGCCAACATGGCGGCGAAGGCACCCGGAATTCCCTGCTTCATTACCGGCACCGTGCGCGGGCTCGACGGCCGACCGGTCGCCAATGCCACGCTCGACCTGTGGCAGACCGACGGGGAGGGGCTTTACGAGGCCCAGCGCGACGTCACCGAGCCGTGGATGCGCGGCGTGTTCCACTCGAAGGCCGATGGGAGCTATTCGGTGCGCACCGTCGCCCCGATCGGCTACTCGATCCCTATGGACGGCCCGGTCGGCGATCTCTTCCGCCACACGGACATCTCGGAGATGCGTCCCGCGCACATCCATTTCTGCATCGAGGCGCCGGGTTATCACCGAGTGGTCACCCACCTGTTCCAGCGCGGCTGCCCGTACATCGAAACCGACGTGGTCTACGGGGTGAAGGCCCCGCTGATCGTCGACTTCATCGAGCATCCGCCGGGTAAAGCGCCCAACGGCGAGAAGGTCGACACCAAGTTCTACACGGTGAAGTACGATTTCGTGCTGCAGCCCAAGGCGCAGGCTGCGGCGGCTGCGTGATGTCGCTCCGCGGCGCGCGCCGGGCCGCGCCTCGGATTTCTCTGAAATTGCGAGCCGCAGATCTGGATTCCGGTTCGTGCGACAGCGCGCCCCGGAATGACGGCAAAGCGGCGGCCTCCGGAACCGTTCGGGACATTGTCATGATCTATCGGTGCATGATCCGTGGTTGGCAATTTGCAATCATTGCGGCCGCCTTGGGTGTGGGAGCTGGCCGGCGCCGCGGCCCAGGCGCCCGACGTCGCGGCCTGGCCGACGAAGCCGATCAAGGCCTATATCCCCTTCGGTGCCGGCAGCGCGACCGACATAGTGCCCCGCGCGGTGTTCGACGGCCTCGCGACCGAGCTTGGCCAGCCGATCGTGATCGAGAACCGCGGCGGTGCTGGCGGCACGCTCGGCGTCGGCGCCGTGGTCCGGGCGGAGCCGGACGGCTACACCATCCTCGCCAATTCCTCGGCCCACGCCATTGCGCCGTGGATCGTGCCCAACATCCCCTATGACACGGCGAAAGACCTCTCAGGCGCGCTGATGATCGGCCAGAACGCCAATGTGCTGATCGTATCGCCCGCCAAGGGATGGAAGACCGTCCAGGATTTTGTCGCCTACGCCAAGGCACACCCGGGAACCGTCAATTACGGCTCGGCCGGGGTCGGCACCGCCACCCATATGAGCGCCGAGCGGTTCCGCCTGAGCGCCGGGTTCGAGGCGGTGCACATTCCCTACAAGGGCGGCGCCGAGGCGCTGACCGACGTGCTCGGCGGCCGTGTCGACTTCTACTTCTGTCCGATCTCGACGGCGCTCCCCTTCATCCGCGAAGGCCGGGTGCGGGTGCTCGTCGTGAGCACGCCGACCCGGATGCCCGATCTCCCCGACGTACCGACCTCGCTCGAAGCCGGCTACCGCGATTCCGACACGACGATCTGGTACGCCGTCTTCATGCCGGCGAAGACGCCGCGGGCCATCGTCGACAAGTTCCACGCCGCCGGCATGAAGCTTCTCGCGTCGCCGCAGATGCAGGAGAGGCTCAAGCAGCTCGCGGTCTATCCGATGCCGCTCACCCCGGCCGGGATCGACAAGCTGGTCGCCGACGAGATCGCCGCCAACGGCAAGGTGATAAAGGCCGCGGGCATCCAGTGAGCCGGGCGGCTCGACGACGCGCCGACATTCGGGAGCAGGGAATGGACATCAGGAAGATCACCGAGGAGCTGTCGGTTGCGCCGCAGATTGCGTCGTCCGACATCGCGAGCATCGCCGCCGCCGGATTTCGCTCGGTCATCTGCAATCGCCCGGACGGCGAATCGACCGACCAGCCTTGCTGCGGCGACATCGAAGCGGTGGTGAAGGCCCACGGATTGGTGTGGCGCTCCCAGCCGGTGCGCTCTGGCGCGGTCACCATCGCCGATGCCCTGGAGTTCGGCGCATTGCTCGCCGAGCTGCCGAAGCCCGTGCTCGCCTACTGCCGATCAGGAACGCGCTGCGCCACATTGTGGTCGCTCTCCGAAGCCGGCAAGCGGCCGCTCGCCGAGATCGTCAGCCGCGCAAATGCCGCGGGCTTCGACGTCGTCTCGGTCATGGAACGCGCGTTAAATCCGGGGGCCTGACGAGGCCGCGCTCCATAGCCCGGATGAGCGACGTCCGGGACCGGCGCCTGCCGTGATGGGGGCGGTCTGCGATGCCTGCGAGTTGTCGTCCCGCATATCGCTCCGCTCATGCGGGCTACGCGGCGCGCACTGCTGCGCCGCCGCAAGCCTCACGGCGCGATCCCGCTCTGCAGCATCGATCATATACCTAGGGAAAGGCGAGCTTGCCCCTAAGAACAATTTTGCTTGGCGCCCCATCACGTAAGGTTACAGGGTAGCGTCGCACCGTACCAACTGCCGTCTGGTGCCCGCGTTCAGGCAGGGGGTTGTTCCCATGGGGTCCCAACACGGCCAACGGTATCGTCAGATCGTTGACCGCATTGAGGCGCTTCTTCGTAGCGATCGCGGTGAACAGTTGCATGTCGATGACCTTTGTCGCGTCGCCGCGGTGAGCGAGCGCACGCTGCGCAATGCGTTCCGCAAGGTCCACGGCGTGTCCCCTTACCGTTTCCTGCGCGGCTTTCGCATGACCCAGGCGCGCGAGGCGCTGATGGCCGGCGGCCGGCGGCGCGGCACGGTGACCGAAGTGGCGATGCAATTCGGATTTCTCGAGCTCGGCCGATTTTCGGTCGACTACCGCTCCGCTTTCGGCGAATGCCCGTCGACCACGCTACGTCGCGCCGTCGAGCGCGACGCGACCGAAGCGCCGGCATTCGCTTCGGCCGCGTTCCGTCTCCCTACCATGAAGCCCGGGAAGTTCGCCGGCCCGGCCGGACACGTCGCCAACTGATAAGGCTCCCCTTCATCCGCCCTGCCTCCCGAGGATGCGAGGCCACAGGTTTATTGCGCCACCTGCCCCCTTCTCCGCCCCCAGCGGTGGAGGGGGCCTTGTTTTTCGGCGCGCGGCCATTTCGATTGATCTCAATTCGTCATCGCGGGCTTGTCCCGGCCACCCCGCTTAACACTACTGTGTCATAAGCGCGGGTAGGGTGTGCAACCGCGCGGTTCCTCGGCCGATCGCGTGCGCAAAATCGCGCAGCGCGGTTGCGCACGCTGCCAGACCCTCACAGCGCGATTTTGCACACCCTACGAATTTGTGACGCAGTAGTATTATGAAGGCACGGCCGTGCCACATTATCGGGGTCGCCGGGACAAGCCCGGCGATGACAGCTTCAAGGACTCACCGCCGGAGAAAAGCGGGCGACATCATTAACCCTGTTTTAACCTTTAAGGCCGTGGCGACCGCGGTTTAGCTTTAAAAATCACGAAAATTCTAGGTATATTATTGGTAACTGGGGTTGGGGGCCTGTGCCGAAACGGCACGTCGCATCAGCGACTCGTTTGGCGTCGTACGGCGCAGGATCGCGGTGGTCTTGTCGCGCAATACGATTTCGCCGCCGCGGCACACGACCTCTGGAGGGGGGCAGATGCAGCACGCGTCACACGTCATTCATGTGGTCGACGATGATTCTTCGTTCCGCAGCACCATCGCGGGGCTGCTCAACGCGGCGGGCTACGAGGTCGCGCTCTACGAGACTTCGCAGCAGTTCCTGGAGAAGCCGCCGACCAGGTCGTCCGACTGCATCCTGCTCGATGTGCAGATGCCGGGCCTGTCCGGCCTGCAGCTCCAGGATCGTCTGTCGAAGCTCGGGAACCGTCTGCCGATCGTCTTCCTGAGTGGTCACGCCGATGTTCCGACCAGCGTGCGCGCCATCAAGGCCGGTGCCGAGGACTTCCTCACCAAGCCGGTCGCCAGAGAGCAACTGCTCGAAACCATCCGTCGCGCGCTCGATCATGCCGAAGAGGTGCGTGCCCGCAGCGAGCAGGTCGATGCGCTGTTCGCCCGCGTGGCGAGCCTCACGCCGCGCGAACGACAAGTGTTCGCGCTCGTCGTCCGCGGCTTGCTCAACAAGCAGATCGCCCACGATCTTGGCACCTCCGAACGCACAGTGAAGGCACACCGCCACATGGTGATGCAGAAGTGCGGTGTCCGCTCGGTGGCCGAGCTCGTGATGATCGCCGAGCGCACCGGTATTCTGACCGCCGACGCTGTGCTTGCGAAGGCGGTGCGCGCCAACGGACGTCTCGTCAGTCATTGAGCGAAACCGTCGAGGTCCGACGGCGCGTGCCCGGTTTGGCGCCGGGAATTGCAGCGGATCCAGACGAAGCCGACCTCCCCGCCGTCATCGCCGGGCTTGACCCGGCGATCCCGATAAATGGAGCACGGCTGTGCACTCCTAAGCGGGATGGCCGGGTCAAGCCCACGAGTGTCCGGCACGGTTTGTGCTTTTCATGCGACGTTGGCGACCGCGGCGGGAGCGTTGGCGGCGCGATGTTCGCGGCGCCGCCTGGTGGCGCGCGTGGCGCGGGGGCCGAAGTCGAATTTGGGTTGCCGGGGCTCGGGCAATGGCGGGGGCTTGAGCAGCTCTGCGACGGCGCGGCGGAGCATCAGGTTGGATTGGATGAGCCGTGCGAAGGTGAGCGGACTGGCGACGATCCTGGTGGCCTCGTGGGCGAGGCGCAGCAGCACGAAGGCGATCAGCGCGACCGTGATCTGAATGCGGACGGCGTTTTCCGAGGTTCCCAGGAAGTGGCCGATCTTCAAGGTCTGTTTGACCCATCGGAAGAACAGCTCGATCGCCCATCGCCGCTTGTAGAGGTCGGCGATCTCCTGCGCGCTCGCCTCGATGTCGTTGGTGAAGATGCGCAGCACCTTGCCGGTCTCGATCGCAACCCGGACCTCGCGGACGAGCCCCGGCATCGGGTTGCGCCGCGATGCGGCGAGCCGCTTGGGAAGATATCCGGTCCGATCGCTCAGGATCGCCGATCCCGGCGGCACCGCGCGATGCTGCGCCACCTCGAACGGCGTGTTGGACTTGAGGCGGGTGACGATGCGACAGCCGGCTGCGTCGAGTTCGGCCCACCAGCCGTAATCGTAGTAGCCGAGGTCGAACACGTAGGTCGCGCCCGCCTCGATCGGCATCTGCTTGGCGGCGGTGATGTCGTTGACGTTGGACGGCGTCACTATCAGGTAGAGCGGCTGATCGGCATCGGGATCGTAGATGATGTGCGCCTTGGCGCCGCAAACTCCGGTCGAGAACCTCGCCCAATCGCTCAGCTCGCTCAGCCGCAGGGAGGTCGAATCGATCAGCCGGATGCAGTCGGCGATCTTGCGGCGATAGCCGGCCTGCAAGGATCGCATCAACGCCGCCAGCAGCCCGGCGAACACTTCAGCCGGACGATCGGCGTTGGCGCTCGACAACGCCGATCTCGATACCGGGCGGCCCCCGAGATGATGAAGCTTGCCGGCGTGGCTCTTCAGGTTCGTTTCGATCTCGCGCAGGCTTCGCGCCCCGCAAAGCTGCCCATACAGCATCGCGATCAGATGCGCCTTGGACTTCACCACCCGACCGTCCCAGTCGGCATCGTGCTCGTCCACAAGCCGATCGAACACCGCCCATGGAATATGCTTCAGCAGCTCATGAAAAACGATATTCTGATGAGGCACGACGTTGATCCTTTCCCGTCCAGATGATTCGTAACCAGCTGGAAGCGAGCAGAATCAATGTCGTGCGCTTATTCAAGCACAGATCGTGCCGGACACTCGTGGGTCAAGCCCGGCCATGACCGTGCTGCGGAAAGCGTTGTGCTCTGACAAAAGACGAATGATCGAGATGACCGCCAGTACCGCTCGGGAATTTACCATTTCAATTGAAATCACCCCCGGCATAATTGACGGCGTTCAGTATTCCTTTAGGTTAATCAAACGTTACTTCCGTGGGGCCGGACGTTAGTTTGTGTGGGGGCGTAACATGAAATCTTCCAAGCAGGCGAAAGTCATCGTGGCGACCGACCTGAAAGGGGTTCCGGCGGCCGTGCGGGCGATGCTTACCCTCGAATTCGATCTCGTCAAAGTGGTCTACGATGCCGACACGTTGCTGCGCGAGGCGCTGCGGCTGCGGCCGGACCTCGTCGTGATCGAGGCGGAGCTCTCGCTGCGCGACGAATTCCGCGCGACGCGGGAGATCATGCGCCGCCTGCCCGACACCAAGATCATCCACCATGCGTCCGATGCGGACGCCGCTGATGCCGTGGAGGCCCCAGGCGACGCGGCGGAGGACGAGACCGCCGATGACACCGCTGCCCCGTGCGAGCCGCTCGCCCAGGCCGTGCGGCTTGCCGCGTCGCGGTGTCCCTCGCTGGTGCCGGCCTCGCTTGAACTGCCCCCATCGGAGGACGCCTCGCCCGAACTGACCACCCGGGAGCGCGAGGTGCTGGCTCTCCTCGCCACCGGACACGCGATGAAAGTCATCGCGTATCGGCTCGGCATCACCTACCGCACCGTGGCGTTCCACAAGTACAAGATGATGCAGCGCCTCGGAATCAGGACCAATGCCGGCCTCACCACCTATGCGCTGCGCTCGGGCGCGATCGCTCCGAGCTACCCGATGGGCGTTGCAGCCCCCGGCCGGCACGTGGCCTCGGGCCGGCACGCGAGAGCGGCATAAGCTGCGCCGCAGGAAACGGCGGTTGTGAGGAAAAACGGCAACGCCGGCGCGAAAAGGCGCCGCCCCCGACACCAATTCGGCGGAATTCTGAAATCGACTTACAGCGGTGCTTGTGGTCCGAATCGGACCCTGAGCATCGCTGGGGTCGCATCCGAGGGAGGGGGACCATGCCGAAACGTGCCGTGCTGACCGTGCTTGCCGCCGTGACATTGGCGAGCATTGCGGGCATCGCCGACGCCGCCGACCGCAATGTTCCGCCCTATGGCCGCGGCCCCGGTCCGAACAAGCCGGTGATCGTCGGCGCGACCGGCCTCGGCGTCGCCGCCGGCAACTGGGCCTTCTATGGCGGCGAGTATCCCGCCTACGCCAGTCCGGCCTACCACGGTTACCTGGGAACGCCCTATTTCGCCGGCTATGCCGGCGGCGGCCCCTATTACGGCTTCAACAAGACGATGCAGTGGGGTTGCGGCTGGCTCTGCTGACCGCGGGCCAGCGCTTCTGCCCGTCCGCGGCGCGCTCGCGCCTAAAACCGATCCAACCGCCCGCTGAGCGCGTTGCCGTCACGCGGTATGGCCGGGATCGTCATTGCGCTCAAGCGGCATGTCCTTCTTGTGCTTTTCGTCGAGCTCGACCGGCGGGAGCTTGCTCGAGCCGCGCGTTCCGCCCAGCGAGGCACGGGCAATATCGTCCTCGGTCGGTCGATCATAGCTGCGTTCGGACTTCGGCTTGTTCGGCATGGACTGTTCCTTCCGTTCGAACTGAGGGGTGGCATCGATCGATCACCCGCTCGCGTTCCTCGACGCGCTGCCTTCCGCCTTATATCGGGCCTGCATTCGGCAACGGCAATGCTGAAATGCGCCGTCACCGTCGGATCGTGCAACGGCCGCGCTTTCGCCACCTTTGATCCCATTGGCGTCGAATTTCTCGGCTTTGTTGCGACGGGGGGTGGTCGGATGCGCTTCTCCCCGGATTCTCGCCGCCGGTCCAAGGAGACACCCATGCGACGCCTTTGCGCACTGTTTACGGTTCTTTCGGCGTTGGCGGTCGTGTCGCCAGCGCCGTCTCACGCCCAGATACTCTCGATCACGATCGCGCCGCCGGCGCTGCCGGTCTATGTGCAGCCGGCGATCCCGGCGCCCGGCTACATCTGGACGCCCGGCTATTGGGCCTATGCCGACGCGGGCTACTACTGGGTGCCCGGCACCTGGGTGCTGCCGCCGTCCGCCGGATTGCTGTGGACCCCGGGCTACTGGGGATGGAATAACGGCATCTATGCGTGGAACGCCGGCTATTGGGGGCCGACCGTGGGATTCTACGGCGGCGTCAACTACGGCTTCGGCTACGGCGGTGTTGGTTTCGCGGGCGGCGAATGGCGCGGCGGCGTGTTCGCCTATAACCGAAGCGTCAACAATTTCGGCTCCGTCCACATTACAAACGTCTACAACAAGACGGTCATCGTCAATAACAACCACGTCGCCTTCAACGGCGGCGCCGGCGGATTGGCGTCGCGTCCGAATGCGGCTGAAATGGCCGCCCTGAACCAGCACCACGTCGCGCCGACGGCGATGCAGACCCAGCACGAGCACACGGCCGGCACGACGCGCGAGAACTTCGCCTCGGTGAATCATGGCGCTCCTGCGGTGGCGGCGACCGCGCATCCCGGCCAATTCTCCGGCGCCGGTGTCGTCGGCGCACACGGCTCGCCTGGTGCGGCCGGCGGTCTCGCTCACGGGCCCGGTGCGATTGGTGGGGCAAACGCCAATGCGGCTCATCCGCCAGGAGCGCTTGGCGCGGCGAACCCCAACGCCGCGCGCGTGCCGGGAGCGCCCGCCCCCGTGACCGGCGCCGCGGCAATCCATCCGAATAATCCGACGGCCAACGCTTCGCTGCACCCGATGACTCCGGGCGCCGTGCCGCAGGGGCCCGCTGGCACACGTCCGCAAGGTATTGTTTCTCAGCCGCCCACCGGCGCGCAGCCCCGGCCGGTGGCTGCTACGCCGCGACCGATGGCTGCTGCGCCGCGTCCGGCGGTTCCTGCCGCCCGTGCGCCTGCGCCTACCGGAAAGCCCGCGCCTCACCGGGGATGAGCGATGGCGGTCGCGGCGTCGAAATCGCCGCGACGTCCGCTGGTCAGCAAGGAGAGCGCGTCCGTGAGAGCGGGCGCGTTCGTTTTTTGCCGCCCCGCGCTCGCTTGCCGGCGCGATGATCGAAGACACGGACTATCGCCCGGCGCTCGCGATTGCTAGCTTGAGCCGCCAACAAGAACCGCGCGATTCCACGCGCCTGACGCGCGAAGCGCCATGTGCTCGCGGAAGACCGCGCCTTCGGTGACCTCGGGAGGAAGACCATGATTGAGCGCAACACGCTTGCGATTGCGGCTGCCGTGCTGCTGACCGGCACCGTGCTCGGTTCGGCGATTGCCGCCGACGTGACGGCGGACCGGCTCGCCAACGCCGATAAGGAACCCGGCAATTGGTTGCTGAATCACCGCACCTATGATGCGCAACGTCACTCGCTGCTCGACAAGATCAACAAGACCAACGTGAAGTCGCTCAAGCTCGCCTATGCGGTGGCGATCGGCGGAACGGCAGCCAACGAAAATCTGGAATCAACGCCGCTCGCCGAGGATGGCTTCCTCTATGTCGTCGATCAATGGGGCGTGGTCTACAAGATCGACGGCCGCTCGGGCGATGTCGGCCGTATCGTCTGGCGCATGGATCCCGGGCAGGAGAAGACGCCGCTCGCCAATCGCGGCGTCGCGCTGTGGGGCAATCTCGTCATCAGCGTCGCGAGCTACCCGGCTCGCGTCATCGCCACTAACAAGGAGACCGGCAAGCCGGTCTGGGAGACCAATCTCGGCGACGGACAAGCGGACCTGCAGCTCACCGCGGCGCCGCTTCCAGTCAAGGACAAGATCATCGTCGGCGCTGCCGGCGGCGACCGCGGCGTACGCGATTTCATCGCCGCGCTCGACGGCGCCACCGGCAAGTTGGTGTGGCGAAAATATACGGTGCCGGCTCCCGGCGAGCCCGGCTCCGAGACCTGGAAGGACAAGAACAACGCCTGGCAGACCGGCGGTGCCGCCATGTGGGTCACCGGCTCCTATGATCCGGCCACCAACCAGGTGCTGTGGGGCACCGGCAATCCGGTGCCGATGTACAATGCCTACTACCGTCCCGGCGACAATCTCTACAGCAACAGCGTGATCTCCTGGGACGCCGACACCGGCAAGATGAACTGGTATCACCAGTACACCCCAGGCGACATGTGGGACTACGATGCCGCGGGCTCCCACATCCTGATCGACGGACAGGTGGCAGGCGCGCCCCACAAGATGGTGGTGCATGCCGGCCGCAACGGCTTCCTCTATGCCTTCGAGCGGGCGAACGGACAGACGCTGCAGGCCAAACCCTACATGGAAGGCATCACCTGGACGAAGGGCATCGACCAGAAGACCGGCATGCCGGTCGACTACGATCCTTCGAAGGACATCCAGATCTACTCCGGTGTGCAGGCCCAGACGTTGACCGACCGCACCAAGGTGCTGTGCCCCTCGCACGAGGGTGGCAACAATTATTGGTCGGCGTCGTACAGCCCACGAACCAAGCTTATCTACATCCCATCGCGGCCGACCTGCGACGAGGTGACGATGACTCCCGACCAGCTCAGGAGCGCCACCGGATCGATGCCGGGTGGCGGAATCAGGTTCTTCGCACGGACCGAATCCGAAATCGTCGTCGCCGATCCCTTCACCGGAGAGGTGAAGCACCGGTTGCGCTCGACCTATCCGAACTACAGCGCTGCGCTCACGACGGCCGGCGGCCTGATGTTCACCGGCTTCGGCGACGGCACCTTCGTCGCCTATGACGACGAGAGCCTCGAGCCGCTGTGGAAGATCAATGTCGGGACCGGATTCAACGCGCCGCCGATGACTTTCGAGACCGGCGGCAAGCAGTATGTCGCGATCCTCGCGGGGCTGAGCCAGATCTCGAAAGCGCGGCTCATCCTCACCCCGGAGCTGCGTGACATTCGCAACCAGACCATGCTGTTCGTGTTCGGCCTGTGACGGCAACGCCCGGCGCCGCGAACCATGCGGCGCCGGTATCCAAGCTGACGCGTCGCGCGTAAGCGCCTGCAGCCGCCTTTCGGCACGCCCGAGCGCTTGCTACCATGCGGCTGCGTTTTAGAAGTCGGAACAATCCGACAGGGAGGAAATCATGCGGAGGCACCATTTGCTGTCGGCGGCTGCGGGTTTTGCCGCACTCTTCGCCGCCGGATCGGCAATCGCGCAGACGAGGAACACCCTCGACGTCTACATCGTCGACGTCGAGGGCGGGAACGCGACGCTGTTCGTCGCGCCGTCGGGGCAGTCGCTCCTCATCGACACCGGCAATTACGGGCCCGAGGCTTCGGTGCGCGATGCCGAGCGGATCATGGCGGCGGTGAAAGACGCCCGCCTGACCCAGATCGACCATCTCATCATCACGCACTGGCACGGCGATCATTTCGGCGGCGTCGCCGAGCTCGCCAAGCGCATTCCGATCCGCGAGTTCATCGACCACGGCGCGAACGTCCAGCCCTCGCCAGTGGTCGACGATTTCCTGGCGAAGGTCTACCCGACGCTCTACGCCAACGCCAAGCACACCGTCGCCAAGGTCGGCGACAAGATTGCGATCGACGGGATCGATGCGACCATCGTCACCTCGGCCGGCGACACGCTCAAGACGGCGCTGCCGGGTGCCGGCGCGCCCAATCCCTATTGCGCCAACTTCAAGCCCGGCGACAACAACGCCGAAGACCCGATGTCGGTCGGCACGTACATCACCTTCGGCAAATTCCGGACCATGCATCTCGGCGACGTCACCAAGAACAAGGAGTTCGAGCTGATGTGCCCGGTGAACCGGATCGGTGCGCTCGATGCCTTCCTGGGACTGCACCACGGCGTCGACACCTCGAGCTCGGAGGTGATCGTCCATGCACTGCACCCGCGCGTCGTCATCATCAACAACGGCACGCGCAAGGGTGGCCAGCCGGACGTCATGAAGGTGCTGCACTCGTCGCCCGGCCTCGAGGACCTCTGGCAGATTCATTTCTCGCAGCTCTCCGGCCAGGAATACACGGTGCCGGGCATGTTCATCGCCAATGGGCTCGACGAGCCGCAGACGGCGATGCCGGTGGCGCCGATCGCCGCGCCGACACCCGGCCCTGGTGTGCCGCCGCCGCCCGCACACAACGGTCCGGCCCACTGGATCAAGCTGTCGGCGCAGCCCGACGGCACGTTCACGGTGACCAATACGCGGAACGGTTTCAGCAAGACATACGCCGTGCCGAAGTCGGGCACCAATTAGCGCGGGGTCCCGTGCCGACATGATCGGATGGCCGGGACGAGCCCAGGGCTCGACCCGGCCATCGCCGTTACATGCGGTGTCTTCGCCGCCGGTTACGAACAGGTGTGCACATGCTTGAGAACAACGAGGTTCGGCCCTTCGACGGCATCCGGGTGATCGACGTCACCCACGTGCTCGCCGGTCCCTTTGCGACCTACCAGCTCGCGCTCCTCGGCGCCGACGTGATCAAGGTCGAGCACCCTGACGAGCCCGACCAGAGTCGCGGCACCGGGACCGACAAGGCGCTCAACCGCGCGGGGCTCGGCACGTCATTCCTCGCCCAGGCGTCGAACAAGCGCGCCATCACGCTCGATCTCAAGACCGAGGCAGGCCGCGAGGCGCTCAAGCGGCTGGTCGCAACGGCCGACGTGTTCGTCGAGAATTATCGGCCCGGCGCGCTCGACGCGCTCGGCCTCGGTTATGCGCATCTGAGCGCCATCAATCCGCGCCTGATCTACGCCTCGTTCTCCGCCTTCGGCGACAGCGGGCCCCACCGCGAGCGCACCGCCTATGATCACGTGATCCAGGCGACCTCCGGCATCATGGCGATGACCGGGACGAAGGACGTCAACCCGGTGATGTTCGGAGCGCCGGCAATCGATTACGCGACCGGCACCACCGGCGCGTTCGCGCTGTCGGCGGCGCTGTTCCAGCGCGAGCGCACCGGCCGCGGCCAGAAGATCGACATGGCGATGCTCGACGTCGCGATGATGCTGATGAGCTCGCATCTCGCCGGCTATCTGCGCAACGGCACCCATCCCAAGCCCCACGGCAACCGCCACGCCCACGCGACCAACGGCGCCTATGAGACGAAGGACGGGGTGCTGATGATCGGTGCAAGCAATTTGCGCCAGCAGCACCGGCTGTGGACCGTGCTCGGGCGCCCCGATCTCATCAAGCGCAGCAACGACGAGCGCGAGGCCGATCACGCGCGCGAAACGGAGGTGCTGTCGGAAATCCTCAAGACCCGCACGGCGGCCGAGTGGGAGGAGTTCTTGCAGGCCCGCCACGTGCCGGCGGCGCGGGTGCGCAGCATGGGCGAGGCGGTCGCCCATCCGCAGATGGCGAGCCGCGGCGTGATCCATCGCCACGCCGGCGCGCCGGGCATTGCCGGCGAGTTCGGCGTCCCCGTCGCCGCTTTCAAGTTCGCCCATGGCGGCCCGCGGGTCGATACGCCGCCGCCGGCGCTCGGGGAGCACAATGCGGAGATTTTCGCGGAGCTCGGCCTCGCCCAGCGAAAGGTTTCGTGAGGCGACCGCGGCGCGACGTTGTGCGCGACATCGGCGCCTTCCGGCCGCACTTGCGCGCGGTCGGCAAAGCCGCCAAAAATGGACGCAACCTGCGGGAATTGAGGAGATCGAAATGTCCGGGCCCCGACACGCGCCGCCGTTTGCCCTCTCAGGAGGCGTGCTCGCTGCCGCCCTGCTCGTCCTTGCCCCGGCGTCCGCCGCGCGGGCCGAATCCGGACAGATTCCGGACCTCGCCTCCGCCGAGCACGGCTGGCAGTCGAACGTCGCCGACTGGCAGGACCCGCCGGCCGGGCATGGCCACGGGCCGATCAAGCCCGACCCCGCCCATCCCTTCAACAGCAACGCCAATGCGCTGCGCACCAACACGCAGCCGTCCCTGCGCATCGGCAATGCCAAGGATCCGGTGCTCAAGCCGTGGGCGGCGGCGGAGATGCAGGCGTCGAACGACGAGGCGCTGCGTGGCGAGCGGCAGGTGCCTTTCGCCGCCCAAGCACGCTGCTATCCCGGCGGCGTCCCCGGCCAGCTCCTGTTTCCGTTCGAGCCGCTCTATTTCATCCAGACGCCGAAGGAGGTGTGGATGATCTGGCAGCGCGACCATCAGGTGCGCCGCGTCTTCCTCACCGACCAGCATTCCGAGCACGTCACGCCGTCGTGGTTCGGCGAGTCGATCGGCCATTACGAGAACGGCGACACGCTCGTCGTCGACACCATCGGCCTCTCGACCGACAAGAGCTACATCGACAATTTCCGCACGCCGCACACCGGCAAGCTGCACGTCGTCGAGCGCTTCACGATCGAGCCCGGCGGCAAGTTCCTGAGCGCGATCGCGACCATCGAGGACGCCGACACCTTCCACGAGCCGCTGACCATGAAGCAGCGCTGGGCCAAGACCGACGGCTCTATGCAGGAGACGGTCTGCGCCGAGAACAATCAGGACTTCTTCAACCAAAACCTGTTTCCGGTGCCGACCGCGGACAAGCCGGATTTCTAGAGCGCAGTTTCAATCCGTCCTGTCATCGCCCGGTCAAGCCGGCCGATGACAAAGTGTGTTGGTGGCGCAACGGGTCCGATCACTCTGCGTTCGTGCTCTGCAACGTCCAGGTCGTCGGAATGTTGCCGACGCTTCCGGTCGAAGCGATGGTCGTCCCGTTCATGAACCAGATCGACGTATTGCCGCTGGTGTCGCGCCAGAGCAGGTCGCTTTTGCCGTCGCCGTTGTAGTCGCCGGTCAGGAGCGACCAGGCGATCGGGACATTGCCGAGACTTGCAGACGATAGGACCGTCGCGCCCGTCATCAACCACACCGCCGTATTGCCACTGCTGTCCCGCCAGAGGATGTCGCTATAGCCGTCGCCGTTGAAGTCGCCGGTGCCGATGACCGACCAGGTGGTCGAAGTGTTACCGAGACCCGCCGACGACGCGACGGTCGTGCCGTTCATGAACCAGATCGCCGTATCGCCGCTGGTGTCGCGCCAGAGGAGGTCGGCCTTACCATCGCCGTTGAAGTCGCCGGTTCCGACGATCGACCAGGTGGTCGGGGGGTTACCGAGACCCGCTGCAGACGTAACGGTCGCACCGTTCATCAACCAGATCGCGGTATCGCCGCTGGTGTTGCGCCAAAGCAGGTCACCCAGGCCGTCCCCGTTGAAATCCCCGGTGCCGGCGACCGACCAGGTGAGGGAAACGTTGCCGATGCCCGCGGTCGACGCGATTTGTATGCCGCTGATGGCCCATATCGGCAGGCTGGGCTTCAAGAACCACATCGCGATGTCGCCGGCGGTGTTGCGCCACAACAAGTCCGCGTAGCCGTCGCCGTTGAAGTCGCGCTGTCCGACCAGCGACCACGCGGTCGCTACCAGTCCCAAGCTGTTCGCCGAGACCACCGCCGTGCCGTTCATGAGCCACAGCGCGAGGACGCCGCTGGCGTCGCGCCATGCGATATCGCTGTAGCCGTCGCCGTTGAAATCGTGGGTGCCATGCCTCTCGCTCAGCGCGTCCAGGTGGGATTTCAAGCCGATTCCAAAGGCGGTCGGCGTTCCGGTGTAGTCGGAGATGAGCGCGGGGAAGGAGCCGCAGTTGTACGGATTCCACGCCCAGCCGAGATAAGAGATGCCGCCGGCGTCGGCAAACGTCATGTAGGGAATGATGTACGTCGTGGCGCAGTCGTATTCGCCGAGCTCGCCGGTCACCACGGGCACCGATTTCGCCACCGTCGACACGACCGGCCACTGCTGCGATTCGATCGAGGTCATCGCCGCTTGGCATTGGGCCACCGTGCTCGTACCGGGCGGACCGCAGTAGCTGTGATAGCTCGCCACGAGTTGCGCAGGACCGGCGATCGGGTCGGCCGGCACATAGGCCAGCCATTGGCTGAGATCGGACGCATAAGAAAGGCCACCCAGCATGATGGGTTGAGTGGCGCCGGTCGCCCGCACGACGTTGACGAGTTGCGTCATGCCGGCGGTCAACCACGTGCCGACCGAAGTCGATACGCTGCACCCGTTCTGCCAGCACGCCCAACTGCTCACATAGGGCTCGTTGTAAAGATCGAAAATGACGCCCGGAAAGTCTTTGAACGTGGTCGCCACCGAAGACCAGAATGCCGGGGAATGATCGAGGTCCGCCATCGGCTGCTGTTGATTTGCGACGAATGTTCCGGGCGCGTTCCAGTGCAGATCGAGGATCACGTACATCCCGGCATTGTTGAGAGCCTGCACGAAAGCGACGATTGCGTTCTGGTAGGCCGCACCGATGTACGGATTACTCTGCGGGAGATTTATTCCCAGCCAGCAATCTTCGTTCAACGGAATGCGCACTGCGTTGACCCGCCAGGCTGCGATCGCCGCGATCGCCGCAGCATCGACCGGGCCATCGAACACGCCGGCGCTGGCCACGCACATGTACTCCGAACCGGCGCGGTTGATGCCGAGCAGGCGGAGAAGGTTGCCGTTTGCATCGACCAGATGATTGTTCTGCACGTGAACGACAAGAGGAGAGGCGGCTTTGGTGATCTCGCACCATGGCGCGAAACATAAGGCGCAAATGAATGCCGCAAGGCCGAACCTGAAGGATTTGCCTAAAAAGCTACGGTTTGCGTCCGGTGCAGGTGCGACGAAAGTGCTGATCGTTTGGATGACCCGGGTCGTCGGAATCATAGGGTGCCCTGACGCTACGATGGCGCACAGGTTCTCAATACCAACGAGACGGGGTCACCGCCACCCCATGCCGCTCTCTCGCAGACAGACGTCGGGGTCGCCATCGGCCCGCCGATGCGGCAATTTCGACTGCCGCGCCCTCAACTTCCCGGGCCGTCGTGGATCAGCGGGAAGAACAAATCCTTCCAGCTCTTCGGTTGTCCCTTGAGCGTTCCGATGTCGTGCATGAACTCGGCGTATTTCATGATGCCATCCGGCGCCACCGAGAAGTGCGTCTCGGGATCATTGAGCATGCGCATCATCTCGTCTTCGCTGGTCTTGATCCTGGCGAGCGAAAGATAGGCACGCGCCGCTTCGCGCTTGTCGGCCGCGATCATGGCCGCGGCTTCCTTCGCCGCATCGACGAAGGCGGCGGCGAGCTTGGGATTCGCGTCGTAGAACGACCGTCGTGCATAGGCCATGATGATGGTCAGCGGGCCGAGCACGTCGGACGAGTTGACCACCCGGTGGAAGTCCGGCTGGTCGTTTTCGATGTAGCAGAACGGCGGCGAGGAGAAATGGCTGTTGATCTCCGACTTGCGCGACAGCATCGCGGTGAGCGCGTCGGGATGCGGCAGGCTCACGGTGAGCGGATCGAGCTTGGCGTAGTTCGCCTTGCCGAACGCCTGCGCTGCCGCCATTTCGAGCGCCAGCGCGACGAACGACGTCTTGATGCCGGGCACTGCGATGCGGTCCTTGGCGGTGAAGTCGGCGAGCGTCTTGACGCTGGGATTGCGGGTGACGAGCCACACCGAACCGGCGCCGATGCCGGCGAGCCCCTTGACCTCGTATTGCGGGACGCTGCGCGCCTTGTCCCACAGGGTGAGGAAACCGGGCACCCCGACTGAAGCGATGTCGAGGGCACCGGCGATCATCGCGTCGTTGATCACGTTGCCCCCGTCGATCGCCGCGTAGCTGACCTT
The DNA here is from genome assembly GCA_963824905.1 of uncultured Alphaproteobacteria bacterium. Lineage (GTDB taxonomy): Bacteria > Pseudomonadota > Alphaproteobacteria > Rhizobiales > Xanthobacteraceae > JAJPKK01. The sequence goes on from CAWGRH010000010.1 coordinate 225,698, forward strand.
CACGTTGGGAAGGCCCGCGGCCGCGGCATGCTTCTCGACGAGCTTGAAGCGCTCCATGATGTAGAGCGGCAGATAATGGATGCCGTAGCCGCGGGAGATGCGGAGCTCTGCGGCCTCGGCCACGGCTCGGTCGACCGCCGTCGTGACAATCACCGCGGCGAGCGCGCACAGCGCAATCAGCCTCGTCATGACGCAGCCTCCCGTGAGCGCGCGTATTCGCGTCTGCGGGGACATCCTACAGGTGGGGAATCCGGCGGCAAGAAGCTTGTCCGCCGCAGCCTTGCGTGGAATCCTTGAGACGCCATGTCGCTCGACTCCATGATCACCGTGCCGCCGGACGGCCGCCAGTCCGAGACCGCGCTCTCGATCGCGCGGGGAACCCAGCGACTGCTGTTGGCATTAGGGCTTTCTTGCGTCAGCGAGCTTTCCCTGCTGTCGGGGCGGCGCGCCGACCTCGTCGCGCTCGGCGGGGATGGCGAAGTCTGGATTGTCGAGATCAAGTCGTCTGTCGCGGACTTCCGCGCCGACCAGAAATGGATCGACTATCGTATGCACTGCGACCGCCTGTTCTTCGCGACGGCGGCGCATGTCCCCCTCGATATCTTCCCGCCGGACGCCGGGCTGATCCTCGCCGACGGCTACGGGGCCGAACTCGTGCGCGAGGCGCCGGCGCACCGGCTTCACGCCTCGACCCGGAAAAGCATGATGCTCGCCTTCGCCCGCGCCGCCGCGGTACGGCTGCAGGCGCTTTCCGACCCGCAAGGGCCTTACGGCAGCGAGATTTGAGGGCGCCGCACGTAGCCCGGGTTGAGCGTCAGCGAAACCCGGGGCTGACTCAGCCGACAAAACGCAGCTCCCGGGTTTCGCTGCGCTCAACCCGGGCTACGTATCACGTGATTAAATTTACGGTAACTGCTCAGGCGCCTACTTCGGCGCCCGCTTGGCGAGGATGCGCTGGAGCGTGCGGCGGTGCATGTTGAGCCGCCGTGCCGTCTCCGACACGTTCCGGCCGCACAGCTCGTAGATGCGCTGGATGTGCTCCCAACGCACCCGGTCCGCTGACATCGGGTTGGCCGGCGGCTCCGCCTTGCTGCCGTCGAGCGCGAGCAACGCGGCCGCGACATCATCGGCGTCGGCCGGCTTCGACATGTAGTCGACGGCGCCGAGCTTCACCGCGGTGACGGCTGTGGCGATATTGCCGTAGCCGGTCAGCACGATGCCGCGGGCCTCGGGCCGGCGCCGCTTGAGCGCCGAGATGACGTCGAGGCCGCTGCCGTCGCCGAGCCGCATGTCGACGACGGCATAGGCAGGCGCCGATTTTTCGACCTGATCGAGCCCGGCGGCGACCAACTCGGCGGTGGTGACGGCAAACCCGCGGCCTTCCATCGCACGGGCGAGGCGCTGCAGGAACGATTTATCGTCTTCGACGATAAGCAGGGAGCGATCGCCGGGGATCGCGGAGGCTGTTGCTTCAGACATGATCAATCCTCGTTCAATCACTTGAGACACACCGTCGCTCCCTTTAGATTGGGTAGGTAGTCGATTAGCGATTTTCGGCAAGGGGCGGAGCGGCAACTTTCTCTGTTGCAGTGCGGTCGTCGCCGATGTCGATGGGCCGCTCCCAATTTCGCGCGCGCTCGAATTCTTCACGCTTCCAGCGGATTTTCACGACCGCACCGCGTTGCGGGAACGCCCGGTTCTGCAGCGACATTTTGGCACCGGATCGCTCCAGCAGCGTCTTCGCGATGAAGAAGCCGAGGCCCAATCCGGGCATCTCGCGGCCACGCATGCGCCGGCCCTGCTCGCTGGTAACATACGGCTCGCCCATCCGGTCGATGATTTCCGGCGGAAAGCCCGAGCCGTCGTCGGCGATGACGACGGAAACCGTGTCGCCGTCCCACGAAGCCGTGACCTGGACTTGATTGCGCGCGAAATCGACGGCGTTCTCCAGGATGTTGCCGAGGCCGTAGAGGATCGCGGGATTGCGCGCGCCGACCGGCTCGGTCGGGTCGTCCTTGGGGATCTCGACGTCGATCTCGACCCCCATGCCGCGATTGGGGTCGATCGTCTCTTCGATCAGGGAGGACAGCTTCATGCGCTCGAACGGCTCGCCCGGCGCCGGCAGCTCGGTGAGCTTGCTCAAGATCACCTTGCAGCGCTGGGCCTGCTCGCGCAGCAGGCGGATGTCCTCGACGTGGCGCGAGCCCGGCTCGATCTCGCGCTCGAGCTCGCGCGCCACCACGAGGATGGTGGAGAGCGGCGTGCCCAGCTCGTGAGCGGCGGCGGCGGCAAGGCCGTCGAGCTGGGAGAGGTAGTGCTCGCGGGTGAGCACGAGCTCGGTGGCGACGAGGGCGTCCGAGAGCTGGCGGGACTCCTCGATGATTTGCCACGCGTAGACGCTGATGTAGCCGATCGCGATCAGCAGAGAGAGCCACACTCCGATCATGTAGAGCGGCGGCAGCTCCAACGGCTCTTCCTCGGGCCAGGGGAGCGGATAATGCTCGAACACGAGGAGTGTCGCGCAGGCGATGGCGAGCGCAGCGAGCATCAAGGTCAACCGGGCCGGCAGTGCGGCCGCCGAAATCAGGACCGGACCGGCGAACAGGAAGGCGAACGGGTTCTGCAGCCCGCCGGTGAGGAAGAGCAGCACCGCGAGCTCGATGATGTCGAGTGCGAGCAGCCAGGCGGCGTGCTGGGGCTCGAGCCGCTGGTTCCAGCGGAAGCGCAGGCGCAAGACGACGTTCACCGCGCCATAGGCGGCGATGACGGCGAGGCACGCCCAGAACGGGACGTCGAAATCGAAGCCGTCATGGACCACCAGCACGGCCGCGGATTGCCCGAGCACGGCGAGCCAGCGCAGGCGCACCAGCGTATCCAGCCGCACGCTGCGCATGGTGTGCTGTTGTTGCTCGATGCCCAGCTCCGACATCCCGGTATCCCTTGCCTCCGCTCGTGGTGGCGCATGATACCACCGCGAACCTTGCGTCCCCGGCGACAACCCGTACAAACGGCAGCGCTCGTCAACACATATCGTGATTCATGCCCGAAAATGAACCCGTGCTCGCGGTCGAAGACGTGCTCGCTGTGAAAGACTTGGCGAAGTCCTATCGCGGCGGGGTCGCCGTCGACGGGGTGACCTTTTCGCTGCGTGCCGGCTCGATCACCGGGCTGCTGGGCGGCAACGGCGCCGGCAAGACCACGACCATCGCTATGATCCTCGGCCTGGTCACGCCGTCGGCGGGGACGATGCGGGTGCTCGGCGCGGACATGCCGCGGCAGCGCTACCGGGTGCTGCACCGCATGAACTTCGAGAGCCCGTATATCGAGATGCCGATGCGTCTCACGGTACGTCAGAACCTCACGGTGTTCGGGAGGCTCTACGGCGTGTTCGATCTTGCCGAGCGCATCGCCGAGATCGCTCACGAGCTCGATCTCGTCGACCTGCTCGATCGTCCGACGGGCAAGCTCTCGTCGGGGCAGAAGACCCGCGCGTCGCTCGCCAAAGCGCTGCTCAATCGCCCGCAGGTGCTGCTCCTCGACGAGCCGACCGCCTCCCTCGACCCCGACACCGCCGACTGGGTGCGTGCCACTCTTGAGCGGTACCGTGCCGTTTACGGCTCGACGATGCTGCTCGCGTCCCACAACATGCTGGAGGTCGAACGGCTGTGCGAGCGCGTCATCATCATGAAGAAGGGCCGCATCGAGGATGACGATGCACCGACGGCGCTGATCGCGCGTTACGGCCGGCGCACGCTCGAGGAGGTTTTTCTCGACGTGGCGCGCGGCCGGCCCGGGGAGGCGGCCCAGTGAGCGAGCCCGCGGGCTGGCGGCTCGATCTCGCCCTCTCCGCCCGGCGCATCGGCGCGATGATCGCCCGTTATTGGTTTCTGCTGCGCTCGTCCTGGCCGCGCCTTCTCGAACTCATCTATTGGCCGGCGGTGCAGATGCTGATGTGGGGCTTCCTGCAGCTCTATCTCGGGGAGAACTCCGGATTCTTCGCCCGCGCCGGCGGTACCTTCATCGGCGCCGTGCTGCTGTGGGACATCCTGCTGCGCGGCCAGCTCGGCTTCTCGGTGTCGTTTCTCGAGGAGATGTGGTCGCGCAACCTCGCCAATCTCATGATCAGCCCGCTGCGGCCGATCGAGCTCGTGGTGGCCCTGATGGTGATGAGCATCGTGCGCCTCGCCATCGGTATGGTGCCGGTGTCGCTGCTCGCCATCGGCTTCTTCGGCTTCAACCTCTATGGACTGGGCCTCGCGCTCGCCGCGTTCTTTGCCAACCTGATCCTGACGAGCTGGGCGGTCGGTATCTTCGTATCGGGCCTCGTCATGCGCAACGGACTCGGCGCCGAGAGCTTCGCCTGGACCATCATGTTTCTCCTGATGCCTCTCGCCTGCGTCTACTATCCGGTTGCAGTGCTGCCGGGCTGGTTGCAGTGGGTCGCCCTGGCGCTCCCGCCGACCTACGTATTCGAGGGTATGCGCGGCCTACTAATTGAGCATATATTCAGGGCTGACCTGATGTGGCGGGCGCTGGCACTCAATGCTCTGTGGTTCGGGGCCGGAGCATTCGCCTTCATGCGATTGCTGGACGCTTCACGGCGCCACGGATCGCTTCTCCAGGCGGGGGAATGAGCAAACGGTGGGGCAAAGGGTGGGTAGCGTAACTATATTAGCGGTTGAACCGGGAGCTTTCGATCCCGACGAACTTAGTGCGGCTGGCCGCATCGGCCCTCGCGGCCATCTTGCTGCGGTGCAGCACAGGCAAGGACGCTTTTGTCATGGCAATCGGTGAATTCGGTGGCGCGCCGGCGCTGCTCGGTGACGGCGGAGTTCTGTTTTCGGCGCCGATGTACTGGTTCTACGAGATGAACCAGGCGGCGCTCAATCCGTCGCGGGCGATGGCCGATGCCACCAAGCTGTTGTTCAAGAACCCGCTCAACCCGCTCACCACGACCGTGTTCGGCAAGTCGGTGGCCGCCGCCTGCGAGCTGTTCGAGCGCTCGACGCGGCGCTACAGCCGGCCCGAATGGGAGATCCCGGCGACGCTGGTCGGCGGCGAGCGCGTGCCGGTGCACGTCGAGGCGGTATGGGAGCGCCCGTTCTGCCGGCTCATGCATTTCGTGCGCAATTTCGAGCGCGTGCCGCACCGGCGGCAGCCGCGGCTCCTCATCATCGCGCCGATGTCCGGGCACTACGCGACGCTCCTGCGCGGGACGGTCGAGGCGTTCCTGCCCAACCACGACGTCTACATCACCGAGTGGCAGGACGCGCGCATGGTGCCGCTCAGCGAAGGGCGGTTCGATCTCGACGACTACATCGACTACGTGATCTCGATCCTGCACTTCCTCGGCGGCGACGTTCATGTGGTCGCAGTGTGCCAGCCGTCGGTGCCGGTGCTCGCCGCGGTCGCCCGTATGGAGTTGGCCGACGATCCCTACGTGCCGCGCTCGATGGTGTTGATGGGCGGTCCGATCGACACCCGCGTCAATCCGACCGGCGTCAATCAGCTCGCCAAATTCCGCGGCATCGATTGGTTCCGGCGCAATGTCATCACCAAGGTGCCGTTCCCGCATCCCGGGATGATGCGCGACGTCTATCCCGGCTTCCTGCAGCTCAACGGTTTCGTGAGCATGAACATCGACCGCCATATCGATGCGCACCGCAAGCTGTTCCGCCACCTCGTCGACGGCGACGGCGACTCCGCCCAGAAGCACCGCGAATTCTACGACGAATATCTGGCCGTCATGGATCTCGCCGCCGAGTTCTATCTGCAGACCGTCGAAACCGTGTTCATCCGTCACGCCCTGCCGCGCGACGCGATGGTTCACCGCCACGAGCCGGTGCTGCCTGCCGAGATCAGGCGCGTCGCCCTGATGACGGTCGAAGGCGAGCACGACGACATCTCCGGCGTCGGACAGACCGAGGCGGCGCACCGCCTGTGCGTCAACATTCCGGACGCCGACAAGGCGCATTGGCTGCAGCCCGGGGTCGGCCACTACGGCGTGTTCAATGGCTCGCGATTCCGCTCCGAGATCGCACCGCGCATCTCCGATTTCATCCTCTCCCACGACTTCCGTCACGCCGCGGCCGCCAAGGGAGCGTCGAGGATCGAGAGCCGAAAGACGGAGGACAATGGTAGCGACCCGACGCATGTGACGCCGGCGCCGTCTGCAACCTGACTTCGTCCACCGGTTGCGAAATGGCGCGTTTCAAGCGCCGGCATAAGCAGCGAGTTGTGATTCAATCCTATAAGTCGAGGAATTCCGGGACGTTGCACGGAATTAGGTTGTAGGTCATTGAATTAAAACAAAGATTTCAGATGGCGCCAGGGTGCCTGCCGTCGTAATGTAATGAACGATAAATCATTTTTTCGTGACACAATATATCGTGGTGCCATCGGTACATATATCCATATTGGGTATGAAAGTGGCCTCGCGAGAATGTTTCGTTGATCTTTTCGCGGATATGCCACTATCGGCGGAGTGATTTGCCCCCGGATTCGTCCCTGATGTCCTCGCGTGCCCTGCTTTATCGTCGTCCTACGGAGCCTCAAGCGATCGAAGTCGTTTGCGAGGAGGCGGTCTATCTCGTGCGACTGCGTCGACATCGCCAGGCGCGGCGCTACACGCTCCGCATAGTCGCGGTGACGCGCGAAGCGGTGCTCACCATGCCGCCGCGCGGCAGTCTGCGTGAGGCGCGCGAGTTCGCCGAGAAGCACCGGGCATGGATCGCGACACGTTTCGGCCGCCTGCCGAAGGCTGCGCCGTTCGCCCACGGCTCGGAATTGCCGTTGCGCGGTGCCGTCCATGCGATCGTTCACCGTCGCGGCGTGCGCGGCACCGTGTGGACCGAGACCGACGGCCGCGGCGAACGCCTGCTGTGCGTCGCCGGCGAAAGCGAGCACGTGTCGCGGCGCATCACCGATTATCTCAAGCGGCAGGCGAAGCGCGACCTCGAGATTGCGGTCCGGCGCTATACCGAGATGCTCGGCGTCACCTGCCGGCGCATTTCGATTCGCGATCAGGCGAGCCGCTGGGGCTCGTGCTCGACCTCAGGCGTGCTGTCGTTCTCGTGGCGGCTGGTGCTAGCGCCGCGCTTCGTGCTCGATTATCTCGCCGCGCACGAGGCGGCGCATCTCGTCGAGATGAATCACTCTTCGCGCTTCTGGCGCCTGCTGCGCCGCATATGTCCGGAGACGGAGCGCGCCAAGGCGTGGCTCGATGTCCACGGCACCGATCTGCATCGGTACGGCCTCGAGCCGGTTCCCGCCGGCAAGAAGCGTCGCTCGCGCCTCACCATCGCTTAGACCGCGGCGCGGCGCGACCGCGGGCCGGCGTTCTGGATCTCAGCGTCCCGGAAACAGGCGGTTCATCAGCCAGCCATCGATGGTCCCCTCGGAAGGCCGGACCCCGTCCCGCGGCCGCGCCGGCGCACCGGCGGGCTGAGGGACCGTCGGTTGATGCGCTGAAATCGTTCCGGTCGACGGCATTCCGGTTGGTGGCACGCCGGCAGGCGGTATCGGGGCCGGCGGCAATCCGGATGGAGATTCGGTGAGGCTCGCCAGCCCACCGCTGCCGAGCGGAAGGCCGGACACGGGCACACCCTGGTGTGCCGCCTTCATGTACCGGCTCCACGCCTCGACCGGCAGGGCGCCGCCGGTCGCATGGCGGGTCGGTGAGGAATCGTCGTTGCCGAACCATACGCCGGTGACGAGCTGGCTCGTGTAGCCGATGAACCAGGCATCGCGGAAATCCTGGCTGGTGCCGGTCTTGCCGGCGGCAGGCCAGCCAGGCAGGTCGGCCTTGCGCGCGGTGCCGGAAACGACGGTCTCGCGCATCATCGTGTTCATCATCGCCACATAGCGGGGATCGATGACACGACCGAGCGTCGGCGTCGGGCGCGCGTAAATCGTCCTGCCGCGAAGCGTCCTCACCCGCTCGACGACGTGCGGGATGATGGCGCTGCCGCCGTTGGCGAAAGGTACATAGGCCGACACCAGCTCGAGGACCGACACCTCCGAGGTGCCGAGCGCGATCGAGGCGTTGGGCTCGAGCTTCGAGGTGATGCCGAGCCGGTGCGCGGTGCGCACCACGTTGGTCGGGCCGAATTCCAGGGTGAGCCGCACCGACACCGTGTTGAGCGACATCGCCAGCGCTTGGGTGAGGGTGACTGGGCCGAAATATTCGCGACCGTAGTTTTCCGGCCGCCAGTTCTTGACCTCGATCGGCCGGTCCTCGCGCACGGTGTCGGGGGTTAGGCCGTGCTCGAGGGCGGTCAGGTAGACGAACGGCTTGAACGCCGAGCCGGGCTGGCGTTTCGCCGCCACCGCACGGTTGAACTGGTTCTCGGCATAGCTGCGGCCGCCGACCAGCGCGCGTACCGCGCCGTCGGTCGTCATCGACACCAATGCGCCCTGCTGGACGTTGAACTTCTCGCCCTTCTGGGAGATCTCGTCGATCAGGGCCTTTTCAGCGACCGCCTGCATCGTGGCATCGATCGTGGTGTCCACGATGATGTCCTCGTCCACCCGGCCGATGAGGTCGTTGAGCACGTCCATCACCCAATCGGCGACATAGTTCGACGAGCCGCCGGCGCTCGGCTTCACGATCTTCGGCGGCGACGCCATCGCGGTCTTTGCGGTGGCGTCGGAAATCAGCTTGGCTTCGGCCATGGCGGCGAGGACGACCTTGGCGCGCTCCTCGGCGCCGTCGAAGTTGCGGGTCGGCGCAAGCCGCGACGGCGATTTGACGAGGCCGGCGAGGAGCGCCGCCTCGGAGACCGTTACGTTGCGCGCCGACTTGCCGAAATAGCGCTGGGACGCGGCCTCGACGCCATAGGCGCCGGAGCCAAAATAGACGCGGTTGAGATAAAGCTCGAGAATCTCGTTCTTCGAGAATTTGTGCTCGAGCCACATCGCCAGCACCACCTCCTGCAGCTTGCGCATCATGTGGCGTTCGGGGGTGAGGAACAGGTTCTTGGCGAGCTGCTGGGTGATCGTCGAGCCGCCCTGGGAAATGCCGCGGCGAAGTAGATTGGCGACGACCGCGCGGAACAGGCCGACCGGGTCGACGCCGTGGTGGGAGCGGAAGCGCCGGTCCTCGATGGCGATGAAAGCATTGGGCAGGTGCGCCGGCATCTCCTTGATGGCGAGCGCGGCGCCGCCCATCTCGCCGCGGTTGGCGAATACCTTGGCATCGAGACTGTTGATCTGGACGCTCGGCGGCCGCCTGGGAATTTCGAGCGACTGGATCGGCGGCAGGTGCATCGCCACCCAGGTGAACAGACCGACCACGGCGAGCGCCGCCCAGATCGAGAGGACGACGCCCCAATAGGCGAGGCGGACGATACCGAACCGCCGCCCGCTACGGCGCGCCTTTCCCTTCTTGGGGGGAGCCGGCGGGCGTGACCGCGCCGGCGGATCGAACTTTGGCTCGACGCGCCGGGCGGAGCTCGATTTGCCGGAGGTGGCTTTGGCGGAGGACGTCTTCGTCGAGCGCCGGGCCTGCACTGCATCAGCGGGCGCCGTACGGTCCTCGGGCGCGAGGCGCACGTCGAGCGTCCCCGCGCCGCTCTCGAAGGAGGGCTCGCGACGCTTCTCGGCGCCTCGGCCTGGCTTTCCCACGTCCCACCCCCCGGCGACCGCGTACGGGTCGCACCCAGGCACCCACGCTAGTGCGGTGGGTTTAAAGGGGGGTTACCGGCGCCTCCTGGCGCAGCTGCTGCGCTCGAGCGGACGTCCCTGCGGCGCACGGGATCTTTACCCGAGCGACCACACCGACCGCGCCCGGCCGGTTATCGATCGTCAGCCGGAAGTGGTTGCGGTCGGCGATCGCCTTGGCGATTGCGAGGCCGAGGCCGGTCCCTTCGATATCCGGCGGCGCCGCCCGGAAAAACCGGTCGAAAATGCGCGGCAGCGCGATGCTCGGGATTCCGCAGCCGGAATCGACAACTTCGACGACGGCGTCGACGCCATCCATCTTCAGCGCGACATCTACAGTCCCTCCGCGCGGTGTGTACCTGATCGCATTGTCGATCAGATTGGCGAACAGCAACCTGGCGTCCGGGTCCGACAGCCGCAGTCGGACGGGATCGTTGATCGACAGGCCGAGGTCGACCTCTTTCTGGCCGGCGATCGCCACGTGATCGGCGACGACCGATCCGATGAGATCTTCGAGGTCGAGCGTTTCCCGGCGGTCCGGCGATGCCCGGTCTTCCAGCCGCGCCATCTTCAACAGTTGCTCGACGAGAGCTCTCGCGCGCCGCACCCCTGCCTTGAGATCATCGATCGTCTCGCGCCATGCGCTGCCCTTCGATCTCGCGTAGGTCTGCAGGTTATCGACCTGGATCTGCAGGGCGGCGAGCGGCGTTCGAAGCTCGTGCGCGGCATCGGAGACAAAGCGCCGTTGCCGTTCCACCGCTCCCTGAAGCCGTCCGATCAGGGAATTCATCGCGGAAATCAGCGGCGCGATCTCGCCCGGAATATGTTCGAGGGGAATAGGATCCCTTGCGTCGACGCTCCTCTCGGCGAGCGCCATTGCCAGTCCAGAAAGCCGGCCCAGCGATCGGTTGATGACCCAGATGATAACGAGCCACGTGATTGGGATCGCCGCAATGATCGGCATTGTCGCCCCAAAGGCCGCGTTTTGCGCGAGCTCGTCGCGCGCGCTCCAGCGCTGCGCCACCTGGGCCGTGCGCCGACCGTCGCTCGCCGCATAGACCCGCCAGCTCTTTCCTGCGAAGTCGACATCGGCAAATCCCAGCGTCGTTTGCCTGGGCAGCACAATCGACGACGACCCAAATATCGCGTCTCCGGATGCATTCCATATCTGGATGACCAACTCGTCCTCGGGCGAATGCGTCATCCGCGGGACGGCGTCGGCGGACAGGCCTTCGCCGGCGTTGAGCGCGATCTGGCGCAGCTCGGCGTCGAGCAGCTTGTCCGTCTCCTGTTTGGCAAGCAAATAGGAGGCCGTGCCGGCACCCGCACCGACGAGCGCGAACAGCGCCGTGATCCAGACAAGAATGGTTCGGCGTAACGACATCGTCCTACAGGACCATCCAGCCCGCGCCCCGCACGTTCCGAATGATGTCCCTGTCGAATCGTCTGCGGATGCCGTGCATCAAAACGTCGACGGCGTTGCTCTCCACTTCTTCGCCCCAGCCGTAGATCTGCTGTTCGATCTGGCTTCGCGAGAAAATCGCTCCCGGCCTTTGCATCAAAACCTGCAGAAGCGCAAACTCCCGCGCGGACAGCACATGATCCATCCCGCGATATGTCGCCCGGTGAGTGGCGAGATCGAGTGTGATCTCGTCGCTTGAAACGAGCGACTGCGTTTGACCGTTGTGGCGTCGTCTCACGGCCCGAATCCGGGCAAGAAGCTCTCGCAGCTCGAATGGTTTGACGATGTAGTCGTCGGCGCCGAGGTCGAGGCCGGCGACGCGGTCGTCGACCTCGTCTCGCGCCGTGATGATGAGAACCGGCACCGCAAGCCCTGCCGTACGGGCTGCCTTCAAAACGTCGATCCCCGATTGCTTGGGAAGTCCGAGGTCGAGCAGCACCAGCGCGTGTTCGTCCTGGACGAGCGCCGCGCTGCCTTCGGCGCCGTCGTGCGCCCAGTCAACGGACATGCCGTGGTGAACGAGGCCTCGTACGAGGGCCTTGCCGAGCATCGGATCGTCTTCGATCAAAAGAATTCGCATCGGCCTTCGACCAGGGCTCGCGCCGGCGTTGCGAACGGCGCTCAAAGCGCACGTGGAGTTTGGCGTTTTCTCCCTGGTTTAGCGAGCTAATTCGCGGCTCATTCATGACCTCATCCGCCGCCTAAGCCTGAGCTAAGTTTCAAATGTTAGACGGGGCGGCTGCGACCGCCTCGCGAGATGCAATCGCAACGGACCAGAGCCAAACTTTAAGAAGACCAATGGACACATTCCATTTGCTGTGGCGCCTGAGCCTACTCGACAGTTCGTCCGTATGGGGTGGCGTAACGTGTCGCCCCGGAAGGCCGCGGGGCAGGTCACGTCGGCCGTTCCGCGTCGCCAATTGCGACCTCTCGCCGCAAGCGCTGCCGCCCGGCGATTTGTCAGTCTCACAAGATTGAGGTTTCGTGCCCCTCCCGCCCGGTGCTGCCGGTCTCCAACCGGGAAACGAGCTCGAGAACGGGATGCGACGGTGGCCTGCAATACTGCTCGTGCTGCTCGCTGGCGCGATACTGGCCTATGTCCTTGCGACGCGGCTTCCGTCGTCCGCCGGCGCGCCGGCCGCCACGCGGGCCGCATCTGCGATACCCGTCATCGCTGCGGAAGTTCGGCGCGCCGACGTTCCGATTTTTCTCTCCGGGCTCGGAACCGTGCAAGCCCTGAACAGCGTGCTGGTGAAATCACGGGTCGACGGCCAGATCAAGAAGATCAACTTCACCGAGGGCCAGGATGTTCACCTCGGTGATGTGCTGGTCGAAATCGATCCCGAACCTTATCAGGCGGCGCTCAATCAGGCGCAGGCGAACAAGCTCAGGGACGAAGCGCTTCTGGAGAATGCGCGCCTCGATCTCAACCGCTTCACGCGCCTTGCCGCGACCGGAGCGGTCGCCAGTCAGCAGCTCGATACGACGCGCGCGCTGGTGAAGCAGCTCGAGGCAAGCATCCAGTCCGACCAGGCCACGGTCTACAGCGCGCAGATTCAGCTCGATTACAGCCGGATCCGTTCACCCCTCAATGGACGCGCTGGAACCCGCTTGATCGACGCGGGCAACATGGTCAAGGCGACCGATACCGGCGGCATCGTCATCATCAATCAGCTCGACCCGATTTTCGTGACGTTCCCGCTTCCCGCGGACACGCTTGCGTCCATTCGCGCCGCCGCTGGGCAGGGCATCATCAAGGTTGCGGCCGAGGATAGCGCCGGCAAACCGCTGGCGACGGGCAAGCTCTCGGTGATCGACAACCTGATCAATCCAAACACCGCGACCATCAACTTCAAGGCGGTATTCGAGAACGTGAGCCATGTGCTGTGGCCCGGACAGTTCGTCAATGTGCGCGTCGAGATCGATGTCCGCCGCGATGTGGTGGCGGTGCCGATCACGGTTGTCCAGCAGGGCCCGAGCGGGCCTTATGCGTTCATCGTCGGGAAAGATCGCATCGTTCAGAAGCGGATGATCAAGGTCGGCGTGACCAACAAGACCACGGCGGTGATCGATTCCGGGCTCGATGCCGGCGAGACGGCGGTCACCGATGGCCAATACCGCATCCAGGCGGGCAGCCGGGTTGACCTCGTCGGCGATCGGGACAATGCGCCCCCCGAGAAGTCTGCCGGGGGGTTCTGATGAACGTGTCGGCGCCGTTCATCGTCCGCCCGATAGCGACGACCCTGCTGATAGCCGGAGTTACGCTGCTGGGGCTCGTGGCGTATTTCGTTCTGCCGATCGCCGGCGTGCCGCAGGTCGACATCCCCACCATTCGGGTGAGCGCGAGCCTTCCCGGAGCCAATGCCGAAACCATGGCGACCTCGGTGGCCGCGCCGCTCGAGGCTCAGTTGTCGCTGATATCGGGCGTCACCTCGATCAGCTCCACGAGCTCGCTGGGTCAGACCCAGATCCAGGTCGAATTCGATCTCGGACGCAGCATCGAGGGCGCAGCCCAGGACGTCCAGACCGCGATCAGCGCCGCCGGAGGGCTGCTGCCGAAGAACCTTCCCAATCCTCCGACCTACGAGAAGGTCAATCCCGCCGACGCGCTCCTGATGTCGATTGCGACCACGTCGGAAGACCTGCCGATCTCGGCGGTCGACGAGTATGTCGAGAACTATCTCGCGCCGCAGATCTCCCGCATTCCCGGCGTCGGCCTCGTCGACTACCACGGCCAGCAGAAGCCGGCGATCCGCATCCAGATCAACCCGATGGTCGCCTCCGCCATGGGTGTCACGCTGGAGGACGTCCGCGCGGCGGTCGTCACCGCCACGGTCAATTCACCCAAAGGTACCCTCGACGGCGCGCGGCAGTCGATGACGCTCGACACCACCGATCAGATTTTCGACGCCTCGACCTTCGATTCGGTGATCGTGGCCTACCGCAATGGAGCGCCGGTGCGCGTGAGCGATCTCGGCCGTGCCATTGCAGGCGTCGAGAACATCCGGGAAGCCGCGTGGCTCAACGGCGAAAGGGCCGTCGTCATCGATGTGCACAAGCAGCCCGGATACAACATCAATCAGACCGTGCAGCGGGTGAAGGACGCGCTGCCCGAACTGCTGCGGCCACTGCCGCCGTCGATCAAGCTGCGGGTGCTCGGCGACCGCACCCAAACCATCCGGGCATCCGTCGACGACGTTCAGTTCACGATGGCGATCAGCATCGCGCTCGTCGTTCTGGTGATCTTCCTGTTCCTGCGCAGCGCCCGAGCCACCATCATCCCGAGCGTCACCATCCCGGTGTCGCTGCTCGCGACCTGCTCGGTCATGTACCTGCTCGGCTACACGATCGACAATGTTTCGCTGATGGCGCTGACGATCGCGGTCGGCTTCATCATCGACGACGCGGTGGTGATGATCGAGAACATCAACCGGCACGTCGAGGAGGGCAAGCCGCCGTTCGAGGCCGCGATGCTCGGCTCGCAGGAAATCGGCTTCACCATCGTCTCGATGACCCTGTCGCTGACGGCGGTGTTCATCCCACTGCTGCTGATGGGCGGGCTGATCGGGCGGCTGTTCCGCGAATTCGCGGTGACGGTCAGCGTCGCCATCCTGATGTCGGGCGTCGTGTCGCTGGTGCTGACGCCGATGATGTGCGCCTGGATGCTTCAGCCGGCGGAACGCGGCCGGCGCGAGAGCCGATTCATGGCGTGGCTCGAGGCGGGGTTTCAGTACTCGCTCGACGTCTATGCCGTCGCGTTGCGCTGGTCGCTGCGCCACCGCGTCTTCATGCTTCTCGTCATGGCGGCGACCATGGCGGCGACGGCGTGGCTCTACGTCCTCGTCCCCAAGGGCTTCTTCCCCCAGCAGGACAACGGCACCATCCAGGGCACGACCGAAGCCGCGCAGGACATTTCCTACACCGCCATGGTCGGCCGCGTGCACGAGCTCGCCGACGTGGTGTCCGCCGATCCCGACATCGACACCGTCTATTACTGGGTTGGAGCCAACCCGACGGTCAATACCGGTCGCCTGATGATCGATCTCAAGCCGCTGTCCCAGCGCGAGGCGAGCGCCACCGAGATCATCGGCCGACTGCGCCGCGCGACGGCCAAAATCCCGGCCATCGCGCTGTTCGGGCAGGCCCGCCAGGACGTCCAGATCGGCGCCCGCGTGAGCAAGACGCAATACCAATACACGCTGCAGGACCCCAACGTCGCGGAGCTCTTCCAATGGGCTCCGATCGTTCTGGAAAAGCTCTCGGCGCTGCCGCAGCTCCAGGACGTGACCGGCGATCTCCAGGCCACCGCACCGCGGCTGATGCTCAAGCTCGATCGCGACGTCATCGGGCGCTTCGGGATGTCGCCGCAGCTCATCGACGACACCCTCTATGACGCATTCGGGCAGCGGCAGGTCGCGACGGTGTTCGGTCAGCTCAACCAGCGCCGCGTCATTCTCGAAGTCGCGCCGGAATTCCAGGAAGATTCATCGACGCTGCAGAACCTTTATGTGCGCACCGCCAATGGGCAACTGACGCCGCTGTCGGTGCTGATCAAGCCCGAGCTTTCCGTCTCTCCGCTCACGATCAATCACACCGATCAATTCCCGTCGGTGACCCTGTCGTTCAATCTCGCACCCGGCTATTCGCTGGGCGACGCGCTCACCGCCATTCAGAACGTTGAGCGATCGCTCGCGAAGCCCGCGTCGCTGACAGCCCGGTTCCAGGGCTCGGCAAAGGTGTTCGAGACGTCGCTCTCGACGCAGCCCTATCTGATCGCGGCGGCGATCATCGCGGTCTATATCGTGCTCGGTATTCTCTATGAGAGCTTCATCCACCCGATCACCATCCTCTCGACCCTGCCTTCGGCGGGCGTCGGAGCATTCCTCGCGCTGATGGTGCTGCGCTATGACTTCTCCCTGATCGCGCTGATCGGCGTCATCCTGCTGGTCGGAATCGTGAAGAAGAATGCGATCATGATGATCGACTTCGCGCTCGTCGCCGAGCGCGGGCGAAAACTCTCGCCGGAGGAATCGATCTACGAAGCCTGCCTGCTGCGCTTCCGCCCGATCATGATGACGACGATGGCGGCGTTGCTCGGCGGATTGCCGCTGGCGCTCGGCACCGGCGCGGGTTCGGAACTCCGCCGCCCGCTCGGCATCGCGATCGTCGGCGGGCTACTGCTGTCGCAGTTCCTCACCCTGTTTACGACGCCGGTGGTCTACATCTATCTCGCCAAGTTCGGGGCCTGGCTGCGGCCAAGGCGGGGCGCTGCGGCCGGCGGGCCCCAAGGTCTCTCCGACACCGAGGCTGCCGGACTTCACGCCGCCGAGTGACGGCGCGTTGCGGCGCCCGCGCATCCACCGCGATCACACCGGCTTCTTCACCGGCTTGGTATCGAGGCCGAACAGCCGCGCCGCGTTGCCGCCGAGGATGTTGCGCTTGGCATGCTCTTTGAGGAACGGCAGGTCGTAGATCACGCTCGGCAGGTCGAAGTCCCAGTGCGGGTAGTCGGAGGACCACACGAGCTGGGTCTCGGCGTTGATCATCTTGAAGGTCGCCTCCAGGATCGAGAGGTCCTGCGGCACCTCCATCGGCTGGGTCGAGTAGTACATTTCGCGCATGTATTCGCTCGGGCGCCGCTTGAGCGAAGGGCAGTCCGAGGTGCGCATCATGTAGGAGTGGTCGAGGCGCTGCATGAGGCTGTAGGCCCAGGTGAGCCCGCTCTCGATCCACAGCACCTTGAGCTTGGGGAAGCGCTCGGGGAGGCCGTTCACCACCCAGTTGGTCATGTGGATCATGTTGAACCATATGAAGCCCAGCGCATGCACCGCGATGAAGCGGTTCGCCATCGCCAGCGCCTGGTCGTTCCAGTTGTAGGCGGCGTGGAACGAGATCGGCTTGCCGATCTCCTCGAGAGCCGCATAGGTCTTGATGTAGGCGTTGTCGTGCACCGGCTTGTAGCGCGGCGACGTCACCATGAAGCCGACCACGCCCTTGCGGTCGCCGAATTCCTGCACGGTGCGATAGGCCGCCTCGGGATCGTTGAAAGGGATGTAGAGCATCGAGACGATGCGCGGCTCCTCGGCGAGGATGCGCTCGCACAGCCAGCGATTATACGCCTGCGCCATCGCCACCTCGATCTCGACCTGCGGATGCAGGCCGAGGAACAGCATCGGCGTCGGGAACAGACAGGCGTAGTCGACGCCCATCGCGTCCATCCACGCCTTGGTCATGGCGATGTCGCGGTGGGTGCCGGCCGGCGTCTCCTCGTAGCGGCGCAATTCGTGGCGGGTGATGCGGCCGCCGATGTCCTGGTAGCCGACCTGGTTCGCCATCATCGAGGAGCGGCCGCCGCGCTTGGTCGATTCCATCGCGGCGCGGCGGATCACCGGGCTCTCGATGTAGGAGAACACCTCCTTGTAGGATTCGTTCTCGTAGTGATGGGCGTCGACGTCGACGATCAGGAAGTCGTTGTAGTTGCGCGGCGCGCCTGCTCGGCGGCGTGCTCGAGATATTTCGCCGTCGAATACTGGTCGAAGCGGGGCGTGCGGACTTCGTTGCGCGGCATGTCCATGGCATGACCCTCCGAAGCACGAACCGCTCAACTGAGATCCGATCGTGCTCTCGTGTTCCTGTGTTGGAGCATGATCTCGTCCGAAAAGTCTGCAACTTTTCGGGATCATGCTCAGGCTACGACGAAGACGTCTTCGCCGCGGCGAACCACATCGTAGTGGCGCAGCTTGAGCTTGCGGTCGCCGGCGCATTCGCCGGTCGCGAGGTCGTATTCCCAGCCGTGCCACGGACAGACGAAATGCATCTCGTCGCCGAACGCCTGGCCGAGATAGGTGCGGTCGGGCCGATGAGGTCGACGACGCGGTTGATCATCAGCCCTTCGCAGACGGGGCCGCCGGCATGCAGGCAATGATTGCTGTAGGCATGAAAGGCGCCGTCCTTGAAGAACACCCCGATCTCGTGCCGGCCGGCGGTGACGATGCGGCGGTCGCCATCCGCCATTTCCGCCGCCTTGGCGACGAACCATTCGGCCATCGGCCATTCCTCCCGCCTTATTCAAACCGCCGACGCGGTATTCTTATCGCGATGCTCACCTCGCAGCGCAGGTCTTGCAGACCGCTTGCGCCCTCGCAATGACGGGGCGCCTCACTGCGCCGCTACCACCCTCTGCCGGGCTCTCCTGCTGCGGCGTGAATACCTGGATCAGCGCGCGCTTGATCGCCGCGTTGCGGGTCGGCGTCGAAATCATCGCGCCCATCAGGTCGGTGACGTAGAACACGTCGACGGCGCGCTCGCCGAACGTCGCGACGTGGGCGGAGGCGATGTTGAGATTGAGCTTGGAGAGCGTCGCGGTGAGCTCATAGAGGAGGCCGGGCCGGTCGAGGCCGCTCACCTCGACGACGGTATAGCGGTTCGACCACTGATTGTTGATGGTGACCTCAGGCTCGATCGCGAAGGCGCGAATGCGGCCCTTGGGCGTCGCACGCTTCGCCACCACGTCGGGCAGCCGCAAATCGCCGCGCAGCGCGTTCTCCATCGCCGCGGCGATGCGGTCGGCGCGGCGGGCCTCGTCGGCGTCCTCGGGAAACTCGCGGGTGAAGGCGATGGTGTCGAGCGCCATGCCGTCGGTCGTGGTGTAGATCTGGGCGTCGACGATGTTGGCGCCGATCACCGCGCAGGCGCCGGCGATCACCGACAAGCAGCCGCGGATGGTCGGGCGCGAGCACCGACACCACGGTGACGCCGCGGCTAGGATCGAGCCGCACCTGGGTGGAGAGCGCCTTGCCCTCCTCTTCGGCGGAGCGGACGAACTGCGCGTGCGCGATCTTGCTCGCGATGTCGACCTTGAGCCAGTAGGCCGGGTAATGGCGACCGATGTATCGGTCGATTTCGCTCTCCGGCCAGTCCTTGACCTCGCCGCGGAACTCGGCCTGCGCCATCATGAGCCGCTTTGAGCGATCGACCTCGGAGAAGCCGCCGGTGAGCGACGGCTCGGTCTCGTAATACAGCGCGCGGAGGAGCTGCGCCTTCCATCCGTTCCACACCCCGGGGCCGACGGCGCGGATGTCGGCGGTGGTGAGGATGGTCAGGAGCTTCATGCGCTCCAGCGACTGCACGATCGAGGAGAAGTTCTCGATGGTCTTGCGGTCGGAGAGGTCGCGCGACTGGGCGATGGTCGACATCACGAGGTGGCGCTCGACGAGCCACACCATGGTCTCGGTGTCCGCCGCCGAGAAGCCGAAGCGAGGGCCCATGTGGCGTGCGATCCGCGCGCCGGCGGTCGAATGATCCTCGACGCGGCCCTTGGCGATGTCGTGGAGGAACAGCGCGAAGTAGAGCACGTCCCGGTGATTGGGATGGATCTTGCGCATGAGATCGTTGGCGAGCGCATAGTCGGGATTGGTGCCGACCTCGATCTCCGCCAATATCCCGATGCAGCGCAGCAGGTGCTCGTCGACCGTGTAGTGATGATACATGTTGAACTGCATCATCGACACGACCTGGCCGAACTCCGGGACGAAGCGGCCGAGCACGCCGGCCTCGTTCATCCGCCGCAGCACGATCTCGGCGTTGCTCTTCGAGGTGAGGATTTCGCGGAACAGCAGGTTCGCTTCCTCGTTCTCGCGGAGCGACTTGTCGACGAGCTTGAGCGAGTGGGTGGCGCGTCGCAGCGCATCGGGGTGGAATGACAGGCCGTGTCGCTGGGCGAGCCTGAACATCCGGATCAAGTTGACGGGGTCGCGGGCGAACACGTCGTCGTCGGCGATGTTGATCCGGGCGTTGTCGATGACGAAGTCGTCGCTCTCGCGCAGCACGCGGCGGCCGCGCGGGCGCAGCTTGGCGACGACGCGGTTGAGCATCGGCACGGGCTTGGCCTGCCGGCTTTCCAGCGCGGCGCACAGGATCGCGGTGAGGTCGCCGACGTCCTTCGCGGTCAGGAAGTAGTGCTTCATGAAACGCTCGACGTCGCGCAGCCCCGGCCGCTGCGAATAGCCGAGCCGCTGGGCGATGCTGCGCTGGATGTCGAACGACAGCCGCTCCTCGGCGCGGCCGGCGAGGAAATGCATGTGGCAGCGAACCGCCCAGAGAAAGTTCTCGCAGCGCTCGAACAGCCGCACTTCGGCGCGGTCGAACACGCCCTGCTCGACGAGCTCTTCCGGCTCGCGCACGCGGTAGACGTACTTGGCGATCCAGAACAGCGTGTGGAGATCGCGCAGGCCGCCCTTGCCGTCCTTGACGTTGGGCTCGACGAGATAGCGCGATTGGCCGGTGCGGCGGATGCGCTCCTCGCGCTCGGCGAGCTTCGCCGCGACGAACTCGGCCGCAGTGCCGCGCACCACCTCCTTGTCGAAACGTGCGAGGAGCTCTTCATAGAGGGCGCGGTCGCCGAGCAGGTACCGCACCTCGAGGATCGCTGTGCGGATCGTCATGTCGGCCTTGGCCTGGCGGATGCACTCGTCGACCGAGCGCGTGGCGTGCCCGACCTTGAGGCCCATGTCCCACAGGCAGTAGAGAATCACCTCGGCGATCGACTCGCCCCAGGCGGTCTGCTTGTAGGGCAGCACGAACAGCAGATCGATGTCCGAGCCCGGCGCCATCAACCCGCGGCCGTAGCCGCCGGTGGCGACGATCGCCATGCGCTCGGCTGCCGACGGGCTCTTCGACGGATAAAGGTGCTCGACCGCGAAATCGTAGAGCACGCGGATGATCTCGTCCTGCACCCGGCACAGCCGCGCGGCGCAGCGGCCGCCATGACGATCTTCAAGCAGCAGGCGTTCGATCTCGGCACGGCTCGCGGCGAGCGCCGCCTTGAGGTGCAGGGCGACCGCGGTGCGCAGCTCGCGCTCGTTGCCGGTGTAGGATGCAGCGAGCTTCGCGAGCTCGGCAGAGATCGCCGCGGCATCGAACGGGGTGAGAGGATCGGCGGTGACGAGCTTGAGCGCTTGAGCCATGCTGCATTCGATAACGGAGCCGGATCGTCCTGTCACGGACCTGGGGTGTCGCGGACCTAGGGTGTCGCGGACCGAAGCGCGGCAAGGGTGGCGGTAAAAAGATGCTCCGGCTAAGCACCGGCCTGTCGCAGGCGTATCACGTAACCAGCTCTAATCACAATCGAATTTCGGTCGTGATCGATGGTAAGTATCCGTCATAACCGGCCCGCGTGCCTCGACATCCGTACATCCACATGGCTTAATTCGCGCAATAAGTTTGAAAATCGCCCGCCAAGGGAGGACCGCATGATCGCCTTCACGGTCAACGGAGTGCGTAGCGAAGTCGGCGTGGACGAGGACACGCCGCTGTTGTGGGTGCTGCGCGAGCATCTCAAGCTCACCGGCACCAAGTTCGGCTGTGGCATCGCGAGCTGCGGCGCCTGCACCGTGCATGTCGACGGCGTCGCGACGCGCGCCTGCGCGACGCCGGTGTCGCTGGTCGCGGGCCGCTCCGTCACCACCATCGAAGGGCTGTCGCCGGACGGCAGCCATCCCTTGCAGAAGGCCTGGGTCGCCGAGCAGGTGCCGCAATGCGGCTACTGCCAGTCCGGCCAGATCATGCAGGCCGCCGATCTCCTGGCACATAACAAGGCGCCGACGCGCGAGGACATCGTCGCGCACATGGACGGCAACATCTGTCGCTGCGGCACCTACTTGAAAATCATCAGCGCGATCCAGCGCGCGGCGCGGGAGGGTTGAGCCATGGCAAACCGCATCAGTCCCCGCATGGACGATCTCTCCCGGCGCGATTTCCTCGGCGCCGCCGCAGGCCTGACGCTGGCGCTGACGGTCGCTCCCGATCCGCTGGCCCTCCTCGGTGACGGCGAAGCCTTCGCGGACGCACCGCTGTCGGCGAATGTCTGGGTGACCATCGCGACCGACGGCACCATCACCGTCGTGTCTCCCGCCGCCGAGATGGGGCAAGGCACCTTCACGACCCTGCCGGCGGTGTTCGCCGACGAGCTCGATGCCGACTGGGCGAAGGTCAAGCCGATCTTCCCTCCGGAATGGAACGAGAAGAAATACGGCAATCCTGAATACACCCAGGGCTTCCAGACCTCGGCAAGCTTTGCGACGCGCGGCTATTTCAAGTCGATGCGCATCGCCGGCGCCCAGGCGCGCCGCGTCCTCATCGACGCGGTCGCGGCGAAATGGGGCGTGCCCGCCTCGGAGCTTTCGACCGAGCCGAGCCTCGTCGTGCACAAGGCCTCGAACCGCCGCATCTCCTATGGCGAGGTCGCCGCGTTCGCGAAGGCGCCTGCGGAGCTGCCGAAAATCGAGGACAAGGACCTCAAGCCCGCCGCGAGCTTCCGTCTGATCGGCAAGGACGTCCCGCGGGTCGAGGTGCCGCTCAAGGTGACGGGCGCGGTCAAGTACGCGATGGACGTCCAGGTTCCGGGGATGGTCTATGGCGCCGTGCTGCAGTCGCCCTATCCGGGCGGCAAGCCTGAAACGGTCGATGAGAGCGCGTGCACGGCAGGTCCCCGGCGTCACCGACATCGTGAAGCTGCCGGAAGGCGTCGGCGTCATCGGCACGAGCGTCGAGGCGACGCAGGCGGCGAAAAAGTTGCTCAAGGTGACCTGGGGAGACGCGCCGGGCGCGCATCTCGACAGCGAGCAGGCGCTCGAGGAGTTCGCCGCGATCGGCCGCGACAAGACCCGTCAAGGTGTGCCTTATGAAACCGTGGGCGACGCCAAGGCTGCCATGCAAGGCGCCGCCAAGGTGTACCGCGGCGAATACAGGACACGCTACATCTACCACGCTCAGATGGAGCCGGTGAACGCCACCGCTTCCGTCAGCACCGACGGCAAGTCGGTGGAAATCTGGGCGGGGACCCAGGGCGCGACCGACATGCACGAGCGGATCGCCCGCCTGCTGCAGACCGATCGGAGCAACATCACCTTCCGCCAGCATTTTCTCGGTGGCGGGTACGGACGCCGCAGTCAGAATGAGGTGATCCTCGATGCGGTGCGCCTCACCAAGGCGGCGGGAAAGCCGGTCAAGTTGATCTGGACCCGCGAGGACGATCTCACCGGCGGCAAGTTCCGCCCGATGACTGCGCATCACATCGAGGCGGGCTTCGACGCGGCCGGCAAGCTCGTCGCGTGGCATCACCGGGTGGTCGCCGAATCGGTCGCCGCCTATACCTCTGGCGCCGCCGATCCCCTGGCGCCGCGGACCGACCGCGTCGTCATGAAGGGCTCGCCGATCCCGCAATATCCGATCCCCAACAAGCTCGCCGAGCACGTCATCGAGGCGCGCGGCGCGCGGCTCGCTGCGTTTCGCGGTGTCGGCAATGCGCACAACGCGTTCGCAGCGGAGAGCTTCCTCGACGAGATCGCCAAGGATCGCGGCCTCGATCCGATCGCGTTTCGCCTCGTCCTTTCCGAAGGGCAGCCGCGGATGCAGACGTTGTTGCGTGCAGTGCTCGAGATGTCCGATTGGAAGCGGCCGCGCGACGGCCGCGGCCTCGGCGTCGGCACCATGGTGAAGGACGACACCTTGGCGGCAGGGGTCGCGGAGGTGTCGGTCGACCGCAAGTCGGGCAAGATCAAGGTCCACAATTTCTGGGCCGCGATCGACCCCGGGCTCGCGGTGCAGCCGCGCAACGTCGCGGCGCAGACCGAAGGCAGCATCATCTACGGCCTCGGCCACGTGCTGCGCGAGAAGATCACCATCAGGAACGGACGCGTTCTGGAATCGAACTACACGGACTACGAAGTGGCGCGGATGTCGGACGTCCCCAATATCGAGGTGAAGGTGGTCTCGACCGACAACCCGCCGACCGGCGCCGGCGAGGACGGTGTGCCGCTCGTTGCCTCCGCGGTGGGAAACGCCATCGCGGCACTCACCGGCGTGCGCCTGCACGAGCTGCCGTTCGCCCCGGACCGGGTGCGCGGCGCGCTCGGGGCTTAGACAGATTTAATTGCATGGATTCGTCGTGGCCGGGCTTGACCACAGCCCGGCCACGACGCGATGAGGTTCGTGCCCACGATCCCCCGCTGAAACGTGCTCTTTTCGCCGGCATGCTGTAGAATGTCGGTGGCATCGATTCAGGGGGACGCGCATGGCGGCCAAATCGAAACTCAATCCGTCCGTGGTCCGGAGCCTGCAGCGTACCTGCGTCGTTCTCGGCCTCACGCTAGTGAGCGCCGGCACCGTTCTCGCCGCCGAGTGCTTTCCCTACTGCGACTACAACCACAACTACGGCCCTTACGATTTCACCTATGTGAAGCCGGGGCTCTACGGCTATCCGACCTGCGGGCCGCGCGGCTATTGTCTGCCGCGCCTGAGCTATTCCGTCTCGGGCCGGACGCCGCGCGGCAATATCGAGGTGCGGACCATCCCGCGGCCGTTCTATCGCGCGCCGCAGTGAGGGTGGGCTTCGGCGCCAGACCAAATCGAGCGATACCGACCTAAGCTGACCCTCGGCGAATTTGCTTCTCCTCACTTTCCTCACTCTTCTCAGACGCCGGCGAGAGGCGCAGCGTCGTGCGACACGGCGCGGCGGTCTCCCTCCCCCTGAAAGGGGGAGGGTCGGGGTGGGGGTCGCGGGCGGCAAGAACCGCGAGTCAGAAGACCCCCACCCCAGCCCTCCCCCTTTCAGGGGGAGGGAGCGTACCTCGCGATACAGGAGTTCATCATGGACGCCGCTTCGCTTCGCGCCATGCAGGCGCCGCTCAAGGAGCGCTACAAGGCCGATGCTAAGGCGGCGGTGGTGACGCTTCGTGCACGCGGGACCCTCGACGACGCGAGCATCGCCTGCAAGGTCGAGACCGGGCGTGCGCTCGCCGTTGCGGGCCTGCATCCGGCGACGGGTGGCTCCGGTTTCGAGCTGTGCTCCGGCGACATGCTGCTCGAGGCGCTGGTCGCCTGCGCCGGCGTCACCCTCAAGGCCGTGGCGACGGCGCTCGACATCCCGCTCAAATCCGGATCGGTGTCGGCGGAAGGCGATCTCGACTTCCGCGGCACCCTCGGCGTCGCCAAGGATGCGCCGGTCGGATTTGCGCAAATCCGCCTCGTGTTCGACGTCGCGACCGACGCGCCGCAGGAGAAGCTCGACCAGCTCCTCAAGCTGACCGAGCGTTATTGCGTGGTCTACCAGACCATACGGAATGGCTCGCCGGTGGACGTGCGGATGCAGCGGGGGTAGGACGCTCGACTTGGGCGTTCCGCCCGCGATTCCGGCGTGCCCAGAATGTCTCCCGAGCTCTCGTTCCTCCTCGTCCTCGCGATCAAGATGGCGGTGGCCGCGGCCTTCGTGGTGACCGCGTCCTTCATCGCCGAACGCGCGGGCGCTCTCGTCGCCGCCATGGTGATGACGCTGCCGGTCGGCGCAGGGCCGGCCTATGTTCTGCTCGCGCTCGATCATGGCGCCGCGTTCATCGCCGATAGCACCGTCGCGAGCCTCGCGATCCATGCGGCGTCGGGCATTTTCGGCATGGTCTATGTGCTGGCGGCGCAGCGGCGCTCGTTCGCCTTCACCATGGCCGTGACGTTGGCGACCTGGGTCGTCTGTGCGCTCGCCATTCGTTCAGTCACCTGGTCGGTGTCGGGCGCGATCCTTCTCAACGTCGCCGCCTATGGCGTCTGCGTGCCGCTGGCGCAGCGCTATCTGCATGTGCGCATCCCCGTGGTTGCGCGGCGATGGTTCGACATTCCGCTGCGCGCCGGTTTGGTCGCGTTGCTGGTCGGCATCGTCGTCACGCTGGGCGACAGCGCGGGCCCGGTGCTCGCCGGCATCTTCGCGGTGTTCCCGATCGTGACCTTGAGCATGATGCTGATCCTGCATCCGCGCATCGGCGGGCCGGCGACCGCGGCGATCATCGCGAATGCGATGTGGGGTCTTGTCGGCTTCGCGCTTGCGATTCTCACGTCTGCATCTGACTGCCGTGCCGTTCGGCGCGCCGCTCGCGCTCCTGAGCGCGCTTGCGGTGTCGGTCGCCGCGAACTGCACGATCTTCTTGCTCCGCCGCGCCGGCCATGCGGCGCGCACCGCCGCGCTCAACTCTGCGACTTCGCCAGGAGCTTGAGGGCGTAGAGCGCGTCCATCGCCTGGCGCGGCGACATCTCGTCGGGCGAGAGCGCGGCGAGCGCCTTCATCACCGCCTCGGCGGCGGGATCAGGCGGCGGCGCGGGAGCGCGTGTGGCGACGGCAAACAGCGGGAGATCGTCGACGAGGCGACGCGCCGGCGACTTGCGGTCCTCGGCCTCGAGCTCGGCGAGCACGAGCCGGGCGCGCTCGATCACCTTCGGCGGCAATCCGGCGAGCTTCGCGACCTGAATGCCATAGGATCGATCCGCGGCGCCGGGGATGACCTCGTGCAGGAAAACGACGTCGCCGTGCCACTCCTTGACCCGCACCGTCGCGTTGAAGAGGCGCGGAAGCTTCGCCGCGAGCGCGGTCAGCTCGTGGAAGTGGGTCGCGAACAAGGCGCGGCAGCGGTTCTGCTCGTGCAGATGCTCGATCGCCGCCCAGGCGATCGACAAGCCGTCGAAGGTCGCGGTGCCGCGGCCGATCTCGTCGAGAATGACGAGGGAGCGCGCGGTCGCCTGATTGAGGATCGCGGCGGTCTCGACCATCTCCACCATGAAGGTGGAGCGGCCGCGCGCGAGGTCGTCGGCCGCGCCGACCCGCGAGAACAGGCGGTCGATGACGCCGATCCGCGCCGCTTTCGCCGGCACGAAACTCCCCGCCTGGGCGAGCACCGCGATCAGCGCATTCTGGCGCAGATAGGTCGACTTGCCCGCCATGTTCGGACCGGTGATGAGCGAGATGCGCCCGGCCGCACCGCTCTGCGGCGGCGAAAGATCGCAGTCATTGGCGACGAACGGCGCTCCGTCCTGGGCCAGCGCCTGCTCGACCACGGGATGGCGCCCGCCGGTGATGACGAAATCGCGGCTCGCATCGACCTCCGGCCGCACATAGCTGCGCTCGACCGCGAGCGCCGCGAGGCCTGCAGCGACGTCCGTGGCCGCGAGCGCCTGCGCCGCGGCCTTGATATCCTCCGCCGCTGCGACGATGCGGGCGGCCAGGCGTTCGAAAATCTCGAGCTCGAGCCCCAGCGCGCGGTCGGCGGCGCTCGCGATCTTTGCCTCCAGCGCGCCGAGCTCGGTCGAGGTGAAGCGCACCTGCCCGGCGAGCGTCTGGCGGTGGATGAAGGTCGCGTTGAGCGGCGGAGCCATCAGCCGCTCGCCATGCTGGGCGGTGACCTCGACGAAGTAGCCGAGCACGTTGTTGTGCCGGATTTTGAGCGACTTCACCTGGGTCTCGTCGGCATAGCGCGCCTGCAGCGCGGCGACGACGCGGCGCGATTCGTCACGCAGCGCGCGGGTCTCGTCGAGCGTCGTCTCGTAGCCCGGTGCGACGAAGCCGCCGTCGCGCTTCAAAAGCGGCAGCTCGTCGGCAAGCGCGATGGACAGCTCTGCGGCGATGCCGCGGTCGGGGCGCCCCAGCGCCGCCATCGCCTCGGCGATCTCGGCCGTCGCCGTCACCTCGGCGAGCCGTGCCTGCAGGCCGGCCGCGGCTTCGAGACCGTCGCGGATCGCGGCGAGGTCGCGCGGGCCGCCACGGCCCAACACGAGCCGGGCGAGCGAACGGGCGAGGTCCGGCGCCGCGGCGAGCCGCGCGCGGATGTCCGCGCGCAGCATCGCGTCCGCGGCGAACAGTTCGACGGCATCGAGCCGGCGGGCGATCACGGCGGAATCGGTGAGCGGCGCGGCGAGCCGCTGCGACAACAGCCGCGCGCCGGCGACGGTGACGGTGCGGTCGATCGCGGCGACGAGCGAGCCGCGGCGCTCGCCGCTCTGGGTCCGCATCAGCTCGAGATTTGCCCGCGTCGCGGCGTCGATCGCGAGCGTCGCGCCTGCGCCCTCCCGCGTCGGCGGGGAGAGCGGCGGGCGCTTGCCGATCTGGGTGCGCTCCACATAGGTGATGCAGGCGGCGGCGGCGGTGAGCTCGAGACGCGAGAGCGCGCCGAACGCGTCGGTGGTCGCCACCGCGAAATAGGCGGCCAAGCGGCGCTCCGCGGTGGCGCCGTCGAACACGTCGCGGCCGAGCGGCGTCACGGGAAGCGTGCGCAACAGCGGCGCGACTTCGCCATCGCCGTAAAGCGCGTCGGAGACGATGATTTCGCCGGGCTCGAGGCGGGCGAGCTCCGCCGAAAGCCCCGTGCGGTCGCATTCGGCCAGGCGGAATTCGCCGGTAGAAATGTCGAGGAAAGCGAGCGCGAACCGGCTCTCGCCGTCCCCCGACGGTTTCGCGCGGGCGATGGCGACGAGGTAGTTGTTGCGACGCGCATCGAGGAGCGAATCTTCGGTGAGCGTGCCCGGCGTGACGAGCCGCACGACATCGCGGCGCACGATGCTCTTGCCGCCGCGCTTTCGCGCCTCGGCGGGGTCCTCGAGCTGCTCGCACACCGCGACGCGGTGGCCGAGCGCGATCAGCCGATGAAGGTATTCATCGGCGCGCTCGATCGGCACGCCGCACATCGGGATGTCCTGGCCGCGATGCTTGCCGCGCTTGGTGAGCACGATGCCGAGCGCGCGGCTCGCCACCTCGGCGTCACCGAAGAACAGCTCGTAGAAATCGCCCATCCGGTAGAACAGCAGGCAGTCCGGATTGGCGGCCTTGATCTCGATGTACTGCTCCATCAGCGGCGTGACGCGATGCTCCTCGCCCGCGGCGGCGGGCGGCGGCGTCACGGCGGGGGAGGGCGTCGTCGCATCCATGGCGCGACGCTAGTGCGGGGTGTCCATGGGTTCAATCGCAATCCGTGGGATGCCCACCGCGGTAACAGGGGAGCGTATGACCGTCGGCTGGCGATGAATTCGTTGGAAGTTCCGGGAGGCGCTGCGAAATCTCTGCGGTGCGTCGCCGCGACGCTCGATATCGCGGCCGCGACCGTTTAGAGTCCGCGACGAACGGCATCCCTATGCGGCGGGCGATGCCGTGGCTCTATGGAGAGCCCAGATGGACGCCGAGATAACGCGACGACATGCCGGCCGCGCGCTGACGGGCGGTATTGCCCGCGCGGAACGTACAGACCTCCGTCGCTTTGTCATCGCCGCCGGGATCGCGTGGGCTCTCCTCTTCATCGTCGTCGGCCTCGCCTACGAGCTGCAGACCTATGGCGATGGCGCCACCTTCTCCTATGCCGTCGCCGCTGAGGATTCCTGGGCGTTTCATTGGCACAACATCGCCGGGCGCTTGGTCGTCTACCTCACGTCTTCGGTGCCGGGCGAAATCTATGTGGCGCTCACAGGAGATGCGCGCGGCGGCATCACTGTCTACGGGTTGCTGTTCTTCGCCGCGCCGTTGGCCGGGCTCCTCGCGACGTTCGCTGTCGATCGTTCCAAGGGCCGCGTCGTCTCCACCTTCGCCTGCGGCTCGACGGCGGGCCTGTGTCCACTGGTGTTCGGCTTCCCGACGGAAATGTGGGTCGCCCATGCGCTGTTCTGGCCGACGCTGGCGCTTGCGCACTTTGCCCGGCGGGAGGCGGCCGGTTCGGTGCTGGTATTCGCGGCGCTCCTCGCGCTCGCCTTCACGCATGAAGGCGCGCTGGTGCTCGCCGTCGTCATCGTGGCGACGCTGCTGCTGCGCGGGCGTCATGACGCCGCGTTCCTGCGCGCGGTGCGGGCTCTCCTCGTCGTCATCCCGATCTGGGCGGCGGTGCACGCGCTCTATCCGCCCGATTACTATTATGCCTCGGTGTTCTACCGGGCGGCCCTTCACTTCTTCGATCCGGCGATCCTGACGCAAGGGATCGTTCGCGAGCTTGTCGTCGCGCTCGCGGCTTATGCCGTTCTCCTCCTCGCCTTGCGTCGGTTGATCCCGACCTACGCGACCATCGCCGCCGCGGCCCTCGTTGCGACGGCATTGGCGGTCTACTGGCTGCAGTTCGCCGATCCGCTGCTGGCGGAGGACCGCTACTACATGCGCACCGTGCTGCTCGTCGGCACGGCCGCGATCGGGGTCATCGCGGCTGTCGTTGTGATTTGGACCGAAGGTGGCTTCGGCGAGCACACCCTCCTCTCACGGGCGATGGCGACGTTGGCCGGCGGCGCCTGGGCGGCGGCTCTCGCGGGTGCAATTGCGATCGTAATGCTGATCCATGCGGTCGAAAGCGCGCGGTTCGTCGACGCCTTCACCCAATATCGGGCAGCCGTGCGCGCGCTCGCCACGAGTGGGGAGACCGATGGCAAACTCGGCGATCCGCAATTCGTGTCGGCGGCGCGAATCCCCGGCACTCTCGATCCGCTGGCGTGGCCTTCGACCACGCATTTCCTGTCGGTGCTGGTCGCGCCCGACCTCGCGCCGCGGCACCTCGTGGTCGACCCGCGGGCCAACTACTTCTGGATTTCGTGCCGCACGGCGACCCGCAACCAGGAGACCAACCGTGCGCTGCCGGCGCACAGCCTCCTGCTGGTGCGCCTGCACGCCTGCCTGCACCGGTGAGGGAGTGCGGCGCGACGCCGAATGTTACTTCACGAATTTCTTCCCCGTGATCCCCTCGAGGTTCTTGTAGTAGATCTTCTCCTTCACGTCCTTCGCGAGGTTGAGCGATTCCAGAATCCGCAACGTCTCGCGGATGTAACCGGTGCCCTTCTCGGGATCGAACGGACAGTCGGAGGCGAACACGATCTTCTCGGTCGGATAGAAGGCGAGACCGCAGACCGTCGCGGCATCGGCGCCGAACACGGCGGTGTCGGCGTAGAAATTCTGCTTGAAGTAGTCGAGCGGGCGCTTCTTCAGGCTCTTGCGCAGCGACACGTAGTCCTCGTCCGAGGTGCGGGCGCCGAGCTGGTCCCACCCTGGGCCGATGCGGCCTTCGAGAATCGGGACGATGCCGCCGAAATGGTGGACGATGAGCTTCAAATCGGGATGGCGGTCGATCACCTTGGAGAACACCAGGCGCCCCATCGCGGCCGCGGTCTCGTAGGACCAGCCGAAAGTCCACCAGATTTCGTAGAGCGATTTCTTCTCGTCCGTATAGTCGGGCCGCTCCGCGGTGCGCGCCGGGTGGATCCAGATCGGCTTGCCGATCTTTTCCATCGTCGCCCAGAACTCCTCGTATTGCGGCCGGTCGATCGGCGTGCCGTTGACGTTCGTATAGATCTGCACGCCGCAGGCGCCGAGCTCGTCGATGGCGCGCTTCGCTTCCTTCACCGCGCCGGCGGGCGAGGCAAGCGAGACCTGGGCGACGAAGCCCGGGAACTGGTCGGGATGCTTCGCGACGATCTCGGCAAAGCCGTCATTGAGCATCTTGCAGAACTCGTCGACCTGGTCGGGCCCGAGGAAGTTTTCGAGCGGCGGCATCGGGTAGGAGAGAATCTGCGCGTAGTCGGGAAACAGGCCAACGATGCGGCGGCGCTCGTCGAGGTCGTAGACGCAGGGCACGCCGCGCATGCGCTTGCCGATGTCGGTGCCGGCGCCCGGTACCTTCTCGACCGCCTCGAAGAACTGCTTCGGAATGAAGTGGGTGTATGCGTCGATGCGCATGGGGCGGTCCTCCGGATGTGTGGGCGGCTGCGCCTCGTGTGCGCCGGCCGGAAGTGGCGGGGGTTCGCGCGGGAAGGGACACAGCGGCGCGCCGCTGTCAAGGTCACGGGGTCACCGGCGGAGATTGACGGTCAAATTCACTCGGCGGCGATGCCGAGGTCGGAGCTTCGCTCGATTTCGCCGAGGCAGCGTGTCAGCGCCTCGCCCTCGGGATCGACGAGGGCGGCCGTGCGCGCGCTCGCGACAGCGTCGGTGCCGCGCGCGAGGGGTATCCGTCCTGCGAGCACGGGACCGATCACACGCGCCTCGATCACCGCATAGTTCGCGGCGCCGCGCTTCAAGGTGTCGCCATAGCCCTTGATCAGCCGCGCGCATTCCGCGATTTCGAGGGCGAGGGCCGTCGATTTCGGCGCGGCGGCGGCGATCAGCGCGAGCCAGGCTTCGATCGCCGCCTGCTCCTCGCGAAAGCGGTAGGTATGGCGCCGGAACCGCTTGAGCTTGGCGAGCAGGAGGAACCGGACATAGCCGGTGACCGAGGTGGTCCGCACCTCCATTCCCCAATGGAAGCGGTCGATCCAGCCGCGGCTTCGGGCCACGCCTAGAATTGCGGTCGCGAGGCGCGGCGGCAGCAGCTGGCAGAACTCCTCGATCCCGGGCTTGAGGAACTCGATGATCGCCACCGGCTCGCCGGGCTCGCCGCCCATCTTCGCGACGATCCCGGCGATGCGCGCGGGCGCGATCTTCTCCTCCGCGACACGGATGACGTCCTCGTAGGACATGCGCACGGCGAGATGGCGCGCCGTCTCGCGCAAGACGCGGTCGTCGCCTTGCGCGGCGTGCGCGAGCGGCCGCAGGCGCTCGAGGTAGAGCCGGGCATAGTCGAGGTCTTGCCAGGCGGCGAGCCGGCGCAGCCCTTCGACGATGATATCGGCAGCGCCGGGAAACGCGGCCGCCTGCGCCTCGAGATCGGCGAGGTGTTCGGCCCTCGCCGCGTGGGTCTTGGTGTTGCCGGAAGCGGCTGCCGCCGCGCGCACGCGGGCGGCGGCGAGCCCCGCCGCGAAGCCGCGCAGATTGGCCTCGATCGCCTTGCCGTCGGCGCGGATCGCCGCTTCGAATGCCTCGACCGGCACCGGCAGGCGGCCCGACGCCGCGATCGCGCCGAGCATCACCGCGTTGATCATTGCGCCAGCGCCACGCGCTGCCGCATCCATGTCGAACAGGATCGCGGCGCGCGCATTCTTGGTGACTTCGCCCGTAAGCCTCTCGACATCGAGGCGTCCGTCGCCCATGGCGATCTTCTCGGCGATGGCGTGGGAGCGATGAGTCGAGGCGATGACGAAGGTCCGCTCAGGCGTGACGAAGCCGGCGGCCACCGTGCGGGCAGCTTCCAGGAGCTCGCTCGCTGCTATGATATCGACGTCTCCGATGCCTGGAGAGAGCGCCATGACAGGGCGCTTGCCGCCGAGCTCGCGCCACGGCTGCGGAAAAATCTCGATGTAGTAAGTCGTGGCGCCGGTGCGCTGGGCGACGCCGGGGATCGAGGTGCTCTGCACCGGGAGATCCTGGCTTGCGGCCGCCGCGATGATCCAGCCGGTGAGCACGCCGCCGCCCTCGCCGCCGAGCGCGGCGATCAGGAGGGTGAGCGGGCGCTCCCTTTCGCTCATGCCGGCGCCTTCGTGAAGCCGCCGAGAGTGCCGATGATTCGGGCGCGCAGTGCAGCGATGAATCGATCCCATCGGCTCGGATTGCGGGTGAGCTCGGCGCGGTAGAATGACGGGCACAGCACGGCAGCGTGCGCGACCTCTCCGCACAGGCCGCAGCCGACGCAGCTCTCGATCACGGTGGTGACGGGATCGCTGCGCAGCGGGTCCGGATTGGGCTTCACGGTGAGCGACGGGCAGCCGGACAGCCGGATGCAGGAGTGGTCGCCGGTGCAGATCGCCTCGTCGACGCCGTAGCGGGCCGTCACCACGCGCCCGCCGCGCGCGAGCTTTGCGGCATCCTGCGCCCGCACCCGGCGCTGGCGCACCAGCTGGCATTCGCCGTCGGCGATGATCACCTTCAGTCCGCGCTCGGTACTGGAACGCGCCTCGCGCAATGCCGCGACCATCTTGGCAACGCCGTAGGTGCGCACTTTGCGCAGCCACGTCACGCCCATGGCGCGGAGCGTCGTCTCGACGTCCATGCCCGGCGCGCCGTTGCGGCCGGCCGGGCTCGACGGCATGAACTGTTGGCCGGTCGCCGAGGTGTAGCCGTTCTGCATGACGACGAGCACGCCGTCGCCCTTGTTGAAGAGGTTGCTGGCGACGCCGGTGATCAGCCCGTTGTGCCAGAAGCCGCCGTCGCCCATCACCGCGATCGGGCGCTTCGCCATGTTGGGACCGACCGCGGCAGCGCTCGCGAGCGACATGCCGTAGCCGAGGATCGAGTTGCCCATGCCGAACGGCGGCATGGTCGCGAACGAGTGGCAGCCGATGTCGGCGCTGATATGGGTCGGGCCGAGCTCTCGCTCGACGAGCTTGAGCGCGCTGAACACCGGGCGTTCCGGGCAGCCGGTGCAGAAAGCCGGCGGCCGCGCCGGCAATTCGCCGAGCGCCGCGGCGGTGCGCGCACGATGGCCGAGAATGCCGTGCACTTTCTCGGCGATGGCGTCGGCATCGATGCCGGCGGGTCGCGTAGCGCCGAGGAACGCCGAAAGACCTTCGAGCAGCACATCGGCAGTGTACTCCCCGGCCTTGGGGAGCGCGCCTTTGCCGAGTATCCGCGTTTGGATGTCGGCGCGGCGCAGCTCGACGTTCACCGCCTGCTCGATATAATCGGGATAGCCTTCCTCGACGACGAGTACGGCGCGCTTGCCGGTGCAGAATGCGCGCAGCTCTTCCGGCACCAGTGGATAGACGACGTTGAGCACCAGCACCGGCACCCGCGAGGCGCCGAACGCATCGGCGAGGCCGAGCCGTTCCAGCGCGCGCAACAGGCCGTTGGTCAGGCCGCCCATGACCATGATGCCGACCTCGTCGAGGTCGCCGGGGATCACCTCGTTGAGCCTGCGCTCGCGGATGAAGCCCTGCGCCGCCGGCATCCGGCTCTCGACCTTGAGCCGCTCGTGCACGAAGGTCACCGGCGGATGGGCGAGGCGCGCGTAATCGAAGCGCGGCGGGCCGGGCAGAGGGCTGCGCCCCGAATAGGCGCCGGCGCGGTTGGTCTTCGCGGCGAACGATCCGGTGACATGGCAGGCGCGGATGCGCAGCTCCAGCATCACCGGGGCATGGCTCGCCTCTGAGAGCGCGAAGCCTTCTTCGACGCAGCGCACGATGGTGGGTAAGTCCGGCCGCGGATCGATGAGCCACATCGAGGATTTCATCGCGTAGGCGTAGGAGCGTTCCTGGATGACGCTCGCGCCCTCGCCGTAGTCCTCGCCGATGATGATCATCGCGCCGCCGATCACGCCCGGCGAAGCGAGGTTCGACAGCGCATCGGCGGCGACATTGGTGCCGACGATCGACTTCCAGGTGACGGCGCCGCGCAGCGGATAGTTGATCGAGGCGCCGAGCATCGCCGCGGCGGAGGCTTCGTTGGTGCAGGTTTCGAGATGGACGCCGAGCTCGGACATGATGTCCTGCGCGTCGACCAGCACGTCGAGCAGGTGCGACACCGGGGCGCCCTGGTAGCCGCCGACATAGCTCACGCCCGATTGCAGCAGCGCCTTGGTGACGGCCAGGATGCCCTCGCCGTGAAATTCGGCGCCGTCGCCGAGCCGCAGCGCCTTCACCTCGGTTTTGAACGAGCGTTCCATATGTGCCTCGCGTCCGCACGGAAGCGCGACTGGCGCGATCAGGGTGAGTTCGATCGTGACGGTAGCACGGTTCTCGCCGTCGCCGGCATCGGCGTCGAGGACGACGAAATCCGTTCGCATCGGGCGCGTGAGCTCGGCCTGGTCGAGCGGCTTTAAAGAGTCGAAGCCGCCGAAAGTTTCCGGTCGAGCGTCACCAGCTCGCCGCCCAAAGCGCGTGCGAGCCACAGATAGCTCGCGTCATAGGCTGTCAGGCCCATTGCCTCAGCGAGGTCCAGCATGGCTGCGTGATCCACGACCACGGTCTCTACTTTCAGCCGATGCGCGAGACGGAATGCCGCGCGCAGTGCCTCGCGCTGGCTTGGCCGCCGCCTGATCTTGGTCAGGCAAACGTTGGCCAGCTCGTAATCAAGCAGCGAGGGCGCGGCCAACCGCGCCCCGGTTAGCCGCTCGGCGATGGCCTCCGCCTCCGGCTCAGCGAACAGGATCGCCGCGAGCGCGGAGGCGTCCACGACCTTAACGTCGGTCACGGTCGGCGCGGATGATGGCTGCGGAGTTTCCCGGCGTGCGAAGGCCAAGGCGACGAACCTCAGCCAGCAATTCGGCGGGGCTCAGCTCCTGCTCTGGTCTGACAGCCTCCTCAATGATGGCCAGCAGCTCGCCTTGCAGCGATCGATGATGCCGCTCCGCGCGCTGGCGCAGGCGGTGGACCACGTCATCCGGGGCGTTCTTGATCGAAAGGTTGATAGGCATGAGGTTCCGAATCTGCTCCGATTTGGAACTTAGATAGCATGGAGCCGGATTGGATGCACGAGGCTGACGGGCGGTAGGGGGGACGCCAGGGCGCTCGCCCGCGAGGGCGCCTACCGGTAGTGAGCCTCCTCAAATGGCTATGGCGCGTCTCCGCCGCCCCTTCGGCAGTCGTTCGTTGCGCGGACCGAATTGGAATTGCGCGTCGACGTCGAATATAGTCCCCGTCCAACGCGATGGCCGCGCCACGCTCGATGCGCCCATTGCGAAAACAGAGCGCGTCCAGGGAGGAGACGATGAAAGCTTATCTCGTACCACTGCTGCTGTTGCCGCTTGCCGGGCCCGCGATGGCCCAGCAGAGCGCGCCCGCGATCCCGTTCGATTCGGCGCCGAATTTTCCGACCCTGCCGCCAGGCATGAATTTCGGCGAGGTGCCCGGCGTGGCGGTGAACTCCAAGGGCCACGTCTTCGTATTCACGCGCTCGAACAGCGCCGGCGGCCCGGCCTATGCGCCGGCGGCGGCACAACTCCTCGAGTTCACCGCCGACGGCCAGTATGTCGGCGAGATCGGCAAGGGGCTGTACGCCTGGTCGTTCGCCCACAGCGTGCGCATCGACAAGGACGACAACATCTGGGCCATCGACAAAGGCTCCGACATGATCGTCAAGTTCGACCCGGCTGGACGCGTCCAATGGGTGTTCGGCCGCCGCAAGGAATCGGCGGATGAAGAGTCGAAGCCGTGGGAGCACGTAGAGCCGCCGCGCCCGCCGATCGACGGCATGTTCCGCCAGCCCACCGACGTCGCCTGGGATTCCCAGGGCAACATCTACATCACCGACGGCTACATCAACTCGCGTGTCGCCAAATATGACAAGAACGGCGACTGGGTGAAGTCGTGGGGCTCGAAGGGCACCGGTCCCAGCCAATTCAGCACGCCTCACGCGATCGCGATCGACAAGAACGACAACGTCTATGTCGGCGACCGCGCCAATCACCGCATCCAGGTGTTCGACACCGACGGCAAATTTTTGCGCATGTTCTCGATCGATATACCGCCGGAGCCCGGCACTCATGCGGTTTACGGCAGCACGCCAACCGGGGAGCGGCTCACCCGGGTGATCGGCGCGCCGAACTCACTGTGCATCACGCCCGGGCCGAACCAGGTGCTTTTCGTCGGCGAGTCGACCTTCCCCGGGCGCGTCTTCAAGGTGGCGCTCGATGGCAAGGTGCTCGGCGTGATCGGCAAGTCCGGGCGCAACCTCAAGCAGTTCTCCGGCGCCCATGGCCTCGCCTGCCCGTCGGAGAACGAGATCTACGTCGCCGAGACCGCCAACTGGCGTGTCCAGAAGCTCCATCTCCATCCCGAGTGAGGGGGGACGTAACGACGCAGCGCGATCGCGCCCGGGACCCTGCACAATGCGGCCGGAAACTCGGAGTGTTTCCTGGATCCGCATCGCAACCGGACGCGTTGCGCCTATGAGCTCGTGCATGTCGCAACTTGCCGCAATCTCGCCCGGCGCGGGATAGGCGCCCTTCGTCGCGTCTGCGCGCTCTTCGTCGCGCTCACCTGTGCTGCAGTTCCGGCGTTCGCGCAGACGCCGCCGTCACCTCAGGCTGCGCCGGCGCCCGCGCAGCCCGCGCCGCCGTCTCCCGTGCAGGCTTCGCCGTCATCTCCTACGCCGACGCGGGGAAAGATGGAGGCCGGCGCCCGCGAGCTCGGCGCCGATCAGCGCCTCAAGTTCATGTCCCAGGCCCAGCAGATGGACATGATCGAGTTCGTCGTGGGGAATATGCTGTTCGTGGGTTTCCACGAGCTGGGGCATGCCCTCATTCACGAGCTCGGCCTGCCCGTACTTGGGCGCGAGGAGGACGCGGCGGATTCCTTCGCGACCATCGCCATGATCAACATCGGGACCGATTTCTCGACCCGCGTGCTGGTCCAGGCGGCGCGCGGCTGGTTTCTCTCGGCCAGTCGCGACCACAAGGAGGGCGACAAGCTCGAGTTCTACGACGAGCACGGCCTCGACCAGCAGCGCGCCTACGAGATCGTGTGCCTGATGGTCGGCTGGAACGAGGACAAGTTCAAGGAGCTCGCCGACTGGGTGCATATGCCGCCCGAGCGCCAGGACAGCTGCGCCGGCGACTACAGCAATGCCGAGTATTCCTGGAATACCGTGCTCAAGCCGTTCCGGCGCCCGCCCGATCATCCGAAATCCAAGATCGACATCAACTACGGGAACGCCAAGGGCGATCTCGCAGTCTACGAGCGGTCGCTGCGCGCCATCGGCTACCTCGAGACCATTGCCGGCTATGCGGCCGAGCTTATCGAATGGCCACGGCCGATCTCGATCGTGCTGCAGGAGTGCGGCGACGCCAACGCCCAATGGAGCCCGGTCACCAAGAGCGAGATGCTGTGCTACGAGCTGGCGAATGATTTCTTCGAGCTTTATCGCAAATACGGCGCAGACGGAAAGCTCGCGAAAGCGACGATGAACGAACTGGTGGGGAAGAACATTGCCCGCCTGCGGGCTTTGCAGAGCAAGTCCCAGCAGAACCTGGCCTCGGACGCCGGCATGGATCAGAACTGGGTGGCGCGCATGGAGAACGGCGAAGAGAACGTCACCGTTACTCAGCTTGACAAGCTCGCGAAGGCGCTCAAGGTCGAGACCGCAGACCTGTTCAAGCGCGAGGACGCGAGAGCGGTCCAGCAGCCCGCGACGCCGCAGCCTGCCGCCGCATCCAAGCGGCGGGCGCGGAAATAATTCGTTCGCCAAACCCACATCTGCTGGCAAATTCGTTCACGGGGCGTTCACAAACAAGTCAATATGTTTGCATTGCGCGGTATTTGCTCTTGAGAATAAAACCGCCACATGCTGCGCGGGAGGTCGTTCTGTACCTTTGGGCCGCGTGGCTTGATCGAATGGAAATGCCCCCTATCTTCAACAACGAAACGTCATAGGTGGATAGATGAAAGCCATAGCCATTCCCGCCGCATTGCTCGCCGGCTTCGGCGGTCTCGTGCTGATGGGCACGGTCGCGTCGACGGTTCCGGCCTCGGCCCGCTGCATGGTCGACGAGGGCAACGGCCGCTTTACGCCGTGCTCCGCTCTTTACCAGAGCAAGAAGTGCATGGTCGACGAGGGCAACGGCCGCTTCACGCCGTGCTCGGCGCTGGTGAAGCCGAAGTCGAAGAAGAAGGGATAACCTTCCCGACAGGTGCCCCCTCGTGATGGTCCGTGGTGTCAGGATACCTGGGCTATATTGTTGGGTGCCCCTGCTTGTTGTGTTTTGCAGTGCGGAGCCGGCTCTTACCCAACCGGCTCCGACTCCGTCTAATTCGGCTGAGCCCTCGACTCCTTCCGCGCCCTTCGGACCGCCGGAAGCCGTCTACCGCGGTACCGGTGGGTTCCAGGCAAAGATCGATGCCGCAGCGCTTGCGTTGCGTGAGAGCGATCCGAAGCTCAAGCAATACTCCCCAAAGCGTATGCAGGCGGTCGCCGAATTCGTCGTCGGCAACATGCTGTTCGTGTTGATGCACGAAACCGCCCACGCGGCGATCACCCAGATGGGCCTGCCGGTGCTCGGCCGGATGGAAGACGCCGCGGATAGTTTTGCCGCGCTGCGATTGATCAGGATCGGGTCCGACTTTTCCCACAGCGTGCTCACCCAGGCGGCCGAAGGCTGGTTCATGGCGGACCGGCGCGACCGCGACACCGGCGACAAGGTCGCGTTCTATGATGAGCACCAGCTCAACCAGCAGCGCGCCTATCAGATCGTGTGCCTGATGGTCGGCTCCGACCCCGACAAGTTCAAGGACCTCGCGGCGGAGACCAAGCTGCCGGAAGAGCGTCAGGACACCTGTCTGGGGGATTTCAGCAACGCCGCCTATTCCTGGGACCTGGTGCTCAAGCCGCATTTGCGCAGCCCCGATCAGCCGAAAACCAAGATCGACGTGGTCTATGGTCCGGCCGAAGGCAGGAACGCGCATGCGAGGCAGGTTCAGAGCTCGGTCGGGGCGCTGGAAATCATCGCCGATCATCTCGCCGACCAATATGCATGGCCGGCGCCCTTCACGCTGGAAATGGCAAGCTGCGGCTTTCCCAACGCCCGCTGGGACCTTCAAACCCACAAGCTGACGCTGTGCTACGAGCTCGCGACTGACTTCGCCGACCTCTATCGCGGTTACGGGCCTGCCGAGGGGGGCGCGAAAGCAGCCGCCGTCAAGCGCAAGACCGTCGGGCCGGCCGCGTACAAGCCGAGCCCGAAATCACGCAAGCGTCGTTGACTATGAAGATGTCGGCGTCGCCCTATGCCGTCGCACCGCGGACCGACCCGTTGCGGCCGGCTCGGCTCGCGCCCCCCGCCGCTTCGCCAACGGCGTGGCGACTTCGCGCGCGCACTCGATAAACAACTGCGTAACTGGGTTCTTCGTACGGTTCCGCAACGTCATGATTCCGAGTGGGCAGGGCTTCACCTGGAGTTCGATTGGCAGCAACTTGATTTGTGACCCCACGGCGTTGAACCGCAGAATCGATTCACATGCTGTGCCGATAAACCCGCCCTCCGCTACCAGTTCATCGCAGACGGCTGTGCTGGCGGTCATCATCTGCCGTGGCGCTTCCAGCCTGTTCGCTTGAAAAGCTTTGACCAGGGTTTCGCCGCTGAGGCTGTCGAGCTGAGGGATACACCAGGGCTCATCGGCCAAATCGGCCAGTGTTACGTTTGCGCGCCGGGCCCAGCGGCTGCGGGCCCCGACGGCCACCCGTAGTCGGCTATGATAGATAAGGGTCGCGTCAACGTCCTCCCCAGGCGGCGTGGGCAGGGGGGCGAACACAAGATCCACTCGCCGCTCTAGTAACGCGTGAGCTATCGACGCGACGTTCGCCTGCGTCACCGAAAAGACAATGCGAGGATGTCTTCGCGATAAGCGGGCGATGATGGCTGCGATGATACCCGTCTGCCGCTCAGTTACGCCGATCCGCAGCTTGCCGCAGGTCGGATCGGCCAGATGCTGTATCTCATCGGCGCTCACCCTCAGATCGTCGAGAATGCCAATGCTTCGTTTAAGCAGGGCTTTGCCGTAAAGCGTCGGCTCGACGCCCTGAGGGCCGCGATCAAAAAGCTGCGCACCGAACAAGTGCTCCAGATCGGAAATCGCCCTGGATACGGCCGGTTGCGACATCGCGAGATGCTGGGCCGCCTTCGCCATGCTGCCAGTTTTGGCGACTGCGAGAAGCACATTTAATTGCTGTACCTTGAGCCGCCGACTGACATTCTGATGGTTCATGTCCATGCCCATCCAGATCCCGTATACCCATATCCGCAAATAGTGCTTTTCGATTATAGCCCGTGCGAACTACCTCTCGAAGAGGCATCGCATCGAGTCACAGCTTTAAAGACTCCAGGCGATCCGAACGCGATTGGTAGCAAAGAAACGAGTAGGGGGGTATCTGGCGGAAGGAAAACTCTCCGGAGGCTGTCTTTGTGGGGCCGTTCGCATCAAGGTGTACGCTGCGGCGCTCGACAATCCCACGAACCACTGGCCCGAAACCGATATCTTTGTTGAGAGCGCGCAGCCCTGGGACGCGATGAATTCACCGCTGCCAAAACGCGCGCGTTCGATGGGTTCTTCCGTGATACCGCATACGCCTTCCTTGTCTGTGCAGGTTGCAGATCGAGAGCTCTCGCAATGAAAACGATACGTCCAGTAGCCGCAATATTCCTGAGCCTGGCGAGCATCGCCACTGTAACGGCCCAGCCGTATCCGTCGCGTCCGATTACGATGGTCGTGCCATTCCCCGCCGGGGGAGCGACGGACATCGTCCTGCGCGTCGTGAGCGAGCAAATGCGAATGCCGCTCGATCAGCCGGTCATCATCGACAACGTGTCGGGCGCCGGCGGCAGCATCGGGGTCGCGCGAGCGGCCCGTGCCATGCCGGACGGTTACACGCTGAGCGGCGGACAGTTGGGGACCCACGTTTTGAGCGGGGCCATCTATCCGGTCTCATACGATCTGCTCAACGATCTCGACCCAGTCGCCCTGCTTTCGACCAGTCCTGGAATTCTTGTGGGACGGAATGACCTGCCACCGAAAGACCTGAATAGCCTCATTGCTTGGGTCAAGGACAACTCCGGTAAAGCGCTGAT
Source organism: uncultured Alphaproteobacteria bacterium (assembly GCA_963824905.1). Lineage (GTDB taxonomy): Bacteria > Pseudomonadota > Alphaproteobacteria > Rhizobiales > Xanthobacteraceae > JAJPKK01. The sequence continues at coordinate 268,016 of CAWGRH010000010.1, forward strand.
GGGGACCGGAGGCAAGTCGGCGCCAGGACATGTCGCCGGCGTCTTCTTCCAACGTGTAACTCACAGCGATTTTCAGCTGGTCCCTTATCGCAGCACGTCTTTGGCCATGCAGGACTTATTGGGCGGGCGAATTGACATCATGATCGACAACCCGGCCACGTCGCTTCCTCAGGTGCGCGCCGGTCAGATCAAAGCGTATGCCGTTACCGCTGCAGCGCGCATTGCATCCGCACGCGACATACCGACTGTGGATGAAGCAGGGCTACCCGGATTCTACTTCTCGAATTGGACGGGACTCTGGGTGCCTAAAGGCACGCCGAAAAATGTCGTCGCCAGAACTCAACGCGGCCGTCGTCGAAGCATTGGCAAATCCCGCGGTACAGTCGCGCCTCCTCGAACTCGGACACGAGGTTGTTCCGCGCGACCAGCAGGCGCCGCAAGCGCTGGCCGCAATACAAAAGGCCGAGATCGAGAAATGGTGGCCGATAATCAAGGCGGCCAACATCAGGGGTGAATAAAGCGTAGGACTTTCGGCCGACGGCAATTCGTCCGAAAGCAACCGAGCGACTCAAGCCGACCTCGCGACTACGCGTGACTGTGCTCATCCCCGGTAAGCTTCGCCACCACCTCCGCCGGAATCGGCAGACCCTTGAGCTTGTCAGGGTTTTCGGGATCGCGGCCGACCCAGACGCGGGTCTCGGTCCCTTCTACCGCGAGCGTTTCGCCGCGCAGCAGCCGGTGCTGCATGCGGAAGCTCGAGCGGCGGATCTCGGCGACGGTCGAACTCGATGGTGACGACGTCGCCGAAGGTCGAGGGCACGATGAAACGGGCGCCGACATCGACCAGCGGAATGCCGACGATGCCGTGGCGCCGGATCATCTCGAACTTGTTGTAGCCCAGCGCCCGCAGGAACAGCGCGTTGGTGCCGCTATCGAAATAGGTGAAGTAGTTGGGGAAGTAGACGATGCCGGCGGGATCGCAATGGCCCCACTCGATCGTCACCTGATGACGGTTGGTGAGCATTTCTCAGCGCGGTGCGAGACGCACGGCGCCGTCGAGCCGGATCACTTCGCCGTTGAGATAGCGGTTCTCGATGATATGGAGCGCGAGGTCGGCATATTGCTCAGGACGGCCGAGCGCCCTGGGGAACGGGATCGAGGCGGCGAGACTCTGCTGCACCTCTTCGGACATTCCCGACACCATCGGCGTATTGAAGATTCCGGGCGCGATGGCGCACAGCCTTATGCCGAACTGCGAGAGCTCGCGGGCGATCGGCAGCATCATCGACACGACGCCACCCTTCGAGGCGGAATAGGCGGCCTGCCCGATCTGTCCGTCGTAGGCGGCGACCGATGCGGTCGAGACGATCACGCCGCGTTCGCCGTCCTCGAGCGGATCGAGGGTCGACATCGCGTGGGCGGCGAGCCGGATCGCATTGAAGGTGCCGATGAGGTTGACGTTGATCACCCGAGCGAAATCCTCGAGCGGCATCGGCCCGTCGCGGCCGACGACGCGTCGCGCCGGTGCGATGCCGGCGCAATTGATGAGGATGCGTGCCGGCCCGAACCGGTCCCGCGCCTGGGCGATGGCGGCGGCGGTCCCGTCCGCGTCGACGACATCGCAGGCGATGGCGATGCCGCCGATCTTCGTCGCCACCTCCGCCGCCGCCTCGATGTTGATGTCGAGGATCGCCACCTTGGCGCCGAGTGCGGCAAGCTTCGCCGCGGTCGCCCGGCCGAGGCCGGAGCCGCCGCCGGTGACGAGCGCTGCATAACCACTGGGATGCATGGAGGAGGGGTCCCGTTCATTCAGCCGCAGCTACTAAACGGTTTGTGCGGCACGGCGCAAGCCTCGCCGGCAGGCCGTGCGATGCACCACGTGCCCGAAATTTGACCGGACCGGAGTTGATCCGTAAATAACCGACGTCACGAAGTCCTTGGATGCACTTATGTCGGAGTTCATGTCCCTGGCCGCCGCCGTGGAGGCGCACGTTCGCGATGGCGACACGGTGGCGATGGAGGGCTTCACCCACCTTATTCCTCATGCGGCCGGTCACGAGGTGATCCGCCAGCGCCGCCGGCATTTGACGCTGATCCGCATGACGCCGGATCTCATCTACGATCAGCTGATCGGGATGGGCTGTGCCGACAAGGCGGTGTTCTCGTGGTGCGGCAATCCAGGCGTCGGCTCGCTTCATCGCATGCGCGATGCGATCGAGAACGGCTGGCCGCAGCCGCTCGCCTATGAGGAGCATTCCCACGCGGCAATGGCGAACGCCTTCGAGGCCGGCGCGGCCGGCCTGCCGTTCGCGGTGTTGCGCGGCTACATCGGGGTCGACCTGCCGAAGGTCAATCCGAACATCCGCAGCATCACCTGTCCCTATACCGGTGAAATACTGGCGACGGTGCCGGCGATCCGGCCGGACGTTACGATCATCCATGCCTTGCGCGCCGACCGCGCCGGCAACGTCCTGCTCGAAGGTATCGTCGGGGTGCAGAAGCAGGCGGTGCTCGCAGCCAGGCGGTCGATCGTCACCGTCGAGGAGATCGTCGACGATTTCGGTCCGCGCAGTCCCAACCTGGTGATCCTGCCTGCATGGACCGTGAGCGCAGTGGTCGAGGTCCCCGGGGGTGCCCATCCTTCCTACGCGCACGGCTACTACAAGCGCGACAATGCCTACTACAAGAAGTGGGACGAGATTTCGCGCGACCGCGACGGCTTCCTCGCCTGGATGAAGGCGAATGTGCTCGACCGCGGGCCGGAGGCGTTCGCTGCCGAGCGCAAGCGCCTTAGCGGGAGCGCCGCATGAACAAGCCTGCGCTCGCCTACACGCCGGCCGAGATGATGACGGTCGCCGCCGCCCGCGCGCTCAAGTCGAGCGACATCTGCTTCGTCGGCATCGGCCAGCCGTCGGCCGCGTGCAATCTTGCGCGGCTGACCCACGCGCCTGGCATCACCCTGATCTACGAGTTCGGCACGCTCGCGACCAACCCCTCCATCCTGCCGCTCTCGATCGGCGACGGCGAACTGTGCGACACCGCATTGTGCACGGTGTCGGTGCCGGAGATGTTTCGTTACTGGCTCCAGGGCGGCCGCATCACCGTCGGCTTTCTCGGCGGCGCCCAGATCGATCGCTTCGCCAATCTCAACACCACCGTGGTCGGCCCCTATCACAAACCGAAGGTGCGCCTGCCCGGCGGCGGCGGTGCGCCGGAGATCGCGATCTCCTGCGGCGAAATATTCATCATCATGAGCCAGACGAAACGAGGCTTCGTCGACAAGCTCGATTTCGTCACCTCGATCGGCCACGGCGAGGGCGGCGATCATCGCGCCCGGCTCGGCGTCACGACCAAAGGGCCGACCCGGCTCATCACCGATCTCTGCGTTTTCGCGCCCGACCCTGAGACCAAGGAGATGACGGTGGTCTCGATCCATCCCGGCATCACCCGCGATGACATCGACGGCAACACCGGCTGGAAGGTGAAATACGCCCCCGACGTCGCCGAGACCACAGCGCCCGATCCGCACGAGCTCGCGGTGCTGCGCGAAATCCACGCGCGCACGCGCCGCGCCCACGGCGACCAGGCGTAGCGTGGTGGCCGTGATGACGTCGGTGGCCGTGCACATCTTCTCCCTCCCCCTGAAAGGGGGAGGGCCGGGGAGGGGGTCGCGGGCGGCAAGATCCGCAAGTCAGAGGACCCCCACCCCAACCCTCCCCCTGAAGGAGGGGGAGGGAGCGCGGCGCGCCGCGTCCTGACGCGATCGAGGAGAATCCGAACATGCGCGATGTCTTCATCTGCGATGCAGTGCGAACGCCGATCGGGCGCTATGGCGGCAGCCTCGCCCGGGTGCGTACCGACGATCTCGCGGCGCAACCGATCAAGGCGCTCATCGCGCGTAATTCGAAAGTCGATGTCTCGCAGATCGACGAGGTCTATCTCGGCTGCGCCAACCAAGCAGGCGAAGACAACCGCAATGTCGCGCGGATGGCGCTGCTGCTCGCAGGGCTCCCGGACAGCATTCCCGGTATCACCGTGAACCGGCTTTGCGCGTCCGGCCTCAACGCGGTCGGCGCAGCGGCACGCGCGATCCGTTCCGGCGAGATCGACCTCGCCATCGCCGGCGGCGTCGAATCTGATGACGCGGGCGCCGCTCGTCATGGGCAAGGCGACCGAAGCGTTCCAGCGCACGGCCGAGGTCTACGACACGACCATCGGCTGGCGCTTCATCAACCCGCTGATGAAGGCGCAATACGGCGTCGACGCGATGGGCGAGACCGGCGAGAATGTCGCCGAGGAATACCAGGTGTCGCGGCAGGACCAGGACGCCTTTGCGCTGCGCTCGCAGCAGCGTGCCGGCAAGGCCATGGCGGATGGTTATTTCGCCGAGGAGATCGTCGCCGTCGAGGTTCCCGGCGGCAAAACGGGGCCGACCCGCGTCGACACCGACGAGCATCCGCGGCCCGACACCACGCCCGAGCAGCTCGCTAAGCTGCGCACCGCTTTCCGAAACCCCGGCACGGTGACCGCGGGCAACGCCTCCGGCGTCAATGACGGCGCGGCGGCGATGATCGTCGCCTCGGCCGATGCAGTGAAAAAGCACGGCCTCACGCCCCGCGCGCGCGTCCTCGGCATGGCTTCGGCGGGCGTGCCGCCGCGCGTCATGGGCATCGGCCCGGTGCCGTCGACCCGCAAGCTGATGGAGCGGCTCGGCCTCAAGATCGGCGACTTCGACCTCATCGAGCTCAACGAAGCCTTCGCCTCCCAGGCGATCGCCTGCCTGCGCCAGCTCGGGCTCCCCGACGCCGCCGACCACGTCAATCCGCATGGCGGAGCGATCGCACTCGGCCATCCGCTCGGCATGTCGGGGGCGCGTCTCGCGCTCACCGCGGTCCACGGCCTCGAGAAGAACCAGGGCAAGCTCGCGCTCGCGACCATGTGCGTCGGCGTCGGCCAAGGGGTATCGCTGGCACTCGAGCGGGTGTGAGTGGAGATGGCAGCGACAGGACCCGTAGGGTGGGCAAAGGCGCGTAGCGCCGTGCCCACGCGGTCTTACCGGCGGCAGGCTCAGACGTGGGCCCGCTTCGCTGTGCCCACCCTACGTCACCACAATTGAGGTAGAGGAGAGCCCCGCGTGGCAATGAGTCCCGGCTACATTCCGTTCCATCCCAATCCGTCGAAGCCGCATTACAAGCCGCCGGCCGGCGCGGTCGATGCCCATTGCCACGTGTTCGGCCCGGAGGCAAAGTTTCCCTACGCGCCGGAGCGCAAATACACGCCGTGCGATGCGTCCAAGGAAAAGCTCACCGCGCTGCGCGACTTCCTCGGCTTCGACAAGAACGTGATCGTCCAGGCGAGCTGCCACAGTAAGGACAATCGCGCCATGGTCGACGCGCTCGAGACATCGGAGAACCGTGCGCGCGGCGTTGCCTTCGTCGGCCCCGAGGTGACCGACGCCGAGCTCAAGGCGATGGACCGCGCCGGCGTGCGCGGCGTGCGCTTCAATTTCGTCCGGCGCCTGGTCGATTTCACCCCGCGCGACGTGCTCGAAGGTATCGCCGCCCGCATCGCGCCGCTCGGCTGGCATACCGTCGTTTATTTCGAGCTGCCCGACCTGCCTGATCTCGAGCCTTTCTTCACCGCGCTGCCCACCACCGTCGTCGTCGATCACATGGGAGTGCCGTCGGTGGCGAAGGGGGTCGATCATCCGGAGAACCGGCGGTTCCTGAACATGCTTGAGAAACATTCCAACATGTGGACCAAGGTGACCTGTCCCGAGCGCATGTCGCTCGCTGGAGCGCCCTACGACGACGTCGTGCCGTTCGGCCGCATCCTGGTCGAGCATTTCCCGGACCGGGTGATCTGGGGCACCGATTGGCCGCATCCCAATATGAAGAAGGAAGCTCCCGACGAGGGCGTGCTGGTCGATTACATCCCCAAGATCGCGCCGACCGCGGCGGCGCAGCAGGCGCTGCTGGTCGACAATCCGATGCACTTGTATTGGTCGGCCTGACGACGTGATATAGAGGCCGAAATACGCAAGACCCCGGAGCCACCCCGATGACCGGCGCCAAACAAAAAGAATACGACGATATTCCCGGCACCTTCGTGTTCGATGCCGACCGCTCGCGCGAGGGGTATCATCTCAACATGTTCTGCATGTCGCTGATGAAGGCGGAGAACCGCAAGGCCTTCAAGGATAACGAAGCCGAATATCTCAAACGCTTCCCGATGACGCCCGGGCAGCGCGACGCCATCCTCAAGCGCGACTACAACCGCATGCTCGAGCTCGGCGGCAACATCTACTTCACCGCCAAGCTCGGTGCGACCGATGGTCACTCGTTCCAGCACATGGCTGCGGTGATGACCGGATCGACCCAGGAAGACTACGCGAAGATGATGCTCGGCGGCGGCCGCGGAATCGAGGGCAACCGCAGCAAATCCAAGCCCGGCAGCCGGCCGCGGATGGCGGCGCGCAAGCCGGCCGCCAAGGCGGCGCCGAAACGTTCCAGCAAAACGGCGAAACGTTCTACCAGGTCAGGATCGAAACGTGGCTAAGATCATCGCAGGCGTCTCATGCTCGCACGTGCCGGCGATCGGCGCGGCGATCGACAACAAGCGGACCGAGGAGCCCTATTGGAAGCGCGTGTTCTCCGGCTTCGAGAAGTCCAAGCAGTGGATGGCGGAGGCGAAGCCCGACGTCGTCATCGCGATCTACAACGACCACGCCTCCGCCTTCTCGGTCGAGCTGATCCCGACTTTCGCGCTCGGCTGCGCCGCCGAATTCCCGCCTGCCGACGAGGGCTGGGGGCCACGGCCGGTGCCGGTGGTCAAGGGCCATCCGGCGCTCGCTTCCCACATCGCGCAGTCGGTCATTCTCGACGAGTTCGATCTCACCATCGTCAACAAGATGGAGGTCGACCACGGGCTGACCGTTCCGCTCAACCTGATGTTCGGCTCGCCCTCCGAATGGCCGTGCCCGGTGATCCCGCTTGCGGTCAACGTCGTCGTGTATCCGCCGCCCACCGGGCATCGCTGCTTTGCGCTCGGGCGTGCGATCCGCAAGGCGGTGCAGTCGTTTCCGGACGACCTGCGGGTGGTGGTGATGGGCACCGGCGGCATGTCGCACCAGATTTCGGGACCGCGCGCCGGCCTCATCAATACCAAGTTCGATACCGCCTTCCTCGACAACCTCACCAAGGACCCCGGCAAGCTCACGCGCATGCCGCATCTCGAATACATGCGCGAAGCCGGTGCCGAAGGCATCGAGATGGTGATGTGGCTCGTCATGCGCGGTGCGCTCGACGACAAGGTGGACGAGGTCTACCGCTTCTACACGGTGCCGGCCTCCAACACCGCGGTCGGGCACATCATTCTCGAGAACAAGGAGCGGGCCGTCCGCACGCGGCGGCCGTCCTCGGCGCGCGGACGCCTGCGCACCCCGGCGAAGGGTGGCAACCGACGCAAGGCCGCCGCGAAGCGCCGGCGCGCCGCTGCGCAGCGGACAAAGGATAAAAACGTGCTGAGGAGCAAGTGATGAAGATTTGCGTCGCCGGACAGGGTGCGTTCGGCCAGAAACATCTCGACGCCTTGAAGCGCATCCCCGAGGTCGAGGTGGTGTCGCTGATCGGCGGCAATCAGGATGCCACCGCCGAGGTCGCCAAGAAGTACGGCATTCCCCACTTCGGCGGCGATCTCTCCGAGGGCATCAAGCGCGCCGATGCGGTGATCCTCACCACGCCGACCCAGATGCATCGCCGTCAGGGCGAGCAGGTGATGCGCGCCGGCAAGCATGTGCTGATCGAAATCCCGATCGCCGACAGCGTCGAGGATTCGCGCGAGCTCGCCAGGATCGCCAAGGAAACCGGCGTGACCGCGATGGCCGGCCACGTCCGCCGCTTCAATCCGAGCCATCAATGGGTGCACAGGCGGATCGCCAAGGGCGAGCTGAAGATCCAGCAGATGGACGTGCAGACCTACTTCTTCCGCCGCGCCAACATCAACGCCGCCGGCAAGCCGCGCAGCTGGACCGACCATCTCTTGTGGCACCATGCCGCCCACACCGTCGACCTGTTCCAGTACCAGACCGGCGAGACGGTTTCCGATCTCTACGCCGTACAGGGCCCGCGGCACCCGACGCTCAAGATCGCCATGGACATGGGCATCGTCATGAAGGTGCCGTCCGGCGCGATCCTTACGCTGTCGCTCTCGTTCAACAATGACGGCCCGATCGGCTCGTTCTTCCGCTACATCTGCGACGACGGCACCTACAACGCCTATTACGACGATCTGTTCGACGGCAAGAAGAACCAGATCGATCTTTCCAAGGTCGACGTCTCGATGGACGGCATCGAGCTCGAGGACCGCGAGTTCATCGCAGCCATCAAGGAGAAGCGCGAGCCCAACGGGAGCCTCGCCGAGGTGCTGCCGTGCATGGAGGCGCTGGGCAAGATCGAACAGATCATCGATCCGCGCCGCGAGGCCCACGCGTAACAATTGTTCACTGCCGCAGGGGAAGCAGCGTCGCGGCACCGGACTTGCAAAGAAGGGGAAGACCAGCGGGGCGGACCTACCGGGAGGACAGACGTCATGGTTCGTAATATCGCGATGGCCGGCCTCGCCGCCGCGGCGCTCGGCTTTGCCGCGGGTGGCGCGCAAGCGCAGAGCACGGTCAAGATCGGCGCGCTGCTGCCGATGACCGGTCCGCAGCAGTCGACCGGCGTGCAGATCACCGCGGCGATGCGGCTTTACATGGCCCAGCACGGCGACACCGTCGCCGGCAAGAAGATCGAGGTCATCGTCCGCGACGACGGTGCGGTGGCGGAGAACTCCAAGCGGCTGGCGCAGGAATTGATCGTCAACCAGAAGGTCAATTTCGTCGTCGGCTTTGGTGTCACGCCGACGGCATTTGCGGTGGCGCCGCTCGCCACCGAGGCAAAAATCCCGCAGATCGTGATGGCGGCGGGCACGTCGAGCATCACGGAGCGCTCGCCCTACGTCGTGCGGACGAGCTTCACGCTGCCGCAGTCAAGCGTGATCATGGCCGAGTGGGCGCTCAAGAACGGCATCAAGAAGGTCGTGAGCATGGTGTCGGACTTCGCGCCCGGCATCGATTCCGAAACCTCGTTCAAGGACGCCTTCACCAAGGGCGGCGGCAACATCGTGGAATTCATCCGCGTGCCGCTCGCCAATCCCGACTTCGCGCCGTTCCTGCAGCGCGCCCGTGACGACAAGCCCGACGCGGTGTTCATTTTCGTTCCGGCCGGGCAGGGTGCGATCTTCGTCAAGCAGTTCCTGGAGCGAGGCCTCGACAAGGCCGGCATCAAGATCATCGGCCCCGGCGACGTGACCGACGACGACGTGCTCAACGGCATGGGCGACCAGGTGATCGGCACGGTCACCGCGCACACCTATTCGGCCGCCCATCCCTCGCAGATGAACAAGGACTATGTCGCGGCGATCCGGAAGGCCAACAACGGCATGCGCGCGAACTTCATGTCGGTTGGAGGCTATGACGGCATGCATTTGATCTACGAGGCGCTCAAGAAGACCGGCGGCAAGACGGACGGCGATGCCCTCGTCGCGGCGATGAAGGGCATGGCGTGGGAGAGCCCGCGCGGGCCGATCTCGATCGATCCGGAAACCCGCGACATCATCCAGAACGTCTACATGCGCCGCGTCGAGAAGGTCGACGGGGAGCTCTACAACGTCGAGTTCGAGACGTTCCCCAACGTCAAGGACCCCGGCAAGCTCAAGAAGTGATGCCGTGACGTCTGCTCCCGCCTCTGCTGCACGCGCGTGCGGCTCCGTCGCTCCCTCTCCCGCTTGCGGGGGAGGGTCGGGGAGGGGGCCTTCGGCCGATCGACACGCGCTTCGGCTGGCGTTCCACGCGCTCGAACCGTCTCTCGCACGATCGCCGCGTTTGCGCTTGCGTCGCGCGCCCCCTCCCCAGCCCTCCCCCGCAAGCGGGAGAGGGAGCAGGCCATGCTGACCATCCTCTTCGACGGCGTCGCCTACGGCATGCTGCTGTTCATCCTGGCGTGCGGGCTCTCGGTCACGCTGGGCCTGATGAACTTCGTCAACCTCGCGCACGGCTCGTTCGCAATGGCGGGCGGCTACATCACCGTTATCGTGGTGAACCGCTACGGCGTGCCGTTCTACGGCGGCCTCGTGCTCGCTTTCGTTCTCACCGCGATCATCGGCGCGGTGCTGGAACGCACGCTCTACGTCCATGTCTATCGCAAGAGTCACCTCGACCAGGTGTTGTTCACGATCGGCCTCGTCTTCATGTCGGTCGCGGGCGTCGACTATTTCATGGGCTCGTCACAGCAGTTCGTGCAGATCCCGGCTGCGCTGCAGGGCCAGTTCGACGTTTTCGGGGTCGGCGTTGGGCGCTACCGCCTGCTGATCATCGTGGTGTGCGGACTGCTCACTCTCGCGCTGCAGTTCGTGCTGATGGGCACGCGGTTCGGCAGCCGGCTGCGCGCCGCGGTCGACGATCAGCGGGTGGCACGCGGGCTCGGCATCAATGTCGGCGTGGTGTTCGGCATCACCTTTGCGGTCGGGTCGGGTCTCGCCGGCCTCGGCGGCGCGCTCGGCGCCGAAATTCTCGGGCTCGATCCGACCTTCCCGCTCAAATACATGATCTACTTCCTTATCGTGGTCGCGGTCGGCGGCACCTCGAGCATCGCCGGGCCGTTCCTCGCCTCGATCCTGCTCGGCATCGCCGATGTCGCCGGCAAGTACTACGTGCCGTCGCTCGGCGCCTTCGTGATCTACACGATCATGATCATCGTGCTGATCTGGCGGCCGCAAGGCCTGTTCGCGCGGGCGACGGCGCGGTAGAGCATGATCCCGAAAAGTTGCAGACTTTTCGGGCAAGGTTATGCTCCAAAATTAAGGAGTTGGGAGTGCGATCCGCTTCGATTTGAATCGATCGCACTCTAGGACGCCCGATGCGCCACGACCTCGAAGCCGCCACCACTCGCTTCCTGCGCACGCGCGCCCGCTTCGGGCCGTTGGAAATCCTGTTCTGGATCGCCGCCTTCTCGACCATCTGGCTGCTTCCGACCAAGCACCTGATCCTGACCGAGACCGTGATCTGGGGTCTGTTCGCGCTCTCGCTCGATCTCATCCTCGGCTATGCCGGCATCATCTCGCTCGGACACGCCGCCTTCTTCGGGGTCGGCGCCTACGCGGCGGGCCTGCTCGCCAAGTACGAGATCATCAATGAGCCGACGGTCGCGCTGCTCGCATCCGGCCTCGCGGCGGCGGTGCTCGGCTTTGCCACGAGCTTCCTGGTGCTGCGCGGCACGGACCTCACACGGCTGATGGTGACGCTCGGCGTCTCGCTCGTCTGCTTCGAGCTCGCCAATCGCTACGGCGAGATCACCGGCGGCGCCGACGGCCTCCAGGGTGTCACCATCGCGCCGATCTTCGGCACCTGGCGGTTCGACATGTTCGGCCACACCGCCTACATCTATTGCCTCATCGTGCTCTTCATCATGTTCATTCTGGCGCGGCGGATCGTCAATTCGCCGTTCGGGCTTTCGCTCAAGGCGATCAAGGGCAATCCGCTGCGCAGCGCCGCGGTCGGCATCGCGGTCAACTGGCGGCTCGTCGCCGTCTACACGCTCTCGGCTGGCTTTGCCGGCATCGCCGGCGCACTGTTGGCACAGACCCAGGCTTTCGCCTCGCTCTCCATGCTCTCGCTCGAACGCTCCGCCGACGTGCTCCTGATCCTCATCATCGGCGGCACCGGCTATCTGTATGGCGGCATCTTCGGGGCGCTGATCTATCGCCTGCTGCAGGACTATCTCTCCGACCTCACCGCGCGCTACTGGCAGTTCTGGATCGGGCTCCTGCTCGTCGCCATCGTCTTGATCGGCCGCGAGCGGATCGGCGGCTGGATCGCCCCGGTGGTGCGGTTCGTCTCGGGCCTCGGGCGACGGAAAGCATCCTCCGACACCGCGCCCAAAGTCGCGCCCGAAGCTGCGGCGCCGGGAGAGGGCGGCTAATATGGCGCCGGTGCTCGAAACGCGCAGCCTCGACAAGCGGTTCGGCGGCATCATCGCGGCGAATTCGATCTCGCTCGCGATCGAGCGCGGCGCCCGCCATGCGCTGATCGGCCCGAACGGCGCCGGCAAGACTACCTTCGTCAATCTGCTCACTGGCATGCTGCGGCCCTCGGGCGGCGAGATCCTGCTCGACGGAGCGCCGATCACTTATCTCGCGCCCTACAAGCGAGTGAAGCTCGGCATCGCCAGAACTTTCCAGATCAACCAGCTGTTCGCCGACCTCACGCCGGTCGAAACGCTGGGGCTCGCGATCTCGGAGCGCCACGGCTCGGGCCGCGACTGGTGGCGGATCGTCGGCACCCGTCACGGCATTACCGAGGAGATCGCCGATCTCATCGGCCGTTTCCGTCTCGCCGACGTCATGACCGAACGCACGGCGGTGCTGCCCTATGGCAAGCAGCGATTGCTCGAGATCGCACTCGCCTTCGCCTGCCGCCCGCGCGTTCTCCTGCTCGACGAGCCGGCGGCCGGCGTGCCGGAGGCCGAGCGCCACGACATTCTCGCGACCATCGCGGCGCTGCCCAAGGACGTCACCGTGCTTCTCATCGAGCACGACATGGATATCGTGTTCTCGTTCGCCGACCGCATCTCGGTGCTGGTCAATGGCGAGCTGTTCGTCGAGGGTACCCCCGAGGAGGTCGCCCGCGATCCGCGGGTGAAGGCGGTCTATCTCGGCGAGACGTTCCATGGCTGAGCTCCTCGCCATCGAGAAGCTGCGGGCCGGATACGGCGAGGCGGTCGTGCTCTCCGACATCTCGCTCGACCTCGCCGAGGGCCAGTCGCTGGCGCTGCTCGGCCGCAACGGCATGGGCAAGACGACGCTGATCAATTCGATTGTCGGCGTCACGCGCTACCGCGGCGGCACCATCTCGCTTGCCGGGCGCGACATCACGCGGCTGCCGCCGGAGCAGCGGGCGCATGCGGGCGTCGGCTGGGTGCCGCAGGAGCGCAACATCTTCAAGTCGCTCACCGTGAACGAGAACCTCACCGCGGTAGCGCTCCCCGGACGGTGGACCCCGGATCGCGTCTACGCCATGTTTCCGCGCCTCGCCGAGCGCAAGTCGAACCTCGGCAACCAGCTCTCGGGCGGCGAGCAGCAGATGCTCGCGGTCGGCCGCGCCCTCGTGCTCAATCCGAAGATCGTGCTGCTCGACGAACCGCTCGAAGGCCTCGCGCCAATCATCGTCGAGGAGCTGCTCGCCGCGCTCACCCGCCTGATCCGCGACGAAGGCATGTCGGCGATCCTGGTCGAGCAGAGCCCGCAGAAGATTCTCGGCGTCACCGACCGCGCGGTCATCCTCGAGCGCGGCATGGTCGTTTATGCATCGACGAGCGCGGCGCTCAAGGCCGACCCCGCGGTGCTCGAAACCTATCTCGGCGTCACCGATCACAGCCCGCGCCGCGGCCGCGCGCGATAGCTGGGCATGGGCCACGCCCCACCGCTTCCGTTACCTCCGATCGTGTATATAGCCACCACGGCGCACCGTCGCGTCCAAGAACATCCGCAGGGGAGAGGCCCATGACTGCCCGCACCAAGCCGCCGTTTCGCGCCGACCACGTCGGGTCGTTGCTGCGCCCGGCCGCGCTCAAGGAGGCGCGCGAGAAGGCGGCGTCCGGCGCGATCAGCGCCGCCGAGCTTGCCGCGGTCGAAGACCGCGAGATCGAGAAAGTGATCCGCAAGCAGGAAGCGATCGGCCTCAAGCTCGCGACCGACGGCGAGTTCCGCCGCGCATGGTGGCATTTCGATTTCTACGGCATGCTCGACGGCGTCGAGCTCTACGAGCTCGGTCACGGCATCCAGTTCCAGGGCGTGCAGACCAAGGCGCGGAGCATCCGGGTCGTCGACAAGATCGGCTTCTCGAACCATCCGATGCTCGCGCATTTCAAGTTCCTCAAGGCGCACACCAAAGTGATGCCGAAGATGACGATCCCGAGCCCGAGCGTGCTGCATTTCCGCCTCGAGCCTGGCGCGGTTGCCAAGAGCGCCTATCGCGATCACGACGCGATCTTCGACGATCTCGCGGCCGCCTACCGGGCGGCGGTGCGCGCCTTCTACGATGCAGGCTGCCGTTATCTGCAGTTCGACGACACCGCCTGGGCCTATCTCTGCTCGGACGTCGAGATGAAGAAGGCCCGCGACCGCGGCATGAACGTCGAGCGTCTGCAGGAGACCTACGCCGACCTCGTCAACAAGTCGCTCGAGGGCAAGCCCGCCGACATGGCGGTTACCACCCATGTCTGCCGCGGCAACTTCCGCTCGACCTGGATCGCGTCCGGCGGCTACGAGCCGGTGGCGGAGAATCTCCTCGGGCGCTGCAGCTACGACGGCTACTTCCTCGAATACGACACCGAGCGCGCGGGCGGCTTCGAGCCGCTGCGGTACCTCCCCAAAGGCAACAAGGTCGTGGTGCTCGGGCTGATCAGCTCCAAGCTCGGCGAGCTCGAGAAGAAGGACGACATCAAGCGCCGGATCGACGAGGCGACGAAGTTCGCGCCGTTCGAGCAGCTCGCGCTGTCCCCGCAATGCGGTTTCGCCTCGACCGAGGAGGGCAACGTGCTCGCCGAGGACGAGCAGTGGGCGAAGCTTTCGATGGCGGTCGAGATCGCCGCCGAGATGTGGGGCTGATGCCGATGCTGCGCACAACCGCGCCGTTCCGCGCCGACCATGTGGGAAGCCTGCTGCGGACGGCCGCCCTGAAAGAGGCGCGCTCCCGCCGGGAGCGCGGCGAGATCGGTCCCGCCGAGCTCGCCGCAATCGAGGACGGGGAGATCGCGGAGCTGATCCGGCGCCAGGAGGCGGTCGGCTTGAAGTCGATCACCGACGGCGAATACCGCCGGGCATCGTGGCAGACCGACTTCCTGGTGGGGCTGCCCGGCGTCGAATCCTATCACGGCGAGCGCAAATTCAAGTTCCAAGGGCCGCAGCCGCGGCCGATCCTGCTGCGCATCAACGACAGGCTCGGCCGATTTTCCGGCCACCCGATGATCGATCACTACAAGTTCGTCGCAGCGCATACCAAGGCGACGCCGAAGATAACCATTCCGTCGCCGTCGACGCTGCACTTCCGTTACGCGCGGGACGCTGTGCCGGAGGCGCTCTACCCTGATATGGAGGACTTCTATCGCGACCTCGGCACCACCTATCGCAAGACGGTGCGCGCCTTCGCCGACGCCGGCTGCCGCTACCTCCAGCTCGACGAGGTCAATCTCGCCTATCTCTGCGATCCCGCGCTGCGCGAGCAGGTCAGTGCCCGCGGCGACGATCCGGCGGCCCTGCTTTCCGCCTATGCCGGCATGATCAACGCGGCGATCTCGGACATTCCCGCCGACATGGCCATCACCATGCATCTGTGCCGCGGCAACTTCCGCTCGACCTTCGTCGCCTCCGGCGGCTACGAGCCGATCGCCGAGATGCTGTTCAACACCATCGGCGTCCACGGCTACTTCATGGAGTACGACACCGCCCGGGCCGGCGGCTTCGAGCCATTGCGCTTCGTCCCCAAGGGCAAGACCGTGGTGCTCGGCCTCGTCACCTCGAAATCCGGCACGCTGGAAAGCAAAGACGAGCTCAAGCGCCGCATCGAGGAGGCGACGAAGTTCATCGACATCGATCAGCTCTGCCTGTCGCCCCAATGCGGCTTCGCCTCCACCGAGGACGGCAACACGCTCGCCGAAGCGGAGCAATGGGCGAAGCTCGGCATGATCGTCGAGCTCGCCGATGAAATCTGGGACTGATCTTCAGTCCCTTCCCGGCTTCGGGGAGGGTGGCCGAGCGAAGCGAGGTCGGGTGGGGTCCGCGAGCGGAGCGAGCAAGAAAGAACCCCACCCTGCCCTCCCCGAAGCCGGGGAGGGAAAGAGGTGCCAGTCGCGATTTCCATGAGCAACATCGAACAAACACGGCCCCTCGCCGGCCTTCTTGTCGTGTCGCTCGAGCAAGCGGTGGCCGCGCCGATGTGCTCGTGCCGGCTCGCCGATGCCGGCGCGAGGGTCATCAAGATCGAGCGGCCGGAGGGCGATTTTGCGCGCGGCTACGACGATCTCGTTCATGGCGAGAGCGCCTATTTCGTGTGGCTCAACCGCGGCAAGGAATCGCTCGTCCTCAATCTCACCAAGGCCGCCGACAAGGCGCTGCTCGAGGCGATGCTCGCCAAGGCCGACGTGTTCACCCAGAACCTCAAGCCCGGCGCGGTGGCGCGCCTCGGCTTCGACCTCCACCGGCTGCGCCGCGATTATCCGCGGCTCATCACCTGCTCGGTGTCGGGCTATGGCGAGACGGGACCCTATGCGCAACGCAAGGCTTACGATCTCCTGATCCAGGCCGAATCCGGCCTCGCGTCGGTCACTGGCGGCCCCGAGGCCCCGGCGCGGGTCGGCGTCTCGGTGGTCGACATCGCGGCCGGAATGAATGCATATGAAGGAATCCTCGAAGCGCTGATCGCGCGCGGGCGTACCGGGCAGGGGACGGACATCTCGATCTCCATGTTCGATGCCATGGCGGACTGGATGACGGTGCCGCTGCTCCAGCACGAGGGTGGCCGCACGCCGCAGCGCGTCGGGCTCGCCCATCCGTCGATCGCGCCCTACGGCGTGTTCAAGACCCGGGACGGAGCCGACGTGCTGATCTCGATCCAGAGCGACCGCGAGTGGCGGGTGCTGGCGAGCGAGGTGCTCGCCGACGCCTCGCTCGCCGACGATCCGCGCTTCGCAACGAACGTCGAGCGCGTGAAAAATCGCGCCGCGACCGACGGGCGTGTTGCGGCCGTGTTCGGGGCGACGGACGTCGCCGCGCTCACCGACAAACTCGCCGCAGCGGACATCGCGTTCGCCCGCGTGAGCGACACCGCGATCCTCGCCGTCCATCCGCACCTTCATCGGATCACGGTCGGCACGCCTTCCGGCCCGGTCTCCTATCCTGCGCCGCCGCATCGCCGCGCCGATTACGGTGCGGTTCCCGCGCTCGGCGAGCACACGGAGAAAATCCGCAGGGAGTTTGCGCCGGGGACGAGTGCGCCGCAAAGCTAGGTTTCTCTCCGGCCTCGCTCGCAATCTCCTGCGTCATCGCCGGGCTTGTCCCGGCGACCCCGATGACAACGCACGGCTGTGCCACATGATCGGGGTGGCCGGGACAAGCCCGGCCATGACCCACAGAAAGCGATCGGCGCAGCTGATCTGTCGCGCGAGCGCCAGATTGCGCTTGAGCGTGGCGCGTTTTTGCGGTCTTTGCTGCGCGTTTCCATCAGCGAGGTATGTCCATGGACAAGGCGAGGTTCGATAAGGGACTCGAGGTCCGCACCGCGGTGCTCGGCAAGGACTATGTCGAGGCATCGATGAAGAATGCGGACGACTTCAACCGTCCGTTCCAGGAGCTGGTCACCGAGTATTGCTGGGGCGCGGCGTGGGGCAGCGACGGTCTCTCGCGCAAGACGCGGAGCATGCTCAACATCGCGATGATCAGCATCCTCAACCGGCAGCATGAGTTGAAGCTGCACATCAAGGGTGCGCTCAACAACGGCGTCACCAAGGAGGAGATCCGCGAGGTGCTGATCCAGGTCGCGATCTACGCCGGCATTCCCTGCGGCGTCGATTCGTTCCGCATCGCCCGCGAGGCCTTCAAGGAGGTCGACGCGAAGGGCTGAGGCGCGGGCTTTTGTAGCCTGGGTTGAGCGGAGCGAAACCCAGGGGCGGCGGTTTTGCCGAACACCGAAACCGCTCCTGGGTTTCGCTTTCGCTCAACCCAGGCTACGCGGCGACACCAGTCCCTGCGCCAGGAACGCTGCCTCGTGATGTTCGGCGGCGCGGCGGTCGAAGCAGCAGAACACGACATGCTGCAAGCTCGCGGCGTCGGGAAGCGCCGCAACTACGGTCGCTACCGCAAGCCCGGCCGCACGGTCGGCAGGAAAGCCATAGACGCCGGTGGAAATCGCCGGGAATGCGATCGACGCCAGCTGATGCGCGTCGGCGAGCGCCAGCGAAGCGCGGTAGCACGAGGCAAGCAGCGCATCCTCGTCGTCGCCGCCGCCTTGCCACACCGGACCGACTGTATGGATGACGTGCCGTGCGGGCAGCCGGTAGCCGGCGGTGATCTTGGCGGCGCCCGTGGCGCAGCCGCGCAGGCCCCGGCACTCGGTCAAAAGCTCCGGCCCGGCGGCGCGGTGGATCGCGCCGTCGACACCGCCGCCGCCGTGCAGCGAGGTGTTGGCGGCGTTGACGATGGCATCGAGCTCGAGCGTCGTGATGTCGGCGACCGCGACCTCGAGGCGCGCCGCGCCGAGTGTCGCGGTCAGGACCGAGGTCACGTTCTTCGCCATCGCTGCCTCGTCATCGCTCGAGGCTCCATCGCCTCACGCCCATTCGGCTTGCGCCTCGGCGCGCAGGTCGAAGGTGCTGCGCTGGCCGATGTCGTCGAAATGATCGTCGAGAAAGCGGCGCGCCGCGCGGCGGCCGGCCGCCTGAAGCATGCAGAAAAATTCATAGTCGGTCGAGAGCTTGGTCTCGGCCGAATAGGTCTTCTGATTTTCGCCGAGCACGATGCGGTGAGCGTTGATGCGGCGGTACTGGCCGGGTCCGGCGCCGCGCTGCAGGCGCCCGTGGTCGATCAGGCGGGCGACGAATTCCACCGCGCGGAATTCCGAGGCGAGCGAGGAGTTGAAGCTGATCTCGTTGATGCGGTTGACGATGTCGCGCGCCGAGGTCGGCACCTCGGTGCGCTCCAGCGGATTGATCTGGACGATGAGCACGTCTTCGGTATGTGTCGCGTGGAAGAGGGGGAAGATCGGCGGGTTGGCGAGATAGCCGCCGTCCCAATAGGGCACGCCGTCGATCATCACCGCCTTGAACAGCAGCGGCAGGCAGGCCGACGCCATCACCGCATCGGCGGTGATCTTCTCGCGCGGGAAAACCTTGAGGCGCCCGGTCCGCACATTCGTCGCGGAGATGAAGAGTTGGAGCTTGTCGAAAGCGCGCACCGCCTCGAAATCGACGAACCGTTCGATCACGTCCTTCAGCGGATTGATGTTGAGCGGATTGAGGTCGTAGGGCGAGAAGTACTTCGACAGCGCGTCGAACCAGGCGGTGACCGGCGAGCCCTCGAGCGGCACGAAGGTGAAGAGGCGCTCGAGAAGCTTGCGCTGGATATTCGGCAGGTCGCCGTCGATGCTTGCCGCCCGCCAGAAGTCGGCGAGGCGGGCGCGCGCGACATCGGGGCCGCCGCGAGCGAGCCCGTCGGCGACCATCACGGCGTTCATGGCGCCGGCCGATGCGCCGGAAATGCCTTCGATCGCGAGGCGCCCGTCCTCGAGGATGTAATCGAGCACGCCCCAGGTGAAGGCGCCGTGGGCACCGCCGCCCTGCAGCGCGAGGTTGATGCCTTTCTGGGTTGCTTTGGGCGCCGGCGTCGCTGCCGGCTGCGCGCCCGTCGCCGGCAAGTCGGTCCTCTTTGCGTCCGTCATCGGGCGGCTTCCGGTCTGGCGCGCGGGCAGGGGAAGCCCGTGGTCGGCGTGGCAAGCGGAAAGGGTCTCTCCGGCATGAACTGTCCTGAGCTGATTGCGATCGGGCTAACTTGGCGCCTGCGATGCTGCATTGCAACAAGCCGTACAACATATGCGCATGGGCGCCGGTACGATGATGATGAGTGTAGAGGCTCCCATTCCCTCAACGCATGAGAAACCAACGCCGCGCACGGCTATAGAGCCCCATGAAGCAGCATCATCCCGCTGGGCGCCCCCTCGACGCCGCTGCGATCACGTTGATGATCGTCCTATGCCTGAGCTGGGGCCTTAACCAGGTCACGATCAAGCTCGCGCTGCCCGAAATACCGCCGATGATGCAAGGAGCGCTCCGCTCGTTCGGCGCTCTGCCGGCGGTGCTTATCATCGCCCGGCTGCGAGGCGTCCGGTTGACGGCCCGCGACGGCACGCTCGCCATGGGCCTCCTCGCTGGCGCCCTGTTCGGGCTCGAGTTCATCTGCATCTATGCCGGCCTCGTGTGGACCACCGCGAGCCGGGGCGTCGTCTTCATCTATGTGGGGCCGTTCTTCATCGCGCTCGGGGCGCGGCTCTTTCTGCGCGAACGGCTGGTGCCCCTGCAATGGGCTGGCCTCGCGCTGGCATTCCTCGGCATCGTCGTCGCCGTCGGGTTTCCTGACCCGACGGTCGACGGGCGCGTTCTCCTCGGCGACGGTCTCCTGATCGCGGGCGGTCTGTTCTGGGCGGCGACCACGCTCATCATCAAGGGCACCTCGCTTGCTCGAGCGCCTGCGGAGATGACGACGATCTATCAACTCGCGGTCTCGGCGCTTCTTCTCGCCATCGGCGCGGCCGTATTGGGCGAGCGCATGACGCGGATGCCGGGTGCGCTCGCGCTCGGCTCGCTCGCCTATCAGACCATCTGGGTGCTCGCGATCACCTTCACCGTATGGTTCGCCCTGGTGGTGAAATATTCGGCGAGCCGGCTCGCGGCGCTGAGCTTTCTCACGCCGCTGTTCGGCGTCGCCGCCGGGCATTTCATCCTCGGCGATCCACTCACGCCGACCTTCGCGGTCGCGGTGCTCCTGGTGGTCGTCGGACTGGTGCTGGTCAACCGGCCACGATAAAGTCGCGACGCGTCCGGCGCGACCGGTGCGCCAACGATATTCTCCAATCGGCACGAGGGAACGTCATGCGGTCACTGGGTTCGCTGGCTCTCGGTTTCATGCTCGTCGCGCCCGCCGCCGAGGCGGCGACCATCACCGGAACGGTGACCGGCCCCGACGGCGCGCCGTTCCGCGGGGCCTTCGTGCAGGCCCGCCATGGTGGCCTCAAGATGACGGTCAGCGTGCTTTCCGACAACGATGGCCGCTACGTCGTCGAAAATCTTCCCGCAGGCGATTACCGCGTGCTGGTCAAGACGGTCGGCTACAAGGCCGATGTCAGGGCAGGCGTGAAACTCGAGGCCGACCAGAATGCGGCCTACGACTTCGCGCTGCAGAAGGCGCCGATCCGCTGGAGCGACATTTCGATCTATCAGGGCGCGGTGCTGCTGCCGGACGCGCGCGGCAAGAAGACCCTGTTCGACAATTGCATGAGCTGTCACGGCTTCCAGTCGAAGATGGCGGCGACCGTTCGTGACGAGGACGGCTGGCGCGACCGCGTGAGCTTCATGCGCGAAGCGATGCGCTCCTCGCTCGCCGACCGCCAGGGCTTCAGCGACCAGCAGGCCGAGGATGTCGTCTCCTATCTCACCACCATGTTCGGCGAGAATTCGCCGCTGCCGAAATCACCCGCCGATCTGCCGGCCTACAAGGACACGCTGATCACATTCAGCGACGAGGCGCTCAAGATCGTCTACGTCGATTTCGAGATGCCGGGTCCCAACCGGTTCCCGTGGACCGCCAATCCCGACAAGGACGGGCTGTTCTGGATTCCGGAATACGGCCAAGCCAATAAAGTGGCGCGGCTGAACTCTGCGACCGGCGAGATCAAGGAATTTCCTGCGCCCAATCTCGGGCCGGCGCTGATCCACTCGGCGGTGCCGGCGCCGGACGGCTCGGTATGGATTACCGAGGCCGGCGCGAAGAAGCTTGGGCATTGGGACCCGGTCACCCAGAAGATCACCGAGTACCAGGACGATTGGCGCAAGCACACCATCCGCATCCACCCGGACGGCTCGATCTGGTCGACCGGCGGCCTGACCCGGTTCGATCCCAAGACGGGGACCTACACTCATATCAAGGAAGTGCCGTCCGCTTATGGGATCGCCCTCGATCAGAAGGGCAATGTCTGGTTCACCGAGATGACCAAGACCGGAGCCATCGGCAAGGTCGACCCGGTTACCCTGAAGGTGACGAAATACATTCCTCCGACCCGTGAGCGGCCGCGTCGCATCCAGGTCGACGACAACGGCGTCGTGTGGTTCTGCGAATACGCCGACGGCAAGATCGGCCGCTTCGATCCGAAGGAGGAGCGGTTCACCGAGTTTGCGCTGCCGCATCCGCGCTCGGCGCCCTACGCGCTCGGCATCGCACCCGATCATACGCTGTGGTACTCGGCCGAGCACCGTGACGTCATCGGCCGGCTCGACCCCGAAACCGGCAAGGTGACGGAATTCCCGATGCCCTATGTGGACAACGGCATGCGCGACTTCTTCCTCGATAAGGCCGGCCACTTCTGGTACGGCTCGCCGCCCAACAACCGGATCGGCTATTTCTATCTGTCGACCCGCCAGCGTAACGCCGACGCGCGGTGAGCTTTCGCGAGCATTGTTTTGACCGGTGGCTTCGCGCGAAGCCCGAACGACCTCCACACGTCATTCCGGGGCACCGCGCAGCGGCTGAACCCGGAATCCAGCGGGGTTAGGCATGAAAAACTGGATTCCGGGTTCGCGCTGAAGCGCGCCCCGGAATGACGAGGAAGAAGGTCGGCGACGCGCGGCCGTCCTCTCAGTTCGACGTCTGCTTCTGCGTCTTGAAATAGCGCAGGTCGGGCGGCGCTTGGTCCTTGCGGGCCGGCATCAGGTAGCCGTCGCCGGAAAGATAATAGTTCTCGTTGCCGATCTCGACGTGGTTGTTGCCCTCGGTGCAGTTGTTCTCGGTCCACAGCACGTTGCGGCTGCGGCGGAAATTCTTCGTCGCCGTCCACGGCCGTGTCAGTGAGGAGTCGCTCGTCGTCATCTCGATATGCATGATTTCGGGATTGGCCTTGTCGAGGAAGAAGCGCTCCTTCACGACCGCGTTGCCGTCGTCTGAGAACGGGATGCCGGCCTGGTCGAAGGTGCGGGGCGTACGGATGCCGCGCGTCTCGACGTCGAGCTCGTCATAGCGGCCGTCGCCGTCGGTATCGAGCCACTTGCCGATCGAGTAGCCGACGAAGGTCGGCTCGCCGAGGTCCTGCGGCCAGGCGCGGCCGTCGGTGTAGATGCGGCGGGGCGCGTTGATCATGAATTCGAACAGCAGGAAGGTGGTGTCCGGCGTGAACACGAACTCGTGCGGGAACACGCCCGACATCATGCGGGGCATTCCGGTCGGGATGCATTTGTAGGTGACGTCGAGACCCTGACCGCCGGCCGCCTGGTCCTTCAGGCTCGCTTCGAGCTTGGTCTGTGCTTCCGGCGTGAGCGGCGCCTGCTGGCCGAGCCCGTTGGGCTTGCTGGGATCGTAGCGGGGTGGCCCGCCGTCCGGCACGCGGCGCCACTGTCCGCCCCAGTCCGGAAACTTGCCCATGTCGACGATCTGCGCCGGAGCGGCGCTGCTCCACAGTGCCGCCACGAGAAAGATTGCGCCCGTCGAAACTCGCATCGTCGTCCCTCCCATCATCTGTTTCATGTTTTCCGCCTTCGCGGCGTTCACGTTCGCGTCGCCGGCCAAGTCCGAACCCGGATGCAACTGTATCCGTGGCCGGGTGGTATCCGGCCGGCATTATGCCGGCGATGCCGCCGTGCGGCAATTTGCTCATGGACGGCCTCGCGGCCCAAGAAATGCCCGCCAATTCGCTCGAACCGCCGCCGGGGTGGGCAGCAGCCAGTGGACGGCGCGGCCTTCGCGCTTGTGCGGCCCGGCCTTCCGCGCTCAAATCCCGCGCGAGCGGGCAGAACCGCATCGATTCCAATGGCCTCGTGGGGCTTGGTCAACGATGCGGAAGCCGGGCGAAAACAAGCGCACCCCCGTGGCTGCGCGACACGGGGGAAGCGAATGGATCCGCAACAGGAAGCGGTGCTCAAGAAGATTGCCTGGCGGATCGTTCCGCTGCTCACCCTCGCTTACATCGTCAATTATCTCGACCGCACCAATATCGGGTTCGCGGCGCTCACCATGAACAAGCAGCTCGGTTTCACCGCGACCGAGTTCGGCATCGGTGCCGGCGTCCTGTTCATCGGCTACACCGTGTTCGAGATCCCGAGCAATCTCGCGCTCTACCGGTTCGGGGCCCGGCGCTGGATCGCGCGCATCATGATCAGCTGGGGCATCATCTCGGCGCTCACCGCCCTCGTCGTCGGGGTCAAGTCCTACTACCTCGCGCGGTTCGCGCTCGGTGTCGCCGAAGCCGGGTTCTTCCCCGGCGTCGCCTATTACTTCGCGGCGTGGTTTCCGACCCAGTACCGCACCCGCATGCTCGCCTGGTTCCTCGTCGCGATCCCGGTGTCCTCGGTGGTGGGCGGGCCGATCTCGGGGCTGCTGCTGGAGCTCGACGGCGCGCTCGGCCTCAAGGGCTGGCAATGGCTGTTCATCGTCGAGGGCCTCCCGGCGATCGTGCTCGGCTTCGTCGTGCTGCGCCGGCTCGCTGACCGGCCGGACGACGCCGAATGGCTCTCGCCCAAGGAGCGCGACATCCTCAAGGCGATGCTCGATGCCGAGCACCGCGAGCGGCCGAAATCGAGCCTCCTCACCGCGCTGTCCGACGTCCGGGTCATCATCCTCGCACTGGTGCAATTCGGCTTCACCCTCGGCTCTTATGGGGTCGGCATCTTCCTGCCACAGATCATCAAGACCAGCGGGCTCTCCAACCTCGCGGTGAGCTTCCTCGCTGCAGTGCCCTACATCTTCGCCTCGGTCGGAATGATCTGGTGGGCTTGGCACGTCGACCGCACCGGCAAGAAAATCGGCAACCTCATCATCGCTTGCGCCGTCGCGGCGATCGGCCTCGCCGCATCGGTGATCTGGAGCAGTCTGGCGATCGGGCTTACGGCCTTGACCGTGGCGCTCGTCGGCATCACCTCGGCCCGCGCGATCTTCTGGCCCATCCCGACCCGGTTCCTCGCGGGCGTCGGCGCCGCCGCCGGTCTCGCCTTCATCAATTCGATCGGCACCATCGGCGGCTTTGCCGGGCCGTATCTCATGGGCTTCCTGCGCGACTTCACCGGCTCGTTCAGCGCCGGCCTTCTCGCCATGGCCGGCATTCTCCTGCTGACGACCCTGCTTGCGGCTTCGCTCAAACTGGTCATAAAGGTGGAATAAGCGGGCCAGGAGAGCGGTACCCATGCAATCGGACGGCTACGACATCGACATCCTGGTCCAGGGGTTTCCGGGCAAGTCGGTGTGTCACGGCGGGCTCGGCTGGAGCACGGTCGTGCTGTTGCGCGGCTGCGGCCGCGTCGTCATCATCGACACCGGCTCGTTCAACATGCGGCGGCTGATCACCGACCAGCTCGCACGGCGGGGCCTTGCGCCCGACGCGGTCACCGACGTGATCCTGACCCATGCCCATTACGACCATTCGATCAACTGGGTCATGTTCCCGAACGCCCGCATCGCCATCGGTGCGGCCGAGCTTGCCTGGGCGGCGGCACAGCCGCTCGGCCACCATCTCGTCCCCGACCTCTACATCCGCGAGCTGACGATCTCGCCGCGGCTGCGCATCCTTGCGGAGGGCGACGAAGTGATCCCCGGCATGACCGCATATGCCGCGCCGGGCCACACGCCTGGGCATCTCGTGTTTCATCTCACGACACCGCGCCGCGACGTGGTCTTCACCGGCGATGCCGCCAAGAATCGCGCCGAGCTGATATCGGGCGCGGCCGACATGACCATGGACGAAGGCGCGAGCGTCGAGACCATCGCGCGCATCTGGGCGCTGTGGCGCCGCCGTCCGGATACGCTTCTCGTGCCGGGGCACGACGTTCCGATGGTCCTCGAGGACGGCCGCCCGACCTACATCGAGGGACGGCGCGCCGCCATCACCGCGTGGTTCGACGACGACCTCGAGACCACGACGCTGTTCGAGCTCGTGGCCTCGGAGCCGCCGGCCGCGCGCCGCGCCGCCGGCGCGAGGTAGCAGCTTTCCCGCGCGGCATCAGCCGCTCCTTTGCAACGGTACCGTTCATGCAACAGCAGAATCCCGAAGAGGCCGCCGACCGGCGCCTCGCCACCGCAACCGCCACCGCCGATTTTCAGACCCTGCACGAGTTCGTCGCCAAGGCGAGGCAGAACCTCAACCAGAACGCCTGGGACTACATCGTCGGTGCGACCGAGACCGAGACCACGCTGCGACGCAACCGCCTCGCCCTCGACCAGATCGCCTTCCGTCCGCGCGTGCTGTGCGACGTGAGCCGGATCGATTCGACGGTCGAGCGGTTCGGGCGCCGGCTGCGGCTGCCGCTGCTGTTCGCCCCGGTGG
The DNA here is from genome assembly GCA_963824905.1 of uncultured Alphaproteobacteria bacterium. Classification (GTDB taxonomy): domain Bacteria; phylum Pseudomonadota; class Alphaproteobacteria; order Rhizobiales; family Xanthobacteraceae; genus JAJPKK01. Next base: position 294,177 of record CAWGRH010000010.1, read on the forward strand.
GCGCGCTCGAAAGCTTTCATGAGGAGGCCGCGACGGCCGTCGTGCAGGCCGCCAGCGCGTTCGGCATCGCCCATATGCTGAGCTCAGTCTGCGAGCCTGGCCTGGAAAAAGTCGCGCAGGCAGCTCCTGACGCGACGCGGATCTTCCAGCTTTATGTCCGTGGCGACGAGGCATGGGTCGACGACTTCGTCGCGCGCGCGATTGCCAACAAGTACGTCGCCTTCTGCCTCACCGTCGACACCGCGATCTACAGCCGGCGCGAGCGCGATCTCGCCAAGCGCCATATCGTCGCCGGGCGCCGGCGCGCTACCGGTCGTGAGTTCCAGGCGGCGCTCGACTGGCGCACCGTCAAGCGCATCCGGCAGAAGTTCGACATTCCCCTGATGCTCAAAGGCATCGCCACCGCCGAAGATGCCCGGATCGCGCTCGATCATGGCGTGTCCTGGATCTACGTCTCCAATCACGGCGGCCGTCAGCTCGACCACGGGCGCGGCTCGATGGACGTGCTGCCGGAGATCGTCGATGTGGTCGACGGCAGGGCAAAGGTCATCGTCGACGGCGGCATGGCGCGCGGCACCGACATCGTGAAGGCGATGGCGGCCGGAGCCGACCTCGTCGGGCTCGGCCGGATGCAGTGCTACGCGCTCGCCGCCGGCGGCGAGGCCGCGCTCGTGCGCATGCTCGAGCTTCTGGAGGACGAGGTGCAGCGCTGCCTCGGCCTGCTCGGGGTGACACGGTTCGCCGATCTCAACCGCGAGCACCTGCATCCGGCACCGTCGCCGACAGTGCCGCACGTCTTCAGCGCCTTCCCGCTGCTCAAGATCGACGATTACCGATATTAGAGCATGATCCCGAAAAGTTGCAGACTTTTCGGACAAGATCATGCTCCAAATCACGGAGTTCGGAGCGCGATGCGATTCAACCTGAATGGCATCGCGCTGTAGGCGGATCGGGCCTGCGGAAATCGAGACGACCTCCCGGCCAGCGTCCGTCGATCCTGCTGTCGCTCACGATCAGGCCCGTCCACGGGCGCACGATGCTCCGATCCGTCAGGTTGACGTATTTGCCGACGAGCCGGCCGTCGTTCAGGCGGCGCGCGTGGATGAGCCCCCAGCGGGCGCCGTCGTTCCAGTCGAACAGCAGGTAGACGCGATCGCCTGCCATCTTGAGCTCCGCCTTGCCGTGCTTCCATCGGTCGGTCGCGTCGCCGGGAATGGTCGGGTCAGCACCGCCGTTCCAACGGCTGGACCAGATTCCTTCGATTTCGCTCTCATGGTGCGGACCCGGGTCGCTTACGCTTCCCCACGGACTTGCATTCTCATCCTGGGCAGACCCGTCCAGCGCCACGCTGGCCGCAAATGCGAGCGCCGCATCATCCTCGGGCTCAGGAACGTCCGGTACGCCGAACGGATTGCCGCCCAGGCGATCTTGGCCCGATCCGTGGTGCTCGTTCATCGAAGCAATCTCCAGCTCTGCTCGTGAAACCCGCGTCGCAGATTGCGGGTTGCCGAGCGATGAACTGGCAATTTCGGTCTGGGCCTTCCACCCGTTTCCCGTAAGGCTGTGTCGAAGCGAATATCGATTTTCGGCGGGTCAGGACCTCCAGCCGTCGCGGGGATTGCCATGAGGTAAATTGCGCGACAAACTGTCGCAAAATAAACTGCAATACGATCGGGGAGTGAACCATGCATGACCGGGGACGAATTGCTGCAATCGCGATGGTAACGCTGGCGCTGTCGGTCGGCGTTTGCACGGCCGAGGACGCCAAATATCCCGATTGGGCCGGGCAATGGCAGCGGTTTGCCGTCAAGCTTCCCACCCAGCCGTCGCACGATCAGACGAAGCCCTGGGGGCTCGGGCAACAAGCGCCGCTCACCCCCGAATACGAGGCGATTCTGCGAGATAGCATCGCGGACCAGGCGAAGGGCGGGCTCGGCAATTTCCCGACCACGCTGGGGCGGCCCGCGGGAATGCCGCATATGATGATGGCGTTCCAGCCGCTCGAATTCGTCGTCACGCCGGACGTCACTTACATCATGATCGCGTCCTACGACCACTACCGGCGCATTTTCACCGATGGGCGCGGCTTCCCGACCGAGGCCGAGCCGACCTACGCCGGCTATTCGATCGGCAAGTGGGTCGACGAGGATGGCGACGGGACTTACGACGTGCTGGTCGTCGAAACGCGCGGATTCAAGGGGCCGCGGGCCTATGACGAAGCGGGCTTGCCGCTGCACTTCGACAATCAGTCAATCTTCCACGAACGCATTTATCGCGACAAGGCCGACCCGAAGATCATGCATGACGAGATGACGACGATCGATCACGCGCTGACGCGTCCATGGACCGTCGACAAGAAATACGTGCTCAACGAGGAGCAGTACCCGATCTGGCCGGAGTATTATATCGCCGAGGGCAATGCGCAGGTCATGATCGGCAAGGAAAACTATTTCCTCAGCAGCGAAGGGCTGCTGATGCCGACCCAGAAGAACCAGGCGCCCCCCGACCTGCGGTATTTCACGTCATCGCGGAAGTAACGCGCCGCGGGGTTCCATGGTAGGCGTTCCGCACGCGCTCACGCGTAACGAGGCGCCTGCCGGATCCGATCGGCCGCTATCGCCGTCACGCGACGGCGCTGCCGCCTTCGGACTGCTTTGCAAAGAATGCGGCGAGCTCTCTTGCCGGGACCGGCGGGCTATAGAAGTGGCCCTGGACGTCGGTGCAGCCGAGCTCGCGGACCCGGTCGAGCTGCGTGCGGGTCTCGACCCCTTCTGCCGTCGTCGTCATGCTGAGCTGCTGCGCGAGCCCGGCGACCGCCTGCACGATCGCGGCCGACTCGGCGTCGTCGCCGAGCCCGGTGATGAAGCAGCGGTCGATCTTGATCTTGTCGAAGGGAAAGCTCCGTAGATAGCTCAACGACGAGTAGCCGGTGCCGAAATCGTCCATCGAGATGCGGATGCCGAGCGAGCGCAAGCCGTGGAGCGTCCGCAAATTGGCCTCGGTGTTCTCCATCAGCACGGCCTCGGTGATCTCGAGCTCGAGCCGATGTGCCGGCAGCTGTGCGGCGTTGAGCGCATTGAGCACGGTAGGGAACAGCAGGCTGTTGTTGAGCTGGGTCGGCGAAAGATTGACGGCGACGCGAATGTCGTCGGGCCACGCGGTCGCGTCCTGGCAGGCGCGACGGATCACCCATTCGCCGATCGGGACGATCAACCCGATCTCCTCGGCGATCGGAATGAAATCGGCCGGCATGATCAAACCCTGTTCGGGATGGTTCCAGCGCAACAGCGCCTCGCAGCACTGCACCGTTTCGCCGTCGAGGTTGACCGCCGGCTGGTAATGCAATTCGAATTCGTCGTTCGCCAGCGCCTTGCGCAGCGCGAGCTCGAGCGCGCGCCGCGCTTTCATGCGCGCATCCATGTTCGGCTCGAAGAAACGGTAGACGCCGCGGCCGTCCGCCTTCGCGCCGTAGAGCGCCATGTCAGCGTTCTTCAAAAGCTCGTTGGCTTCGATCCCGTCGACGGGGGCCACCGCGATGCCGATGCTGGCGGCGGTCACGACCATGTGCCCCTGGAGGTCGTATGGCGCGGAGATCACCTCGGAGAGGCGGAGCGCCAATCGCTCCGCATCGGTAGCGTCCGTGATGTCGGTCTGGATAATCGCGAACTCATCGCCGCCGACGCGCGAGATCGTGTCGGTTTCGCGCACACAGGCGCGCAGCCGGCCGGCCACTGCGCGCAAGAGTTCGTCGCCAATGGGGTGCCCGAGCGAATCGTTGACGTTCTTGAAGTGGTCGAGGTCGAGGCACAGGACGGCGAGCCGTTGCCCGCGTTCCACGTGGACGAGCGCATCGGCGAGACGTTCCCGCAGCAGCACGCGGTTGGGCAGATCGGTCAGCGCATCGTGCCGCGCCATGTGCGCGATCTGCATTTCCGACCGGCGCCGTTCGGTGATGTCCTCGTGGGTGGCCACCCAGCCGCCGCCGGCCATCGGCACGTTCACCACGGCGATGGTGCGACCGTCGTCCAGCTCGACGAACTGGCTGGTCGTCGTGCCGGCTTTGACGGCCGCGGAAACGCCCTCGAGGTATTGGTCGACGTCCCCCGAAAAGCTACCGGCAGCGGCGCGTCGTTCGAGCAGCGCTCGGAGCGCAAGCCCGGGGCGGATGTCGTCCGGGCGAAGACGGTACATCTCGGCGTAGCGCGAATTGCAGATGAGGAGACGGCTGTCGCTGTCGAACATGACGAGCCCTTGCGACATGTTGGAAACCGCCGCATTGAAACGCATGTTCTGCGCGTGAAGGTCGGCCTCGCGCGCGCGAAGCTCGCCGGTGCGCTCGGCGACCAGCCGCTCGAGGTCGCGCTGGACGGTGCCGATCTCCTCGACCATCAAAGACATCGAGCGGTTGGCCCGGCGCCGATCGCGGTCGAATGCCTGGTAGGCGCGGCTGACGAGACCGATGAGGCGATCGAGGTCGATCGATCCCCTGTCGGTCTTCGCCTTGGCGATCTGCTCGGCAAGCAGCTTGTGCATCGGCGGGTCCTTCGGGCGGCAGGCGCAACCTCGATGAAGGTCACACGCATTCCGCCGTCTGGTGGTTGCCGAACCGAAGGTTGCGGTTCGACTGTCGGGTGCGCTTTTCATCGGCTGCCCCCGCGAGCGCTCCCTCCGATCGCGGAATTGCAGCCTTATGCGAGATGTCTGAACGCCCGGTTATTCGAACGTTTCCAAAACTACGTGCTTTCGCGCGCGGGTCAGGCGGAGAAATATCGGATGATCGGCCACTTGCTGCGGGACGTCTTGCGACGACCTCGAAATTCGGGACGTTGCGAATTGCCCTGAAGTTAGAATGCGATGTGCCTTTACGCTCGGGATGATTCGGGCTGCGAGCCCGCGATCAGAGAGGCAAGGACGTCGGGCATTTTCGTAGTCGAGGTCGATAAACTTCGAAATAATTGGTTTCTCGCTCGATTACCGAACTCCAATGAATTGTCGGAAATCGCAGCGGCTGCAATCAGCGACATATTAAGCAAAGGGCCGCGGGGCCGGCCGGGCCGACCCCGCAATTCGACGTTACCGAATCTCCTTCTTCACAAAACGCTCCAGCTTCTGGGCGTTGGTGTAGCCGCCATAGATGTTGCCGTCGTCGTCGACGCCGACACCCTCCAATGCTCCGGGGAACTTGGACTCCTCGATGAACGAGGTGACCTTGCCGTCTTTCACGTTGCCGACCCGGATGCCCTGTTTGAAACCCGGGTTGAGCTTGTCGCCCGACTGGGAGTCGGCGACGTAGATCATGTCGTTCTTGTCGATCGTGATTCCGCTCGGCCGGCCGAACTGCTTCCACGTGTCGAGCAGCTTGCCGTCCTGGTCGAAGATCTGGATACGGTTGTTGGCGCGATCCGCGACGAACAGGCGGCCGGCCGAGTCGAAAGCGAGGCCGTGCGGCACGTTGAACTCGCCGGGGCCGTTGCCCTCCTTGCCCCAGGCCTTGATGAATTTGCCGTCCTTGGAGAACTTGACGATGCGGGCATTGGTCCCGTCGCCGTGGCCGTCGGCGACGAAGATGTCGCCGTTCGGCGCCACCGCGACGTCGGACGGTGCATTGAAATGCGTCTCGTCGTTCCCCGCGACACCCGGCGTGCCGAGCGTCATCAGCAACTTGCCGTCCGGGGAAAGCTTCAACACGGTCTGGCCGATCTTCTTGGTCTTGTCGGCACGGCCGTCGGTGATCCAGAGGTTGCCGTCGTTGTCGACGAACAGCCCGTGCGGGAAGGTGGTCAGGCCCGCGGCGAGGCTCGCCACCACGCGGCCGGAGGCGTCATATTTATTGAGCGGGGCGATCTTCGAGCGCTCGCAGCTGTCGCCGCCGCAGCGGTCGTAAATCCACATGCTCTTGCCGTCGCGATCGACCTGAAGGCCGATGGTCGAGCCGAAGCCGCGGCCCATCGGTTGCTTCGCCCAGCCGTCGTCGGGACGATACGTATTGGGTGCGGAGTTCGGGTCGGCAGTCTGGGCATGGCTCGGTGCCGCAGACATGACGATTGCTGCGACGACGGCGACGCCGCACATGAGGCGATCCACATGGCGCATCTAAGTGTCCTCCCTTGTTCAAGTTCTGGTTGACCGGGGTATCTTCGGCGCACGCTTATAGCATGCGAGCGCCTCGCCACGGGGGATTCTGTTCGGTCGCGGGCGCTGCGACCTCTTGCCGTCACCCGGCCTGTGGGGCCGATCGCGGCAGGTGTGTTCCGCCGTCGGGAATCGGCGTCCGCGCGGCGTTGAGCACGAGCGACACGAAACCGTAGTAGCCGACGGTCCCGATCAATTCCACGATGGCGCGTTCGCCAAATCGCGTCTTCGCCGCCTCGAAGGTCGCATCGCTGATGTCCTTGTCGACGAGGAGCTGGGAGACGAGGTCGTAGACGAGCGCTTCGTCCGGCGCGAGCGTCTCGGGTCGGCGCCCGGCCTCGATGGCTGCGGGAATCGCGGGATCGAGCCCGGCGGCGAGGGCGTGCTTGCGGTGTGCGTTCCATTCGTAGTCGGCCGACCAGAACCGGGCGACGACCAGGATCGCGAGCTCGCGCAGCGGCGCGGGGAAGGTGCTCTCGAAACGGACGAAGTCGCCGAGATGGCGGACCCGATCGGCAAGCTCGGGGCTGCGCAGCAGCGCATGGAACGGGCCGCGCAGGCTGCCGCGAGGACCGCTCGCGATCGTGTGGGCGACCCGCTTCTGCTCGGCGGTCATGTCGGTTTCAGAGAGCGGCGCGAAGCGCGTTTGCATCGGGATGATGTCCGTGGTTCGGGGTGGGAGCATCCAATTTACGCGATCCCGCGCCGAAGCGACACATCACGACGTGCACGGCGGAGGCGCGTGGGCCGCCTCAAAGCCTGATGCTTCCGCCGCGAATGCGCGCATAAAGCGCCGCATCGAGCACGACGTAGCCGCCGCGCTCGGCAAGGTGGACGTAGAGCCGATCGGGAGACGCAGCCGGGTCGTACGGTACTTCCGCGGCGGTCGTCTTCTGCTTGAACGTCGGGGTCAGCTCCAACTCTGAACGGATGCGCAGCACAACGGGAAGCGCGTAGCGCGGCAGCCGTTCGACGAGATGCTCGCGCAGCGCTGCGATGTCGAGCGGGCCCGCGCAGGCGATCTCCGCCATGCCGGCGCGCCCGTCGGTGCCGGGAAGGCTCACGCCATAGACGAAAGCGTCGCGGACGCCCGGGAACGAGGTGATCGCAGCGGCGACCTCCGAAGCCGAGACATTCTCGCCCTTCCAGCGGAAAGTGTCGCCGATGCGGTCGACGAAATAGTAGAAGCCGGCGGCGTCGCGGCGCATCAGGTCGCCGCTTCGAAACCAGGCGTCGCCCGGCGCGAACACGTCGTGCAGGACCTTCCTTTCCGTCTCGTCCGCTGCGGTATAGCCGTCGAACCGCCCGCCATGCTCGCCCGGCTGCATCGCCGATGCGGCCGATCGCCTCGCCGCCTTCGTTCGTGCCGGCCGCAATGCAGCGCCCGTCGGCATCGCGCAGCGGAACGCCGCGATCGACATCGAACTTGACGAGCGCGAGCCGCGAGCGATGGGCGATGAACGATGGTATCCGGCCGATCGCACCGGGCTGTTCCTCGACGTTGAACAGAGTGATGTTGCCTTCGGTCGAGGCATAGAACTCGAGGATCTGCGGAATGCGGAAGCGCTCCTTGAACGCCGTCCAGATGTCCGCCCGCAGCCCGTTGCCGCAGCAGAGTCGCAGCCCGGTCGCGTCCGCAGGCGGCGTCGTGGCATTGAGCAGATAGCGGCAGAGCTCGCCGATGTATTGGAAGATGGTGCAGCCGTGGCGCCTGATGTCGTCCCAGAACGCCGTGGCGGAAAATCCATCGCGGATGAACACCGAGCCGCCATTGACCAGCACCGCTCCGGTCGCCACCGCGCCGCCGACGCTGTGATACATCGGCAGGCAGTTATACATGCGGTCGTCTGGCCGCGTGTCCATCATGCCGGCGAACCAGTGGGCCCAGTTCATCAGCCGGAAATGGCTGACGATCGCGGCCTTCGGCAGTCCGGTGGTGCCGGACGTGTAGACGAAGAGTGCGCGGTCATCGAGGGTCACCTCGACACGCTCCTCGCCGGTGAGCGGGGCGCCCTCGAGTTCCGCGACCGCCTGCGTGATGTCGGGAAATGCCGGATCGCCGTCGCCGTGCGACCACACCACGGCCGTGGTGGCGATATGAGGCGTGGCGGTTCGGAATTGATCGAGCAGCTCGCGCGCTACGATGACGTGTCGCGGCGCGACGGTGTCGATCGAACGGGCAAGCGAGGGTCCGACGAGATGGGTGTTGAGCAGCGCGACGGTTCCGCCCGCCCGGCAGATGCCGATCCACACCGCCATATATTCCGGTCGGTTCGGCATCAGCAGGCAGACGGTGTCCCCCTTGCGCACCCCGTAGGTCATCGCCCAGCGCGCGTAGCGGTTCGATCGCTCATTGAGCAGGCGGAAGGTGAGGATTTCCGCTTCCGAAACCAGAGCGGGGGCATCGCCGAAGCGCTCGGCGAGCTCCTCCACCACGACTGGGAAGGTGCGAGTCGGATGCCCGGCGAGCGGCGCCGTCACCTCGAGCGCTCGCAGCCACGCCTTCGAGGCCGAGCGCAAGCGCGGCGCGGCAGTATCATCCTCCCCTGAAATCATTCGCGTCATGGTTATCGAGCATTCATCGGCATCGTCGCGTATCGCGCCAGTCCATTAAGCTCGGGGCACACGCGGTCGAAATCGCCGGCGGGGCAGCGCCTCGCGCTCGATCCCGATCATATCGGCCGCACAACGGGGTATCGCAAGCAGCGATACCCCTGGTGGACGGCGCCCTCGACCATTATGGTTATCGCCTCCGATCCGCGGCGGTCGGTCCTATTGCTGTTCCCGGTACCATTTAGTTACGTCTGGCGCTCAAATTGCCCCCCATCCGGTGTCGGTTCGGGCAGACGCGTCCGAATGGCGGGTATAGGTGACATTGGCGCGATGCGTCCGTGGGTCGATCTGCGCCACGGCTGCACGTTGAGAGCTCGTGGCGAAATCATGAAGAGCGAAACCATCGCTATCCACGGCGGCTACGATTGCGACCCCACGACGAAAGCCGTGGCGGTGCCGATCTATCAGACCGTGGCCTTCGCCTTCGACAGCGCGGACCACGGCGCCGCGCTCTTCAATCTCGACGTGGAAGGTTATCGCTACGGCCGCATCGCGAACCCGACCACCGACATATTGGAGCGCCGCGTCGCCGCTCTCGAGGGGGGTGTCGAAGCGCTGTGCGTCGCGACCGGGCAGGCCGCCCTCAACTATGCGGTGCAGAACCTGACCGGGCTCGGTTCCAACATCATCTCCGTTCCGCAACTCTACGGGACGACCCACACACTGTTCGCTCATTTGCTGCCGAGCCAGGGCGTGTCGGTGCGGTTCGCCGCGAGCGATCGGCCGGCGGACATCGAGAAGCTCATCGACGACGACAGCCGAGCGGTGTTCTGCGAATCCGTCGGCAATCCGGCCGGCAACGTCTGCGACATCGAGGCGCTGGCGAACGTCGCCCATCGCCATGGCATTCCGCTCGTCGTCGACAACACCGTTGCGACGCCGATCCTTCTCAAGCCGATCGACTACGGCGCCGACGTCGTGGTGCACTCGCTGACCAAGTTCATGGGCGGGCACGGCACTACGCTTGGCGGCGCAATCGTCGACGGCGGCAATTTCCCGTGGCGGAAACACGCGGACCGCTTTCCGATGTTTTCTACGCCCGACGCCTCGTATCATGGCCTCGTCTATGTCGATCGGTTCGGGCCGGCTGCCTACGTGGCCCGCTGCCGCAGCGTCTATCAGCGCACCACCGGATCGGTGCTCTCGCCGATGAGCGCATTTCTGCTGCTGCAGGGGATCGAGACGGTGGCGCTGCGGGTCGAGCGACACGTCGAGAACGGCCGCCGTGTCGCGGAGTACCTGCGCGGCCACCCCGGCGTCGCCTGGGTCAATTACACCGGGTTCCCCGACAGCCCCTATCACGGGCTCGCGAACAAGTATCTCGGCGGTCGTGGCTGCTCGCTGCTCACCTTCGGCGTGGTGGGCGGCTATGAGGGCGGCCAGCGCTTCTATGACGCGCTCGGGCTCGTCAAGCGCCTGGTCAACATCGGCGACGCGAAATCGCTCGCCTGCCATCCGGCCTCGACGACCCATCGCCAGATGTCGCGCGAGGAGCAGGCGGCGGCAGGCGTGCGGCCGGAAACGATCAGGTTGAGCGTCGGCATCGAGCATATCGACGACATCATCGCCGATCTCGACCAGGCGCTCGCGGTGGCGCAGCCGCGGCGCACTACCCAATTACAGGTCGACGGCCGGAGTTAGTCTGGAGAAACGGCAATGCCGGTGGTGTTGGAACAGGGTGCGTCGGGACGAAGCTTCAACCTTCTCGAGGGGGTGCGCTGTGTGCCCGTTTTCCCGCGCGATGACGAAGCGATCGAAATCGGGATCGTCAACAACATGCCCGATTCCGCGCTCGAATTGACCGAGCGGCAATTCATCGGGCTGCTCGCCGCCGCATCGGGCAGAACCCAGGTGCGGGTCAGGCTATTCGCCCTGCCGCAGGTGCCGCGCGGCGAGTTCACCCGGCATCGTATCCTCGCCGACTATGCCGAGATCGGCCGGCTATGGGACACCAAGCTCGACGCTCTCATCGTCACCGGAATGGAGCCGCGCGCCTCGGCGCTGACGGACGAGCCGTACTGGCCGATCTTCACCGAGCTGATCGACTGGGCCGAGCAGAACACCAAGTCATCGATCTGGTCGTGTCTCGCCGCCCATGCCGCGGTTCTTCATCGCGACGGCATCGAGCGGCGCAAGCTCCCGGCCAAGTGCTTCGGCGTCTACGAGTGCATGAAGGAGGCCGACCATCCGCTATTGGCCGGCGCGCCGGCCCGTACGCTGGTGCCCCATTCACGCTGGAACGACATTCCGGCCGACGCGCTCGCCGCGGCGGGCTACACTGTGCTCACACGGTCGCCGGAAATAGGCGTCGACACGTGCGTCAAGGAGGACCGCAGCCTGTTCGTCCTGCTGCAGGGCCATCCGGAATACGACCCGACGACGCTGCTGCGCGAGTACCGCCGTGACGTCGGCCGCTATCTCCGGCGTGAGAGCGAGGGCTATCCGCCGCTGCCGCGATACTACCTCGATGCGGCGAGCGAGCGCAGCCTGGAAGCGTTCCGCCGCCGTGCGCTCTCGGCGCGCAATCCGGAGTTGCTGGAGGGGTTCCCGGCGGCATCGATCGTCGAGCGCTTCGCCAACGCCTGGCATGCCTCGGCGCTGCGGCTCTACCGCAACTGGTTGTCCGGTCTATCCGCCCGTCGCGAGCAGCCGCGCCGGAAGATGCCTGCCGCCGCCATGTAGGGCGGTCTGCCGGCTACAAGCCGAACAGAGCTGCTTCGGTGTAGGCAAGGTCGCCCAGCCGTGGCTTTTCCGCGCCCTTGAAGTATTTCGGCCTGGCGTCGAGATAGATGCCGGGTAACCCGGGCATCGGCCCGCTGGCATCGATGACGACGAACGGGCATCCGCGGGCGGCGAGGTAGCGGCCGATGACGCCGGAGAAGCGGACCACATCGGCGGTGTCTCGGCAGTAGATGAGCTGCGCGCAGGGCAGAACGCCCTTGGCGAGGCGGCGTCGGAATACGAAGGGATAGGCGCGCTCGGCCGTCACGCACCAGAAAGCCAGGCAGCCGAGTTGGGCATGATCGCTCAGCAGATTCCATTCGAACGCTTCGAATGCAACGGCCGGTCGGCGGTTCGCAACGAGCAGGGTGGCAGCATCGTCGCCTCGCGCCAGCAGAGGACAGGCGATGAACACGCCGTCGCAATAACGCGCATAGCCCTGTACCGCGAGCGTGGGCAGCGTGTTCGCGGCCGGCGAAATGTTGAGTTGGGTGGCGTTGTTGCGATTGAGGGCCACGGCCGCCAGCATTGCCGCGTAGATGCGGAAATGCGGCTCGACATACCAGCTCGAGAGGCTGCAGCGGATGGCGTCCGGGTCCGCGCCGGTGCGCGGCCGCGAGGCGATCACCAGGATGGTTCCGACCACCTCGCCGCCGCTTTCCAGGAGGTAGCCCAGTTGCGGCATGCCGTCGGGGACTTTCCGAGCGGCGAGCGCATCGATCGCACGTCGCCAGAAGGCCCGTGTGCGGCGAAACCCGAAGCCCTTGCGCAGCAGAGCCGCGACCGCCTCGCGGTCGGCCGGCACGATCTGGCGCACGCGAACCTCAGACGGGCGTTCCGGAACTCGTGAATTGACCATACACGCCACTTTGCCTTGAGCGCGGGTCCAAGGTGTTTATGGTAAAGCGTCGGATCGAGGTGAGGTGGCTGACGATGTCGATACAGTTAGCAGTGTTCTCCGAAATCGAAAAGATCGCGGCGGAGCACCAAAAGAAGCTTGCGCCGTTGAGCAACGAGACCGTGCTGATGAATTCGGGGCTCGATTCGCTGTGCTTTGCCGTACTGGTGGCGCGGCTCGAAGACAAGTTCGGAGTCGATCCGTTTTCGACCGCCGAGGATTTCGAGCTTTCCGGTGACGCTCGGCGAGTTCGTACGTGTTTACGAAAATGCGACGCGGTGAAGCGGAGACCCTGCGGCATCTTTGCGCGGGCCCTGCCGGATCGCGCCGGCATCTCTACGGCCGCCACGCGAGCGTCGCCCTTGATGCATTGGCCGGCGGCTCCGCGTTCGGCGGACGGCTCGAGGCGTTTGACGGGCGCTCGGTGCTGCTCGCCGCGCACGAGCAGCTCAGTGCCGCGGTGGCGCTGATCGAGCTCGAAGGGATCGCGCGCCGCATCGTCATCTGCCCGCCCGATGTTCCGCTCGACCATCTGCGTGCCATCGTTGCGACCGCCGCGGTCGACGCGATCGTGTACGATGAAGGAACTCCCGACCCGCAGTCACTCGGAGTGCCGCTGCAAGTCGCGTGCGGCACCGACATCGCAGCTCGGCCGGCGAGCGTCAAGGACACCCGGGAGACCGAATGGGTGCTGCTCACATCGGGCACCACCGGCGTGCCCAAGCTCGTCTGCCATACGCTCGCGAGCCTCATCGCGCCGATCAAGCCGGTCGCCGAACCGCCGATTTGGGGCACCTTCTACGACATTCGCCGCTATGGCGGGATGCAGATCTTCCTGCGCGCCCTCGTCGGCGGCGGCTCGCTCATCCTTTCGAGCGCGGGTGAGCCGGTGGCCGAGCATTTGGGGCGGCTCGCCGCCCACGGCGCGACCCACGTCTCCGGCACACCGTCGCACTGGTGGCGCGTTCTGATGGGCCCCGAGGCGGGGATCATTGCGCCCCGCTATGTCCGTCTGTCCGGTGAAATCGCCAACCAGACGGTGCTCGATGGCCTGCGTGCTGCCTATCCGCAAGCCGGGGTCGGCCATGCGTTCGCCTCGACCGAGGCGGGCGTCGGCTTCGAGGTGAATGACGCGCTCGAAGGCTTTCCGGCTGATTTCCTCCGCATCGGCAAGGGTGACGTCGACATCGCGGTCGAAGACGGGGTCCTGCGGCTGCGCTCGCCGCGAACGGCTACTGAATATATCGGGGCCGGCGCCCCGCCCCTTCGCGATGCGGAGGATTTCGTCGATACCGGCGACCTGGTCGAGCTTCGCGGCGCGCGCTATCACTTCGTCGGGCGCAAGGACGGCGTCATCAATGTCGGTGGTCTCAAGGTTCATCCCGAGGAGGTCGAAGCCACGATCAACCGCCATGCCGGCGTATCCGGCTCCCTCGTCAAGTCGCGCAAGAGCCCGATCACCGGCGCGATCGTCGTCGCCGACGTCGTCCTCAAGGCCGGCGGCGCGCCCGAAACGCGTCCGGTGCTCGAACGCGAGATCATCGCGCTCTGTCGCCGCGATCTCGCAGCCTACAAGGTGCCGGCGATGATTCGATTCGTGTCGACCCTCCCGATGACGGCAGCCGGCAAGCTCCTGCGCCATGCGTAACGTCCTCGTCACCGGGGGGAGCCGCGGACTGGGCCTCGCGATCTCGCTCAAGCTCGCCGAGGCCGGCTATCACGTGATCGCGCTGGCGCGAAAGGAAAGCCGCGAGCTCGCTTCCGCGATTGCCGCGTCCGAGAAGGCGGGGCGAAACGCGCTGCAGTTCGTGGCGTTCGACCTCGAAGACATCGACGCGATCCCGCGCCTCGTCGCCGGCCTGCGCAAACAGTCCGGCCCGATCTACGGCCTCGTCAACAACGCGGCGCTGGGCGAGGGCGGAGCGCTGTCGCTGATGCACACCGCGCGCATCGAGCGCCTGGTGCGCCTCAACACGATCTCCCCGATGGTGCTGACCAAATATGTGGTCCGCGCCATGATGGCCGATGGCGGCGGCCGCATCGTCAACGTCGCCTCGATCGTCGGGTTCACCGGCTACAGCGGGCTCTCGGTCTACGGCGCCACCAAGGCGGCAATGCTCGGGTTCACCCGGTCGCTTGCCCGCGAGGTCGGTCGCATGAGCGTCAACGTCAATGCGGTGGCCCCGGGATTCCTCGACACCGACATGACGCAGGAGCTCGACGGGACGCGGCGCGAGCAGATCGCCCGGCGCAGCGCGCTGCGTCGGCTGCCGGCCGTCGAGGACGTGGCGGAAGCCGTCGAGTTTCTGCTCGGCGACCGCTCCGCCGGCATCACGGGCACCGTGCTCACGGTCGATGCCGGCAGCACCGCGTAGGCGTGGGAGCATATCCCGCGGCAACATGTCCATCGCACTGGCGTTATGTGATCGCGCTACAGGTGATTTCCGCGGGGCGAGACCTTTCCATGAATGAATTCGACGTCGTCGTGATCGGGGCGGGAGCGGCCGGGCTTGCCGCCGCGCGGCGGATCGCGACGGCCCCGCTGTCGCTGCACGTCATCGAGGCGCGCGACCGGGCCGGCGGGCGCGGCTGGACGCTGCGCGATGCCACCGGCCTGCCGATCGAGCTCGGATGCGGCTGGTTGCACTCGGCTGACGAGAACGAATGGTGCATCATCGCGGCGACGCTCGGTTTCGCCCTCGACCGTACGCGGCCGCAGTGGCGTACCCAGTGGAAGAGCCTCGGTTTCCCGCAAGCGGACCACGACGACTTTCGCGCCACCTTGGAGCGCTTCTGGGATCGCCTCGATGCCGGCGGCGATGCCGAGCAGGATGTGCCCGGCGCGAGCTTTCTCGAACCGGGAGGCCGCTGGAACGGGCTCATCGACGCCATCAGCACCTACATGAACGGTGTCGAGCTCGACGGCCTGTCGGCCCGCGATTTCTGGCGTTATCGCGACACCGGCATCAACTGGCGTGTCGTCGAGGGCTACGGCACCCTGATCGCATCGCTCGCCGAGGGGATAGACATCAGCTTCGCGTGCCCCGCCGAGGTGATCGATCACGGCGGCCGGCACATCCGGATCGTGACCCCGCGCGGCGAAATCGAAGCGCGCGCGGTCATCGTCACCGTGCCGACCGACGTGCTCGCAGCGGGCGTGCCGCGCTTCGCCCCGGAGCTGCCGGACAAGATCGCAGCGGCGGAAGCGTTGCCGCTCGGCATCGCCGACAAGGTCTATCTGCGTCTCACCGGCGGCGACGACATTCCCAACGATGCCCACCTCTATGGCGCCATCGACGGCGTGCGCACCGGCAGCTACCATCTGCGGCCGCTGGGGCGCCCGCTGGTCGAGGGCTATTTCGGCGGCGAGTTCGCGCGCGAGCTGGAGCAGGAAGGGCAGGCGGGCTTCGCGAGCTTCGCCATCGACCAGCTCGCGGCGCTCATCGGCAACGATATCCGCAATCGCCTCGAGCTCATCGCCGCCTCGAGCTGGGTGCGCGACCCCTGGGCGCGCGGCTCGTATTCCCGCGCAAGACCCGGGCACGCCGATGCCCGGCAGGTGCTCGCGGCCGCGGTCGACCAGCGCCTGTTCTTCGCCGGCGAGGCCTGCTCCCGCGAGGACTTCTCGACGGCGCACGGCGCCTATCGCAGCGGCGTCGTCGCCGCCGAGCAGGCGATTTCAGCGCTCTGCGGCTAAGCCGCGGGACGACGCGCGACACGATTTGGACCGCCGCGGGTCACGCTTCCGCGTGGCGGCGATAGACGTCCTCGAGGCGCAGGATGTCGTCCTCGCCGAGATAGCTGCCGACCTGCACTTCGATCAGCTCCAGCGGGATCTTGCCCGGATTGGCGAGGCGATGGACCGCGCCGATCGGCACATAGGCGGACTCGTTCTCGTGGTAGAGCTTCACTTCCTCGCCGATGGTGACCTCGGCGACGCCGCGCACCACCACCCAGTGCTCGGAGCGGTGGAAGTGCTTCTGCAGTGAGAGCCGCGCGCCGGGGTTCACGCAGATGCGCTTGACCTGATAGCGCGATCCGTTGTCAGCGCTCTGGTAGAAGCCCCACGGCCGGTAGACGCGCCGGTGTTCCAGCGCCTCGGTGCGGTTCTTGGCCTTGAGCTGCTCGACGAGGTCCTTGACCTTTTCCGCCCGCTGCTGCGCCACCACCAGGACCGCGTCGGCGGTGGCGATGACGATCACGCCGTCGAGGCCGATCACCGTGGTGAGCACGGTGTCCTCGGAACGGATCAGGCTGTTGCGGGTGTCGATCGCCTCCGCCGGGCCTTCGATGACGTTGCCGGCCTCATCCTGCGGCTGGGCGTCCCACACGGCGTTCCAGCTGCCGACATCGGACCAACGGAACGACACCGGCAGCACCGCGGCGAGGTCGGTGCGTTCCATGACCGCATAGTCGATCGACTTCTTAGGCGCCTGCGCGAACTCCGCTTCGGCAAGTCGATAGAAGTCGAGATCGGAGGTGAGGTTGTCGACCGCGCCCTTGGCGGCCCTTCGTATCTCGGGCTCGAGCCGGTCGAGCTCGCGCAGCATCGCCTCGGCGCGGAACATGAAGTTGCCGCTGTTCCAGAGGAAGCCGTCGGCCACGTAGCGCGCCGCGGTCGCAGCGTCGGGCTTTTCGACGAAGGCGGCGACCTTGCACACGGGGCTGTCGTCCTCCGCCGGCTGGGCGCGGATATAGCCGTAGCTCGACGCCGGATAGGTCGGCTTGACCCCGAAGGTCACGATTGCGCCGGCCGCTGCTGCGGGCAGCGCGGAGCGCACGGCGGCCGCAAACGCGTCGGCGTCGGGAATGAGGTGGTCGGCCGCCACTACCAGCAGGATCGCCCCGGGGTCCATCTTCATGGCGAGCTCGGCGGCTGCGGCGATTGCCGCGGCGGAATCCCGCCGCTGCGGTTCGAGGATGATGGTCGCCGTCACGCCGCGCGAGCGCGCCTGCTCGGCGACGACGAAGCGGAACTCGGAATTGGTGACGATCATCGGCGGTGCGAACAGGCCTTCGCGGGTCACCCGGTCGAGGACCTGCTGAAAGGTCGAAGAGGTGCCGATCAGCGGCACGAACTGCTTCGGCATCTTCTCGCGCGACACCGGCCACAGGCGGGTGCCCGCGCCGCCGCACAAAATGACCGGGACAACAAGCTGATTTGTCATGCCGCCAACTCGCCGGGAAATACGCGACCATCGGCCCGAGAGCGGGGCCGGGCCTCTTAAAGTCATGCTGGAGTAGCGGTTATTTTGGTATCCAGCAACGGCACTCGGCGTCTGTGGTAAAGCCCGCCCAGGATGCGCGGTTTTGGGCCGGTGGCGTCAGTCGGTCATTTAACTGGTGGCGTTTTCCTGGGGCGTGCCGGCGAGGCGGGCCGGCGCGGCGAGCGCACCGAACTCGCTCCTCGTGGCACGCGCAAGATCGACCTGCGAGGCGCGGTCGAGGGTGCGCCCGATCAGCACCAGGAGGGGCGTCGGCGGCGTCTCCTGGGCGAGGCGGTGCGCAATGTCACCGAGCCGCGCCTTGACGATGCGTTCCCCGGACCGCCCGAGTGCTGCCACCGCGATCGCAGGGGTGCCGGAGTCGAGGCCGGCCGCGATCGCGCGCGCGGCGAAGGCCTCGATGGTCCGACCCGGCATGTAGACCGCGGTGGTCGCCGCCGGGTCGGCGATGCTCTCCCAGTCGATGTTGTCGGGCAGGGAGCCGTTGTCGGCATGGGCGGTGACGAACTGCACGCGCCGGGCGTCGCGGCGATGGGTCAGCGACACCCCGAGCCGGCTCGCCGCCGCCTGGGCCGTGCTGATGCCGGGCACCACCTCGACGGCGATACCGGCGGCATGACAGGCCTCGATCTCCTCGTCGGCGCGGCCGAAGATCATGGGGTCGCCGCCCTTGAGGCGCACCACGTGCTTACCGGTCCGGGCAAGCGACACCATCAGGGCATTGATCTCCTCCTGCTTGCAGGAGGGGCGGTGGCCGGTCTTGCCGACCAGCATCTTCTTCGCCTCGCGGCGGGCAAAGTCGAGGATGTCCGGCGACACGAGATCGTCGAACAGGATGACGTCGGCGCCGTGCAGCGCCCGCACCGCGCGCAAGGTGAGGAGCTCCGGATTGCCGGGACCGGCGCCGACCAGGGTCACCCGCCCGGCGCCCGCCGGCCGGGCGCGGGTCAACGCCAGGATCTCGTCGAAATCGCGCGTCGCGGGATCGCGGTCGGGTGTGGCGAAGGCCGTCGCGGTAAAGAGCTGCCAGAACAGCCTGCGGGCTGCCGCCGGAAGATCGGTCGCCTGGACGAGGCTGCGCCAGCGCCGGGCGGCTTCGGCCCAGCGAGCAAAGCCGCGCGGCAGCAAGCCCTCGATCTTGGCGCGCACGGCTTGAGCGAACACCGGCGCCGCGCCGTCGGTCGAGATGCCGATCACGAGCGGCGAGCGGTTGACGATAGCGCCGAAGATGAAATCGCACAGCCGCGGCTTGTCGATGACATTGACCGGAATACCGGCACGGCGGGCGGCGGCGGCGAACCGCTCAGCCTCCGCATCGTCGGTGATGGCGCCGATGGCGACCGCGGCGCCGGCGAAATCGGTCGCTTGCCAGGTGCGGTCGTGAAGCCTGATCCGGCCATGGGGCGGCTCGGCAGCGAGCGCCCGCAGCTCCTCGTTCGGAGCCTCGCAATAGACTGCGACCTCGGCGCCGGCGGCCGACAGAAGCTCCGCCTTCCAGGCCGCCGCCGCTGTGGTGCCGCAGACGATCGCGCGCTTGCCTTCGAGCGCCAGGAACACTGGCAGCCGCGACAGCGGCCGCATTCTCGGGCTCGCCTCCTCGGGGCGGCGGGTCGCCAGCGCCTTGAGGCGAGCGGTCATTGCCGTCCGCCGCGTTGCTTCAACCGCCACCGCCAGCCGCTGCATCGCAGCGGGGAATGCGGGGTCAGGGAACTCGTTGCACGCATCGTCGTCCTTGAAGCTGCGGTATTCGCGCATCGAGGGGTGAGCAAACCGTATGCCACGCCGCAGGTCCCGCCGCCGGTACGGCCAAAATCCGGCCCTTCCGACGATCGACGCTGCCATCTTGGGCAGGGTGAGTGCGGCAGTGGCCAATTCCTAGGCACCCGCCCGGGTCGCGCTGGTACCGGTCGAGGTTGCGCGGACAGGGCAGGCATGACCCCGGAAGCTGTTGCTTCCGCTGGCGATTCACGGCTAATTGCCCGTACTGGAGGACCGCCGCTGCGGCAGCGCCGCTGCCGCCGGGACCCAAAAAGACGCCCGCAGGAGGTGCAGCATGAAGAGCCGGATCCGCCACATCGCCATCATCGTTCCGGATGCCGAGGAGGCCGCGCAATTTTATGAAAAGGCGTTCGGCTTCACGCGGGCCGGGCGGGCGCGCCGCGGCATCTACATGACCGACGGTGTCGTCAACGTCGCGCTGCTGACCAAGGAGCACGAGAACGAGAAGCTCGGCCTCTATCACTTCGGTGTCTGGGTGGACGACCTCGACGACGCGGAGAAGCACGTGGTCGACGCCGGCGGCAGCTATCTCACCGGCCGGCCGACCTCGCCCAACTCGTTCTACGAGGCGAAGTACCGCGACCCCAATGGCGTGGTGTTCGACCTCACCCACAACGGTTGGGCCGGCGCGACGAAGGACGTCGTCGCCAAGCCCTGACTGCGCACGGCTTCCTACGATGCCACTTACCGTTCTCAGCGCGGCGACCTGCGCTCCCTCTCCCCGCGTGCGGGGAGAGGGTCGGGGTGAGGGGGCGGTTTCGCGAGTCTGAGCCGCCGAGAATCACTGCTACGCTTAGACTCGCGAAACCGCCCCCGTCACCCGGATCGCCGACGCGATCCGACCTCTCGTCGCACGCGAGGAGAGGTGCAGTCCCCCGTCTCTGGTTCTGAGAATCATGCCGAAATCATCGGAGCGTGTCGTCATCATCGGAGCGGGCCCGGTCGGGCTCTGCCTCGCGCTCGCGCTGGCGCAGCAGGATATTTCGGTCACCGTGATCGAGGCGCTGGGCGAGGATAATTTCCTCGAGCAGGTGCCGCGCGCCGGCACCAATCATCCCGCGACCCTCGAGATGTACGACCGCATCGGGCTCTATGCGAAGCTCGAGCCGCGCGGCATCGTCGCGCCGGTGTTCCACTATTGGGACCGCGCCGAGAACGCGCTGATCGCCGCCTTCGACCACGTCCATCTCAAGGACGACACGCGGTTCCCCTACGTCCTGCAATGCGAGCGCATCAAGGTCGTCGAGGAAGCACTCAAGCTCGCCAAGGCTCACCCTCTCATCGACCTGCGGCTCAACTCGAGCTTCACCGCGTTTTCGCAGAACGGGTCGGGCGTCACCGCCACCTTCACCAATGCCGCGGGCGAGAGCGAGACGGTTTCCGGGGCCTATCTCGTCTCGGCGGAGGGCGCGCGCAGCATCGTGCGCAAGGAGCTCGACATCGAGTTCGAAGGCTTCACCTATTCCGATCTCGTGCTCAACATCGAGGTCGCCTACGACTTCCGCCGCCACGGCTACGCCGAGCGCAACTACATCTCCGACCCCAAGGAATGGTCGAACCTGTTTCACTGGAAAGGGCCGCCCGACCGCTGGCGCGTGCATTTTCCTGTCGAGCCGGGCATCGACGAGGCGACGATCATGCGCCCCGACGCGCTGCAGGCACGGCTGCAGGGCTTTCTGCCGACGGGCAAGCCGTTCGACATCGTCGGCAGCAATCTCTACATCGTGCACCAGCGCGTTGCGAAAAAATTCCGCACCGGCCGCGCCATCCTTGCCGGCGACGCCGCCCATGTGAACAGCCCGATCGGCGCCATGGGCATGAACAGCGGCGTGCACGACGCCTTCAATCTCGCGGGCAAGCTCACCGCGACTCTTGCGCGGCGAGGCCGGCGAGGATGTGCTCGACCGCTACGAGCGCCAGCGCCGCCACGTCGCGATCCAGCACACGCAAGCGCAGACCATCCGCAACAAGCGCCTGCTCACCGAGACCGACCCGGCGGTGCGCAAGCGTAATCAGGACGAATTGCGCCGCACCGCCGAGGATCCGGTGCAGGCGCGTGCGTTCCTGCTGCGCGCGTCGCTGATCGAGAGTTTGCGCGAGGCGGAGGCGATTGCGTAGGCGGCGCATTCCCCAATAAGCAGTCATGGCCGGGCTTGTCCCGGCCACCCCGATCACATGGCACGGCCGTGCCCTGATATCGAGGTCGCCGGGACAAGCCCGGCGATGACGACAGTGAGGGAGGGCCGCCGCTCACCCGCGCTTCTGCTGCGCCTTGATTTCGTTCAGCCGCGCCATCGCCTGGCGAAATTTGTCGTCGAACAGCCACATCGCATCGAGGATTTCGCGGAAGGTCGCCGAGGTCTTCGCGCGGTCGACGTGGCCGAAAGTGAAGACGCTGTTGTTGCGCAGATATCCCATGATTTTCGGGTCGGAAATCCGATAGTTGACGAGATTCCCGGACGCCAGCGCCGACTTGGTCGGTGATGGAATGATCTGGATGAGCTCGAAGAGCTTCATCTGGTCGATCGGATTGGGCAAAGCCTTCGCGATCGTCGGGATCTGCCGGAACAGCTCGGCATGCGCGTTCATCAGCCCGTCGCGCACCGCGGTCCAGTGATTGAACCGATGATCGCCGCCGCCGACCCGCGCCTCCTCGCGGTCGTCGCGCGCGATCAGCGCCGGATCGAATGCCGCGATCGCGGGGCGGATCGCCGTCCATTTGTTGCGGCCGTTCTGGTCCTCGGTCGTGCCGGTCTGATAGCTTCCCTTGTAGGTATTGGAGCGCGCATTTCCCATGTTCTGGTTGCCGTTGGTCTCGGCAAAGAAAATGCCGAGGCCGATGCGGCCGGCGATCTCGACATTCGCCGCGTCGAGGCCCTTGGCGCGGGCGATCGCGGTCGAGAGGTCGTACACGTCCTTGTACGGCGTCTCCGATTTCTGCGCGCTCGCCGGCGGCGCCTGCATGGCGTTGAAGACGGCGAGATACTCGTCGATCAAGCCCTCGTTGTCGGCATCGAAATAGGCCGGCGGAATGCCGAACTTGTTCGGCCGGCCGATCCGCGACGGCATCGCGTCGGTCAGATCCTTGTAGGTGCTGATCGTCGCGTTGCGGGCGAGATAGAGCGCCTGCCCAGGCAGGTTCGGCAGCGGCTGGTGTGAACCGATCTGCGCCCGCCGTTCGGCGAGCACCGCCTTGAAGCGGCCGAGCGCGTCGTTATAGGCCGCCAGTGGGTCCGACTGTGCTGCGACCGCGGAGGTGAAGCCAAGGAGCAGGCAAACCGTGCGAGGATTGTGGAACGAGCTGTGGCGCGTGCTTCCGCCGTGCCAGAGCAAACTATGCCGTTTGCAAATCTCGGAGCGCGATGCATTGGACCTCGTATTATGGATGCCATTTGTCGTTGCTACGCAGCCAACCCCTCCTAGCACATGACGCACGAACGAAGGGAATACGTTTGATGGGTGCTCAAACAAAGGCAACGGAGCAAACAGAAGCGCTATCCATTCTCATCGGCGCGCGCTTGACGTCAGTGATGTTCGTAATGGATTACCTCATTCTCGGCTTCGACGAGCGGGGCGCGCTGACCTCTTTCGTATGGCCCGAAATAATTGACAGTGGCAGCAAGAGCTCCTTCGGGATGGAGCGCTATCGGGACAAACTCTGCTCGCTCATCGAGAAGACAACAAAAAGCGTTATGAGTGACGAATACGAGACGATCAGCATAGAATTCGAGAACGGTATCGAGATGCGAATACCACTCCGGTCTTATGAGGGCCCGGGAGAGCGAGGGATCCTGAGAGGTCCCAAGCACTACCTGTACGTTTTTTGAACCACTCACGAAGCCTTCGCAAACCCGTAGAGCTCCTCAGGGTTCTCCACCAGGATGCGGCGGCGCACGGCTTCGCTCGGCGCCCACGTGGCGAGCAGGTCGAACACCGCGGCGTCGTCGGGCTTCGTCGTCTCGGTGGGGTGCGGCCAGTTGCTGCCCCACACCAGCCGCTCGGGCGCGGCCTGCACGTACGCTACGCCGACCTTGTTGACGTCGGCATAGGTCGGCGGGCCGATCTTGCTGCTGTCGTAGGTCACCGACAGCTTGACCCAGGTGCGGCCCTTGTCGATGAGCTTTCGCACGATGCCGTAGGCGGGATCGTCGATGCCGGCGGGCTGCGGCATGTGGGCCATGTGGTCGAGGACGATCGTCGCGGGGAGGCGATCGAGCAGTTCCTGGACTGGCGACGATCTGCTTCGCGTCGATGTTGAACTGCACGTGCCAGCCGAGCTCGTTCACCCGTTTGCTCAGCATGTCGATCTCGGCGACGGTTTGTGACGAGATCGGCGGGCTTGCGCCGCTGCCGGCGAGCGAGAAACGAACGCCGCGCACGCCGCCGTCGGCGAGCGAGCGCAGCTCGCCGTCGGTGATGCCGGGATTGACGATGGCGACACCGCGCGCGTTCGGGCCGAACGCCGCGAGCGCATCGATCGTCACCAGATTGTCGGCCGCGGTCGCCGGATAGGGTGCCGGCGTCACGATGATGTTGCGGGTCAGCCCGAGGCGGCGTTGCAGCAGCCGGTAGTCGCCGACCCGTCGCGTTCGCGATCATGCGTGCGCCGGGTCGGGAGAACGGGAACTTGGCGTCGTAGATGTGGTGATGGCAGTCGCATGCCCCGACCGGCGCCTTGAGCTTCGGCGTCTTCGGTGCCCGAGGAGTTCGGCACCACCTCTTCGGCAAAGGCCGGGCCTCGGGTGGAGACGATGACCGCGCCGGCGGCCGCGGTGTGGCGCAGAAAGCTTCGGCGGTCGATCTGTCCCATGGTGTGCCTCCGTCGTCCGGCTTGCGGCGCTTCTTGTGCGCGAATGAAGTTACAACGTGCCGCCAGTGATCCGAAAGAGGGAGCGTGCGTGCGGAAATTTCCACTTTCTGCATCATCGCCGGGCTTGACCCGGCGATCCCGATAGCATCGCACGGCGATGCCCTATGATCGGGGTGGCCGGGTCGAGCCCGGCCACGACAACTCTCGTGTCAGCGCTAAACCATCTCCTCCACCCGCACCGCGCGGCAGTCGACCTCGAACTCGAGGTCGTTCACCGGCGGGCGAGCGTAGTGCAGCGTGAGGCCGGGGCGGGCAGCGCCGCGCTCGATGATCTCGTCCACCAAAAACGGCTGTAAATCGCGGATGGTGTAGACCTGCGTTGCGGTGACGTCGCGCCAGCCGACGCCGAACAGCGCGAGCCGTGCGGCGACCTCGTCCATGACGTAGTGCGCCTTTTCCTTCATCGCCTCCGTGCCCGTCTCGCCGAAGCGGACGATGCGCTCGCGATAGCTCGCGTCGCCTTCGCGCGCCTCGGCGCGCCCGGAGATCACGAAGCTTGGCGCGGTCGCGGCGGTCGGCACCGTGAACGAGAAGGCGTGGAAGCTCGGCTCGGCCGGCGGCTCGAAGTCCGGGCACACGTTGCTGCGCGCCACCGGATTGACCTTGCCGTCGAACACGCCCCATTTCTTGAGCGTGACCACATAGGCTTCATTGAAGGCGCGAAAGCCCTGCTCGGTGAACTGTCCCGGTGAGCGCAGCTCGCACGCGCAGAACGTGGTGAGCGGGCGGCCGGCGCCCATGATCGTCTTCTCGATGCGGGCAAAGCCTTCGGCGAGCGGCACCGGCGAACGGAATCGGAATCGCTTGATCTCATGGCCCTGCGCCGCGGCGACGCCGCCGGAGAACTGAAAGCCGCCGGGGATGAACCGGTACGCTCCCGCGGTGAAGTCATCCACTGCCGCCATCTCAAGGTCTCCTCTGCGCGCGCCGGCTCAGCCTGGACGAAACACCGGATTTGCCTATTGTGCAATCCGCGGCGCCGGCATGAATGGCGGCCGGCAAACGAACTTCCGGGGAAACGCGAGATGGAGGCAGACAATCCGGTTGCCGCGCGCATCGTCGAGGCGGCAGCGGGGTGCGGCATCTCGCTGGTCGCGAGCCTGCCGGACGGCTGGATCACGCCACTGATCACGCGCTTTGCCGAGGACCAGCGCTTCCGCCATGTCGCGGTCAATCGCGAGGAATCGGCAATCGGCCTGTGCTCCGGCGCGTTCTTCAGCGGCATCGGCGCCTTCGCGCTGATGGGCGCGTCGGGCTTCCTCACCTGCATCTATGCGATCACGAAGATCAACTACACCTACCAGATCCCGCTGCTCATCGGCATTACGCTACGCGGGCGCCCCGGCGACGCCGCGAAATTCCACCAGTCGAACGGCCTCTATCTCGAGCCGGTGATGCAGGCGATCGACATCCCCTTCGTCGCCATCGAGCGCGGCGCCGACATCGCGCGGCTTGCGACCGCCTATAAGCACAGCCGCGTGCTGTCGCGGCCGGTGGTCGTCGGGTTCACCCGCGAAATGCTGCGCGGCGAGGCGTAAAGATGAATTTCGAGGCCTGCTTCCGTTTCCTTGCCGAGCGCCTGCGCGAGGAGATCATCGTCACCTCGGCCGGCAACTGCTCGGAGCTGTGGTGGGAGATTACGCGAGAGAGCGAGCGCGTGTTCTATCTCGAGGCCTCGATGAGCCTCGCCTCGCTGTTCGCCGCCGGCATCGCGCTCGGCTCGCCGCAGCGGACCATCGTGGCGCTCTCCGGCGACGGCGCCTTCTGCATGAACCCGGGCATGCTGATGGTGGAGCGGCAGCTCGCGCTGCCCAACCTCAAGCATTTCGTATTGGCCAACGGCTGCTACGGCTCGACCAACGAGCTGCCGTTCCCGCAGACCACGGACTACGCCGCGATGGCGCGCGCCGCCGGCATCGAGCGCGTGTATGATTTCGCGACGCTCGAGGGCCTCGCGCAGGCGCTCGACGAAATCCTCGCCGTGCCGGGCTATGTGTTCAGCGTGCTCCACGTCGAGCCGCTCGGCCGGCGCGTGCATTCGCCGCCGCTCGACGGGCCCGAAGTGAAGTTCCGTTTCGGCCGCTATCTCGAGCGCACCGGCGGCCCGAAGATTTTCGACGTGCCGCTGAAGTGACAGCGCGTGCCGCCCTCTCGGATGGTCATGGCCGGGCTTGTCCCGGCCACCCCGCTTAACAAGGCACGGCCGTGCCATATGATCGGGGTCGCCGGGACAAGCCCGGCGATGACGGCAATGAGTGCGGCGAAGCCGGGCGATGACAGTTTGTGGGGTACGGTCCGACGCGAGGACGCTTCGCTTTGCCCACCTTACGGCGCTTCACCCGCCCAAATGCCGGCGAAAGAAATCCACCGTAAGCCCAAGCGCCCGCTCGGCCTCCGGCGCGCTGTAGGTGCGGCCGCCCTTGCGGGCGAAGGCATGGTCCGCGCCGGGATATTTGTGGATGGTGACGAGCGGATTGGGTGCGAGACGCCGCTCCAGGAGATCGTTCACTTCCGCCTGCACCCATCGGTCCTTCATCGCCATGTGCAGCACGAAGGGGCGGTGCAGGTTCTTCACCTCGCGGATGTTGTGCTCGATATAGGTGCCGTAATAGGCGACCGCGCAATCGATGTCGGTGCGGCAGCACATGAGATAGCAGAGCTTGCCGCCGAGGCAGTAGCCGACCGCGCCGACTTTGCCGTTGCATGCGGGATGGCCCTGCAGGAAATGCCAGGTGTCCTCCATGTCGCGGACGCCGAGGTCGTAGTCGAACTCGTAATAGAGGTCGAACGCCCTCTGCACGTGGGCAGGGTCGCGATCGGACAACTCGACGCCCGGCTCCTGGCGCCAGAACAGGTCGGGGACGAGGCACACGAATCCCGCTTCGGCGAACTCGTGAGCGTGATGGCGCATGGTGTCGTTGACGCCCCAGATCTCCATGATGGCGATGACAGCGCCGGCCGGCGTGCGGTCGGGCACGGCGAGGTAGGCGCCCATCTCGCCGTCGCGAAGCTTCACCGTGATGTTCTGCGTCTTCATGGTGTCTCCCGGGTAGGCCGCGGCCGCACGGCGTCGAGGCTCGTCTCGACGATGACGAATTGCGGGCCCGGCCGTGCAAGGATCGCCGGCAGCGCGGCGAGCTCGTCGCGCGAGAGGATGCGGGTCACCTCGAAGCCGTAGGCGGCGCCGATCATCGCGAGGTCCGGATTGGCGAAGGTCGTGGCGATGGCCCGGCCGGGATATTCGCGCTCCTGCTGAATCCAGATCGAGGCGTAGCTGCGGTTCTCCGACACGATCACCTTGAGCGGCAGCTTGCGCTCCATCGCGACCGCAAGCTCGCTGCCGGTCATGAGGAAGCCGCCGTCGCCGACGAAGGCGATCACCGGCCGGCTCGGCTCGCGCAGGGCGGCTGCGACCGCGGCCGGAATGCCGAAGCCCATGGCGCCGGCGATCGGCGCCAGCAAGCGCTGCGGCGGGGCGAACGGAATGACACGATAGACCGGCGCGCCGAAGGTGCCGGCATCGACGGTGACGATGGCGTCGGCCGGCAGATGGCGGCCGACCAGCGCCACCACGTCCTCGAAGGGAACGCCGTCGTTGACGGCGAAGCTGCGCGGCGTCGCGATCGGGCGCCGCACCGCGGCGAGCGCCTCGATCCATTTCGCGCGATCCGGGCGCGTCGCCTCCGGCCGGCCCATGGCGGCGATGAGCTCGGCCGGGTCGCAGGCGATGGCGAGGTCGGCCGCAAAGTGCGTGCCGATCGCCGACGGGTCGGGGTGGATGTGGACGAGCCGCATTTGCGGCCGCACCAGGTCCGGCCACGTGTAGCCCTGCGTGGTGACGTCGGTAAGGCGGGCGCCGAGCACGATGAGGAGATCGGCGCGGCGCAGCACCGCCATCTGGTCCGCCGGGTTGGCGAGGCCCATGTCGCCGGCATAGAGCCGGTGTGCATTGGGAAACAGGTCCTGCGCGCGAAACGACACGACCGTCGGCAGGTCCCATTGCTCGAGGAAGCCGCGCAAGGCTTCGCGGCCGCCGGGCCGGTCGAGGCTGCGGCCGGCGAGCACGAGCGGACGGGCGGCTTGTGCGATCAGGTGGCGCAGCGCAGCGACATCGTCCGCACACGGCGCCGCCCGGATCGATGCCTGCGGTGCGACCGGCGCGGACGTGACCGTGGCGGTCAGCACGTCCTCCGGCACTGCGATCACTACCGGCCCGGGCGTGCCGGCAGTCGCGGTGCGGATCGCGCGCAGCAAGGTTTCCGCCATACGCGCGGGATCGGTCACTTCCGCCACCCATTTGGCGATCGATCCGTACATGGCGCGGTAGTCGATCTCCTGGAAGGAATCGCGGCGCGTGTTGCGCGCCGGAACCTGGCCGATGAACAGGATCAGCGGCACCTCGTCCTGCTGTGCGGTGTGCACCGCGATCGCCGCGTTGCTCGCGCCCGGACCGCGGCTCACGCAAAAGACGCCGGGCCGCCCGGTGAGCCGCGCATCGGCGATTGCCATGAATCCCGCGCCCGCTTCATGCCGGCAGGCGACAGTGTCGATATCCGTGCGGCCGTAGAGCGCGTCGAGCAGGCCGAGATAGCTCTCGCCGGGAACGCAGAACAGCCGGTCGATGCCGTTGGCGACGAGGCTCTCGACAATCAGTTGACCAACGGTGCCCATCGGCTCCTGCCCGCGATCCGCACAAATAAACGGCGCGCTTATTGCGTGAGCGACCGCGCCCGCGTCAAGAAGGAGTCCGTTCGTCGCACCTTTCGGCGCTCTGCAAATCCCGCTACCATGGTGCGCAGCCGGCAGGATCATCTGCAATCCGGTCCGGGGGCGTTACCCGTCCAAGAACAGCAGCACGGAGGAAACACATGATGCACACGAGATCGCGCGCAGCCGCGATTGCTGTCGTTGCCGCGACCGCACTGGGCGCGACGGCGCTCGCTGCGACCACGGTCCAGGCGCAGACGCCGGCCCAGGCGCAGACCCGCAGCCTGCCGACCTTCACCGTCGATCCGAGCTGGCCGAAAGTGCCGCCGCAATGGAAGCTCGGCGACGTCTCCAGCATGGCGAGCGATGCCCAGGGCAACATCTGGGTGCTGCACCGTCCGCGCACCCTCAAGGGCGACGATTTCGCCAAGGCGGCGCCGCCGGTGATGGTGTTCGACCAGGCCGGCAACTATGTAAAGTCGTGGGGCGGCGACGGCCAGGGCTACGACTGGCC
The DNA here is from genome assembly GCA_963824905.1 of uncultured Alphaproteobacteria bacterium. Taxonomy (GTDB): domain Bacteria; phylum Pseudomonadota; class Alphaproteobacteria; order Rhizobiales; family Xanthobacteraceae; genus JAJPKK01. The sequence goes on from CAWGRH010000010.1 coordinate 323,636, forward strand.
GCAGCGCGAGCACGGCATCTACATCGACAGCAAGGGCTTCGTCTGGCTCGGCGGCAATAGCTGCCCCGAGAACGGCCTCGAGAAGCTCAAGCCGGTCGCCGACGACGCGCTCCTGAAGTTCACCCAGGACGGCAAGTTCGTCATGCAGATCGGCAAGAGCAACCAGAGCAAGGGCAACGCCGACACGGCCAACGTGCACCGCGCCGCCGACGTGCAGGTCTATCCGCCGACCAACGAGCTGTTCGTCGCCGACGGCTACGGCAATCACCGCGTCATCGTGTTCGATGCCGACACCGGCGCGTTCAAGCGGATGTGGGGCGCCTTCGGCAACAAGCCGGTCGACGACGATCACTGCGACATCCTGCGCAAGACCGACTTCACGCCGCCCGGGCCGCCGCAGCTCTCCGTGGTGCATTCGCTGCGCGTCGCCAATGACGGCCTCGTCTATGTCGCCGACCGCGAGCACCGCCGCGTCCAGATGTTCTCGAACGACGGCAAGTTCCTCAAGCAGAACCTCAAGGGCGGTACGCTGTTCGCGCGCAGCGTCGCCCTGTCGCCGGACCAGGAGCAGCAGTTCCTCTATGTCGGCGACGGCAAGGAGATCGCGATCCTCGACCGCAAGTCGCTCGACCAGGTCGGTACGATCAACCCGCCCGGCATAATCGGCGGCGGCCACCTGATCTCGACCGACGCCAAGGGCAACATCTACATCGCCGCCACCGGCCAGGGCCTGCAGCGCCTGAACTTCCAGGGCATGTCGGCCACCGCGTCGCGGTGACACCCGGATCCGCCACCAAAGAAGCGGTTCGATCATGACTGAAGTGGCCGGGCGCGTCCCGGCCACTTTTCGTTTGCCGCTCCTTGTAGGATGGGTTGAGCCCTGCGAAACCCATCGCCTCACGCCAGCCACCGTGCGATGGCGTCGGGTGAGAGAGTGATGGGTTTCGCAAGGGCTCAACCCATCCTACGCACTTCGCTCCGAGTCATTCCGGGGCGCGCGTCTTCGCGCGAACCCGGAATGCCAGGCAGCGGTGCGGTGCGACACGGTCGTCTGGATTCCGGGTTCGGTGCTGCGCACCGCCCCGGAATGACTCAGTCACTTAATCCCACACCGGCGAGAAGGCGGGGTTGGCGACGCGGCCGTTTGGCCGCCTCAGGGCGGAGATGCGGTCCATCTCGTCGGCGGTGAGACGAAAGTCGAACACATCGAGGTTCTCGGCGATGCGCTCCGGATTCGAACGAGCGCGGGATCGCAGCGATGATTTCCTGCTGAATGAGCCAGCGCAGCGCGATCTGGGCGAGCGTCCTCTTTCGCTCTTGCGCGATCGCGGTGAGCACGGGGTCGCCGATGAGCCGGCCGCGCCCGAGCGGACAGTGTGCGGTGAGCGCCATCCCATGGCGGCGCAGCGCCGCGATCATCTTCGTCTGGTCGAGATACGGATGGCACTCGACCTGGTTGGTGACGAGCGGCTCGGGGCAGGCGCGGATCGCCTCTTCCAGGAGCGTCACAGTGAAGTTGGCGACGCCGACGTGGCGGGCCAAACCCTCGCGCTTCGCGGCGGCGAGCGCCGCCATGTATTCTGCGACCGGAATCTGCGGGTTCGGCCAGTGGATCAGCAGCAGGTCGACGTAATCGACCTGCAATTCGCCGAGGCTCGTCTCGACCGAGCGCGCGAAGTCGGCCGGCCGCAGGTTCTCGTGCGAAACCTTCGTGGTGAGGAAGACTTCCTCGCGCGGCACGCCCGAGGCGCGGATGCCGTCGCCGACGCCGCGCTCGGTGCCGTATTTGCGGGCAGTGTCGATGTGCCGGTAGCCGAGCCGCAAGGCGATCGCCACGAGCTCCGCCGCGCTCTTGCCGAGGCCCGAGGTGCCGAAGCCCATGACCGGAATCTCGGCGCCATGGGCCGCAACGGTGGTGGGCGTACTCATGCTTCCCTGATCTCGTCTCGCGAGCGACCGGTCCGGGTCGCCCGCTCATTCCCGTGGCATCGTATTGGTGGCGACGGCTGGCCCTTGCCGACGGCCAGCGCTTGCCGACAGCTAGCTTTCGCCGACGACACTGTTGCGAGAAATCTGCCCCTTTTCGTGCATGCGCTCTATGCGGTCGGCGCAGTGGCGTCGAACTCCGGGTGCCTGGCGCGGAACTGGTCGAGCCAATTGACCAGGGCGGGAAATTCGGGGCGCCAGTCGACCTGCTTGCGCAGGTCGAGATAGCCGAGCATGCAGGCTGCCGTGATGGTGCCGACGTCGAACCGGGCCGGGTCCGCCGGCTGTTTCGCGAACGCGGTAAGGCCGCGGACGACCTTGCCGCGCTGATAATCGAGCCACGGCGGGTGATGCAACGCCTCCGGTCGGTGCCGTCCTTCATAGACGATGAGGATACAGGCATCCATGACGCCGTCGGCCATCGCCTGCAGGGTCAGCGTCTCGACCCGCGCCGGCCACGCCGTCGGGATCAGCTTGCCGCCGCCGGCGACGTGATCGAGATATTCGAGGATGACGCGGCTGTCGTACACCGCCTTGCCATCGTCGGTGATCAGCACCGGGATCTTGCCCAGTGGATTGTCGCGCCGGAGCACGTCGTCGGGATCGAGCGGATCGGCTTTCACCATCTCGATGCGGTCCCATAGGCCGAGGCGGGAGATCGCCATGCGGACCTTGCGGCCGAACGGCGACATGGGCGTAGCGCGGAGCAACACGATGGACCTCCAATGAGGGTGAGGGCAGGCGGCTTCTGACAGTCTATCACTGTCGTCGCTCCGTCGAGCCGGTCGAGTCCGGCGACGACAGCGAGGGGGAAATATTCCTCGCGCCGCGCTGTACCCTTCCGACATGGCTTTGGGATGACGCTACCTTGTGCCGGCGACCCTGACGTCGTCATTGCAGGGCGGCAAGAGCCTCGCCGTTGACGAGATCAAGCTCGAACTCGCGCAGTTGCGCGTGAATTTGCAGGATGAAACCCAGGAGCTCATCGCGCGCAGTCGTCGACTGCCGCGCCGGCGAGTTCTGCGAGAAATCGGCGAACGAGAAGTCCGGGCGGTCGACGAGAATGCCCAGCGACGACGGCCGCTCTGCGCGCGGCGCGCGGCCACGGCGCCATCGCGCGTGGCGCAACCACCGTCGCGCGCATCGCCAAGGCCCCGACCCCTGCGCCGGGCCGCATCGCATGCGGCTCGTGCGCCACCCATTTCGGCTCCCTTTCGCGCCCGAACTGATCCCGGGCGCGAGGATCACGAGGCCGCGGCGATCGGCATCACCGGACGCAACGAGCTCCTCGCGTCGATCAAATCCATCAGCCGCACGCGGTCGAACTCGGCCCACACGTTGTTGAGCCAGTGACGGACGTAGCCGCGCAGCACGAACGAGTTCGACGCGAACTCACCGTTCGCCTTGCGGTCGGCGATGAAGCTCGCGAACGGCACCGACGACCGCTCGACCTCCTCGCAGGCCATCTCGCCGAGCCTCGGCACCTTGATCTCGACCGCGTCGTTGATGCGATTGAAATAGGAATTGTAGGCCTGCTGGTCCCAGTCGAAGGAGGTGCTGTCGGTGGCGAAGTTCTTGACCAGGACGCAGCGGGCATCCCCCAGGAATTTCGCGGTTTCCACGATCTCCTCGAGGGAGGCGATCGAGGGACCGAGCATGTGAAGGACCGCGAGGTTGAGCTGGTCCTTCCTCGCCTTTTCGATGGCGCCGATGTCGCGCAGCGCGCGCAGTGTCGGCCACATCAGGCCGGCACGGACGTCGATCACGGTGACCTGCGCCGAAGAGGACGCTACGGCGCCGAAGATCTTCAACTGGTCCGCCATCGCGGTGATGTCGATCACGTCGGAGATGCCCGGATGAAACCGCGCGAGCGCGCCGCGCGGGTGCTCGGTGTCGAAAGCGTGGGTCGTAACCTTGCGGGATGCGAAAAAGTCGAGCAGCGAGCGGGATACCGTCGTCTTACCGACGCCGCCGTTGTCCGCACCCACCAGAATCATTGCTGGTCTTGGCATTGGATGTCCCCTGTACCCCCAAGTACGGATCGCGGGAGCATCGGCCCCGAGAAGGTACGAAAACATGGCAGCACCGCAGCAAAGATATGGAATTTGGCGGTGCGGCGAGGGTGCGGCGGGGTAGGGGGGTCGCGTCCGATAGCACGCTGACACGCGCCTCTTTGCCTCCCCGTCTACGTCTTGGGGGAGGGGCAGGGTGCGCTTTTTCCTTCCTCGCTCGTGCGCTGGCATCCCACCTCCCTCACCCCGGGCCGGGAAGGGAGCTCGACGCGGCGTTGCGTGACTGTCGTCGCCCGGTCAAGCCGGCGATGCCTGAGCGAGGGGATGGGTTGGTGCGGTGTTTCACTGCAGGCTACGTGTCCAACTCGATCACAGGGCGCGCCGACCAGGTCGGCATGTTCGTGTACTGCAAGGACAAACTCGGGTGCTTGCCTTGTCAGAGTGCGAGAAAAACGCAAAAATTGGTCCAGGTTCGGAGCTCATTCGGAGAACCTCGGCTATGTTTATTTTCTCCATTCGAACTATCGTCCTCGCCGTCGCATTGATCGCTTCGTCGCTTTCCAGTGCAGCCGCTTTATCTGCGCAGTCGGAATTGCTGTGCAGCCCGGAAGGCCTGATGCGCCTGATCCCACAGTTTGAGGCAAATGGAAAATTCACTATTCCTGATCCCAACGCCGACTTGCCGAAATTTCTTTCGGCGCACCAAGGTCTTTCAAATGCCGTCGATATGATCTTGGCTCAAGAAAACATAAGCCAAAATCCATCGGATGTCGGAAGCCTTCCATCTCGGCCGCTGGTGTTTGCAAGCAACTGGCTGTCCAGTGAAGTCGGAATACAGACGGACGGAACGAATTTGAATTCTCCCGAGGCGGGAGGAAAATTTGGCGGTTATCGCGTTCAATCGTTTTTGACGGGACTTACTCCCGTGCCGTTATCTCAAGGAAGCATCTACGTCATCAAGCAATCAAACCCGACCTATCAGGCACTTGTCTACCCGATGCCCACGAGCCACCCTTGCGTGAACAGGCTTGTTTTGGCCGCTGGTAATACTACGGGCCTTTGGCCGACCCCGACATATGCTCTCGGTAGATATCAGTTGGACAGCAATGGTCTCCCAATGCGCGACAAGCCATTGATGACCTACTTGATCGTCAATATCTGTCTTGATCTCGGCAAGCCGGCGATTATCAATCGGCAAACAGTTTTACGCCCGAATGCGCTGATTTTTCTCGCGCTTCATTGGCCCTGCGAGGGCGCGGCATGCGCCAACAATGGACTTGGCCATCAGCATTGAGCGAGTCCCGTTGGGTCGACCAGCGGATGAGACATCGTAACGTCAGCTTCCGACCAAGAGCGGTTTGAGGTTTTGCTTGCTGCAAACGCAGCAAGGCGGAGGCTTATCGTGTCTTCCCAAACGATCGAGCGCGGGTGGCGCCGAAGTAGGCAAATGTCCGCAAGGGGTGAAAGGCCGCCTGCTGATCGGCATTCGTCTGACTTCCTGCTCTCCAGGATCGGACAAACCCGCGAGAAGGCGCTCGCGCTGTCCGGCGCCCTCTGCATCGCTCGATCCGCCCCCACCGCAACGCAGCCCCGCTAGCGAGAAGTCGCGTTGCGGCCGCCCTTGGTCTCCCGCAAGCGCCGGTATATACAGCCTGATCCCGCTGGCCGCCCCGTGAAGCGGCGGAGTTCCCCCGATGAGCAACGTCAATCCCAATCCCTTCACTACGCGCCCCGAGATCGAGGGCACCTTCGGCGTCGTCACCTCGACCCACTGGATCGCGACCGCGGTCGGCATGGGGGTACTGGAGAAAGGCGGCAACGCGTTCGACGCAGCAGTGGCGACGGCCTTCACCCTCCAGGTCGTCGAGCCGCATCTCAACGGTCCCGGCGGCGACGTGCCCGTCATCCTCCACGACGCCCGCAAAGGCGGCGTCGAGGTGATCTGCGGCCAGGGTCCGGCACCGGCCGGCGCGACCATCGCGCATTACCGCAGCCTCGGCCTCGACATGATGCCCGGCACCGGCCTGCTCGCCGCCTGCGTGCCCGGCATGTTCGACACCTGGATGACGATCCTGCGCGACTACGGCACCATGCGGCTCGCCGACGTGCTGGCGCCCGCCATCTCCTATGCGCGCGACGGCCATCCGCTGGTCGAGCGCGCCAACGCCACCATCGCAACGGTGGAGCAACCTTTTCCGCGAGCACTGGCCGACCTCGGCCGCGGTCTATCTGCGCGACGGCAAAGTGCCGCAAACCGGCACGTTGTTCACCAACCCCGCGATCGCCGAGACCTATACGCGCGTGCTCCGCGAGGCCGCAGGCTCCGGCGGCCGCGAGCAGGAGATCGAGCGGGCACGCAAGGTGTGGTCGCAGGGCTTCGTCGCCGAGGCGATCGACCGGTTCTGCCGCACCCAGGAGATCATGGACACCAGCGGGCGGCGCAACCGCGGCGTGCTGACCGGCGAGGACATGGCGCGCTGGCAGGCGACGAAGGAACCGCCGCTCACCTACCAGTACGGCCGCTACACCGTGTGCAAGCCCGGCCCGTGGGCGCAGGGGCCGGTGATGCTGCAGCAGCTCGCGCTGCTCAAGGGCTTCGCCCTCGACGGGCTCGACGTCACCGAGCCGGAGTTCATCCATCTCGTGGTCGAGGCCTCCAAGCTCGCCTTCGCCGACCGCGAGAAATTCTACGGCGACCCCAATTTCGTGAAAGTGCCGATGGAGACGCTGCTCTCCGACGCCTATAACGACGAGCGCCGCGCGCTCATCCATCACGAGGCCTCGCTCGAATTGCAGCCCGGCTCGGTCGAAGGTTTCGGCGCCGTCGTCAAGCTCAGGCGCGCCGAGGGCGTGCGCGAGGCGGTCGGCGCCATGGGCGCCGGCGAGCCGACCGTCGGCCGCGTCGGCGAGGTGCGCGGCGACACCGTGCATTTCGACATCATCGACCGCGATGGCAACATGGTTTCGGCGACGCCGTCGGGCGGCTGGCTGCAATCCTCGCCGGTGATTCCCGAGCTCGGCTTCGGGCTCGGCACCCGCGGCCAGATGTTCTGGCTCGAGGAGAACCACCCGGCCGCGCTCGCGCCGGGCAAGCGCCCGCGCACCACGCTCTCGCCGACCATCGCGCTGCGCGACGGCGAGCCGTACCTCGCCTGGGGCTCGCCGGGCGGCGACCAGCAGGACCAGTGGACCACGCAGTTTTTCCTGCGCCACGTCCACGCCAAGCTCAACCTCCAGGAGGCGATCGATGCGCCCGCTTGGCACTCCGAGCACTTCCCCATCTCGTTCTGGCCGCGCACCGCGCGCCCGGGCGTGCTGGTGGTCGAGAGCCGGGTGCCCGCCGACACCCGCAAGGAGCTTGAGCACCGCGGCCATGTGGTCGAGGTCGGCCCGGCGTGGTCGGAGGGACGGCTCACTGCCGCGTCAAAGGTCGGCCGCCGCCGCCGCGCCGCCGCCAATCCGCGCGGCATGCAGGGCTATGCCGCAGGGCGCTGACCGCCCCGCTTTGATACGACGCACCTTCGAACCAGGCCACTTGCAACCCGGGCCACTTGCCATGATCAGATTGTTCGCCGCCGCCCTCGCCTTCGTCGCCACGCTCGTCGCGCCGGGCCTCGTCGGGCCTGCCAGTGCCGCCGATTATCCGACCCGACCGGTGACGCTGATCGTCGCCTTCACGCCCGGCGGGCCGAGCGACGTGCTCGCCCGCATCGTCGGACGCCAGCTCGAAAAGATTCTCGGCCAGACCTTCGTCATCGACAACCGGCCGGGCGGCGCCGGCAACATCGCCGCCGAGGTGGTCGCCCATGCGACGCCCGACGGCTACACGCTGTTGATGGGCAACAACGGGTTGCTCGCTACCAACCAGAGCTTGTTCAAGAAGCTCAACTTCGACGGCGAGAAGGATTTCGCGCCGATCAGCCTGATCGGATCGCAGCCCAACATCCTCGTCGTCAACCCGAAATTCCCGGCGAAGACCATGGCGGAGCTCGTCGCCTACGCCAAGGCCAATCCGGGCAAGCTCAACTACGCCAATTCCGGATTCGGCGCCGCCGCCCATCTCTCGGCGGAGCTCTTCAAATCCGAGGCCAAGGTCGACATCGTCTCGGTGTCCTACAAGGGCGCGGCGCCCGCGCTCCAGGACCTCATCGCTGGACACACGCAGTTGATGTTCGCGACCTCGGCCTCGGTGGTCGGGTTCATCAAGGCTGGCACGCTGCGGCCGCTCGCGGTAACGACGCTCAAGCGCTTCTCGCTGATGCCGGACCTGCCGACCGTCGCCGAGCTCGGCCTTCCCGGCTTTGATGCGACGACCTGGCATGGCCTCGTCGCGCCCGCAGGGACGCCGCGGCCGGTCGTCGAGACGCTCAACCGCGCCATGGTGCAGGCGCTCGCCGATCCCGATACGGTGCGCCAGCTCCACGACCTCGGCGTCGAGGTCGGCTCCTCGACGCCGGAAGAGTTCGCCGCCTACATCAAGAGCGAGGTCCCGAAATGGGCCGCCGTGGTGAAGGCCTCCGGCGCGCAGGTCGAGTAGAAACGCCTTGGCACTTGCCTGCGGATCGCTTCATCCCGCACGTGCGAATCGTCCCGCCGACCAGCACGGCTGCGGACGCAGGCCAAGATAGGTAAGGGCCTGCCTGCTACGACGGCGGTGCGGCCCTGCGACCGTTGGAAGGGTGCCGATGATCGGGTAGTCTCGCTTGGCCGATGATGGTGGAATCGTGTCGCAGGCCGCCGTTCCGAAGCTTTCGACGATACCGTTGAGTGCGCTCGCCTTCTGCCTCGGATCCGTCCCGGGGCGGGCGCAGACGGCCGGGCTCGGGTTTCTCGCGGAGACGACGAGCCTGTGGGAGCAGCACCAGGCGCCGATCATCGTGGCGTTTGCCCTGATCGCCTTCCAGTCCGTCCTGATCACGGCGCTGCTCATCCAGTATTTCAGGCTCAAACGTGCGGAAGGCTTCCTCAAGTCGAGCGAGGCGCGCTGGCGGTCGGTGGTCGACAACCCGATCTTTGGCGTCTCGTTCATCGACCATAACCACCGCTTCGTCGACACCAATCCGAGCTATCAGCGGATGGTCGGCTACACCAACGACGAGCTGCGCCGGATCACCCCGCTCGACATCAGCGTGCAGGGCGAGCGCGAGGTGAACGAGCTGCTGTTCAAGGAGCTCCGGGAGGGCAAGCGCCAGCACTTCGAGATGGTCAAGCAGTTGCGCCGCAAGGACGGCGGTTTGATCTGGATCCAGCTCTATGTCTTCCGCATTCCCGATCCCGAGACGAAGTCGCAGCTGATGTTCGGGATGATGCAGGACATCACCGAGAGCAAGGTCTCCCAGGATGCGCTGCAGGCAACGCGGGCGGAGCTTGCGCGGGTTGGGCGAATCAACCGGTTCGGGGCCATGACCGCCTCGATCGCCCACGAGATCAACCAGCCGCTGGCCGCGATCGTCGCCAATGCCAATGCCGGGCAACGCTGGCTCTCCCACGCCGAGCCCGATCTCGACGAAGTGCGCGCGGCACTCAAGCGCATCGCCGACGACGGCCATCGCACCGCCGAGCTCGTGCAGGGCATTCGCGCGATGTTCAAGAACGATGGCCAGAAGCGCGTCGCCGTCGACGTCAACGAGTTGATCCGCGAGGTGCTCACCCTCGTCCACAAGGAGCTGATCGAGCATCGCATCGCGGTGTTCAGCTTCCTTTCCGCCGACCTGCCGCAGGTGACCGCGGAGCGCGTCCAGCTCCAGCAGGTGATCATGAACCTCGTTGCCAACGCGATCGACGCGATGGAGCCGATCACCGACCGCCCGCAGACGCTGCGGGTGAAGTCGGAGCTCAAGAACGGCGACACCATCACGGTGACGATCGAGGATTCCGGCGTCGGCATCGACCCGGAGAAGATGGACCGGCTGTTCGACTCGTTCTTCACGACCAAGCCCGACGGCATGGGCATGGGGCTCTCGATCTGCAAGTCGATCATCGAAGCGCACAACGGCAATCTGTGGGTGACGCCCGCCGCGCAGAACGGCTCGGTCTTCCGCTTCGAGCTGCCGGTGAAGCCGGCGCCGGTGGAGGAGCGATTGCCGGGCGTGTGATGCCCAGCGATCGGTAGCCCGGGTTGAGCGAAGCGAAACCCGGGGAAGTGGTTTACCCCGCAGCGAGGCCGCCCCTGATTCGCAACGGCTCGATCCTGGCTGCGCTCGCTTTTGTGACGAGCGTGAGCCGAGGGCCGAAGTCACCCGATTCAAAAACAAAGGCCCGGCAGATCGCTCTGCCGGGCAGACCCTGGTCGCTTGAACGCAATCAGTGCTTTTCCGGATACCTGCTGACGAAACCGTCGCGGTTCGGCATCTTCACCTTGGGCAAGGTTTCGGCATTCATCACGTCGTTCTCGCCGATCACCTTGTTGCCGGCGAGAATGAAAGCCGTTAGCGCATAGACTTCCTCGCCCGTGAGCGATTTAGGCTGCGTGTACGGCATCGCGCGCCGCGTGAAATCGAACATCGTGGTCGCGGTCGGCGCGTAGTTCGCCATGTTGCGGTCGGTCTTGCCGGCCGGGTTGATCAGCATGGCGCTGGAGCCGCCTGCGCCGTCCTTGCCGTGACAGCCTTCGCACTTCTGCGCGAAGATGACGGCGCCTTGGGCGGCAGTGCCGCTGCCCGCCGGCAATCCCTTGCCGTCCGGGGGAATGCTCATGTCCCACATCGCAAGCTCGGCCTCGCTGACGGGCTTGCCGAGGCCCGGCAGATCGGCCGCACCGGCACTGCCGGCGGCGAGGAGCGCGAGCGCCAGCGTCGTCGCGATCCCGGCAGCAAGAGGCTTAACCATAGACATGCTTCGCCTCCCCCTTGCCGTCGATCGCCCAGCTGGTGATGACGTTCATGTGGCCCATCGGGAATGCCGTAACCGGCAGGTTGACCTTGGGCTCGCCGCGCTCCTTGAACAGTTCGGCACGGGTCGGCTGGACATTGCCGGCCTCGTCCCAGGCGCGGCTTTGCAGCACGACCGGCTGGCCATCCCATCGCCACGGCATGCGGAACCGGGTCAGCGCTTTGCTCAGCACGGGGCCGTCGAGTGCCGCATCCCCCCAGCTCTTGCCGCCGTCGGCGGAGACCATCACCTTGGCGATACGGCCGTTGCCGGAATAGGCGAGCCCCGAGATCTCGTAGAAGCCGGGTCCCTTGAGCGTCAGTCCGGGCGAGGGACTGGTGACGAAGGACTTCACCTCCATCGGGAAGAAGAACTGCCAGATCTTCGGCCCGGCCACCCGGTAGGTGTATTGCATGGTCTCGTTGATCGCCATCACCGGCTCCTCGATGAGCTTGATCCGGTGCAGCCACTTGACGTTCATGTTGCCTTCGTAGCCCGGCACGAGGAGGCGCATCGGGTAGCCCTGCGCCGGATTGATGCGCTCGCCGTTCTGGTAGAGCGCGACCATGACGTCATCGAGCGCCTTCGCCAGCGGAATGCTGCGGTTCATGCTCGGTCCGTCGGCGCCTTCCGCGATCAGCCATTTCGCCTTGGGATCGATGCCGGTCTCCTCGAGCAGCGTCGAGAGCCGCACGCCGGTCCACTGGGAACAGGAGAGGAGGCCGTGGATCGCCTGCACGTTGGCCTGGACGGGGTCCTTGTTGAAGAGCGGCGCGCTGTTGCCGCCGCATTCGACGAACTGGGTGCGCGTCACCTTGGGATAGCGCGCGAGCGTTTCGAGGTCGAACACCAGCGGCTGCTTGACGAGACCATGGATCGCCAGGCGGTGCTTGGCGGGATCGATATCCGGGAAGCCGGATCGCGCCACCACGAAGTGCAGGCCGTTCGGCGTGATCGTGCCTTCGAGGAGATGGTGCGGCGTCCGCCCGTTGCTGGTGCGCGCCTCATTGTTGGGATTGGTGAGCGTACGGACGACCTTGCTCTCGTATTTCGCCGGCACGCCGTAGGGCGGGATCGGCGCGCCCGGCTCCATGCTCCAGGGATCGACCGGCAAAGCTTCGGCGCCGGCGCTGCTCGCCGTGCCGACACCGGCCACTGCCGCGCCGGCGAAGAACATGCCGCGCCCGAGCAGCGCACGGCGATCGAGAAGACCGTTCCCGGCGACATCAGGCACACTTGTGGCGTTGGGATTATCGCGTTTCATGAACTCCTCCCTCGAGGATTCGCGACCGTCCGGACATCTCCAGGTCGGCCGCTTTGACGGCCGACCATACCATGTCCGCCGCGGCCATCCATCGGCCTGCGATTGTGCCGCGGCCCCGTAGCCCGGGGTTGAGCGCAGCGAAACCCGGGGAAGCGATACGGCGGAGAAAAGTCGACCCCCGGATTTCGCAAGAGCTCAATCCGGGCTACGCGTCTGGCGTGTTGCGCTCCCGTCTGGTCACTCGATCCGGATGTCGGCGGCGCGCACCACCTTCGCCCACTTCGCCGCTTCCTTCGCCATGTAGGCGCCGAACTCCGCCGGCGTGAAAGGCAACGGGATGGCGCCGAGTTCGCCGAGCCGGGCGGCGAGCTGTGGATCGGCGAGCCCGGCATTGATGACGCCGTTGAGCCGCTCGATGATGTCAGGCGGCGTCCCCGCCTTCACGGTGACGCCGGCGAACGAGTTCACCTCGTAGCCCGGCACGAATTCGGCGAGGACCGGCACGTCGGGCAGCACCTCGCTGCGCGAATTGCCCATCATCGCGAGCGGGCGCAGCGCACCCGACTTGATGTGGGGCAGCGCTCCGGTCACGGGGGTGATGTACATCTGCACCCTGTCGCTGATGAGATCCGGGAATGCCTGGGCGTCGCCGCGATAGGGCACGTGGACGAGCCGCGTGCCGGTCATCGACATGAACAGCTCGCCGGCGAGATGCGATGTCGTGCCGGTGCCGTAGGAGGCCATCGAGATCATGCCGGGATTGGCCTTGAGGTAGGCGATGAATTCCACGATCGTCTGCGCCGGCACCGTCGTATTCACGACCAGCACATGCGGATAGTTGACCATCCCGGCAACGGGCGCGAAGTCGCGCGCAATGTTGAATGGCAGCTTCGCATAGAGCGAGGCGTTGATCGTCGCCGAGGAGGAGATGTAGCCGAAGGTGTAGCCGTCGGCCGGCGCGGCGAGCACCGCCTGCAGCGCAACATTGGTCGCGGCGCCCGGCTTGTTCTCGACGATCACCGACTGTCCGAGTTGCTCCGACATCCATTGGCCGACAACGCGCGCGGTGATGTCCGCCGCGCCTCCCGACGGGAAGCCGACGATGAAATGCAGCGGCCGGGACGGGTAGGTCTGCGCTCTCGTGATGCGCGAAGCGGCGGGAAGGGCGACCGCGCTGGCGGCCAGCCGGAGAATTGTACGCCGGGGAAGTTTCATCGAGCCCTCCCTCAGACGGTGAGGACGATGCTCACCGCTTGGCGATATTCGCCCAATTCGCCGCCAGATGCTCGGCCGTGCGCCAGCCCAGCGCTTGCGCGGTCAGGGTCGGATTGTGGGCGCCGCTGGTGCCCATCACCGAGGCGCCGAGGATGCCGAGGTTCGGCACCTCGTGAGAGAAGCCCCAGCGGTCGACCACGTTGGTCTCGCGATTGTCACCCATCCGGGTGCCGCCATAAGCGTGGGTGGACGGCATCATGGTGCCGACCGGCCCCTTTTCCACCGCGATCGCGCCCGCTTCCGTGAACCACTGCGCCATCTTATCTTGGATGAACGGCCCCATCCGCCTTTCATTGTCCTTGTAGTCGGCGGTGATGCGGATGACGGGGAACCCCAACGGATCCTTCGCGACGGGATCGAGATCGAGATAGTTGTCCTCGTAGGGCAGGGTCGTCTTCTGCAGATAGGCGAGATTGAACCGGTCGGCGTTCTCCCTGATGAAGGATTTCCATCGCGAGCCCCACGCCGGCGCCCGCCCGTAGGTCGACATGCTCGCAGCCCCGATCGGCCGACGGTCCGAGTAGACCCACAGATTGCCGCCGCCGATGAAATCGAGGCCGGAGTGGTCGAAGTTGTCGTCCGCCCAATCGTCGACCGCGACGCCCTGTGCGGGCAGGCCGTACCAGTTGTTGAGCTCGAACGGGAACAGCGCCGATACTGTGGCAGTCTGGAAGTGGCTGAAATAGTGTCGGCCGACCTGCCCGCCGTTGTTCGAGAGCCCATTCGGAAAGGCACGGGACTTCGAAAGGAGCAGGTGCCGCACGTTCTCGTAAGTGTAGCTCGCGAGCAGGACGACCTCGGCCGGCTGGAAATATTCGCGGCCGTCCTTCACGTACACGACGCCCGTGACCCGCCCGCTCGCTTCGTCCACCGCGACGCGGGTGACGGTCGCCCGGGTGACGACGTCCAAGCGTTTCGTCGCCAACGCCTTCGGGATGGTGCTCACCGCCGTAGAATTCTTGGCGCTCACATGGCAGCCGCCCCGGTTGCAGTAACCATGATACTGGCAGCCGGGCCGGTCGTCATAGCTTTCGGAGTTGATCGCCGCCGGTCCGGGGAACGGATTCCAGCCGAGCCGGCGGGCGGCGGCGGTCATCCGCTCGGTGAACTCCGTGCCGCGCAGCGGCGGCATCGGATAGCCTCGCTTGCGCGGCCCTTCGAAGATGTTGCCGCGGCGGTCGATCGCGCCGCCGATGTTGCCGGCTTGCCCGGAGATTCCGACCTCGTACTCCACCTTGTCGTAGTAGGGTTCGAGCTCCTCCAGCCCGAAAGGCCAATCCTCTACCGTCGAACCCTTGGGGATGCGCGAGGCTCCGTAGCGTCGCGTCGTCTCGCGCACGACCCTGAAGTCCCAAGGGTTGAGCCGCCAGCTCTGCGCCCAATAGTGGAGCGAGGTGCCGCCGACCGCGTTCATCATCGGATGAATGGGCAGGCGCGGCGAGTAGGGCGCCGAGGCGTTCGGGCGCTGGGTCGGAATTTCCATGTTGGCCTTCTGCACGGACTGCGGCCAGGCACGGAAATTGTTGCGCAGCTCGTCTGGGGCGAAGTCACGAGGCGTCAGCCACGAACCAGCTTCGATCCCGATGACGTCGAGCCCGGCGCGCGCGAGCGGCAGCGCCGCCACGCCGCCGACGGCGCCGAGGCCGACGATCACGACATCCGTCTTCTTAAGGTCGATGGCCATGCGCGCCGCCCTTCATGGTGAACATCGCATCCTCGTAGGCCGATTTGCGCACCGGCTGCGGCGACTTGAGGCGCTGCTCGCTCTCGCCGACCGCGGTGCGGATGCCGGGGTAGCCGATCAGGTCCCAGCCGGTGAAATCCTTGTTTCCCCCGTAGTACGGGTCACAGAATGTGCCCTGGATGGTGTGCGTGCGCACCAGGCCGAAAAACGTGGCGGCGTCTGGCGTAAACCCGGTGGCGGTGTTCTTTTCCATGTCGGTCAGCACCGCGTCCTGCGCATTCGCGGAAAGCTGCGCGAAGGTCGCGCCTCCGGACGAGAGCGCATACGCATCGATCGCCGCAAGGTTTGCCACGTACGCGTCGCGGAAATTCCGGAGCGGACCGGCGAGCGCCCGGTCGATGTAGTGCGCAGCGCCGGCCTCCGCCGCGCCCGGCCCGTTCTCATCGGACGGGATCAGACGCGCGACGATCGCCTCGAGAGCATCGGCCTCCAGCGCGGTCAGCGTTTCCAGCGCCTCGAGCTGCGGCGGCGAAAGCGGCGCCGGGTGGGCAGCCGGCTGTGCCACCGCCGCGGTGGCCGACGCGAGAGGTGCGGTCACCATGGCGGCGGCGCTCACCGCGCCCGCCTGCCTGAACAGATCGCGCCGCGACGGCGCCTTGTGGTCTTCGGAATTCATCTCGATCCTCGCGCGGTTGGAACGCGTCTCGTGAGGCCGTGCGTGGTTCACCGGCGGCGTGCCGGTCTCGAACAACGGTACCTGGCATCTTGATCGAGCTCAGCCCGCCCCGGGCACCAGCACAGCTATTGGAAAAAAAATACGAGGTCTTCGGCACGGCCATGCGTGCCGACGAAAGGTTACTGCGTGTGTTGCTTGGTGTCGATGATCGCCGTCCGCCGGTTTGGACACGGCGCGCGGCTCGGCGTCGGCCAACGGCGCATCTTTGCGAATGAACGAAGACCCCGAACCGCGGAGGCTTCCACGGGTCGGGGCCTTGCGGGGCCGTACCCTGCAAGCGGGATCATTTCGGTCCCAAGATGATTGGCCCCGACGAAAAGCTATCCGACAGGTAGGACTGAACTGGGGCGTTCCTCGCTCGGAAGCGCGATCTCAATGCGATACGATGCGGCGGCGGGAACCGCCGTTCACGCCGGGCATCTCACGCTGCGGCGTCGGCAATGTCCCTTTGCGGCGCGGGGAGCAGCAGCTTTGGGCCTTGCGCGGGCAGCCGGCGCTTGAGCAGCATGAGCAGATCGCGCGCCTCGTCGGCGGAC
Source organism: uncultured Alphaproteobacteria bacterium (assembly GCA_963824905.1). Lineage (GTDB taxonomy): Bacteria > Pseudomonadota > Alphaproteobacteria > Rhizobiales > Xanthobacteraceae > JAJPKK01. Next base: position 339,999 of record CAWGRH010000010.1, read on the forward strand.
AGCCTGCGTCCGATCGCTTCGCCTGGGATGAGCGGGATATACTCGGGATCGATCTGGCAGCCTTCGACAAAATGCGACGCGCGAACGAGCCCCTTCACCGCGACGAGCAGCCGCGCATGCGTCATCGATTCCGCCTCGATGATCGCGGCGCCGGTATTCTTGAACGAAAGCAACCACATTCCCATCGGCTCGCCCCCCAGCAGAGCTCAAGCATACCGCCCGATTCAAGCGCAATACAACGTCAGGTCGCAGTGGCCGGGCGGTAACGCAGAATCAGGCTAGATCAATCGCCCGGCTGAAATGCGGCTCATGTGGAGCCTTTCGATGACGCTATGCGGTCGGAGCATGGCTCGGCAAGCGCACAACTCCGCTCGAATGTTGCGGGCGCGGAGAGCCGAGGGAAGGTGCAATTTGCAACGCGGAGTGGTCGGCCCCGGATTCAAAAGACAAGAGCTAAATCCGGACTGCGCCTGCCGTAATTCAAAACCCCGGCGCGTTTTCGATCTGGTCGAACCAGTCGAAGCCCATCTCCTTGACGATGCGGTTCGAGATCACGATCAGCCGTGCTTCGGACGTCGCATCGGGCGGGTTGAAATGCTGGTGGATGGTGAAGGGCGGCACGTAGATGAAATCGCCGCGCTGCCATTCGAACTTGCGCGGCTCCGGCGACCACTCCCATTCGAAGGCGTCGATGCAGTCGAACTTGAGGTCCCAGTGCAGGTCGTAGCCCTCGCCCTCGACCACGAACAGCACCTCCTCCCACATGTGACGATGCTTGCCCGAGCGTTCGCCGGGCTTGAGGAACTGCATATAGGCTTCGACGCAGCGCTCGCGCGTGTTCATCTTGTGATGGACGAGATGCTTGATGAGGCCGTCGGCCGAGCGTTCGAACGGCATCTCATCCGCCGTCACCACATTGGGCAGCGTGTCGTAGGCTTTGCGGAACGCCTCCGACGCCTTGACGTCATCGGCGCGGATCGTGCTGCCGTCGCTCACGCCGACATGGGCGAAGTCGCGTTCATCGAGAATGGGCATTAGCGAAACTCCTGATACCTGTCCGCTCTTGCGGAATTTTCTTCCCGCGCTTCGGAGTTGCCGCACCGCCGCGGCCCCCTCCCCGACCCTCCCCCGCAAGCGGGAGAGGGAGCAGGGCCGCTAGAGATCCTTCGGCGGGCGGAAATCCTCGTGGCCGGGCGTGGCCTCGTTCGGCGGATAAGACACGATCTTCTGGAACAGGAGGTGCATGAACAGGAACAGCGGCTTCGCCTTGAACACGAGGAGGATCGCCTCGTTGTCGGGGTCGTCGTTGAAATGCTGATGCACGCAGCCGCACTCGACGATCATGATGTCACCGGCTTTCCATTCGATGCGACGGCCGTCATGGATGTCGTGGCCGCGGCCCTTGAGCACGAAGAACACCGCGCTGTTGAGATGGCCGTGCTTCTGCCCGTAGGCGCCCGGCGCGTAGCATTCGATGTGGGTCTCGATCGACTGCACGACGTTCGCTGCCTGCGGGCTCACCACGTGCTTGCCGTAGAGCGCCGGACCGCCCTTCCAGGGATGATTGCGCGACGAATAGATGCGCGGCTGATCGAGCAGCGATTTGTAGACGTCGCTGTACGTGCCGGCGAGCTCGCGCACGAACACGCGCTTCTTCGACCAGCGCTCCCACTTGCCCTCCTTGTCCTCGACGGGGGGACGGTTGTGCCCCTGGCCCGGTGTCTGTTCGTAAAGCCCGGTCATTTTCTTCTCTCCGTCAGATGAAGCCGAGTGACGCGCGCAGCGCGGGAAAGAGGTCGCCGAGGAGGGATTGCGGCCACGCCACCGCGAGCAGCTTATGGAACAGGCCCCAGCACAGGAACGCGGTGGCAAACGCGTAGATCGCCGCGTGCAGCGCCGGCTCCTTGAAGCCGAAGTGCATGTAGACGAGGATGAACACGAAGATCGCGGGAATGAACCCGATCAGCGCGACGAGGCCCATGAGGCCGCCGAGCCAGAGGAAATAGATCACGGCGCCGCGGCGCACCGCCGAATCCGGCATGCCGTAGTCGGTGGGCGCATGGGCGCCGGTCGCGACGCCGCCATCGACGCCGGCGACGGTGACCTGCTCCTTGCCGAAGAGCTCGTTGACGAGGTTGAGGCTCGCGAAGACGAGCGCCATGTAACAGGCGGTGAGCGGCACCGGCTTCGCCGCCGCCGGCCAGTCCGACGACAGCATGATCGCGGTGATGATGAAGGCGATGATGGCCACGGTGAACGCCGCCGAGGCGGAAAAGCGCAGCTTGTGCTGGCCGACCTGGCGCAACTCGCGGACCACACTGCGCACGATCTCGGCGAACGGACGGAACAGCGCCCAGGCGACCAGGGCGAGGATGACGAGAACCACCGGGCGCCACAGCCAGCCGATGCCGTAGAGCGAGGTCGAGATGTAGAGATAGCGCTCGAAAATGCCGCCGATGACGAGACCGAGCACCATCGGCGGGCGCGGCCATCCGAGCCGCTTCATGAGCCAGCCGACTACGCCGAAGATCATCAGCGTGTAGAGGTCGCCCCAGTCGTGGGTTCCTTCGAAGGCGGCAACGAACACCAGCGACAGCACGATCGGCAGCAAAATTTCCGGCCGCACCGTGGAGATCTTGGCGAGCCAGCGGCTGCCGGAGAGGCAGATCAGCGCGCCGATGACATGAGCGAGCGTCAGGCTCCACACGATCGTGTAGGTGACGTCGAGGTTCTTGGTGAGCATCTCCGGGCCCGGCGTGAGCCCGTGCATCAGGAAGGCGCCGAGCAAAATCGCCATCGACGCGCCGGCCGGCACGCCGAAGGCGATGGTCGGGACGAGGTGGCCGCCTTCCTTGGCGTTGTTGGAGCTTTCCGGCGCGATCACGCCGCGCACGTCGCCGGTGCCGAAGGTCTCCGGATTTTTCTCGGTGCGCTGCGCGTAGCCGTAGGCGATCCAGTCGATCACCGCCGAGCCGATGCCGGGAATGGCGCCGAGGCCGGTGCCGAGGATGCCGCAGCGCAGGACCAGCCACCAGTGGCGGCCGACGTCGCGCACCCCCTCCCACTGGCTCGACAGGTCGATGTTGCCGGCATGGTCGCCGGCGATCTTCTTGCGCGCGACCGCGAGCTCGCACAGCTCCGGCATCGCGAACAGGCCGAGCGTCGCCGGCACCAGCGGCACGCCGTCATAGAGATAGAGCGTGTCGAAGGTCCAGCGCAGCGTGCCGCTTTCCGAGCGCGAGCCGATCATCGACACCATCAGCCCGAGGGCCGCCGCGGTGAGCCCCTTGAGCGGCGCGCGCCCCGACAGGGTCGCCACCATGGAGAGGCCGAACAGCGTGAACGCCAGAAGCTCCGGCGAGCCGATCGAGAGCAGCACCGGGCGCAGCACCGGGATCGAGAGCGCGAGCGCGATCGCGCCGACGAGGCCGCCAGCGAGCGAGGACGCAAAGCCCGCGCCGAAGGCACGGCCCGCCTCGCCCTTGCGCGCCATGGCGTGGCCGTCGATCACGGTCGCGGCGGCGCCGACATGGCCGGGCACCCCGAACAGCACCGCGCTGATGAAATCCGACGAGGTGATCACCGCGGCCATGCCGAGGAGCAGCGCCATCGCGGTGTGCTGATCCATTCCGTAGGTGAACGGGATCAGCATCGCCATGCCGACGATGCCGTTGAGCCCAGGCAGCACGCCGATCGCCAGCCCGATCAGGACGCCGATCACGAGCACCATCAGGCGCGCGGGCTCGACCAGAAGCCAAAAGGCGTGCGCTGCCGCCGATGCCATGTCGACCGGCATTCCGGAGTTTCCTCGCCGCTGGCCGCGTCCGAGATGTGCGGGCCGTGCCGGTGGCCCCTGCCAGCGGCTTGATATTTCGCGGTTTTCAAGCGACGGCTGGCCGTCGCCCGCGGTTGGAATTTACACCGCAACCGGGCGACAGCGTCAAGCTTCGTCGCTGCCGCCGTCCCGGCCGGCGCGACGAAACGAAGCATTGGAAGATTCCCGCCGGCCGCTGGCAACCGCCGCGAGGGGGCACCGATTTTGCCCGGGCGACGGCGCGGGAATAAGCTCGATGCGTCTGCAGTCGTGCTCACGACAAGGATCACCGCGCGATGCACTTTCAATACACCGAGCTCATCGGCCTCGCCGCGGCGGCCGCCGGCCTTTACGCGGCCCAGTCGAAGACCATCATTCCGCTGCGCATCGCGGCGCTGGTCGCGAACTTCCTCGCCATGATCTACAGCGCCATGCACGGCACCTATCCGACCGTGCTGCTCAACGCCGTCATGCTGCCGATCAACGGCTGGCGCCTGCACGCGATGTACGGCCTGATCAAGGAGACCGACGACGCCATCAAGGGCGATATGAACGTCGAGTGGCTGTTGCCGTACACGAGGCCGCAGAAATTCAAGGCCGGCGACATTCTGATGGCGCGCGGCGACTATGCCACCGCCGCCTATTACATCGTCTCCGGCGAGGTCGAGGTGGTCGACATGAACCGCACGCTCGGCAAAGGCACGCTGCTCGGCGAGATCGGGCTGTTCACGCCGGACGGCCGGCGCACCCGCACCGTCCGCTGCAAGACCGAGGTGCAGACGGCGGTGATCGACTACGACCGGTTCAAGGAGCTGTACTACCAGAACCCCGAATTCGGCTTTCGCCTGATGCACCTCGTCGTCCAGCGCTTGCACAACGAGTTGGCGCGCAGCCCGACGCTGTCGTGATCCGCGCCATTTTCGTTATCCGCAAGGCGGTCGCCCCCTACCATCTCATTGCCAATCCGGGCCTAATTGGCGATCGTGGCCCAAACGGTCGGTGGACGATCCGGATACGGATCACGGGAGGACACCATGGCCACCATGAGCTACGTCAGCGGCACGAGCGACGTTCCGCTTATCGGCAACACCATCGGTCAACAGCTGGAGCAGACGGCCGCGCGTTTCCCGGACCGACTGGCGTTGGTGGTGCGCCAGCAGCGCGTGCGGCTGACCTGGCGCGAGCTCGATGCCGAGGTCGACAAGCTCGCCGCCGGGCTTTTGGCGCTCGGCCTCGCGCCGGGCGACCGCGTCGGAATTTGGTCGCCCAACAATGTCGAATGGGTGCTCACCCAGCTCGCCACCGCCCGCGCCGGGATGGTGCTCGTGTGCATCAACCCGGCCTACCGCCTGCACGAGCTCGACTATGCGCTCAACAAGGCGGGCTGCGCCGCGCTCGTCACCGCGACGGCCTTCAAGACCAGCGACTATGCCGGCATGCTGTTGGACCTCCTGCCGGAGCTCGAGCGCTGTTCACCCGGCCGGCTCGAGGCGGCCCGCGTCCCGGCGCTTCGCTCGATCGTCCAGATCGGCGCGCTGAGCTTGCCCGGCAGCTTCGCTTTCGCCGACGTGATGACGCGCGGCGGTGCCGAGGAGAAGACGCGGCTGATCGCGCTCGCCGATACCGTGCAGTTCGACGATCCCGTCAACATCCAGTTCACCTCGGGCACCACCGGCGCGCCGAAGGGGGCGACGCTGACCCACCACAACCTCCTCAACAACGGCTACGTCTGCGGCGCGACCATGCGCTACACCGCCGAGGATCGGCTGTGCATCCCCGTGCCGCTCTATCACTGCTTCGGCAATTCCATCGGCGTGATGGCCTGCATTTCCCACGCCACCGCGATGGTTTTTCCGGGCGAAGGCTTCGATCCGCTCGCGGTGCTCGAGACCGTCGCGGCGGAGCGCTGCACCTCGCTCTACGGCGTGCCCACCATGTTCATCGCCGAGATGGCGCACCCGGACTTCGAGAAGTTCGATCTCACCTCCCTGCGCACCGGCATGATGGCGGGCTCGCCGTGCCCGATCGAGGTGATGCGCCGGGCGATGAGCCTGATGCATCTCTCCGAGATCACCATCGGCTACGGCATGACCGAGACGAGCCCTGTGTCTTTCCAGACGACGATCGAGGCGCCGATCGAGCGCCGCGTCTCCACCGTCGGCACCATCCATCCGCATCTCGAAGCGAAAGTGATCGATGCCGAGGGCCGCATCGTCCCGGTCGGTACGCCCGGCGAATTGTGCACCCGCGGCTATGCGGTGATGCTCGGCTACTGGGAGGACGACGAGCGCACGACCCAGGCGATCGACCGCGCCGGATGGATGCACACCGGCGACCTCGCCACCATCGATGCCGAGGGCTATTGCGCCATCGTCGGCCGCATCAAGGACATGGTGATCCGCGGCGGCGAGAACGTCTATCCGCGCGAGGTCGAGGAGTTTCTCTACAAGCACCCGAAGATTTTCGACGTGCAGGTGTTCGGCGTCCCCGACCCGAAATACGGCGAGGAAATCTGCGCCTGGATCAGGGTGCGCGACGGCGAGACGATGACCGCGGAAGACGTGCGCGCCTTCTGCCGGGACCAGATCGCCCACTTCAAGGTGCCGCGCCACATCCGCTTCGTGAACGAGTTTCCGATGACGGTGACCGGCAAGATCCAGAAGTACCTGATGCGCGAAGCGATGACGCGCGACCTCGCCGGCGAAACGCAGGCGGCGGAGTAGCAGAAGCCGTAGCCCGGGTGGAGCACAGCGAAACCCGGAGGGGCGCCTCGAAAGTATCGCAAAGCGGCGCCCGGATTTCGCTACCGCTCGACGCAGCTACGCGCTTTGCCGGCGGAGCCTAATCGAACCTCAGGAAAGGGAGCGCCTGCCGTTCTCATTAAAAGTTCGTCAATGCAGGCACCGTAGTATTCGGGACGTTTGCCTGAACCTGCGCTTCTGAGAATACATTTCGTCTTCAACCGGCAAGAGGCCGGAACCATCGCAAATGCCCTGCGTTTCGCGCCGTTTCGTGCTCATCGGAGCCTCGCTCGCGAGTGCGTCCCTGTGCATTCCCATCGCGTCGAAGCCCGCCCGCGCGGCCAGGCGCCGCGACGGAGCGGGGGTCGAGATCACCGACTGGATCGTGATCGCGGCGAGCGGACAGATCACGCTCGGGCTCTCGCAGCCTGAGGTTGGACAGGGCTCGTACACCGCACTGCCTCAGATCCTCGCCGACGAACTCGATGCGGATTGGGCGCATGTCGAAGTTCGATTCGTCACCGGCAAGCCCGCCTACAAAATCGCGTTTCGCCAGGAGCCGCCGGCGCAGAAGGAAGGCGCCTCGATGTCGACGACCGCGCTTTACAGCCGGCTGCGCATGGCAGGCGCCGCCGCGCGTGACGTGTTGATCCGCGCCGCCGCCCGGAAATGGCGCATCGACGCCGCGGAATGCCGCACCGAGAAGGGTTTCGTCATCAACAGGCGCGGCGTCAAGCTCTCATACGGCGAACTCGCAGGCGATGCGGCAAAGCTTCCGCTGAGTAAGGCACCCCCGCTCAAGAGCCGCGACCAGTTTCGTCTGATCGGCAAGCCGATTGCACGGCTCGATACGCCGGCGAAGTCGAACGGCAGCGCCGTTTACGGAATCGACGTCGTCGTCCCCGGCATGCTCAACGCCGCGATCAAGATAGCGCCGTCCTTCACCGGGCGGGTGATCGGGATCAAGAACGAAGCCGACATTCTCAAGATGCCCGGCGTGCACGCGGTGGTAAAGCTGCCGGCGAGCATCGCGGAGGACGCGGACGCCCGCGGTCCCCACGCGTCCCCGCGTGAGAACGCGGTCTGCGTCGTCGCCGATTATTTTTGGCAGGCCAAGCGCGCGATCGACGCTCTCGACGTCGCCTTCGACGGCGGCGAGCACGGCGATCTCTCGACCGCAAAGATCGATGCGATGCTCGATGCCGCGCTCGATTCCGACCACGGCGTCGTCGCCCTGGAGAAAGGCGAACCGAGAGAAATCCTGAAGCGTTCGGCCTCCACGGTCATCGAGCGACGATTCAAGCTGCCGCACATCGCGCACGCTCCGCACGAGCCGGTGAACGCGACGGCAAGCTATCGGGACGGCAAGGTCGAAGTCTGGGGACCCATCCAGTCGGTCACGGCGTGCCAGGAGGCGGTCGCCGAAGCGGTCGGCTGCCGCGTCGACGACGTCGCGGTGCACGTCACGTTTCTCGGCGGGAGCTTCGGACGCAAGATCGTTCCGGATTTCGTGGTGCAAGCCGTTCACGCCGCGAAGGCCGTTGGCCGTCCCGTCAAGCTCATTCGCTCGCGCGAAGAGGACATGCAGCACGACGTTTACCGGCCGAACGCCGCCGGTCTCCTTCGCGCGGTCCTCGACGCGCACGGCTATCCGCTCGCGATCCAGGCACGCGTCGCCGGCCAGTCGCTGTTCGCCGCGACGCGGCCGAGTTGGCTCGACCAGACGCCGCACGGCGCCTGGGACGAGAGCATGGTCGACGGCATCTACAATCAGAGCTACCGGCTGCCGCATTTTCTGGTCGAGACCGTCGACACGCCGCTGCCGGTCCCGGTGTACTTCATGCGGTCGGTCGGCTCGACCGCCGCGGTCTTCTTCTGGGAGAGCCTGATCTCCACCCTCGCATATCATGCGAAGATCGATCAGTACAGCTACAGGCGCAATCTGCTTGTCCGCCGAACCGCTGGCGATGCGGGTGCTCGACGCCGTCGCCCAGGCGTCCGACTGGCACACGGCGCCGCCTCCCGACACCTTCCGCGGCATCGCGTATAATTGCTACGTCGGCCGCGGAAGCCGGTTCAAGACCTACGTCGCGGAGGTCGTCGAGTTGCGGCGCGCCGGCGACCGGTGGGCGGTGAAGCGCTTATTCTGCGCCGTCGATGCAGGCCTCGCCGTGAACCCGAACACACTGCGAGCCCAGATCGAGGGCGGCATCGGCTTCGCGATGACGACGGCGCTCAAGAGCGCGATCACGTTCTCGAACGGCGGGACCGACCAGAGCAATTTCTTCGACTATCCGCTGCTCGGCATCGACGAGATGCCCGAGATCGTTCCTCTCATTCAGCCCAGCGATCGGCCGCCACAGGGTGCGGGCGAAGTGGTCCTTGCGCCGTTGGCTCCCGCGATTGCGCAGGCCCTGCTGTACGCCGCCGGGCGGCGTCTCGACGTGATGCCGTTCCCGGACGAGGCTTTCCAAGCGGTGAGCGCGCCGCAATGAGCGACGAGAGCTGAGAGGCGGACATGCCGGTGAAATTCATCGTCAACGGGAAGCCCGCCGAGTTCGACGGGCCGGATGATGTTCCCTTGCTGTGGGTCGTCCGCGAGCATCTCGGTCTCACCGGAAGCAAGTTCGGCTGCGGCGTCGGGGCGTGCGGAGCCTGCACGATGCATATCGACGACGCGCCGACCCGGACATGCATCACGCCGGTCGCTCTGGCGGCGGGCAAGCGCGTCACGACCATCGAAGGCCTGTCGCAAAACAATGATCATCCGGTCCAGAGGGCCTGGACCGCGCTCGATGTTCCCCAATGCGGCTATTGCCAGTCCGGAATGATCATGGCCGCGGCACACCTCCTCGCCGAGCACCCGCATCCGACCGATGCGGATATCGACCGGGTGATGACAAATCTCTGTCGCTGCGCGACCTATGTCCGCATTCGCGCGGCGATCCATCACGCCGCCAAATCTCGCTGACGTCCGTCATCTCCACTGGTGCACGCGTCCGAAAAGTTGCAATCTTTTCGGAATAAGGCCCTGCGCAAAACTCTCGAGGGAGCGCTGTCCAACGGCCCCGGCCACGCAGAGGAGGAACGATCATGAAGCGAACATATGCGGTTGCCGCTGCCGTCGTCACGACGGCGCTCGCTGTCTCCGGCCCGGCGTCCGCACAGCAGACCGGAAAACTCGACATCACCTTCATCGACACCGAGGGTGGCGCCGCGACGCTCCTCGTCTCGCCATCAGGCGAGTCGCTCCTGATCGACACCGGCTATGAGGTCGGCGACCGCGATGCCAAGCGCATCGCCGCGGCGGTCCAGCATGCCGGGCTCAAGCAAATCGACTATGTCGTGATCAGCCATTGGCACGCTGACCACGTCGGAGGCCTCGCGGCGCTCGCCAAAATGATCCCGATCGGCCGTTTCTTCGACCACGGCGACGGCGTCGAGCCGGAGAACCAGGCACGCCTCGACGGCTACAAGGCGGTGGCGGGCGCCAAGCGCACCATCGTCAAGCCCGGCGACAAGATTCCGATCAAAGGCTTCGACGCCCTCGTCGTTTCCTCGGACTTGAAGCTGCTCCCCGAGGCCGTGAACGGCGGCGGCCCCAATCCGCTGTGCGCCAACGCCGCGCGGATGGCGGCGGCGGCGCCGGAAAACCTGCGCACCGTCGGGCTGCTCGTCACCTACAACAAGTTCACCTACCTCAATCTCGTCGACCTCGACTGGTATATGGACATGCAACTCGCCTGCCCGATCAACAAGGTCGGCGAGGTCACGCTCTACCAGACGAGCCGCCATGGCGGGCTCGACGATGCCGGCTCGCCGCCGTTCCTCGGCGCCATCAAGCCGCAGGTGATCGTGGTCAACAACGGCCCGCACAAGGGCCTCGGCCAGTCGGACGCCCGCGCGAAGCCGATCGCCGATCCGCAGGCCGCGCCCTACGAGAGGAACTCATACCTGCGCATGGCGAAGCTCGCCGGCCTCGAAGGTATCTGGCAGGGCCACCTGTCGCTCGTCGACAAGGACCCCGCCCACAACACCACGCCCGACATGATCGCGAACCTCGAGGACACCGCCGAGTGCAAGGGCAGCGAGATCAAGGCCTCGGTCGCGCCGGACGGCAAGTTCACGGTCACCAACGGCCGCAACGGATACAGCAAGAGCTACGTGGCACGGGGCGCGAAGTGAGGTGTAAGATAGGGACGCTGAGTGCGTAGTCGATACAGATCACGTGCTCTCCCCCCTTGCGCGTCATCGCCGGACTTGTCCCGGCGACCCCGATCATGCGGCACGGCCGTGCGAAGTTAAGCGAGGTGGCCGGGACAAGCCCGGCCATGACGCTCACTTTTAACGACCTCATTTGAACGACGCTCATGCAATTTGGCCGCCGCTCACTCACACGCAAAATCGTTGCTGCCCACCGCGTGGCATTGCACCGGCCAGCCGCGCGCGCGCCAATAGGTGACGAGGCCGAGTCCCTGCGCGACCTTCTTGAAGCGCTCGGTCTTGCGCACCGCGGCGTAGGTCGGATGCCAGAACCAGGTCGACGAGATCGGCTGGAAGTAATCGCCGGCGATCTCGTCCTCGTAGAATTCGAGGACGCGCTCCGGTGCGCCGACATGCATGTAGGCGAAGCTCAGATTGCCGATCCGCGGCAACGCCGGCGGGTCCGCGGCCTTCGCCGGCGCGGCGTCGAGAATCTTCGCCGCCGCCTCCAGCATCCCGGCGGGATAGTTCGACGCCGGCATTTCGCGCAGCGCCGCCGCGGCTTCCTGGTAACGACCCGCCGAAGCGAGCACCAGCGCGAGCTCCAGCGTGCGGCCGGGCCGGAACGGTTGGAGCATGGCGACGGCCTTCGCGGTGTCACCGGCGAGCCAGAATATCTCCGCGGTATCCGCCGTGTAGTTGGTGATGAACTGCTCGCCCGCCTGCAGATGCTCGCGCATGGTGAGCGACTCGTCGATGCGGCCCAGCGCGGCGAGAAGCTGGCTCAGGCCGTGCAGTCCGTCGGCCTGGTTCGGATTGAGCGCGATCGCTTTGCGGAACGCGTCCTCGGCATCCGCCATGTGCCGCTGCACCATGTTGGCGTAGCCGAGCGCGACGAAGGCTTCGGCGCTCTTCGGATCGAGGCGCGTCGCGCGCCGCGCCAGCGCATCGCTCTTCGGAATCGTCGCCTCGACGATCTTGCGTTCCTCCTGGGGCAGGCCACTGCGCAGCGACGGCGCGAACAGTGGGGTGAGCGCGTAGCTGTAAGCGAGAAGCGCGGCGGCCGGCGCAAAGTCCGGTTCGCGCGCGACGACCTTTTCGAGCAGCACGGCGGCATCGGCGAGCGGCTTCGCGCCGCGCGGCCGCGCGGCGACTTTGGCGCGCAGGAAATCGAGATAGGCCTCGAAATCGCCGGTGCGGTTGCGCACCAGCGCCTCGGAGGGGCTCGCCGGCACCTTCAGCGCGGTGGCGATCGAGCCGGCGATATCCTCCTCGAGGTCGAAGATGTCGCCGCGGTCGACGTCGAAATCCTGCGACCACAGCTGGACGCCGTCGGCAGCCTGAACGAGGCGCATGGTGAGCCGCACCCGGCCCTCGCCGAGCCGGGCCGCACCTTGCACAAGATAGCGCGCGCGAAGCTTCTCGCCGATCCCCTTGAGGTCGTCGGCCTTGACGAGGAACGCGGAAGACCGCGCCACCACGTCGAGACCGGCGACGCCGGTCAGGGCGACGGCGATCTCGTCGGTCAGGCCACCGGCGAAGAAATCCTGAGAGGCATCGCCCGAGGAGTTCGCAAGCGGCAGCACTGCAACAATCGGACGAGGCGCCTGCGCCGCAGCGGGAGCGATAGCGGAGCCGAGGAAGACCGTGGCGAGACCGGTCGCAGCCAGACCGAAGCGCAGGGAATGAAATTTCATTTGTGTCGCACTCCCGATGGGGGACCCGACACATAGCCGAAAAATTCGCAGTCGGCAGCCACCCTCATCTCGCCATTCCGGGGCACCGCGCAGCGGTGAACCCGGAATCCAGCGCTGAGGTGTCTCTACTCGAAGCGGGCTGGATTTCGGGTTCCGCCTGCGGCGGCCCCGGAATGACGAATGTGACAGGACGAGAAAGCGCTCAGCTTCGCGGGCCGCCCGCCGCCGCCACCGGGCGCTTGTCGCCCGACCGCCGGGCCGCCGCGGGAGCGGGCGCGGGGATCGGCACCGGCACCGTGGCGACGAGGAGCCGATCGATATTCTGCCCGCCTGCGATCTGCGGGTTCGAGGGCTCGAACCCCTCGCTGAGCTCGCGCTTGCGTACGAGCTTGCTGGCGATGTTGAAGGCATCGCGCAGGCCCTTCGCGCGGCGCAGCGCGTTGTTGAAGAAGGCGTCGCCGAAATAGGTCCATTCGGCGCCGTCCTGGCACCCGAACGAAGGGTGCGTCGCATCGGCTGCGGTGATCACCAGCGTATCCGGGCCGGCAAGAGGAATGAAGATTCCCGAGTAGCAGGCGGACACAATGACAACGGTGTGCCGGACGCCGGTGTAACGCAGCGTCGCCTGGAGCAGCCAGGGCGACAGGGTTTCGTTGGTGAAACCGCTCTTCACGGCGAGACCTTTGGGCGAGCCATGGGTAGTGAGGATCACCACCAGGATGTCGTTCTCGGCGTCCATGGTCTTGGCGACGGCATCGAGGGTCGAGGCGACCGTCTCGTTGGTCGCCTGGGTCTCCCACCGGCTGTTGGCGCGCACGACCACGTCGGTGCCGCCGAAGCGTTTGGCGACGATGTCGGCCGCGCCTTTCGCCTCGCTCTCGAACACGCTCTGATCGGCCCACAGGCCGAAGGCCGCGACCACGACCTTGTGTCCGGCATCGGCCGCAAGCGCACTGCCCGCTAAGACGCCGGCGAGCAGGAATGCAAGCCACGCCGCGGCAAAGCACTTGACCGGGAGCTTGAACATCGTTGCCTGTCGCCCCTGCCCAATGGGTGCGCGCGCGTGCTCGCTCACGCTACCCCCGGAAGCCCGCACCATCCCCGTCGTCAAAGTCCGCTCACACCGTGGCGGAATCGCGACGGCGGTGCGCGGCGAACGGCCGGGATGCCATCGGGACGGGAAATGGGCTACCTTGACGCGAACGCCGCGGGACAGCCGGCGGTCGGGAGGAACCGAGATGATGAAGCGCGCTTTCGTCCGCATCGCGGCGGTCGTGGCAGGTTGGGCGGCGGCGACGGCCGTTGCCCACGCGCAGAGCCCGGCCGATTTCTACAAGGGCAAGACCGTCGACCTCTATGTCGGCTACAGCGTCGGTGGAGGCTACGACCTCTATGCCCGGGTGCTTGCCCGGCACATCGGCGCGCACATCCCCGGCAACCCGACCGTCATCGTCAAGAACATGGAGGGCGCCGGCAGCCTGCGGCTCGCCAACTGGCTCTACCGCGTCGCGCCCAAGGACGGCTCGGTGTTCGGCATCATCGGCCGCGGCACCGGCTTCGACCCGCTGCTCAGCCAGCAGGGGGCGCAGTTCGACGGGCCGAAGTTCACGTGGATCGGCAGCGGCAATCACGAGGTCAGCGTCTGCGTGGCCTATGGCGACCGTGCCGGGGTGACCAAATTCGCCGATCTCAAGAGCCACGAGATGACGGTGGGTGGCACCGGCGCCAGCGCCGACACCGACCAGTTTCCGCGCGTCGTCAACGGCGTGCTCGGCACCAAGATGAAGATCGTCAGCGGCTATCCCGGCGGCAACGACATCGTCCTCGCCATGGAGCGCGGCGAATTGCAGGGCCGCTGCGGCTGGTCGTGGTCGAGCGTGAAGGCGACCCACGGCGCCTGGATCGCCGAGAAGAAGCTCAACATCCTGGTGCAACTCGCGCTGCAGAAGCATCCGGAGCTGCCCGACGTGCCGCTCGTCACCGACCTCGCTACCAGCGATGCGCAGCGCCAGATCCTCCGGCTGATCTTCGCCCGTCAGGTGATGGGCCGGCCGTTCCTCGCGCCGCCCGGCATCCCGGCCGAGCGCGCCGCCGCGCTGCGCACCGCCTTCAACGAGACGATGAAGGACCCCGCCTTCATTGCCGACGCCGAGAAGGCCCAGCTCGAGGTCAATCCGGTCTCCGGCGAAGAGCTGCAAAAGCTCGTCGCCGACATCTACAAGACGCCGCCCGATGTCGCGAAGCAGGCCGCCGCACTGCTCGCGGTGAAGTAGGGTTACCCGGTCTCCGGTTTGCAAAGCGGACCGAGATCAGCGTGACGGCCAGGTCCAGGACGGGCGCTCTTCATCGGCGTTGATCGTCTCGCCGAGCTTTTTCTCGAGCACGATTCGTTGCGCGCCCGACCGGACGAGCTCGTCGACCAGTGTCGCCGCGTGGGTGACGACGACGAGTTGCGATCGCGTCGCCGCCTGGGCGATGAGACGAGCGAGCGGTGCCAGCAAATCCGGGTGGAGGCTCGTCTCGGGCTCGTTGAGGATCATCAGGGTCGGTGGACGCGGGGTGAGGAGGGCCGCGCAGAGCAGGAGATAGCGCAGCGTGCCGTCGGACAGCTCTGCCGCATGAAGTGGCCGCAGCAGGCCACTCTGGTGCATCTCGAGCTCGAATAGACCGTCGGTCGAGACGACGTCGACACTCGCTCCGGGAAACGCGTCGGCAATTGCCGCGCCGAGCTCCTGCCGGCCGCCGATCTCGCGGACTGTCTCGATCGCCGCGGCAAGGTCCGCCCCGTCGCTCGCCAGCACCGGAGTGTAAGTGCCGACCTGCGGCCGGCGCGCCGGCGCCTCGCGGTCGGTGCGAAAGTGATCGTAGAAGCGCCAGTCGCGCATGCGCTCGCGCAGCGCCAACAGCTCGGGCGCCTCGCGCGGATCGCTGCAATGGGTCATCATGCTGTCGAACGGGGCGAGGTTCGTGAAGACCTGCCGCCATTCGCCGGCATCGCCGCGGATGCGGACCAACGGCCCGTTGCGCACCGCAAAGGCATTGGCGCGGCCGAGGGTCTCGCCGGTCCACTGGCTCTCGGTCTTGATCTCGGGGTCCCGCCCAAAGAGATGCGACCCCAGCACCGGCAATCCGAGATCGATGGCGTAGCCGTAGTCCGGTCCGGCAAATCCCAGCTTGAGGCTGATCGGGTTCCTGCGCACCGTGCCCTGCACCGGATGGTCGCCCCGTTTCACCGCGCGCGAAAGTGATTCCGGACCGGCCCACAGCGTCGAGTGCAGGCCGCCTTCCGCCGCGAGGGACTGGATGATCCGCCCCTGGGCGATGTCGGCGAGCAGACGCAGCGCGCGATAGAGGCTCGATTTGCCGCTCCCGTTCGCCCCGGTCACGACGTTGAGCGGGCCGAGCGGGAGCCGCACGTCGCGCAGCGAGCGGTAGCCCGCGATCGCAAGCTTGGTGATCATGGGGTTCGCAACGCTCATGGAGGCAAACGACCCGCAGTTACGCCGCCGGGTCGTACTCTGCACCTGGCAGGCTTCATGTCGCGGCTCGAAACGGCGTACAACGAGGCCTCATTCCTTGCCGATCGGGGAGCCGATGATCAAGAATTTCAGCGATCACGCCGCGAATGAACGCACCTTCCTCGCCTGGGTCCGCACCGCGATCGCTGTGATGGCCTTCGGCTTCATCGTCGAGAAGTTCGATCTGTTTCTCGAGATCGCGGCGCCGTCGCTGGTCGGCCGCACGCTGCTGCCACCGGGGCAGCGGCTCGGCAACATCGCCGGTCTCGCGCTGATCGGGATGGGCACGCTGATGGTCGCGATCTCCGCGGTCCGCTTCATCGTCACCGAGCGGCGCATCGACAGCGAGGAAGTTCATCGCGGCGCAGGATCGCGCTTCGACATCGTGCTGGCGCTGCTGCTCGTCATGCTCGGCTGCTTTCTCGCGATCTATCTCTCGCACGCGCTGGTCGACACGCCGTGAGCGCTATTCGATCCTGATGCCCATCGCCTTGACGAGGGGCGTCCAGCGTTCGCGCTCCTTCTCGATGTAGGCCGCAGTCGCCGCAAGATCGCCAGCGAAGATCGGCTCGAGGCCGGTGGCGACGAGCTTGTCGCGGAAGACGGGATCGCGGAGCGCGTCGCCGACGACGCCGTTCCACAGCTCGAGGATCGGCACCGGCGTCCCCGCCGGCGCGTAGAGATAAAAATCGGTGCCGGCGATCATGCCGTCGAGGCCGGCCTCGCGCGAGGTCGGGAGATCGGGCGCGAGCGGGATGCGGTTCGGCGCGTTGAGCGCGAGAAGCCTGATCTTGCCGGCTTCGTGAAGCTCGGTGACGTTGCGGGTGATGTGCGGCATCGACATCTGGAGACTGCCGCTGACGAGGTCGTTCACCGCTTGCGGCACCGTGCGATAGGGCACGTCGAGGATGTCGAGCGGACCAGCGGGACCTCCGCCAAGCCGGCGAAACAGCTCGCCGGCGAGATGGGTCGGATCGCCGATGCCGCGGAAGCCGGTGGTGAGCTTGCCCGGATGATCCTTGGCGTAGCGGATCAGCTCGGCGAGGCTATGGACCGGCAGCGCCGGGTTGATGGCGACGCAGGTCCACGACGCGGTGAGCGTGGCGATCGGGGCGAAGTCTTTGACCGGATCGTAGGGCGGCGCCGCCATCATCGCCGGCTGGAGGATGTGGGTTGCGCTGCCGGCGAGCAGGATCGTGTAGCCGTCGGGCGCAGCCTTGGCCGCGGCGAGGACGCCGATCCAGGCAGTGCCACCGGAGCGGTTGTCGACGACGATGGTGCCGAGCTTTCCCCGCACGGCATCGACCAGCAGGCGGCCATTGAGATCATAGACCCCGCCCGCCGGCGACGGCACGATGAAGGTGATGGTCCGCGCCGGGTAGCGCGCCTGCGCACCCGCGGGCGGCGGTGTCAGCGCGCGGCCCACCGCGACAGCCGCGCCGGCCAAAAGCGTGCGCCGGTGCATGTCGTTTCCTCCCTGGCGCATGGCCGCAAGCTTGGTGGTTACTGGATCGCCCGGTCATCAAGCCGGGCGATGACAGTCTTTTATTGGTTTTGGGACAAGATGATTCGCGAGCGCCGGCTGCCTTTTATTTGCCTTCCGATCGAACCGGCGTTGCGCATCCCCGGACTAACGGGGATTGCCGGGCTCCGGATCGGGGGGATGTTCGTGACGCGGATGGATAGCTCGCTGGCTTTGCCGTTGTGCGCGCTTTCAGGGTGCCGGTCGCTGCGCATGCAAAGCCTGATCCGCGTGCTCTCGGTCGCCGTTCTCATCGTTGCCGGCTCTGTGTCGGGGGCGAAGGCCGCCGGTCTGTTCGACGGCATTCTCGGCCTGTTCGGCCTTCAGGCCCCCGCCCCCGAGATCAAGCCCGATCCTCTCAGCTACGGGAAGACCTACTGCGTGCGGCTGTGCGACGGGAGCTATTACCCGGTCGCGTCGGCGGGCAGTGCGACGCCGGTGCAGATGTGCAGCGCCATGTGCCCGGCGACCAAGACCGGTATTTTCCGCGGGGCTGAGATCGATACCGCCGTCGATGAGCGGGGCGCGCGCTACCGCGACACCGAGCACGCCTTCGCCTACCGCACGAACCTCGTGCCGGGCTGCACCTGCAACGGCAAGAATGCGACGGGGCTCACACCTGTCAACGTGATGGTGGACCCGACCCTGCAGCCGGGCGACATTGTCGCGACCGCCGACGGCCTCAAGGTATTCCAGGGCGCCGCGGGCGACGTGCACCGCACCGCCGAGTTCGTGCCCGTGGCGAAATCGGCCTGGGTGTCGCGAGACGTGCGCAGCCGGCTGTCGAAGGTCAAAGTGAGCGACAAGCAGTAGGTCGGATCAGCTTTTGGCTGGGTGGCCGTCATCGTGCCATTGCACGAAGGGCGGTCGTTCCCGAAACAGCATGAAGTGCTCAAACGCTTTGAAGACCAGGGCTTCTGACAGAGCCCATCTTTTCGGATAAGCGTCGACTTGGCCGTTGTTGAGTCGATACTCCAGTACCGCGTCCGGTTCACCTTGGTAAGCGGGATTACGCGAACTGCATCCGGCGTCGCCGCTTTCCCTCAGGTACATGAGGCATCCGGTGGTGCCGTTGAAAAGTGCCGAAAGCATGGGGCCGTCTGGGACATTGATCCAGATCTCGCGAAACGCTGCGTTGGCAAACGGGGCAAGCGCGCGCCGGAGATCGGCGATTGTTGCGATCGTTGATTGATTTCCATTTATCGACAGATCGAACGTCAAGACATGATCACTCTAGATTGCCCAGCGGACAGTCAGGCAGTAGCCCGGATTGAGCGGCGCGCGAAATCCGGGGCGGCGGTTCGACGCCTAGGAAGTCCCCGGATTTCACTTCCGTTCAATCCGGGCTACGTGGGCTATCGCGCCTTGACATCGGGAGAGCGGGAGAGTTCAATAGAACAAACAGGGAACAATGCCTGTCCGGCCACGTTTCCCCTGCGTTACGAACCCACGGCACCGCATGAAAAGTAGAGCGCGTCCATGTCTGCCGTCGCATCGTCTTCCGTCGCATCGTCCGCCGGGGAACCGCAGGGCACTCTGAGTGCCCTGCGGCGCGCGGTAGCCGATATCGCGGCCGCGCCGCGCGGCGAAATGGGGGGGGAAACGCGGCTGGCGCTGGGGCTCGCGCCGCTCGACCGGGCGCTCGAAGGCGGCCTCGACTGCGGCGCAATCCATGAGATCGGTCTCGCCGCACCGCGCGATGGCGGCGCGGCGACCGGGTTCGCCGCGGCGCTTGCCGTGCTGGCGCTCCGCCGGGGCGGACAGGCGGTCTGGATCCGGCCCGATTTCGCCGCCGTCGAGACGGGCGAGCTTTATGGGCCCGGGCTCGTGGCGATGGGGCTTCCCCTCGCGCGCCTCGTTGTCCTGAAGGTGCCACGTCCCCGCGATGCGCTGTGGGCGATGGAGGAGGCGCTGCAGTGCCGGGCGGCCGGCGCGGTCGTGACCGAGCTCATGGGCAACGACGCCGACCTTACGGCGACGCGGCGGCTCGCGCTCGCGGCGGGCGCCGGCGGCGGCCTCGGCCTCCTCCTGCGGCATCAGCCCAACCGCGAGCCCAATGCGGCGATGACGCGCTGGGAGGTCGCGTCGTCGAGCGGCGAGCGCGATGGGTTCGGCGGCCTCGCGCGACCGACCTTCGCCGTTTCGCTCGTCAAGAACCGTCACGGCCCGACGGGCCAGTGGCGCTTGTCATGGGATCATCATGAGCGCGTCTTCGTCCCCGCCCTCACGGCGCTATCTCGCCCTGTGGCTCCGGCGGCTCTCGACCGATCGCCTTGTCCGCAGCGGCTCGCCCGCACCGGGTGAGTCCGCCTCGGACGCGTGCGGCGCGCCAGGCGAGTCTGCGCCGGATGCGCCGCTCGTCGTCATCCAGGCGATCAAGAGCGCACAGCGGATCGTCGCCATGAGCGATGCGGCGCAGCGTCTCGGCCTGCGGACGAATATGCCGCTCGCCGATGCCCGCGCCATGCATCCCGGTCTCGCCGTCGCGCCCGCCGACGAAGCGGCGGACCGGCAGACCCTCGAAAGCATCGCCGACTGGTGCGACCGCTACACGCCGCTCGTCGGCCTCGACCTGCCCGACGGCCTCATCCTCGACATCACCGGCTGCGCCCACCTGTTCGGCGGGGAAGCGGCACTTGGCCGCGACCTCCTGGCCCGCCTCGCGACGCAGGGTTTCCATGCCCGCGCCGCCGTCGCCGACACCGTCGGCTGCGCCTGGGCCGTCGCGCATTACGGCGAGGCCGGGCTGGTCGCGCCGCAGCGGATGCGCGCGGCGCTCATGCCGCTGCCGACGGCGGCGCTGCGGCTTGCGGCGGAGACGGTCGCGGCGCTCGCCGAGGTCGGGCTCAAGACGGTCGGCGATCTTCTCGACCTGCCGCGCGCGCCGCTCGCCGCGCGGTTCGGAATCCTCGTCCGCCGCATCGATCAGGCGCTCGGCCGCGAGGACGAGCCGATCACGCCGCGCCTGCCGCTGCCGTCCTATGTGGCGGAGCAGCGCTTCGCCGATCCGATCGGCCTCGAGCGCGACGTGCTCGGCACCATCGCAAGACTCGCGGCCCAGCTTGGCGCTGCGATGGAACGCCGCGAGGAGGGTGCGCGGCTCCTGCAGGCGGTCCTGTTTCGCACCGACAACAAGGTCTATCGGATCGAGGTCGGGACCGGCGCGCCGCTGCGTGAGGCGTCCCGCATCGTCCGCCTGTTCGCCGACCGGCTCGCCGCCATCGGCGACGCCTGCGATCCCGGCTTCGGCTACGACATGGTGCGGCTCGCCGCCCTCGTGACCGAACGCAGCGCGCCGGTGCAGGCCGCGCTCGCCGGCGATGTTCTCGCTGACGATGCCGAGCTGTGGCACCTCATCGACCGCCTCGGCGCGCGGTTCGGACCGCGCCGCATCACCCGCCTGGTGCCGCAGGACACGCACATTCCGGAGTTCGCCGTCGCCGCGTTGCCGGCGTCGCGCGCGGTGTCATATGGCACGGCGCTCCTGCTCCCTCTCTCCGCGTGCGGGGAGAGGGTCGGGGTGAGGGGGCGGTGCCACGAGTCTGAGCCGCCGAGATCTTTTTCTGACGCTCAGACTCGTGAAACCGCTCCCTCACCCGGATCGCGGAGCCTGGCATCGGGCCGGCCAAAGGCCGGACCCGTTGGCGATCCGACCTCTCCCCGCACGCGGGGAGAGGTGTTAGCGGCCGTCTCTGATGAACAGGACAGCTTCAGCCCCACCCGTCCGGTCCGTCTGTTCGCGCGGCCGGAGCCGGTCGAGGCGGTGGCGGAGGTGCCGGACGGCCCGCCGGCGCGGTTTCGCTGGCGCCGCGTGCTGCACGAGGTCGTCATCGCCGAGGGTCCTGAGCGCATCGCCATGGAATGGTGGCGCGATGACACCGGGCAGGCGCTGACCCGCGATTACTTCCGGCTCGAATGTCGCGACGGGCTGCGTGCCTGGCTCTACCGCGAGGGACTGTTCGGCCGCGAGACCGCGCAGCCGCGCTGGTTCCTCCACGGCCTGTTCGGGTGACACTCGTGGCCGGATACGCCGAGTTCGCCGTCACCACCAACTTCTCGTTCCTGCGCGGGGCCTCCCACGGAGAGGAGCTGGTGATGCAGGGCAAGGCGCTCGGCCTCGCCGGCATCGGCGTCGCCGACCGCAACTCGGTGGCCGGCGTGGTGCGCGCCCACCAGGCGGGCAAGGAAGCGGGCCTGCCGTTCGCGCCCGGCACCCGGCTCGTGTTCTGCGACGGCACGCCGGACATTCTCGCCTATCCCGAAAGCCGCGCCGCATGGGGCCGGCTGACCAGGCTCCTCACCCTCGGCAAGCGCCGCGCCGAGAAGGGCCAATGCCTCATCCGCCGCGACGACCTCTTCGCCCATGCGGAGGGGCTCAACCTCATCGTCATGCCGGAGCGCTTGAAACGCGCGACCGCCGGACGGGAAGACCCGCTGACCGCTCTCCTCCAGGCTTTGCGCGAAGCGACGCAGGTCTGGCTCGGCGCCAGCATGCGCTATCGCGGCGACGATGCGCGGCGCCTCGCCCGCCTTGTGGCACTCGCCGGCGCGGCGCGCGTGCCGCTCATCGCCACCGGCGACGTGCTCTATCACGCGCCCGAACGGCGTCCCCTGCAGGACGTCATGACCTCGATCCGCGAGCACGTGACGCTCGCCACGGCGGGGCGGCGCCTCGAGGCCAATGCCGAACGTCACCTCAAAACGCCGGAGGAAATGGCGCGCCTGTTTCGCGCCGCGCCGGAGGCGATCGACGAAACGCTGCACTTGCTCGAACGCTGCAAATTCTCACTCGACCAGCTCAAATACGAGTATCCCGACGAGACCCGCGAAGGTTATGCGACGCCCCAGGAGGCGCTCGTCGCCGCAACCGAGGAGGGCGCACGCCGGCGCTATCCCGGCGGCATTCCGCACAAGGTGCGCATCGCCCTCGACCACGAATTCGCGTTGATCGCCACGCTCAGTTACGCGCCCTATTTCCTCACCGTTTACGACATCGTCCGTTTCGCCCGCACGCAGGGCATCCTTTGCCAGGGCCGCGGCTCGGCGGCGAATTCCGCGGTGTGCTACTGCCTCGGCGTCACCGAGGTCGATCCCGCGCGCGTCGATCTTCTGTTCGAGCGCTTCGTCTCCGCCGACCGCGGTGAGCCGCCGGACATTGACGTCGATTTCGAGCACGAGCGGCGCGAGATCGTGATCCAGTACATCTACGACCGCTACGGCCGCCATCGCGCCGGCCTCGCGGCGACCGTGATCTGCTACCGCGCCCGCAGCGCCATCCGCGAGGTCGGCAAGGCGTTCGGGCTGTCGGAAGATACCGTCGGCGCGCTCGCGGGCATGCTGTGGGGCTGGTCGACGCAAGCGGTGTCGGAGAAGGACGCGCGTCGCGTCGGGCTTGATCCGACGGACCCCCAGCTCGCCCGGGTGCTGGCGCTCGCGCGCGAGCTGATCGGCTTTCCGCGCCATCTCTCCCAGCATGTCGGCGGCTTCGTCATCACCCGGGGCCGGCTCGACGAGGTGGTGCCGATCGAGAACGCGGCGATGGAAAAGCGCACCTGCGTCGAATGGGACAAGGATGATCTCGATGCCGTCGGCATCCTCAAGATCGACGTCCTCGCCTTGGGCATGCTGACCTGCCTGCAGCGCGGCTTCGATTTGCTGAACAAGCATTACGCCAAACTTCCTCCCCCGCTTGCGGGGGAGGGTGGGGGAGGGGGAACACGGCCTTTCCTCTTGCACAGAGCGGGTGAAATCTCAGAGAGCCCCCTCCCTACCCTCCCCCGCAAGCGGGAGAGGGGAGAGTGCCGCGAGCGTGGGAGAGATGACGAACGATGCAAGCGGTGGACCGACGAAGTTTGGTTGGGATGGGCCGGTTCCCCTCCCCCTGAAAGGGGGAGGGTTAGGGAGGGGGTCCGCGGACGCTCCGCATCCGCTGCCCCTGCCGCTCGCGACCCCCACCCCCACCCTCCCCCTTCCAGGGGGAGGGGGAAGACCCTTCTGCCTCGCCGCAATCCCGCCTGAGGAGCCCGCGGTCTACAATATGCTGTCGCGCGCGGATTCGATCGGCGTGTTCCAGGTCGAGAGCCGGGCGCAGATGTCGATGCTGCCGCGCCTTCAGCCGAAGGCTTTCTACGACCTCGTCATCGAGGTCGCGATCGTGCGGCCGGGCCCGATCCAGGGCGACATGGTGCATCCCTATCTGCGGCGGCGGCAGGGCGTGGAAAAGGTGGTGTTTCCCTCGCCCGCCCCCGATCACGGCGAGGCGGACGAACTGCAGCAGGTGCTCGGCAAGACCTTAGGCGTGCCGCTGTTCCAGGAGCAGGCGATGCGCATCGCGATTGTCGCCGCCGGCTTCACGCCGGCCGAAGCCGACAAGCTGCGCCGCGCCATGGCGACGTTCCGCCGGGTCGGCACCATCCAGTATTTCCGCGACAAGCTCGTCGAAGGCATGGCGCGTCGCGGCTATCCCCGCGACTTCGCCGAGCGCTGCTTCCGCCAGATCGAAGGGTTCGGCGAATACGGCTTTCCCGAGAGCCATGCCGCCAGCTTCGCGCTCCTCGTCTATGCCTCGGCATGGATGAAGTGCCGGTACCCGGACGTGTTCGCGGCTGCCTTGCTCAACAGCCAGCCGATGGGCTTCTACGCGCCGGCACAGATCGTGCGCGACGCGCAGGAGCACGGCGTCGAGGTCCGCCCGGTCGACATCAACCACTCCGACTGGGACAGCACGCTGGAGCCGGCGGCGCCGGCCGCCCCCCGCCTGCATGCCCGCCATGCCGCAATGGCCGGCGATGTGCGTTCCGACCATGCGCTGCGACTCGGCTTCCGCCAGATCAGCGGATTTTCCAAGGAAGACGGCGAGGCCATCGCGAAGTGCCGCGGTGCCGGCTTCGATTCGATTCGCGACCTCTGGCTGCGCACCGGCCTCAAGCCCTCAGCGCTGGAACGGCTCGCCGCAGCCGACGCGTTTCGCTCGCTCGGCCTCGACAGGCGGCAGGCTCTGTGGGCGGTGCGGGCGCTGAGGCGCGCCGGCGACAAGGACGACCTGCCGCTGTTCGCCCATTTCGCCTCGCCGGCGCTCGAGCCCGACGTCGACCTGCCGCGGATGCTGCTCGGCGAGCAGGTGGTCGAGGACTATCGGCACCTCCATTTGTCGCTCAAGGCGCATCCCGTCGCCTTTCTGCGTGACGAGCTTGCGCGCCGCGGCATCGTCCGCCACGAGACGCTCGCCGCGATCAAATCCGGCCGCCGCATCACCGTTGCCGGCCTCGTGCTGGTGCGCCAGCGTCCCGGCAGCGCCAACGGCGTGATCTTCATGACGCTGGAGGACGAGACCGCGGTCGCCAACACCATCGTGTGGCCGCAGGTGTTCGAGACCTTCCGTCCGATCGTGCTCGGCGCCCGACTGGTCGCCGTCACCGGCAAGCTGCAGAACGAATACGGCGTCATCCACGTGGTCGCCGACCGGCTCGACGATCTCACCCCGCTGCTCAAGCGCCTCGCCGAGGAGACCGGCTGCGTCCAGGCGCTCGCGAACTGCGACGAGGTCCGGCGCCCGATCCCCGAGCACCGGCTCTCCCCCGCCGCCATCGCTGCGCTCCGGCGCGTGGAGCAGGCCTATGCCGACGCGCCGACCGCCCGTGCGGCAATGCCGAAGGGCCGCAACTTTCATTAGCTCCCGTCATTCTGGGGCCGGCCGCAGGCCGGAACCCGGAATCCAGGAATCTGCGGCATCGTGGTTTCTGGATTCCGGGTTCGCGGGCTTTGCCCACGCCCCGGAATGACGTTATCTGAGGACGCCCAAGCGCGATGAAACGCTGCATCAAACGGGAGGCCGCATGTTGTCTGTCCTGCACCGGATCGCCTTCGCGCTCGTTCTTCTCATCGGCACGGCTCTCGTAGCGCCCGTGAACTTCGCGCTCGCGCAAAACTTCCCCGAGCGGCCGATCCGCCTCATCGTCGCTTTCTCGGCGGGCGGCGCGACCGACGTGTTGTCGCGGCAGATTGCGAACGACCTCAAGGACGCGCTCGGCCAGCCGGTGGTGGTGGAAAATCGACCGGGCGCCAACGGCCTCATCGGCTGGACCCATGTCGCGACTTCGGAACCCGACGGCTACACGCTGCTGATGGCGGAGAACGCGCTCGCCATCAGCCAGGGGCTCTACAAGCACATCAATTTCGATCCGGTCCGCCAGCTCGATCCCGTATGCCTCGTCGGCAACGCGCCGCTCGTGCTCGTCACTTCGACGAAGCTCAAGGCGAACACGCTCCCCGAATTCATCGCACTCGCGAAGGCCACACCGGCACGTCTGAACTACAGCTCCGCCGGCATCGGAAGCGTCGCCCATCTGGTGTTCGCGGTGTTCATGGCCGGCGCCGGCATCGACGCCGTGCACGTGCCCTACAAGGGGGGCGGCCAGGCAATCGCCGACGTCGCGGCCGGCCACATCGACGCCGTCATGTCGGCGATCCCGGTGGCGCGCGGCCTGATCGCGCAGGGCCAGGTCAAGGGCCTGGCCGTCACCTCCTCGGAGCGCTCGCCGGTGCTTCCGGAGCTGCCGACGCTGCGCGAGGGCGGCGTCACCACAGCCGATGTCGATCTCGCTTTCTGGTGGGGACTGTTCGGCCCGGCCGGAATGCCCGAGGCCGTGAAGGGCAAGCTGAGTGCCGCGTTCGCCAAGGCGCTCACCACGCCGCAACTGCGCGAGCGCCTCGCCAAGATCGACATCGAGCCGACCTACGCGCCGGCGCCGGTGCTGCAGACGAAGCTTGCCCGCGAGATCGCCAACTGGACGAAGTTCATCGACGCCCATGGCATCAAGGCGGAGTGAGGCGCCTCAACCCTCTGCATCGTCGCCGGGTTCGGTTGCGCCCCTACTTCCCTATCGCAGCCGTAATCAGCTTCACCCCGTCCGGGCTCGCCCACTCGGCGGGGCCGGCGAGGGAGGCGATCTCGCAGCCGTTCGGATCGACCAGGAGCGTCGTCGGCATGCCGATCGCCTTGCCGACCGCCTTGAGGTCTTGGAACACCTTGGCATTGGCGTCGGCGTAATAGGCGAGGTGCTCGGCGCCGATGTCGTGGAGCCACGCCTTCGGCTTGTCGAGGTTGCGGGTGTCGATGTTGACCGCGACCACCTCGAACTGCGGCGAGCCGAGCTTCTCCTGGAGCGCGTCGAGGGCGGGCATCTCCTTGCGGCAGGGCACGCACCAGGTCGCCCAGAGGTTGACCAGCACCGTGCGGCCCTTCCAGTCGGCGAGCGTTTTCGTCGCCCCGCCGGCATCCTGGAAGGCGAGCACCGGGATTTTGCGTGCCTCGTCGGCCGGGCGGACCGCCGCCAGCTCGCCGCGGGTCAACGGCTCGAGCTTATGCGCGAGGTCGACGGCCGCCTGGCACGCCGGATCGCCCGGATTGCGCGAAAAGCCCGCAACGCCGTATACCGCGGCCAGCGCCCCGAGCCCGGCGAGCACGGCGGCCGCGATCAGCGGGCCCTTGCGCCGCTTGGCGGCCAAGGTGGGTTCGATGGCGGGCGCAGGTTCACCAGCGGGTTCGGTCTCGATCGTCATGTTCACAACCACGGGTCCGTCATGAGCAACAAGATGTGGGGCGGCCGCTTCAGCACCGGGCCGGACGCCGTCATGGCGGACATAAATGCCTCGATCGACGTCGACCGCAAGCTCTATCGCCAAGATGTGATCGCCAGCCGGGCCCACGCCGAAATGCTTGCGCATCAAGGCATTATTTCGGCGCAGGACGCCCAGGCCATCATTGGCGGGCTGGATAGCGTGCTCGCCGAAATGGAGGACGGCCGTTTCGAGTTCAAGCGGTCGCTGGAGGACATCCATATGAACGTCGAGTCCCGCCTCGCCGAGCTGATCGGGCCGGCGGCGGGGCGCCTGCACACCGCACGCTCGCGCAACGACCAGGTCGCGACCGATTTCCGGTTGTGGGTGCGCGACGCCATCGATGGCCTCGATGCGAGCCTCGCCGATTACCAGCGTGCACTCGCCGAGCAGGCACTGGCCCATGCCGGTACCGTGATGCCGGGCTTCACCCACCTCCAGACCGCCCAGCCGGTGACCTTCGGCCACCACCTCCTCGCTTATGTCGAGATGGCCGCGCGAGACCGCGGCCGCTTCGCCGATGCGCGCAAGCGCGGCAACGAGAGCCCGCTCGGCGCCGCAGCGCTCGCCGGCACCTCGTTCCCGATCGACCGCACGATGACTGCGAAGGCGCTCGGCTTCGAGCGACCGGCGGCGAACTCGCTCGACGCGGTTTCCGACCGTGATTTCGTGCTCGAAACGCTTGCCGCCGCCGCGATCGCCTCGGTGCACCTGTCGCGCTTTGCCGAGGAGATCGTGATCTGGACCTCGCCGTTGGTGGGCTTCTTGAAACTCTCCGACAAGTTCACCACCGGCTCCTCGATCATGCCGCAGAAGCGCAATCCCGATGCCGCCGAGCTGGTGCGGGCGAAGACCGGCCGCATCATCGGCGCGCTCGACGGGCTGCTGATCGTGATGAAGGGGCTGCCGCTCGCCTACCAGAAGGACATGCAGGAGGACAAGGAAGGCGCGATCGGCGCGCTCGAAGCGCTCTCGCTCTGCCTCGCCGCGATGACCGGCATGGTGCGCGACATGACCGCCGACACCGCCCGCATGGAGGCGGCGGCCGGCCAAGGCTATGCGACCGCGACCGATCTCGCCGACTGGCTGGTGCAGAACCTGAAAATGCCGTTCCGCGAGGCCCATCACGTCACCGGCCGCATCGTCGCCGCCGCCGAAAAGGCCGGAGTCCCACTCGACCGGCTGCCCCTGCCGGCGATGCAGGCGATCGAGCCCGGCATCACCATCGAGGTTTTCAAGGTGCTTTCGGTCGCCCATTCGGTGGCGAGTCGCACGAGCTTGGGCGGCACCGCGCCGAAAAATGTCCGGACTCAGGCCAAGAAGTGGCTCACAAAGCTCGGCGAGAAGGCGGAATAGTGCGATTGCGCAAAGGCTTGCTCAAAATCCTTCTGCTGGCGCAGCCGATCTGGTAAGGTCCCGCGGGGTTTCCGGTGGAGTGGGGTTTCGTGGGCAAGCCGCAATTCCGATATGGCCGCATGGTGGTCCTTGCCGTGGCGCTCTCCGCGGTGGGGTTGTCCGGCTGCGGGCGCAAGAGCGGCCTCGACCTCCCGCCGACCGCGAGCCTGACCGACCCCCAGGCGCCGCCGCCCGGTGGCACTCCCAACGCTCCGTCGTTACTGGGACAGCCGGCACCACCGCCGCCACCACCGCCGGCGCCTCCCAGGCGGTTCCTGCTCGACTTCCTGCTTAACTGAGCGAAGCCCTGGTCGGCATTCACACTGGCGGCATGAGCGTTGTGCTTTCGTGCGCCCGGCCCATATAGTTCGTTCGAGGGAAGGGCTTGCGCGAATGCCAGACTTTGAAGGCGTGACCATCTCTGTCCGGGAATCGGACCTGCAGAGGCTGCGCTGCGCGTGGGATGACGGCAAGGCGAGCGGGCCTGCCGGTCCCTTGAACATATCTGAGATCATCGCAGAGGCGAAGGCGGAAAAGCGCCGGCGGAGTTAATCCATGGATCACAAGCAATACGAGGTCTTCCGCAGCGACGAGGAGTGGCGCAGCCTGCTCACGCCGGAGCAATACGAGGTCATGCGCGGGCACGGCACTGAGCCGCCGGGCAGTTGCGCGCTCAATTACGAGAAACGCTCGGGCAGCTTCGTCTGCGCCGGCTGCGACCAGACGCTCTTCGTCTCGAAGACCAAGTTCGACAGCGGCACCGGGTGGCCGAGCTTCAACGATCCCGTCCCGGGCTCGGTCGAAACCTCGTCCGATCGCAGCTACGGCATGGTGCGCACCGAGGTGCATTGCAGCCGCTGCGGCAGCCATCTCGGCCACGTCTTCAACGACGGCCCGCCGCCGACGCATCAGCGCTACTGCATCAACGGCATCGCCATGAAATTCGAGCCGGCGTGACGTGCCGGCTGACCGCGGCCGCGCGAGGCGCGGCCGGTTGCCGGGAATTCACCGTCGATGATCCTCCAAGTTCTGCCGCGCATGGCCTAGCGCATGCTATAGGCGTGCATCGCCGGCCTCAGCATCGGTTCCGACAGGTATGAATCACTTCGACTATCGCGGCGGCATTCTCCATGCCGAAGACGTCGCGCTCGACCGTCTCGCGGCCGCGGTGGGCACTCCGTTCTACTGCTATTCGACTGCGACGCTGACGCGCCATTACGAAGTGTTCGCCGGCGCTTTCGCCGATGTCCGGGCGCTCGTCTGCTACGCCATGAAGGCGAACTCCAACCAGGCGATCATAAAGACGCTCGCCGGTCTCGGCGCCGGCGCCGACGTGGTGTCGGGCGGCGAGCTCAAGCGCGCGCTCGTCGCCGGCATCCCGCCGCAGAAGATCATGTTCTCCGGCGTCGGCAAGACCGAGGCGGAGCTCGCCGCCGCGGTCGATGCCGGCATCCTCTGCGTCAACGTCGAATCCGAGCCGGAGCTCATGCGGCTCTCGGCCGTCGCTTCCGCAAAGGGCCGCCGCACCGACATCTCGCTGCGCGTCAATCCCGATGTCGATGCGCGCACCCACGCCAAGATCGCGACCGGCAAGTCGGAGAACAAGTTCGGCATTCCGATCAGCCGCGCCCGCGAGGTGTATGCGCATGCCGCCAAGTTGCCGGGCCTGCGGATCTCCGGCGTCGACATGCACATCGGCAGCCAGATCACCGAACTGCAGCCGTTCGACGACGCCTTCGCGCTGCTGTCGGAGTTCGTGCACATGCTGCGCGCCGACGGCCATGCGATCGACCATGTCGATCTCGGCGGCGGCCTCGGCATCCCCTATCGCGACGGTGAGGATCCGCCAGGTCCCAAGGCCTATGCCGCAGTGGTCAAGCGCGCGACCGCCTCGCTCGACTGTACGCTCATCTTCGAGCCCGGCCGGCTGATCGTCGGCAATGCCGGCATCCTGGTGACCCGGGTGCTCTACGTGAAGCGCGGCGAGGCGAAGACCTTCGTCATCGTCGATGCCGGCATGAACGACCTCGTGCGCCCGACGCTTTACGAGGCCCATCATGAGGTGCGCCCGGTCAAGGAGCCCACCCCCGGTACGCGGCGCATCCTCGCCGACGTGGTCGGGCCGGTGTGCGAATTGGGTGACTTCCTGGCGCTCGATCGGACCATGCCGGAGCCGGCCCCCGGCGACCTTCTCGCGATCATGACGGCGGGCGCCTATGGAGCTGTGCAAGCGGGAACCTACAACACGCGGCCGCTGGTTGCGGAAGTGATGGTAAAAGACAACCGATACGGTGTGGTGCGGCCTCATCTCGGCGTCGACGAGATCATCGCGCTCGATCGATTGCCGGATTGGATGTGATTGATTCGGTTTCGATTTCCCGCGCCTTCGCGAGGCGGCCATGGGAACCCCATCTGCCTTCAACAGGCCGAGAAAACGCCGCCCAGCCATCATCAGAAATGTGTTTTCGGGCGTTGCTTTGTATGTGAAGATATGCGACCGGCCCGGAGAAACATTTGACCGACTCAAGCCATTCGTCTGATGCACCCCCGCGCGACGCCGCCGGGGTCATGCTGGAGAACGCCCTCAAGAAGGCGCGGTGGATCACCTTCTGGGAGAGGTTGTGGCCGCCGCTCGCGGCGATCGCCACTGCGATCGGTCTGTTCCTCGCGGTGTCGTGGCTCGGCGTCTGGCTGTGGCTGCCGCCGATGGCGCGGGCGGTCGCGCTGTTCGTCTTCCTCGTCATCACCGCCGCGGCCACCGTCCCGCTGATTTTCGTGCGTTTCCCGTCGCGCAACGACGGCCTCCGCCGGCTCGACCGCGAGGCCGGCATCTCCCATCGCCCGGCGACCGCGATCGCCGACGAACTCGCCACCTCGAAGTCCGATCCGTGGTCGGTCGCGCTGTGGCGCGCCCATGTCGAACGGGCGCTGCTCGCGGCGAAGAGGCTCAGGGCCGGCCGGCCGGCGCCGCGTCTCCACCTGCGCGACCCGATGGCGTTGCGCGCCCTGGTCGTCATCCTCGTTGTTGCGACATTCGTCGCCGCCGGAGGGGAACGCTGGCGCCGTATCACCGCGGCCTTCGACTGGCAGGGCGTGGTGGTTCCGGCGAACTTCCGGCTCGATGCCTGGGTGTCGCCTCCGACCTACACCGCCCGTCCGCCGGTGATCCTGCCCGGGCTGCGGCCTGGCGAGCGGCCGACCACCTCGGTCGCGGCGGTATCGGTGCCGACCGGCAGCGTCCTCGTCATCCGCGCCAGCGGTCACGTCCAGTTCAACGTCGCGACCTCCGGTGGGGTGACCGAGGTGCCCGCGG
The DNA here is from genome assembly GCA_963824905.1 of uncultured Alphaproteobacteria bacterium. Taxonomy (GTDB): domain Bacteria; phylum Pseudomonadota; class Alphaproteobacteria; order Rhizobiales; family Xanthobacteraceae; genus JAJPKK01. Next base: position 371,820 of record CAWGRH010000010.1, read on the forward strand.
ATCAGCGGCCGGCGGCGCCGAACGGCACCGAGGAAAAGCGTTACACGATCAGCGACCGCGGCACCGCGGTCGTGAAAGGCCTGAGCGACGAGGACCTGACCTTCGCGTTCAACGCCATTCCCGACAAACCGCCTACGATCGCGCTCACCAAGGACCCCGAGCCGCAGGCCCGCGGCTCGCTGCAGCTCTCCTACAAGATGGAGGACGACTACGGCGTCGTCGACGCGAAGGCGATGTTCGCCCTCAAGAACGCCGATGCCGCGACCAGGCGTCCGCTGTTCGGGCCGCCGGAGATGCAGCTGTCGCTGCCACAGGCGCGCGTGCGCAGTGGCGCCGGCCAGACCATCAAGGATCTCAGCGATCATCCCTGGGCCGGCGCCGAGGTGGTGATGACGCTTGTCGCCCGCGACGAGGCCAACAACGAGGGCACCAGCGCGCCCGCCGAATTCAAGCTGCCGCAGCGCGTCTTCGTCAAGCCACTGGCGCGCGCGATCATCGAGCAGCGCCGCGATCTCGCCCTCGACGCCGACGCGCGCGACCAGGTGTTGATCGCGCTCGATGCGTTCGCCATCGCGCCGGAGAAGTTCACGCCGGAGATGGGCACCTATCTCGGCCTGCGCTCGCTCTACTGGCAGCTCGCCCAGGCGAACAATGACGACGGTCTGCGCGACGTCGTCAACGCCATGTGGACGTTCGCCAACACCCTCGAGGAGGGCAACGTCTCCGATGCCGAGGCGCGGCTGCGCAACGCTCAAGAAGCGCTGCGGCAGGCCCTCGAGCGCGGCGCCTCCGACGAAGAGCTCAAAAAGCTGATGGACGAGCTGCGCGCGGCGCTCAACCAGTTCCTCCAGGCGCTTGCCGAGGAGATGCGCAAGAACCCGCAGATGGCGCGTCCGCTCGACCAGAATTCGCGCCAGCTCCGCAGCCAGGATTTGCAGAGCATGCTCGACCGTATGGAGCAGCTCGCGCGGTCCGGTGCCAAGGATGCCGCCCGGCAGCTGCTCGATCAGATGCAGCAGATGCTGGAAAACCTGCAGATGGCGCGTCCCGGCCAGCAGGGCCAGGACGGCGACGACGACATGATGTCGATGCTCGACGAGCTCGGCGACATGATCCGCAAGCAGCAGCAGTTGCGCGACAAGACCTTCCGCCAGGGCCAGGACCAGCGCCGCCAGCAGCAGGGGCAGCGCCAGCAGGGCCAGCGTGGGCAGCGCGGTCAACAGGGCCAGCAAGGCCAGCAGGGTGAGCAGGGCGATCAAGGCGACCAGGACGCCTACAACGACCTCAAGCAGAACCAGCAGGCGCTGCGCGAGCAGCTCAAGAAGCTGCTCGAGGACATGAAGAAGAAGGGCATGGGCCAAGCCCAGAAGGGCGAGAAGGGGCAAGGCAAGCAGCCCGGTCAGCAGGGTCAGCAAGGCCAACAGGGTCAGCAAGGCCAGGGCCAGCAACCCGGCGAGGGCGACGATTCGCTCGGCGAAGCCGAGGAAGCCATGGGCGACGCCGAAGGCGCGCTCGGCGATGGCAACTCGGACCGCGCCGTCGACGGCCAGGGCCGCGCGCTCGACGCCATGCGCAAGGGCGCCCAAAGTCTCGCCCAGCAACTCCAGCAGCAGATGGGCCAGCAGGGCCAGGGCCAGAACGGCCGGCCCGGCCGCATGGGCCAGCCGCGCGCGGACCAGAACACCGATCCGCTGGGCCGGCCGCTGCGCGGGCGCGACTACGGCGACGACACCACGGTGAAGGTGCCCGGCGAGATCGACGCCCAGCGCGCCCGCCGCATCATCGAGGAGCTGCGCCGCCGCTTCGGCGAGTCGTTCCGTCCGCAGCTCGAGCTCGACTACATCGAGCGCCTGCTCAAGGACTATTGAGCCGCGCTGCCGCGCGCCCTCCGAAAGGGCGTGCGGCATTCCAGGATTTCATCTGCCCCTGTCATCGTGTGGCCCGACTTGGCTTGTCTCGGCTTGACCGGGCGATCACAGCAACGGGGCGGCGGATGAGTCAGCCCATCTCCATCGTCTGTGGGCGCTGCGGCTTGCCCCGCATGGCCCGCCAGATGCGCTCGGAAGTCGCCGGCATCTCGACGTGGCGCACGCCGTATTCACTCAGGGCGTCGACGACGGCGTTGACCACGACGGCGAGCGCCGGCGTAGTGCCGCCTTCACCTGCCGGACGGATGCCGAGCGGGTGGCCGGGCATCGGTACCTCGCTGATGCCGGTATTGAAGAACGGGAAATACGCGGCGCGCGGCATCGCGTAGTCCATGAACGATCCCGACAGCAGCTGGCCGGTGCGGGAATCGTAGAAGCATTGTTCCAGGAGTGCCTGACCGACCCCTTGGACGATGCCGCCATGGGTCTGCCCGTCGATGATCATCGGGTTGACGGCGCGGCCGACGTCGTCGACGGCGGAATATCTGATGAGCTCAAGCGTGCCGAGCTCGGGGTCGATCTCGACCTCGCAGACGTGCGAGCCGAACGGAAACGCTGCATTCGGCCGCACCTCGTCGCACACCGCGGCGAGCGGCCCGCGCAGCTCTTCCGGCAGGTCGGTGCGTTGCAGGCTCGCCTCGGCGATCTCGACGAGCCCGATCGACTGCCCGGTGCCGTCGACCGCGAAGCGTCCGCCCGCGAACGTGACCGCCTCCGGCTTCGCCTGGAGCAGCAGCGCTGCGACGCGCTTGCCCTTGGCGATGATGTCGTTCGTCGCCTTCCACATGATCTCGCTCGCGAGCCGCATGCCGCGGCCGGAATGGGCGCCGCCGCCGAACACCAGAAGGTCGCTGTCGTGGGTGAGGAAGCGCACCTTCTCGATCGGCACGTCGAGCCACTCGACGACGAGCTGGGCGAAGCTCGTCTCGTGGCCCTGGCCCTGCGAGCTCGTGCCGATCACGACGTCGATATGGCCGTCGGGTTGCACCGTGATCTCGGTGCGCTCGCGCGCGACGCCGGTGGCGGTGTCGAGATAATTGGCGACGGCGATGCCGCGCAGCTTGCCGCGGGCGCCGGCGGCGGCGCGGCGGGCGGCAAAGCCCGCCCAGTCGCCCATGCGCAGCACCCAGTCCAGGGTGTGGTGGTAGTCGCCGCTGTCGTAGGTCATGCCGAAGGCGTTGGTATAGGGAAACTCGGTGCGGCCCACGAGATTGCGGCGCCGGATCTCGACGCGGTCGAAGCCGTGCTCGCGGCAGGCGAGGTCGATCAGCCGCTCCATGACGTACATCACCTCGGGCCGGCCGGCGCTGCGATAGGGCCGTGTCGGCGAGGTGTTGCTCACCACCGCACGACCGCGGAAATGCGCGGCCGGGATGCGGTAGATCGTCGTCATGATCTCGACGCCCTTCTGCAGCGGCGAGTAGTTCGTCGTGTGGGCACCGGCATTGCTGATGTTGGAACCACGCATCGCGAGGAAATTGCCGTCGGCGTCGAGCGCGAGCTCGGCGGTGACCGCGAGGTCGCGGGCTTGGTAGTCGCACAGGAACGACTCGTGGCGCTCGCCGGTCCATTTCACCGGCATCTGCAGCCGCCGCGCCGCCCAGGCGACAAGGGCGAACTCGGCATAGATCATGCCGCGGGTGCCGAAATTCCCGCCGACCTCGCGCATGATGACGCGCACCTTGTCCGGCGGTACGGCGAGAATGGTGGCGAGATCGTCCTTGAGCCGCCACACGCCGCCGCTGCCGGCATAGAGCGTGGTGCGGCCGGTGTCGGGGTCGAACTCGGCGACTGCGGCGCGCGGCTCCATCGGCACGCCGGTGACGCGCTGCACCCAGGTGTCGAACTTCACCACGTGGGCGGCGCGGGCGAATGCCGCTGCGGTCGCAGCGGCGTCGCCGAGCTCGCCGTCGACCACGACGTTGGAGCCGGCGTCCTCGAACAAGAGCGGCGCGCCGGGCTCGGCCGCCTCGCGTGTGTCGGTCACCGCCGGCAGCATCTCGTAGTCGATCACGACGCTCTCGGCGCCGTCCTTGGCGGCGCCGACGCTCTTTGCCACCACCATCGCCACCGCCTCGCCGACGAAGCGCACTTTGTCGGGCGGCAGCGGGTAATGCGGCGCTGTGAAGGTCTTGAAGTTCCCGCGCGGCGCAAGCATCACCTCGGCAGGATGCTGCGACCACACCTTGTGGGGGATCGGCTTTAACCCATCGGCCACGAGATCGCGGCCCGTGAGCACGGCGAGCACTCCCGGCACGGCCAGCGCTGCAGCCGTGTCGATGCCGCGGATGCGCGCATGCGCATGTGGCGAGCGCACCATCGCGGCGTAGGCCTGACCGGGCAGGCTCACGTCATCGGTATAGTTGCCTTTGCCGGTGACGAGGCGCAGGTCCTCGCGCCGGCGAACCGGCTGCCCGATCCGGGCGCTCGTCGCCTTTTCGGTCATTTGATGTTGAAGAGGCGCATCGCCGTGTTGCCGGCGATGCCGGCGCGTTCCTCGTCGCTCAGAATCAACGCGTTGACGATGTTCATCGGCTCGAAGTCGCCGATCGGGAACGGATAATCGGTCCCGAGCACGACCTTGTCGACGCTGGCCATGGCGCAGACGAGACGGAGCGCGTTGACGTCGAACACCACCGTGTCGAAGTAGAGCCGCTTGAAGCTCTGGGTCGGGTCGGCGGGTCCGGCCGGGTGCGCAGAATGCGCCTTGGCGAGGCGCCCCAGCACCATCGGCAGCGCCGCGCCGCCATGCGAAAGCACGAGCGTCGCGTCGTGATACTTCAAGAGATGGCCGGAGTGCATCAGCCGCGCCACCGCGATCGAGGTGTCGGTGACGCGCCCCAGCGCATTGACGAGGCCGTAGGCGCGCAGCCGGTCGTCGTCGACCCCGTACATCGGATGGATGAACAGCGTCGCCTTTTTCGCATGGGCGACTTCCCAGAACGGCGTGAGGTCGGGATCGTCGAGCACGCCGCCGAGCCCTTTGGGCTGGGTGCCGATCATCGCGCCGTGGAAGCCGGCATCGAGCGCTTCCTCCAGCACCGCGGCGGCATGCTTGCCGCTCTGCATCGGCACGGTGGCGAGCGGCACCAGCGCCGGCAGCGCCTTCACGCCCGACAGCAGATGCTCGTTGTAGAAGCGACTCCAGTCGGCGCCCTCGTCGGCTGGCAGCTCGTAACCGAAAATGTCCAGCCAGCCGCCGACCACCTGGCGGTCGATGTCCTGCGAGGCGAGCCATTCGCGTCGTTTCGCGACATCGCTCAGGAGCGGCATCACCGGGCGCGTCATTTCCGCGCCGGCGAATGAGAAGCACAGGTTGCCCTTCTCCTCCTTGGTCTTGAGCGACGGGAACAGGCGATTCTGCGCCTTGACGTCGGCGAGCAATGCCGGCGGGACGAAATGGGCATGGGTGTCGATGATCAAGTCATGGTCTCCTGGGCACTGCTTCGATTGAAGACGCGCGAGCGCCGGATGTCGGCGATCCTCGGCGGTCGCGCCACGTCATAGCAGCGGGGACAGGCGCCGCTCAATGCGTCCGAGAAGGTGTTCACGCCCGCCGTTCGGCGACGAACCGCGCGGCGGCCTTGAGGACGCCGGCTCGCGCTCCAAACGGGGCGAGCGTCGTCTCTGCCTCGGCGATCAGGCCGAACAGCTTCTGCTTCGCCCGCTCGACGCCGAGGATCGAGACCGTGGTGGCCTTGTGGGCTCCCGCGTCCTTGCCGGTCGCCTTGCCGACAGTTGCGGGATCGCCCTCGACGTCGAGAAGGTCGTCGGCGATTTGGAACGCCTCGCCGACGATGGCCCCGAAGCGGTCGAGCGCATTTCGCTCTGCGTCCTTGGCCTCGCCGAGGATCGCGCCGGCGAGGCAGCCGAAGCGCAGTAGCGCTCCGGTCTTCATCGCCTGCAATTCCTCGACCTCGGCAAGGCCGAGCCGCGCGGCGTCGCCGAACCGGCCTTCCGCGGCGAGGTCCAGCATCTGTCCGCCGGCCATGCCGCCGAGGCCCGAGGCGCGGGCGAGCGCGATGACGAGGGCGGCGCGGATCGCCGGATCGGGATGGGTCTCGACCCGGGAGGCGATGTCGAAGGCCAGCGTGAGCAGGCTGTCGCCAGCGAGGATCGCAGTCGCCTCGTCGAATTTCTTATGGGTGGTCGGCCGGCCGCGGCGCAAATCGTCGTTGTCCATCGCCGGCAGATCGTCATGAACCAGCGAATAGCAGTGGATGCATTCGAGCGCGGCGCCCGCCATCAGCGAACGCTCGCGCGGCACGCCGAACAGCGTGGCGCTCTCCACCACGAGGAACGGCCGGAATCGCTTGCCGCCGCCGAGCGTCGCGTAGCGCATCGCCTCGACGAGGCGCTTCGGCCGCACCCGCTCGCCCGGCAGCGCCGCATCGCCGAGCAGGCGCTCGAGCACGGCCTCGGTCGCGCCTGCGATTTCGGTGAGGCGTGCGACGAACTCCGCCTCGGCGTCGTTAACCGACATCATGGACCCTGCTCTTGTCACGCTTCGTTTCCGAATGACCTGTATTGTAACAACGGACTTTGTGGCACGACCCGCTCAGGAGGTTCCGTCCGAGAGGGAGAAGGCCGCCACGGTGTGGCAATGCGCACACAGGCGGGCTCTTTCTCGATATTGGCGAACCAACTGACGATGTCGCATCACGAAAGGCTTGGGACCCCGGACCTTCCAGGCGTTATATTGCCTATCGGTTTCCCGTTACAACAGGTCCCGTTGCAAAGCGGGGCATTGCGAGACCGGCGAAACAATGGCCTTTGAGTTCGTTGCACTGATCGCGTTCATGATCTGGCTCTACCTCGCCTTCGCGCACGGCGGATTCTGGCTCGGCGCGGAGCGCGACGACTTCGATCCACCGGCATTGGAGCGTCAACCGAAGGTCTGCGCCGTCATTCCGGCCCGCAATGAAGCCGACGGTGTCGGCCAATGCGTCGGCTCGCTCCTCCGCCAGGACTACCCCGGGCTCAAGTCCGTGGTGCTGGTCGACGACGAGAGCACCGACGGCACCGCCGATACCGCGCGCCGCGCAGCGGCCGCCTGCGACGCCGCGGATCGTCTCGCTATCGTGCCCGGAATGCCGCTGCCCAGGGAGTGGACCGGCAAGCTGTGGGCCATGCGGCAAGGCATCGCCGCCGCCATGGCGTCGGAGCCCCCGCCGGATTACCTCCTGCTCACCGATGCCGATATCGTCTACGAGCCGCGTGTGCTGAGCTGGCTCGTCGCCCATGCCTGCGCCAAGGAGCTTGTGCTCGCCTCGTTCATGGTGTCGCTACGCTGTCAGACGGCGGCGGAACGCGGCCTGATCCCGGCCTTCATCTTTTTCTTCCAGATGCTGTATCCGTTTTCCCGCGTCAACCAGCCGGCCGATCCGACGGCCGCCGCGGCGGGAGGATGCATGCTGGTCAAGGCTGACGTGCTGCAACAGGCGGGTGGGATCGATGCGATCCGCAGCGCCCTGATCGACGATTGCGCGCTCGCCGCTCTCCTCAAGGCGAAGGGGCCGATCTGGCTCGGCCTGACGTCGCGGGTGCGGAGTCTCCGCGAATATCCCCACTGGTCGGACGTTGCGCACATGGTGTCGCGGACGGCCTATGCGCAACTGCGCTACTCGCCGCTGATGCTGGCTGGAACGGTCGCCGGCCTGACGCTGGTCTATCTCGTCCCGCCGCTTGCCGCGCTGTTCGGCGCCGGCCTCACCCGCGGCTTCGGCTTCGCGGCCTGGGCGATCATGGCGCTGGCGTTCCAGCCGACGCTGCGGTTCTACCGCCTCTCGCCGTGGTGGGGCTTTGCGCTTCCGGCCATTGCCGCCGCCTACCTCGTGTTCACCGTGCAGTCGGCGATCGCCTCGATCCGCGGCAAGGGCGGGTTGTGGAAGGGGCGTTTCCAGGCCGCGGGGGCGAAATGACCGAGGCCGCCGAATTCCGTTCGGGCAAGGGCCATCGGGACGAGAATTTCCCGGTCGCCTCGGTGCTGATCGCGCCTGAGCATCGCGCGCCGATTCTCGCGTTCTACGAGTTCGTGCGCACCGCCGACGACATCGCCGATCACGCGGGGATGCCGAGCGCGGAAAAGCTCGCCCATCTCGATGCCCTCGAGGCCGATCTCCTGGGCCGTGGCGATGGCCGCAACGCGGTCGCCATCCGTCTGCGCGCTGCGCTCGAGGAGCGCAAGCTCACGCCTCGCCATGCACAGGATCTGCTGGCCGCGTTCCGCCTGGACGTCACCAAGCTGCGCTACCCGAACTGGGACGAGTTGATCGGCTATTGCAGCCTCTCCGCGATGCCGGTCGGCCGCTTCGTGCTCGACGTGCACGGCGAGCCGCGCTCGACCTGGCCCGCCAACGACGCGCTCTGCGCAGCCTTGCAGATCAACAACCATCTGCAGGATTGCCACGAAGACTTTTGCAATCTCGATCGCGTCTACGTCCCGCTCGATGCATTGGCGGCCGCCGGCGCTCGGGTCGAGGAGCTCGGCGCCGGGCAGTCCTCGCCGGCGCTGCTTCAATGCCTTCAGGGTGTTGCCCGGCGCACCGCCGCGCTGCTCGCGGAAAGCGAGGGATTTTCGCCGTCGATCCGGGACTTCCGGCTCTCCCTCGAAGTTGCAGTGATCACCGCAATGGCGCGTCGCATCGTCGGCCTTCTGATCGCGCGCGATCCGCTGAGCGAGAACGTCCGGCTCGGAAAGTTCGGCACGATGCAGGCACTGCTCGCCGGCGTCGCGGCAGGCTCGCTTGCCCGCATACGCCGGGGCGCCGTGCCGGCCGACGCGTCGAGGCGCGCATGAGCGCGGCCGATCGCGGAAAGCGCGTCGCCGAATGCCGGCCGTGCGTCCGGCAGCTCGTTCTATGCGGCGATGCGCATCCTGCCGAAAGCCCAGCGTGAGGCGATGTTCGCGATCTACGGCTTCTGCCGGCAGGTCGACGACATCGCCGACTCCCCGGGGCCCCGCGACGAGCGCCGCGCCGCGCTAGCCGAATGGCGCGGCGACATCGAGGCGCTTTATCAGGGCCGCTCGACCCCGCTGACCAGCGACCTCCTTCAGCCGATGCGCGACTTCGGGCTCGAGAAGGCCGATTTCCTCGCGGTCATCGATGGCATGGAGATGGACGTGCTCGGCGACATCCGCGCCCCTTCCTGGTCGGAGCTCGATCTTTATTGCGACCGCGTCGCGAGTGCGGTCGGCCGCCTGTCGGTCCGCATATTCGGCATGGATGTGAAGCCGGGGCAGGATCTCGCTCACCATCTCGGCCGCGCGCTCCAGCTCACCAATATTTTGCGCGACCTCGACGAGGATGCTGCGGTCGGGCGGCTCTATCTGCCACGCGAGGCACTGAGCAAGGCCGGGATCGAGAGCACCGATCCGGACGCCGCACTCGCCAGCCCGGGGCTCGACCGCGCCTGCCGTGAGCTCGTCGCCGCCGCGCGCGGGCATTTCGACCGCGCCCATGCGATCATGGCGGGGGCGTCGCGGCGTGCGGTGCGCGCGCCGCGCATCATGGGCGAGGTCTACCGTCTCATCCTCGAGCGCGTCGCCGACCGCGGCTTTGCGCCGCCGCGCCCGCCGGTGCGCCTCGGGAAGGCACGGCTTGCCTTCATCCTCATGCGCTATGCGTTGATCTGATGGCGCGCACCGTTCACATCATCGGGGCAGGTCTCGCTGGGCTGGCCTGCGCCGTCCGTCTTGCCGGGCAAGGCGTGTCGACCATCGTCCACGAGGCGACCGATAATGCCGGGGGCCGCTGCCGCTCGTATTACGACGGCGTCACCGGCATGCGCATCGACAACGGCACCCACATCCTGTTGTCGGGCAATACGGCGGCACTCGGATTCCTGAAAGATATCGGGGCTAGCCATCTTGTCACCGGCGCGCCGAGCGCCGCCTATCCTTTCGTCGACCTCAAGACGAACGAGCGCTGGACGCTCGACCTCGGCGCGAGCCGCTTCTCGCCCTGGATGTTCGATGCCAAGCGCCGCGCGCTCGGCACCCGCGCGGTCGATTATCTACCGCTGCTTCGCCTGCTGTGGCCGGCGCACGGCAAGACGCTCGGCGAGATCATGGGCTGCGCCGGACCGGCCTATGAGCGGGTGATGCAGCCGTTCCTCCTCGCGGCGCTCAATATCGATCCCCGCGAGGGATCGGGCGAACTCGCCCGCAATGTCGTCCTCGAGACCATGGGCGCCGGCGGTCAGGCCTGCCGGCCCTATCTCGCGCCGGAGGGACTGAGCGTGGCCTTCGTCGAGCCGGCACTGGCGTTCCTGCAGGGGCAGGGCGCCACGGTCAGGTTCTCGCATCAACTGCGCAAGCTGGTTATCGCGGGCGGCCGGATCGGGGCCCTCGACTTCGGCGACGGCGCCACGGCCATCGGCCCGGACGACGCGGTCGTGGTGGCGGTGCCCGCCTATACGGCCGGCACCCTGGTGCCTGGGCTCGAGACGCCCGTCGAATACCGGGCGATCATCAATGCACATTTTAAGTTGTCGCCGCCGGCAATTGCCCCCATGATCGGGGTGGTCAACGGCGTTGCCGAATGGATTTTCCGCTTCGATGACCGAATCTCGGTCACGATCAGTGATGCGGGCCGGTTCCTTGAACTTTCCCGTGACCAAATCGCACTAATGATCTGGCAGGATGTGCAGCGCGTAGCAGGGATTTCCACCGAGCTCCCACCTTGGCAACTGGTGCGCGAGCGACGCGCGACATTTGCCGCCACGCCCGCACAGAATGCCAGACGCCCCGCGGCTTCGACGGCTTGGCCGAATCTCGTCCTGGCCGGCGACTGGACCGCAACCGGCCTGCCGGCCACCATTGAAAGCGCGGTGCGGTCCGGGAACCGCGCCGCGGAACTCGTGTTGCAGGGACATAGCCGTTGAGGCTTTGCTGACCGGATTTCAACCATGCCTGCTGCCGCGCTCCACGCGCTGACCCTCGACAAAGCGATCGACACGGCGACCAAGGCGATGCTCGCCTGTCAGCGCGACGACGGCCATTGGGTGTTCGAGCTCGAAGCGGACTGCACGATTCCCGCCGAATACATCCTGCTCAAGCACTACCTCGCCGAGCCCGTCGACGCCGCCATGGAGGAGAAGTTCGGGACCTACCTGCGGGCGCGTCAGGGCGAGCACGGCGGTTGGCCGCTGTTTCAGGACGGTGCCTTCGACATGAGCGCGACCGTCAAAACCTATTTCGCGCTCAAGATGATCGGCGACGACATCGACGCCCCGCACATGCGCCGCGCCCGCGAGGCGGTGCTGGCGCGCGGCGGTGCGGTCAACGTCAACGTGTTCACCCGCGTGCTGCTCTCGCTCTACGGCGTTCTTACCTGGAAGAGCGTGCCGGTGATGCCGGTCGAGATCATGCTGCTGCCGCGCTGGTTTCCCTTCCACCTCGACAAGGTGTCGTACTGGGCGCGCACCGTCATCGTTCCCTTGCTGGTGCTCCAGGCGCTCAAGCCGGTCGCCAAGAATCCGCGCGGGATCGGCATCGACGAGCTGTTCTTCGAAAATCCGCGCGACGTCGGCCCGCCGAAGCGGGCGCCTCACCAGCACAAGGGCTGGTTCACGTTCTTCCGTGCTGCCGACGTCATGCTGCGCGCCGTCGAGCTGTGGTTTCCGGTCGCGCTGCGCAAGCGCGCCATCTCCCGCGCCGTCGCCTTCGTGACCGAGCGGCTCAATGGCGAGGACGGCCTCGGCGCGATTTACCCGGCGATGGCGAACAGCGTCATGATGTACGAGGCGCTCGGCTATCCGGAGGATCACCCGGACCGGGCGATCGCCCGTGCCTCGATCGACAAGCTCGTCGTCCCCGGCGACGAGGAAAGCTATTGCCAGCCCTGCGTGTCGCCGGTGTGGGACACGGCCCTCGTCTGCCATACGCTGCTCGAAGCCGGCGACGCCCGCTCGGTCGCGAGCGTCCAGCGCGGCCTGCAGTGGCTGCTGCCGCGACAGGAGCTCGAGGTCAAAGGCGACTGGGCGATCCGTCGGCCGGACGTGCGGCCCGGCGGCTGGGCTTTCCAGTACAACAACGCCCATTACCCCGACCTCGACGACACCGCCGTGGTGGTGATGGCGATGGACCGGCTACGCCGGCTCCAGCCGACCAAGAAATACGACACCGCAATCGCCCGCGCCCGCGAGTGGATCGAGGGCATGCAGTCCGCGAACGGCGGCTACGGCGCCTTCGATGCCGACAACACCCACTACAGTCTCAACAACATTCCGTTCGCCGACCACGGCGCGCTGCTCGATCCGCCGACCGAGGACGTCACCGGACGCTGCCTGTCGATGCTCGCCCAACTCGGCGAGCGGGGAGCAGAGAACCCCGACGTTGCCCGCGCGATCGACTATCTACGGGAGACCCAGCTTGCCGACGGCAGCTGGTACGGCCGCTGGGGCATGAACTACATCTACGGCGCCTGGTCGGTGCTGTGCGCGCTCAACGCGGCCGGGCTGGACGGGAAGGATGACATGGTCCGCCGCGCCGCCGACTGGCTTGTCGCGATCCAGAATCCCGACGGCGGCTGGGGCGAGGACGGCACGAGCTACAAGCTCGAATATCGCGGTTACGAGCCGGCGCCGAGCACGGCCTCGCAGACCTCCTGGGCGCTGCTCGCCCTGATGGCGGCGGGACGCACGAGTGACCCCGCGGTCGAGCGCGGCATCGCCTATCTCGCGCAGACCCAGGGCGAGGACGGCTTCTGGAACGAGCCGCGCTTTACCGCGACCGGATTCCCCCGCGTGTTCTACCTGCGCTACCACGGCTACCGGCGCTTCTTCCCGCTATGGGCGCTGGCGCGCTACCGCAACATGCTCGCCACCAACAGCGGCGTTGTCGCCTTCGGCATGTGAGCGGCGAAGCTCGCTCCGCGCACGTCTATGGAAATTATCTAAGCAGCGTCACTCCGACCATGCGGTCGCAATGGCGGCTACCGTGCGGCGATGGGTTTCGCAAAGAGCTCGACCCATCCTACCCGTCGGCGCCCATCCGCTGGTTTCAGCCCCGAGGCAACGCGTAGCGCGTAGGATGGGTTGAGCCTTTGGCGAAACCCATCATCTCCTCTCGGACGTCATCGTAGTGCCGTTGCAGGAGAATCGGCCGCCTCAACCGCCGGCCGCTGGCTCCTTGGTGCGCACGCGCGGCTTGCCGCCGAGCTTGGCGAGGGCCTGCGCGACATGGCGCGAGAACACGTACTGGGCCGGGCGCTGGCCCTCGAGCGAGATTTCCGGCGCCATCGGTCCCTCGGTGCGCACGCCACGCAGCGAGATCCACAGCGACTTCAGGGGATTAGCGAAGCTCGCCTCCGCCGCCGTCGGCTCGTAGCCGCAATGCGCCATGCAGTTCGCGCACTTCTCGTAGCGGCCGGTGCCGTAGGAGTCCCAGTCGGTGGTCTCCATCAACTCCTTGAAGGTCTTCACGTAGCCTTCGCCGAGGAGATAGCAGGGTTTCTGCCAGCCGAAGATGTTGCGGGTCGGCATGCCCCAGGGCGTGCAATGGTAGGACTGGTTGCCGGCGAGGAAGTCGAGATACATGCCGGAGTGCAGCAGATTCCAGTTCTTGCCGCGGCCGAGCGCGAAGATGCTGCGGAAAAGCTCCTTGGTCTTGCGGCGGCTGAGGAAGTGTTCCTGGTCGGGGGCACGCTCATAGGCGTAGCCCGGGGACATCGACACTCCGACGCCGAGCGTCTCGGCGAAGTTGAGGAAGGCGGCGACATCCTCCGCGGAGTGGCCGTCGAAAATCGTGGCATTGACGTTGACGATGAAACCGCGCGCCTTCGCCGCCTTGATCGCGCTCACCGCGCGGTCGAACACGCCCTCCTGGGACACCGAGCGGTCGTGATGGTCCTTGAGTCCGTCGAGATGCACCGAGAAGAACAGGTAGGGCGACGGTTCGAACTGATCGAGCTTCTTCTCAAGGAGCAGGGCGTTGGTGCACAGCGACACGAACTTCTTGCGCGCGACGATGCCCTTGACGATCTCGGCGATATCCCGGTGGATCAGCGGCTCGCCGCCGGGGATAGCGACCATCGGCGCGCCGCACTCGTCGACCGCCTCGAGGCACTCCTCGACCGACAGTCTGCGATTGAGGATCGGCTCGGGATAATCGATCTTGCCGCACCCCGCGCAGGCGAGGTTGCAGCGGAACAGCGGCTCCAGCATCAGGACCAGGGGGTAGCGCTTACGCCCGAGCAGCTTCTGCTTGAGGATATAGGCCCCAATCTTGAGTTCTTTGAAGAACGGTATTTGCATTGGTCCTGCTCTAGCGGGTGGGAAACGGCGGGCTGGTGCCCCCTTACCAGCGGCCGGGGTGGCATCGTGTGGGGTGTGTCGACGACGGAACCCTCATGCCACCAAGTTACATAGATGAACGACGCATGCCGATCACCCGCTCTTTTCCTAACACGTTAACGCAGGGTACCAAACGGGGTTCGAGGCGGGATGGCGTCACTTTGACGGCGATTTTCGTGGGCCGTTGCTATCATGCCGCGGATGCCGGAGAGAGGGTCGTGCCACAATTAGGTCCAGCATTTCCGGATTCCTGCGATGACGTCCTCGCCAACCAATCTCAATTGCACAGGTTCGATCTGGGGCGGTCTAGCCGATGCACGAGCGGATCGCCGCAGGAATCCAGATAGATGTTGAAAGCAGCAATCGTCTCAGTTGTCGATTTTTGTACAAGATATGCTTACGCGACTATCGCTATATCGCTGCTCGTCACTGGAATTTCCGCGTACTATACTAGCGAACACTTCGCGATCAACACCGACGTTACAAAGCTGATTTCGAAGGACGTCCGGTGGCGCCAGCAGGAGATGGCCTTCGATCGGTTGTTTCCGGATCGCAGCGAACGATTCATCCTCGTCGTCGTCGACGCACCGACGAGCGAGCTTGCAAGCCTCGCGAGGGCCGAGCTCGCCGACAAGCTCGCTGCCGACAAGGTACTGTTCACCGCGGTCACCCAGCCCGGCGGCAGTGCTTTTTTCCGCCAGAACGGGCTTCTGTTCCTGCCGACCGAGGACCTGGCCCAGATCACCAAGCCGCTGGCGCGCGCCGCCCTGCTCATTCGCTCGCTTGTCGTTGATCCGAGCCTGCGCGGTGTTGCCGGGGTTGTGGGCTTCGTGCTCACCGGCGTGAGCAGCGGCCAGGCGACGCTCGATCAGGTGTCCGCCGGCTTCGACAAGGCCGCGTTGACGGTCGAGAACGTGCTCGCCGGGCGCCCGGCGAGCTTCTCATGGAACGAGCTGCTCAGTGGGAAGCCGGCGACGGCAGGCGATCTGCGCAAATTCATCCAGGCGACCCCGGTGCTCGACTTCAACGCGCTGGAGCCCGGCAAGCACGCGACCGATGCCATCAGGGCCGCCGCGGCGAGCCTCGATCTCGCCTCGCGCTACCAGGCGCGGGTGCGCCTGACCGGCCCGGTTCCGATCGAGAACGAGGAATTCGGCACGGTGCGGGAAGGCGCCGCGATCAACGGCGTCGTCACCGTCGCGGTGGTCCTGCTGATCCTGTGGATGGCGCTCAGATCGCTGCGCATCATCGTCGCGGTGGTGATCGCGCTGTTCATGGGGCTGTCGGCCACGGCGGCGCTCGGGCTCGCGATGGTCGGCGCGCTCAACCTGATCTCGGTCGCGTTCGCCGTGTTGTTCGTCGGGCTCGGGGTGGACTTCGGGCTGCAGTTCAGCGTCCGCTATCGCCAGGAGCGCTTCAAGGAGCCCGATCTGCGCAAAGCTATCGTGGCGGCGGCGGCGCGGGCCGGAGTGCCGCTCACGCTTGCGGCAACGGCGGTCGCTTGCGGCTTCCTGTCGTTCCTGCCGACGGATTATCGCGGGGTGTCCGAGCTCGGCCAGATCGCCGGCGCCGGCATGTTGATCGCCTATGTCACCAGCATCACGGTGCTGCCGGCGCTGCTCTATCTGTTCCATCCTCCCGGCGAGCCGGAGGCGCTGGGCATCGTTGCGCTCGCCCCGGTCGACGATTTCCTCGAGCGCCACCGCATTCCAATCGTGGTGGCGACGCTCGGCATCGCGATCGCCGGCCTGCCGCTGCTCTACTTCCTGCGGTTCGATCTCAACCCGATGAATCTGCGCAGCCCCAAAGTCGAGTCGGTTGCGACCTATCTCGACCTGCGGCGCGATCCGGCGACCGGCGCCAACGCGATCAACATCGCCGCGCCCTCGGTGCCTGCGGCCGGCGACATCGCGCAGAAGCTCAAGGCGCTGCCGGAGGTCAACACGGTTACGACCATCGCGAGCTTCGTGCCGGACGACCAGACGGCGAAGCTCGCCCTGATCGCCGACGCCGCAAAGGTGCTCGATCCCCTGCTCAATCTTCCAGCGCGCCCGGCGCCGACCGACGCGGAGATTGTCGAAGCGCTCGAGCTGCGCGCCGATGGGCTCGCCCGCGCCGCCGAGAACAAGACCGGCCCCGGCGCCGACGCGGCGAAGCGGCTCGCCGCCGCCATGACGAAGCTCGCCAAGGCCGACCCGGCGCAGCGCCAGCGCGCCGAGACCGCCTTTACCCTGCCGCTCAAGCTCGACATCGCCGATCTGCGCGATCTCCTCAAGGCGATGCCGATCACCCTCGACAACCTGCCCGCGGACCTTTCGCGCAGCTGGCGCAGCGCGCAAGGACAGGCGCGCATCGAGGTCATCCCGTCCGGCGATCCCGACAACAGCGTGACCATGCGCAAGTTCGCCGATGCCGTGCTCGCCGTCGACCCCGACGCGACCGGCGGACCGATCTCGATCGTCGAGTCCGGCCGCACGGTGATCACTGCGTTCATCGAGGCCGGCGGCTGGGCGCTCATATCGATCGCGATCCTGCTGTGGATCACGCTGCGCCGCTTCGGCGACGTGCTCCTCACCCTGGTGCCACTACTGCTCGCCGGCGTGGTGACGCTCGAGATCTGCGTTCTCATCCGCATGCCGCTCAATTTCGCCAACATCATCGCGCTGCCGCTCCTCCTCGGCGTCGGCGTCGCCTTCAAGATCTATTTCGTGATGGCGTGGCGGTCGGGGCGCACCAAGCTTCTGCAATCGAGCCTGACCCGCGCGGTGATCTTCAGCGCGGCAACGACGGCGACCGCCTTCGGCAGCCTGTGGTTCTCGAGCCATCCCGGCACCTCGAGCATGGGCAAGCTGCTCGCCTTGTCGCTCGCCTGCACGCTCGCTGCGGCGGTGCTGTTCCAGCCCGCGTTGATGGGCCGTCCGCGCACGCTGGGCGATTAGCTGATCGGTTCTCGACGGCGATCGCGCATGGCGTCGGCGCGGATTGCCTTGTATGGTGGTTGCGCCTTCAGGGGGTGACGACGATGAGCCTCGACATCGCGCAAATCTATGCCGACCACGAAGCCGATCGCTTCGCGTCGCACACCCGCCATCTCAACGAGCAGATGGTGCGCGTCCTCAAGACGCTGGGCTATGACGTCGGCTTCGTGCGCGGCACCGGGCAATATCTGTTCGACCGCAACGGCGCGAAATATCTCGATCTGTTGAGCGGCTACGGCGTGTTCGCGGTCGGCCGCAATCACCCGGCGCTGCGCGACGCCTTAAAGAGCGTGCTCGACGCCGATTTGCCTGGGCTCGTCCAGTTCGACGTCTCGCCGCTCGCTGGCGTGCTGGCACAGCGGCTGCTCGGCTACATGCCGTATCTCGACAAGGTATTCTTCGCCAATTCCGGCACCGAGGCGGTCGAAGCTGCGATCAAGTTCGCCCGCGGCGCGACGCGGCGGACCGCGATCATTCACTGCGAGCATTCGTTCCACGGGCTGACCTACGGCGCGCTGTCGCTCAACGGCGACGCGATCTTCCGTAACGGCTTCGAGCCGCTGCTGCCCGACTGCACCGCGGTGCCGTTCAACGACCTCGCCGCGCTCGAGCAGGCGCTCTCGACCCGCAACGCCGCCGCCTTCATCGTCGAGCCGATCCAGGGCAAGGGCGTCAACCTGCCCGACGACAATTATCTGCGCGAGGCGTCGGAGCTGTGCCGGCGCCACGGCACGTTGTTCATCGCCGACGAGATCCAAACCGGGCTCGGCCGCACCGGCCGCTTCCTCGCGGTCGATCACTGGGGCGTCGAGCCGGATATGGTTCTGATCGCCAAGGCGCTCTCGGGCGGCCACGTCCCGGTCGGCGCGGTGCTTACGAAGAAGCGCATCTACGACAAGATTTTCGACCGCATGGACCGCTCGGTGGTGCACGGCTCGACCTTCGCCAAGAACGATCTCGCCATGGCGGCGGGGCTCGCGACCCTCGACGTGATCGAGAACGAAAGGCTCGTCGCCAAGACCGCGCAGCTCGGCGCGCGGCTGCACGCCGGCCTCTCCGCGCTGATCCCGCGCTACGAGTTCCTGCGCGACGTGCGCGGCAAGGGGCTGATGCTCGGCATCGAATTCGGGCCGCCGCAGTCGCTCAAGCTCAAGGCGAGCTGGAATCTGCTGGAGTCCGCCAACAAGGGGCTGTTCTGCCAGCTCATCACCATTCCGCTGTTCGCCGAGCACAAGATCCTGACCCAGGTCGCCGGCCATGCGAGCCACACCATCAAGCTTCTATGCCCGCTCGTCATCAACGATGCCGACTGCGACTGGATCGTCGATGCTTTCGACAAGGTGATCGCCGCGACCCACCGGGTGCCGGGCGCGATCTGGTCGCTCGGCCGGACGCTGGTCGGGAACGCGGTGGCGGCAAGGGGATAGGCTGGGGCTCGCGGTTGCAGGGATCAATGACCACGCCGAACGAAGCGCTTCGCGCGATCCTGCCGATCGCAGGTTGGGATGACACGCGGGCAGCCGATGTCGTGTTCACCGGCGGTGCCGATCCTGTGCTGCCGACGCCGTTCCGCATCGGCGCAGCCGGTGCAGCCAGTCTCGCTGCAAGCGGGCTCGCGGCCACGGAATTGTGGCAGCTCCGGACCGGGCGGCGCCAGCGGGTGAGCGTCGATCTTCGCCGGGCCGCGGCAGCGTTGCGCAGCGGCCTCTATCTTCAGCTCGCCGGCACGGACATTTCATCGGAGCGAAACCCGATCATGGGCTTCTATCCGACCCGCGACGGGCGCTGGTCTTATCTCCATTGCAATTTTCCCAATCATCGCGCGGCGGCACTGCGCGTGCTCGGCGTAGCGGAGGATCGCGAGGCCGTGGCTCGCGCTGTGGCAACTTGGAACGCCGCCGATCTCGAGGAGGCGATCATCGCTGCGAAGGGCGCCGGCGGCATGGCGCGAACGCAGGCGGAATGGGCTAAACATCCGCAAGGCGTTGCGGTCGCGGCGTTGCCGCTCATGGAGGTCGTGCGCGTCGGCGACAGCGCCCCCGAACCGCTGCCGGCCGGCAATCGGCCGCTCTCGGGCATCCGCGTCCTCGACCTCACGCGTGTCCTGGCCGGACCGACGTGTGGCCGCACGCTCGCCGAACATGGCGCTGATGTCTTGAAGATCACGGGCGCGCATCTGCCGAGCCTCGGCTACCAGGAATTGGACATCGGTCACGGCAAGCTGTCGGCAGAGCTCGACCTGCGCGCTCAGGGCGATGTCGATATCCTGCACGGGTTGGTGCGCACTGCAGATGTCTTCAGCCAAGGATATCGTCCCGGCAGCTTGGCCAATCGCGGCTTGTCGCCGGAGGAGTTGACCGCGATCCGGCCTGGGCTCGTTTACGTCTCGCTCTGTGCTTTCGGTCACACCGGTCCGTGGGCGTCACGGCGCGGCTTCGACACGGTGGTACAAACCGTCAGCGGCATGACGATACGACAGGCGGAGTGCATCCCGGGGAAGTCTCCGGGGCCGCAGTTCTACCCGGTCTCGGCGATCGACTATTGCACCGGCTACTTGATGGCGTTCGGCACCATGGTCGCATTGGCGCGTCGGGCGCAGGAAGGCGGCAGCTGGCTGGTGCGGATCTCGCTCGCTCAAGTGGGCAAGTGGATCGTCGATCTCGGCGAGGTGCCGCCGGCGGCGCTCGCGCGCATCCCGGCCGAGTTCACCGCCGACGAGCTCGCACGTTGGTCGACGGTGAGCGAGACCCCATCCGGCCGGCTCCGCCACCTCGGGCCGGCCGTGCATTTGTCCGAAACTCCGCCGTACTGGGCGCGGCCCGCGGTTCCGCTCGGCTATCACCGCCCCGTGTGGCCGTGACAGGCGAGAAAGCCGCGGCTATCTGCATCACCAACAAAGGTCGCGACCGCCGAGAACGATCATTGCCCGCTTTGGGCGATTTTGCGAACGTGGTGCGCTCTGCTGTTCGCATCGATCAACTGGCATTGCCCGGGAGCATTGTCATGAACCTTCCTCGGCGGCAATTTCTTCGTCTGGCGGCAGGTGCTTTTGCCGCGCCGGCCGTTGCCAGCCATGCCCTGGCGGACGCGTATCCAAGCCGGACGGTGCGTTTCCTCAGCGGTTTCGCGGCTGCCGGCGGCAACGACATCATTTCGCGTCTGATGGGGCAGTGGCTGACCGAGCGGTTGGGCCAGACGTTCGTCATCGAGAACCGCCCCGGCGCGGGCACCAACATCGCAGCCGAGACGGTGATCAACTCACCTCCCGACGGCTACACGCTGTTCGGCACCAATCTGTCGAGTGCGATCAACGCCACGCTCTACGAAAAGCTCAGCTTCGATTTCATGCGCGACATGCTGCCGGTCGCCGGCATCGCCCAAGCGCCGTCTGCGTTCGCGGTGAATTCCTCCCTGCCGGTGAAGACCGTCCCCGAGTTTATCGCCTACGCCAAGGCCAATCCGGGCCGGATCAATATGGGGTCGGCCGGCGTCGGCAGTACGAGCCATCTCGCCGGCGAACTGTTCAAGATGATGGCCGGCGTCAATCTGGTCCACGTGCCGTATCGTGGCAACGCGCTGGCGCTGACCGACCTGATCTCGGGACAGATCGAGGTGCTGTTTCCTTCGCTCGGCTCCTCGATCGAATATGTGAAGACCGGCAAGGTGCGCGCGCTCGCGGTGACCGGCGCGACCCGCTCCGACGCGCTGCCTGACCTGCCGGCTGTCGCCGAGACGCTCCCAGGCTATGAGGCCGCCTCATTCTATGGGATCGGGGCGCCCCGCCATACCCCGGTTGAGATCGTCGAGATTCTGAACAAAGCGGTCAACGCCGGGCTTGCCGATCCCAAGCTCAACGTCCGTCTCGCCGACCTTGGAAGCGTGCCGCTGCCGGGATCGCCGGCCACGTTCGGCAAGCTGATCGCCGATGAAACCGTAAAATGGGGCAAGGTGATCAGGTTCGCTGGCATCAAGGCGCAGTGACTGGCCCAGGTCCGGCCGGGAGGCGACCATCCCCGCCGCAAATGGGTCTCATCAGTTCCGATCAGTAATAACCTTCTGCCCGGCAGTAGCTGTCTTCATCATCAATTCCTTTTTGCGGCCGCCTGCCTCGTTCGGAGAAATTCTTCGCAATTGTCGCGGGCGCGCCTGGAGCGGTCGCTTCAATGAGGCGAAGGCTGCCCAACAGGCACATGAGAGCTGCTCTCTCCTCGGCCAGTCGATGCCTCACAAACCGTCGCTCGAGATCGCTCAGCTCGGCACGCAGAAGTCGTCTGTAGCGGCCGATGTTGCTTCGATGAGCAGCAATGCGTTGAGCATCAAAATCAGAGACATCATCCAGACCGCAGTTCGCCGTCACATGTCACCTTCATTTTAGTTTGAGCACGGCACGCGACACACGCAGCCTCTCAAGTTGACAGGACCGGCGTCGGGGCTGCTGGAGGCACGCAATCGAAATAAGCCAACCGCGCCATTTCATCCTTCAATTGCAACTTGCGACGCTTGAGTTCCGCCAGGATGAAATCGCCTACGGATGGATGCTGAAGCGCTTCGGCAAGCTCGTCCTCGAGCATCCGATGCCGCCGTGCGAGTTCGACAATATGCGTAGATGTGGCCATGGGTTCCTCCTGCATGTTTGATTTACCGTCCGACTGTGACCCCTTCGGGCTGGCATTCCGGCTGCGATTGGGGAATTTGGGGGTCTGGGTATGACGCTGACGAATGAAGCCGGGCCGTTCGTCGGAAAGCGGAGAACCGACCACCGCCGTCAGCGAAAACCTCGACCTGGAGACGCGATCATCTTCGCAGGATGGGGCCCCGACTGCATGGTGTCGAAGCCGCTAGTAAACCGTGAAACGCTCTGGACGGGTGCGCCGAGCCGCTGAGTTTACGGATTTTGAGCCGGGCATCGAAGCCACGAAGTCCATCGCTACGTTGAAGCCATCGACGTAGGGTTGGTTCGAATGGCCGCCCCTGCCGTTAGCCCTTAATGGCGGTGCTCGCCAAGATGCTGGAGTGCCATGACGGAGCCTGGATGGACGGGGTTCCGCTGCCTTTACGTGTTGAGGAAGCTGTCCTACGCTTAGGGGTCGGCTCGAGCCTCGGGAACTCCAAACGTGAGTGAGATCGAAGCGCTGTTCCGCGTGTTGCGGCAGTCGGCGAGCCCTGATGTCGCCGCTACCATAGAAAGCGCGGTTCACAGTGGAACCGAACGTGAGCTTTGTCGCACTAACGTTCTCGGTTTTGCGGCGCGACACAACCTCGACGAAGAATCCGCCATTGCCGGGTTCCTCCACGCCGCCCGGCTCGGCATTTTCGAATTGTCGTGGAACGTGCTGTGCCCGGGTTGTGGCGGTGTGCTGAACGAGGGCGCGACGCTCAAGACCATCGACCGCGAGGAATATGGCTGCGCGCTGTGCGCCGCCGGCTACAAACCAACGCTGGACGAGATGGTCGAGGTGACCTTCACGGTGAGCCCCCGTGCTCGCCGCATCGCCGCCCACGATCCCGATACGCTCCCGGAGGCCGAGTACTACCGCCAGATCTTCTGGAGCTCGGGCGTCGATTTGCCGGAGTCGCTGAGCGACAGCATCGCCGAGTTCACCGTCGATTCGATCGAACTCCCCGCCGGTGAAAAGGCGGTTCTCTCGGTGCAACTGCCCGATCATTTCGTCATCGTCTTTGACCCGGTGACGCACGGAACGCAGTTTCTCGACGTCAAGGGAGAGCCGACGCGCGAGCGCCAGACCCTCTCCATGGTGTTCGACAAGCTCAAGCCGCCGGCCGGAACGATCCAGCTGCGGCCGGGGCCGTTGCGCCTGTCGCTCGAGAACCGGACCGACCGCCGCGTCATTCCGGCGCTGTGGATTGCCGGCGATCGACTCCACGATCTGCTCGGCAAGCGCAAGCCTTTCTTGACGGCAAAGCGCCTCCTGACCAACCAGACGTTTCGCGACATCTATCGCGCTGACGTCATGGATATCGATCAGCGGCTCAGAATCACGAGCCTCACGTTCCTCTTCACAGATCTCAAGGGCTCCACCGCGCTCTATGAGCGCGTCGGCGATCTCGTCGCATTCGACCTCGTTCGCCAGCATTTTCATGTTCTGCAGGAGGTCGTGGCGGCCGAGGCCGGGGCGATCGTGAAGACGATCGGCGACGCGGTCATGGCGACCTTCTCGACGCCCGACCGTGCGGTCGCGGCCGCGCTGCGCATGCGGGAAGAGATGGCGCGCATCAATGCCGAACGCGGGAACGACGACCTCGTGCTCAAGATCGGCATCCATGAGGGGCCGTGCCTCGCCGTCATGCTCAACGACAACCAGGACTATTTCGGCCAGACTGTGAACATGGCGTCACGCGTGCAAGGCCTCGCCTCCTCGCGCGCCATCGTGGCGACCAAGCCGGTGGTGGAGAACCAGCAGGCCGCGAAAATTCTTGAAGGCTCGGGCCTGCGACCGCGGATTCAGCGCGCCGCGCTGCGCGGGATCACCGACGAGACGGTGGTCTACGAGATACCGTGACGAGGGGCGGGATGTCTCATGAGCTACGGAACGAACTTTCCGGATGCGATGCGTCAAGTCGGCGTTTACACCGGGCCGCATTCTCAAAGGCGAAAAGCCGGCCGAGCTTCCGGTCGTGCAGCCCACCAAGTTCGAGCTGGTGATCAACCTCAAGGCTGCCAAAGCGCTCGGCCTTACCGTCCCGGAAACGCTGCTGGCAACTGCCGATGAGGTGATCGATTAGCTCTCGAGCATGACCGGTACGAGCGCATGAGCGGTCTTTCGCGCGGCGGGTAGATGCAGGGACGAGCCAGGCCCCTCAATGCATCCGCGGCACTTTGAAGAAGCGGCTGCGTTCCGAGGAGACGATCTTCTGCTCGAAGGTGCGGCCGTCGCGGTAGATGCGCAGCGGCACCTCGACCCCGGCGTTGCCGAGCGACCAGATGCGGCGGAACAGTGAGGCGAGGGTGGTCGGCTCGTGGCCGGCGATCGATTGCACCACGTCGCCCGCCTGCAGGCCGGCCTTCTGCGCCGGCCCGCGTTCGGCGACGCCGATGATGACGATGCGGTCCTCGATCTCCGCGGCATAGAAGCCGAGCCACGGGCGCGCCGGCCGATTGGGCCGCCCGTGGCGCAGCAGGTCGTCGAGGATCGGATTCAGCAGGTCGATCGGGACGACCATGTTGAGATGGCCCTCGCTGTCCTTCTCGCGCCCCTGCTCGAGTTGCAACGAGCCGATGCCGATGAGCTCGCCGGCCGGGCCGATCACGGCAGTGCCGCCCCAGTTGGGATGCGACGGCGAGGTGAAGATCGCCTCGTCGAGCACGTATTCCCAGTAGCCGGCGAATTCCTGCTTGGCGACCATTCGCGCCGCGACCGAACGGTGGAGGCCGCCAGCGCCGGCGACCACCACCCGCTCGCCGACCGAGGTGTGGGCGGAGTTGCCGATCGGCAGCGGCCGCACGTTGAGGCGTGACAACGCCTGGATGAGGCCGAAGCCGGTCTCCTGGTCGTAGGCCAGTGCGTGGCCGGGCACTGCAGGCCCGCCCAGCGGGGTCAGCCAGATCGATTCCGCTTCGGTGATCAGGTAGCCGATGGTGAGGACGAGGCCGCTGTCGCGGATCAGCACGCCGTTGCCGGCGCGCTCGGTGCCGAGCGTCTGGGCGGTGAAGGCGTCGTCGGGGATTTCGGCTCGGATGCCCACTACCGATGCGACGGCGGTGGCAAGGTCATAGTCGTAGTCAGCGGGCTTCGGCTGGTTTTCCCGCGGCACTTTCCAGTCGCTTACGGTCGCCATGGGGTCCTCTTCTGCCGGAAAGATCAAATCATTCCGGCGGATACTTTCAAGTCCGCGCCAGGGTTGAGCCCCGCTGGACCCTGGGCAGCCGGTTTACGCGGGATCCGCGCAGGATTTTATTCGCTCGCCAGGCACTCGCCTAGCGGTGCGGCGGCCTCAGAAGCCGTCAAATCTCGGCGGTTTCCACGTTGTAGGTGAAGATCCACTCGTAGCGCTGGATGATCGCCTCGCGGCTCCATTCGCGGTCGACATAAGCCGTCGCCCCCGCCTCGGTGGCGAGCGCCGGGTTGTGAAAGCGCACCGCATTGTCGTTGGCGCCTTTGACCTTGCGGGTAGTGACGGCGAGGCGCGCCTGCTCGTAACGGGCGAGCGCGGTCGGGACGTCGCCGTATTGGTCGAAGCAGCGGCCGAGGATGACGGCATCCTCGAGCGCCATCACTGCACCCTGCGCGAGCATCGGCAGCGTCGAATGGCAGGCGTCGCCGAGCAGCGTGGTGCGCCCGCGGGTCCATTGCGGGAGGGGATCGCGGCCCATCAGCGCCCATTTGAAGAGCGTCGGCGAGGCGGCGATCATCTCCTGGACGTCGTGGTGCCAGCCGATGAAGTCGCGGGCGCATTCTTCGGCGGACCCTCGCGTGTTCCAGGATTCGACCTGCCAGTCGTCGCGCTCCATGATACCGACGAAGTTCATCAGCCGGCCGGCGCGCAGCGGATAGTGCACGACATGGCCGCCGACGCCGATCCAGTTGGTCGCCTTGTCGCGGCTGATCTGCGGCGGCACCCGCTCGATCGGGATCACGCCGCGCCACGCGATCATGCCGAAGAAGCGCGGGCGGTCGCCGCCGAACAGCGCGTGGCGGATAGCGGAGTGGACGCCGTCGGCGCCGATCAGCGCATCGCCCTCGACCTTCAAGCCGTCCGAAAGGTCGAGTGTGACGCGGCCGTTCGCTTCGCTGCAGCCGACGGCGCGGCGGCCAAGCTGGATCGCGTCGGGCTTCTTTGCCCGTACTGCGTCGGCAAGCACCTGCAGGAGGTCCGGGCGGTAGACGGTGGCATAGGGAAAGCCGTAGCGCTCGACCGCCTCGGTGCCGAGGTCGAACAGCTTCCAGGTCTTGCCGGTGTTCCACAGCCGGACTTCTTTGCCGACGGTGTTGCAGGAAAGCCGCTGCATCGCGTCGAACACGCCGAGCGCATGCAGCGCCCGGTTGCCGTTGGGACTGATCTGGACGCCGGCACCCACTTCCCTGAGGTCGGACGCCTGCTCGTAGACGTCGACGTCGTGGCCGCGGTCGAGCAGCGAAAGTGCCGCCGCAAGCCCGCCGATGCCGCCGCCGGCAATCAGGACGTGATGCTTCCCGCCCGCGCTCATCGACCCGCGGCGCGCAGCGCGCGCCAGACTTTCTCCGGTGTCGCCGGCATCTGCACGTAGGGCGCGCCGACCTCGGCGAGTACGGAATTGATCGCGTTCATCACCGAGGCGAGCGCGCCGACCGTGCCGGACTCGCCGGCGCCCTTGACGCCCAGCGGATTGGTCTTGGTCGGCACCTCGTTCTCGCCGAGCACGAAGGGGCAGAAATCGACCGCGCGCGGCATCGCGTAATCCATGAACGAGCCGGACAGGAGCTGGCCGGCGCTGTCATAGGCGACGTTCTCCATCAGTGCCTGGCCGACACCCTGGACGATGCCGCCGTGGAGCTGGCCTTCCACCAGCAGCGGATTGATGATGTGCCCGACGTCGTCGACCGCGGTGTAGCGCACAAGACTTATGGCGCCCGTCTCCTCGTCGATCTCGATCTCGGAGATGTGACACCCGTTGGGATAGGTGCGCGCGCCGCCGTTGAAGGTGCCGGTCTCGAAGAGGCCGGCCTCGACGTCCTTCGGCAGCTTCGCCGGCACGAATGCAGTACGCGCGACGGTCGCGATGTCGACCGCCTTGTCGGTGCCGGCGACGACGAATTTTCCCTCTTCGAACACGATGTCGTGCTCGCCGGCCTCCATCAGGTGAGCGGCGATGCGACGGCCCTTGGCGATGACCTTCGCGGAGGCGATGATCATCGCCGTGCCCGCCGCGACCGTCGAGCGCGATCCGAACGTCCCGGTGCCGATCGCGATCTGATCGGTGTCGCCGTAATTGAAGCGGATGCGGTCGGGCGCGATGCCGAGCTGGTCGGAAAGGATCTGGCGAAACGTCGTCGCGTGGCCCTGGCCGTGATCGTGGGTGCCGACCGAGAGCGTCACCGTGCCGGTCGGGTCGAAGCGAATCTCGGCATGCTCGATGAGGCCCGCATTCGAGGCCTCGACCGTGCTCGAGACGCCGAGCCCGCGCAATTTGCCGCGGCGGTGCGACTCGGCGCGGCGGCCGGGGAAGCCGGCATAATCCGCCAGGATCAGGCAGTCCTCGAGGTTCTTGCCGAAGTCGCCGCAGTCATAGGTGTAGACCAGCGCCGTCTTGTAGGGCATCGCCTCCGGCGGGATCATGTTGCGCCGGCGCAGCTCGGCGCGGTCGATCCCAAGCTGACGCGCGGCGAAATCGACCATGGTCTCGATCACATACGCGGCTTCCGGCCGGCCGGCGCCGCGATAGGGGCCGGTGAGCATGGTGTTGGTGAGCACCGCCGTCGTCTCGGAGGAGATCGCCGGAATCATATATGTGCCGGCGAGCACGCCGATGTTGTTGGTCGGTGGTCCGGCGCTACGGTCGGAATGGTAATAAGCGCCGATGTTCGCGAAGTTGCGCACCGCGAAGGCGAGGAAACGGCCATTCGCATCGAGCGCAAGCTCGGCCTCGGTGACGTTGTCGCGGCAATGCTCGTCGGATTGCAGACCTTCGCCGCGCTCGGAGATCCATTTCACCGGGCGTCCGATGAGACGGGCGGCGAGCGCGGCGAGCGCGTATTCCGGATAGAGCCCGCCCTTCATGCCGAAGCCGCCGCCGACATTTTCCGCGATGATGCGGAACTGGGTCTCCGCCTCCTTGAAGACCTCCGTCGCAAGGACGCGCCGGATCATGTGCGGGCCCTGCACGGTGCAGCGGAGGGTGGTGCGGCGGTCGCGCGTGGCATATTCGGCGATGCAGCCGCGTGGCTCCATGGAATTGGTGGTGAGCCGGTTGATCACCATGCGGTGGCGGACCACGTGCGGCGCGGTGGCGAACGCCTTCGCAACCGCTGCCCCGTCGCCTGCGACATGGGTGAAAGCCTGGTTGTCGGGGCAGCCCTCCCACACCGCGACCGCGCCCGGAAGGATCGCTTCCTCGGTGGTCGCGACCGCGGGCTGCATCTCGTAGTCGACCTCGATCGCTTCGGCCGCGTCCTTCGCCTGCTCCAGCGTTTCGGCGACGACGAAAGCGACGGGATCGCCGACATAGCGCACCCGCTCGCGGGCGAGGAACGGCTGCGGCGAGGCGAAGGCGGGGCTGCCGTCACGCCGCTTGCGCGGCGTCTGCGGCCGCTGGGTGCCGAGCCCGCGCACCGCCTGGTCCTCGCCGGTGAGCACCAGCAGGACGCCGGGCATCGTCCTCGCGGCGTCGGTCGAGATCGACGCGATGCGGGCATGGCCGTGCGGCGAGCGCAGCACATAGCCCCGCACCTGTCCGGCGACCGTCACGTCGTCGACATAACGGCCGGCGCCGCGGACCAGATACGGGTCTTCCTCGCGCGGGACCGGCTGGCCGATGCCGAACTCACCCATTCCTTGCCCTCAGCATCGGCGTGACAGGCGTCTTCGTTACGACCTCATCCTGAGGAGCGCCCGAAAGGGCGCGTCTCGAAGGATGGACCCAAACACTGCGGCCCGTGGCCATCCTTCGAGACGCCGGCTGCGCCGGCTCCCCAGGATCAGGTCCGAAATAGTGTGCGCGGTACCCAGTCACATTCAGCTCGTGTACTTCTTCGCCAGCGTATCGGCGGCGCGGAGCAGGCCGACGTCGGAGCCGACCGCGACGAAGGTGTAGCCCCAGGAGATGTAGCGGCGGATTTCCTCGTCGTTGCCGGTGAGGATACCCGCCGGCTTGCCGAGCTTCTTGAGCCGCGTCACCGCATCCTGCATCGCTTTCTGCGGCTCGGGATGGGCGGGATTGCCGACATGGCCGAGCGAGGCGGACAGGTCGGACGGCCCGATAAACACCCCGTCGACCCCTTCGACCGAGGCGATCGCCTCGAGCTGCGCCAGCGCCGTTTGCGTCTCCACCTGCACCAGCAGGCAAATCTCGGAATCCGCCTTCTTGAGATAGTCGGTGACGCGGCCATAGCGGCTGGCACGGCTCGCGACCGCGACCCCGCGCACGCCGCGCGTCGGGTAGCGCACCGCCTCCACGGCGCGCTTCGCTTCTTCCGCGTTCTGCACATAGGGTACCAGCAGCGTCTGGGCGCCGATGTCGAGGTAGCGCTTGATCAGCACCGTGTCGTTCCAGGCCGGCCGCACGATCGCCGTCGCGGTACCGCCGGTCACCGCCTGAAGCTGGGCGAGCACGTCGGGAACCTCGTTCGGCGAATGCTCGGTATCGAGCAGCAGCCAGTCGAACCCGGCATCGCGCACGATGTCGGCGGCGATGTTGCTGCACAGGCTGCACCACAGGCCGATCTGCAGCTGGCCCGCGGCGATGGCGTGCTTGAACGCATTGCGGGGTAGGTCCATCGGGTACTCCTCAAGCGCCGGATATCACCTGGCGCGGATGTCGCGGACGCGGTCGGCGGGAACCGGCGCGGAGAGAGGGAATCAGCACGGCTGTCGCGGTCACCTGCCTCAGACGAACTGCACGGCGATGCCGCCGAGCGCACCGAAATCGCCATGCAGGGTGTCGCCCTTCTTCGCGAACACCACCCGGGTGAACGATCCGGCAAGCACGAGGTGGCCAGGCTCGAGCGCGACGCCGTGTGCGCCGAGCTTGTTGGCGAGCCACGCGACGCCGAGCGCCGGGTGGCCGAGCACGCCTGCGGCGACGCCGGTCTCCTCGATCTCGGAGTTGCGGTACATGATGCCGCCGACCCAACGCAGGTCGACCTCCATCGGCCCGACCGGGCGGCCGCCCACCACGATGCCGGCGGCGGCGCCGTTGTCGGCAACGGTGTCGAAGATCTTGCGCTGGTCCTGGAGGCGGGCGTCGACGATCTCGAGCGACGGCACCACGTATTCGGTGGCGCGCAGCACGTCGGTCAACCCGACGCCGGGCCCCTTGAGCCGCTTGCCGAGCACGAAGGCGAGCTCGACCTCGACGCGGGGCAGGCAGAAATTTTCGTGCGGCACCTTGGCGCCGTCGGCGATCATCATGTTGTCCAGCAGGTAGCCGTAATCCGGCTCGTCGATCTGGGAGGAGCGCTGCATCGCCTTCGAGGTGAGCCCGACCTTGTGGCCGATCAGCTTGGCGCCGGCCGCGATCTTGCGGTTCGCGACGAGGGTCGAGATCGCGTAGGAATCCTCGATGACGATGTTGGGGAAGGTCTTGGTGAGCTGGACCGCCTGTTTGCGCTCCTTTTCGGCCTTCATCAGGATATCGGCGGCCTGATTGCGTTCAGCTTCCGAAAGCATGGCGTCCTTCCCTCGACGGGCATGGGTTTGGCATTTGGCGCGCCCTTGATATTGGAACGCCCGGCAAATGACAACGAACCGCGACTTGCGTTTGGAATCCGGGCGCTTGTGACCCCTTACGAACCTCATCCTGAGGAGCCTTGCGTAGCAAGGCGTCTCGAAGGATGGCCACGTACGTCGAGGCCCGTGGCCATCCTTCGAGACGCCGGCTGTGCCGGCTCCTCAGGATGAGGTCGGGGAGGGGGCCGGCCGACGAATCACGCGCCGAGCGGTTTCGGCGCGTCGACCCCCAGCTTATGCGCGATATCGGTGAGCTCCTTCCAGAGCCCTGCCGGGACCGGGATGCCCTCGGCGCGGCGAACGGCGGCGCGCTTGTCGCCGCGCTCGCCCGGCATCAGCACGTCGGCGTAGCCCTGCTGGCGCGGGAGCGTGCGGATCGCGTCGGCAAGCTCGCCGACGTCACGGCGGAAGTCGGCAAGCGGGCGGAACGTCTCGACATTGAGCACGATCAGCATGGCGCTCTGCTTGACGGTTTTCCGCCGCGCCGGGTCCGCCCACATGATGAGGAGCGGCGAGGCGGCGAGAATGCCGGTGATGCATTCGAACATCAGCGACAGGCCCGAGCCCTTGGGACCCCCGAGCGGCAGAATCACCTTCGCCTTCGTCGGATCGGTGGTGACGTTGCCCTCGCCGTCGAGCGCCCAGCCCTCGGGCAGGGTCTCGCCGGCCGCGATCGCCTGGCGCAAGCGGCCGTTGGAGACCACGCTCGTCGCCATGTCGAGAAGTAGCGGAGAGTCTCCCGGGCCCGGGACTGCGATCGAAATCGGACTGGTCCCGAGGTTCGCGGTTCGCGTGCCGTGGTAGGCCATGAATGGCGGCCCGCCGTTCATCATCAGCGCGACGCAGCCCCGCTCGGCGACCCATTGCGGATAGCGCCCGATGGCGCCTGTGTGGGTGGTGTCGTGGACGAGTGCGATGGCGACGCCGTATTGCCGCGCCGTCTCGATGGCGAGCCGGGCCGCCTTCATCATGGCGACCGGCCCGGCCGAGCGCGCGGCATCAACGGTGAAGGCGGTAGGTCCCAGCGTCTTCACCTGCGGCTCCGCACGCGGATCGAGCTCGCCGATGTCGATGTAATCGAGATAGCCAGCTATCCGGACCCCGCCATGTCCGTCGACGCCGCGGACATTGGCCCAGGCGAGCACGTCGGCGACCGCGGCCGCATCGGCGGCGCTCATCCCCTTGGCGGTGAAAATACCGGCATAGAGCTGCTCCAGGTCCTTATGGTCGACACGCACATCTGCCATTCGCGCTAGCCTCGCGGTTGAGCCATTCCGATGTCATTGCCCGGCTTGACCGGGCAATCCAGGTAACCCCTGTGCGATCGGTGTTGCTGAGAGTTCGTCCCACCGTGAGTCCGGTGGTTACTGGATCGCGAGGTCAAGCCGGGCGATGACAGTCATTGGGTCGCGACAGTCGGAAAATCCTGTTAGTCGGCCCGCGGCGGGATGTCCATGCCGGATTGATTTCATCGTTTCGGAGATTGCAGTACAGTCCCGCGCGAGACGCCGAAGGACACCGACGTGAACGTCATCGAGAAGGCTGATAAGACCACGGGGACGGCTACGCCCGCGGGCGATCTCGACTGGTTTCGCCTGCGCCGCTTCATCGAGGACCTCGTCGCGGCGGGCGAGGTCGAGCGCCGCGACGCGCCGGTCGATCTCGCCGGCATCGCTGAAATCCTCGACGGCAATCCGCGCGCGGTGCACTTCCGCGCGGTCGGGCCGGAGGGCCAGGAACTCGTCGGCAACGTGGTGTCGAGCCGGGCCCGCGTCGCCCGCGCCTTCGGTGTGGCACCGGAGCGGCTCGCCGCCGAAATTCAGCGCCGGCTCGCCAACAAGCCGGAGATCGTCGAGGTGACGCGCGCCGAGGCGCCGGTCCAGCAGGTAGTCGAGACCGATATCGCCGATCTGACGACGCTTCCCGTGCATCTCCAGCACGGGCTCGACGGCGGCCCCTACATTTCGGCTTCGATCGACTACGCGCGTGATTCGCGCACCGGCTGGACCAATGTCGGCATCCGCCGGCTGATGCTGCGCGGCCGCCGCGAGACCGGAGTCGATCTCGTCTCGCCGAGTGATCTCCGCGCGCTCTACGAGGCGAGCGCGTCGGAAGGCAAGCCGCTGCCGGTGAGCTTCGTCGTCGGCGCCCACCCGATCGACCACGTGGCCGCGATGATGCGCATGCCGGTCGATGAGCTCGGCATC
Organism: uncultured Alphaproteobacteria bacterium; assembly: GCA_963824905.1. Lineage (GTDB taxonomy): Bacteria > Pseudomonadota > Alphaproteobacteria > Rhizobiales > Xanthobacteraceae > JAJPKK01. The sequence continues at coordinate 404,613 of CAWGRH010000010.1, forward strand.
GTCGCATCGCTGCGCGACGCGCCGCTCGCCGTCGTCAAGGGCGTGACCAATGATATCCGCGTGCCGGCCGACGCCGAGATGGTGATCGAGGGCTATTTCGACCCCCGCGGCCATGTCGAGGCGGAGGGCCCCTATGGCGAGTTCCTCGGCTACTACGGCGCGGTGAAGAAGAACCCGGTGTTCCATCTCACCGCGATCACGCGGCGCCGCGACGCGCTGTTCCAGACCGCGACCATCGGCGGCCGCGCCATGAGCCGCACCGACACCGCGGTGCTCACAGCGGTACGCACCGAGGTGGTGATCTGGAAGGCGCTTGAGCTCGCGGTGCGCGAGCCGGTTGCGGTCTATGCGACGACCTCGAGCGGCGGCAATTTCAACGTTCGCATCGCACTGCGCCAGCGCGTGCCGGGCGAGGCGCGCAACGCGATCGCCGCGTGCATGTCGACCCTCGTCAACGTCAAGAACGTGTTCGTCGTCGATCCCGATATCGACGTCACTTCCGACGAGCAGATGGACTGGGCCCTGGCGACGCGCTTCCAGCCCGACCGCGACCTCATCGTCATCGGCGGCATGCGCACGCTGCCGCTCGATCCCTCGATCACCACCGGGCGCGTGGGCGCGAAGGCAGGCTATGACCTCACGTGGCCGTTCGGGATGGGAACGCGGCTTGAAACGCGCATTCCCGAGCCGCCGCGCTTTGCCGGCCGGCGCTTTTCCTCGGTCGAGGCGGCGCTCGGCGACGGTCCGAAATATTTCGAGGAACTGATGACAGCAGTGGGTAGCCGCGACGGCCGCGAGATCGTCCTCGCCCTCGAAGCCCTGCGGTCTCGCGCCGCCCTCGACCGCGACGGCGAGGGGCGCTATTTCATCGGGGGCAAGGCACCAGCATGATCCCGAAAAGTTGCAGGCTTTTCGGATAAGGTCGTGCTCCAAACCAAGGCGAGCTGAGCGTCCGATCGCCGAAACGCGGCGGCGCCACCGGGAGAGACGCGCCAATGATCGCGCCACAGATCTTAATGCGTTCGATGACGGGAGCCGCGCTCATGTTCGCGGCGTCAGCCGGCCCCGCGGCCGCGGAGGACGTGGTGCATATCGGCATGGCCCGCTCGGTGTCGAACGGCGCCGAGCTGATCGCGATCGAGAAAGGCTACTTCCGCGACGCCGGCATCAAGGTCGAGATGGAGGACATCGACACCTCCGCCAACACGCTGGCGCTGCTTGCGCAGAACCGCCTGCAGATCGTCGCCGGCGGCATCTCGGCCGGCTACTTCAACGGCATCGAGAAGAACCTCCCGATCACCATCATCGCCGACCGGGTGTCGACGCCGATCGGCCACAGCCTGATGCTGCGGCCCGACCTCATGGACAAGGTCAAGAGCCTCGCCGACCTCAAGGGCAAGATCGTCGCCAGCAACGGTGCGGGCTCGGTGTCGACCTATGAGGTCGGCAAGATGCTCGAAACCAAAGGCCTCAAGATCGCAGACGTCGACGTGAAGATCTTTCCGTTCACCCAGATGGCGCTCGCCTTCTCCAACAAAGCGATCGACGCGGCAATCGTGATCCCGCCATTCGTCTATCAGTTGCTGGAAGGAGGCTATGCGAAGGGGTTCGCCGAGCCCGACACGCTCGTCAAGCCGACGCCGATGACGATCGCCGTCCTCATGACCAACACCGACTGGGCGAAGGCAAATCCGGACCTCGTGCAGCGCTACTACACCGCCTATCTGCGCGGCGTGCGCGACTATTGCGACGCCTATCACGGCGCGCCGATCAAGAACGAGATCATCGACCTCCTGATCCGCCACGGCTCGGAGCGGCGCCCTGAGCTCCTGCACAACTATCCCTGGCCGGCGCGCAGCCCGAACGGACAGATCAACACCGCAAGCATGCTCGACATGCAAGACTGGTACGCGAGCAACGGCTTCTCGCGGGCGAAATTGCCGGCCGCGCGTCTCGTCGACGCGCACTACGCCGAGGTCGCAGTCCAGAAGCTCGGGCCGTACAAGCCCGCAAATCCCAACTCGAAACTCGAAGGCTGCCGGTAGATTTTCGAGGAGCGCCGCCGGTGCGCGGGCGAGGGGGCCGATGAACGAGCGGCGGGGCGCGGCGATCCGGATCACAAATCTGCGCAAGGAGTATGGCAGCGGACCGCAGCGCGTCGTCGCGCTCGACGGCATCGACCTTGCGATCGCGCCGGGCGAGTTCGTCTGCATCGTCGGGCCGAGCGGCTGCGGCAAGTCGACCCTCCTGCGCATCCTTGCCGGCCTCGACCATGCGACGAGCGGCACACTCGACATCGACGCCACCGACTGGCCGGTGGCGAATGCGATGGTGTTCCAGGAAAGCGGGCTGTTTCCGTGGATGACCGTGGAGACGAACGTTGGCTTCGGGCTGATGACGCGCGGCGTCGCTCCGGCCGCGGCGGCGCCGCGGGTCGAGGCGGCGTTGCGCCTGGTCGGGCTCTCCAAGTTCCGGCAGCATTATCCGCATCAATTGTCGGGCGGCATGCGCCAGCGCGGCGCTATTGCGCGCGCCTTCGTCACCGATCCGGCAGTGCTCCTGATGGACGAGCCCTTCGCGGCGCTCGATGCGCAGAACCGCGTCATCCTGCAGGCCGAGCTGGTGCGCATCTGGGAGGAGACCGGCAAGACCGTGGTCTACATCACCCATTCCATCGAGGAGGCGCTCCTGCTCGGCGACCGCACCGTGGTGATGACCGCGCAGCCCGGCCGCATCAAGGAGATCATCGACATTCCCTTCGCCCATCCGCGCGACCTCATCGAGCTTGCCGCCTCGCCCGAATTCGGCGCCCTCAAGCTCGCGATCTGGCGCATCCTCGAGGATGAGGTGAACCGCGCGCGGGCGGAGCTCGAGCGATGAGCACCAAGCTACAAGAGCGCCTGCTCTACCTCGTCTCGCCGATCGGGCTGCTGCTCGTCTGGGAGCTCCTCATCCGCGCAGGCGTCGGCGACCGGCGCTTCATTCCGGCGCCGAGCGACATCGCGGTGCGGTTCTGGCAGCTCACTCTCAACGGCGAGCTCGCAATGCACACCGCGGCGACGCTGTGGCGGGTGCTCGCGGGCTTCGTCATCGGGGCTTTGCCGGCGATCGTGGTCGGCCTCCTGATGGCGATGTTCCGCCCGGTGCGGATATTCTTCGATCCTCTGGTGGCAGCGCTGATGCCGATCCCGAAGGTAGCGCTGATGCCGCTGCTGTTGCTCGCGTTTGGTTTCGGCGATGCTTCGAAGATCGCTCTCGTTGCGACCGCGGTGTTCTTTCCGGTCGTCGTCAACACCTATGCCGGTGCCGCCAACATCGAGCGCATCTACTGGGACGTCGCCAAGAATTACGGCGCCAGCACTTATGTGATGTTCACCCGCGTGGTGTTCTTCGGCGCGTTGCCGCTGATCTTCGCCGGCCTGCGCATCGCGCTCGCCGTGTCCTTCGTCGTGCTGGTGGCCGCCGAGTTCGTCGCATCCAAGACGGGCATCGGCTACCTGATCTGGAATTCGTGGGAGCTCCTGCAGGTCGACTACATGTTCGTCGGCATCGTCGTCATCGGCATCCTCGGCCTCATCACCGCGGTGCTGTTCCAGGAGATCGAGCGCAAGCTGATCCCGTGGAAGGCGGAGTGACAGGTCTTCTGCAGTGGGTCGATATACACAGCCGTCATCGCCGGGCTTGTCCCGGCGACCCCGATCAACATGGCACGGCCGGGCCTCCCTAAGCGGGGTGGCCGGGACAAGCCCGGCCATGACGCTCAATTAACTGCGGCGCGCCGAAATGACTACTCCGCAATCGCCATCGCCGTCGGATGCCAGTCCATCCGCACGTGGCCGTCCTGCTCGGCGATGCGCTTGAGCCAGGCGCGGATCGCCGGAAAGCCGGTGAGGTCGAAGTCGCATTCGTTGGCGATGTGCGTGTAGCCGTAGAGCGCGACGTCGGCGATGGTATAGCGGTCGGCGGCGAAGAAGTCGTGGGTCGCGAGATGCTTCTCCATCACGCCGAAGGCGCGGTAGCCGTGCTCCATCCATTCTTCGACCGCATGCATCTGCAACTCGCGGCCCCCCCTGACAAGGCCGAGCCAGAAATGCGCCGCGCCGAGATAGGGCTCGAGACTGTGCTGCTCGAAGAACATCCATTGCAACGTCTCGGCGCGATCGAGCCGGTTGTCAGGCGCGAGATCGGAGCCGCCGGCGAGGTACCACAAGATGGCGCCGGATTCGGGAAGGAACCTGCCGGGCGAGGCTTCGAGCAGCGGCACGTGCCCGCTCGGGTTCCGCGCCAGAAAATCGGGCGTGCGCGTCTCGCCCTTGAGAATGTCGATCTCGACAAGGCGATAGGGAGTGCCGAGCTGCGCGAGGGCGAGCCGCACCTTGTAGCAATTGCCCGAGCGCTGCATCGAGTAGAGCGTCAGCATATCCGCTCCTGACCAAACTGCTTTCGTGAAGGACCCGTCGGACAGATAGGGCCTGCGCTTCACCTCACAAGAGTCGCCGCACGAATTACAAAGGACGCTGGACGAATTCCAAACGGCTGCAATCCCTGCAAAGGGAACGCGTTTTTGCCCAATGGGCAACCGAAAAATCATCGCAACGCCGATCTCCACAATGTGGCTTTGCACTGCGGCAGCGTGGCGTTGCATCGCGGGAGTGCGTGCGTCGCCGACGCAGCGGGCACGTGCAGCACGGATCGTTCAGAAAATGCCTGCGGCGCACCGAAAACTTTTCTCAGGCGGCAGGATTTGCAGATGGTTTCCAGCGCGCAAGGGCGCCGGCCCGTTGTGCGGCGCGGTGCAGGACGAGGACGAGCATGGCACCCATGGCGAGGACGGCCACCGGCAGCAGCACCGCCTGCGCGAGGCTTCGCGCGACAAGCGGCGCCAGCCACAATGCCGCCAGCGCCGACTTCTCGTAAGGCGCAAATCCGCGCCACATCCCGTGGACGGCGAGGAACGCGATCGCCGGTGCGAGCGCGGTCATGTCGTAATCCAGGCTGTAGGGCGTCGCGAGAATGGCGGCGACGACCAGGCCAGCGGCCTTGAGCGCGTAGTCGACCGGCGCGCGCCACAGCCACGCCATTGCGCCGGCAAGCATCAGCGTGACCGAACCCTGGACCGCATAGGCGAGCGCGACCGATCCGCCCCACATTCGCACGACGGAAAACACGCTTTGGATTTTCTGCCAGCCGGTTTCGCCGTTTTCGAGGACGACGATGCGGGTGAAACGGGTCGAGGAAAGAAAGGCGTCCCACACCGAAGTGCCGAACGCGGCAGTGGTGATCGCCGCAAGGGCGGCGACCGTCAGGGCGGCCACCGCGAGGGCGCGCCACCGGCCGCTCGCGACGAGGACCACGGGGAAGAGGAGCCCGAACTGCGGCTTGTAGGCGAGAAGGCCGAGCAGTACGCCGGCCAGCGCCGGGCTGCGATCGAGCCGTACCAGTGCGGCGCCGATCAGCGCGGCGGTGAGAAAGCCATTGTGGCCGTGGCCGAGATTGATGAACACCGCGGGAAACGCCAGTGCCAGGAGAAGCCACAGCGGATCCGAGACTTGCCGCACGGCCTGCGTTGCTGGACCGGCAGGCTGCTCCTCCGGTGCATTCGTCACGATCATCCGCATCGTGAGGAGATAGAGCAGCAGGCTCGTGCCCTGCCACACCGCGAGCGCGAGAGGGTACGGCATCGTCGCAAGCGCTGCGGCGACGAGAAGGAAGAACGGCGGATAGTGCCAGCCGTAGAACGGCGTCGCCGGACCGAAGATCGCCTGCTCGCGGGCGTATTGCCGGGCCGGATCGAACGGCGCCTGCGGTTCGCCGTCGCGCACCAGGGTGCCGGCGGCATAGACGTTGGAAAAGTCGGTGCCGAGCGGCCGCCCGAGCGTATCGTTGAGGCCGTCGGAGGTGGTGACGAGGTAGGCGAGCGCCGCCACAAACGCGATCAGCAGGGCGGCCGCGGCGAAGCGCACGCGGTCGCGGGTGACCCAGTCGCCGCTGCGCAGCGCCTCGAGCATTGCCGGCTCCGTCGCCGGCGGATGCCGGCGGAACGACCGGCCTAGCAGGACGGGATTAAGGGTCCGTTAGGCCTTGCCGTCCTCGGGACGTGCATCCGTGGGCGCGAGGGTCGGGGAGCTTGCCGGCCGTACGGGCGTGATTTTCACAGTGCGCCGGGCCCGGCGCAGCGTCTCCGACGGCAATTCGCCGAAAGCGATCCGGTAGTCCCTCGCAAAATGCCCCGGATTGAGAAAGCCGCATTGGGACGCGACGTCGATCACCGATGCGTTTTCGTCGAGCCCTTGCAGCTCGCGGCGGGCATTCTCGAGTCGCACGCGCTTGACGAACGCCATCGGGGAGACCCCGCGCGCCTCCTTGAAAGCCTTGAAGATGCTGCGCGTGCTGCCGCCGGTGACGGCGGCGAGCGTCTCGATATCGAGCGGCGACCGCCAGTTCGCCTCGATGTATTCCTCGACGAGGCGCACCTGCCACGGGCCCGGCGCGCGCGGCGCGCGGTCGAGCACATGGCTGTAGTTGTGTCGATTGGCGGCGAGGAACGACACCATCACCAGCTGCTCGTACTCCGCCAACACTTGGTCCGGTATCTTCGCCTCGGCGCCGTCGAGTTGGTCGGCGAGAAACAGCAGGATGCGCTGCAGGCGGTGCATCTCCGGACCGTCCGCGGCCGCCGCGAATTCGAGATCGCGCGAAACCGGCGCGCCGATCATCGCGCCGAGCTTGTCCTGGAGTGCCGCCGCATCGAGCCGCAGGCGCAATTCGTCGTTTCCGGCGCCGCGGTCGACCCGCGCGTCCGCGCCGGCCGGAATCAGTGAGCTGCGGTTGCGGTCGGAGGTAAAATGCCGGGAGCCGAGTGCGGTGCGCGAGCTGCCGCCCAGCGAGAACATCTGCCGCACCACGCTGGCGGCGCCGATGCCGACGCTGACCGCGCTGTTGTAGTGGGAAAAGCCGAGGCCGATGTGCTTGAGCCGGACGAAATTCCAGACGACGTGGAATTCGTGCTCGTCCTGGCGAAGGTCAAAATAGCGGGCGCCGAAAACGTCGACCAGGAGACGCCGCACCTCGTCGGGTTCGCGCGTGTCGACAAAAGGAAATCCATGCAGGGGGTAGTGGGTGGGGTATTCACTCTTTTGTGATGGGATCATCTTGCCGCAATAGCGCCTTCCGCGTGCAATTGACAACGGTGTCTATGGTCGCACGGCATTCGCCGGCGCCCCCTGTCCACTTGCAAAGGTGCGTGATTTTGGCTTGCCCGCACCCGCTCAGGCATTTACCAACAGCCCGCTCGCAATCTGATGGAGACTGATGATCATGGCCTTTCTTGCCGACACGCTGCAGCGCATCAAGCCGTCCGCCACCATCGCGGTCACGGATAAAGCGCGCGCGTTGAAATTGGCAGGCCGGGACGTCATCGGGCTCGGCGCCGGCGAGCCGGATTTCGATACCCCCGACAACATCAAGGAAGCGGCGATCCGCGCGATCCGCGAGGGCCGTGCCTCGAAGTACACCAATGTCGACGGCGTTGCCGAGCTCAAGGCGGCGGTAGTGGGCAAGTTCAAGCGGGAGAACGGCCTCGATTACAAGCCGAGCCAGATTTCGGTCGGCACCGGCGGCAAGCAGGTGCTCTACAATGCCTTCGTGGCGACGCTCAATCCGGGCGACGAGGTGATCATCCCGGCGCCCTTCTGGGTGAGCTACCCCGACATGGTGCTGCTCGCCGGTGGTGTGCCGGTCCCGGTCGTCGCCACCGCGGCATCGGGTTTCAAGCTCAAGCCGGAACAGCTCGAGCGGGCGATCACGCCGCGGACCAAATGGCTGCTGCTCAACTCGCCCTCGAATCCGACCGGCGCGGCCTATACGCGGGCCGAGCTCAAGGCGCTGACCGACGTGCTGCTGCGCCATCCCCACGTGTGGGTGATGACGGACGACATGTATGAGCACCTCGTTTACGACGACTTCGTCTTCACGACGGCCGCCCAGGTCGAGCCGCAGCTCTACGACCGCACGCTGACGGTGAACGGTGTCTCGAAGGCCTATTGCATGACCGGCTGGCGCATCGGCTTCGCCGGGGGGCCGGAGCCTCTCATCAAAGCGATGGCCGCGATCCAGTCGCAGTCGACGTCGAACCCGGCGGCGGTATCGCAATGGGCGGCGGTCGAGGCACTCAATGGTCCCAAGGACTTCATCCCGGTGCACAACAAGATCTTCCAGGAGCGGCGCGACCTTTGCGTGGCGATGCTCAACCAGGCCAAAGGCATTCATTGCCCGAAGCCGGAAGGAGCGTTCTACGTCTTTCCGTCCTGCGCCGGCACCATCGGCAAGACGGCGCCGTCGGGCCATAAGATCGGCACCGACGAGGACTTCGTCACCGAGCTTCTCGATGCGGAGGGGGTCGCGGTGGTGCAGGGCACCCCGTTCGGGCTCGGCCCGGCCTTCCGGATTTCCTACGCGACGGCAACGCCGCTGCTGCATGAGGCCTGCGAGCGCATCCAGCGCTTCTGTGCTGGTCTGCGGTAATCGCCGCATTTCGGCTGCAAATTGGACGGTAAAATAGTAAAGACGGGCGCCTTCGGTGGCGCCCGTCTTGTGCTGACACGGTCTTGATAAATGTCATATCTTGTTGGTCGAAACCGGCCGATAAGTGCCGCCATGGCCTCGCCGCGGGCAAGACCACCGCGCGCAACCAACAAGCACGGGGACATCTTCATGCGAAAGCTTACCATCTTGGGTGCGGTGACGGCTTCGGTCCTCGCCGCCGGCGTTTCGGTCGCCCAAATTCCCGTCGATCATGTGCAAGCCGGAACGCTGACCTGTGACATCTCGGGCGGAATCGGCTTCATCATCGGCTCGCAAAAGGCGCTCAATTGCTCTTTCGTCCCGGCGCTTCCCGGACCGCCCGAATTCTATTCCGGCGTGATTACCAAGCTCGGTATTGATCTCGGCGGCACGAGGGGCGGCGTCATGACGTGGGGCGTGTACGCACCGACGACGCGGGCGGTCGGCTTCCTCGCCGGGACCTATGCCGGCGCTTCCGCCGAGGCGACACTGGGAGCGGGGGTCGGCGCCAACCTGCTGATCGGCGGGTCGAACCACACCGTCGAGCTGCAGCCGCTGTCGGTTCAGGAGCAGACCGGAGTCAACATCGCAGCCGGCGTCGCCGAGATCGAGCTGCACTCCGTGCGCTGACGCGGCGTCGATACTCACCAAAAGCTCAAGACTGCCGAGAGCCCCGCATCCGGGGCTCTCGTTTTTTTCGGCGCATGACGCGCGCCGCGGGCGCATTGTGACGGAGGATTGTTGCAGAGCATCACCCCGTCATCTCGTCGCACATTCGTCAAAATGCGCTCTTGCCAACGCCCCCATCGGCCTGAAACGATAGCGTGACGGACCCGCGCAAGGGCCGATCTCGAAAATCGAGGGAGGCAATTATGGGAGACAAGGAAGGCGTGCCATCAGGCCCACGGTGCATTGCGCTGGTCGGGCCGTTCCAGAGCGGCAAGACGACATTGCTCGAGGCGATCCTCGCCCGCACCGGCGCGGTGCAGCGGCAGGGCACCGTCGAAGCCGGGACCACCGTCAGCGACGCCAGCAAAGAGGCCCGTGATCATAAGATGAGCGTGGAGCTTGCCGTCGCCTCCACCTCCTTCATGGGCGACAGCTATACGTTCATCGATTGTCCCGGCTCCGTCGAATTCGTGCACGACATGCGTGCGGTGCTCCCCGCGGTCGATGCCGCCATCCTCGTGTGCGAGGCGGACGAGCGCAAGGTGCCCCAGCTCCAGCTGATCCTGCGCGAGCTGGAAGATTTGAAAATTCCGCGCTTCCTGTTCCTCAACAAGATCGACAAGGCCGACAAGCAGGTCCGCGAAAGCCTGAAGATCCTGCAGGCGGCGTCGCGGGTGCCGCTGCTGCTGCGCCAGATTCCGATCTGGAAGGGCGACATCGTCAACGGCTTCGTCGACCTCGCGCTCGAACGGGCCTTTGTTTACAAGGAGCATACGGCATCGGAGGTGATCGAGCTCAAGGGCGACGATCTCGATCGCGAGAAGGATGCTCGCTTCACCATGCTGGAGACGCTCGCCGATCACGACGACGAGCTGATGGAGCAGCTGCTCGCGGACATTCCGCCGCCGCGCGATCGCGTCTTCGAGGATCTCTCCAAGGAGCTTCGGGACGGCCTCGTCTGCCCGGTCCTGATGGGCGTCGCCACCCGCACCAACGGCGTGCTGCGTCTCATGAAGGCGCTGCGTCACGAAGCGCCGGGGATCGCCGCGACCGCGAAGCGCCTCGGCGTCAAGGGCAACGGCGATGCGGTCGCCTATGTGCTCAAGACCTTCCACACCGCCCATGGCGGCAAGCTCTCGGTGGCACGGGTGTTGGCCGGCCAGGTCGGCGACGGCGTGACGCTCAACTCGCCGACCGAGGAGGCCGGCCGGGTGTCCGGCGTCGCCAAGATGATGGGACAGGTGACCGAGAAGCGCGGGCCGGCTGCGGCCGGCGAAACCGTCGCGCTCGGCAAGCTCGATCACGCCAGGACCGGGGAGACGCTATCGTCGGGCAAGAAGCCCCACGGCGCCGTCACGACCGTCACCCCTTATCCCGGCGTGCTCGCCATCGCGATCTCGGCGAAAGAGCGGAAGGACGACGTCAAGCTCGGCCTTGCCCTCAACAAGCTCGTCGAGGAGGACCCTTCGCTCGTCGTCATCCACAATTCGGAGACCCACGAGGTGGTCGTGTGGGGGCAGGGCGAGATGCATCTGCGGGTCGCGACCGAACGGCTGGCCGACCGTTTCGGCGTCGCGATCGAGCGGCGGCGCCCCAGCGTCGGCTATCGCGAGACCATCAAGAAGCCGGTCGTGCAGCGCGGGCGCCACAAGAAGCAGTCGGGCGGCCACGGCCAGTTCGGCGACGTCGTGCTCGACATCAAGCCGATGCCGCGCAGCTCCGGATTCGCCTTCGAGGAGAAGATCACCGGCGGCGTGGTGCCGCGCAACTACATTCCGTCGGTCGAGGAGGGCGTGATCGACGCGCTCAAGCAGGGCCCGCTGGGCTTCCCCGTGGTCGACGTGTCGGTGGCGCTGATCGACGGCTCCTATCACACGGTCGACTCGTCCGACATGGCCTTCCGCATCGCCGGCCGCATCGGCATCAGCGAAGCGCTGCCGCAATGCCAGCCGGTGCTGCTGGAGCCGATCCACACCGTCGAAATCGTCTGTCCGTCCGAAGCCGCCACCAAGATCAACGCCATCCTGTCGGGACGCCGCGGCCAGATCCTCGGCTTTGACACCCGGGAGGGTTGGGACGGTTGGGACGTGGTGCGCGCGCTGATGCCGGAAACGGAGATCGGCGATCTCATCATCGAGATCCGTTCGGCGACCGCGGGCGTCGGCAGCTTCACTTACAAGTTCGATCACATGGCCGAGCTCACCGGTAAGCCGGCCGAGCAGATCGTCGCGGCGAAACGCGCTGCGGCGTGAGTGAGGGGCGACCCCGCCGATAACAAACAAGGTTGGTCATCGCCGGGCTTGAACGGTCAAGCCCGGCGATCACGTTTGGGTTCGAGAAGGCTTGCCCGGACCTAACCCGTCTGTCCCAGCGCCCGCAGATGCCGGATCGGCCGCCCCGGCGCGATGCCCTCCGCGGCTGCCACGATCGCATTCGTGTCGATGCCGTAGCGGCGGTAGAGGTCCGGGATCGACCCGGTCTGGCCGAAATGCTCGACGCCGAGCGAGCGCACCCGATGCCCGCCGACGCCGCCGAGCCAGGCGAGGGTGGCGGGATGGCCGTCGATCACGGTGACGATGCCGCAATGGGGCGGGACGTCGGCGAACAGCCGCTCGGCGTGGGAGCGGGCGTGCGCGAGGCCGCGCTCGCGGGCGCGTTGGGCGGCGGTCCAGCCGGCGTTGAGCCGATCAGCCGAGGTGACCGCGAGCAGGCCAACGTCGCGGCGGTCCTCGGCCATCAGGCCGACGGCGGCGATCGCCTCCGGCGCCACCGCGCCGGAATAAGCCACGACCACCTCGCAGTTCGGTCCGGGCTTGCGCAGCCAGTAGCCGCCGTCGACGATCTCTTGGGCGAGCACCGGTGTCATTTGCCGGATAATTTGCTCGATCGGCCGAGTGGAGAGCCGCAGATAGGTGGAGCCGCCGGTCTCGTCGCGCAGCCAGGTGCGTTCTGATGTGGGCTCTTGGGGCATGGCGTTGCCGTCCTTCTGGATGTAGGCGAGCGCCCACGCGAGAATAACGGCGAGCTCGTCGACGAAGGCCGGCTCGAACGCGGCGAGCCCGTCCTGGGCGAGCCCGATCAACGGCTCGGCGATCGACTGGTGGGCGCCGCCCTCTGGCGCGAGCGTGACGCCGGACGGCGTCGCCACCACGATGAAGCGGGCGTCCTGGTAGCAGGCGTAGTTGAGCGCATCGAGTCCGCGCGCGATGAAGGGGTCGTAGAGCGTGCCGATCGGCAGCAACCGCTCGCCGTTGATGGTGTGGGAAAGGCCGAGCGCCGAGAGCAGCACGAACAAGTTCATCTCGGCGATGCCGAGCTCGACATGCTGGCCGGCCGGCGAGAATTCCCAGTTGAAGGTCGAGGGAATGCGCTCGCTCTTGAAGACGTCTGCCATCGCCTCGCGGGCGAACAGCTTTCGCCGGTTGACCCAGCCGCCGAGATTCGTCGAGACGGTGACGTCCGGCGAGGTGGTGACGATGCGTTGGGCGAACTCGCCATCCTGCTTGCCGATCTCGTTGAGGAGCGCGCCGAAGCCGGCTTGGGTCGACATGTCCGCTTGGATCGTAACCGGCAGCGCGTCCGGCACCGCGAGCGCGGGCGCCTTGAGGCGGCGGCTGCCGCCCGCAGCAAACGGCACGCGGTCGAGAAACGCCTGCAGTTCATCCGGCGGTGACGCCAGTCCTTCGAACTTGTCCCACTCGTGGCCCGGCCGCACCTCCATCTTGGCGCGAAACACGTCCATCTGCGCCGGCGTCATCAGGCCGGCGTGGTTGTCCTTGTGGCCGGCGAAGGGGAGGCCGAAGCCCTTCACCGTATAGCAGATGAGGCAGACCGGCCGGTCGTGGTCGACGCTGCGGAAAGCATGCGTGAGCGTCGCCAGGTCGTGGCCGGCCAGATTGGTCATCAGCCGGGCAAGCTCGTCATCGGAGCGGGCCTCGATCAGCCGACGCGTCGCGGGATCGGCAATGTCCTCGAGAAGCCGCCGGCGCCAGGCGCCGCCGCCGCCGAACACCAGCGCCGAGTAGAGCGGGTTCGGGCAGCTGTCGATCCAGGCACGCAGTGCCGCGCCGCCGTCCTCGGCGAAAGCGGCTTCGAGCAGCGCACCGTATTTGAGGATTACAACGTCCCAGCCGAAGGCGCGGAACAGCTCCTCGAAGCGCTGCCACAACCCCTCACGGACCACGGCGTCGAGGCTCTGGCGGTTGTAATCGACGATCCACCAGCAATTGCGCAGACCCTGCTTCCAGCCTTCGAGCATCGCCTCGAAAATATTACCCTCGTCGAGCTCAGCGTCGCCGACCAGCGCCACCATGCGGCCCTCAGGGCGGGTAAGTCCCCAGCCGTGGGCGCGTACGTAGTCCTGCACCAGCGAGGAGAACAGCGTCTGGGCGACGCCGAGGCCGACCGAGCCGGTGGAGAAATCGACGTCGTCGGTATCCTTGGTGCGGGACGGATAGCTCTGCGCGCCCTTGTAGCCGCGGAATGCCTCCATTCGCTCGCGGGTCTGGCGGCCGAGCAGATACTGAATGGCGTGGAAGATCGGGCTCGCATGCGGCTTCACCGCGACGCGGTCCTCCGGCCGCAGCACGTCGAAATAGAGCGCGGTCATGATGGTGGCGAGCGAGGCGGATGACGCTTGGTGCCCGCCCACTTTCAGGCCGTCGACGTTTTCGCGCACGTGGTTCGCGTGGTGGATCATGTAGCTCGCGAGCCACAGCACCTTGCGCTCGAGCTCGCCGAGAATGCGAAGCTCGTCGCGGGAGATGTCCGTCGGTTCGCTCATGGCTGCCTCAACGCTGCCCGGCCGATTGTGTACGATGTAGATCGAAACAAAAATGGCCGGGACAAGCCCGGCCACTTCGCTTTTTTTGGGTGACGGCCTGCTACTGCGCCGCCTGCGCCTTCGCCGCTGCGATGTCGGCATCCGTCCGGAACGACATCACCGTCACCTTGCGGGTGCGGTAGGAGGGCAGCACCACCTTCTCGACCTCGCCGTTCTTCTCGTAGAGCGAGACGTAGCGCGCTTCCGAGCCGCGGGTCGGGATGTCGAAGGCGGTGAACCCCTTCGTTTGCGGGTCGTATTTGAGCACCTGGTCGGTCATCCAGATGTTGAGCCAGGCGTTGTGCTTGGCATCGACGGCGACCTGATAGGGCTTGCGCAGCGCCGGCAGCGGGATGGTGCTGGTCTCCTGGGTGCGCGTGTTGACCCGCGTGAGCGTGCCCGCCCACGAATTGCCGATGTAGAGCACGTCGTCGTTCTTGTCGGTGCCCATGCGGCGCGGTCCCTGGGCATAGGGGACCGGGTTCGAGAAGTCGGGCGCGCCCACGCTGTCGTAGAAGGCGATCTGCTCGGGCGTGTAGTGCTCGCGGGCGACCGGGTTCGGCGGCAGCTTGAGCTCCTTCGCGGTGCCGTACTTGCCGTCGCCGATGCCGATGGTGTCCATCGCCATCTGCGCCCAGTAGCCGTTGCCGTCGCGGTCGGCCGCGACACCATAGGTGAGGCCGATGCTGCCGGTCGCCGATTTCGGCGTCGGCGACTTGTACTCGATGAACTTCTCGGTGGTCGGGTCGAATCGCAGCGCGCCGGTCGGCGAGGACACCCAGATCATGCCGCGGCCATCATAGTCGACCGTGGTTGCGCCGCCGGTCGGGGCCATGCCTTCCGGCGGAATGAACACCTCCATCTTGTCGGTCTTGGTGTCGAGCTTGCCCAGCCCGCCCTTGCCGGGATTGACGTTGAACCAGATGACGCCGTTGGGATCTCGGGTCATGCCGTGCGCGGGCGCCGCGAGCCCGTTGGCGGCGGTCAACTTGAGCGGGGTGAAGGCGCCGGTCTTCAAGTCGAACTTGCCGAGGGTGAGGACGTTGTTCGGCACGTTGCAGGTGAAGTAGACGTTCTTGCCGTCGGCATCGATCCAGGCGTCGTGCACGCCGAAGCCCGGATAGACGTAGGACGGCGTGCCGAGCGACCAGTCGGTGCCGTTGTTGGTGCGCACCTTGTAGGGCATGCCGACATCCGGATCGGGCGGCGCCTCGTAGTCGGTGAACACCACCCTGGCCGCCTCGCCCGACGGGCGCGGCCGCAGGTTGAACTTCATCGAGGTCTCGCCGGGCCCGCGCGCGCGGGCGAGATAGGCCGCGAGCTTTTTCTGGTCGTGGTCGAGCACCGGCGCCGCCTTGTGCTCCGGGCCCTGGTAGATGCCGGACACGTTGACGTGCTTCATCAGGTTGATGATGGCGTTCCAGCCGCGCTCGTCGAACTTGTGCTGGAGGATGTAGCTCGGCGTGTGACAGCCGGTGCAGCTGTTCTGCACGAGCCCCTTCATCTGGGCGTCTTCCGGCGTCTCGTCGGGCAGCGCCGCAAGGATCATGTCGCCGGGAAGCTGGCGCACGAAATCCTTGAACGGCTTGAGGGTGAAGTCCTGGCGCTTGGCGGTGGAAAGATCGACGTCGCTGCGGCCGGTGTCGAAGGTGATCGCCTGCGCCCACACGCTGTAATTGCCGTTGGCGAGCGGCGGGAAATAGTAATTGCCGCCCTCATCGGTGAACACCGAGGTGACGACGTTCGAGCCGTTGGCGCGCGCGGACACCGTGATGCCGCCGAGCGCTTCGCCGGCAGCCGATTTGATGGTTCCCGAGAGTACCGCGTCGGCGGAGGCCGGCAGCGGCGTCAGCGCGGTCGCGGACAGCGCCGCGGCAAGCACCGCGCCCATCCCGGCCAGTGTGTTGGTCCTCATGTTCCTCATGGCATCTCTCCTGATCTGCCGGTTTTCCTGCTGCACCGGCCGCACGTTGTTTCGACTTACCGGTGGAGATGAAGAAGCTCATTACCTTGGCTGTCGTGCCTCGCCCGTCACTTGGCCGCGGCCGGCGCCGCCGGCGGGACCGTCTTCAAGTAAGCGACGATGGCGCCGATCTGCTCCGGCTCGAAGTTGAAGCGGAAGCCGGGCATGCGCGGCGTGCCGTTGCTGATGTATTCGCGCATCAAATCCTCGTCGCCGCCGAGGGATTCGCGTGACAGCACCGGGCCGTATTGCCGGGCGCGCTGTTGCACCGGGGTGTGACAGACGCCGCAGGACTGGCTGAACAGCCGCAGCCCGAGCTTCTGGGTATCGTTGAACGATGCGTCGGGCGCCTGGGCAAAGGCCGGAGCCGCCACCGCAAGGGCTGCAACGAGGACGCTAAACCGCATGTTTCCTCCACTTTTTTAGGGATTCGAGATCCTGTGTTCGGTGCGATCTTACTCCCTGCGGCGCCCACGTGAAGGGGGCGCGATGCCGCTCACGTCTCGACCGGCAGTGTCGCCGGGCGGGGCAGGGGGGCGGGGCTGTCCGCCGTCATGAATTGCGCCTTGGCAAGCGTCGCGAATCGGCCGCCCGCCCGTACCAGCTCATCGAAGGTGCCGGTCTCGACGATGCGGCCGTGCTCGAACACGAGGATACGGGTCGCGTTGCGCACGGTGGAGAGCCGGTGCGCGATCACGAAGGTTGTGCGGTTCTTCATCACCTCGTCGAGCGCCGCCTGGACCTTGCGCTCGGTTTCCGCATCGAGTGCGCTTGTCGCCTCGTCGAGGATGAGGATCGGCGGGTCCTTCAAGATGGCGCGGGCGATCGAGAGGCGCTGGCGTTCGCCACCGGAGAGCGCGCGGCCGCGCTCGCCGACCGGTGTCGAGAAGGTGTCGGGCGCGCGCTCGATGAAGTCGAGCGCCTGGGCGCGCGTCGCCGCCGCGCGCATCTCTTCCTCGGTGGCGTCGGCCTTGCCGACCCGCAGATTGTCGGCGACCGAGCGATTGAGGAGGAGCGACTCCTGGTAGACGACGCCGATGTTGCGGCGGAGCGCGGCGAGCTTGATGTGGCGGATGTTGACGCCGTCGATGTCGATCTCGCCGCTCTGCGGGTCGAACGCGCGGTGCAGCAGCGCAAGCGCGGTGGTCTTGCCGGCGCCGGTGCCGCCGACGAGGGCGATGGTCTCGCCGGGCAGCGCGGTGAAGGAGAGGTCGGCCACCGCCGCGCGCTTGCCGTCATAGGAGAACGACACGTTCTTGAACTCGACGAGGCCGCGCATGTGGCCGGGGTCGATCGCGTCCGGCAAATCGTGCACCGAGGATTCGGTGTCGAGCACGTTGAAGAATTCGCGCAGGCGCGGCGCTTCCATGAACACCTTGTTGATGAAGCGCACGAACTTCTCGAGCTGGCCGATCAGCATGCCGGCGAAGTTCGTGAACATCACGATGTCGCCTATTGTTGCGCGGCCCTGGAAATGCAGCCACACGCCGACGAGAAAGATGCCCAGAAGCGTCAGCGTGGTTGACGCCCTCGTGAGCACCGCAATCACCGCCCACCATGACAGCACCGGAATCTGCGCCGCAAGCAGATCGTCGGCGATGGTGCGCAGTCCCGTGACCTCGGCCTCGACTCGCGCAAAGCCCTGCACCAGGGCGATGTTGCCCAGCGTGTCGGAGGCACGCTCGGCGAGGTCGGAGTAATGCCGCTCCACGGTGCGCTGGAGCATCTCGGTCTTGTAGATGACGAGCCCGGTCAGCGCGCCGAAGATGATGGCGATCACCAGCATCATCAGCCCGAGCGGCCAGTTGAGATAGATCGCGAGCGGCAGCAGCACCACGAGGGTCGCACCGGCGGCGAAGGAGTCGCGGAAGAAATCGAGCCACAGGACCCACAATGCGTCGGTGCCGGCGAGCATCACCTTCATCAGGCGGCCGGAATGGGATTCGCCGTGGAACAGCAGCGGCAGCTGCAGCACGTGGTCGAAGAAATCGGTGAGCACCGCCTGGCGGCGCTGGTGGGCGAGGCGATCGGCATAGAGCGCGATGACGACGCCGACGACGATGGTGAACAGCCCGAAACCGACCCACGCCGCGATCAGCTTGATGAGGTCGGGCCACGACGCGGTGGCGCCCTTGGCCTGGGCGCCGGCGAGCGCATCGATGATCCGCCCGAACAGCACCGGCTCGGCGAACATGGCGCCGGCCAGCGCGAAATTCGCGATCGCGAGGAAGACCCCGAGCTTCTTCTGGGGGCCGAGCAGGGCGAGCACCCTGGAATAGAGGTGCAGAAGGCTCATGAGGGTCCGCGTTCAGACCGGAATTGCGAGCTTGGGCCGCGCCAGGCCCGTGTATTATCCGAGTAGCGCCAATGCCCGCGCGGTGGCAAGCCCCGCGTCGGGCCGCCCATCAAGGAGCGGTTGCGGTGAGCGCGGGCCGTTGGATTAGGGTTTTGGAAGCCCTGGGAGAAAGGAGCCCCGCTCGGAACCGGTGCTCCCGTTCACTTGCGCCGACCATCACGCTAGGCTTCGGCAACAGCGGACGACTCACCCTGTTGGAGAGTGTCGAATGACGTCACCCACGCGCCGAGGCTTTCTAGGTACAGCTGCGACTGCCGTCTCAGGTGCGGTCGCGAGCGGAGTGGTGCCGGCACCCGTCGCCGGTGCGGACGGCTACGATGCGGATGCGATGGCGGCCGAGATCTCGGCCAGGCTGTTTGCCGACGACGGGCTGGCACGGCCGATCCCCGAGGTTCCCACGGTCTCCAACCTCGCACAGGGCTTGGACCGCACCCTCGTCCTCGGCGGCGGTGGAGAATACTACGTCGCCTGGTATTGCGGTTTCTTTCACGGACTTTATGAGCTCGGCGTCGATCTCGACCGCGCCGAGATGGTGGTCGGAACCTCGGCTGGTTCCTATGCAGGCTCGTCATTGACCTCCGGCCATTTCCGGCGGCTGCGGCTGGAGTTCGATTTCTTCGGCCATTTCCCGTCGCTGTTCGCGAAGCTCGCGCCGCTGACCAGCCCCAACCTGAGCCAGAAACGGGCGCAGGAGATCAACTTCAACGTCAAGGACGGCAGCCCGGCCTCGATCCGCGCGATCGGCCGTGCCGCGCTCGCCGCCGACAACCGGGTGAACGGGAGCGCCGTGGAGCGGCTCGTCGGCTTGCTCACCGGCGACAGCACCACCGACTGGCCGGTCGCGAAGATGTATACGACCGCAAACGACTGCTACACCGGCGAGCGGCTGATTGTGGGCCAGGCGGTCGCACGAAAGAACGGCATACCGCTCGCTCACGCCGCCGGCGCAAGCTCATCGCTGCCCGGCGTGATGGGCCCGACATTGCTCGGCCAGCGCTTCTGCATGGACGGCGGCATTTCCAAGGTCTGGGCCCACACCGATGTCGTCGCGGGCTCGAAGCGCGCACTCGTCATCACCCTGACCAACGGCTACGAGGGCAGCCTGCTGAGCGGTATCCCGCACAACATCTACAAGGAGATCGACGCTCTCCAGGCGACCGGTACGCAGGCGATGCTGATCATCGCCGGCACGCCTCCAGGGGTGAATCTGCTCGATCCCAAGCAGATCGAGCCCGCACTGAGGACCGGATACGCGCGTGCGAAAGTCGAGGCGGACAAGATCCAGAAATTCTGGGCTTAAGCGCTCGGCAGCGCGGCTCGGACAGTAAAGGGCGGATCACCGAGCGCGGTCATTCCGGGGCGCGCTCTGGCGCGAACCCGGAATCCAGCGCGGCCTTTGCCTCAAATCCTCGCTTCAAAATTCTGCATTCCGGGTTCCGCCTACGGCGGCCCCGGAATGACCGCGCAAAGCGCGTGAGGCGCAAATGAGCGAAGCGCATTGCGGCGCCCAATGCTCAGACGGTGCAATAAGGCGATTGCGCTCCACGGATCGCGCGCCTCGGCCACGATCGCAAACGCCGCAATTGCCTCGCTTATGCGTTTGACACGCGCAATGGCTGCCACATAGGCTTCCGCTCAATCAACGATGGACCGACCGGCCCATTCCTGGTTGCCGGTCTGATCCGAATAACGGCGCAGGAGGAAAGCCATGGCGGTCACACGTTCTCGTCGCGACTTATTGCATCTCGGCTGCGGTACGGCGGTCGTGCTCGGCGTATCGGCACTGGCCCCCGCCGACGCGCTCGGCCCTGTGCGGGCGCTGGCGCAGGGAGCGCCTGCGGGCAACGCGGAGGATTACTCCTACCGCGACGACTGGTTCGGCGAACCGTGGCGCAAGCCCGAAACCGTCGTCCTGATCCACGGCAACGAAGAATCGAGCCTCGTCTGGTACGCATGGATGCCGCGCATGGGGGCGGAGTTTCGCGTGCTGCGGCCCGACCTGCCCGGGTTGGGTCGGTCTCGGATTCCTGCGGGGTTCGAGTGGTCGCTGCCGAGTCTCTGCGAGCTACATCTCGCATGTCATGGACAAGGCGGGCGTCGACTCCGCGCACATCGTCGGTGCCAAGGCCGGCGGCGCGATCGCAATGCAGTTCGCCGCGGATTACCCGACCCGCACCCGCACCCTTTCGGTCGTTCACGTGCCGGTGGTGAACACGACGGCCGCCGCGCGTTTCACCGCTCTCAAACCCACCGAGCAGCACGCGAGGCTCGGCTCGGGCGCCTCGAAGGAGATGGTCGAATATTGGGAGAAAATGTTTTCGACGGCGTCGGAAGTCACATCCAAAGGCCTGCTCACGGCAGTTTACGGCGCAGACTTCACGAAAGACGGCGTCCTCACCCGCATCAAAGCGCCCACGTTGCTGATGACAGCAGATCGCGGTCAGGCGCAATCGGTCGAGAAGGCGCGGCAGTACCAGACGCTGATTCCCAATTCGCAGCTGGTGGTTCTGCGCAGCGATGCCTACCACATCGCCGCCGCCAACCCCGACGAGTGCGTCGCCAACGTCCTCGCCTTCATCAAGGACCAGAGACGCAGGGCCTAGCGGCCTGCTCTCGTCAAGGGCGGCAGGAACGAAAACTCAAAAAGCGCCCGAGTGAGCATCACTTCGTCTTGGCGTGAGCCGCGGGCGCCTGTTCGCGCCGGCGGAAGTGGACAACGAAATCCCGGTCGAGGAGCCTCCCATGGGCAAGATCAATTTCAGAAACGGTTCGAGGGATCACAAGCTCGCCGCCACGGCGTTGATTGCGACGGCGCTCGCACTCACCTGCGGCACTCCCGCCATGGCGCAGGGCGCGACCGAGGGAGATGTTGCGCTCCCTCAAACGCGGCGGGATGCGGCCAAGGAGCTCGCGATGAAAATCACCGAGCCCTTCACCTTTGCTGCGGTCGGGGACATCATCATCCGTCGCCCGATAAGTCAGTTGGGCGACGCGGGCTTTCAGACGCTGACCAAGGTGATGCGCGCAGCCGACTCGACCTACGCCAACATGGAAGGTCCGATTATCGACGAGGCGGATCCGAACTATCACGGCCCGGCGGCGGGCGGCCCCAAAACGATCATCGACGATTTGAAGGCGATGGGAATCCGGGTCATGACCACCGCAAACAATCACACGATGGACGCTGGTACCGAGGGGATGTTCATCCACCAACCGGCTGCTCGACGAGGCGAGGATCACGCATGCCGGCTCCGGGAAAGACCTGACGGCGGCGCGACGGGCCGAGGTCGGGATTACGCCAAAAGGGACAATCGGCGTGGTCGGCATGTACTCGATCGACCCGAGCTCCTACCCCGGGCGGACGCGGTACACCGACGCGCGCGATAAGTGGCCCGGCGTCAATCCGCTGCACGTGACCCCCTACAACATCGTGACGGCCGAACATATGGCGGCGCTGCGCAAGATCCGCGACGCATCCTACGCCCATCGCTCCGAGGTCACTGTCCCCGTCGCGCCTGTGCCCGCCAACGAATCGCCGAACGAGCTCGTCCTGTTCGGCACCCGTTACAAGGTGGGCGAGAACGTAGGAAGCCTCACCTACACGATCGACCAGAGGGATCTGGACGGGATCATGCGGAGCATCCGGGTCGGAAAGCAGAACTCGGACTTCATGGTCGTGGCGATCCACGCTCACCAGAATTCCTTCAGCTACCAGGCGTACAGTCATGACAACAGCACGCCGGACTTCCTGATCGAGCTGGCCCACAAGGCGATCGACAACGGCGCGGACGTATTCGTCGGCCATGGCGTCCACACCGTGCGGGGCGTGGAGATCTACAAGGGCAAGCCGATCTTCTACGGCGTGGCGAGCTTCGTCCAGCATGAAGGTCCCGCGATCGAGGTCACCGACACCGCTCGTTCGCCCGTAGCGCAGCAGTCGCGACAACCGGACAACAAGGAAGTGCTGCTGACGACAAGCCGGTATGAGGGCGGCAAGCTCGTCGAGGTTCGGCTGTATCCTGCCGATTGCGGCATCGACGGAACGCGACCCGTGTCGAAAGCGGGCGTCCCGATGACGCCGTCGCCGGAGCAGGCCCGCCGGATCCTCAAGCACGTCCAGGATTTGTCGAGGCCATTCGGCACGACGATCTCCATCGAGGATAACGTGGGTGTGATCCGCGTGTCGCAAACGGAGCATTAGCAGCGCATGTTCAAGTTGGGCTCGATTTGCCTCGTCGCCGGCGTGCTTTGTGCGGCCGGCGGCGCTTCGGCCGCGGACCGTCCGAATAATCAGGTGATTCCGAATTTTGCGTCGACCGCCAAAACCGGCTGGGTGCTCGACCACGCGGTCGGGGTCGACGATCTCCTCCCGCCCCCGGGCGGCGGACCGGGACCGGTCACGTTCGACAAGGCCCATCCCTATGTGCCCAATGGCTTCGGCGCGACGTCGACCTACCGCGTCGCCGACCTCACCAATCCGATTCTTCAACCGTGGATGATTCCGTCGATGAAGAAGGCGAATGAGGACGTGCTGGCGGGCAAGGTGCCGTTCCGCGCCCGCGAACGCTGCTGGCCGGTCGGCGTGCCGGGCTTCAACGCCTATTCGCTGGTCGAGGCGTTCTACTTCTACCAGACGCCGGAGAAAGTCGTGGTGATCAACCAGGGCGGCCCGGAGATTCGCCGCATCTATCTCAACGTCAGCCATTCGAAGGACGTGAAGCCCTCGTGGTACGGCGAATTGGTCGGCCACTACGAAAACGGCGACACGCTCGTCATCGACACCATCGGCATTTCGCCGAAATCCTATGTCGACAACTATCGCACGCCGCACACCGAGCAACTCCACGTCGTCGAACGCTGGAAGCTCGCGCCCGATGGCCGCACGGTCGACGTTTCGATCTTCGTCGACGATCCCGGCGCCTTTACGACGCCGTGGTCGGCGGTCCAGCGGTGGCGCCGCGTCGAGAACGGGCCGCTGCTGCCGGTGGCGTGCAATGAGAACAACGGCGATTTCTTCGGCCAGGGCCTGGTGCCGGTGCCCGAGGCCGCCCACGCTGATTTTTGATCTCGGCGTGTGAGGCGCAATACGAAAATGCGCATCACGCCATCCCTGATTGCGATGGCCCAATGACGCCGAGTTGCCGAGACAGGTTGGATTTCTGACAATCGATGGCGCCGCGTCGAGGGCGCCCCGCTGCTGCCCGTGGCGTGCAACGAGAACAATAGCGATTGCTTCAGCGAGGCGCCGGTGCCCGCGCCCGAGGTCGCACACCCTGATTTTTGATTTCCGCTTTGATTTTTCTGGCGGCGTTCTGGCGGCTCTTCACGTGATCGATAAAGGCGCGCAGCTTCGGCATCATCTGGTGGCGGCTCGGATAATAGAGAAACACGCCCGGCGCCGTGGGCGCGAACGGTTCGAGCACGCGCATGAGCTTTCCGGCCGTGACCCCCGCCGCGACGACCGGCGCGGGCAATTGCGCGAGGCCGAGGCCTTCGACCGCCGCGCCGAGAAGAGCCGGAAAATGATTGGCGATGAAAGGCCCTGAGACCACCACCTCGACCGCCTTGTTGCCGTCGAGGAAGGTCCAGGGTGCGATCGACCCGTTCGCGCGTCGCATGCGCAGGCAGGCATGCTGGCGCAAATCGTCGATGCGTTCCGGCCGCTTGCGCCGCCGCAGATAATCGGGACTGCCGACGACGACGAACGGGAACGGCGGCGTCAGCCGCACCGTGACCATGTCTGCGGCGATGAACTGGCCGAGCCGGATGCCGGCGTCGAATCCGGCCGCGGCGATATCGACGAGCTCCTCGCTCGCTTCGATCTCCACCTCGATTTCCGGATGGGCCTCGCAGAACGATGCGATCAGCGGCTCGAGCAGAAGCGGCACCACCACACGCGGCACCGTGAGACGCAATCGCCCGGCCGGGCGCTGCCCGAGCTCACGCGCGGCCGCGCTTGCGGCGACGAGCTCCTCGAAAGCGGGCTTGGCACGCGTCAGGAATCGCTCGCCTGCTTCCGTCAAGCCGACGCTGCGGGTCGTGCGGGCGAACAGCGCCGCGCCGACGCGCGCTTCTAGTGCGCGAACGGCCTGACTGATCGCCGACGGCGTGACGCCGAGCTCGGCGGCCGCTTTGCGAAAGCTGCGGTGCTGGGCGACGCCGAGAAACGCCTCCACGCCGTCGAGCGCGCCCTGTCGAACTGTGAAGTTTTGCTTCATAGCCAATCAACATTATCGCCAATAGTCGCTCACGGGAAGCGGTCGCATATCCGGCGTGCAGGTGCAGAGCGACGCCGCGGATCGGGAGCGACGGTGATCTCGAAGCCCAGGGTGCGCGACAGCCGAAGGAGCAGTTCCATGCACGACGCGAGCTTATCTCGACGCAACATCCTCTGGGCGGCCGGCGGGCTTGCCGCGGGCGCGGCGTTCGCGCAGCCCTTCAGCGCCGCTGCCGCCGAAGCGAGCGGCGCCGTGCCCGAGCCGACGTCCTGGGTCGATCCGGCGATGCCCGAGGTGACCCATCGCATGATCGAGACGAACGGCATCCGCCTTCACGTGGCCGAGCAGGGGAGCGGGCCGCTCGTCATCCTCTGCCACGGCTTTCCCGAATGCTGGTATTCGTGGCGGCATCAGCTGCGCGCGCTGGCGGAGGTCGGCTTCCATGCAGTGGCGTGCGACTTGCGCGGCTACGGGCGAAGCGACCGTCCCGGAGGAGGTGGAGAAGTACACGCTGCTCCATGACCTCGGCGACATCGTGGGCCTGGTCGACGCCTTGTGCGCCGAGCAGGCAGTGATCGTCGGCCATGACGTCGGCGCAACGATCGCATGGCAAGCGGCGCTTCTGCGCCCTGACCGCTTCCGTGGCGTTATCGCGCTGAGCGTGCCATTCCGGCCGCGGGCTTTCGGCGTCTCGGTGCCGCCGACGACGCTCATGCCGCAGAGCGAGGATGCGGTGTTCTACCAGCTCTGGCTCCAGACCCCCGAGGCCGAGGCGGCGCTCGGGCGCGACCCGCGCCGCAGCTTCCGCGGCCAATTCTACTCGCTCTCGGGCGAGCATGCCGGCGGGTGGAGGATTTGCCGGCGGGATGGTGCCGCGGAAGGGTCGCGCCTTGAACGAGCCGGCGTCCTTGCCCTCCTGGATCACGGATGCCGACATCGATGTCTACGTCGCGGAATTCACGCGGAGCGGCTTCCGCGGTCCTCTCGGCTGGTACCGAAATCTCGATCGCAGCTGGGAGCTGATGGCGCCCTTTGCCGGAGCGGAGGTGACCGTTCCCGCGCTTTATATGGCGGGCGACCGGGATTTCGTCGCCGCGGTCTATTCCAAATTCGTCGCTGCGCAGTCGACGCTGGTGCCCAAGCTCCGGCCGCCGATCATGCTCGCCGGCTGCGGACATTGGACCGAGCAGGAACGTGCGCCGGAGGTCAACTCGGCCATGATCGATTTCCTCCGCAGCTTGTGAGGCGAGGAGAGATAACGCCGATGTACTCCTATGATCATCACCGAGAAGGAAGGAGTCCGCCGTGATCGCGGAAACGAAAACGTCAAAAGCGCTCCGTAACGCCGTCGTCGCGCTCACCTTATCCTGCACCTCAGCTCTGATAGGCACTGCGTCCATGACCAATTCATCCGTCGCCCAAGGCCAAGCCCTCTCGCCCACAACCACTGGCGTGATCGTCATCCTTACCGTGAAGGCGGGCGTCACCCGTGAGCAGATCATGGGCGTCATGCCGGCTGAAATCCGGGAGACCGTTCAGCTCTATCTCAACGGGAAGATTCGTGAATGGTATTCGCGCGGCGATGGCCGCGGAGTCGTCCTCTTGCTCGATACCAGAGATGTCGCCGAGGCGCATGCGATCATGGAGGGCCTTCCGCTGGGCAAGACAGATTTTATGGACCACGAGTACATCGCGGTCGGTCCGCTCTCGCCCCTTCGCTTGCTCATGGCGAATCCTTGACGCAAGCAAAGACAGGCGCGAATCGAGTGCCATCGAAGGCTTCTGAACTCGATACTTACGGTGTACGCTCGGAGCCTCCGAAGAGAACGCATCCGCGTGGCCGCGCGGACTGGAGGCTGAATGAGAAACCGCTTATTTCTCGCAATCATATCCGCCCTGTGGCTCGGACTTGTCGGCGGGGCGACGGCGCAGGTCTATCCGTCGCGGCCGATTACCATGATCGTGCCGTTCGCGGCGGGCGGCGCGACCGACGTCACCGCCCGCCTCGTCGGCGAGCACATGTCGCGCACGCTCGCCCAGCGGATCATCGTCGAGAACGTCGTCGGCGCGGGCGGCACGGTAGGGTCCACCCGGACCATGCGCGCCACGCCGGACGGCTATACGATCGAGATGGGCCAGCTGGGCACGCACGCCACGGCGGTCGCGCTTTATCCCAATCTCGCCTACAAGCCCGAGGTCGACTTCGAGCCGATCGGTCTCGCCAGAACCGATCCGATGCTCATCGTCGCCAGGCGAGATTTTCCGCCGAAGGACCTCGCCGAGTTCATTCCATACGTGAAGGCGAACGCCGAACGGCTCAATGTGGGGCACGCGGGCGTCGGCTCGATTTTCTTTGCAACCTGCCTGATGCTCGATGCGGTCCTCGGCGTGAATCCGACCCTCGTGCCGTTCAACGGCGGCGCGCCGACGATGAACGCGCTCGTCGGAGGGCAGGTCGACTACATATGCGCCGACCCGATCACCGCCATTCCGCAACTGCAGGCGGGTACCATCAAGGCGTACGCCATCGGCG
The DNA here is from genome assembly GCA_963824905.1 of uncultured Alphaproteobacteria bacterium. Classification (GTDB taxonomy): domain Bacteria; phylum Pseudomonadota; class Alphaproteobacteria; order Rhizobiales; family Xanthobacteraceae; genus JAJPKK01. The sequence goes on from CAWGRH010000010.1 coordinate 431,736, forward strand.
CGAACGAGCGCAACCGAATGCTGCCGAACGTGCCGACGTCCAAGGAAGCCGGTCTGCCGGCGTTTGTGGTGTTGTCTTGGCACGCCCTGTTCGCTCCCAAGGGAACGCCGCAACCGATCCTCGACAAGCTCTCCAATGCGTTCGAGGCGGCGCTGGACGACGAGACGATCCGCAAGCGCGTGCAAGAGCTCGGCGGCGACATTCCGGACAAGGCAGCGCGCGGTCCGGCGGCGCTCGCGGCTCTCGTGAAGAGCGAAATCGCGCGCTGGACGCCGATCATCAAGGCGTCGAATGTGAAGCTGGAGTGATCGAATGAGACGGCGGGAGTTCATCGCGGGGCTGGCGAGCGTGAACGCATGGCCGCTCGCTGCTCGCGCGCAATCTGCGTCGCTGCCGACGGTCGGAGTGCTGCATCCCGGCTCGCCGGCCATAGGGGTGGCCGCCGGGATCGCTCCATTTCTCGAAGGCCTGAACGACGCGGGTTTTGTGGACGGGCGCAACATCAAGCTCGAAGTCCATTGGCTCGACGGCCATTACGACGGGCTGCCGAGCCTCGTGGCCGATATGTCCCAGCGAAAAGTGGCCGCGATTTTCGCTGTCGGCATTGCCATCATGCGCGTGGCGAAGGCGCAGGCGGGAACCATTCCGATCGTCTTCTCGATGGGCGAGGATCCGGTGAAAGAAGGCATTGTCGCGAGCTTCAATCGGCCCGGGGCAAATATCACCGGGTTTGCCAACTTTATGAATCTGCTGGGCTCGAAGCGGTTGGCGCTGCTTCGCGGTTGCATGCCTAACGCCGCCACCTACGGCATCCTCGTAAATCCGGACAATCCCAATGCGGAGCCGGATGTGAACGATTGGCGCTCAGCGGCGACCACACTCGGGCACAAGCTGTTTGTGTTCAAGGCCACCGGCGAACAGGAACTGGAACCGGCATTCGCCACGATGGCAGAACGGCAAGTCGGTGCGCTGTTCGTCAACACCGATCCGCTTTTCATTGCATGGCGCGAGCGCATCGTTGCGCTGGCGGCGCGCCACGCCGTGCCGACGATGTACGATCGACGCGACTATCCGGCCGTCGGTGGGCTGATGAGCTACGGCGCAAACGAAGCGGAGACCATTCGCCGGGCCGGAATTTATGTCGGTCGCATTTTACGAGGCGAGAGAGTGGCCGACCTGCCGGTCCAGCAGTCCACGAGGTTCTCTTTCGTCCTCAACATGCGAACCGCAAGGGCCCTTCGCCTCGAGATACCTGACACACTGGTCGCGGTAGCCGACGAGGTGATCGAATAGGCCGCGGCGCAGTTGTTATGAGGCCCGACTCGACTACCTGAAGAAATGCATGATGGCCCCCACGGCAGCGCCGATCAGCAGCAGCAGGCATGCCGCAGCCTGAATGAAGAAGCCGGGCAACCGTTTGTCGACGGCGTTTCTATACCCGGTGAAATACATGGCGCGGCCCAGGATCCAGACGAGGCCCAGCACCGCGGCGGTGATATCGCTCAGATAGACGGCGCAAAGCCACAGCGGCACCAGGAAGGTCGGCATCCATTCGAGCGTGTTCATGTGAACGCGGAAGATGCGCTCGAAATCCGGATTGCCGGTGATGGCCGGGAGTTTCACGTCGAACTTGGCGCGCGCTTCGGCGACCCGGGTCGCGAGAAATAAATAGAATATAACGGCAAGCAACGTCACGATCGGTGTGTAATACGGCATCACGACCTCTTCTGCCGCACGGGCCGCTTCACGACGCGGCAGCCTCAGTCCACCGCGCGCTCGGCCGCCGGCGGCAGGAACGAGGAATCGAAGACGGCGCCCGGCCTCGGCTTGGTCTTGAAGTCGTGGGTGAGGGCGATCTGGCCGATCGCGGCTTCGAATCGGGCGGGGTCGACCTCGCCGTAGCCGTGCACCGAGACGTCGGGGGTCGCGATGTTGTCCTTCAACGCCATGCGCAGGCGCTCGAGCTCGACGTCCTTCTTCGTCGCGTCGTTGCGCTTGAGCACGGATTCGACGGCGGCATCCGGGTCCCTGATGGTGTCCTTGAGCCCCTTCATGAAGGCGCGCAGGAAGCCGCGGACCGCATCCGGATGGTCGGCGGCGAATTTCTGGTTGACGAAGATGGCGTTGCCGTAGAGGTCGACGCCGTAGTCGGACATCCGCAGCACCACGATGTCGTCGACCGGGACGCCGCGATCCTTCAGGTTGACATAGGACGAGAACGACGAGCCGGTGATGGCGTCGACTTCGCCGGCGGCGAGCATCGGCTCGCGCACGGGCGGCCCGACGTTCTCGACGTCGACCTTGGCGGCGTCGATGCCGTTTGCCCGCGTGAAAATCTTCCACTGCGCGAAGGCGGTGTCGGCGGCGGGCGCGCCGAGCTTCTTGCCCTCGAGGTCCTTCGGCTTGCCGACGCCCCGGCTCTTGCGGGTGAGGATCGAGAATGGCGGGCGGTTCTGCACCATGAACACCGCGGTCACCGGTGCGCTCGGGTTCTGGTCGCGATACTTGATCAGCGTGTTGATATCGGCGAAGCCGATGTCGAAAGCTCCCGATGCGACCCGGCGGATCGCCTCCAGCGGGCCAGTCGCGGGGTCGATGGTGACGTACAGCCCCTCGTCCCGGTAGTAGTTCTTGTCGAGACCGATGAGGAAGGGTGCGTCCGGCCCCTCGAACTTGGTGTCGAGCGTGACCTTGAGCGGCGTCTGCGCTGCGGCCAGTTGCGCGGCCCCCGATACCGCCGCAGCGGCGATCAGCGCCCCTGCGACACGACGCGTCATGCAAGCGAGGAAGTTCATCATCATCTTCCTTTCCTGACGCTCCCGCTGTCGGCAAAGCTCCACCCCCGGTTCGCCTGAATTTGGCGCCGGCAGCCCGCTCGACCGGGCGCAGCAAAGAACATGCCGCGCAAAAGCGCAAGGCGAGATCGCATCCTGCGTCATCGCGGCAAAGGGCAGGCAGATTCCGGGACGGAATTACGCAGGAGCAACGCCATCGCAAGACCTGTTTCGATACACTGCGACAGTCACACGGCAATTGTCACACTGCCATTGTCAGACTGCGATCACACCAGGAGGGAACCCGTGGAAGGTCGCGTTCGTCCGCTCCGTGCCGCCTATGCTGCGCCCGACGAGGAGCTTGCGGCGTGGTTCCTCGCCACCGCCGGGACGAGCCCCGAGGCGGATAAGCGCATCGATGCCCGCGCCGGGGCGCTCGTCGCCGCGATCCGCGCCCGGGCCGCCGGTGGCGTCGGCGGTATCGAGGACTTCCTGCGCGAGTACTCGCTCTCCACCAAGGAGGGCCTCGCGCTGATGGTGCTCGCCGAATCGCTGTTGCGGGTGCCCGACAGCGCCACCGCCGATCGCCTCATCGAGGACAAGCTCTCCGCGGGAGACTTCGCTGCCCACGAGGTGCGCTCGCCCGCGCTGCTGGTCTCGGCCTCGGCCTGGGCGCTCGGCATCTCAGCCCGGGTGGTCGGCTCGCACGAAACGCCGGAGAGCATTCTGCACGAGATCGTGGGCCGGCTCGGACGCCCGGCGGTACGCACCGCGACCCGCCAGGCGATGCGGCTCATGGGCTCGCATTTCGTGCTCGGCCAGACCATTTCCGAGGCCTTGGCGCGCGGCGGGGGGCATCCGGAATTCCGCTACTCGTTCGACATGCTCGGCGAAGGCGCCCGCACCGCCCATGATGCCGAGCGCTACTTCCGCGCCTATGCCGAGGCGATCGCGGCGATCGGCGCCGCCGCGGGCGCTTCGGCGCTGCCGCAGCGGCCCGGCATCTCGGTCAAGCTCTCGGCGCTCGATCCGCGCTACGAGGCGGTATCGCGCGACCGCGTGATGGCCGAGCTCACCCCGCGGGTGATCGAGCTCGCGCGCGCCGCCAAGGCCCACGACCTCAACCTCACCATCGATGCGGAGGAGGCCGACCGGCTAGAGCTCTCCCTCGACGTCATCGGCCGCACGCTTTCGGACTCATCGCTCGCCGGCTGGGACGGCTTCGGTCTTGCGGTGCAGGCCTACCAGAAGCGCGCGCCGGCGGTGATCGACTGGGTGGCGGAGACGGCGGAGGCGCTCGGGCGGCGCGTCATGGTGCGCCTCGTCAAGGGCGCCTATTGGGACACCGAGGTCAAGCGCGCCCAGGAACGCGGGCTTCTCGATTACCCGGTGTTCTCGCGCAAGGCGATGACCGACCTTTGCTACATGGACTGCGCGAAGAAGCTGCTTGCGGCGCGGCCGCGGCTCTATCCGCAGATCGCGACCCACAACGCGCTCACGGTCGCGAGCGTCGTCGAGGCGGCGGGCGGCGTCACCGGCTACGAATTCCAGCGCCTCTACGGCATGGGCGACGCGCTCTACGAGTCGTTGTTGCGCGATATGCCCGGCGCCGCCTGCCGGGTCTATGCGCCGGTCGGCGGGCACCGCGACCTCCTCGCCTATCTCGTGCGGCGGCTTCTCGAGAACGGCGCCAACTCGTCGTTCGTCTATGCCGCCGCCGATCCGAACGTGCCGGTGGCGCAGATTCTCGAGCGGCCGGCCGCGGTGATCGGCACGCCTGCCCGCGCCCGGCACCTGAAGATTCCGCGGCCGCCGGACCTCTACGAGCCGAACCGACGCAATTCGTCGGGCGTTGAGTTTGGCGACTCCGCCGGCCTCGAGCGATTGCTCGCAGATGTGCGCGCCGGCGCACCCGAGAACGCCGAGGCGGTGCCGCTCGTCGACGGCATCGCTATTCCCGGACATGTGCGCGAGGTGCGCTCGCCGATCGACGGCGCGGTGATCGGCGCCGTCGCGGAAGGCGACGCGGCGATCGTTAGCACTGCGATGACCGCGGCCGCCGTGGGTTTTGCTGCCTGGGACGCGACGCCCCTCGAGGCTCGCAGTGCGGCTCTGATGCGCGCCGGCGATGCGCTCGAGAAGAACCGCGGGCGCCTGATCGCGCTCTTGCAGTCGGAAGGCGGCAAGACCCTCGACGATGCCGTCTCCGAGGTTCGCGAGGCCGTCGACTACTGCCGCTACTACGCGGTTGAGGCGCGGGAGAGCCTTGCGCCGCAGACGATGCCCGGGCCGACCGGCGAATCCGATACGCTGCGGTATCGTGGCCGCGGTGTGTTCGTCTGCATCAGCCCGTGGAATTTTCCGCTCGCGATCTTTACCGGCCAGATCATGGCTGCACTCGCCGCCGGCAATGCGGTGGTGGCGAAACCCGCGGAGCAGACGCCGCTCATCGCCGCCGAAGCCGTGCGCCTGTTTCACCGTGCGGGTATTCCGGCAACTGCGTTGCATCTCGTCCCCGGCGACGGCACTGTCGGCGGCTTTCTCGTCGCCCATCGCGATGTCGCCGGCGTCGCCTTCACCGGATCGACCGAGGTCGGCCGCATCATCAACCGGACGCTTGCCGCAAAAGACGGGCCGATCGTTCCGCTGATCGCCGAGACCGGCGGCATCAATGCGATGATCGTCGACGCCACCGCACTGCCCGAGCAGGTGACCGACGACGTCGTCACTTCAGCCTTCCGCTCGGCGGGCCAGCGCTGCTCGGCGCTGCGGCTCCTGTGTCTGCAGGAGGACATCGCCGACGGCGTCATCGACATGGTGGCCGGCGCCGCCGCCGAGCTTGCCGTCGGCGATCCCCGCGACATCGCCACCCATGTCGGCCCGGTGATCGATGCCGAAGCCAAGGACAAGCTCGACCGCTGGATCGCCGGCATGGCTGCGCAGGGGCGCGTCTTCTTCCGCGAGGACCGCAAAGTGCCGCGCGGCGGTACTTACGTCACCCCGACGATCATCGAGCTCGACCGCGCGCGCGACCTCAAGGAGGAAGTGTTCGGCCCGGTGCTGCACGTCGTGCGCTACCGTGCCAGGGAGCTCACGCAACTCCTCGATGACATCGCCGCAAGCGGATATGGCCTCACTCTCGGAATCCAGTCGCGTATCGATGCGACGGTGCGTGAGGTGGTGGCGCGGCTTCCCGTCGGCAATGTCTACGTCAACCGCAGCATGATCGGGGCGGTGGTCGGCACCCAGCCGTTCGGCGGCTCCGGTCTCTCCGGTACCGGACCGAAAGCCGGCGGCCCGAACTATCTCCACCACTTCGCGCTGGAGCAGGTCGTGGCCATCAACACCGCCGCGGTCGGCGGCAATGCGAGCCTGCTGGCGGAGCAGTCGTGAGCAGAACGGTAGGGTAGGCAAAGCGAAGCGTGCCCACGCGGTCGAACCGACGACCTGCTCAGACGTGGGCACGGCGCTCCGCGCCTTTGCCCACCCTACGGCTCAGTCTCCCAGGACCAGGCATGTGTTGGAAACGCGTCGGTTGGATGACTCGCGGTCCCATGGTACCGCTGCGTCCACAGCCGATGCGCGCGGCTTGCCCATCGGCGACTTGCGTTTAAGCTTCCCGCATGACTGATTCGGTCGAGCGACTTTACGATGCTGTGCTCGAGGCACGGGACTCCGATCCGGTGGTATCGCGCACCGCGCGTTTGTTTCGTGCTGGCCGTTCCAAGATCGCCAAGAAGCTCGCCGAAGAAGCGATCGAGGTCGTCATCGATGCGGTCAATGGCGATCGCAATGCCGTGATCCGGGAAAGCGCCGATCTTCTCTACAACCTCGTCGTGGTGTGGGCGGCCGCCGGCGTTCGCCCGAGCGAGGTGTGGAAGGAGATGGAGCGGCGCGAGGACCTGTTCGGCATCGCCGAGAAGCTCATGAAGCGCAACCTCATGCCCAAAGGGCGCACGAAGACGCAAGCGGCGACGCAGCGGCGCGTTCGCCATCGGCAATGATTGCAGCCTGACGGCGTTTGCCCCGCGGGTGGACAATTGCGGGTGCGGCCTTTATGCAGGCGCCCCATGCTGAGGCGCGCATATAATTGGTGCATCGATTCCGCTGACAAGCCCCAAGCACTGTGGCTGATGGGGTTGGTGTCGCTCCTCGAGAGCTCGGTGTTTCCGGTGCCGCCGGACGCCATGCTCATCCCGATGTCGCTTGCGCGGCCACAGAAGGCGTGGCTTTACGCGACGGTGTGCACGGTGACCTCGGTCGCCGGCGGTGTGCTCGGCTATTTCATCGGCGCTTATCTCTACGACAGCGTCGGGCACTGGCTCATCGCGCTCTACGGCTACGGCGACAAAGTCGAAGCGTTTCGGGAAGCCTATGCGAAATGGGGCACCTGGATCATTCTGCTCAAGGGCCTCACGCCGATCCCCTACAAGATCGTTACCATCACCTCCGGGTTCGCCGGCTACAGCCTGGTGCTGTTCATCGTGTTCTCGGTGGTGGCACGGGGCACGCGGTTCTTCCTCGTCGCTTTTCTGCTCAACCGCTACGGGGAACACGCCCGCGAGATCATCGAGAAACGGCTGGGCTTCTGGTTCGGCCTGAGCGCGGCGGTGCTGGTCGCCGGTATCATCCTCGCCGTGTATCTATTCTAAATTTCGCGCCGGGCCGGGTTCAGTCCTGCCCCAATTTCTGCCCAAAGCGGTGGTGGGATTCCCTCAAGATCAGTGCGGGGGCAGGGCGATGGCGCACGCAATGGATCATCGGGCCGGCGTGCGTCGCCGGCATAAGGCGCTGGGTATCGGCATGTGCGCCGTCGTGGCCATGCTGCTCGCCGCAGGCGTCGCCGCGGCACAAGCGCCCGCCGAGCCGCCGAAGCCGGTGGAGGAGGGAGCGCCGCCGCGGCCGCAGCTCCGCCAGCAGCGGAAAATTCTCCGGCAGATCCCGTGTCGGCCAATGCCGCACCGGCAAGCCCCGCACCGGAAAACCCTGGTATCGTCGGCGCCTTTGGCACGTGGATGCAGCAGGGCGTCACCACCATGAGCAGCGGCTTCGATGCCATGGCGAAGGGCGCCGCGGATGCGGCTTCGACCATGGCCAAAGGGGCCGCTGACGTCGCCACCGGCGCGGCCACCGTGGCGAAGGATGCCGCCGGCGTCGCGGTCGACGGTGTCGTCAAGCTGCCCGTCTCAGGCTTTGCCAGCGGCCACGAGCCGTGCACGCTCGCCGCGAACGGCGCTCCCGATTGCCGCGGCGCGGCGGAGAATTTGTGCCGCACCCGCGGCTTCGCCACCGGCACCAGCGTCGATTACGTGACGTCGGAGAAGTGCCCGCCGGCCTATCGGCTCTCGAGCCGCGAGCGGCCGGAGGGCATCTGCCCGATGGAGCACTTCGTCACCCGTGCCATGTGCCGATAGGCGGAGGCGTCTCGGGTCCGCTCACGGGCTCGGCGTTCCGGAATTCGCGGCGACGGCGGAGGCTTCCTCACGCGGCTTGACTTCGACCCCGTAGACGAACCCTGCCGGCCCGGGCTGGCGCGATACCACGATCTGGTCGGACGGCTCGACGCGCCCAAGGTCGACCTCGCGGTCCGGCAACAGGGCGATCATCCGCATGCCGATGCGCACGAACACGAAGCGGCCATGCGTGCCGCCGTCGGCGGCCCATTTCTTGATCCGCGCGTAGTAGGGCGGCCGCGTCCAGGCATTGGGGAAGCTCGGGTCGACGGCGATCTGCAGGTTTCCCGCGGTGGCCTGCATGTAGACCACGAACTTCGACTTCTCGGGCTTCCAGTCCGGGCCGAAGCTCTCGTCCTGCATCCACGAGCAATAGAAGCCGCGGCACGAGGTGGGCCGGTCGGGATAGATGCCGCAGCCCTTCCCGGAGACCGCGTGCTTGCACCACACGCCGGGCGGCTTGGCGAATTCCTCGATCGCCGGCACCTTGCAGCACATCATGCAGGTGCCGCAGGAGCGCCCCGGTACGAGCCGAGGCGCTTCGTTGTGGATTTCGCCGCTCACCGGCGCCTGCAACGGATCAGCCGCGCGTCCGCGACCGGATCATGAAGCTGTCGTAGGAATATTCGGCGATCTGCCACCACAGATATTCCTCGTTCTTGAACGCCATCAGGCTGTCGTACATCTTCTTGAAATCGGGATTGCTGGCCGCGGCTTCCGCGTTCACCTCGTTCGAGGTCTTGAGGAAGGTCTCCATCAGGGCCGAGTTGAACGCACGCAAGCTGCGTGCCGCCGGCGACGAGCTTGCGCAACGCTTCCGGGTTGTGCGCATCGTAGCGCGCCATTGTGCCCAAATTGGCGTAGGCCGCTGCGGTGGTGAGGATCGCCTTGTAGTGCTTCGGCAACGCTTCCCACATGCCGAGATTGATGAGGAAGTGCTGCGCCGTCGCGCCCTCCCACCATCCCGGATAGTAGTAATACTTCGCCACCTTCTGGAGGCCGAGCTTCTCGTCGTCATACGGGCCGACCCACTCGGCGGCATCGATCGCGCCCTTTTCCAGCGCAGGATAAATGTCGCCGGCGGCGATCTGCTGCGGCACCGCGCCGAGCTTCTGCATGGTGCGCCCGGCCCATCCGCCGATGCGGAATTTCAGTCCCTTGAGATCGTCGACCGTGTTGATCTCCTTGCGGAACCAGCCGCCCATCTGGGTGCCGGTGTTGCCGCCGGGCAGGGCGTAAAGGTTGAACTTCTTGACGAAGTCGTTGACCATTTGATTGCCGCCGCCCTCGTAGAACCAGGCGTTCTGCTGGCGCGTATTGGGGCCGAACGGGATCGAGCACATCAGCGCGAAAGTCGGATCCTTGCCGATGAAGTAATAAGCCGCGGTGTGGGCGATCTCGACGGTGCCGTTTTGCACGGCATCGACGTTCTGCAGCCCGGGCACGATTTCACCGGCGGCGAAATTCTGGATCTGGAAGCGGTTGTCGGTCGCTTCGGCAACGAACTTCGCGACCGTCTCGCCTGCCATGTAGAGGGTGTCGAGGGATTTCGGGAAACTCGACGCCAGCCGCCATTTGAGCTCCGGCGAGGACTGCGCGATGGCCGGCTTGGCGATAGCGGCGACACCCGCGCCGGCGCCGAGCGCAGTGAGAAATTGGCGGCGCTTCATGAATGCTCCTCCCGTCAGGAATGCGTATCTCCACTATAACGAGGAGCGCTGGCCCCCGCACGCGTAAAGATTGACGCAGATCGCTACTCGGCTGCTGCGGCGGGGACGGGGAAGGGCAATTCCGGCTGCAGTTGCGCGTCCGGCTGGCGCGGCGAAATCCAGCTCTGCAGCCGGTCGAGATAGAGATAGATCACCGGCGTGGTGAACAGGGTGAGCAGCTGGCTCAACGCGAGGCCGCCGACCATCGCGTAGCCGAGCGGCTGGCGCAGCTCCGAGCCGGAGCCGGTGCCGAGCATCAGCGGCACGCCGCCGAGCAGTGCCGCCATGGTCGTCATCAGGATCGGCCGGAAGCGCAGCAGGCAGGCCTCGCGGATCGCGTCCTCGGGCGAATAGCCTTCGCGTTCGCGGCTGATCGCGAAGTCGACCAGCATGATGCCGTTCTTCTTGACGATGCCGATCAGGAGAATGATCCCGATGATGCCGATCACCGAGAGATCGAACCCGCCGGCCCACAACGCGATCAGCGCGCCGACGCCGGCCGACGGCAGCGTCGAGAGGATCGTCAGCGGATGGATGTAGCTCTCGTAGAGCACGCCGAGGATGACGTAGACAACGAGCAGCGCGGCGAGGATCAGCAGCGGCTCGCTCGCAAGCGCGGTCTGGAACGCCTGGGCATTGCCCTGGAACGTGCCGATCAGCGTTGCCGGCGCGCCGAGTTCGGCGCGCGCGGCCTGGATCGCATCGACGGCCTGGCTGAGCGCCACGCCCGGCTGCAGGTTGAAGGACAGCGTCGCCGCCGGGAATTGGCCCTGGTGCGAGATCGACAGCGGCCCGGTGTGGTCGGTGTCGATGGTCACCAGCGTCGAGAGCGGGATGAGCTGGCCGGTCGCAGGCGACTTCACGTAGATCTGGTCGAGCTCGGACGCATTGGCCTGGAGGTTGGGCAGCGCCTCCAGCACGACGTTATAGGTGTTGCGCTGGGTGTAGTACTGCGCGACCTGCCGCTGGCCGAAGGCGTCGTTGAGCGAATCGTCGATCATCTGCGGCTGGATGCCGAAGCGCGCCGCCGCATCGCGGTTGACCTTGGCGTTGAGCAAGCGGTCCGAGGTTCTGCTGGTCCGAGGAGACGTCGGCGAGCTGCGGCAGCTCCTTGAGCTTGGCGAGCATGCGCGGCGCCCAGGTGTTGAGCTCGTTGAAGTCAGCATCCTGCAGCGTGTACTGGTACTGTGCGCGCGCGATGCGGCCGCCGACCGTGATGTCCTGCGCCGGCTGCAGATAAAGATTGACGCCGATGACCTGGGCGAGCTTCGGCCGCAGCCGGTCGATCACCTGGCTCGCGGATGCGGTGCGTTCGTCGCGCGGCTTGAGGCCGATGAAGAAGCGGCCGCTGTTGAGCGTGTTGCCGTAACCGCTGCCGAAGAACGAGCCGAACGATGCGACGTCGGGATCGGTGGCGATGACCCTGGAGAGCGCGAGCTGCCGCCGCTTCATCTCGGCGGGCGACACGTCCTGCCCGCCGACCGAGATGCCGGTGATGAGGCCGGTATCCTGGGTCGGGAAGAAGCCCTTCGGGATCGTCACGAACATGACGGCCGTCACCGCCATGGTCGCCAGGAAAACGCCCAGCGTGATGCGCTGGTGGCGGAACACGATGTCGAGGCCGCGCCGGTAGGCCGCGAGCATCATCTCGAAGCACCATTCGATCGAGCGATAGAGGCGCCCGTGGTGCTCCGGCTCGCGCTCGAGGAAGCGCGAGGCCAGCATCGGCGTCACGCACAGCGACACGACCACCGACACCGCGATGGCCGCCGTCACCGTCATCGCGAACTCGCGGAAAAGTCTCCCGACGATTCCCCCCATCAGCAGGAGCGGAATGAACACCGCGACCAGCGACACGCTGATCGAAATCACGGTGAAGCCGATCTCGCTCGACCCCTTGAGCGCCGCCTGCATCGGCGACAGGCCCTCCTCGAGGTGACGGTAGATGTTCTCGACCACGACGATGGCATCGTCGACGACGAAGCCCACCGCGATGGTCAACGCCATCAGCGAGAGATTGTCGAGGCTGTAGCTCAGCACGTACATCACCGCGAAGGCGCCGAGCAGCGACAGCGGAACCACCGCGCCGGGAATGAGCGTCGCCCGCAGATTGCGCAGGAACAACAGGATCACCATGACCACGAGGCCGATGGTCAGCACCAGCGTGAACTGCACGTCGTCCACCGAGGCGCGGATCGTCACCGTGCGGTCGACGACGGTGTCGAGCTTCATGCCGTGCGGAATGATCTGGTAGAGGCCGGGCAGCGCCGCCTTGATCTGGTCGACCGTCGAGATGACGTTCGCCCCCGGCTGCTTGAAGACGAGCAGCATCACCGCGGGCTTGGTGCCGGCAAGCGCCGCGATGGTAACGTCCTCCGGTCCCGCCACCGCGTGGCCGATGTCGCGGATGCGCACCGGCGCACCGTTGCGATAGGCGATGATGACGTCGTTGTACTCCTCCGCCTTGTCGATCTGGTCGTTCGACTGGATAGTGAAGCTCTGGTGCTGGTCCTGGATCAGGCCCTTGGCGGCCTGGGTGGTGGCGTTGGCGAGCACGCCGCGGACGTCCTCGAGCGTCAGCCCGCGGGTCTGCAGCTTGGCGGGATCGACCTGCACCCGGATCGCCGGCTTCTGCTGCCCGCCGATGAGCACCTGGGCGACCCCCGGAATCTGCGAAATCTGCTGCGCGACCACGGTATCGGCGTAGTCGTCGACGGCAGTCAGCGGCAGCGTGTCGGAATGGGCGGCAAGGATCAGGATCGGAGAATCCGCCGGATTGACCTTCTTGTAGGTCGGCGGGATGGCGAGGTTCTTCGGCAGCGTCTGCCCGGCCGAGGTGATGGCGGCCTGGACGTCCTGGGCGGCGCCGTCGATGTTGCGGTTGAGATCGAACTGCAGCGTGATCAATGTCGAGCCGAGCGTCGACGTCGACGTCATCTGACTGACGCCGGAAATCTGGCCGAACCAGCGCTCCAGCGGCGCGGCGACCGTCGATGCCATCGTTTCGGGCGAGGCGCCCGGCAGCTGGGCCTGCACCTGGATGGTCGGAAAGTCGACCTGGGGCAGCGGCGCGATCGGCAGCAGCGGATAGGCGACGATGCCCACGAGCGCGAGTGTCGCCATCAGGAGTGATGTCGCGATCGGCCTCCGGATGAAGGGTTCGGAAATGTTCATCCCGCACCCGCCGCGTTCGCAGTTTCCGTCCTCGGGGCGATGTGCGAGCCCGGCTCGAGCCGCGACTGGCCATTGACGACGACCTTCTCGCCGGCGGCGAGGCCGGCGGTCACGATCGTCATCTTGTCGTCGACCACCATCGTCTTGATCGGACGCTGATCGACCGTGCCGTCAGCGTCGGCGACCCACAGGAACAGCCCGTTGGGCCCGCGCTGGACCGCAGCGGGCGGAACCGTGACCGCATTGTCCCGGGTCTGCGCCTGGAGATGGACGTGCACGAACTCGCCCGGCCACAGCCGGCCGTCGGCATTGGCGAAGTTCGCCTTGAGACGGATCGTGCTCGTGGCCTGGTCGATCTGGTTGTCGATCAGCAGCAGCTCGCCGGTCGAGAGCTGGTGGATGTTGTCCTGGTCGAAGGCGATGACCGACACCGGCCCGCGCAACATCGCCTCGCGAACGGTGCCGAGCGCGGACTGCGGCAACGTGAAGATCACCCAGGCCGGCTTGATCTGGGTCAGCACCGTGAGCGGGGCGGGATCGGTGGTGTGGACGATGTTGCCGGCGTCGACCTGACGGAAGCCGACGAGGCCGTCGATCGGGGCGAGGATCGTCGCATAGGAGAGCTGCACCTGGGCGTTCTCGATCGCAGCCTGGTCGGCCTGGATCGTCGCCTTGAGTTGATCGACCTTGGCTTGCTGCTGGTCGAGCACCTGCTGGGTCTGGAAGCTGCGCGCCACCAGCGTCTGGTCGCGGACGAGGTCCTTCTGGGCGGAGACGAGCATGGCGTCGTCCTCGGCCTTCTTCGCCACCGCCTGATCGAGCGCCGCCTGCAGCGGACGCGGATCGATCACCGCGAGGACATCGCCCTTCTTGACCTGCTGGCCTTCGACGAAGTTGACGGACTGCAGCGTGCCGTTGGTCTGGGTGCGGATCGCGATGGTATTCGACGCCTGAACGGTGCCGAGGCCGTCGAGAAAAATCGGCACGTCCTGGGCCTTCGCCTCGGCGAGAGTGACGGGAATCGGTGCGGCCACGTGCGCATGCGGTGCCGCGGCCGGCCGCGACACGGAGTAACCGGCAAAAGCGAGCGCTGCGGCCGCGGCGATCGCCGAAAGCCACAGCGCGGATTTGCGTCGTCGGGTCATGGCCTTTGTCATGAGTGTCAAATAGGAAGCCAATGTGGAAATTTTGGTTGCAGCGGGTTACCTGCGGCTTTCGCGCGCATTAAATGTTTGTCATCCCGGTCATCCATCCGCGCGGCGCCCTGCCGCATCGGCGAATTTCGTCCCGGCAAGAAGCGCGCGCTGTCGAAGGGTTTTCGCGGGTTCGTCGTGCCGTTTGCCGCAGCTGAAGGTTAACGAGAGCGTCGTCCCGAACGCCTTGGAACCGGGCGCGAAATGGGCCATATGCAGGCGAACGGGCCGGGTTCGTCCCAACCCTCTATTCAGGTAGGCGAGAAATGTTATCGCGCCGAGAAGCGTTTACGACCACGTTGAAGCTCGCTGGTGCGATCGCAGGCGGAGCCCTGGCCGGCGGTGCGCGAGCAGAAGTGAGTCGCGACCGGAATGCCAACGTTCCCTATGGCGCCTGCGTACGCCCCGAGGCTCTGGAAACTGAGGTCGACTATCGTGCGTCGTTCCTGACCCATTGCCAGCAGATTACCCCGGAAGGCGGACTGTATTGGGGTGAGGTGCACCCGACGCGACAGCAGTTCAACTTCGACAAGCCGGATCGCGTGCTGGAGTTCGCCAGGGCGAACGGGATGGCGATGCGGGGCCACACGCTCGTGTGGTACGGCGCGATGCCGGACTGGACGAAACAGATCCGCGGTGCCGGCGAGGCGGAGCGCGAGCTCAACGGCTACATCGAGCGCGTCGTGTCGCGCTACCGCGGGAAGATCAAGATCTGGCATGTGGTCAATGAGCCGATCGACGACGCCAAATATGCTGTCCCCGGCCTGCGTCCGAACATATGGTTGCAGCAGCTCGGAGAGAGATACATCGACATGGCATTTCGGACCGCGCATCGCGTCGATCCGGCTGCCGAGCTTCTGCTCAACGAGTACGACGTGGAGTTTGCCGACGCGACCTCGCCGAAGAAGCGGCAAGCGCTCCTGAATCTGGTCCACGGTTTGCTCGATCGCGGCGTGCCGATCCACGGCGTCGGGCTGCAGGGCCATCTGAGGGGACAGCTTGCGATCGACCGCGACGGCCTCTCCAAGTTCGTGGCCGAAGTGCGTTCGCTCGGCCTGAGCGTTCATGTCACCGAGCTCGACGTCCTCGACGACGCGTTGCCGGCGTCGGTGCCCCAGCGCGACACGATCGCCGCCGCTCGCGCCTTCGACTTTCTCGAGTTGATATTCGCTGCCGGACGGCCCGCCGCCATCGTGACCTGGGGCATCACCGATCGCTATACCTGGGTGCCGATGTGGTACAAGCGCAAGGACGGTCTTCCCAATCGGCCGCTGCCCTTCGACGCGAATTACCAGCCCAAGCCGCTATGGAACGTGATCGACTATTTCTGCCAGCAGAAGGCTTGAAATGACGTCGCCCGCCGACGGGGACGCGGCCTCGCCGTCGGGCGGTTCGATGTGCCTGGTGACGCCCACCTATTGGCGCGACCTCCGATTGTGCGAGCTCTTGTGCGAGAGCATCGACCGCAACGTCACCTCCTTCGACAAGCATTGCCTGATCGTGGCCGACTCGGAGATGGGACTGTTCTCGAAGTTCAACGGTCCGCGGCGTGAGGTTCTTCCGACGTCGCAGTTCCTG
This sequence comes from uncultured Alphaproteobacteria bacterium, assembly GCA_963824905.1. GTDB lineage: Bacteria > Pseudomonadota > Alphaproteobacteria > Rhizobiales > Xanthobacteraceae > JAJPKK01. Next base: position 447,617 of record CAWGRH010000010.1, read on the forward strand.
CCGCAGTGGCTCAAACCGTTGCCGGGATTCCTGCGCCGCAAGAGCCGCCGTTACTGGTGGTCGCTCCGGGCGAAGCCGGTCAGCGGGTGGCACGTCCAGCAACTGATCAAGCTCTCGGCGGCCGTCACGCTGCCGTTCGAACGATTCTGCATGATCGATTCCGACGTCGTGTTCTTCCGTCGGTTCGACCTCGCGCCGTATTTGCGGCCGCATCCCATTCCTGCGTTTTATACGTCCGACATCGTGACCACGCAGTCGCGGCTCCAAGCTCCCTGGGTGCGGTGCGCGCATGACCTGCTTGCGCTTGGGCCGGCCCGGTTTCCGGCAGATGACTTCATCGGCCATATCATTTTTTGGGACCAGCGCACCGTTCGCTGCATGCTTGCACGGATCGAGCGCGTGACGGGTCTCGAATGGGCGCTGGCGCTGTGTCGCCGCCGCGAATTCTCCGAATACAATCTGTACGGCTATTTTCAGCGCACCGAGCCGGAACACACGGCCCAACATCTCGCAACGACACAGATGCCGTGCGCCAGCTACTGGGAATACGATGCGCTCGACCCCTCGAAGGTCCGCGACCTGTTTCGCAGAGCAAGTGAGCACCAGGTGGCATTCTCCGTGAGTTCGGCCTCGGGCACACCGGTCGAAGTCATCCGGGCGGCCCTTTCGAGTTCGTAGGCTGAATCACCTCTTTTGCGGCGGTGGGTGGACGATATTCCTCATAGAGGATGTCGAATTCCGCGGCGAGGCGCCCCATGCCGCGGGCGACGAGCAACAGCTTCTCCATGATCGAAGCGCGGCCGCGCCATGCCGTCAGGACTGCCGCGGGCAATCCATAGCCGATCAGTCCTGCGCCGGCGCCCCAACGGCGGAGCGCGGCCATACGACCGGGTGAATACAGGCTGTCGATCCGCGCCGCTTCGTTGCCCTTGCGGAAATAGCGCAACAACAGCCAACGTGCCGTCGTCCGGGAGCGCGGGGTCGTCTCGAACACATGGGCTTCGTCGGCCCAGGCGAAGCTGCGCCCATCGCGGCGGCAGCGAATGAAGAAATCGAGATCGCTGCCGCCGGTGAACGCGAAGGCGTGAGAGAATGGCTCGTCGAGATATTGCTCCAGCACGTCGCGGCGTATCACCATGCTGCCGGCGCCGTAGATGATGTCGACGGGACCCGTGGCGTAGCGCCGCAGATTGTAGAGGCCGCTTTTGGCGAGCCAATTCTCGGGGTCTTCGAACACCGGGAATACCGGGCCGCCTACGATGTCCGCCTTGTAGCGAACAGCGGTCGCGATCATCTCGGTGAGCCAGTTCGGTGCCGGGAACTCGTCGTCGTCGAGCACCGCTACATAATCGGTCGCCGGCCGCCGCGCGGCGGCGGCGAAGCCCGCATTGTATGCGTAAGTCTGGCCGGCCCGCGGTTCCACCACGCCGAGCAATGGAAAGGGGAAGTGCGGCGCTATCTCGCGCACCACGGTATCGCCCGCCCGTCCTTCACCATCGTTGTCGACGACGACGACGCTCAGCGGCCCCGGATAGGTCAGGGCAGCCACGTGAGAGAGCAGCTTCCGCAGTCCGTCGGGACGCCGAAAGGTCGGGATGCAAAGGCTTACCGCGGGGCGGGTCGTATCGCTCATGGATGCCTGAATTCGCCGAAGGACGGTGGCTCTTGAAGCTCTGCCCGAGATCTCCTTCCGTCCATTAATCATTCGTTTAGTAGAGCACAGCACAGACTACAAGCGGCCCGCATGCGGCGGGTTCACCGCAGTTTGCGTCGTGTCGAGATCATGCTGGTCAGCGTTACTTTTTTGCGAATTTGTTGTTCGGCCGCGATCCGCACGGGAGATCACAACACTGACGGACCCTTTCCCGCCGGGGCACGCGATGCTAGTATTTTGTTGCTGTCGAGCGTGGGTGGCCGCGAAGAGCTACCGTTGGGCGCTCGGCTACGTCACCCCTTCAGCCCTCTGCGAATCGATCTCGACCGATCGGTTGTCGTCGAGAAGAGAGAACGATGACAAACTATACGAGTCAGTTCTATGACGCGATCCGCGACGGCTCCAGACGGTCCGCCGAAGTGATGGCACCGATTGTCGTTCGGATGATCCAACCGAAGTCAATCGTCGATGTGGGATGCGGCGACGGCACATGGTTGTCGGTATTCGCGAAGATGGGCTGTGTCGACATTTTGGGAGTTGATGGCAGCTACGTCGACCGCAGTTCGTTGCAAATCCCGAAAGAGCAGTTCCACGCCGCCAATCTGTCCCGAGATCTGACTCTTCCGCGCACCTTCGATCTCGCGATGTCCCTTGAAGTGGCAGAGCATCTTCCGCCAAAATCGGCAGAGGGCTTCATTGCCGGGCTTACCAAGCTGGCACCCTTCGTTCTGTTTTCTGCAGCCATCCCCTTTCAGGGCGGAACCAACCACGTCAACGAACAGTGGCCGCAGTATTGGGCTGATCTGTTCGCGAGACACGGATTCGATACGATCGACTGCATCCGCAGCGAAGTCTGGGACAATGAAGGAGTAGAGTGGTGGTACGCGCAGAATACCATTCTCTACGCGAATGAGGCGGGACTGAAAGCTCATCCAAACCTTCGCAAATTCAATTCCTCCGTTGGGCTGTCAGTCGTTCACCCCAGACAGTACCTTCATCTCGCAGAGGGTCTGCCTCCGCCTCCAGGGCTTCGGCAGTCGCTTTCACTTACCGTTGCTGCAACGAAGCGCGCGCTTTTGAAACGTCTCGCACCGTCGCCGGCCCCCGATCGTTGAAGATAGGCTCCGCCAAAGCCGGAGCGCCGGAACGCGCGCATCACGCGCCCGTCCTTGCTCGAGACGCGTGTCGCCAGCGCCATTGATTTCGTTGAAGTGTATTGCGCGCAACAGGCTGAAAAATTTGCGTTACAGAAACATCAGTCTTTTGTAAAGATTGCGCACTGTGGCTGGCTGCGACAGGCCGTCGTCGTTAACTGCCCGCAGCAGGTGGCGGTCGCGCGGCGCTTTATCGGCTTGCCACGTGACCGGTGCGGCGCTTATGTCGTTCGACCGGTCGCGTCCGCCGTTCCGATCCGCAATTGCGGGCAGAGCGAGGCGTGGACCACGGGCCACCCCTGCGCTGCGGACTCGCCGCGGTTGCGTAGTGCCGACATCATGCTGGTCAGCCAGGCAGCGATCTACTTCTTTGCCAACGTGTTCTCGGCCGTCCTCGGGCTGTTGAACGTCGTTGTGTTTACGCGCTTGTTCGACCCTGACGACTACGGCATTTACGTGCTTGGAATGGCATTCGCCATCGTCCTCAACACCTTCATCACCAGCTGGCTCCGTCTGCCGATCCTGCGGGAGAATGCCCGGGGTGACGGCAGCGATGTGCGTGGCACCGTGCTCGTCGGCCTGTTGCTGGCCTGCGTTGCCGCCCCGCTTGCCTATCCGATCGCGCTCCTCCTGGGCTTGACCAGGGACGCGGCCGCGGCCGCCACCGCCGTCGCGATCACGATGGGCAGCTTCGAGATCGGACTCGAGATCCTGCGGGCGCAGCTGCGAGCCATCACGTTCGCCGCGGCGACGACCGTGCGGGCGATCGCGGTGTCCGTATTGGGCATTTCCATCGGGCTCTTCGCCAATCACGGTGTTTTCTTGCTGTGCTCGACGGCATTGGCATTCGGCATCAGCATGCTCCTCTTCATCGCGCCGGCCTGGCGCGGAACCTCGATATGCCTGGATCGCGGGCGGCTCACCGCATTTTTGATCGGCGGGATTCCGCTGACCATCTCCTCCGTCCTTCAGGCGATGTCCGGCATCATCGACCAATTCATCGTCGCCCACCTCGTCGGAGTCGCGCAGGCCGGCAGATACGTCGCGTCCTGCGTTCTCGCCAATCAGGCGCTCCTCATGCCGGCGATGAGCCTGGCGTCGGCTTTCGTGCCGCTCGCGGTGCAGACGCTCGCGCGAAAGGGCCCGGATGCGGTGAGGGTGCAACTTGCCGACGGCGTCGAGATCCTCTTTGCGGTCATGCTGCCGGCCTGCGTCGGCTTCGCCATCGTGTCGCACCACGTCGGCGACCTCGCGCTCGGTCCCGACTTTCGCGACCTTGCCGCGCAGATCGTGCCGATCGTCTCATTCTCGCTACTGTTTCAGATTCTCACCCAGCAGTATCTTCATGTCAGCTTTCTGATCTCGAACCGCAACGTGTTTTATCTCTGGAACACGGCTTCGGTAATCGCATTCAACGTTGTTGTGTCCTATCTGCTGATCGAGCATCTTGGCGTCGTCGGTGGAGCGTGGGGGCGTCTCGCCACGTCGATCTTTGGGTTCTTCGGTGCGCTTCTGTTGACGCGATGGGCGTTTCCGATTCCTCTGCCGCTCGCTCGCCTCGCCCGCATCGTCGTTGCCGGACTTGTCATGGCGATCGTAGTCCGGACAGTGGATTCATTATTGGCTGTGTCGGCGCCGCTCGCACTGGCGATCCTCATTCCGACAGGCATCGTCACCTATGCGGCGATGTGCTGGCTGCAGAATGTGCTCGACATTCGCGACCGCGCCCTTCCGGCGATGAGAAGCCTGTGGTGAACGCCATCAAACTCGGGCTCGTCACCAGCGGGAGCGTCGGCTGGAAGACGGTGCGCACACGCTGGGAGACGGATCTCGCCGGCTATGCGCCGAGTCACCATCACATCGAGGACCACGCGCGGTGGGCGTCGAGCCTGACCGAACGCTATGCAAAGAGTATCGGGCTGGCGCTGACCGGCCGCGCCGCCGCCAGCGAGGCGATACGTTCCGGCGCGAACGTCGTGCTGCTTTCGACCCTGCAGAATGCGCCGTTCGTCCCGCTGCCGCCTGGCGTGCAGTACCTTGTCTACGGCGACTGCACGACCGCCCAACTCGCAGAGCTCTATGGCGGCAAACAACTGGGTTTCCCCGGTTCGGCCGTCAACGCACAACTGCGACGGCTCGTCGACCACGGCTGCTATTTCCTGTGCATGTCGCAATGGTATCGAGACGCGCTTCGCCGGGAGCTCGGCGTCGGCGACGACCGGCTGGTGTTGCTGCCGTTCTATGTCGACACCGAGAAATGGAAGCCGCCGGAAACGAAACCACCGAACGCGCGCCCCCAGGTGTTGTTCATCGGTGCAGACTTCCGGCGCAAGGGCGGTGATATCGTCTACCAACTGGCGGGGCTCACGCACTTCGCGAACGTCGACTTCCATGTCGTCTCGCCCCACGCCGACACGCCGCCGCCGAACGTGCGCGTGCATCGCTCGTTTGCGCCGGAATCGCCAGATCTCGTTCGGTTGACCGCGGCGAGCGACATTTTCATCCTTCCGACCAGAGCCGACATTTCGCCGAATGCCGTCGTGGAGGCCGCCGCCTGCGGGCTCCCCGCCATCGTCACGCGATGCGGCGGCATCCCCGAGATCGTCCTCGACGGATCAACGGGCTCGGTTCTTGACGGGCCGAGCCTCGATGCTTTCGCGGAGAAGCTGTCAGCCTATCTCTCCGATCCGGCGATGGTCGCGGAACGCGGCCGCAACGCGCGCCAGCACATCCTGCGTAATTATTCGAAGACCGTCCATCTTGCGATTCTGCGCGATGTGATTGCGCGGGCTGCGGCCGACGTGAGAACCAATCGCTAGGCACCACGCGAAACGGTTCTAGTGTTTCACCGCGAAGAGCCGCGCGCAGCGCAGGCCGCACACCGCAAGTGCAAGCACGAACCACATCGGGGCGACGCGGTTGAAAAAGAACGCCTCGAACGTCCCGGCGTAGAGTGCGAAGAGCCAGAGCAACAGCAGAAATTGGGCGAGCACCTTGTTCTCGGCCGAAGGCAGGTGCCGGTGGAAATCCTTGAGGGGCTGGACGAGGAAGGCAACGAGGGTCAGGACGAGACCGGGAATGCCTATGGTGAGAGCGACATCGACGTAGCTGTTGTGGCTCGTCGCCACTTGCGCCAGCCATTTCGTCTTGCCCTCGACGCCGTGCTTGAGTGCTTCCGAAAACCAGAACGCCTCGAAGCCCTGGCCTTTCCACGGATGCTCGGCGATCGCCGAAAACGCGAATTTCCAGATATCGGTACGGCCGGTGAAGGTGGGGTCGATCGAGAGAGCCCGCAGGATTGCCTGGGCCGTCGTGCTCACCACCGCGCCGACGGTGAGAAAGGCGAGCATCGCTAGCGGGGTGAACGCGAAAAACGCCTTGAGCCAGATCGATCGGGTGCGGGCGACCAGGGCGGCGATGAGCGGTACGACGAACAGGAGCGCGAGCTCGCTCTTGCCGCCGCTGAAGATGAGGAAGGTGAACGCCGCCAGCGCGACGGCGCTCCCTGCCAACGGCTGCCCGATCCTGGTCGCAAACCATCCTGTGTAAACGAAGACCGCCATCACGCCGGCGGCGACGTTCTTGTGACCGTAGATGCCGCGCCACTTGCCGGCGAGCTCCGGTTCGACGAGGTCGCCCGGCTGATGAATTGTGAGCTGCGGTACGAGCAGAACGCCGAGATAAGAGAGGATCAGCACGACGGCTGCGGTAAACAGCACAAGGCCGGTGAAGTGCCGCAATCCGCGGGTTAGAGGCAGCAGCATCGCGGCGAGCAGGAAAGTCAGGAATGCCAACACCAAACGGCGCGCCGAGATGCTGGGCGCAACGGACAGCGCCACCCCGACCGCGAGGAGCCAGGCGAGCAGCGTGAGATTGGCCGGCGTCGCGAGGCTCGGCAGGGTGAAACGGCCGGCGTTATAAAGCAGCAGTCCGGCGAAGACCGTCAGCAACAGCAGCGCGAAATAAATCGGCGCCTCGCCTCCGCCGGCCTCTTGCGAGGGATCGACGACCCCGAGGTTGCTGAACGGATTGAAGGTGACGAAGACCGCGAACAAGATCACCGTCGCGACGAACCCGCACAGGGTATCGACGGTGCTCGCTCTCGCGCGGACCTCGATGTGAGAGATAGCCGGCATGATCCTCGGTTCGACTTGTAACAGCGGGGTGCCGCGGTCAAGTGCCGTACGCAATCAGAGTCTAATGTTCGCTGCGGCGGCCGCGCTTGCCGCCTCGGGTCATTTACCATATCGCCGGCCTGTGTGCGTGTTTGCCCATGCGAAGATGGACCGAGGCGTCGGTCCGCCGGGATGCAAATTGACGCAGGTCCGAGCGGAAATGCCTGGTTCGCCGTGATCTCCTCGCGCACGACGCGCTTGCGCGCCGGCGCCCGGTGCGGGAACCGCGCTAGAAATCCGGCTTGCCCGCCACGGGAATTTTGAAGAACTGCTCGTTGTTCTCGGCGCAGACCAACTCGGCCATCGGACGTTGCACGCGGTCGTAGCGCTGCGTCACCGACCACGGCGCGTTGAAGGCGTCGGGGTCATCGAACGTGATGTCGACTCTCATCGCCTTGCCGCTGTCGACGAGCCTGAAGCGTTCGACGACGTGCAGCTTCTCGGTGTGCGGGGTGCGGAAATTGTCGACGAAGGTCTTGTCGTTCAGCCCGATCGTATCGACCACCAGTGTGTCGCCCTCGTAATGCCCGACCGACTCGCCATACCATGACGGCGTCACGTTTTTCGAATGCGATACATCGAGATACACGTGCCGGACCTGCTGGTCGTTCGAATAGATCATCACGACTTCATTCGGCGCCTGCACGAAATAGAGCGGCTGGAAGCCGTAGAGATGATACCCGGGCACGCCGGCCGGCATGCAGAACGAGTGTGGGGTGAAGGCGATTTTTCCGGCGAGGACCTCGTCGTTGTCCTTCTTCATGCGCTCGACGACCCAGGGCTTGAGAATGCCTGCATTGACGAGGTCGGCGACGAAATAGGTCGGCTGCTTGCCGGTCCGAATGGCCTCCGCATTGCTCACCCGCGGATGCGCGGGGTCGCTGCGCAGTGGGCCCGTCGCGCCGGGCACGACCGAAAAATCGACATTGAAGGTAAGCCAACCGGCATTGCCGGACGAGAAATCGGGCGTTGCGGCTTTCTGCTGCGCCACGGCGGGCGTCACCAACATCATCGCTGCCGCGAGAACGCTAGCTGCGGACCGCCTTTCTACCGAGATGAATGAGGACATCGCTCTCTCCCATTGACCGTGGCCGCAGCCGCGCCGTGTGCACCATTACCGGCCTCACTTCGTTGTTTGCTTGAAGAACCGCAGATCCGGCGGCTTCTGACCCTTCTTGGCGGGCATCAAGAGGCCGTCGGCGCGAACGATGTACATCTCCTTGCCCAGCGCGACGAGATCCGACCCTTCGACGCAACTCGCCTCCCGCCACGGGGGATGCAGATTGGAATCGTGCACGTAGCGCTTGTCGACGGTCCAGGGACGCGTCAGGGCGTGGTCGAACACGGTGATCTCGTCGTGAATGACCTTCGGATCGGCCTTGTCGACGAAAATCCGCTCCTTGAAAACGGACTGATTGTCGAAGTGGAGCGGAAGGCCGGAGGCATCGTAGACCCGCGGGCCCTTGAAGCCCCGGGTCTCCGCTTCCAGCACGTCGTAGGTCCCGTCGCCGTCCAGGTCGGTCCACTTTCCGATCGAATAACCGGCATAGCTCGGGTCGATTTCCTTGGGCCAGTCACGGCCGTCGGTATAGATGCGGCGCACATTTGTGCCGATCAGAAGGAAGGTAGTGTCCGGCGTGACGACGAATTCAATCGGTCCGAACGTCATCATGTGCGGCATGCCGGTCGGCATGCAGCGCGCGCGGTCGAAGTTGTTGCCCTGGCCGCCGGCTTCCTGGTCGGCGATCGAAGTCTTCGAAAACCTTCTGATATTCGGCGGTGAGGGGGGCCTCCTGTCCGCGCGCCCACGGCTTGGTCTGATCGAACGACGGCTGCCCGCCGGCGGTGCGCAAGCCGGAGGGCGAAACGACGGACACCGGCGGCACGTAGCGTTCCCACGCGCCTTTCCACTCGGGATATTTCGCGCGGTCGGCGGCGTTCGCGCCGCTGCAGATCGTCACCACGCAAGCCGCGACGCCAATTGCGTAGATCGATGTTCGGCAAGCCACGATGTACCTCCCCTTGCGTCGTCTTTGTGGATCGTCTGCCGGGTGGCGACGGTCGTATAAGGAAACACGGCCCCGGCCGAAACCGATCATCGCCGCTGTTCGCAGTCGAAATCCGCTGCCGTTCGGCAATGCGGTTGCGTCCGCGAGCGGTTTCCTCCCGAGGTTACACCGGTTGCGTCTGCGCGCAAAAGGGGGTCGGCGATCAGAAATCCGGTTTCTCCGCCACCGGGATCTTATAGTCGAACACATTCCGGTTGTTTTCGGCGCAGGCCTCTTCATGCATCGGCATCTGCACGCGCCGCAGCTTCGCGATCGCCGACCACGGCTGATAGAAAGTGTCCGGATCCTCGATCCGGAACGTCACCTGGAGCGTCTTGCCCCCTTCGATCAGCTTGTAGCGCTCGACGACGTGCAGCTTCTCCGAATGCGGCGTGCGGTAATTGTCGATGAAGGTCTTGGCGCTCAGACCGACCGTGTCCACGACCAGCGTGTCGCCTTCGTAATGGCCGACCAACTCGCCATACCAGGACGGCTTCACGTTGGCCGAATGCGGCACGTCGAGATAGACGTGGCGAACCTGTGCGTCGCCCGAGAAGATCATGATCACTTCCTTGGGTGTCTGCATGAAATGGATCGGCTCGACCACGTTCTGGATGAAGGCCGGAACGCCCATGGGCAGGCAGCTCGCTCGCGCCGAGAACGGCATTCCGCCGGAGAGGGCCTTGTCGTTCTCCCGCTTCATGATCTCTTTTGCCCAGGGCTTGATGTTGGGGTTCGAAAGGTCGGCCACACGGAACGTCGGCTGCTTCCCGGTCGCGCGAAAATCGTTATTGGAGACATAGGCATGGGCGGGATCATCGCGGGTCGGGCTCGGCTCGCCGGGAATCGCGATGAAGTCGCCGGTGCCGAATACCCATGCGATATCGCGGGAGGAGAAATCGGGGATCGCTGCGCCCTCTTCCGCAGCCGGTGCTGGTCCGGAAGCCGGCCACATCATTAGGGTTAACGCGCCCATTGCGATGAGGCTTTTGAGCGAAGGGAATTGAGGCATCGAGCATCTCCCGAATTTACCGGCGATTTCGCATCTTTTGGCATTTGTGCCGATTGCGCCAGTTTCGGGATCGAAACTTACTCCGGTTTTCCCCGCATTCGAAGGGGGGCGATCGGTTAGCCTCCGGTTTACTTTTGCCGTGCCATTTTTGTGGTCGCCACAGGCGACGGGGAGGGGAAAATGGATATCACCGCGTTTAATCAGCTCATCGCGCTCGCCCGCGAGACGGCGGCGTCACTTGCGCAGGCCGAGCAGAAGGTCGCCGCCTTCAAAGAGGAATTGACCGAGCAGGCGAAGGACGTGCAGTGCAACGCGGCCGTCGCGCCGGTGCGGTCGATCAAATCGATCCCGAAGCGTGCGAACTCGGGCTGGGTGCCGTCTATGGAGAAGCTGCCCAAGGCTTCCTGATCTTCGCTCAGCCGGCGAGCACATCCACCAGCTTTGAGGTGCGGCCGCTGACGACGTTTCGGCCACGCCGCTTGGCGTTGTAGAGCGCGGCGTCCGCGGCCTCGATCAGCGCGCCGGCGTCCTTGCTGCCGTCGCTGACGAGGCCTGCGACTCCGATGCTGATCGTGATGAGACCGAGCGGGGACTGGCTGTTCTCGAGCGCAAGGGCGAACACTGCGAGGCGAAGGCGCTCGGCGATCTCCATGGCCGCGGCGGACGGGAGAGACGGCAGCACGACGGCGAACTCCTCGCCGCCGTAGCGGGCGATGAAGTCGTTCCGTCGCAGCTCGCCCCGTGACAGGCATGCGGCGATCGCCTTGAGGCAGGCATCGCCGGCCGGGTGGCCGTAGCGATCGTTGAACCGCTTGAAGTGATCGACGTCGATCATCAGGAGGGAGAGCGGCTGGCCGGACCCGGCGCTGGTGCTCCACTCGGCGCGCAGCCTCGCATCGAAAGAGCGACGGTTGGCGACCCCGGTGAGCCCGTCGAGCTGCGCCAGCGTCTCGAGCTGCCGGTTCTCCTCGATCAGGACGTTCTCGCGCGCCGCAAGCTGCTGCGCCATCCGTTCGAGTGCCTGGTTGAGAGGCGCGAACTCCGGCGGCCACTTCAAGGCGCCGGCACGAAGCGAGAAATCTCCCCCGCCGTACCGCTCCGCCTTCGCTGCGAGCGCTCGCAACGGACGCAATATGAATCGCTCGCTGCCCCACCAGGCGCCGAGCAGGGCGAACAGGACGGCCGAGGCGATGACGACGTAGGCGACGTTGATCTGGTGATTGATGTTCGCGAGAACCTGCCCGCGATCGACGCCGACGACGAGATGAGCGTTGTCGCCGAGCCGCGCGGTCGCAAAGACGCGGGTCGTGCCGTCGAGGTCCGTCGCCGTGAAGGAGGCCTCCCGAGCGGACGCGATCTTCTCGAACAGGGGCGTCCGCTTGAGGTCGTTGTCGGAGAGGTTCTCGTTCTTCGGATAACGCGCGATCAGGATTCCATCGCGGTCGACGATCGAGGCGGTGATATTGCGGCCGCTGAGAACGTCCGCGAGGAGGTTCTCGATCCAGGACAGGTTCAACGCGGCGACGACGACAAACGTGCTCGCGTGATCCGGCGGCCCCTTTGGGAGCGCCGCGGCCAGGATCGGGCGATGGAACACGCGGCTCACCAGCAATCCGCTCAGCGTGAACTGCCCGGTGGCGACGGCCTCCTTGAAGAAGGGACGGTCGCCGAGTTCCACGCCCACCACGTCGGGCTCGCTCGAGCACAGGACGTGGCCGGCAGGCGAGGCGATCGAAAGCGACTCGATCACATCGCTCCCGCGGTCGAGGTCCTGCATCAGACGTCCGCAACTCTGCGGATCGACTGCGCCCTCGGGCTGGGCGAGTGCGGCAGCGCCCATCACCGTGCGGGCCAGCGTGAGCATCTGGCCGTACACGTCGGCGCCGTGCTTCGCCAGATCGCGCGTCGTCGTCTCGGTCATGCGGATTCGATCGGCGCGGCCGACTTGCAGCCCGCTGACACGCTCGAGCACGATCGGGGCCATCGCAATGACGACAAGAACGAGTATGCGCGCCCGAATGGTCAGGGTGGGTCTGAGGAGCGACATCGTTGTTCGATCTGGCCGGCGCGTCCGCCGGGCGCGGCAATTTAAGCGAAATGCCTTAAACACACTGCGTTACAGAAGTGCTGGTTTTTTGTAAAGATTGCCGAAGGGTGCCACCTGCGACAGGGCGTTCTTTGTTCCACGCCGGCGCCCCACGGTCGCACCAGATCGGTCCGCCACCCGTGGCCCCTTGCGCGATATTCCTCGCAGAGCAGGCCATATCCGGCGGCGAGCCGGCCGACGCCGCCGCGGGCCGCAACGGCGAGGCCGTAGGTCGCCGCGCGACGGCCGCGCTAGCGGCGCCCAGCGGGGCCAGCGGCAGCTTCCAGGATTGACGCGGGTTCCAGGAGGCGAGAAGCTGAATTTCGGTGCGGTTCAGCAGGACGATCGCACCCGGCCCCGTCGGCATTGCGCTCCGCCGCCGCCCCCGCCTGCGGTGTCTCGGATGCACGCGAACGGCGAGAAAAGTCTGAGCGGCCTCACGGCGTTGGGGTTCGCGGCGCTCGGGGTCGTGTTCGGCGACATCGGCACGAGCCCCCTCTACACCCTCAAGACCGTGCTCGACCTCAGCCGCGACCCCGGCCCGCTCCAGGTGTTCGGGGTGCTGTCCCTCATCATCTGGACGCTGCTCGCGATCACCAGCGTCAAATACGTCACCGTCGCGATGCGGGTCGACAACGACGGCGAGGGCGGCATCCTGGCGCTGATGGCGTTGCTCGGGGTCAAGCGGCAGCAGCGGCCGGCGATCGTGGCGCTGGGTCTCGCCGGGGCCGCCCTGATCTACGGCGACGGTGCGATCACGCCGGCGATCTCAGTGCTCTCGGCCCTGGAGGGGCTGACCATCAAGGAGCCTGCGCTCGGGCCCTATGTGCTGCCGATTGCGGTCGGGATCCTGATCGGCCTGTTCGCAATCCAATCCCAGGGAACGGCGCGGATCGGGCGAGCCTTCGGCCCGGTGATGGCGACGTGGTTCGCCGTTATCGCACTGCTCGGGGTTGCGGGGATCGCCAAGCATCCGAGTGTCCTGCTGGCGTTCGATCCGCGCTATGCCGTGGCCTATCTCGTCCATGAGGGCTTCAAGGGCTTTGCGGTGCTCGGCGCCGTGTTCCTGTGCGTCACTGGAGCGGAGGCGCTCTACGCCGACATGGGCCATTTCGGCCGCGGCCCGATACGCCTCGCCTGGTCGACGATCGTGTTCCCGAGCCTCGTGCTCAACTACGCCGGCCAGGCCGCGATCGTGCTCGACCAGGGCATATCCGAGCACAACATCTTCTACCGGCTGGTGCCGCCGGCACTCCTGGTGCCGATGATCCTGCTCGCCACGGTGGCGACCGTCATCGCCAGTCAGTCCATCATCACCGGGGCATTCTCGATGACCCGGCAGGCGATGCAGCTCGGCTGGTTTCCCCGGCTCAGGATCGTCCAGACCTCCGCCGACGGATACGGGCAGATCTATGTGGGCGCGGTCAACTGGGCCCTGATGATCGTCACCATCACGCTCACCGTGTGGTTCGGCAAATCATCCAATCTCGCCGCCGCCTACGGCATCGCGGTCTCGTTGACGATGCTGCTCACCTCGGCGCTGCTGCTCATCGCCATGCGCGAGATCTGGAAATGGAGCCTGCCGGTGAGCATCGCCGTCGCCGGCGTATTCCTCGCGATCGACACTGCGTTCTTCCTGTCCAACAGCCTCAAGATCGTCGACGGCGGTTATGTTCCGCTTGCGCTGGCCGGCGCGGTCTATCTCGTCATGTACGTCTGGCATCGCGGCGCCGAGGCGGTCAGCACGCGCATCACCGAAGGCCTGGTGCCGCTCGACACCTTCATGGCGCAGATCGAGAGCGACGGCGTGGCCCGGGTGCCCGGCACCGCGGTGTTTCTCACCCGCGCGACCCGGGACACGCCGCCGGTGCTTGCTTGGCACGTCCGCCACAGTCGCGCCTTGCACGGCCGCGTGGTCGCGATCACCATCGGGGTCGAGCCGGTGCCGTGGGTCCCCGATGGCTTGCGTGCGGCGATCACCCGGGAGGCGCCGGAGTTCTGGCGCGTCGTCGTTCGCTACGGCTTCATGGAGCGGCTGGACATTCCGCGCCTGCTCGTCCAGCTCAAGCAATATGGCTGCGCCATCGATCTTGCCGACGTGACCTACTTCGTCGGCCACGAGACCGTGATCCGCCGCCGGGATGGCCTCGGCCTGCCGCGGTGGGAGGAAGCGCTGTTCGCCGCCATGGAGCGCAACGCTTCGCATGCGACCGACTATCTCAACCTGCCCGCCGAGCAGGTCGTCGAGATCGGCCGGCAGATCGCGATCTGATCTCCCCGAGATTCTCAAGGGGGGGAAACCACGTGTCATCGCCCG